>JASMHE010000008.1 GCA_030750865.1 Alphaproteobacteria bacterium
CCACCTGCACCACAAACGATCTTGCCAAAACCATGTGTGATGCCTTACGCTACGCTTGAGTCACCACACATGGTGGCTAACGCATTGAAACCAAACCAGTGACTAACTCTCGAACTGGTACCATCATGTGGGGCAGGTCAGTGTAATGTATGCGGCCATGTTCAGCAACGGTTATATTATAACAATGAAGTGCTAGAGGACTTTTATAAGAATTACTATAGAGATATATATGGAGCAAAATCGCCTAAAGACCTGTTCCATAGTCAAAGAAAAAATAGGGGATCGGTTGTGTTTGACCTCGTTCAGCCGCATATATCATCTGACAGTGTGCTTGAGATAGGTTGTGGAGCTGGAGGCATTTTATCTGTTTTTAAAGATGCTGGTTGTGAGGTGCTTGGACTTGATTTTGATACTCGTTATTTGTCTTTTGCGCAAAAACACGGGATTCCTGTAATCGAAGGGGGTGTTGAAAGTCTTCCAGAGGGTAAAAAGTTTGATTGTATCATTGTTAGCCACGTATTAGAGCATATCCCTTATCCGAAAATATTTTTGGAATCAGTTCGGCAAAAATTGAAAGAACATGGTGCATTATATGTTGAGGTGCCATCATTGAATCATGTGGGTGATGGCGGATATTTTTATGATTTACGTCTTTATTTCCAAAATGCACATGCGAGCCATTTCACTGTTAGTACATTGAGTAATTTGGCCAAGGCCAGTGGTTATAATATTGTGTCAATGGACAGGTTTACTAGGTCTGTGTGGTTAAAATCTGAAGCGTAGCAGTTGATTCAAGATGATGAAATTTTGTCTGCATCGGTTATCGATACGATCACTTTACTATCGCAAATAGAGGTGCGCAGACGAAGTATGAGAGCTTTCATGTCGGTGCAGAAAGCAAAATTGCGAAGGGGAGTGATTTATGTGTTAGGGTGTTTGGGTTTAACTGATTTTGTCAAATGGTTGAGAGATGAAGTGCGGAGGATAGAAATCCGTAAATAAACTGAGATTGGCTGTTTGTTTTTTCGCTTGCGGTTTTTATGTGTGATGATGATAGTATAAGCCACGATATAAACAGCAAAACCGTATGATCCGCATGGTGGCTTAATAGGCGGCTTAATGACGGGTTAGAAGACGATTAAAGGGGACAGGATGATTATCAGATCGGCGCGCGCAAGAAGTATCATTGGTGTGACGAAGGGGATTCTCGGGGCGCATTTATGGGCCAAGATATTGGTTGGTCTGGTGCTTGGCGCGCTTGGCGGTGTGGCCCTTTCTCCGCATGGGCTGGCGGTGTTGTCGGAATCACACGCGCTGGTGTTGGGGGAGTGGCTTGCCTTGCCCGGCGTTGTGTTTTTAGGCTTGATCCAGATGGTCATTGTGCCGCTTGTGGTGTGTTCGATTATTCTGGGGATTGCAGAGGCTGCGAGCCTGGATTTCCTGAAACGGATGGGCATCAAAATTGTACTGTATTTTGTGTGCACGACGACCATTTCGATCATGATCGGTGTAACGCTGGTGCAGCTTTTGAAGCCGGGGCTTTATATCGATCAGGCGCTGGTCGAGGCGACGATGTCGTCAGGGGCGGAGCATGCCGCCGTTGCGGCGCAGCAGACATTTGATGATCTGACCGTGCCAAAACGCATTGCCAATGTCATGCCCGATAATCTGGCACAGGCCAGCCTTGATAAAAATATGCTGCAAATTGTGATTGCGTCGCTTTTGTTCGGTGTGGCGCTGTTGACCATTCCGACCAAGACGGCAAAGCCGTTCAAAGATTTGTGTGTGTCGGGGCAGGTTATGACGATGAAAATTATCGGATGGGCGATGGCCTTTGCGCCATATGCGGTTTTCGGGTTGTTGTGTAATATCACGATCCGGCTTGGCCCGGATTCCTTTGTCGGTGTCGGTGCCTATATCGGCACGTTGTTGTTGGGGCTTGTGGCAATGGTTTGTGTGTACGGCATAATTGTATCGGTGCTGGCGCGTGAAAATCCGCTGCGTTTCTTTGGCAAATTACGCGAAGTACAGCTTCTGGCTTTTTCAACATCCAGCTCTGCGGCGACGATGCCGTTCTCGATCCAGACGGCGGAAGAAAAGCTTGGTTATCGCGAAGATGTCAGCCGGTTTGTCATTCCGCTGGGCACAACAATTAACATGGATGGTACGGCCATGTATCAGGCTATTGCCGCGCTGTTTTTATGTCAGGTTTTCGGCATTGATTTGACGCAGTGGGAAATCATTGTGCTGGTTGCGACAACGGTCGGGGCATCCATCGGTACGCCGGGAACGCCCGGTGTCGGGATTGTGGTGCTGGCGACGATATTGGTCGGGATCGGTGTGCCCGCCGAGGGGATTGCGCTTGTGCTGGGCGTTGACCGTATTCTGGATATGTGCCGGACAACGGTGAACGTGACCGGTGATTTGACGGCAACAGCGGTGATGAACCGCTTTTCCAAGCAGATCGCAGGGAAATAGCGGATTTTGCCTATGAATTTGTTTGACATTATCCTGAAAATCCGTATATTCCGCCTATTCCCGAGAAAGAGGGTGATCTGATCACCCCGTTGATTTTTAATCAAGCCGTGGTGGCCTGTCGGGACAAGAAAAACAAAGATTGCTATGAAAGGCATTTATTATGAGTGAAAAGAAACGCCCAAGCGCGAAACATAAAATTGACCGCCGTCTCGGAGTGAACCTCTGGGGACGCGCGAAATCTCCGTTCAACACACGTCAAACACCTCCGGGTCAGCACGGCGCAGGCCGTCGCGGCAAGTTGTCTGACTATGGTATCCAGCTTCAGGCAAAACAGAAGCTGAAAGGCTACTACGCCAATATGGGTGAAAAACGCTTCCGTCGTTATTATCAGGAAGCCAACCGTTTGCGCGGTGATACAGGCCAGAACCTGATTGGTCTGCTGGAATCACGTCTTGATGCCGTTGTTTACCGTGCCAAGTTCGTTCCGACAGTCTTTGCCGCACGTCAGTTCGTGAACCACAAACACGTGACTGTAAACGGCAAGGTCGTGAACATCCCGTCATACATGGTAAAGCCGGGTGATGTGATTGAAGTGTGTGAAGATGCACGTCAGATCCCAATGGTTCTGGAAGCAATTGAATCACCAGAGCGTGACGCACCTGAATATGTCGATGTTGACGAGAAGAAGATGAAAGCAACATATCTTCGCGTTCCTGCGCTGGAAGAAGTACCATATCCGGTCCAGATCGAACCAAACCTGATCGTCGAATTCTACTCACGTTAAAACGTGATACGACAGATAAGATTTTGGAAAAGCCTGCCATGTTGCAGGCTTTTTTATTGACCATACCCTGCGTTTTACGTAATATCCCGATCACAGGGACAAAGGCAAAATCGCAAAGCGCGGCGTAACGAAACAAAGCGCAGCATCGTGAAATGAAGCACAGTGTACGCACGGCGCGCATGTAGGAGCAATCAGGGTTATGCAGACAAAGAAAAGACGGTCGTTTTTAGCCATCGCATTTGAATGTGTTGTCGCAGACGGCATCGGTATGTATCGCGATCTTGGGTTTCCGTCCCGCGAAGACTGTACGGGATTGCCGAAGGACTGGCCTGATACCATGTATCGCGGATCGTTAAATGCGCGCATTACAGCATATCCGGCGAATCTTGATCTGTTGGGGCAGGGCGCCGGTATTCAACGGCTCGACAACCGCATTTTTGTGCCATCCGGCATTATTCCGGGGCATTTGATTGAAAATAACTTTCTAATCCCAAATGAACGTAATCCGGACAGGGGTGATGCGCAGATATGGCCGTGCACGGTAGAGCACCAGAACACATCCGTCATATTCAACGCGTGGGCTGTGCGGCGTAGCGGATCAGCATATCGTGATGTGATCGAGCTGATGTCGCACCATAAATTGCGCGATGTGTTCAGGTTGAAAAATGATGATGCCATTACAGTGACGTTGTTTGCGCAAAAACCCCGCCTCAGATTGACTGCAGGCTAGGCATCGTCTGCGCCATCCTTGTTTCCGGAAAGAACCGATATAACGCCGTGAAATGTGCGGATTTCCTGTTTGGTCATTTCTGCGCGCGATAACGTATTGCGTAAGTTCCGCACGATAGACGGTTTCATGTCAGGGGAGCGGAAAAAGCCTTTGTGATCAAGCTGGGCTTCCAATCTGTCCATCATATGCAATAAATCATCATGTGATGCGGGCACGCTGTCACCGGTCGGCAGGGTTCTGTCAGCGGTGTCATCAATTATGTTTTGATAGGCATAGCACACCAAGAGGACCGCTTGCCCCAGATTAAGCGAGCTGAATGCGGGGTTTAGCGGGATGTTGATAATGGCGTGTGATAAGGCCACATCGTCATTGGACAGGCCGGATCGCTCTGCACCGAACAGCAGGGCGGTTTGCTGGTCCGTTGTTTGCCGTTCTGCGATGTCACGCGCCGCACCGTCTGGCGTAAAGACAGGCTTGACCATATCGCGCAGGCGCGCTGTTGTGGCGTACACATAGTGGCAGTCGGCAATAGCACCTGCGAGAGTATCAAAAACCTGCACGGGCGGCATTTTGCCAAGCGCGCCCGAAGACATGGCGTCGGCCCGTTCGTTCGGCCAGCCGTCACGCGGCGCAACAAGACGTAAATCCGTTAAGCCGCAATTCAGCATGGCGCGGGCGGCCGCACCAATATTTTCGCCCATTTGCGGGTGGTCCAGAATAATGATCGGTGCGCGTTTTTGTTCGGATGGCATGGTCAGATATCGCCTTACGCGCCTTGAACGCCGTGTTTCATCAGATAGTAAATATAGCTGTCACGTAGCGCATTATAGGATGCATCAATGATGTTGCCGGAAACGCCGACGGTTGACCATTTGCGCCCCATATCTTCTTTGGTGCCGCTTTCAATCAGAACGCGGGTCACGGCAGCTGTTGCATCTTGCGGCATCAGAATACGGACGCGGTAATCGGACAGATAGAGGTTTTCGATGAGCGGATAATGTTCGATCAGGGCTTTGCGTAATGCGCGGTCCAGTGCGTTTACGGGGCCGTTGCCCTCCGATACGGTGTGCAGAACATCTGATCCGATTTTGACCTTGATGCTGGCTTCTGATTCTGTCACCAGATTGCCTTCCGCGTTGTAGCGTCGTTCATCTGTGACGCTGAACCGTTTCAGGCTGAAATAGCGTGGAATGGTGCCAAGTGCTTTGCGGGCCAGAACCTCGAAAGAGGCTTCGGCACTGTCATACGCATAGCCCATATATTCCTGATCTTTGACCAGATCAACCAATGTTTGGACGGACGGGTCTTTGGGGTCAACGTCAATGCCGATTTCTGCGAAGCGGGCCAGAATGTTCGACCGGCCGGCCTGATCCGATACAACGATCAGGCGCTTATTGCCGACAACTTCCGGCGCGATATGTTCGTAACTGCTGCTGTCTTTTTGCATGGCAGAGGCGTGCAGGCCACCTTTGTGAATGAAGGCACGTTCCCCGACATAAGGCGCGCTTGTGTCGGACGGGCGGTTCAAGATTTCGTCCAGCATGCGGCTGACGGCGGGCAGTTTTTTCAAATCGTCCTGCTGCAGTCCGATATCGTAATCCATTTTCAACATCAAGGTCGGGATAAGGCTGATGAGATTGGCGTTACCGCACCGTTCGCCGAGTCCGTTGAGCGTGCCTTGTACCATACAGCATCCGGCTTTCAGGGCGGCCAGTGAATTGGCAATCGCGTTGCCTGTGTCGTCATGGGTGTGAATGCCCAGATGGTCCGGCGGTACGTGTTTTGCGGCTTCTGAGACAATCTCTTCGACTTCGTGCGGTAATGTGCCGCCGTTGGTGTCGCATAACACGA
This sequence comes from Alphaproteobacteria bacterium, assembly GCA_030750865.1. Taxonomy (GTDB): domain Bacteria; phylum Pseudomonadota; class Alphaproteobacteria; order Micavibrionales; family Micavibrionaceae; genus JASMHE01. The sequence continues at coordinate 5,844 of JASMHE010000008.1, forward strand.
CCCAGCGTGCGCCGTTGTCATAGGCCGCCTTGATACAGGCGAGGGCATAATCCTTGTTTTCTTTGTACCCGTCAAAGAAATGTTCGGCATCAAACATGGCTTCGCCTGATTTTGCGCAGGCGGCAATGCTGTCACCGATCGAATCCAGATTGTCATCATTGCTGATACCCAGTGCGACTTTGACGTGGAACGCGGAACTTTTACCGACAAGGCAGTAATGTTTGGCATCGCTGTTTAAAACCGCGCTTAGGGCAGGGTCGTTTGATGTGGACCGGTCGGCACGGCGTGTCATGCCAAAGGCGGTCATGTGCGATGTTTGCAGTGACGGCAATTCATTGAAAAAACGGTCATCTGTCGGGTTTGCGCCGGGAAATCCGCCTTCGATATAATCAATGCCCAGATCATCCAGGGCTTCGGCGATCTTTCTTTTTTCTGTTACAGAAAAATCAACGCCGTGTGTTTGTGCGCCATCGCGCAGCGTGGTGTCATACAGATATATACGTCGTTTATTGGCCATGATCTGGGTACGCTCTTGCTGGTTTTAACGTGCCTTGCGCGTTTGGTTATGCCGCAAGACGTTTTTTGGCTTTCTCCGGTCCGATCAGCGGCATCAGAACACTCAGCTCCGGTCCGTGGTTCATGCCTGTCAAAGCTTGTCGTAGCGGCATGAAGAGGGACTTGCCTTTGCGTCCGGTTTTCTCTTTGACATGGTCAGTCCAGATTTTCCATGTCTGTTCATCCCACGGTGCATCCGGCAGCAGAGCGGCTGCATCAGCCACATAATCGGCATCTTCGATAATCGGTGTGACCGGTCCATTGGCGACTTGCCACCATTCAACCACGTCGGATAGGCGTGTAATGTTCGGGCGTACGGCCATCCAGAACGCTTCGTCCATATCGCCGATGCCCATATCAGACAGGCGTTCCTGCACGTGGTCATACGGCGTATCATGCAGAATTCTCGCATTCAGGCGCAGTAATTCTTCGGCATCGAATTTCGGTGTCCCGCGTGAGAATTTGGCGAAGTCAAATGTTGCGATGATTTGTTTCACATCATCAAAGGCTTCGATCGGATCGGATGTACCAAGACGGGACAGCAGGCTGACAACCGCCATTGGTTCCAGTTTTTCAACTTCGCGCAGATCATGCACGCTCAGGCTGCCAAGACGTTTTGAAAGCTTGCCGCCTTCTTTGTCCGACAGAAGCGGCAGGTGCGCGAATTGCGGTGCTTGTGATCCGATGGCTTCGAACATCTGGATGTGTGCGGCGGTGTTCGAGACGTGATCTTCGCCGCGCACAACATGCGTCATTTCATAGTCAATATCGTCAATGACAGAGCAAAGGTGATAAAGCGGGCTGCCATCTTCGCGGATCAAAACAGGATCGGATAAATCCGCACCGTCGAAAGACACAGGGCCACGGATCATGTCGTCCCATTCAATCGGGGCGTGGTTCAGTTTGAAACGCCAGTGCGGCTTGCGGCCTTCTTGCTCGTATTTTGCTTTTTGCTCATCAGTCAGGGACAGACCTGCGCGGTCATAGATCGGCGGCTTGCCGCGTGAGAGCAGTGTTTTGCGTTTGAGGGACAGTTCATCCGGTGTTTCGTAACACGGATACAGGCGGCCATCGTCTTTCAGTTGCGCGATAACATCCTGGTAGCGGTCCATACGGTCACGCTGTCTGGCTTTGCTGTCCCATGACATGCCAAGCCATTTCAGGCCGTTTTCGATCTCGATTTCATATTCTTCTTTACTGCGCTCCTGATCGGTATCATCAATACGCAACATAAAATGGCCGTTCTGGCTGCGTGCAAACAGCCATGTGACCAGTGCGGTACGTGCATTTCCGACATGTAGGAGGCCCGTCGGTGACGGAGCAAATCTAACTTTTACGCTCATTGTTTTTGCAACTTGTTTTTCTTAGAAAATTGACAAGCTGTATTGCTAGCAAATTTGCCGCCTAAATGAAAGAATTTATTGATGTAACAGGAATTTACGAGAGGGTGTGCGCCGGTGCGTGTTCGTTGCGGTCTTGCATATATTCCTCGAACGTTTCGGCGTAGTCATCATCGATGGTTGCAGGCGTGTCTTCCAGATGTTGCCAGTTAAAGCCGGGAATGTCCGGTGCGTTGCCATGTTCCAGTTTGACGTTACGCCCTTTTGATGACCAGCTGTGAAAGGCATCGTGGACGTAGCGTTCAGCGGCGCTGCATGCGTCTTCAAGATTGCTGATGTTCCGCTCGATTACAGAGACCACAGTGTCCTGACTTTCCGATTCCAGAGATTTTAGAACGCGGTATCCTTGCGTATCGTCGCCGGTGACCAGAAATTGTGCGCTGGTTTCGTCTTTGCCGATGATTTGCTGAATGCGTGTCGGATAGGTGCAACTGACCTGATCCGAGAAATAGGCCGCGCCTGTGTTTTGCGGCGTGATGTTAAAAAATGTTGTTATTGTCATAATTGTTCCCCACTAAAAGATAGCGGCAAAACTTTAAAAAAGCCTTAATTTTTCTTATTTATGGCTTTTTGTGTAGCCGTTTGTGATTGGATATCGTCGATCACGGCCGAAAGATCGGGGGGTGATTTTGACGCCAGGCGGGGCTTGGCGGCGCTTATATTCGGCAAGGTGCAACAAACGCCATACCTGATTTACAGATTCTGCGGCAAAGCCTTCGTCGATCAATTCTGTCGGTCCCTGATCTTTTTCAATCATGCCGTGGAGAATCGCATCAAGTTCGTCATAGGGGGGCAGGCTGTCCTGATCGGTCTGGTTGTCTTTCAACTCGGCGGTTGGGGCTTTTGTGATGATATTTTCCGGCACGACGATGCCTTGCGGACCAAAACATCCCGCCGGTCTATGGCTGTTGCGCCACGCAGACAGGGTGTAAACCTGCGTTTTGTATAAATCTTTCAGGGCGTTAAAGCCGCCGCACATATCGCCATATAATGTGGCGTAGCCGACGGCCATCTCGGATTTGTTGCCTGTTGAAAGCACCATTTTGCCGTTGGCGTTCGAAAGGGCCATTAAAATCAGGCCACGGGCGCGTGACTGGATATTTTCAAAGGTTGTCGGGGACGGCTGCGGGGGTAGTGTGTCTTTTATGGCGCTCTCGATGGAATCAACCGTGTCTGTAATGGAAATAATATCATACCGGGCGCCGATCGCGTCGATCATCGCTTTTGCGTCATCCAGACTTTCGGTGGAGGTGTATCGGGACGGCATCATAACGCACTGGACGTTTTCCGCGCCAAGTGCATCGACAGCGATGATAGCGGACAGGGCGCTGTCTATGCCGCCTGACATGCCGATCAAAACGCCGGGAAAACCGTTTTTGTTCACATAGTCGCGTAATCCGGTCACCAGCGCCGTGTATAATGTTTCTGTGTCATCTTTTTGATAAACCGAATCCGGTGTCAGGCAGGTCAGATTGCCGTGATCGTCTTTTTGCCATTCCGTGATCATCAGCGCATCGGAAAATGGCGCGGCTTTGTGCGTGAGATTTCCGTCGCGGTCCGCGATGAAGGACAGGCCGTCAAAGACCAATTCGTCCTGTCCGCCCCATTGATTAACGTACAGAACCGGACATCCTGTTTCTGAGATGCGTTTTTGTGCATGGCCGAGGCGTTGTCCGTGTTTGTCAAACTCATAAGGGCTGGCATTGGGAACAAGGAAAATCTCAGCGCCTTGTTCTTTCAGGGCGGCGGCTTTGTCGGGAAACCACATATCTTCGCAAACAAGGAGGCCGCAACAAATGCCGTTGATCTTAAAAGGCGCATCTTCGCGGTTGTTTTTGAACAGGCGGACTTCATCAAAAACGCCGTAATTCGGCAGCTTCCATTTGATATGCGTGGATATAATCTTGCCGCGATGGATCAAAAGCGCAGCGTTAAACAGATCGCCATCGATTTCCCACGCGGTCGGCAATATGACGTGAATATCCAGATCGGCGGTGCGTTGCACGAAGTGATCGACGGCCTTTCTTATGGCGGCAATGAAAGATGGTTTTGTCACCAGATCTTCCGGCGGATAACCGCATGTGACCAGTTCGGGAAAGACCAGAAGGTCTGCTTTACCAGCCGCGCGCCGTGTCAGCGTTTCGACCTGAGTCATGTTGCCCTGAATATCGCCGACGGTCGGATTCGTCTGTGCAAGCGCAATGTTCAGTGATGAAGTCATGACATCAAATCCTGTTCACGGGTGTTCGCGGTGGACGGTTATTCCGCAGCGGCGAAATAATCCGTGTTCATCATAGGGCGCTCACCGCGTATTTCCTTGAGTTCGTCTGCAATCAGGAATGCCAGTTCAAGCGCCTGATTTGCATTGAGGCGCGGATCGCAATGTGTGTGATAGCGGTCTGAAAGATCCAGATCGCCGATTTTTTCAGCGCCGCCGGTGCATTCGGTCACGTTCTGGCCGGTCAGTTCCAGATGGATGCCGCCCGGATGCGTGCCTTCTGCGCGGTGTACGTTGAAAAAGCCTTTGACCTCGGACAGGATATTATCGAATTTGCGTGTCTTGAATCCGCTGGCTGCTTTTTCGATGTTGCCGTGCATCGGGTCGGATGACCAGACAACATTGCGTCCTTCTTTTTGAATGGCGCGGACAAGGGCGGGCATTTTTTCTTCGACCTGATCGTGGCCCATGCGGACGATCAATGTCAGGCGTCCGGCTTCGTTGTTCGGGTTGATGATATCAGCCAGACGGAGGAGATCGTCGGCCTCGAGATGCGGTCCGCATTTCAATCCGATCGGGTTGTGAATACCGCGTACAAATTCGATCTGTGCGCCGTCCATTTGGTGCGTACGCGCCCCGACCCAGAGCATGTGGGCCGATGTGCCGTAATAGTCACCTGTGGTGCTGTCAACGCGCGTTAAACCTTCTTCGTAAGGCAGAAGCAGGGCTTCGTGTGATGTGTAAAATTCTGTTTCGCGGATGGCTGGTACGGTCTCGCCCGTGATGCCGCATGCCGCCATGAAGGCGAGGGCTTCGTCGATGCGTGATGATAAATCTTCGTACCGTGCGCCAAGTGGGCTGTCCTTGATGAAGTCCAGATTCCATTTGTGAACGCGGTTCAGGTCGGCATAGCCGCCGTGCGAGAAGGCGCGTAACAGGTTCAGCGTTGCTGTCGCCTGATGATAGGCTTTCAGCATTCTTTGTGGATCAGGAATGCGTGCATCAGCGTTAAATTCAAGGCTGTTAATGATATCGCCACGATAGCTTGGCAGTGTCACATCGTCTTGGGTTTCGGTGTCGCTTGAACGTGGTTTTGCAAATTGTCCGGCAACGCGGCCGACCTTGACCACAGGCAATGACCCTGCATATGTCAGCGCGATTGCCATTTGCAAAAGCACGCGGAATGTATCACGGATTTTCGGACCGCTGAATTCGGCAAAGCTCTCAGCGCAGTCACCGCCCTGTAACAAGAACGCTTTTCCGGCAGCGACATCAGCCAGTCTTGATTTCAAATTGCGCGCTTCGCCGGCAAAAACCAGCGGTGGCTGGGTCAGAAGTTCTTTTTCGACGTCCCGGACAGCATTTTCGTCAGGATAGGCAGGGAGCTGTTTTGCGGGTTTGTCTCTCCAGCTTGATGGTGACCATTTTTCAGCGCTTGTCATCGAATGTGTTCCTTTTAATGTATCGATCATCTTCTATATGATGATGTAGGTTATTCGTGCCGCGAATGCAACGTTTTTCTGGGTTTTTGTGCTGTGTTGCAGGTGTCTTTCCGCGGGTGTCAGTGCCAGCGACGATGCAGCCATAGCCATTGACCCGGATTGTCCTTTATGGCGGCTTCCAGCAGGGCGTGGCAGTCTGTAATAATGTCCGCAATCGGGCGGTTTTCGCCGTTTTCATCTTTGGTTGGGACTGGGGCATGTATGGTCAGGGTAAAGCGTGCCTGTTGATCAAGGCGTTTCATCTGGATCGGAACCAGCGGGCAGTCATATTTTTGGGCCAGACGTGCGAACATATCGGCGGTCATGGCCGGCCGCCCCATGAACGGATATTCTTCGCCCTCATTATATTTTTGGTCAATCAGGAAGGCGATGTTTTCGTTTGCCTGCATTTTTTGCATGATTTGACGCGATCCGGCGCGTGATTTTGCAATTGTGCCTGTGTAACCGGATTTACGGCGCGCTTTTTCCAACAGCTTATTGACCCACGGATTATTCGGTGCGCGGTAAACCGCGATGGTTTCAAGATGGTACTGTGTCAGAGCGGCGCTTCCTGTGGCTTCCCAGTTGGCGAAATGACCACCGAAGATAACAGCCGGCTGATCCTTTTTTGTCAGAGGTGTCAGGACATCGCCATTTATGATTTCTACACGTTCGCGGCCTATTTCGGCGAGGTGTGGATATTCGGCAATGACGCGCCCCAGATTATTCCACATTTCCTTGATGATGGCCTGTTGTTCGGCGGCGCTGCGGTCCGGCATGGTGTCTTGCAAATTGCGCAGAGCTTTTTTCGAAACGCCCATCTTTGGCCCCAGAAAGGATGCGATCGCACCGCCTGCGTTCGATGCGATATCCAGCGGGAGAATTTTGAATGTATAATAAAGTGCATAAAGCAGAATTGCTTCAATAAGATATCTAAGTTTTTTCATGTCTTTTATGAATTTTTTCTTTCAGGAATTGCTGTACATCCTGTGGCTTGTCCCATGTGATTTCGACCGGCAAAACATGGATGTCACCTGTTTCCAAGAGATGGTCTGCAATTTTTGCGGCGTCTTTTTCTGTGGTGATGAGCGCAGCGCTTTTTTGTTCGGCTTCACTGATTAGTTTTTCGATTTCATCTGTGCTGTAACGATGGTGATCGGGGAAGTCATGCGTTGCGACCACATCGAAGCCGTTATCGTCAAGTGTACGATAAAATTTATAAGGATGCGCAATGCCTGAAAACGCAATATATTGCCGGTCTTTTTCGATTTTTTCTGCCGCATGTGTTGCGGTTAGGTGTGCTGTAAAAACAGGTTTGTTCTGCGGCAATTGGCGATAGACATCGGATTGATCGTCCGGCTGAGTGCCATTATGCACAACGATGAATGCATCTGCGCGCAGCAAGCCTTCTTCAAGCGGTTCACGCAGAGGTCCGGCAGGTAACATCCGTCCATTCCCAAAGCCCGTTTCTTCACTGATGACAACGAAAGACAGGTCTTTCCGGACCGTCGGGTTTTGATGCCCGTCATCCATGATAATGACGTCATAAAGTTTTTCATCGGCATATTTAACGCCCAGCACACGGTCTGCGGAAATGATGGTGTCAGCATGTTTGCCGAGCAAAAGCGCTTCGTCGGCGCTTTGTGTGCGATCCTGAATGTCGGAGACAAAAATAGGGCCCAGCGTTTTGCCGCCATATCCCCGCGTGAGAAAGCAGCAATCCAGTTCCTTGCCAAGTTCGTGTATAAGGGCGTGTAAGGCGATGGCGGTCGGCGTTTTCCCGCTGCCGCCTGCGACAACATTGCCGATACAGATCGTAAAAGCGTCCGTTTCATGCGGCTTTTTGTGCAGGTGTTGGTGCAATATATGGCCGGCCCAATAGATGTAAGAGAGTGGCGACAGGCATTTTTCAAGCCACATCGTTTGGTTTGTGTCTTTTGTTTGCGGATACCAGAATGCAGGTGTTTTGAACATCATGTTTTATGTGCCCGATTGCCACAATTTGTTTTCTTGCTCCTGTCTTTCACGTTCGCTGCGCAGGGGCGCAAGGTTGTCCGAAAGGAGTTCCATCAACTTATTTAAACCATTTGATTTATTTTGTACAAAAGACAAGGCTCGGTTTTGTAGAACGTGGCAGCCTTCGGTGTCTGCGAGTAATTTTTCGACACGGGTTTGTAATTCGGTTTCGTTCTTGACGCACAGGGCCGCACTTGCTTCGTCAAATTCGGCGTATATTTCGGCCAAATTTTGTATTTTGGGACCGTATAAAATCGCGCAATCCAGTTGTGCGGCCTCGATCGGGTTGTGTCCGCCGCCGCCATCGTTACTGAGTGATCGGCCGATACAGGCAATCGGGCTCAGGCGGTAAAACAGGCCAAGTTCACCAATGGTGTCGGCAACATATACATCGGTATCATCACTGGGGAGTTGCTTTGCGCCGCCGCGAAATTTCATTGTGACGCCGTATTTTTCACCGAGTGGTTCGATTTGTTTTCTGCGTTCGGGATGGCGCGGGACGATAATGGTCAGCAGGCCATCAATCGATTTGGATAAGTGCTTGTGAATACGGCATGCGATGTCTTCTTCGCCGTCATGTGTGCTTGCATACAGCCATATGTGTCTATTCTCAGCAGCGTTTTCAATGCGTGTGCGCTCTTTTTCATCGTATGGAAGCGGGGCGGCGCTATATTTTAAATTACCTGTGACATGCGCTTGTGTTGCGCCAAGCTGGGCATAGTGGTCAGCGTCATTTTGTGTCTGGGTCAGGATGAGCTGAAAAGCCGACAGTATTTTCTTTGCTTGTTTTGGTGCAATTTTCCAGTTCTTGAGCGATTTTTCGGACAGTTTGGCGTTTACCAATGCGCACGGAATATCACGTGAACGAATTTCGGTCAGCATATTGGGCCAAAGCTCGGATTCCAGCCATAGGATCGTGTCCGGTTTCCAGTGATCTAGAAAATCACTGACCCAGCCGGGGTGATCCAGTGGGTAATACTGGTGGAATGCTCTTGCCGGAAGGCGTTGTTCCATAAGCGATGCGGAGGTCACTGTGCCGGTTGTGACCAGAATGTGGGCGTCTTGATAGGTCTCTAAAATCGTGTCGATCAGGATGAGGGCGGATTGTGCTTCGCCAACGCTTGCTGCATGAACCCACGCCATCGGCCCCTCAGGACGTTCTTTTTTGTATTTCCCCATGCGTTCATGGATGCGTTCAGGGTCTTCTTTGCCCTTTTTGATACGTTTTTTGAGGGTTGATTTGAGGGCGAATGTACCGAGCCTCATGATATGTGCATATAGTTTTTGCATGCGTTGTTTTAACCGTAATTAGTCTTAGAGGGAAGCCAATTTTAAATTATTAATGTTCTGTTAGGCTCTTTTCCTGTATTCTGTAGATATAAGCCTTTTGCGTAGCCTTGAAAAGGGTAAAGCAATATTCGGGCTTTTTCAGTCGAAAAACAAAGTCGAAAAACAAACCAAATAATAGAGCAATCCTTATGACGGACAATCAGAGTAGTGAAGAAGTGAGAGCGCGGGCAATGGAAATCTTTCGCCGTACGCGTGAGGAGATTGATCCGATGCTTTTGCTGCGTACAAAACAGATGATCGAAGAGCAGGCCGAGGATGGCATGTTTGATGCGATGGGGTTGCCATCGTCTGCATCTGTGCCGCAGCAGACACGTGCGCAGAATCCTTCGCCGGTTGCAGAAGATGAAATTCCGGTTGATCGCACAAAAATGCGCGAAATTGTCATGGAATATATCGTCAGAAATCCTGACCAGACACGTGTCAGCGGTTTGTTGAAAAAAATCCTACGTAAAGAAAAATAAAATACGGCTCTGTTCTTGAGGGCTGCCTGCATAGGCTCTGTCTGTCGTTGATGGAAGAGAAGGGGGTAACGTGTTTCTGTGCTGTTCTGCCTGATTATGCGCAAGAAAAAAGCCGCTTAAAGAAAGCGGCTTTTTGGTTGTTCGTAATTGTGATGTTTTATTCTGCGCCGATCTTTTCACAGCTGCTTTCTGATACGACCGCACAACCAGGGTTCGGGCAGACCAGTTCATCACGTTCTTCGCCGCCGACATCTTTCACTTTGACGCCGGTTTTGATTGGCGGCGCACATTCTATGCCGTCTGTCGGTGGCAAGATTTTGTCCATATGTGTTTGCAGTTTATCCTGATAGTACCCTTCGCCGTCTGAACCGTTTTCTTCGGCTGCGGCATCATCAAAGATATAATGTTCTTGCAGGTCCACGTCTTCTTCGCCATCTTCGCTAACGATAGTCACGCCGTAGGCTGTAGATGATGTGTCTTCATACAGGGTTTCGATACTGGATTCGTAATCTGCGATGACGCTATCGTTATCTTCGCCAAGAAAGTCGCTCTCATCAAGGATGGTGCGATCGCGGTAATAGGCAAAATCATAAAAGCCGTCACGCTTGTTGTTCACGCCGAACGCACGCAGATATGAATCGGACCAGACGGTATTCATCTGGTCGCAAAGATATGATCCGTTTGTGTTGAATTCATCATAGGCATCATAATCTTTTGAAGACTGATTCCCCAGATAGTTATGCGGGAAGTTCTTCGAAATATAGGAAATCATTTGTGAACCGACTGTCGAGGACAGGGCCGAATCCAGTGCACTCGGTGAGTCTTCTTCACTGAAGAAATTGTTTGAATTGCGGGCAAAGTCATACAGCATCTGGTTAAAACATGTGTATTCCAGAACACTGTCGGGCTTGTAAATCAGGTTTTTATTTTGTGTGATTTCACGCTGGGCTTCCATCCACGCGCGGGCTTCCATCGCTTCCATGATCTGTGGGTCGCAGGCCGTGACGATATCACCTGATCCGCCTGTTACAGCTTGTGCGAGGGCTGGACCTGATGAACCAAATAACAAGACCCCGCCCGTTAGCAAAAGTGTTTTGCATAGGCCTGTCTTGATTTTATCCTTCAATGGATGGTTTTCCTGGTTCATGATGTTGCCCCTTCATAAAGAAATTACCACAGTGTCACACACATTAATTTTGATCCGCAGATCAAACGAATAATATTATTCCATCTACCATTATAACTGATTTTACAGCGAAATAGCAAACTTTACTCGTCCAAATCCATTGACAAGATCGCCATGTTCAGATCGTAAGAGATGTCGCCATCTTCTTCGTCTTTGTAAATGACGGCGATAAACTCACCGTTAATCAGAACTTCCAGTGAATCGTTTGTTTTTCTGGTGCGCAGCGCAATGCCTTCATTGCCGAATTTGTTGCGCAGGTAATCCTGAATTTTTTCTGTTTCTTGTTTTGTGAAGGACATCATAACTCCGTTCGTTCTTTGATTTTGTGGTGTGGTTTCTATCAGGGGGAATTCTACTCAGCTCGAACGGGATGTAAAGCGTCTTTCATGGTTGCGTGGCATGTTTTTGCAATCTCTTTGCGTCCGTTGGCAATGACAGCGGAGTCCAGCGGTGGATGAAAGAACAGGGAAATTTCCGCGCCTTGCGATTTGGCAAGCTGCCACAGGTGCGGGGCAAGCTCCATATCACCATGCCAGGCATAGATATCGCGTTCGCCGCCATTTTGTAAGGATACGCCGTTGGTTGTGTCGATGCGGACGGTCATGGGCTGTACGCGTAAAGGGGGCGTGTGCGCCGCTGTGTCCTTATCCGGTTCCACAAGGCTGAATAAGCCGGACTTGAGCGGTAATATATCGTGCCCGTCTGTGGAGGTGCCTTCTGCGAATAAAATCAGACTATGTCCCATATGCAGACGTTGTTGCACTTTGTCTCTTGCTTCCTGAAATGCGGCGCGGTCGCGCCGGATAAAGATTGTGCGCTGTAATTTTGATAAGAATCCGAAAACGGGCCAGCCTTCAACATCACTTTTGGCTATGAATGACGCATCAAGGAGGCCGCCGATCGCGGGGATGTCCAGATAAGAGATGTGATTGCTGACAAACAGTGTTTGCGCGTCGGTGGAAATGTCACCATGCACATGAACCTTGATATTGAAGATAAAACATACGGCGCGGTGCCAAATTTGGGGCAGTTTGTAAAACAGCTTTTTCTTGCTGAAGAGCAGAACAACGAGTTGCGGCAGGCAAATGATGACTGAGAATATCAGGAAAGAGAGAAGCTTTATAATGGCTGTAATATGCTTCATTTCTGTTTTATATCAAGATGTTGCATCTTGATATTCACCTGTTTTGTCAGCGCTTTTATCTTGATTTTTTGAAGGGATAAGACGATTCACTTTGCGCGAATAATGTTTTCTGTAGCGCTCGGTTAATTTTGCGATCGGCATAATGATGCACACATCAATCGTATTGAATTGTTCATCAATAACAGCGCCGTCCCCAATAAGCGCGCCAACCCGTAAATAACCCTTCATCAGAGGGGGTAGGTTGCTGAAGACTTTCTTGGGGTCTATATCGTCTTTGTCAACCAGGTTCATATTCACATACCGGCTGTCGAGAGCTTTTGGACACCATTGTTCTTCGGCGCGGTGGAAGTGGTGCATATATGACAGATCTTCGGCAATGGCAGATACATCGGTGCCGTGGAAACTGGCGCAGCCGAACATGACATCAATATCATGATCCAGCATATAGGCCGTAATGCCTTCCCAAAGGCGCTGTAATACCGGACGCGTTCTGTATTCGGCCTGTACGCATGACCGGCCGAGTTCCAGCAGTTTCATGTCTGTGTTTACAAGCGCATCAATATCATATTCATCACTGGTGTAAAATTTACCGGCTTTGTTTGCTTTGTGCTGAGGCAAAAGGCGGTATGTCCCGATGACATTTTTCTGCGGATCATCAATGCGGCGGTCAATGACGATCAGGTGGTCTGCGTGCTCATCAAACGGATCGATGTCACGGCCTTCTTTTTCCGTTTCCGGCGCCGGTGTTGCCTTATATTCTTCGTAAAAAACTTGATAGCGAAGACGCTGTGCGGCTTTGACTTCAGTATCTGACTCGGCCAGTTTGACTGTGATGTCGTCTGTTTCTGCCAGGGTGTGTCCCATTTCTTTCGTTTTATCCATCAAAAGTGAACTTACATAAGCATGCTATGGATTAATTGCATTGCGTCAAGTCTTATAATAGTTTTGTACAGCTATTCTGCGCATAGAATTGAAAAAGGATAAAAGTCATGAAATCGTGTCGGGTTTTGTTTGTTTGCACCGGAAATATTTGTCGCTCACCAACGGCCGATGGTTTGTTGCGCCATGTTATTGCGCAGCGCGGCTGGTCCGGTCGTGTTGTCTCAGACTCGGCCGGAACGCACGGATATCACGTCGGTCATGCGCCTGATCCGCGCACGATTGATGTGGCGGCAAAATATGGTGTCGCGCTGGAGGCTTTGCGGGCGCGCCGTGTGGACATCACTGATTTTAATGATTTTGACTTTGTTTTGGCGATGGATCGCGGGCATCTGGATTCGCTGTTGGCGCAGCGTCCGGCGGATTGTTCTGCGCGCGTGCAGCTATTTTCCGATTTTTATGCGCAGCCGGATGCGGGGCTGCCGGATGGTATTCCTGATCCGTATTATGGTGGGCCGGATGGTTTTGAACAGGTTTACCGCTTCATAGAAAATGGTGTTTCGGGGCTTGTGAAAGTTATTGAAAAAGAGTATCTTACGAGCGTTTCTTGATTATTTTTATGTTGACGGACCGTTCGTAATATTTTGTTTACCTTTCTGTAGAATACTGGGGACGTGATATTCGCACACCAACCTTTATGGATTCCGAACAATGGGCAATAAAGACTTATTGAAATATTATGACCATGTGCAAGGGAAAAGCCGTTTTGCTTTCCTGCGCCAGATTCGTCGTTTTAAAAAGCCGATCATCAGCGCCATCGTCGTTGTTGGCTTGATTACGTTTTTCGTGACCAAGAAAGACAAGGCGCCGGATGAATTGCCTGCGGATGAAATTGCGTTGAATGCACTTGCTGAGGCGCTTACGCCAATGGCCGAAGAAGATAACAGACTGGCATCCATGACCAATCTGGAGCGGTATCTGCAATATGCCGAACCAACGCTGGAGGTTAAATCTGAAACGTTTATTGCGGACAATAAAATCCCGCTTTCGGCCTCTTGTTTCCGCGAGGGTGATTCACCGGCAATACGCTGGAATGCAGCGGCGACGGAAGACTTATTCCCTGAGGCGCAAAGCTATGTGATTGCAATGGAAGATGTCAGTGATCCTGAGAATCCTGTTTTGCACTGGTTGTCTTATAATATTCCCGCAACGGCGGCGGAAATTGCAGAAGGGGCGTCAGAGCAGTCTAGTGAGCAAATGCTGCAACAGGCCGTGAATGATATGGGCTATGCCGGATATGCGGCGCCTTGTGAACCGGTCGGGAAAAAGCCGTACCGCATTCGCGTGTTCGCGCTGAATGATGTGTTAGCGCCCGATGCGCTATCATCTGGTCATGATATTATGCATGCGATGGGCGACGAGATCATCCAATGGGGTGAGTATACCGTCGATCATTATTTCCGTTTATAATCTATCTATAAATTCCTTTCTGCAAAGCGTACAGGGATGAAAAGGCCTTGTTTTAATGCGTGAAATTGAGCATATTCCATGATGTTCAGTAATTTGCGTTGTTAGAAAGCTTTCAAGAGAGAGAATGAGCGAAGACACTCCACAGCAAGATGATCATGTCCCCGCGTTAGATCAAAAGCAGCTTTATAGCTTGCGGAGCTTTCGTGTTCTACTTGTCGAAGATTACGGTTTTATGGCTGATCTTGTGTCATCAATGCTGCGTGAAATGGGGGTCGGTTTTGTGAAAACCGTGAGTAGTGCCAAAGAAGCGCAGATCCTTTTGACGCAGTATAATGCGGACTCTGTGCCGCGCGATCATTTCGACATTGTGATTACCGACTGGTTGTTGCCCGAAATATCCGGTGCAACGCTTATTTCGTGGATTCGTGATCATAAACTGGACAGTATAAAATTTATGCCGATCATTTTGTGCAGCGCTTATACAAGTGAAGAGGTTGTGGTCGAGGGACGCGATAAGGGGGCTAATGAGGTGATGGTGAAGCCTGTTTCCGCCGAAAAGCTTTCAAAGCGTATGTTGTATGTAATCGATAATCCCAGGCCGTTCATCAAGGCGCCGTCCTTTTTCGGCCCTGACAGGCGACGGCAGGATAAAACATTTCCGGGCGAAGACCGGCGAAAAATTCAGGCAGAAGAAATAGAAACCAATTACGAACAGGACGAGAAGGAAACATAATATGGCTACGGATGACGAAGAACAGCGCGGTCAAACGTCTGATCGCGCCCCGCAGGTCGAGATATTCCACCGTGTAAATAAATTGAAGAAGAAGACAGGTGCGTCGCCAGATGCGCCGGGCGGTTATATCGATGACCGCGCTGTTGAACAGGCACAGCAGGTCGTGAAGGCGATGGAAAAAGACTATAAAGTCGAAGTGTTGCGCGTTCTGCAGGAAATGGACGAAGCGTGGCAATTCATTCAAAATGCCGTAACACCCGATGAAACGGCACAAGGGCATCAGGATTTATATCACAGTGCAAACCATATCAAAGATTTGGCAGCCATGTATGGTTATGATTTGATGCAGCATTTTGCAAGGTCTTTGCGGGATTTTGCCGAAAAAATCGATGTCGATAAACCAAAACACCGTGTGATCGTGCAGGCGCATGTCGATGTCATGTGGATGACATATAACAAAGATATAAAAGGACAAGGTGGCGCTGCCGCGGATGAATTGAAAGAAATTGTCGCGCAAGCGATTGAACAGAATTTCTGGAAGAGTGAATGACAGTATAGTGGAGCATTTTATGGAGCAAAAAGAAGCACGGGTTATAAAGGCAAGTCGCAATTTACAGGCCAAAGTCGGTACGGGGCGTGTGGATGAAAATATGATCGCGCAAGCACAGGCTGTGATGGATGAAAACACGGTTGATTTCCGGTCGGTTGTTAAATCCGACTTGGACGCTTTGCGAAAAATATTGGCCGCATATCAGAAAAATCCGGAAAAAATACCGGAAAAAGACCGTGTGTCACGTATTATCATGAATATCAAAGCCAATGCGGGCACGTTTAAATATGAGCTTGTTTCAACGCTTTCGGCGGCGGTTCTGACATTGCTGGATGGAAACCAGCGGCTGGACAAAAAAGCGATCCGCATTATCGATGTGCTTTATAAAACAGTCCTGTTTATCACGCATAAACAGATCAAAGGCGATGGCGGAGAAGAAGGGCGCGAACTGGCAGATGCTTTCGCCGAAATGTGTGACTCGTATAAGAAATGAGATTGAACATTATTTCTTTCAATCATGCTTTTGTGTTAAAATGGAATATGGTTGGCTTAAAGCTCAAATTCAGGTTTCTCGGGCGCGTTGCATGTGTTTGTAGCGCTGTGAGCCTGTTTTGTGTGGCATCAGCACAGGCCCAGACACAAAAGAAAATGGAAGATATTGCGCTGGATAAAGCGCGCAGTATCGTTGAAAAAGCTTACATTGAGTGCAGCGGGAAATATTTGAAGACGACCTATACCGGACCGGATGGCGAGAAGCTGGATTATCCGATTGTCGAAATTGACGAGACTGTGCTGGGTAATCTTGAAAATTGCATGCGATCCAAAGGGTTGCCGTATAATCAGGAAGGTAACGAAAAAAAGAACCCGAATGCGCCGGAAAATCAGGGCTATACCAAAAACGAGCTCATCGCACAGCTTGCAATGGCGATGTTGAAAAAAGCCGCTGAGAACAGAGAAGAAGAAAAGCGCAATCAGGAACGTAAGGGGTATTTTGGCAAGAAGCCTTCTTCATCCGGAAGCGGAAAATATTATGTTTCACCATCGCAGAAATGACGTTACACTTTTCACAGAACACATTAATGCTAATCGGGAGTATTCCAGATCATGGGTTTAAATTATAAAAAAATATCTTGTTCATTGTTCTTGTCAGCATTGCTGGCGATCCCGTCTTATACACCGGCTTCTGCCGAAAGCGTGATCTCGGTCAGTGATGACGTACTGGGGGATCTGACCGAAGATAGCGTCAGCGAAGCGATCGGCGAACTGGAAAAGGCGATCAAGGGGTACGAAGACCCCAGCAGTATCGAAGATGTTATGGAGGGCAGTGACTCGAGCAGTGACGACCCGTTTGGCACATCATCATCCCAGACAAAGAAAAAGGGAACGCTGTCTAAGAATTCCGGTTATTACAAAAAGAAGAACGGGTTCTTCGGCGGGATCGAAAAGCCCAAGCGTGTCTTCAACAATATTGATTGATAATCGCTACGATTTCACAAGAGACGTATTCAAAAGGTGCATCTTATATCAGGTGCACCTTCTATTATTCGGAGATATGCTTCACTTAATAGACGTATAGATGAACTTCGCTTGTACGTGCTTGCGGATCAGCTTCTGATTTCACATCAATACGGTCAAGACCCAATCCCATATTTGTCAGGCTGCGAAGGACTTTTTCAGCATTACGTTTTGCTTTTGTGCTTTCGATGGCCTGCTGGGCTGAATTTGTTGATGTCGGGTGCACGGCCAGCAACTCGAATCGTGCGTCAGGGTAGCGTGACACCGCTTCGCTGACGGCCATGTAAACAGGCTGTTCAAAATTCACGTTTGGCTGTGTAAAGCGGACTTTCACCAGTGGCTTTGGTCCGTCCGGGGTCACATTCGCTTGCGGAACGCCTTGAGGGCTGCCATAGGATGCCATGTCCATGCGTGCCGGTTGTTGCGGTTGACGCGCCATCGGTTGTGCCTGTGGCAGAGGAGGTTGAGGTTGCGCAGGCTGCTGATACTGTGATGGTTGCATCATTGGTTGCGGCGCGGCAGGCGGTTGATAGGATGTCGGTTTGAAGTGCGTGTTCGCAAGGCTTCGGCCGAACATGCTGCCTGTTGAAATTGCCAGTGACATTGTGCGCAGATTGTCGCGCTCTGTGTTCATGTACACAGTGGTTCTTGAAATATCGTCATTGATATTGTTAAGCAAACGGTCAATCGACACCATTGTGCGGTTCAGGCCGTCTTCGACTTTTGCCAGCAAGATATGGTCTTCTTCGATCGCGCCGGACAGGGAGTAGATAGAGCGGGCGGAATCACCGAGAAAACTGCTCATTGATGCGGCATTCGAAATTTCAACAGCCAGATTGTTCAGGGCGGCGACGTTGGATGCCAGTGCCTCGAGATATTGGCGTGAGTCTGTCAGCCGTTTGACAAGGCGCGGGTTGCCCGGTGTTGTGCCGGATTGCAACTGTGTGCGGATTGTGGCCATGTTGGCGTAATATTCTGCCGCCAGACGCTGTCCTTCAACTTGAAGCCCTGTCAATTTTGCAGACAGTTCCGACACAAGACCTTGCAGAGAAATAAGTTCATTGCGCAGAGAATCGATTTTGCGTCCGACAACTGTGTCGGATGTTTTGCTGAAATAGCTTTCGCCGGAAATTTCACTTGGCAGAATAGGGCGCGCTTGTGACGGGTATGTGTAAAGCTGGTTCTGGACGTCCATCGGAATGGGTTCGTTTGAAACAGTCAGTGACCCTGCTGTGTCGGGTGTCGCGCTGTATCCCTGCACAGGCGCCATGCACGCCAGTGCGATGATGATTGAAGACAGGTTTTTTCCAAAGATTGTTCTTTTTCTCATTAATCTATGCTCTAAGTTGCGGCTAAAAATATTTTCATGCGTGCCATTACCTGACAATATGTCGTTATCAGAGTCAAGGGAAAGAGCTGTTTTCAAAATAAAAATACACAGGAAGATGAAAGGGCTTGCATTCCTGAAAAGTTTTGCGTATTGTCTGCCCCGAATTTGTTGCAAAAGAGCTTCGGCTCTGCTAACAAGTCACATCGCAAGCGCCCGTAGCTCAACTGGATAGAGCGTCTGACTACGGATCAGAAGGTTGGGGGTTCGAATCCTCCCGGGCGCGCCATTTTCTCCCAAAATTGAATTGCGTTATCTGTTTTTGCTGTGGGGGTGGACTGCGTGTTCGCTGCGTGCCATTTGCAAAGTTATTAAATGATTGTTTTGCAGTGACCGGATTTGAATGCGTTTACGGCATCTATTATCTTTAGTTAGCATGGTTTGGGTGGCGGTGTGATCCCGTTCTGTGCGGGAATAATGCCGGCATAGGGGGTAAGATTTTTAATGATCGTGTCTTTCGTTGATGCATCCAGCGATTCATTATCTGCGATTAAGGCTGTTTGACGCTGGACCTCTTGGATGAGGGTATCTCTCATGTCGTCGAATGACGGGTCGTTTTCAAGCGGCGGTATTTGCTGCGCCATATTTTTTGCTGCGGCGGCCAATTGGACTTCACCGTTTTGCAGGAATGTGTCTGTGACGTGATCCAGTTCGTCTCGCGACTCCGTGTTAATGACATCAATAACCGCAGGATGAACCGGTTGTTCGGTCAGGTTGGCCGTGTGAAGACATGTTTGGATCAGTTTGGCGAGTGTGTCTGCGTTATGCTGGCCGGATATCAATTCTTGTAAGCCGTTCTTGTCGTCGCGAAGATACGCAATGCTGTCTTCTTTTGTAATGAAGGGGGCTTGTTGTTCTCTGGCGGCATTATACGCGTAAACGAGGTCTATATTGCGTAATGCCTGCGACACAGACTTTATGGTCGCATAAAGTGACCCCTGCAAATGTTCTTCGGTCGGTTTAACGCCGAATATTTTCGTGTACACGGATTTTGGCCCCTCGTTAAACAGGCTTTGGATTGTTTGTTGTTTGAGCCGTGGTTTCAAAGAGCGCGCATAAGGGAAGCTGCCTTCATCCGGCCAATCCGTGTTTTTAATCGTATCCGGTTTGTTTTTCCCGGTCACCGGATACACATCATATAAAGGAGAGACATCGACGCCGTTTCGTGATGTGCGCAATGTGAAAACATCTTTGAGTTTTGAAACGCAGTCCGTAATCGTGATTTCGTGCGGTATAATCATGGACACGGCATGCATCTTCAGTAATTGAATCTGTTGGTCGAGGTTTTCGAGTGTACGGGCCGGTTCTGTGGTTGAAAGCGGCGCTTCGGTCAGAATGATGCCCGCTTCATGACGGTTTCCTTGTGTGTTTGGGATGTCGCGTATCAGACTCTTTGCCAGACTCTGTTCTTTTTGCGTGTTTTCGATGCTGACGCTTCTGGATTTACAATATTCCTCGACCGTTCTGTCAAAGACATGAAGACGCATATCATTGAGAATTGTTTTCTTGGCCTTTGCCAAAACCTCGGGGTCTTGTGTTTCCAGCACCACATCAAAAACGCCGCCGCCGATACTGAAAACACGGTACGGCATTTTTAAAAGCTGACACACATCCGAGACACTGCGCTGGATGTCATACAAAATACTGTCTGTAAAATCTTTGCCGATATTGTCATTCAACCCGCCCATATTCATCAGATCGATGCGGACCAGGCTGTATGCGTCGTTTTTATCCAGGGTCTGGATGAAATCCGCGCGTTGCTCGCGGCCTGTTTGGTAGGTGGCGGCGTAAAATAAATCCGTATCAATCGGCATTTGCACGAGTGGTGCCGGATATTCTTCACGGTAACGCGCGGTGACCTGCGCGATTTGCTTGTGTTTGGATTCTGCCTGGAAATAATCGGGCTGCAAAGAAAAGGCCAGATTACGGCTTGTGTCGGTCTCTTTTTGCACTGTCAGAGAATCTTGCAAGACGAGCGACACGTCATCATATTTCGCGCCTTCAGGGATTTGAACGGCAATTGTGTTAAGGCCGAATCCGCCTTGATAGGTGCGCTTTGGGTGAACGAGTAGATGGAGCGATGTTTCAAGGCAAAAATCACGAATTTCTTTATCGGCGTCCGCTAGAGCTTGTTCGACATCGTTGAGTGGCACGCCATCAAGAATAAAGGATATTTCGTCACCGCCTTTGCGAAATCCATAGAGTAGGGCGGGTTCAAGCGCGGCGAGCTTGCGCGTATAAATGGACATACACATATTGTATATTTCGTTTGCAAGCGGTTCACCGACAGCGTTATTCAGGTTCCCCAGATTAAACAAATCGGCTTCTACCAGAATGCCTTCATCATTCTCCCCCGCAATTTCAAAAATATCACGGCATAACTTCTTATCTTGGTTTAAACCTGAAACGCTATCTATCTGCATTTTACTCTTACTCTATCGTAGTCTTACTCTGCCTTTTTCGGCTGTTTGCATAATATAGCCGTAAATCCTTAATAATCAATTACACTTCGGCATAGGTATATATCCTTAGTGGTAAGGCAGTGCTGGTTATTCAGAGCGCTTGTTGATAAAAAGCGGGAATGTCTTGAAGGATTGCGGTTTTTTATTAGTCTGCTGCGTAGGTGTTTTATTAAACTCAGAGGGATTTATGTTTCGTATCACATTGTTTGCGGTCATCGGCTGTCTTGTGTTCTTCAGTGCGGCCCATACGGGTGCTGCGCACGCTGCTGTTGTTGAAATGCGTAATGGCGACCGTTTGTCGGGGCAACTGGTTGAAACGGATAATGCAGGCATTGTGCTTGAAACATCGTTCGGGAAAGCCCGCATTCCATATACTGTGATCCGTGATATTTACGCCCACGGCGAATATATGTCACAGCAAAGCGCATCTGACGTTGAAAAGGCGGGCCGTCCTCTAACCGCATCGCCTGCTGATGCGGGGCAGCGTGACAGTCAGGCGGCCGAAGAGCAGACAGCATCTACGACTGAAACAGCGTCCAAGCAGAAAAAGAAGAAAAAACAGGATGATAAAATCACATTTTTGGGCGGCGCGTTTTCCGGAAACGTGAATTTTGGTGCATCATTGCAAAACGGGAATAGTGACAAGAGCAGCGTCAATCTGGATTCAACCACAAAGGCGCGCTGGGATGATCACCGTTTTCTATTGGGGCTGGAATATAACTGGGCCGAAGATGAAAGCGAAGTCACCGTTGATAACAGATCGCTGGATTTGGGGTATGACTATTTCTACACCGACCAATGGTTTGTGAACATGAATGCGGGTTTGCATCAGGATGATGTGGAACAGCTTGATTTGCGTTCAACCGTCGGTGTCGGTATCGGTCATCAGGCGTATGAAAGCGATGATCTGAATCTGAAATATATACTGGGTCCGTCTTATCTGCGCAATGATTACGAAAATGCAGATACGGAAAGCAGTCTGGCGGCGAACTGGAATTTTGATTATGACCAGAAGTTCTTCGATGGCTATTTGAAGCTCTTCCATAAGCATAAAGTCTTTTCTCCGACCGATGATTGGAAGGCTTATCTTCTGGAAACATCAACCGGTGCGCGTATTCCGCTGTTAAAAGGAATCGTCGGAACGGCGCAGGTTGATTATGATCGTGACAATGATCCGGCAGCGGGAACGAATGAAAATGACACGTTGTATAGTTTAAAGCTTGGTTATGAGTGGTAATATAAGGTATAATGCCCTGTAGGAGGGCTTCACCGTGTTACTGAATCTCGTCAAGTGGAGTATTATTATCGGGTTGTTCATTATCGGATGCAATTCTTTGTATGCGATTCATATCTCGTCCAGTGTTAACCCGTTCATTATTACAATCTTCAGCTTTGGTGCGATTTTCATTATCTATAATAAAGGTGATGCGAATGTCGGCACGCTTTTAACGACGGTTGCGGTTGTGCTGGCCTCTGCGGCATCAACGCTGTATGTCTATGTGGACTGGCCGATCATGAATTGGAACATCTTCTTTTCATGGTGGCTGTGGTCGCTGGCGATCGGGTGGCCGGCCATGTTCCTTGCCTTTAAAAAATTCGATGATTGATTAGTCCTGCTTTTGTTTTCTGCTTTGCAGCCATGCCACGATTTGTGGTTGCATATCCTGTAATTCGTTGAACAGGAATGCTGCTTTGGCATAGCTTTGATCATCTGCGGTTAAATCCATTTCTTCTATCTGTTTGGCTGTTTTGGCAAATTTTACGCCGCCAGCTTGCCCGGCGACGGATGCGACGGCGTGTGATATTTCATGAATTGCTTTGACGTCTTCATTTTCAAAGGCATCAGACAAGGCGCGCATGCGGTCTTCGATATCGTCGATAGTGAGGGCAATATATTTATCGGCACGGTCGGGCATGTTTTGTATGAAATCGGCCAGCATTGAATTGTCATAGGTTTCACTCGCCGCGATGTGTGTGTCGAAAATATCTGTATTGTGACTGTGTTGCTTTTCTGGCAGCCATTTACACAGCGTCCGGTTCAGGTCTTCTTGCCGGATCGGCTTTGTCAGAAAATCGTTCATACCGGCGGCAAGGGCTTCGGCGCGATGACTGTCCATTGAATAGGCCGTCAGGGCGACGATTGGTGCGGAGGCATTCTGGTTTTGCAGTTTGCGAATGTGCGCGGTGGCTTCTATGCCGTTTATATGGGGCATGCGGATATCCATCAGGATAAGATCATAGGTATGATTCCTGCATTTTTCGATAGCTTCTTCGCCGTCTTTGGCGATGGAAACATGGCAGCTCGTGTTTACCAGCATGTCGCCGATAATCGTTCTGTTTGTTTTTGTGTCATCGGCAAGCAAGACAGCCGCATCAAGGTTGAGCGATGCCGGTGGTTGGGAGGCGATACGGCCGGATGTGCCGCTATGTTTGCCTTGTTCGGCGATCTTTATATCCAGTTCGATGGAAAATGTACTGCCTTTGCCGGCTTCGCTTTCAACGCTTATCTGCCCGCCCATAATTTCAGTCAGTGATTTGCATATCGAAAGGCCGAGGCCGGTGCCACGGATGTCTGTTTTGTCCTGACTGGCCTGTATCTGACTGAATTTCTTGAACAGGAGGTTTTGCTGTTTTTTGTCGATACCTTCGCCTGTATCTGTCACAGATAGTTTTATGCGCGCGCTTTGTGTATCGGCGGATGGCGGTGTGATCTGTTCGGCTTTGACGGTGACGGCGCCTGTTTCGGTGAATTTTAGTGCATTACTGATCAGGTTGGACAGGATTTGCCGGATTTTGACGTGATCCGCAATGATATCGTGGGGCAGGGCATCATCATATTGGAGCTCATATTCCAACCCTTTGTCGTTTGCCGTGCCGGCGAAGAGATCAAACGAGGCTTGCAATGCGTCTTTCAGATGAAACTGCGTTGGGTTGATCTCAATGGCGCCTGCTTCGATCTTTGACAGGTCGAGAATGTCGTTAATCAGGTCGAGCAGAACCTCACCGGAGCTGAGGATTGTGTCGCAATAGGAGGCTTGCCGCGCATCCATTGATGTCTGGTTCAGTAAACTTGCGGTGCCGATAATGCCGTTCAAAGGCGTGCGGATTTCGTGTGTCATATTGGCAAGAAAGTCGCTTTTGGCGTTGTTTGCTTGCTCAATCTGCGAGTAAGCGTCTTTCAACCGTGTGATATTGCGGAAATAAAGGCGCAGGATTTCATCATCTTGATCTGTGATATGGGTGATGAAGATTTCGAACCATTTTTTATTGATCTTTTGTTCGAGAAATTGTGCTCTTTTTAAGTTAAAGGAGACGTTCAGACGTTCTTCTCCGTCATCTGCCAGCAAATACCGAATGTCACCGTAAGACATCAGGTCCGGCATTTCGTTTATACCGGCCTGATTGATGTATGTGATTTGATAATCGCGGTTAATCTCGATGATTGGTTCCGGGTTTTCTTCAGGGAAGGAGGCCAGTATTTGTGATTTGAGTCTTGTTTCACGCAGGATGTTCAACGCATTTTGAATATCTTTGAGGTGTTTGTTATTTGTATCAATATGAATGGGGGTGCGGAAATCACCTTCGGATAGCGATAAAAGCGTATCAGTGATTTGATCAATGGGTTTTAGTGTTTTGTAGCGAACAGTAAAGAGTAATATCAGAGCCAGTGACGAGATAACGGCCGTAATAACGGAAAGTGTGGCGTAGTCGCTTTGTTCGCCTCCGGTCAGGGCAGGAGTGTCCATGCCTGAAAAAAGACCGAATGCCAGAAAACTGCCGGATAAAAAGGTGAAGATAAGAAGCCCGCCCAGTATGCAGGTGAGTCGTGAAGAGCTTCTGCGTGGACGTATGTTGTTTTTCTGGGGGTGCGGCACGAACGGCTCCTGTTTCATTTTGTAACGTTATCGTGTGTTTCTGTGTGTTGCAACGTGGCGGTCATCATACACGGAAACGAAAGTCAGGACAAAAATTCTATATGATTCATGCGATTATCATACGTTCGTCCCTTAACCTTTGGGTGAAAATGTGTATTATAAGAACGGAAGCTATCTATATGTTTTTCATAATACATTATCATTTTTTAAACATCTTTGTTTTATGCTGATAATGTAGTTTTGTCGCGGGAATCAATTTTATTTTATAGAGATTTTAGGAATGACTGAGAATAATCACGGTAATAATGGTGATGATTACACAGGATTAGCGCTTGAGGATATGGATATGAATCCGGATGCCTCGCGTAAGCGCGAGCCTGAAACGCAGGATAAACCGCAAGGGCAACCACAACAGCCGCCCCAGCAGCCACATCAGCAACCACCGCAGGGCGCGCCTGATCCGCAGCAGCCGCCTGCGCCGCAATCGGTGCAATTCGGCGATGCGTTGCAACCCCAGAAGCCCCAGCAGCAAGAGTCTCAGGCGGGGGCACAGCCGCCGCAGCAACCGCCGCAGCCACAACAACCACAGCAATCGCAACAGGCGCCGCCGTCACAGCCACTGGAAACGGAAGAGCCGCTTACGGCAACGAAGCCGACAGGTCCGACAGATGATCAGCCGTCTTCGCCGCCGCAAATGGCGATCGGTGAACCCGAAGCGCCGGATGAAGTCGGTGAAGAAGAGGCCGGCGCGAAAAAAGGGACGCGGATCGGTGACCGTTTGGTCGAAAGCGGTATTATTACGCAGGATCAGCTAAATGTTGCCTTGCAGGAGAAAAAAGTCAGTGGCGCGATGCTCGGCGAGATTATGGTCGAGCTTGGCTTTATTGATTCAGGTACGCTGTCAGCCTTCTTGGCTGAAAGTGCCGGTATGGAAGTGTTTGATCCGAAAAACACCCTGTTTGACAGCGAAGCACTGTCGATGATTGATAAGGCAACGGCGCTCAAGCACAATGTTTTGCCGCTGTCTTTGGAAGACGGGGAAGCGCATGTCGCAATGTCGGACCCGTACGATGTGGTCGCGATGGACATGTTGCGGCGCTTTATTCCGAAGGACTATAAGTTAAAACCCGTTGTCTGTCCGCCGAATATTCTGAGTGATGCGATTGATACGGCGTACGGTTATGCCAGTTCGATCAGTGATATTCTGAAGGAATTGGAAGAAGGGGCCGATACGGTGCCTGACCTGACGACGCTGAACGAGGATCAATCCTTCTCGCACCCGATTGTGCGTTTGGTGAATGCGCTGGTCTTCGATGCCGTGAAGACAGGTGTATCTGACTTGCACTTTGAACCGGAAGAGAACTTTATTCGTTTGCGCTATCGTAAAGATGGCGTGCTTTTTAACGCTCAAATCCTTCACAAACAGCATTGGAACGCGATTGCGCAGCGTTTGAAAATTATGTCGGAAATGAATATTGCGGACAAACTGTCGCCGCAGGATGGCCGTTTTGGTCTGAATGTCGGCGGGAAGGAAGCCGATTTCCGTGTGTCATCCTTGCCGACGGTGCATGGTGAAAATATCGTTCTGCGTGTGCTTGACCAGAGCGCGAGTATCATGCCGATGTCTGCACTTGGTTTCAGTGACCTGAATTTGCGCAAGATCAAAGCCTCGCAATCCAGACCGGAGGGGATCATCATTGTGACGGGCCCGACCGGTAGTGGTAAGACGACCTCGCTTTACTCCATGTTGAACGAAATTAATAATGTCGAGGTGAATATCCAGACATTGGAAGATCCGGTTGAATATTCCTTGCCGATGATCCGGCAGACCCATGTGCGTGAAGGCGTGCTGGAGTTCGCTGATGGTATTAAGGCGCTGTTGCGACAAGACCCCGATATCATCTTTATCGGTGAGATTCGTGACGGGGAAACAGCGCAGATGGCGCTGAAGGCTGCGATGACAGGTCACCAGGTTTATACAACATTGCACACGAACGATTCCTTTGGCGCGATCCCGCGTTTGCTTGATCTCGGGTTGAAACCCGGCATGATCGCAGGGGCGATTGTGTCCGTGTTTGCGCAGCGTCTTGTGCGCTGTGTGTGTCCGCATTGCCGCGAAGAATATCAGGCCGATGCAGAAGAATGCCAGATGCTTGGTGTTGATCCGGCATCACCGCCCACGATTTACAAAGCGCGTCAGGGTGGCTGTAAAAAATGTGAAGGTCAAGGTTACAAAGGCCGTACGGCTGTTGTTGAAATTTTGCTTTTTGATGAGGAACTTGACCAGTTGCTCGCAGATAATGTGTCCAAAGCCGAATTAAAAAATGCGGCGGTGGAAAAAGGCTTTAAAAGTATGCGGGATGATGGCATTCTAAAAGTCCTTGAAGGCAAAACGACGATTGAAGCGCTTTCTAAAGTGGTGAACCTTCAGGCAATATAATTTCTTATGTGTGGGCATTGCTGATCTCGGCAATGTTCTGTTCTTAGCAATCAGGAGACGGCAATGGCTATTGAGCGATATAAATACCGTGCAATGAACAAAAACGGGCGTCAGGTGAAGGGGGTTATCTCTGCAGCCAATGAGCTCGACCTTCATAATCAGCTGCAAGGGTCCGGTCTGGAACTGTTGCAATGTTCGGTTTTGAAAGAAAAGAAAAGTGTTCTCGGCCAGATCGGTATGGGCAAAAAGATCAAGATGCGCGAGATCATCCAGTTCTTTACCCATATGAACCAGATGCAGTCTGCCGGTGTGCCGCTGCTTGATTCCCTGAGTGATATTCGCGATACAACAGATCATCCGCAGTTGCGCGATATTGTATCGGATGTTTATAAAGATGTGTCAGAGGGGAGCTCTTTGTCCGAAGCATTGGCAAAACACCCGCGCGTTTTCACCAATTTGCACGTGTCTCTTGTCGCCTCCGGTGAGGAAACAGGTGACCTGACCGCCGTTTATACCCAGCTGATTAAATATCTGAAATGGGTGGACAGCATGCAGGCGAAGGTCCGTAAGGCAACACGTTATCCGCTTTTTGTGACGGTGTTTGTGATTATCACGATCGTGGTGATGATGGGTGTCGTTGTGCCGCAGATTGTCGGCTTTATCCAGACAGAGATGAATACAAAGCTGCCGTTTTATACGAAAGCGTTGATCGATACGTCCGATTTTGTCAGGGCGTACTGGATACAACTATTGTCAACGCCGGTTGTCTTATTCGTCCTTTATAAGGTATTGCGGCGTGTTTCCGATGAATTTGCCTATAAAGCGGACCGTGCGTTTTTGCAAATGCCCGTGGTGGGTGATCTGATTAGAAAGATCAATATCGCGCGTTTCTCGCAGACTTTCGGTGCGCTTTATGCCAGTGGTATTTCCGTGCTGAAAGGGCTTGAAGCCGCACGTATGACCGTGAATAACCTTGCGCTGGTTGAGGCGCTTGAGTCCGTGCAGGATCAGGTGCAAACGGGGAGTTCATTGTCTGAAGCCTTTAAAACCTCTGGAGAATTCCCGACTTTGGTGACAAGGATGTTGAAAGTTGGGGAAGAATCGGGGAACTTGAGACCAACACTTGATGAAGTTTCTGAGTTTTATACGAGTGACGTAGATGAATCTGTGCAAGGTTTGATCTCTATGATCGAACCAGGATTGACCTTGATACTGGGTAGCATTATCCTATGGATTGCTGCGGGTGTATTTGGACCTATCTATGAAAGCTTCCAGAATATCAGTGACTTGGTATAAGGATATGTAACAATGGCGTCTATATCGCTGAATTTTATTTCGACCAACAGAACTGCTCTGTTACTCGGTGACGATTCTCTTATGATCTATAGAGTCGACGCACAGGGTGTTTCTTTGGTGGAAACAATTCTGTGGGATGATGACAATTTTATTCCTAAAGCGGCTGAAATTATGAAAGGCCGTTGCGGTGGGGCGTCTGTTGTTCTGATCAATGATATGACGGACCAGCACTTCAAGGGCGGTCAGAAAATGCCGAAAGTCGGCATGATGGATAAGGCGAATGTGCTGGAGCGCAAGTTGCAGATTGCATTCCCGAATTATCCTATTCGCGGCGCGTTGCCGATGAAATCGCCAAGTGCGGGGTTGTCAGGCAGTTTTTCCAAGAGCAGCAAGAAAAGTGGTTCGGATTTAAGTTATTTGTTTGCGGCTGTCCCTGATAGTGATGCGATTGATAAAACCGTTGCGGCGATCGAGCAGGCAATGGTGACGGTTGTTGCCTTTGGGCTTCTGCCGGTTGAATCATCGGCTCTTGTCGAGCAGATGACGAAAAAAGTGGCCGGGAAAAAGAATAAGCCGTCACGCTGGGCTATTTTTATCGGCCATCATCAAAACGGCTCTTTGCGCCAGATCGTCACGCGTGACGGTCAACTGGCAATGACACGTATGACACCGTTATCTGCGGATATTACAGATCCGCTGGCGTGGGGCGAAGGTGTTGCGCAGGAATTTTCATCGACACTGGGGTACTTGTCACGTTTTGGTTATTCGCAGGATGAAGCAACCGATATCTTTGTGATCGGCACGAAAGAGTCGACCGAAGCGTTCAAAGGGCAAGTCCAAACACAGACAACCGGTAATATCTATTGTTATACAGCGCCGGAAGCCGCGAATTTGTTGGGGCTAAAGATCGGTATCCATAAAGAAACGCGCTTTGCTGATGCACTGCATGTGGGCTTTATCGGGCGTAAGAAAAAATTCATTTTGCCGATGAAAGCGGCCAGCATCAGTGGCATTAACACGCCGCGTGTTGCGGTAAAATATGCGTCGTTGTTATTGGGGGTAACAGCGATTGGCGTTGCCGGTTACAGCGGGTATCTGATGCAGTCACACGGGGCAATTGAAGATAAAATCCAACGTAAGAAACAAGAGTTTGTATCTGCAAATCAGGCCTATCAGGTTGAATTCGAAAAAATGAACGGTCTTGGCTATGATGTTAAATTGGTGCAAGCCGCTTTTGAAGTTTACGAATCTTTCGGTGATGAAGAATTACCGGTCCTCGGTCTTGTCAAAGGAATCGGGGATGCGCTTGGGCCAAATCTGAAATTGGACCAGTTGAATATTCTGCCGCACAAAGAGGAAACCGGGGGATCACAGCGTGGTATGAGTCGTTATGCCGCAATGCCTCAATCGCAGGGGGGGAAGAAGCTTGAAGCGACACTCAGCCTGAGTTTTCCGAACACGATAACGCTGGAAGAGGGTGTGAAGGATATGAGTGCCTTTGAAGCACGGCTGAATACGCAGTTGCCGAATTATGATGTTGAAATTGTACGGCAGGTGGCGCGCCCTGAATATACGCAACGCATTAGTGGCGTGGCGACGGCAACAAGTGCGGTATCCAGCAAAGAAGATTACACAGCCGAAATCGTGATTATCGGTCCTAAGCCGGCAGAAGACGAGAATGGAGGATTGCGATGACACTATCTTCCATCGGACAAACACGATTGATTGTGCTTGCGGCTTTGCTTGGCGTGAATGCTGTGCTTGGCTATGTGTTTGCAATGCACATTTTGCCAAAAGAAGAACAATTGAGTCGCGAACTGCAAAGCCTGACATCGCGTGTAAGCCAGCGTTACAGCGAAGCTGATAAATTGCGTAAAGATTTCGAGTTGATTGAAGAGCGTAAGGCGAGCTTCAAATCATTGCAGGATATCGGACTGTTTAACGATCAAAACCGTCTGGTGTTCCGTCGTTTGCTTGCCGATATTCAGCAAATGTCCGGTATTGTATCAGCCAGTTATGAAATCAGCCCCGGTGAGGTGATCTCGAACTCCACGGCCGAAAAAGCGGACCATGCGGTGCTGCAGAGTGAAATTCGTTTCGAAGTCAGTGCAATGGAAGATATAAGCATCTATGAATTCATGTTTTGGTTGCAGAATGGCTTCCCCGGGCATGCGATGGTTGAAACGGTTGAAATTGTCCGGTCTGAAGAAGTCGATGATGACATGATTAGAAAGATTTCACGTACGGGGCCGGAGCCGATTGTTGATGCCAAGATATCTGTGACATGGAGAACATTGGTGTCTAAGGATGATCTGGCAGAAGAAAACGCGCAATTGCAGGGGAGGTACTGAGCATGAATATGTATCAATTACACCTTGCTAACTGTTGTCGTAGCATTTTGCTTGCCGCTCTTGTCGTGGTTTTTGGCGCATCACAGCCTGTGTTTGCGCAGACATTGTCAAACGGAGAGCCTGCTGTTCAGACATCGATCGATGTGCTGGATGAAAATATCGGCAATGAAATGGATAGTGAACGTGCTGATCTGGCCGCTCAGGAACAAGGACAGGGGAATTTTGTGAGCCCTCAGGTCTATCGACGTTTTGATGCGATGCTGCGGAACAGAGAGCATTTATCCGGCGAACAGGTCAGACCGTCTGATATGAAAACCGTGATGTTCACCTTATGGGAACATTCATTGTTGAAAGAGGCTGAAATCACGTATTATTCACGTGATCCGGACGCTGAAATTGGCGAAGACGGGGAAGAGGTCGAAGAAACGATCAAAAAAGGTCCGCGTGAAATCATTCTGGGCGGGATTTCATATATCTCGGATAAGCGTTGGACGATCTGGTTGAACAGCCAGCGCATTACACCGAAATCATTGCCGCCGGAAGTAATCAATCTGGAAGTGTCGCGCGAATACGTCGAATTACAATGGTTTGATGAATATACGAACACGATTTATCCAATTCGTCTGCGACCGAATGAACGTTTCAATATTGATTCACAGCTTTTCATACCGGGGAACAGTTGATGACGGCAGAGCATGATAAAATTTTGTCTTTGGACGGCGTATCTGTTGCGTACAAAGATAATAAAGTGATCGATCAAATTGATTTGGCGATTTCGTCAGGAGAAACGTTTGGCCTGATGGGCCTGAACGGTGTCGGGAAGACGACGCTGATTAAAGCTGTGCTGGGGCTGCGTGATTATGATGAGGGCACCATCACGGTAAACGGACAGCATAATCTGGATGGACAGCATAAAAAATGCATCGCCTATCTGCCTGAACGCTTTGACCCGCCGTGGTTTTTATCCGGTCTTGAATTCATCAAATTCACGATGCGTTTGTATGGTGTGCCGTATGACCAGGAAAAGGTTTTTCAGTATTCCGAACGTCTGGCACTGGCGCATGACGTGTTAAAAAACCGCGTGCAGACCTATTCGAAAGGGATGCGTCAGAAGCTTGGGATTCTCGCGAATATTTTGTCACAAAGCCCTGTCCTGATTCTGGATGAACCGATGAGCGGCCTTGACCCGCGCGCGCGGACGCATGTGAAAGATGTGCTGAGCGAAATACGGGCTGAAGGCCGAACAATTTTCATGAGCTCGCATATCTTATCAGACATGAACGAGATTTGTGACCGGGTTGCGATCTTGCATAACCATAAGCTTATTTTTGTCGGAACGCCGCCGGAATTGCGCGAAGAAGCCGGGAACGACAATCTTGAAAGAGCTTTTATGCAGATGATAGAGCGCGTATAATAACGTTTTAATTGATTGAGATGGAAAGTAGCAATGTCAGATAAAGAAAATCCAGACAAGAACGGATTAAAACTTGAAATAGAAGACGACAATGCGACTGCAAAACCGCAAGGTGGTCAGGATAGTGTTGACGGCAGCAGTGGTGCTGCTGATACAGATCAGACGCCGGCGCAGCAACCGTCACAGACACAGCCGACGCAACAACAACCACAGCAACCGGTTCAGCCGCCGCAACAATCTGCCGGAACACCGCCGCAGCCGTCGGAATCGCCGTCTGCTACGCCGGATGTGAATGCACCAAAAGAAGACTCTGTTGCACAGCAGCCTCCTCAGTCCTCTGAACCGCCGCAGGCCACATCGGCACAAATACCACCCATGTCTGCGCAATCGGTAACGCCGAAAGAAGCACAGGATGCGACAATTTCGCCTTCTGGTGATAATCAGATGGGTGAAAATACCATCGTGCCTTCACGTGGAGGGGATCAGGCTTCGCAAGTGCCTTCATCTGTATCTGCCGCGCCGGATGATGTATCGAACAAGCTGGAAGATTATCTTGGAAATGGCCCGATATCAGAAGATGATTTGAATGATATGGGCGATGACGATTTTGACGACGCGTTTCTGGAAGAAGACTTCGATGAAGAAATTGATATTCCGCCTTATGTCGAAGATGCCAAAAAGTCATTTATTCCGGAAGGAAAGATGAAGCTTTATGGCGGTGTTGCGCTTGTTGCAATTCTTATCGGTGGCGGATTCTTTTTCTTTGGATTGGGACAGGACCAGCCGTCCTATACCGCAAAAAAGCCATTGCCGCAGACAGCAGGATATGAATCGACGCCAACGGCGACACAGACTGGTAATAATGCAGATGCCGGACGGAACACTGTTGCGCAGCAGACTGCGGCAGATCGTCAATTGTCATCGCAGATGCAGAGCGATACGGCATCAGGAAATCTGTTTGCTGATACGGGCAACAGCCTTACCGATGATGGTGCTGCAGGGAATAATAACACTGGCATAGAAGTTGTGAGCGATCAGCCACCGGCTTTTGGGGATGATATTTTGTCTGAAGGGGCCGCAGAACTGATGGCGTCGGATACAATGCCGCAAATTGATGACGGTATA
Source organism: Alphaproteobacteria bacterium (assembly GCA_030750865.1). Taxonomy (GTDB): domain Bacteria; phylum Pseudomonadota; class Alphaproteobacteria; order Micavibrionales; family Micavibrionaceae; genus JASMHE01. Next base: position 39,152 of record JASMHE010000008.1, read on the forward strand.
ACAGAGCCGTCAATTGAAATGCCGGGTGATAACAACGTGTTGAGCCAGCAGGGTAGCGGTCGTGATTCTGCTGTTGCGTCAGCGGCGACAAATGACGAAGGCTTTGGTATTAATGATGTGCAGGATGTTGTCTTTTCCGATTTTGGTTTGCCGCAACCGGGAAGTGTCGATAACACCGTAACAAAAACGGCACAGACTGCGGCGGCAAATGAAACCACACCACAGACGGCAGAGCAGGACTTTCCAGAGATGGAGATCGTTGAAAGCGATTTGCCTGTTGATGCGGCGGAGCGTAGCAGAGCATCGGCGTATCCTGTGACGAATACAGCGATGAATGATCGCGCGGGTGACATGGTGGTGCAGTCTCGGCAATCCGCACAGTCCCGCACAATGGGAACGAATGCCATCCGCAACGATGATGCACAACGTATCGGTGCTGTCGAGAAACAGCAGCAAGAGGCGCAAGCCTCTACAGCGGCGGAAACTGCGCAAACACGGATGAGCATCAGAAAATTATCGCCGGTAAAATCGCAGCAAAAATTCTTTGATTCTTCTGAAAACCGCTATACGGATAATGCGACCAATAAGAATGCCGGACCGGATGATAAAGTCGGCACAGCGCGTTTCATTGTTGTAAGCAATGTTGTGAAGACAGATAGTGTTGAAGCACAGGTTGAAGCCGCACGGCGCGCTTTAAAAATGGGCTATTATGATGCCGCTGTCGGTATGTTCGAAAAACTGTATAACCAGAATTCTCGCGATCTGCGAATTTTGATGGGGTACGCTGTTGCCTTGCAGAATGTGGGCGAGATCGGCAAAGCCGTTGAGAAATATGATGAGGTTCTGGCGATTGATAAGGATAACACGGCCGCTATTTTGAATATGCTCGGCTTGGTCAAGGACCAATATCCGGCGGTCGCGGCCAAGCGTTTGCGTTATTTGCTGTCGCAATCACCGAATAATCCGATGATTGCCGCGCAGCTTGGTATTATCGAGGCGAGCCTGGGTAATTATGAGTCTGCACTAAAGAATCTGGGGATTGCGGCCAGTCTGGAACCGAAAAATCCACAGCATTACTACAATATGGCTATCATCGCAGATCGTCAGGGGCGCAAAGAACAGGCGATCAAGTTCTATGAAAAGACACTGGAAATAGACACGATGAGTCACAGTTCACAGAAAAAAATATCACGGGATGTGATTTACAATCGTCTTGTGAAGCTGCGCCAGTAACCTCGGTATCGTTGTCCGAAAAGGGCGAGGGGAATTGTCTTGTCGATATTGACGCAATTGGATTTCTGGATCGTCCTGTTATCAGGTGTATGTTTTGGCAGTTTCGCGTCTGCATTGGTCTGGCGTGTTCCGCGCGGCATTTCATGGATATTCCCATCAAAGTCAGATCGTCATACGGATGCAGGGCAGGAAACCGTGCGTTCGCGCTGTCCGTCTTGTGGCCATATCCTGTCGGTACGTGATCTCGTGCCTGTGTTGTCTTGGGTTTTTCTGCGTGGCAAATGCCGGTTTTGCAAAAAAACGATTTCTTTTATTTACCCTTTGATGGAGCTTTTGTCGTTCGCTGCTGTTGTGGCGCTTTATGTTGTGTACGGTCTTTCGCCGCTGTTTGTCGTGACTGTTCTGACTGTACCGTTCTTGGTGGCGTTACTGTTTATCGATATCCGGTATTATATTCTACCAAATCAACTGGTCCTTGTGCTGGCCTTGCTCGGAATTGGGTATCACGGTTTGTTGTGGTGGTTCGATCCGCAGGTCAATACGGGCGTGCTTTTATATTACGGGATTAGCGGTGCTGTTTATGGCTTGATATCGTGGGCGACAGGTTTTCTGATGTCGCTGGTTTTGCGTAAACAGTCGCTTGGTTTCGGTGATGTGAAATTTTTTGCTGTGGCCGGTCTATGGTTGGGGCTGAATTACCTGCCATATTTCATGATTGTGTCTGGTGTCATCGGTATCTTGTGGGCGCTTCCTGCTGTATTAAAAGGAAAAAAAGGCCGTTTCCCGTTCGGACCGGCTTTGATTTTATCGTTCTTTTTCGGTATATTACTGAAGGGAGTCGGGTTCGTTCCGTTTTTATCCGGTTTCTCATAATGTATTCATAATTTCTATACTCTTTTCGCGTATATTTTACATGTTTAACAGGTCCTTGCGGCCACAAGCCAGAATTCATCTATTCACACGCTCTTCATAGGAGGCTCCATTGGATATCGCACAGTTACTCGCATTTACGATGCAAAACGAGGCATCTGACCTTCACTTAAGTCCGACAAGCCCCCCGATCATACGTCATTTGGGGGATTTGAAACGCGTGAAATCCGATCCGCTCAAAAGTGAAGATATCCGCTCTATGGCTTACTCCGTCATGACGGAAGAGCAGCGCGCCCAGTTCGAAAAAGAAAAAGAGCTCGACTTTGCGATTTCATTCGGTGAAAAAGCGCGTTTCCGTGTGAACGTCTTTACAACCCGAAACGGGACAACATGTGTGTTTCGTTCCATTCCGTCTGTCGTTCCGACGCTGGATGAACTGGATATGCCGCCGATCTTGAGACAGCTTGCCGAAATGGATAAGGGGATTATTCTGGTAGCGGGTCAGACCGGTAGTGGTAAATCGACAACGATGGCAGCCATGTTGAACCATATTAATGAGACGATGGCCAAGCACATTATTACGATTGAAGATCCGGTGGAATTTTTCCATACCTCGAAAGCCGGGTTGGTGAACCACAGGGAGATCGGCAGTGATACGGATTCATTCAGCAAAGCGTTGAAATCCGCGATGCGTGAAGACCCTGACGTTATTCTGGTTGGTGAGATGCGTGACCATGAAACCGTTGGTCTGGCGTTGACCGCTGCGGAAACAGGGCACTTGGTTCTTGGTACAATCCACGCGAATACGGCGGCCAAAACAGTTGACCGTATTATTGACGTGTTCCCGACGGGCGATAAGGACATGGCCAGAACGATGTTATCGACATCATTACAGGCCGTCGTTCAGCAGCGTTTGATTAAGCGGTCCGATGGTGGTGGCCGCGTTGCGGCACATGAAATACTGATCGGTACGAATGCGGTGCGTAACCTGATCCGTGAAAACCAGATTTCACAGCTTTACTCGATGATCCAGACAGGCGCGCGTTATGGCATGTGCACATTGGAGGAAAATATCCATTCCTTGCTCAATCAGGGGCTTATTGCCGAAGAAGAGGCGAAGAAGGTCTTGCGCCGTGCTGGTGATGAGGTCGTCGCTAGCGGCAGTAAAGATGAAAAAGGCAAGAAGAAGAAGGGGGCTGATGAGCAGCCTGCACCACCACCGCCGCCACCACCGCCACAACCTGTGACGAATAATCCTGCAGATAATGCAGCGGGACAAGCCGGCGCAGGCATGGAATTTGCGGAAGAAACAAAACAAGCGCCGCAAGATGATGATGAAGGATATTCATTTTGACACCACCTAAAATTCTGAAATATTTTGAATATATGCATGAGGTCAGTGCGAGTGACCTTTACCTGACTGTGGGTTTTCCGCCGTCCGTGCGAACGGATATGGGGGTACAGAAGATTTCAGACACGAATTTGACGGTTGAAGATATTAACGAAGTTCTGGCTTCTGTTTTAACGCCGCGTCAGCGCCGTGAATATGAAGCGACAATGGAACTGAATACATCGCTTGATGCCGGTGCGCATGGGCGTTACCGCGTGAATATCCTGCAACAAAGACAGCGTCCGGCAATGGTGATTCGGCGTATCATCTCCAAAATTCCGTCTTTTCAGGAATTGGCCTTGCCGGGAATGTTAGGGGAACTGGCTTTGAAGAAAAGAGGGCTTGTCCTGGTGACCGGTATGACGGGCAGCGGTAAGTCAACAACGCTGGCTTCTATGATTAACCACCGCAATGCCCACGAGTCGGGACATATTATAACGATTGAAGACCCGATCGAATATTTCTATGAACATCAGCAATCGCTGGTGTCGCAGCGTGAGATCGGCGTTGATACGGAGAATTACGCGGTTGCCTTGAAGAACGCGCTGCGTCAGAGGCCTGATGTTATTCTGGTCGGCGAGATTCGCGACAGAGAAGTCATGGAACATGCGCTGATGGCGGCGGAAACAGGCCATCTTTGCCTTTCAACTCTTCACACAAATAATGCGTCTCAGTCGATTGAACGCGTTGTAAATATGTTTCCTGAAGATTATCACGATCAAGTGCGCCTTAATCTTGCGACAAATTTGCAAGCAATTATTTCCCAGCGTCTGGTGCCTTCTGTTTCCGGCGGGTCGGTGGTCGCGCTTGAAATTATGCTGAATCAGGGCTTGATCAAAGAATTGATACAAAAAGGTGATATCTCGAAAATCCGTTCTGTGATGGAGGAAAATACACAACTCGGGATGCGCACCTTCGATCAGTCTTTGCTTCAGCTCTACAGTAAGGGCGAGATTACCGAAGAAACCGCTTTGTCCTATGCGGATCAGGCCGGTGACTTGAAAATCAAAATTCATCAAAAGCAATTTGAAGATGTTGATGGTGACGGAGATGGCTTCAGACGCCTCGATACGTCCTCTTTGGCAATCAAAGACTGATTTCGTCCCCACGACAATAATGTATTTTATACACAAACTGTTTTTCTAACGGGGATAGTTTGTTATTTATCATTTGTATTCTTTTTTATACACGCTATCCTCTAGTCTAACTGATTTAATTTAGCTTTGGTGATGATAAATGTTTGTTCGTAAAACTACGTTTTTTAAATTGTTGATTAATTTTGGGTTTGTGATTATCGCACTCGGCAGTCTGTCCGCATGCGATTTGGCGCAAAACCACCTGAAGAGTGACCGCGAAGGCGGCATGACAATGCAGGATTTCCGGGATGGTCTGGCACCGCGCCCGGTTGAACAAAACAATCAAGCCTCCGATCAGGATATCCCCGACCTTCAGTCTTATGTTGCTGATCCGGATGAAAATCTGAGAGCGATGCCGCTTGTATCCATTTCGATTAACCAAACCGTCCCGTTGCGTGATGCGCTTTTTGAACTCGCCAAAGAAGCTGACTACGATATCGAACTTGATTCAAATATTTCCGGTTCCATTATCTTCTCGGCCAGAAACAAACCGTTTGATACTGTGCTTGATCGTATCTGTAATATTGCTGGTTTGCGTTATAAAATCGAAGATGGCTCTGTCCGTATTGAGGAAGACCGTCCTTATCTGAAGAATTATAAAATCAATTATCTCAATTATATTCGTGAGAGTAGTAGCACAATCAGCAGTTCGACAGATGTCGTCTCCGGTGATGGTGCTGATACGGGGTCTGAATTCGAATCATCATCAGAAAGTGTTGCCGACTTCTGGCTGGATCTTGAAACAGGTTTGACGCAACTTCTTGGTACGGAAGCTGAGAGCGGCGGATTGCGATCAAAAGTAACGCCGCAAATCTCTGCGCTTGATACGACAGGAACGCCGGGTGTCGCTGCGCAGCCGGAAGGCAGTGAAGTTGTCGTGCAGGTATCCTCGTTGCCGCCACTTGATTCAGATGTCGCTGGGGGTGATTCAGATTCTTCTGCATCAACATCCGGTGAAGAGTCTGTTCTTTTCGCTATGAACCGCCATGCCGGTATCGTGTCTGTCTTTGCGCCGCAAAGAAAACACAAGGAAGTGAAGTCTTATCTGGATGACGTGAAAAAATCAGTCACAGCACAGGTGCTGATCGAAGCGAAAGTCGTTGAAGTTGAACTGTCCGATGAATATTCAATTGGTATTAACTGGTCCGATCTGTTCCCGAACACATCTGATATTTCTGTGGTTCCTGCTTTTGGTAACCCAGGGTTCATTGATGGTTCAACTGTTGCGGGTAGCCCGTCACCAAGCTTTATCGTCGGTCTGAGTAATTGGGATATTAATGCCACGGTGGACGCGTTGTCACACTTTGGTACGACACGTGCGCTGTCAAGCCCGCGCATTACCGTCCTGAACAACCAGCCAGCTGCGTTGAACGTTGCGACCAACCTTGTTTACTTTGAAGTCGAGGTCGAGGTTGAAGCCGGTAGAGATGGTGCAGATGATACAGTGACCGTTGAAACGGATATTGGGAACGTACCGGAAGGTGTTCTGATTAACGTCTTGCCGTCAATCGATCTGGATAACAACACGGTTTCTCTGGCTATTCGTCCGACAATCACGAATGTTGACGAATTTGCAGAAGACCCTGTCGTGCCGCTGACAATTGCATTGAGCTCCAGCACAATTGATGCGGACTTGCTCGATACACTTGAAAACAGTAACCTGAGTTCGCAAATTCCGGTTGTTGAAGTGCAGGAATTCGACACGGTTATCGAAGTGCCATCAGGTAAGCCGGTTATTCTGGGTGGTCTGATGCAGGATCGTCACCAAACGATCGAATCAGGTGTGCCTGTTCTGTCTGAAATTCCTGGGGTTGGCAGTGCGTTTAAAAACCACAGAGATCAGGTTCAAAAGATCGAACTGGTTGTCTTCCTGCGTGCGACAATTCTTGAGAAAGACGTCGACAACATTCACCAGACGGATCGCGAAATTTATCAAAAATTTATGAGTGACCGTCGTCCGTTCGATTTGAACTAACGTCATAAAACGTGAGCAAGGATGAAGTAACAAATGATATCGATGCCGCTTGTTAAGTATGTTCTCACCGCAGCATTGCGTGACCGCTTGATCCTTTCTCTTATTCTTTTGGTCCTGATCGGAACCAGCTTGTCTGTGTTCCTCGGATCGGCCGCTGTGACAGAGTCAGATCAATTTACGATCGTATTTGCCTCCGGTGGGTTGCGGATCGCGGCTGTGCTTGGGCTTGTTCTTTTCATTGTCTTCCATATTCGCCGTTCATTTGAAAATAAAGAAGTTGATTATTTGTTGACGCGTCCGATTGGCCGGGTGTCGTTCTTGTTGTCACATGCGCTGGCCTTCACGATTCTGGCCGTTATTTTTGCACTTTTCATTGCCGCATCTATGTTGATGTTATCCGGAGGTGAGGTTTCAGATGGGCTCTTGATCTGGATATTCAGTGTTGCGATTGAATTTATTATCATGGCTAATGCGGCGATGTTCTTTGCGATGGTATTGCCGAATGCGGCGGCTGGCGCACTTGCGGTGTTTGCAATGTATATATTGTCACGCTTGATCGGCCAGCTTTTGGGGATCGTTGACTCTGGGGTTGACTTGCCGGCCTTTGCATTCTTGAGTGCCATGATGCAGGTTATTTCGCTTGTGATTCCGCGTCTTGACCTCATGGGACAAACCAGTTGGTTGATCTATGGCGCATCGGATCAGGTCGGTTACCTCTACATCTTGTTGCAAGGCATTATTTATACTTTTCTTTTGATCACGGCATCTTTGATCGATTTGGTGAAAAGGCAGTTCTGATATGGCATCGTCATCAGCAATAAAGATCGGTCTGCGTTACAGACTTTATTTTCTGCTTTTCGTCTTCCTGTCACTTAATATTCTGAGTTGGTCTTATGCGCGGGATTTTCACGCTGAGTGGATTAACGTTCCGCCTGCGCCGGGAAAGATAGGCAGTGTGTTCTTCGCTTTGGGGGATAAGCAGCTGGCCTATCGATCTTACGGTGTCATGTTGCAGAATTTAGGTGATAGTGCAGGGGACATTAAACCCTTAACCTCTTATAATTATGATCGACTTGGGAAATGGTTCTTACTGGAGGACTATCTTGACCCGCGTTCTGATTTTATTCCGTTGTTGGCCGCTTATTATTTTGGCGCGACATCCAAAGCTGAAGACCTTGATCCGGTGATTGAATATCTGGCGAAGGTTGGTCGATATTCAGGTGAAGAGAAATGGCGATGGCTTTCGCACGCCGTATATCTGGCACGCTTTCAGCAGGAAGATCACGATAAGGCGTTGAAGCATGCGTATCAACTCGCGTCGATATATCGTCCCGGAATGCCGTTATGGACAAAACAAATGCCCGCCTTTGTCATGAACGATATGGGGAATAAAGAGGCAGCGATTCAATTAATTTTGGGGATTATGGCGGATAGTGGTACGAAAATTCATCCCAATGAGTTGAATTTCATGAAATACTATATCTGTGACAGGCTTCTGGATGCTGAGCAAAAAGAGGCAACGGAGATGTGTCATGATCATTACTGATAAAAGTAAGCATGACCAGGGTGTGAAAAAATGGAAAATCTTACGTTTGACATCAAGGAAATTATATACCTTGTCGGGTTAACGCAGGCTGTCTATGTGCTTGTCTATATGGCCCTGCGCGCCGGAGAGGTGAAGCGGGCTGCGATTCCGTTCTTTTACTTCTTTATTCTCTCGCTCGCTTTCTTCTCCGGTGTGGTAGAGCGATTTGCAGGTGATATCACTGTTTATTATAACTTTATACAATGGGCTTTGTGGAGCTATGGTCCGCCGCTCAGCGTTCTTGTCGTTATTCAGGTTGCGCAAATTACGCGATTGCCCCGTTTGATTAATTTTTGGGTTCTTCTTGTTGTGCCGGCAGCATTCTTCATTTCGTTGCAGGCGCAGCGTATGAGCGGCGGATGTGATGTTCTGACCCAATGCCACAGCTTTGATATGTGGCTGGGGGTAACAGGCGTGTTTGCCGGTGCCGTTTCGCTTTTAACAATATGGGTGCGCCGCGATGTTTTGGGGCAGGTCTATGCCGGAAAAGCGTCGAAGGATCGTTACTGGCTGATCCTGACGATTATCATCATGAATATCTTGCTCCTGAGCTTCATGTTCTTTTCTGCTTTGGGCAAAGTCACTCCGTCTCAGGAGGAAATTATTCGGGCGATTATCGGGTCGGGGCTGGTGTATCTGGTGAGCACCAGTATTTTCCGCATTTATCCTCAGTCACTCGACGTCTCGGAATATTTGCCATCGCAAAAGAATAAGATGAGTGCGCAAGATCGTTCGGTTGCCAAGTCGATTGATGATTTGATGACGCTCGATAAAGTTTATCACGACCCGGGGTATAGCCGTGCCGATTTGGCCAGGGAACTGGATGTGTCCGAAGCTGTCATATCGCGCGTGATTAACCGGCATTATAAAAAGAGCTTTCCGCAAATTCTTAACGAATGCCGGGTTGAAGATGCAAAACGGCTATTAATGCAGACGGATGAACCGGTCAATGTGATCGCATCTGAGGTCGGGTTCAATTCAACACAGACATTTAACCGTGTTTTCAAAGATATGACAGGTGAATCGCCGTCCTCTTTCCGCAAAAAAAGCGCTTAAAACAGCATATTATGCATAAAACCTGCTCGATTTGTCGTTTTGAGTACTCAATTTGTCATTTTGAGGGGTACGCAGGGATTTTTTAATATTTATTTTAGGGGAATTGCGTCAATATGGAACTTAAGGCTGGCGTGCCGTTTGTATGAGTGTATAATGGCTACGTTGATTCTTTTCTTAAAAACAACTTATAAACCAAGGAGATAGTGATGCAACAACTTCACTTAACAAACAAAAAGCAAGATGAGGGTTTTACACTCGTCGAGCTTGCGATTGTTATGATTATCATTGGTCTTTTGATCGGCGGTGTCTTGAAAGGGCAGCAATTGATTGAAAACGCCAAGGTAACTGCAACAATTTCACAAATTAAAGGCTTCCAGGCCGCTTTGAACAGTTTCCGTGACACATATAGTGCAATGCCGGGCGACATGCGTAACGCAGATGACCGTCTTGCCGGTTGTGAAATCGCGGCAAACAACTGTGATAACGGTAACGGTAACGGTCTTATTCTTGATGCCGGCGGTGCAGGCGCAGCACTTGGTGCTGACTTGGCTTGGAACGGCGATGCATCTGATCGTGTTGAAACAACAAATGCATGGAAACACCTTGCACTTGCTGACCTGATCACTGGCGTACAAACAAACGCAAGTACAGCAGCTGCAAACTTGGCATGGGGTGAATCTCACCCATCATCATCACTGCGTGGCGGTTTTGAAATCTACTACGATCGCAACACAGCTGATTTGGGTGCAACAGCGCCAACAGGCCACTTGCTGAGAATGTCTAACGCCGGTGTATCTGGTGCAGGCGTTGGTACAGTCGGTGCATCACCTGCATCACCACTGCAGGCAGCAAATATTGACCGTAAGATGGATGATGGTCGTCCACAGTCAGGTACAGTACTTGCACGCGGTAACGGTGCCGGTGACTGTAACACAAACAACGAATATGAAGAGCAGTTGGAACAGAAAAACTGTGTACTTTATATCTTGATTGACGGCTAATACGTTTTATCACTTCTTTCGTCCTGTTGCGTAACAATAGGGCGAAAGAAGACATAAGATGTACGATGTCATCAGAGGAGGAAGTAATGGATACATGTACGACTATGAACCATAACATGACAAATACAGACCGTCAGCGCGGCTTTACGCTTGTGGAACTGGCGATTGTAATGATTATTATCGGTCTTTTGATTGGCGGTGTCTTGAAAGGGCAGCAACTGATTGAAAACGCGAAGGTGACAGCCGTCATCAACGAAGTAAAAGGGTTTCAGGCTGCGCTGAACAGTTTCAAAAATACATATAGTGCGATGCCGGGCGATATGCGTAATGCGGATCGTCGTTTGGCCGGTTGTGAAATTGCCGCAAACAATTGTGAAAACGGCAATGGTAACGGTTTGATTGCTGATTTAGGGACAGGTGATTCCGCCTTTGGTGGCGCGATTGCTTGGAGTAGCCGCGTAACCGCATGGGAAGAGCCTATCCAGGCTTGGAAACATCTTGCGCTTGCCGATTTGATTACTGGCGTACAAACAAACTCATCCGATAACCCGAACGATTTGGCCTGGGGGGAGTCTCATCCGTCGTCGGCTCTACGTGGCGGTTATGAATTGTACTATGATTGCTGTACAACAAACGGTGTCTCCGCACACTTCCTGCGAATGTCAAACGTGGGGCTTGTCGCGGCAGCAGGTAACTCTGCGGGTATTTCACCGGCATCTCCACAACAGGCTGCGAATATTGACCGTAAGCTTGATGATGGTATCGCAACAGGTGGTGCCGTGATGGCGAACTATGGCGTCGGTACGGGTGGTGATGGTCGTTGTATCGGTAACGACGGTATCTATCTTGAGCAAATCAAGCAGAAGAACTGTGTTCTGTTCTTCCTGATTGATGGTTAATTTTATCTCGCCTGTGATCTGGCGATCATAGAAGGCGGTTTTATAGAGGAGTAGTGTGTGATGGACGGTAAAAAGAAACCATCGGGTAATGACGGCTTTACGCTTGTCGAACTCGCGATTGTTATGATTATTATTGGTCTTTTGATTGGCGGTGTCTTGAAAGGGCAGCAACTGATCGAGAATGCCAAGATTACGGCGACAATCAATGAAATACGAGGGTATCAGTCGGCGATGCATGCCTTCCGCGATACGTACAGTGCGATGCCGGGCGATATGGCGAATGCAACCGATCGTTTGGCTGGTTGTGAAGCCGCAGCGGCTAATTTTTGCTCCGATGGAAATGGGAACTCTCTTGTTGGGGCGATTCAAACAAACGGCAATAATGCTGCGGATGTGTCCGGTGATAACGAAAATACACAGTTCTGGAAACATTTGGCGCTTGCCGATCTGATTACAGGTATCCAAACGAACGCAAACCCGAATGATCCGGCGTGGGGCGAATCTCATCCTTCGTCTTCTTTGCGCGGTGGATACCAAGTCTATTACGCTGTTCTTGGTGGCGGTAATGCCAACTTTAACGGCCACTTCCTGCGTTTGCAGAATAATGTGACTGGTAGTGCCGGTGTGAACCAGAATGGTGCCGGGCCGATCTCACCACAACAGCTTGCGCAGATTGACCGCAAGATGGATGATGGTCGCCCGAATACAGGGACCGTGATGGGTGATGACGGTGTTGGCGGCGCAAGTGACTGTGAAGGTAACTATAACGAACAGAGCAAGCGTAAAGACTGTATTATGCTGGTTCGTATTGACGGTTAAGCGAGACGATCAACCGTTAGACAAAATAATTCTTCCCCAAAGAAAAAGAGCCCCGCGGCAGTTATATGCGCGGGGCTTTTTCTATGGATAGAGGTCTTTCTGTGTGCTGTTTTACGCGGCCTGTGCTTTTTGATGAATGGCATCCAGTTCGCTCAGCAGGGCATCGCCCATATCTGATGTTGTCGCTGTTGTGCAGCCGTCTGCCATGATGTCGGCGGTACGGATGCCTTTGCCAAGCAGGTTTTGCACGGCTTGCTCCAGATCATCGGCAATTGCACCTTGATCGTAGGAATAGCGCAGAGCCATTGCAAAGCTCAGGATCGTTGCCAGCGGGTTTGCTTTGCCTTGTCCTGCAATATCAGGGGCTGAGCCGTGCACAGGCTCGTACATGGCTTTACGTTTGCCTGTGTCCGGATCTGCTGCACCCAGAGAGGCAGACGGTAACATGCCGAGTGATCCTGTCAGCATCGCAGCTTCGTCCGAGAGAATATCGCCGAACAGATTATCCGTCACCAACACGTCAAATTGATGCGGGTTGCGGAGCAACTGCATCGCGCAGTTATCGGCATACATGTGCGACAGTTCGACATCTGTGAAACTCTCGCGCTCATGTAGGGCTGTCACAACTTCGCGCCACAAGCGGCCGCTTTCCATGACATTACCTTTTTCCGCAGAACAGACACGGCCGTCACGTTTGCGGGCCAGATCGAATGCAACGCGGGCAACACGTTCAATTTCCGATGTTGTATATGTCTGTGTGTTAAAACCGCGTTTCTCACCGTTTGGCAAGTCTTCGATGCCGCGTGGTTCACCAAAATACACACCGCCGGTTAATTCCCGTACGATCAGAATATCAAGCCCGCGAATAACATCCGGTTTCAATGTTGATGCGTCGATCAGTGCATCAAACACGATGGCTGGGCGGAGGTTTGCAAATAAATCCAGTTCTTTGCGGATGCGCAGAAGACCGGCTTCCGGACGAATGGCGTAATCAACATCATCCCATTTCGGTCCGCCGACAGCGCCAAGCAAAACGGCGTCGGCCTGTTGACATTTTTCGAGTGTGTCATCGGACAGCGACGTGCCGTATTCGTCAATCGCCGCGCCGCCGACAAGGTCTTCTGTGATGTCAAAGGAGACACCTTTTTTGTCTTCGATCCATGTAATGATTTTGCGGACTTCGGCCATAACTTCCGGACCGATACCGTCGCCGGGAAGAATAAGAAGCGAGTTTGTCATGTTGTATGTTCCTTTTCTTTGCTGTTCTGTTTTGAAAAACGGCGCTGTTATCCGGCGTTCTTTGTCAACCAGGGCTTTTTGCCGGCTATGGAGTCTTCGTAAGACTCGATGGCATCGCCTTTTTCGAGTGTCAGGCCGATATCATCCAGACCGTTCAGCAGGCAATGTTTACGGAACGGATCGACGTCGAACGAGAAGCTCTGGCCATCTGCCGCTGTGATGGTTTGACTTTCAAGATCGACCGTTATTTCCTTTTCCGGCGTTTGTTGTGCCTGCTTTGTCAGTGTTTCAACCTGATCTTGTGGCAGGCGAATAGGCAGGATGCCGTTTTTGAAACAGTTGTTATAGAAGATGTCGGCAAAGGATGGTGCAATGATGCAGCGAATGCCGAAATCAAGCAGAGCCCACGGTGCATGTTCACGCGAAGACCCGCAACCGAAATTATCACCTGAAATCAGGATTTGCGCGTGCCGGTATGGCTCTTTGTTCAGCACGAAATCCGGAATTTCCTTTTTGTCATCGTCAAAACGCATTTCATCAAACAGATTTGCACCAAGACCTGTGCGTTTGATTGTGCGCAGAAACAGTTTCGGAATAATCATGTCGGTATCGACATTGATCATCGGAAGAGGGGCTGCGATCGCGGTCAGTTTTTTAAATGCGTCCATTTGTATGTCCTTTGCTTTGCGTTTGTAAATTCTTCTGTATTGTTCTGTGTTCTTTTAAGAATAATCAGGTTCGTTTTGTTTCATCTCTGTGTAGCGTTTTAGCAAGTCAGGGTCAAAAGCGCCAATATATTTTTGCTCACTTTTTGTCTGCGTATCGTCAATACCCGCCATGCGCTTCAGGGCTTCTGATGGCGTACGGCGTTTGGGTTGGTGCGGACGTTTGATCCGGTCGCCGTCATAGGCATCAACGATACAGGATACCTGTACGAAGACAGGAAGGTCTTCGGCATTCAGTTTTTCCGGTCCGGTGCCATCAACGCGTTCATGATGATATTTGGTTACGGCATACCGCACCGCAAAGTGCGGATGCGCGTTCAGCTCTGCAATGGTAGAGGCGTGGTCCGCCCACATATCAGCGCCCAGTGCGGCGTGCTTTTTTTGTAATGCTTTTTGTTCGGCGGTCGGGCGGTCGGGCAAGGTCCATATTTGCGGATCGTACACCGCATTCATCTTTCCGATGTCGTGGAACAACATGGCTGCCCGAAAATTGTGGGCTGCTTTATCCGAATAGCCAAGTGCGCGGAGCAGGTTTGCGCCATCTTTGGCAACACGGTTCTGATGAGCGACAAAACGAAGGCCGAAGCGATTGATACCGCGTCCATACGCCATCATGTCATGCAAGCAGGCGCGGTCATATGGCGCCAGATGTTCTTGTAGCACCGGATCGCGCGCATAGTCATATTGATCCAGAATATTTTTATCTAAGCTATTCATGGTTGCGGCTGCTCCCATAAGCTATCCATCAGGCGCGTCATGGCGTCTTGTGCGGCCTGATATTCAGGTGTACCGGGTATTTTGTGTGCCGGTACAAATTCGTCTGTCGTGTGTATGATTTCCATACATGAAACGGGGATAGCTTTGAAGCTGACGACTTCCGGCTCTTTATAATCACCTGCATTATATTGATCAAACGGGATAAGGCTTTCCCAGTATGATGTATAGGCGTGGCTGGCTTTGTCCTTATAGGCCTGTGTTTCAGCTTCATCTGCGTTTACATTGCGTACGGTTGCAAAGACGGCTGTGTCACACACAAATAAACCTTCAGACGATGGCATTGTGATTTTGACCAAGTGAAGCCGTTCGCTCTGTGCGACCATTTCACGGACATCGTGACAAACCGGACTTGTTTGCCGTATGCCGTCATCGCACCGTTCGGGATCAGGAAAATGGAACCCCCATATAGCACCCTCGCGCGCTTTATCCGGTAACGAAGAAGGGCCGTCCCCGTATCGTATAAAGCGGTTATTCGGTTCTTCTTGACCGGCCTCGGCGATATCGCGCAGTTTGCTGTCGCGGATATAACGGTAGAAGACGGGCATGTGTTTTACATCTCCCGAATATCGGTCAATTTGCCTGTAACGGCTGCGGCCGCGGCCATTGCCGGACTCACCAGATGGGTGCGTCCGCCGCGTCCCTGACGACCTTCGAAGTTACGGTTTGATGTTGATGCACAACGCTCGCCGGGTTCAAGTTTATCTGCGTTCATCGCAAGGCACATGGAACAGCCGGGTTCACGCCAGTCAAATCCGGCTTCAACAAAAATTTTGTCGAGCCCTTCGGCTTCGGCTTGTTCTTTGACCAGACCGGAACCGGGCACGATCATGGCGTAAACGCTGTCTGCAACATGCTTGCCTTTGACAACGTCGGCCACGGCGCGCAAATCTTCAATACGGCCGTTTGTGCAAGACCCGATAAAGACCTTATCAACGGCGATATCCTGAATGCGTGTGCCTGCCGTCAGTCCCATATAATTCAGCGCGCGTTCCATTGCGGCCTTTTTGTTCGGATCACTTTCCGTTGCAGGGTCAGGAATGTTTCCTGTGATCGGGGCGACGTCTTGCGGGCTTGTTCCCCATGTTACGTTCGGCACGATATCTTTTGCGTCCAGAACGATTTCTTCGTCATATGTCGCGCCTTCGTCTGATGGCAACGAAGACCAGTATGCCACGGCTTTATCCCAATCTTCACCTTTTGGTGCCATCGGGCGGCCTTTGATGTAATCGAATGTTTTCTGGTCGGGGGCGATCAGTCCTGCGCGTGCGCCGGCCTCGATAGACATGTTACAGACAGTCATGCGGCCTTCCATCGAAAGCGACTGAATGGCTTCGCCCGCATATTCAATGACATATCCTGTGCCGCCGGCTGTTCCGATTGTACCGATAATCGCAAGCGCCACATCTTTTGCTGTGACGCCAGTGCCCAGTTCACCCTTAACGGTGATGCGCATGCTTTTTGCCGGTTTCTGGATCAGGGTTTGTGTCGCCAGAACATGTTCGACTTCGGATGTGCCGATGCCGAAGGCGAGGGCACCGAACGCGCCATGTGTACTTGTGTGACTGTCACCGCACACAATCGTCATGCCGGGCTGTGTCATGCCTTGTTCAGGGCCGATAATATGAACAATACCCTGACGTTTATCTGTCATGCCGAAATACTGGATGCCAAATTCTTTACAGTTATTTTCCAGTGTCTGCACCTGAATGCGGCTATCTTCTTCGGCGATGCCTTTGGAACGGTCCGATGTTGGCACGTTGTGGTCGGCAACGGCCAGTGTTGCGTCGGGACGGCGTACGGTGCGGCCACTCATGCGCAGGCCTTCAAATGCCTGCGGCGATGTCACTTCATGGACGAGATGGCGGTCAATATAAATAAGCGTTGATGCTTCATCGTGATGGACGACGTGATCCTGCCATATCTTCTCAAACAAAGTGCGTGGTGCGTTCATGGGGGTGTTCCTCTATTTTGCTACGTT
Organism: Alphaproteobacteria bacterium; assembly: GCA_030750865.1. Classification (GTDB taxonomy): domain Bacteria; phylum Pseudomonadota; class Alphaproteobacteria; order Micavibrionales; family Micavibrionaceae; genus JASMHE01. The sequence goes on from JASMHE010000008.1 coordinate 55,835, forward strand.
TCGAAATAAATCCAAGTGTTAAGGATTTAACAAAACCAGCATGGTTTTACAAGCATATATGCTGGGTTTTCGGGGAATATGACAATGATGTTAACGCTTCGTTAAGAATTAGGACGTTATACTCGGGCTTAGGACAAAGAAAGGACGTTCACAAGTGTTTGAAACACAGACAGATATCGCAACCGAAAAGAGCATCACGCAGGATGCCGCAGCCGATGCACGTGAAGACATCGGCGTCACGGCGGCGTTCGGCAGCAATTGCGCGGGCGAGGTCTATATCACATTTTCAGACACATATTATGCCGGTGGCGATTATGTAACCGTTTGTAAGGAAGAGGCGTCTGTTTTTGTGACAATCGACTATAAAGAATATTTTGTCGGATATGTCTCTGACCAGATGATCGAGACATTAACTGTGCAGGATGATGTTTTATTAACTGCAGTAAAGACGGACGGCCTTTGCTGTGAAAATAAAGTCCCGATTAAAATCTCGTAACATGGTTTCGTAATTCTTAAAACGGCGAAAGCATGAGGGTGTACAGAGATTTTTGTGGGGGACTAAAAAATAAAAGCGCAGATTTTTATCTGCGCTTTTTTTTGTTCTTTATACCGTAGGCCGTGCTTATTTCTTGGTGGCTTTTTGGGCGGCTTTCGGATCACGTTTTTCGATGCCGTGTCCTGTTGTTCTTTCAGAGATACGTGCAGCTTTACCGCGGCGATCGCGCAAGTAGTAAAGTTTCGCACGACGAACAGAACCGCGACGGACAAGCTCAACGCTGTCAAGGCGAGGGCTGTAAAGCGGGAAGACACGTTCAACACCTTCACCATAGCTGATTTTACGCACTGTGAAGCTTGTGTTTACACCGCTGCCACGGAAACCGATGCAGACGCCTTCGAAAGCCTGTACACGTTCACGTTGACCTTCGCGGATTTTCACATTCACACGTACTGTATCACCTGGTGAGAATTCTGGAAGTTTTGCTTGTTCTTTAAGCTGAGCAAGTTGCTTTGCTTCAAATTTCTGTAATGTGTTCATCACATTTTCCTTTCAAACATTCTTTTGAGAAACCCGAAAGATCACTTTAAATCATTTGCGTAAACAAACCCTAAAAGTGGCGGTTTCTTTATCTTTTTTCTAGTTTGCTGTTAAAAGCACGCCTTTTCTACAGTGAAAGCCGCAGGAATGCAAGCTTTATTTGTCATCTTTGTTGATTAAATCGGGGCGTTGCAGGCGCGTAATTTCAAGGGATTTTTCATGGCGCCATGTCTTTATTTTTTCATGATGTCCTGATGTCAGAACATCCGGCACGGCATGGTCGTTGCCGTTTGCATCCGTCCAGATTGCGGGTTTTGTGTAATGCGGATATTCCAGCAATTGCCCTTCATTGTGATTGGAAAAGCTTTCTTCACTGACTGTTTCTGTGTTGCCCATTACACCGGGTAGAAGACGGATACAGGCATCCAGCATGATGATAGCGGCCGGTTCACCGCCTGAGAGAACATAATCGCCGATGCTGAGTTCTTCGAAGTCATAGGCATCAAGCAAACGCTGATCGACACCTTCGTAGCGGCCGCACAGAACAGTCAGGCACGGCTCTTTTGCGAGCTCTTCGGCGTAGGACTGCGTGAGTGTTTTGCCGCGCGGGCTCATGTAAATTTTACGGCCTGTACGGGGCAGGGATAGCAATGCTTTTTCAATGATATCCGGGCGCATAACCATGCCTGCGCCGCCACCATAGGGCGTATCATCAACAGTTTTGTGCAGGTCTTGCGTGAAATCACGAATATTGACGGTGTTCAGACTCCATTTTCTGGCTTCCAGAGCTTTGCCCGCCAGCGATTGTCCCAGCGTGCCGGGAAACATTTCGGGGAACAATGTCAGAATGTTTGTGTGAAATGCCGTCGTCTCAGTCATCGCGCAATCCTTCCGGGATGATAACATACGCGATGCGTGCATCCATATCGATTTCAGGGACGCATTCATCTGTGAAGGGGAGGTAGTAAGAATGCCCTGTCCGCGGTTTGATTTCAATCAAATCGCTTGCGCCGAAATTGCTGACGCTGATGATTGTGCCGTATTGTGTTGTGCGATCCTGATCGTCAATCACGGTCATATCGATCAGGTCGTCATAATAAAATTCGTTTTCATCAACGGGCGGCAGCGCGTCGCGGTCAATCCATATTTCTTGATGGCGTAAATGATCGGCGGCTGTGCGATCGGTGATGCCATCAATTTCCGCAAGCCAGTATTTGCCCATCGGATTTTTTAATATGAGTTTGATCGTGTCTTTGCCGTGCTCGTCCTTATAGAGCGTGGCGGTATCAAGAATTTCGGATGTGTCTGTATAGAGGTGCAATTTAACAAGCCCCCGAACCCCGTGCGACTGTGCAATCTTGGCGATCAAGATGCGCTTGTCTGTCATGGGGGCGGAGGCTTGGGTCATATTATCTATCTGCCTTCAAAGAAAGAGTTTTATGCGTCTTTCTTTTCTTCCTCAGCAGGGGCGTCTTCAGCTTTGTCTTCCGCTGGAGCGTCTTCGGCCTTTTCCTCTGCTTTGTCTTCTGCAGGGGCTTCTTCTTCAGCCGGTGCTTCCGCAGCAGCAGCTGCTTCGGCCGCAGCTTCTTCTTCAGCGGCTTTCTTCGCTTCTTCAGCAGCTTTCAGCTTTTCTTTTTTCTCTTCGATACGATCAAGCGCTTTTTGTCCAGGCGCTGATTTCTGTGGTGTTTCGTTCCATTTTGGCATTTCGATGATGCCGGCCTGACCGAGGAATCGTGCAACACGTGGTGATGGTTTTGCACCTTCACCAAGCCAGTGCTTGATACGCTCTTCGTTCAGAACGATGCGTTGATCGTCGTCATTTGCAAGAAGCGGGTTGTATGTGCCCAGTTTCTCGATAAAGCGACCGTCACGCGGCATTCTTTTGTCTGCCACAACGATCTTGTAAAATGGGCGGGCCTTACGTCCGCCGCGTGCCATACGAATTGCTAGTGCCATGTTTTTCTCCTTTTTGGTCTAATGCGATGTATGAATTAGGTTTAACTATTTCTTCTTTTTGCCTTTGCCTTTTTTACCTTTGCCTGTCACAGGGAAACTGCCACCTGCAAATGGATTCTGTCCGAGCGGGTTGCCGCCCATATTCCCGAGGCCGGGCGGCATCTGGCCGCCTGCGAACGGGTTTGATCCCAGCGGATCACTGTTTTTGCCTGCTTTTGTCATATCATCGGCAAGCGCGTCTGCATCCATGCTTTGCATCAATGCTTCGGCATCCTGTGATCCCATCATGTTTTTCATCATGCCCATCATATTGCCCATGCCCATTTTCTTCATGCGCTTCATGACAGATTGCATCTGTTGTAATTGTTTGATCAGCTTGTTCACGTCTTGCACTGATGTGCCTGACCCGGCTGCGATACGTTTTTTGCGTGATGCGTTCAGCAGGGCAGGTTTTTCGCGTTCTGCGGGAGTCATGGATTGAATAATGGCTTCCTGATATTTCAGGGCATCGTCACCCATGCCTGCTTCTTCAAGCTGTTTGGTCATTTTGCCAAGACCCGGTAGCATTTTCAACAAGCTGCCTGCGCCGCCCATTTTCGTGATTTGCTTGAACTGTGCCAGCATATCGTTGAAGTCGAACTGACCTTTCTGGAATTTCTTGGCCAGCTTTTCGGCTTCTTCGCGGTCAACTGTTTCGGCCGCTTTTTCAACCAGACTGACAACATCGCCCATACCCAGAATACGGCTGGCCATGCGGTCAGGGTGGAATTGTTCCAATTCGTCCCATTTTTCACCCATGCCCAGAAGTTTGATCGGCTTGCCTGTGATGGCTTTCATCGACATGGCCGCGCCGCCGCGTGCATCACCATCAACACGGGTCAACATAACCCCTGTGATGGATACTTTTTCGTCAAAGGCCTGTGCCGTGTTGACGGCATCCTGACCTGTCATCGCATCGGCAACCAGCAGTGTTTCAACCGGATTTGTTGCGTTCTTGACGGCTTCGACTTCGTTCATCAGCTCTTCGTCGATAGACAGGCGACCCGCCGTATCGAGCATAACAACGTCATATCCTTCTTTGCGGCCCGTATCCATTGCGCGTTTTGCAATCTCGACGGGGGATTGATCTTTGATGATCTCGAGTGTTGCAACACCGGTTTGTTCACCCAGAACGGCAAGCTGTTCTTGTGCGGCAGGGCGCGCAACGTCAAGCGATGCCATCAGGACTTTCTTTTTGTGCTTGTCCGTCAGGAATTTACCGATTTTTGCCGTGCTGGTGGTTTTACCGGACCCTTGCAGACCGACCATCAGGTAAGCGCAAGGCGCAGACGCAAATTTAAGATCACGTTCTTTTGCGCTGTCTTCATCTTTGCCGCCCAGCATATCAACCATTGCGTCATTGACGATTTTGACGACTTGTTGTGCCGGATTTACGCCCTTGATGACGTTTTGGCCGATGGCGTCTTCTTTGACATTTTCAATGAATTGTTTGACGACAGGCAGCGCGACGTCGGCTTCCAGAAGCGCAACGCGAATTTCGCGCATGGCGGTATTTACATCGTCTTCACGCAATGCGCCTTTACCGCGCAGCGTGTCGAAAATCCCGCCTAATCTATCACTCAAACTCTCAAACATAAGTTCCTATAACTTCAAACATTTTGGCCGCAGTGGGCGATCCTATTCGCTGACTGCGGTGTATCCGTGGACACGATTAACATCGTTTTGTCCGGAAAATTTGGCCTGAAACTAATGTGATTGCTTTTGGAAGTCAAGTTTTTTATATGTTGTGAACATGAAAAATGAAACAGGATAAAAAGCGTGATCGAATTTCATAAAATGCATGGTCTTGGTAATGACTTTATCATCGTGGATTGCCGCGATGGTGCGGCTGTGCCGTCAGCGGATATTATTATGGCGATGGGGGATCGTAAAACGGGCATCGGTTGCGATCAATTTATCATTCTGTCAGCACCGAAATCGGCTGATGCGGATATCTTTATGCAGATTGTGAATGCGGCCGATGGCATCGAGGTCGAGGCCTGCGGCAATGCCACGCGCTGTGTGGCATCCCTTTTGATGCAGGAGACGGGGCAGGACGCAATCGTTGTTGAAACGGTAGCAGGATTGCTTCATTGCGCAGCCGAGAACGCCGGTAAAACGCAAATTGCCGTGAATATGGGTGCGGCAACGCATGATGATACAAAGACTTTCTTTGGCCGTGATGGTTATGTTGTCTCGATCGGTAATCCGCATATCATCTTCTTTGTTGATGATGTGATGGCGATTGATTTGGAAGATGTTGGGCCGCAGATCGAAACGGATGACGTATTTCCAAACCGCACGAATGTTGAATTTGCGCAAATCATAGGCGATGACGAGATTCGCATGCGCGTGTGGGAGCGCGGCGAGGGGATTACGCAGGCCTGTGGTACGGGGGCGTGTGCAACGGGCGCTGCTGCAATCAAAGCCGGGCTTGGTGCAAATCCTGTTACGATTGTCATGGATGGTGGCGCGCTTACAATTTCCGAAAAAGGCGGCGATATATATATGTCCGGTCCGGCCAGTTATGTGTGTCGCGGTGTTTATGCGCCGTCTGATGCATAAAAATTTTGCGATTTCCGATGAAATCATATAAAAGACGCGCATGGAAAACGAGATCATTGATATCAAGATCACATCCGATGTGAATGAAAGCGGCGCGGCGGCAGCGACAAAAGGCTGTGGCGGTGATTGCGGCTGCGCATCTGCGGCAGACGATACAGGCGCGCATGATGCTGGTGCAGGGCCGGAGATCATTACATTCGGCTGTCGTTTGAATATCTATGAAAGTGAAGTGATGCGTACCCATGCGGCAAATGCCGGTTTGGGCGAGGATGCGATTATCGTCAACACATGTGCCGTCACAAGCACAGCCGAAGCGCAGGCACGTAAGGCTATCCGTAAGGCGCGGCGCAAAAATCCGAATGCCAAGATCATTGTGACGGGGTGCTCTGCACAAGTGAATCCCGATATGTATAGCCAAATGGACGAAGTTGACCGTGTGATCGGCAATGACGAGAAGCTCAAGGTACAAACATGGATTGATCCGTCCGATGCGAAGGTGTCGGTCAATGATATCATGGCGGTCGAAGAAACGGCCGGGCATTTGATCGAAGGGTTTGACGGTCATGCGCGTGCCTTCATTCAGGTGCAAAATGGCTGTAACCACCGCTGTACATTCTGCATTATTCCGTATGGTCGCGGTAATTCGCGCTCTGTCCCGATTGGCGAGATTGCACAGCAGGTGCGTAAACTGGTTGATCGCGGGTATAAAGAAATCGTCTTTACGGGCGTTGATGTGACGGATTATGGCCTTGATTTGCCGGGGAAACCAACACTTGGGCAGATGATCCGCCGTGTTCTGGCGCTTGTGCCTGAATTGCCGCGTTTGCGCCTGTCGTCTATTGATCCGGTCGAAATTGACGAGGATCTCTGGACGCTTATTGCTGAAGAACCACGATTGATGCCGCATTTGCACCTGAGTTTGCAGGCAGGGGACGATATGGTTTTAAAACGCATGAAGCGCCGTCACTTGCGTCAGGATGTGATTGATTGTTGTAAGCGCGCGCGTAAATTGCGTCCCGATGTGGCCTTTGGTGCGGATATCATTGCGGGCTTTCCGACGGAAACAGACGCGATGTTTCAGAATACACTCGATATTGTCGAGGAATGCGATCTGACATTCCTGCATGTTTTTCCTTATTCCGAACGTGAGGGTACACCTGCGGCCCGCATGCCACAGGTGCAACATGCTGTACGTACGGAACGCGCGGCAAAGTTGCGCGAGGCAGGGGAAAATCAGCTCTCTAAATTCCTGAGAAATCATATTAATAAAACACGTCAAGTTGTTGTTGAAAAAGAAAAATATGGCCATACAGAACATTTTGCGCCTGTGGTGCTTGATAAAGCGTATGATGCGGGTGCATTATTAACTGTACGTGTCACTGGGATTGAAAATAACAAGCTGACAGCAACGGAAATTTGGGAATAAAAGATGTTTACAGGTCTGATTCAGGATATCGGCACAATTCGTACGATTGATGAACGTGATGGTTTGACGCGTGTTGAAATTGCGTGCGGTTTTGACATGAATGCCGTCGCACTGGGCGCATCCATTGCGTGTAACGGGTGCTGTTTGACGGCAGTCGAAATGTCGGATGACAGTTTTACCGTGGAAGCTTCGCTTGAAACACTGGATGTCACGAATTTGAAAGAATGGACAGAAGGCTTTCAGGTGAATTTGGAACCATCGCTGAAAATGGGCGATGAAATGGGCGGGCATATTGTGTCCGGCCATGTCGATGCGTTGGCCGAACTCTTATCGGTGACGCCGGAGGGGGAAAGCTATTGTCTGCGTCTGTCTGTGCCACAGGATTATGCGCATTATATCGCGCCGAAGGGCTCTGTTGCGCTTGATGGCATATCTTTGACGGTTAATCAGGTCGAAGGCAATGAATTTACCGTGATGATTATTCCGCACACATGGGACCATACAAACCTTTCAAGCCGCAAAGTGGGCGATAAGCTCAATTTCGAAGTGGATGTGATTGCGCGTTACGTTGCGCGCATGACGGGCAAAGAATAAGTTTTTCCGTATTGCTTGCAATCAGAACGATTCAGCCTTATATCATAGATATTAAATTCTCAGGGCGGGGTGTAATTCCCCACCGGCGGTTACAGCCCGCGAGCGGCCTTATATTATGAGGTGTCAGCAGATTTGGTGAAATTCCAGAGCCGACGGTTAAAGTCCGGATGAGAGAGAATATCTAGAAGCAACACATTGCCGTAATGGTATGTGCTCTCGCGTCTTTATATTGTGCCCTGTTTTAACGAAAGTTGTTGAAAAGCATGATGGCACATAAAGAAACCGATCCTAATATCATTTCAATTCGCGCAGAGCGTTCTGTGCCGATTTCCTCCATAGAAGATATCATCGCCGATATTGTAATCGGCAAGCCGGTGCTGATGGTGGATGATGAAGATCGTGAAAATGAGGGCGATATCATCATTGCCGCAGACAGAATATCACCGGAAGCCATTAATTTTATGATTACATGGGCGCGCGGCCTTGTCTGCATGCCGATGCATCCCGATATGATTGATCGTCTGGAATTGCCGATGATGACGCAAAGTAATTCCTCAAAATTCGGTACGGCGTTCACGGTGTCTATTGGCGCAAAAGAAGGGGTGACAACAGGCATTTCTCCCGCCGATCGTGCAAAGACGGTACAAGTGGCTGTTGACCCGCAATCAACGGCGGATGATATCACAACGCCGGGGCATGTTTTTCCGTTGCGGGCGCAGGCTGACGGCGTTCTGGCGCGGGCAGGGCACACGGAAGCTGCGGTTGATCTGGCGCGTCTTGCCGGGTTTCAACCCGCCGCTGTGATTTGTGAAGTGATCAAGGATGACGGTGAAATGGCACGTTTGCCGGATTTGCAGAAATTTGCGGCCAAGTACGATATCAAGGTCGGTACAATTGCCGATTTAATCGCTTATAGAAAGAAAGGATAACCAATCATGACCAAAGTTCTGGTGATTGAAGCACGTTTTTACGATGATCTGAATGACATGTTGCTCGACGGTATTGGTGAAACACTTTCTGCGCAGGAGGTGGCGTATGATGTGCTGACCGTGCCGGGTGCACTGGAAGTTCCTGCGGCGCTGAATATGGCTGTGAAAAGTATTCAGGATTATGATGCCTATGTCGTGGCCGGCGTGATTATTCGCGGTGAAACGGGGCATTATGATGTTGTTGTCAATGAAAGTGCACGCGGCGTGTATGATTTGGTTGAAAAACATCAACTGGCACTGGGGAATGTTATCCTGACGGTGGAAGATTACGCGCAGGCCGAAGCGCGCGCGAACAAAGCCAAAAAGAACAAAGGCGGGGAGGCGGCCGAAGCGGCTTTACGCATGCTGGAAATAAAGCGGCAATACGCTGTTTAGCGTGTTTTGAAGAAATCCGCTGTATTTCTTGTGTTTTTCTGTTCCTCCCTCTGTTTTTTTGGAGAATTAGTGCTACATTGAAAATCACTTATTGCGATCAGGCGTGAAGGGCACGCATTGTCGGATAAAAAGGGTTTATAATGTTTTGGCGTAAAAAGAAAAAAGACAAGCAGGATAAGGCGCAGCCCGCAGAGGAAGACAAAGCGCTCGAAGCGGACGAGGCTCAATCGCCCGCACCCGCAGAAGAAAAGCAGGCGGCCGCGTCTGAGGAGGTCGCGCGCGCGCCGGAGCCGGAAGAGGTGCACGAAGAAGCACCTGAAAATACACGCCCAGAAAATACACGCGAAGACATCACCGAAGAAACAACCGCCGAAAAAACACCGGTACAAACATCTGTCCCGGTATCTGCGCCGGATATGTCCGAACAAACGGCTGTCGGCACATCATCTATTAATATTCTGAAAGACGATGAAACACTTGGCGAAACGGAGCCTGTCTCTGTCCCGATGGCCGAGGAAAAAGATGAAGAAAAAGATGAAGAAAAAGATGATGATGCGGAAGAGGGCGCGGAAGATAAACTTGACGATCATGTCGATGCCGATGATGTGCCACCGGCAGAGGATACGCCAAAGGTAGAAGACGCGCCGCAAGAAGAGAAAAAGGGCTGGCTGAAACGTCTTGGTGGCGGCCTATCCAAATCAACAACGAAAATCACACAAGGGATCAGCGATCTTGTTACAAAGCGCAAGCTGGATCAGGATTTGCTTGATGAACTGGAAGATGTGTTGATTATGGCTGATCTGGGGCCGAAAACGGCTAGCAAGCTTGTTGAAGAGTTCGGTAAGAACCGTTTCGGCAAAGAAATCAGCGACGAAGAAATCAAAGAAGCGTTTGCGGCGCAAATCGAAGCGATTTTAGCTCCTGTTGCAAAGCCGTTTGGCATTGATGCACCGGATGGTGGCGGTACGCGTGTCGTGCTGGTCAGTGGCGTGAATGGTGTCGGGAAAACGACAACGATTGGCAAGATGGCAAACCGTTACCAGACTGAAAATGGTAAAAAGGTGATGATGGCGGCAGGCGATACATTCCGCGCGGCGGCCGTTGAACAGCTAAAGGTCTGGGCCGGACGTGTCGGATGTGACATCACGGCAAAAGATATTGGCGCCGATGCGGCGGCGGTTGCATACGAAGCGCTTGAAACCGCACAAAATAACAATGTTGATTTGCTGTTTATTGATACGGCGGGGCGTTTGCACAATAAGTCGAATTTGATGGCCGAGCTTGAAAAAATTGTACGTGTTTTGAAAAAGAAGGACGAGAGCTGCCCGCATGATGTGTTGCTTGTGCTGGATGCAACGACAGGCCAGAACGCATTTGAACAAGTACGGATTTTCAGTGAAATGGTCAATGTCACGGGGCTTATCATTACAAAGCTGGACGGTTCGGCAAAGGGCGGTGTTGTCGTCGGGCTGGCGGACCAGTTCGGTTTACCGATCCATTTGATCGGGGTGGGCGAGACGATTGACGATTTACAGCCTTTCAAGGCGCGTGATTTTGCGCGGTCATTGATGGGATTGTCGTCATGAATGCGGCGGTCGAAACAAACCTTCCGAAAAATATAAAAGAATATCTTGTCTATTTGTGGCGTTTTAACCCGTGGAAATGGACGTTTTTGATGCTGCTTGATTTGCTGCATTTCAGCCGTTATGCGTTTGCCTTCATTTTTGTCGGATTGGGCATTGATCAGTTGGTCGGGCGAGACCCGAGCGAGGGGATTCCCGATATGGCGTGGCTTATGGCGCTTTGCGTGTTTGCGACGTTGGCAATCGGCGAGGGCGCGCATATCTGGGCATCATATATGGTGCGCTATTTTCAACCGAAGTTACGCGAATTCGTGCGCCGCGACTTTTTCGAATATGCGCTGGGGCATAGCCATGCCTATTATCAGGATCATTTCGCAGGATCGATTGCCCGCCGCGTCACGGAGATTGCAGAAAGCAGTGCGCGGTTACATGATTCATTGCGGATCAATATCTTTGGTGCGTTATGTGCGATGTTTGCCGCTGCGGTCGGAATGCTTGTTGTGTCGCCGCTTTATGCCGGGCTTGTATCATTGTTCCTTATTGCCATGATGGTGCCGGTGTTCGTGCGTTTGCGGCGTTTGTCCGAACGGGCGCAAAGCTATTCCGAAGCCCGTGCCAATGTAACGGGCGCGATCGTTGATATTTTTACGAACATCACAGCGATGCGTAATTTTGCCCATGAACGGTATGAACGCAGTGAACATGAATATGTATCCGGACGGGAACGCAACGCAGATCAGAAACGCATGCTGACCTTGATCCAGATCGAGAATTTCAGACGGTTGTTCCTTGTTTTGATGGGCGCAACAACCATGAGCGCTTTGTTAATAGGTTGGTCGTACGGTCATGTCAGTCTGGGGCAGATGAGTGCCATTATGGGGCAGACCTTTGCCCTGACCGGTGCGGTCTGGATGTTCGGGTTCGGTGTAATTCTGAGCGCGGCAGAACTTGGTTATGTCGATGATGCGATCAAGATGATTACACCGCACCATGATGTGAATGATGCGGCAGACGCAAAACCGCTGACGGTGTCGCAAGGTGAAATTGAAATAGAGGCCGTTGATTTTAATTATGAAGATAAGCCTGTGTTCAAATCATTATCCTTCCGCGTGGAGGCCAAACAGAAGATCGGGCTTCTGGGGCCGTCAGGCGCAGGGAAGACAACGCTGGTGGCGCTTTTGTTGCGGCTGTTTGATATTAATGGCGGCCGCATTTTGATTGACGGACAGGATATCGCGCAGGTGACACAGGAAAGTTTACGGCGCTCTGTCGCGGTCATTCCGCAGGATACTTCGCTCTTTCATCGTGAAATCATGGAAAATATCCGTTATGGCCGGTTGGATGCAACGGATGAAGACGTTATCGCGGCCGCCAAGAAGGCGCACGCCCATGATTTCATCATGGAAACACCACATGGTTACGGCACGGTTGTCGGGGAACGCGGGATCAAACTGTCCGGTGGCCAGCGCCAGCGCATTGCGATTGCGCGCGCGATTTTGAAAGACGCACCGATTTTGATTTTGGACGAAGCGACCAGTGCGCTTGATAGTGAAAGTGAAAAATTGATACAGGATTCTCTGGTCGAGTTGATGAAAGGGAAAACGGTGATTGCCGTGGCGCACCGTTTATCGACAATCGCACATCTGGATCGTTTGCTTGTGATGAAGGATGGCGAGATTATCGAGGATGGAACGCATAGCAGCCTGATCCACAAGAAAGGGCTATATGCGAAATTGTGGGGCATGCAATCAGATGGATTTTTAACGGATATAACAGAGTAATGACTGACGCAATGACAACAGATAAACAAACGACAACACAGAATAAACCGCTTGTTTCGCCGTGGGGCTTTGCCTTTGGCATTTTGATGCAGTTCAAATGGCTTGTGCTGGGTGTGTTTATATTTGAAACGTTACAGGCCATTGCGGTTGTGATGATGCCGTTTGCCATACGCGGAGTGATTGATGCGCTCGAATCCTATAACAGTGCATCCGGTCAACCGGTGTGGGACAGTTTGCGCGAACCGTTTTTGTATTTTGTGACCATTGCCGTGGCGGCGGCATTGATTTCGCGCATTGCGGGCACGTTATTTATGCTGCTTGATCCGAAGATCAGAATTCCCGTCCGGCGTCAGCTGTTCCGGCAACTCCAGTTCCAGAGTATTGATTATTTCAGCAATCGCATGGGCGGCAGTTTTGGCAACAAGATTAACGAAGTCGCCAGCGGCGTGGCCGCATCGTTCTGGACGTTCATGTTTTCCATCTGGTCGCTTTTGATCGTGTTCACAACAGGGATCGCGCTGACATATTCGATCCATCCGATGATCGCGAATATTATCGTTGTGTGGGGCGTGATCTATACCGGATTTTCTGTTTTTGTGGCGTTTCCGAGTGCGCGCCTGTCTGAATCGTTATCGCGGGAACGGTCGTATATTGCCGGGCGCATTATTGATGTGGCATCGAATATCGTGTCGATGAAAGCTTTCGCATCGGATAAACGCGAACAGGACAATCTGGAAAAAGATATGCAGCGCGAGATGAAATATACTTATAAGTTTCGTTTGCTGCGCGAAGTTGTGAACTGGATGCATTTTATCCTGAGTTACGGCTTGCTGATTATCTGCATGTATTTTGCTGTCGATTTCTTCCAAAGCGGTGACCTGACTGTCGGGGCGGTGGCGTTTATTTTTACAATGTTGCTGACCATGATTGAAAAGGCACGTATGCTCGGATTCCGTACGGTGGAGCTGTTTGATTATATGGGGCAAATCCGTAATGGTGTAAAAACCATCATGACACCGGTGTCCGTTGAAGATAAACCGGATGCGAAAGATTTGACGGTCACAAAAGGCCGTATTCTGTTGGATCATGTCGGTTTTAAATATCCGTCCGCGGAAAGCGGCCCGTTCTTGCAGGACTTTACGCTTGATATCAACGGCGGCATGAAAATCGGGCTGGTCGGTTCGTCTGGCGCGGGGAAAAGTACACTTGTGAACCTGCTGTTGCGCTTTTACGACATTCAGAGCGGTAAAATTTGTATCGACGGGCAGAATATCGCCGATGTGACCCAGAATTCTCTGCGTGAACAGATTGCCTTTATCCCGCAGGATACGGCGCTGTTCCACCGTAGCCTGCTTGAAAATATCCGCTACGGCAAACCGGATGCAAGCGATGAAGAGGTGATCGAGGCGGCGAAAAAGGCCTATATTCATGACTTTATTGATGAACTGCCTGAAAAATACCATACCTATGTCGGGGAGCGCGGTGTGAAGCTGTCCGGCGGGCAGCGGCAGCGTATTGCGATTGCGCGTGCGATTTTGAAAGATGCGCCGATTTTGATTTTGGATGAAGCGACAAGCGCGCTGGATAGCGAAAGCGAAAAACTGATACAGGCAGCCCTTGCGGATTTGATGAAAGACAAAACGGTGATTGCTATCGCGCACCGTTTATCAACGATTGCATCTCTGGATCGTTTGCTTGTGATGCACAATGGTGCAATCACCGAAGATGGCACGCATGCAGAGCTGTTGAAAAAAGACGGGCTTTATGCGCGGCTATGGGGGATGCAGTCGGACGGATTTCTGCGCGAGGAACGCGAAGAAGATGCCGCTTAACAATTTTAGAACGATATATTAACCTGTTGAAAACAAATAGAGTTGTATAATAAAGCCATGACACAAAAAGATAAAAACGCCCAGACGTTCCGCGACCCGCACGCCGCAATCGATGAAATCATCCGTCTTTATGATGAAAGTGTCACATCGCTGGTGACGCAGTTCGAAGAGTATGCCGCAGGCACGGAATTCAAGGCGCGTGTACGGGCGTTTTATCCTTATGTCCGGATCGACGTCAACGCCGCCGCCCGCACGGATTCGCGGCTGTCTTACGGTTTTGTCCCAAAGCCCGGTATATATGAAACCACCGTGACGCGGCCGGGCGATATTTTTTATCATTATTTGAAGGAACAAATCAGGCTTTTACTGATGAACCATGATTGCGGGATTGAGGTCGGGCTCAGCGATACGCCAATCCCGCTGCATTTCGCATTGGGGGAAGATTACCATCTCGAAGAAAGTCTGTCGCCGGAACAAATTGATCGTTTGCCCGATCTGTTCGATCAACCGCATCTGGATCATCTGGATGACCGCGTCCCGAACTGCCGTTTTGTGCCCAAAGACGGTGAAGCGTCGCCGCTGGCACTTTTTGATGGCCCGCGGACAGATTTCAGTTTGATGCGCCTGAAACATTATACCGGAACCTATTCAAAGCATTTTCAGAACTATGTCATCTTCACGAACTACCAGTTCTATATTGATGAGTTTATAAAAATCGGCCATGACTTGATGACCGACACGCCCGATAAGGCGTTAAAGCCGTTGCAAAAAGATTACACGGCGTTTGTTGAACCGGGAAATAAAGTAACGGTGAACCGGAACATAGAAGACAATGATGAAAAAGCGCAGGAGGGCGTTTCTTTGTCCCGTATGCCGCAAATGCCGGCCTATCACCTGAAACGCGCGGACGGGTCCGGTATCACGATGGTGAATATCGGGGTTGGTCCGTCAAATGCCAAAACCATCACGGACCATATCGCTGTTTTGCGCCCGCATGCCTGGTTGATGTTGGGTCATTGTGCCGGATTACGGAATTCACAACAGCTTGGCGATTATGTGTTGGCACATGGATATGTGCGCGAAGATAATGTGCTGGATTACGATTTGCACCCCAGTATTCCGATTCCGGCGCTGGCGGAAATACAAGTTGCGTTGCAGGATGCCGTTGCGAAGGTCACGGGATATAGCGGGTATGATTTGAAAAAGATTATGCGCACGGGCACGGTTGCGACGGTTGATGACCGTAACTGGGAATTACGTCCGGCCATTCGGAATAATATCCGCCTGAGCCAGAGCCGCGCGATTGCGCTGGATATGGAATCAGGCACGATTGCGGCGAACGGTTTCCGTTTCCGTGTCCCGTATGGCACATTGTTATGTGTGTCTGATAAGCCGATGCACGGGCAGTTGAAGTTGCCGGGTATGGCAGAGAGTTTTTACCGCCAGCGTGTGGACCAGCATTTGCAAATCGGCTTGCTGACGATGTCCATCTTGCGTGATACGGGGGCGGCCAAGCTGCATAGCCGCAAATTGCGCAGCTTCAACGAAGTTGCATTCCAATAAGCAAAAGACAGTCGAGTCGTCTTCCAGATGAATGTAAAAAAAGCACCCATTTATGCAGGGTGCTTGTGATCGATGTTTTTATAAAATGTTTTTGCGGGCTGTTTAAACCGCAATGTCCACGAGGCTGCCGCGTTCGGCATCAGGGTTGGCGTTTGTATCGCTCGCTGTCAGAGAAAACTGGTCCTGACCATCTTGCAACTGCGCTTCGCTGCCCTGTGCCTGTTCAGGCGCGGCATTAATGCGCTGTGTCTGGTTTTCTGCAACATTGTTGATGTCTTCTTCGGATGTGCCGATTCGGTTTTGCTGTGTCTGATCTTGCTGATAAGCACTTTGACTGACAAATTGTGCGGCCGAATTGTTAACTGAACCAATCATGTTTATCCCAACCTTTTAATCTTGAACCACTTTATAGTGTAAATCCAAAACCTTAATATTTCCTATATATTAAGACGCACTATACCGTTTTTAGAGGACGAAAGCCAGTATTTCCCGCCATTTTTCAATTTATATGCATTTTGTCGTAAATTTTAACAAAATTGTTAATAGATTGGTAATAAATATGCTGTAAGTCTTAGTGTGCAGGCCATAGATGGGGGTTCTGGAAAAAGACAGGGGTTCTAGAATTTATGTGTTTGTTAAGAGTTTAATAAGAAAGATCTTATATAGTTAAGAGAGTGGTTAAGATTTATTCGAGACCACAAAGTATAAGTGGGGTTATACAAAAATGAATTTGCGTGCTTTAGATAATTCGCCACATTTGGCAAAAATGCTCGTTAAGCTACACGATAAGTCGGTGCTTAACGACCTTCTTCATGCGGAAGACAATCACGGAAAATTCGCAGAAATCGTTACAGGATTATTTGACAAAGATATCGCATCACATGAAAGAGAAGTGATTAGCGACTTTTTGATTACAGTGGTCCGCCGGGCCGAACGCGACATGCGCATGGCCTTATCATCACGTATTGCCGAAATTGACGAAGCGCCTTTGCGCTTGGTTTTGCATCTGGCGAACGAAGATATCGAGATCGCATCACCCGTGCTGGAGAAAAGCACTGTTCTGAGTGATACGGATCTGATTTACATTGTCAAAGGGCAGGGGCCGGATTATTGGCGCGCAATTGCAAAGCGTGAAAATCTGGGTGAACAGGTTATTGATGTTCTTGCCGATACAAAAGATGATGTGACGGCGATCACGCTGTCACAGAATGACCGCGCTGTTTTGACGAAACACGCGTTTCAGGTTTTCGAGAAAATGGCAAAGGACAATGATGATCTTGCCGGATCATTGCTTGAACGGAACGATTTGCCTGCGGGGTTTGTCTCCAGAATTTATAAACATGTATCGGAAGAGCTGAAAGGCTACATTCACGAACATATCAAGGATGAAATTCCTGAGCTGGACTTCGTGACCGAAGATGTAACGCTTGATTTCACAGAGGCGACGAAAAAACCGGAGAATATGCCATCGTCGAAAGTTGTGACACAGGTCAAGACATTGCAGAATACAAAGCCTGTGAATATCGAAAAGATGATGGAAACATTGACGCGCGGCGATGTTGACCGCTTTACGGCCATGTTTGCTGAATATACAGGCCTGTCTGTACGCCGCGTTCATGACTTTATTCGCGAAGCTTGCCCGAAAGGGTTTGCCATTGCGTGCCGCGCATTCGGCATCCAGAAAGGCGACTTCTCGCGCATTTATTTACTGACGAACCGGTTGCGGGCTGAAAATGGTATTGTGAACCATAATGATATGATCAAAATCCTGACATATTTTGACAGTATCCGTCCGGATACGGCGCGCCGTGTTGTTGATCGTTCGATCAATAAGAAAAAGGAGCAAATGACATAAGGTAAAGAAAAAACCGGACATATATGCCCGGCTTTTTGTTATGTGTTGTGAATGTGGCTGCCGTTAGGCGGCTTTTTTGTTGCTTTCAAGGGCGGCAACGCCGGGCAATGTTTTCCCTTCGAGCCATTCAAGGAACGCGCCACCGGCCGTTGAGATGTAGGTGAAATCAGAGGCAACACCGGCATTTTCAAGAGCAGATACCGTATCACCACCACCTGCGACAGAAACGACTTTGCCGTCTTTTGTCAGATCGGCGACGGTTTTTGCAACGGTGTTTGTGCCGAAATCAAACGGGCTGATTTCAAAGACGCCAAGTGGTCCGTTCCACAGAACCGTTTTGCATTTTTGCAGTACTTCTGCGACATATTCGGCCGCGGCCGGACCGGCATCAACGGCTTCTTTGTCGGCGGGGATGGCCGTGCGGTCGACATATTCGTGATCGGCGCCCTCTTTGAGCTCACTCACGATACAGACATCTTTCGGCAAAATAATTTCACAGCCATGTTCTTTGGCTTTGGCCATGATGGCCTTTGCTTCGTCTGCCATGTCTTTTTCGCACAATGACAGGCCGACATCTGTGCCGCTGGCATATGTGAATGTGTTCGACATGCCGCCGCCCAGTACAAGATAATCGACTTTTTGGACCAGATTGTTCAAAACGCTAAGCTTCGTTGACACTTTTGCGCCGCCGACAATCGCAAGAACAGGGCGTTCTGGTGCTTCCAATGCTTCGTTCAAGGCGTTTAATTCGGCTTCCATGCTCAGCCCTGCGCATGTTGGCAGATAATTTGTAATGGCTTCTGTGGACGCATGGGCGCGGTGCGCGGCCGAAAAAGCATCATTTACGAAAATATCGGCAAGGTCTGCCAGCTGTTTTGCAAAGGCCGGGTCATTTTGTTCTTCTTCGGCGTGGAAACGTACATTTTCCAGTAAACCGAATTCGCCTTCGGCCAGATTATCTGCCAGTGCTTTTGCCTGGGGGCCGACTGTATCAGCGGCAAAAGACACAGGCACGTCCCACTGTTTTGCCAGAACAGGGCATAGAAATTCCAATGATAATTCCGGTTTGACCTGTCCTTTTGGGCGGCCGTAATGGCACAGGATTAATGTTTTTGCACCCTGTTCGCGTAAATAGGTAATGGTCGGCAAAATACGGTCAATGCGTGTTGTGTCTGTGACGGCGCCGTCTTGAACCGGAACGTTCAAATCGGCACGCAACAAAACGGTTTTACCGCGTAAGTCAAAATCTTTCAGTGTTTTATAGCTCATGATGTTTCCTTTTTTCTATGCGCCGTGTTTTGTAAATATGTTTTTCTTTATTCTTTTGCTGTTGTTTTATTAAACGCGAGCAGTGGCTCGGGTCAAGTGCAGAATGCCCCGCGCCGGGAATGAGGGGGAAATCAGTTTCGTTTTAGTCATCGGTATGTGTGTCATCCTCTGTTTCTGCGGGATACTGCTGATCGGCCTGCGGCGGCAGGGTGGTGTCGTTGCGCTGTGGAGGTGTAATGTCCAGCCATGCGGCGTCTGTTAAGGTGATGGATGCGCCGTTATAGTCTTCCAGCCATCCATGCACGCGCACGTGCTTGCCACCCAGATCAAGCGGGTTGATGTTGCGCTTTGCCAGATCGCGGCGGGTATCTGATGAAATGGAAATGGTGAAATCAGTGCGCCAGTTATCACCGAAATTCAAATAGATACGGTTTTTTACAGCGGCCGTTTTTTTGACCGTGCCATCGACGATGGCCCATTGTCCATAAACAGGGGCGGTGTTGAGCGTGCTTGCCTGCATGGGGTTATAACGGGCATCCAGCCATAGACCATGATGATTGGTGATGGCATATTGTTCAAAGATTTTCAGCGTATCGATAACGTCCAGATTGTCGGTTGTCGGGTAAAGGCGGGCATATCCGTTCTCCAGCAGAATTTTTTGTAGCCAGATATCATGCGTTTCCCCGCTGTCTTTATCTGTGCCTTGCACGATAATTTGCGCCAGATCGTATCCCATGCGGTTTTTCCGTTGTGCTTTATCACGGCTTTGATAAAGCGTGACTTTTTGTCCGGTGAATGTATCCAGTTTTGTTTTGACGGCCTGTGCGACGGGGCCGAAATCATGGACGGTAAAGTCCGGCACATCCAGATTGGCAAGCTGGACGATATGCTTTTTATCAATCTCGATCCGTAACGGGTCCATAATACGTGTAATGCGGCCGCTGATTGTTTTTGACAGAGCGCTTTGATAGGCAGGCGCGGGGGTGTTTGTCGCAGAGGTCGCTGTATCTTGTGCGGCCGCGCTAATGTTGCTAAAACAAACAAGAAGAAAAAACATCACCATTGTGATGATTGGTGTATTTTTACAAAAGGTTGATATCCGCATGACTGTTTTCTCACAACACGTAAATGTTTTGTCTGCGTTCGGTACGCATGCGCAACGCGCTATATTCCTGTGTTTGGCCTGCATGGTCCTATTATCGGCATGTTCAACCAATCCTGCAACAGGGAAAAGACAATTTACCGCATTAATGTCACCTGCGCAGGAACAAGCCGTTGGGGCGCAGGAGCACCGCAAGATTGCAGCGGCGTACGGTATTGATTCTGTCGATCCTGACATTGTCGCCTATGTACGGGGGGTCGGTGAACGGGTGGCGCAGAATGTCGAACGCACGGATGTCACGTATAAGTTTTATGTGCTGGATACGGAAATGGTGAATGCGTTTGCATTGCCGGGCGGCTATGTTTATGTAACGCGGGGCTTGTTGGCGCTGGCCAATAGCGAAGCGGAGCTGGCGGCAGTGCTGGGTCATGAGATCGGCCACATCACAGCCCGTCATTCGGCCGAGCGTTATTCACATGGCGTTCTGACCCAACTTGGCGCAACCATTTTATCAACGGCACTGGATAGTGGCATCGCATCACAGGCCATCGGTCTAAGCTCGAATGTGTATATGAGTTCTTATTCGCGCTCACAGGAGAGCGAAGCGGATGATCTTGGAATTCGTTATGCCTATAAGGCGGGGTATAAGCCGCAATCAATGGCATGGTTTTTGGAGAGTCTGGATCGGCATGCAGCCTTTGAAAGTAAGCTTGAAGGCGAAGAAGCGCCTGCATTCAGCTATTTCTCAACCCACCCGAGAACGGCAGACCGTGTGAAAAAAGCAACGGAAATTGCGCTGACATACCCACAAGATGCAACAAATGTTGGGCGCGGGCCTTATCTGGCATCGATTGATGGCCTTATTTATGGGCCGAGCGCGCGCGAAGGCTATGTGCGCGGACGGTATTTTTACCATCCTGAAATGGATTTCACTTTTGAAGCGCCCGAAGGGTTCGAGATTGAAAACCAGCCCGATCAAGTGGTTGCCAAAAATGATGATAATGCTGTTATAATCTTTGATGTCGCGGCCAACGGTGCGGACCTCAGCGCTGAAAATTATCTGACCCAGATATGGATGAAGGGTGATGATATGGATAATGTCGAGACCATTTCCATTCATGGGAAAAACGCGGCAACAGGCATGATCGAAGGGCGCGTGAATAACAGGCCTGTCACCATTCGTCTGGTGGCTGTGGAGTGGTCGCCTGCGCTGTTTTACCGTTTCCATGTTGCGTATCCGCGCGGATCATCAAGTCATTTTGTTGATGAGTTGAAACGCGCAACATACAGTCTGCGTACCATGACGGATGATGAAAAGATGGAAATGCGGCCTTATATGATTGATATTATCACGGCGTCAAAAGGCAGCACGGTGCAATCCATTATTGCGCAGATGCCGTACCAGACCTATGTGGAAGAGCGCTTCCGCGCATTGAATGCACTGGCCGAGAACGAGCCGTTGCAGGTCGGGCAGCAATACAAAACCATTGACCGGTAAATGATGTGGAAAATCAAAGACGGTCTCATAGAGATAGTCTTATTGAGACAGCCTTATCGAGAATGACATATCAAAATGACTCATAAAAAATGACCGGCCTTTTCGGGACTACTGAAGAGAGGGGGAAACGAAAAGACCGGCCATGTTAAAGGCAAATATGCTGTCATGCTTATACGTCAACCAGAATATCCCGGCTGTCTGTGACATGCTTGCCTAAAGATGTTTTCAATTTTTCCATTGCGCGGCTTTCAAGTTGTCGGACACGCTCTTTGCTGACGCCGAGCTGGTTGCCAAGCTCTTCCAGTGTCAGTGTGTCATAGACAAGGTGACGGTCGTGAATGATTTTTTGTTCCCGTTCACTCAGTTCACCGAGCGCACTTTTTAGCCAGTTGGATCGTGTTTCCATGTCCCGCATACCGACGACAACATCTTCGGGGTTCGGGCGTTCATCGGCCAGAAAACTCTGCCATTCATCCGCACCTTCTTCGTCTTTCAATGTTGCGTTGAGGGATTGGTCATTGCCGAAAATGCGGCTTTCCATCATTTCGACATCTTTCAAGGACACGCCAAGTTCCTCGGCAATTTCTTTTCTGTTCTTTTGGTTCAGAGTTGCCTTTTCGTCGCGGTTTTCGATTTTGGCGCGCAGGCGTCGCATGTTGAAGAAGAGGGACTTCTGCGCTGCTGTTGTGCCCGTCCGTACGATCGACCAGTTGCGCAGCACGTAATCCTGAATAGAAGAACGAATCCACCATGACGCATATGTCGAAAAGCGGATATCGCGGGTTGGATCGAATTTTTCGGAGGCCTGCATCAGGCCGATATTACCTTCCTGAATCAGATCACCGATTGGCAAACCGTAATTTTTGAATTTCGATGCCATTGCAATCACAAGGCGCGTGTAGGAATTAATCAATTCATGCAGCGCTTTTTCATCGCGGTCTTCTTTCCAGCGTGTCGCAAGCGCAAGCTCGTGATCTTTTTCTAGCATCGGCGCGTCCATCGCCTTGCGGATATAGTCCAAATTTGCCTTTTGTGTTTGTTCGTCATCAATGTGAGCCATGATATACCTCTCTTCTTTGCAATTTTTGAACGCGTTTATCTTTCCCTTATATTCGCAGGGAATACGTTCGGGATTACTTTTTATTCAAAAAAAATACGAGGAGGACATAATACAAAAACACATCCGAAAATGTGTTTTAAATCAGTGCGTTAAATATATTAAGAAATCAAATACTAGATATCGAGAATATCGATAACATTGGCCTCTTGATCAAATCCGGCAGCAACCAGAGAGCCACCGAACCCGCAACCGCCGTCAATGGTGGCGGTAACGCAGTTAATGTGCATGCCCTTATGTTTCGGATCGTAGCCGCGTATCACGCGTTTAAACGGATCATATTCACGTGTGATGTCCTGAAAATTATGGCGTGACCACCAGAAACTATCACCTTGTCGTTCCAGATTCTCGGATGGGTTAATGCCGGCATTCACGAACAGCATCGGTGCAGGGGCATCGGGAATGGTTTCGGGGTGTGGTGTCGGCACGTTTGTATGTCCGGCACGTTTTAAATGCGTCTGGAATATTTCATGACCGGGTTTACTGCGGATACGCTGGCGGATTTTTCCGGTCCAGCGGGCCAGTGCGACACAGCCTTCGCGTGCGGCTTCAATACCGTCATGCGCATCAAAGCCATAATCTTCGAGGGTCGAAGCAACACCATTACCCAGCATCCAGACGAAATCGTCCACCGGATTAGGCGAGAAATGGAGTTGTAATGTTTTTTGCCACATTTCTTCCTGATTACCGCGCAGGTAAACAAGATCATCAACCAGCATGCCCGGCATAGCCAAAACCATACGGCGGAATGTCAGCAGTTCGTCGATGACGGCACATGGCGCGTTGCCGTGTCCGAGATAATTTCCCAGATAAATGATGCGGTCGCCGGGGCGGATACGCTCGAAAAGGTGATCGTGCAGCTTTTCAAGTCTGTTTAACTCGCCATGTATCGCAGAGACAGCCCATACGCGTCCGGGCGTACCGAGATGTGCGAAGCGAGAATCCGAGTCTGTTTTTATATTGGTGTGCGTCATACGCAAATGCAAAAAAGATCAAGAAGTGTGTGTTTTAAAGAGAAGCGGCATAAAACCGGATTCTGTGAAGAAGTAATTACCAGAATCAATACCAGTATACAGTAAAATCAGGCGATTACAAATATATAGCGTGAAAAAAGTTTGCAATAAAAAAGCCCCGTCTGAACGAGGCTTTGTTTATTCGTTTATAATGGGGCGCGTCTTACGCTGCGGCCGCTGTTGCTTCCTGCTTTTTACCCAGCATTGTTTCCAGCTGTTCAGCAGCTTGCAGTTCAGAGATATCCTCGACTGCGGCGACTTCGCGTGCCAGACGCTCAAGCGCGGATTGGTAAATCTGGCGTTCGCTGTATGATTGTTCGATCTCGTCGCTGTTGCGCTTCAGGTCGCGAAGCACTTCTGCGATTGAAACAGGATCGCCTGAGTTGATTTTTGTTTCATATTCCTGTGCGCGGCGGCTCCACATTGCGCGACGAACTTTCGCTTTGCCTTTCAGTGTATCCATTGCGTCCTGAAGACGTGATTCTGTGCAAAGACGGCGCAGGCCTGAATTTTCCGCCTTCATGACAGGCACTTTAAGGCGCATACGGTCTTTTTCAAAAGAAATCGTGTAAAGCTTTACTTCCATACCACTGATAGACTGTGTTTCTACGCCTTCCACCTGACCAACACCGTGTGCTGGATATACTACATAATCGCCCGCCTGAAATTTAACGTTGTTATCGTTCGTCATATTATTTTTCACCTTTATTTGCGTTGAACTCGGTATATCACTCTCTCGCTCTTAACTATGAGGAGAAAAAAGGACCAACACACCCTCTGATGCGTAAGTATTTTGCCCCAGCAGAGGTATGGCTTCTTTTCAAAACCGTCCGTGATATGAAGATGTACCTTACCCCAATTTTCGTAAAATTTCAACTTTTATTTTTTAGGGGTGCATAAAAACCCTTGCTGGGCAATGGATACAGAAGGTTCTGTGTATGCTTAGTCACCTTCGCCAGGAGATTCGCTAAAGTGCTCTGGGTACTTGTTTTCAACGTCTTTAAACTCTTCCGCTTCGGGAAGCGGGTCTTTCTGGCGGGTAATATTCGGCCATTTTTCCGAATATTCGCGGTTCATCTCGATGAATTTGTCTGCGCCGTCCTCGACATCGGGAATGATAGCTTCGATTGGACATTCCGGTTCGCAGACACCGCAATCAATACATTCATCAGGATGAATGACGAGCATATTCTCGCCTTCATAGAAGCAATCTACCGGGCATACTTCTACGCAATCTGTGTACTTACATTTGATACAAACGTCTGTCACAACAAAAGTCATGAAATTATCCTGCCTTTTTAGTGTTTAATCAGGGAGAGTTTTATCCTGTTGTCATCGACTTGTAAATTGCTTTGTGCGCCGATCGGGAATGTAATCAGTTGATCACCATGTCCGAATGGCGCGTGTGTCACAACGGGATAGTCACGTTCTTGTGTCACGGCTTTGAAAAGGTCATGTATTGTAT
The DNA here is from genome assembly GCA_030750865.1 of Alphaproteobacteria bacterium. Classification (GTDB taxonomy): domain Bacteria; phylum Pseudomonadota; class Alphaproteobacteria; order Micavibrionales; family Micavibrionaceae; genus JASMHE01. The sequence goes on from JASMHE010000008.1 coordinate 80,896, forward strand.
AACCGAATTTCTGCCGCCCTGTATCTTTTGTGTTGCTGAAATCACCGAGGATCAAGCCGTTGATCTTATCAAAGATTCCTGCATTGGATAATTGCAGGATCATGCGGTCATAACGGGATATTTCATCGCCGACATCTTCTAAAAATAAAAGCGCGCCGTCAAAGTCAGGTTGATAGGGTGTGCCCATCAGACTGATGAGCAAGCTGAGATTGCCGCCAACCAGATGTCCTGTGGCCTGACCATTTTGCATGGACCGGCTGCCGTTCATGTCAATATCCGTGATATCACCGTTGATCGTTTGCAAGGCAGCGTCCAGATAGCGCTCGTCTTGTACGCCTTCGCTTAGCCCCATCATCAACGGGCCGTGATAGGTGACAAAGCCGCAACGCTGCGCAATGACATTCAGTAATGGCGTGGTGTCGCTATAGCCGATGATGGGTTTTGGCGTTTTCTTGATCTGCGCGTAATCAAGATGCGGTAACATATATCCGGCGCGGTTCCCGCCGCGCGCTGCACAGATCGCTTTGATCTGCGGATCAGCGCACAAATCGTGGAAGGCATCGACTTTTTGCGAGGTGGTTCCGGCCGATTGATGTTCGCGGGCATAGGTCTGTTCATGCACATAGGTTTGAAAGCCTCGCGCCTCGAGCATCTTGAGGGCACGATCAATCGCGCCGTGTTCTACAGCGCTTGAGGGCGAGAAGATGCCGATCGTGTCACCGGACTGTAATGCGGGCGGGTAAATCATTTCATATCTTTATCAGAGTGATGAAAAACCATCAAGCGCGCGTTGGCGCGCGGCTTTGTGGTCAATAATCGGTTCGGGGTAATCTGTGCCGAGTGCAACACCGGCTTCGGCCAGAATGTGGTCCGGCGCGGCCCAGGGTTCAAACAGATATTTGTTCGGCAGGTCTTTTAATTCCGGTACATAGCGCCGTGTATAATGACCGTCCGGATCAAATTTTGTGCCTTGTGTGATGGGGTTGAAGATACGGAAATAGGGGGCAGCATCGGCGCCTGATCCGGCAATCCATTGCCAGCTGGCACTGTTATTGGCCAGATCCGCATCCAGTAACGTATCCCAGAACCAGTCTTCGCCATGCTTCCAGTGCAACATCAGATGTTTGACCAGAAAAGACCCGACAATCATGCGCACGCGATTATGCATATAACCCGTTTGCCATAGTTCACGCATGCCTGCATCGACAATCGGGTATCCGGTTTGTCCTTTTTGCCAGCGCGCCAGATCATCGGGGCTGTCGCGCCACGGGAACTGATCGAATTTTGTTTGAAAGTTTTTGCTGGGCAGGGTCGGGAAGTGATACAGCAGATGATAGGAAAATTCGCGCCAGCCAAGTTCGCTGTGAAAGCAATCCGTATCTGTTTCAAGTCCTTTTGCGACCTTTACGGTTGCCGCGCGGTGCCAGACATCACGTGGCGATATTTCACCAAAATGTAAATGCGGGGAAAGGCGGGATACATTGGTCCGGTCAGGATGATCGCGTCCTGTCTTATACTGTTCCAACCCGTTTTCAAGGAAATCATCAAGGCGTTTTTGCGCGCCGTCTTCACCGGGAGTCCAGTGCGGCTCTATTTGCTTGTGCCACGGGATATCGGGCAGAAGGTCAAGCGTATCGACCGCAGGGCGGTCAATATCACTGACATAAGACAGACGTGTCGGGGCAGGCAGCGGCTCTGCCGGTGCGCCGTAGCGTTCAACGCAGGCTTTTTTATAAAAGGGGGTGAAAACCCTGTATGGCGTGCCGTCATCTTTGCGGGTATCCCACGGTTCAAACATGAGGCCTGCATTGTAACTATGCACTGCGCGTCCGTCGTCTTTCAGGGTCGCTTTCAGGTCTTTGTCCCGCTTGAGGCGCCAGGGTTCGTAACAGCGATTCCAGTAAATATCCTGCACGTCGTATTCTGCCGCAATCGCCGGAATAATATCGGCCGCACTGCCTGTGCGCAGGACGAGATTACCGTTCAGGCTGTCATTCAATGATTGAAGGCTGTGATGCAACCAGAGTTTACTCGCTGCGCCCATCGGCCAGTCTGACATTTGTTCGTCTTTGTCCAGAATGTAGAGCGGAATGATCGGACGACCGCTTTCATAAGCGTGATAAAGCGCCGGATTATCATTGCGGCGTAGATCGAGACGAAACCATACAAGCGCAGGTGATGATGTCATGACTATTTATTCCGCCTTTTGTCGTGTATCTGCTGTGCAACGCGACAGCGAAGGCGCGTTTTTATGCCCGGTCTTTTCATGTTTGTTTTTATGCCCAGTCCTGAAGCGTAATCTTGGGGGCTTAATCTTTCAGGGCAGAGATGATCTCATCGCGGACTTCGTCTGCTTTCAGGTTGTCCACCTGACATGTTCCGGCCGCTTGGTGTCCGCCGCCGCCATATTCCAGCATGAGATTGCCGACCTGCGTGTCTGACGTTTTGTTTAGAATGGATTTACCAACGGCAATAACCGTATTTTGTCTGTTGCGCCCCCACATGATGTGCATAGACACATTACATTGCGGGAAGAGGGCATAGATCACAAAACGGTTTCCGGCCCAGATTGTCTCTTCGCGGCGCAGGTCCAGCACCACAACATTTTTGTGAACCATAGAGCAACGCTGGATCTGTTCACGGAATTTGATTTCGTGCTCTTTGTAGATATCAACGCGTTCTTTAACATCGGGCAGGGCCAGAATGTCGGATATGGATTTTTGCTGACGGCAATGGTCGATCAAATTCATCATCAAATTATAGTTGGAGATGCTGAAATCGCGAAAACGGCCGAGGCCCGTGCGCGAATCCATAATAAAGCTGAGAAGTTCCCACCCTTCGGGGTTCAGAATGTCATCCTTTGTGAAAGCGGCCGAATCGGCTTTGTCAACGGCATCCAGCATGTTTGGATGAATGTTTGATAGTTTCGGATTGTCTTTGCCGCCGAAATAATTATACACGACGCGCGCGGCTGACGGTGCGCTCGGGTCGATGATGTGGTTGTCGTGCGGTTGTTCCACACGCGTTTTTTCACTGTCGTGATGGTCGAAGCACAAGAAGATATTTTCATTATAGGGCAGGTTGGTTGAAATATCGTTTTGCGATACGTCGATACGTTTGTCCTGTAAATCTTTCGGATGCACAAACAGAATGTCATCTTCAATAATGCCAAGTTCTTTGAGGATGACACCGCAGACCAGACCATCCATATCACTGCGTGTGATCAAGCGGTATTTTTTGTTCGGATCGGGCATCAGACGATTTTGTTCAGACATGAAAGACCTCTTTTTCATTTGAAAACATTACCTTAAAGGATAACGTATAATAGAACGTTAATAAAGATAGCATTTTCAGCTTTCTCGATTTGGCATTCTGTTTTGAGTGCATAAAAAAAGCGGACAATCTGCCCGCTTTCTTTGTGATTTCTGTGTGACGATTACGCTGACTTTTCGTCGCTGTCCTTGTCTTTTTTGTCTTTATCGTCGTCTTTATCTTTGGATTTTTCGTCATCATCATCCGAATCATTTTTCTCGTCCTTATCGTCTTTCTTAGACTTTTTCTTAGTCTTTTTCTTTTCTTTGACGAGTTTCGGCTGCTTGTCTTTTTTGACGGTGTCTGCTTCGACAACAACTTCGCTGACATCATCCATGTCAGGCACGTCGAACATGCAGTCCATCAACAGGTTCTCAACGATAGAGCGCAAGCCACGCGCGCCGGTTTTGCGTTCGATCGCTTTTTCGGCAATGGCTTTCAGTGCACCGTCCGTGAAGGTTAGCTGCACGCCTTCCATTTCGAACAAGCGTTGATATTGTTTCACGATAGCGTTTTTCGGCTCTGTCAGAATTTGCACAAGGGCATCAACATCCAGATCACGCAAGGTTGCGAAAACAGGTACACGGCCGATAAATTCAGGGATCAGGCCATAACGCAACAAATCTTCCGGTTCAAGGTCGGCCAGTAACTCACCTGTGCTGCGCTTATCCAAGCCGCGTACATCGGCACCAAAACCGATTGTTGTGCCGCGTCCACGTTCAGCGATCACCTTATCAATACCGGCGAAAGCACCGCCGCAGACAAACAAAATGTCTGTTGTGTCAACTTGCAGGAATTCTTGTTGCGGATGTTTACGTCCACCCTGTGGCGGTACACTTGCAACCGTACCTTCCATCAATTTCAGCAAGGCCTGCTGCACACCTTCACCCGATACATCGCGTGTGATGGACGGGTTATCGGATTTACGGCTGATCTTGTCGATCTCATCGATATAGACAATGCCGCGCTGTGCGCGTTCAACGTTATAATCGGATGCCTGTAACAATTTCAGAACGATGTTTTCAACATCTTCACCAACATAACCGGCTTCGGTCAATGTTGTTGCGTCGGCCATTGTGAACGGCACATCCAGAATACGGGCCAGTGTTTGTGCCAGCAATGTTTTACCGCAACCGGTCGGGCCGATCAGCAGGATGTTTGATTTTGTCAGCTCCACCTCGGAATCACTTTGGCTGTGTTCCATACGTTTATAGTGGTTATGGACGGCAACGGACAGCACACGTTTGGCTTCTTGTTGCCCGATCACATAATCATCAAGAACGGCTTTGATTTCGCTTGGTGCGGGAACGCCTTCACCTGAACGGACAACGGATGTCTCGCTTTCCTGACGAATGATATCCATGCAGAGTTCAACACACTCGTTACAGATAAACACATTCGGACCAGCAATCAGCTTTCTGACCTCATGCTGGCTTTTGCCGCAAAAGGAACAATAAAGGGTGTTCTTACTATCACTGTTTTCGGATTTACTCATAGAGATGTCCTTGTTGGAATGTCCTTTTCATTTACTACCGGATCGTCTAAACGACTCACCTTGTATCAATCTAGCGAAATCAAGAGGGGCTAGGCAACCACTTTTGACACGAAAAAGAATACTAATACATGAGAATACTGTAATTTTTGTGAATGACAATGGCATAAATGACTTTTCTTATTATCTATCAAAGCTATAGTCTCTGGGTGGAATGAATCACACACATGAAAAACAAACAGGTTTTGTGTTTATGGATTTTGAATCATTAGAAGAGTTGCGCGGCGCTTTTGCGCTTTTTGATGACTGGGAAGAGCGGTACCGTTTTTTGATTGAGCTGGGCGCTGTACTGCCCGATATGTCTGACGCGCTAAAGACCGATGGCGCGCTTGTGCCGGGCTGTACATCGCGTGTCTGGATGGTGCCGCGCGTTGTGGAAAATGATGCAGGGGACGCGGTTTTCCAGTTTATCGCGGATAGCGATGCCCAGATTGTGCGCGGGCTGGTCGCCATTTTGTTCGTTGCCTATAATGATTGTCCGGTCAAAGATATCGGTGATGTGGATATTGAAGCATTTTTCACGGATGTCGGCCTTGATAAACATCTTAGCCCAAACCGTAGAAACGGCTTTTTCTCGATCGTGGAAAAAATAAAATCCTATGCGGCGGGTAATTAAGCGCGTAATGAATACGCATTTGTTATGAAAAAATTGTGTCTTGCTTCGCCTTGTGATATCTTTTGCAGCATAACGTAAGAATTATAAAAAATAACATATATACAGGGATAATCGGGAGGCAACGGCTATGGCTGCATCCAAAGAACAGGTCAATCAGTTGGTTGAGGCATTTCTGGAGGTTCAAAATGAACGCGCGGAAATGCAAAAATATATCGTCGATGATTTGGAAAAACTGCGCGAAGAGAAAAAAGAAGCTATTCGCGTGAATATATTAAATCACCCTTCAATGAAAAATATCACGGCATGGGAAGATGATATTCCCGCTGATGCAACGGCAAAAGAAGTTGCGCTGGCGTGGGCGTATTATGATTTCGACCCCGAGGCAGCCAAGCTGAATATGATGGGGTATTTTGATGAAGCGTTGCGGGATTATATCGCCGATCTGTCAGCCCAGGACGATCATGACAGTAAAACAAGATATAACAGCATCATGTATTATTACGGCCTGCTGTCCAAGACAATCGGTGAGGTCGTGAACAAGATCAACGATACGATGTCTGTTTATCAGGAAAACGCACGGACATATTATCCGGGGCGTATTGGCCATTCCATTTTGTTCTGCGCACCGGGCGAAGATGATCCGGACTGGACGGTTGTCAGCGCATTGTACCGGATCAATGATGACTGGACCGTTTCAATGCCCGATACCATAGACGGATATGGTCACGCGTTGAAGCTTTCGATTGAAACGTTGGCTGAAGATGGAGAAACGACACTGACACAGGAATTTACAAATGCGACGATCTCTTGTGATGCTGGCGATAAAATCGAACCGATTGTTGTCAGTGCGCCGCACCTTAAAGACGCGCCGCAACGTGTATTGATGCAAGGGCATCTGGAATATCAAGGGGTGATGACACCTGTTAATCTTGGTTCGCAGTTACTGACAGCGGCAGAAAAGAAACGGCGTGATGATTACAATACGGCGATGGCCATTAGTCGCAGACATCTTCCCGCACCGAAAATTAATCCGGATGATTTAAAGCCGCCGCAGCCTTAATTGACGCTACCGCGGCTGTGATGGTCGCTGTTGTTGCGCTATTTATTTACATTATTCAGATGCGTTGTCGCCGTCTGTGTCGTTGTCTTTTGCGAGATGGACGCTGCGCAGTATGGATGAGAGCATCTTGTCGGCATCTTCACGGCTTTGTCCGTTAATCTCGCTTTCAATGGTCATGATCGAATGTTGGCCGACCCATATTTGCGAGACATAGAGCTCTTCTTCACCGTTATATGTGTTTTTGCCGGATCCCATCAAGATGGCAACGCGGGCCTTGCCCCCTTGCACTTCCTGATAGGCGCTTTCCGATGCATCCAGACGTGTGCCTGCGCGTGCAATCAGTGTGGTTTGCATGACATCTTGTGTGAATTGTTCTGCCACATCGGTGCTGACCGGTTTGCAGGAAATATAGAAATTTAATGTCGTGGACAGACCGAAAACTTGTGTGAAGCTGGTCATCAAATCACATTTTTCGGGCATGTTCGGGTGGCAGCGCCGTGTCGTGTACGGCTCTTCGGGCAGGGCGATTGCAAATTCGCAATTTTCCGGTTGATAGATCACAACGTTCCGTTCTTGCGTGTCTTGTGTCGCGTTGTCTTGCGTAACATCTTTGTTTTCGACCGTATCGTTCTTTGCCATGTCTTTGGCGGATTCTGTATCGGAGGTTTCCGGCTGTGCTGCGTTGTCCTGCTCCTCTGTCTTTGCAGTGGAATCGTCGGCTGTTTTCTTCGTATTCTTGCTTGTATCCGTGATTGTCACGGTCTGTGTCGGTGTATCGGGTGTGTCTTCAGCCGCATAGAGCGCAGACGGACCGCATAGCAAAGTGCAGGCCAGTAAGGCGAAAAAGATGTATAAGCTGTGGTTACGCAGTCCAGTTATCCGGTGATGTTTCACTTTGTTCTCCCGTGTTCATATCTTTGACTTCGTGCTTGCCGTCGTCGTCAAATGGTGGAAACCAAACGAATGGAATGGCTTTCTTCTCGGCATAGGCAAGTTGTTTGCCGATCTTTTGCGGTGCGTGATATTGCTCGACCTTGAAGCCGCGGCGGCGTAACAGGCGCGCCGTTTCTGACGCATCGGCGCGGCGGTCTTCGGATGGCAGCACCATCAGAATGTCCGCTGGGCCTTTTCTGTGACCTTGTACTTTGCCGAAATTTTGCATGACTTCAAACAGGCGCGTAAAGCCGATGGAAATGCCGACGCCGGGCAAGCGCTTATTGATGAAGCTGCCCGCCAGATCATCGTAACGCCCGCCGGAGCAGATCGAACTGGTGAATTCCGGGTGATCGAGTAATACGGTTTCATAGACAGTGCCCGTGTAATAATCCAGCCCGCGTACAATTGACAGGTCGGCTTTGATTGCGTGGTCTGGCAGGTGTGAGAGTTGATCCATGACGAAGTTGAGTTCATCAAGTCCTTCGCGCATTTGGTCGTTCAGCGGATCAATATCGGCCAGAACGCTATCTGTCGCCAGATCAAGAATTTGTATTATCTGCTCATCAGACAGGCCACATTCTTTGGCCAGAATAAGATGTACTTCATCGCGGCCGAGTTTTTCGATCTTATCGACATTGCGCGTGACCGCGATTGTATCGTCGATGCCCAGATGTTCCAACAGGCCGAGCAAAATTTTGCGGTTTGAAATGCGGATCTGGAAACGCCCGATATCAAGCCCGTCCAGTGCTTCGTAAATGACGGCAGGCATTTCGGCGTCAAAGTGTAAGGGCAGGTGATCGACATTGATCACGTCAATATCACATTGCACAAATTCGCGGCTACGGCCCAGTTGCGGGCGTTCGCCGCGCCAGACGCGCTGCATTTGGTAGCGTTTGAACGGAAAGACGAGATCGTTGAAATGTTGCGCTGTGTAACGTGCCAGCGGTACGGTCTGGTCAAAATGCAGACCCAGACGTGCTTCTTTGTCATCGTCGGGGTCAGCCTGCAAACGGGTCAGGGTATAAATTTCTTTGTCGGTTTCACCCTTTGCCAGCAGAACGTCAATTTCTTCGACGGACGGTGTTTCAATCGATGTAAAACCGTAAGATTCAAAAACGCGGCGAATGTGATCCAGCCATTGCTGTTCAATCATACGGATTTCAGGAAGCCATTCGGAAAACCCGCTGACTGGTTTTGGTTTATAAATCTTCTTCTTGTTCTTTGACATGGCGTTCCATTATTTATCATTTTGAAATCGATGTTACGACATGAGTTTTACGTGAATTGCCGCTAAATCACAAGATGCTAACGCAGATTGTTCCGTGTTGTTACGCGCTTTCGAAAAGTTCCGATAGGCGTGTCGTTAACGCACTGGCCAGTTCCGATGCATCTGTAATGGTAATGGCCTTTTTATAGTAACGCGTGACGTCATGGCCGATGCCGATGGCCGTCAGTTCGATGTCGGTGCGTGTTTCAAGGAAGTGAATAACGGTACGCAGGTCGTGTTCCAGAATATTTGACGGATTGACCGACAGGGTGGAATCATCCACGGGCGCGCCATCGGAAATCACCATCATGATTTTGCGTTGTTCGGGGCGTGTGGCGAGCCTGTTATACGCCCATGCCAGTGCTTCGCCGTCGATATTTTCTTTCAACAAGCCTTCTTTGAGCATCAATCCCAAATTTTTGCGGGTGCGTCGCCAGTTCACATCGGCTGATTTGTAAATAATATGACGCAGGTCATTCAAACGGCCGGGATGTTCGGGGCTGCCTTCATTGATCCAGAGCTCACGTGACTTGCCGCCTTTCCATGCGCACGTGGTGAAGCCGAGAATTTCGACTTTGACATCACAGCGCTCCAGCGTGCGCGCCAGAATATCGGTACACATCGCGGCAATCGCGATGGGGCGGCCGCGCATGGAACCGGAATTATCGATCAGGATGCTGACGACCGTATCTTTGAATTCGGTTTCTGTTTCCTGTTTGTACGCAAGCGGTACGGAAGGGTTTGCCACAATGCGGGCAAGGCGCGCCGTATCAATTAATCCTTCTTCCTGATCGAATTTCCACGAGCGCCTTTGCTGTGCCATCAGCTGGCGTTGCAGACGGTTTGCGAGCTTTGTAATCACGCTTTGTATATGGCTGATCTGTTTATCCAATAGGGCACGTAACCGTTCCAATTCCTGCGGTTCGGCCAAGTCTTCTGCGTTGACAATTTCGTCAAACGAGGTCGTGAAAATTTGGTAAGACGGACTGATTTCGTTTTTGGTGTCTGACCGTGCGGGGCGCTGACGGTCTTCGGCGGCGTGGGATGTGCCTGACGGGTCCGGTTCTTCGTGCTGTTCGGTGACATCATCTTCGCCCATATCATCCATGTCGGCGCTGCCATCCGTGTCATCCTCGGATGCTGTTTCATCCTGATCGTCGGCGCTGTCCATGTCGTCTTGCAGGGCGCGGCCGTCTTGTTGCGCGTCTGTATCGGTGTCTGTTTCTTCTTCGGCGTTGTCCTGATCCTGCTGATCGGTCGTATCATCATCATTGTCAAACGGGTGATCCGATCCGTCGGCAGGGGCAGCCGTCAGGTCCATTTTCTCCAGCAGGTGCGAGACTTTGCGGGCGAAGGTATTTTGTTCGTTGATATGCGGCAATAGGTCATGCAACGAGTCTTTGCCGAGCTTCGCGTCAAGCCAGGGTTTCCACAGATCGTAAAGATTGCGGGTCGTGCCGGTCGGTGGTTCGCCGGTCAGGGCAAGACGTGTGAACAGATGCATGGCATCGGCCAGATTACTGTCTTCGCGGTTTTCAAGTGTATCGTAGTGCAGCTTTTTGAACTTTTCATCAAGTGATGCGTTCAGGTTCTGTTTTACGCCACGCATTTGTGTCATGCCGATAGATTCGCAGCGTGCCTGTTCCATTGCATCCATAACGGCCTTTGCTGTCAGGTCCAGCGGCGCGTTTGCCAAATGTTCATGCGGGTTGTGATGCTTTAGGCGCAAGGCTTTTGCATCGGCGTGGGCGCGCACAAGCGTGCGGTTATTATCCGATAATGTCCTGTCGGGCAGGGGCAGGCGCACTTTTTCGGAATAATTGTTAATCTTGTCAATGATGGGCGCTTCGGTCGCGGTGAAGTGCACATCCAGCTCTTTTTCCCCCGATAAGGCTTTGAGCGTGCTGGAGAGCGCCGCTTTAAAGCTTTCATAGCGGCGCGAATCTTCGACTGTTGTGCGTTCATCGTTCGATGTCATGCAAGGGCTTTACGTTTATGTCCGTGTTTTGTGTGCCGGATCAGATATCGACGCCGAAACAGCGCTGGTAATATTCCTGAATAATATCTTTTTCGGCTTCGTCACACTTGTTGAAAAAGCTGTATTTAAAGGCTTGTTCCGTATCTCTGAAGATATGATCATTTTCAATCCAGCTCAGGACCGTGCGCGGTGACATAAGCGTAGAAAGGTCACCGGCGATAAAGCCTTTGCGGGTCATATCGGCCATGCGGATCATGGCGTCGACTTTATCTTTGCCTTCGCCGTTATCCATATCAGGATATTTGGCAAGCATGATGGCTTTCTCGTCTTCATGCGGCAGATAGTTGAGGGTCGCAACAATGTTCCAGCGGTCCATTTGGGCCTGATTGATTTGTTGTGCGCCGTGATACATGCCTGTCATGTCACCAAGACCGATGGTGTTCGCTGTCGCAAACAGACGGAACGCAGGGTGCGGACGGATCACCGTATTTTGATCCAGCAAGGTCAGGCGGCCTTCGGCTTCCAGAACGCGCTGAATAACAAACATGACATCGGGGCGGCCTGCATCATATTCATCAAAGACGATGGCGACAGGGTTCTGCAAAGCCCAGGGCAGAATACCTTCTTTATATTCGGTGACCTGTTTGCCTTCCTTCAGTGTGATCATGTCTTTGCCAAGTAAATCAAGGCGGCTGATATGACTGTCGAGGTTGATACGTACGCACGGCCAGTTCAAACGTGCGGCGACCTGTTCGATATGTGTTGATTTTCCTGTGCCGTGATAGCCTTGCACCATGACGCGCCGGTTATGGGCAAAACCCGCAAGGATCGCCAGAGTTGTTTCTTTGTCGAATTGATATGTTTCATCAATATCGGGAATGTTGCTTTGTTCGTAACTAAAGCCCGGTACGTCCCAGTCAACGTCCAGACCGAAATGTTCGCGGACGTTGAATTTTGTATCGGGAATGCTGCGGTGGCCGTGTGCTTCATTGCGCAGCTTTGTGATGTCATAGGCCAGCGTTGACTTCCCGTCACTATAATTGATTTCTTCGTTCGGTTTTTCCGGTTTATCAGTCACGATGTTCATCCTGATCGTTGTCTTTGTCTCTTAATTTCTCGTATTTCTCATAGGATAGCTTCAATATTGTATAAGCCATATTGATGCTTTTGAGAAGGTCTTCGGCGGCTTTATCACCGCGATTCAGGTCGGGGTGATATTGCTTTGCCAGTTCTTTGTAACGCGCTTTGATGGTCTTTAAGTCCAGCGGCGGTTCCAGCCCCATAATCAGCATGGCTTCATATTCAGGGGTGTTTGTATCAACAAAGTGCGCGCGGCGCTTTGCATCTTCTTTCGGGTCTTCTTTCGGATGGTCGTCAAATTCGAAGGTTCGCCAGACTTTTTGACGCAGGCTTTCTTCGAATTGTGCAAAGCTGTCATAGCGCCATGTCGGACGGTCGCCGAATTGACTGCGAATATAATGATCTTCGATCTCCGAGCGGGACATGCCGGAAAAATAATCCCATGCCTTGTTATATTCCTGTACATGCGTCAGGCAAAAATCATAATAGTCGTTTAATTCGCGATCCTTCGGCGCTTTGTGTTCCGCACCTTCGTAGCAGCCGGGCATGTCACAAACGACAGACGGCTGTGCTTTATCCTCATCATCCAGAAATTCGGCGGAGTTCGGTTTTAAACGGATCTTAGGCATATCGGTATTTAGTCTACGTTCTTTTGCGCTGTCAAATAAGTTTTGATTACACCCTATCAAAATAGTGTCCACACATATGTATTCAACCTGCGTGCGTGTGTTTTTGGCGATTTGCAAGGCGTTTCCGACAATGGTGACTCTCTGTAACCACGTGATATAAAAACAATATACACGCAAAGGTTGTGTTTTAAAAATAACTATATATTATGACGTGTACATACTTTGGCGTGAGAGCATAAGCTTGCGCGTATCTCTTTTGCATTAAACAGATTTAAGTGAAACAACATAAGAGTAAGGGGAAAATGCATATGGATCACGGAGATATTGGAATCAAAAGCAGTTTGATAAGCCGTAATATAACGGTGTTGGGGCGACGGACATCGGTGCGGCTCGAACCCGAAATGTGGGCTTCTTTGCGCGATATTGCAAAACGCGAGAAGTGCAAAATTCACGATATTTGTTCATTGGTGTATTTGCGGAAGAACAAGAAGACATCCCTGACAGCGGCAATTCGCGTGTTTATCATGTTGTATTATCGTGCGGCCGCGACCGAAGACGGACATTTACGCGCAGGGCACGGACGTTTCACGAACATGATCCAGCGTGCACGCATCGCCATCGAAGAAACCGGCGATGATTTGAAAAAGCTTTCTTTTGCGAATTTGAAAGAAAAGCACCTTCAGCGTGTTGCTGTCATGGATGAAAATACAGCCCTCGGTGGACGGAATGACGATAAAGACGGAAACCGCAACTATAGTCATTTTGTTGTCTATGCAGGGACGAACGCGTGACGATGGCTGCTTGACGGGCACTTGACGAATAGGGGCGTCTTCTCTATTTCTGATGATCTTTAATTATAGAGACATCAAAGGGGACGAGAGCGGCATGCCTATTACAATCGACGATTTTACCAAAGTAGATATCCGTACCGGAACGATTCAAGATGTGCTGGATTTTCCCGAAGCGCGGAAGCCCGCTTATAAATTGATTGTCGATTTTGGTGATGAAATCGGCATCAAGAAATCTTCAGCGCAAATTACAGTGCATTATAACAAAGACGACCTGGTCGGTCGGCAGGTGATGGCTGTTGTGAATTTTCCGCCCAGACAGATCGGCCCGTTCATGTCGGAAGTGCTTGTTCTGGGATTTGCCGACGAAAATGGTGACATCATTCTTGCCGGACCGGCCAGCAACGTGCCGAACGGTCAGCGTATGTGCTAACCGGCCGGAAAACCCGGTACATCATGAAGTAATGTCATGAAATAATGGTTTTGCTGCGCGCGCGGTTGTCGCATGTGTGTGATGCGCTGGTCGGGCTTTCCGGTTCTTGTGCCCTGTGATTACGCCGCACGTCCCATTGCCAGATATTTCTCCTGACGGTCCTTCAGAATTTTATCTGTATTCCACGGCATCAATTTGGCAAAGGCGTTTTCAATCGTATCAGCCACCAGATCAATGGTTTCTTCACGCTTGCGGTGTGCGCCGCCGAGTGGTTCGGAAATAATGCCGTCAATCAGTTTCAATTCTTTCATGTCCTGTGCGGTTAAACGCAGCGCTTCGGCTGCATCGCCTGCGTGCGAGGCGCTACGCCACAGAATAGAGGCACACCCTTCCGGTGAAATGACGGAATAGATAGAGTGTTCAAGCATGAAGACCTTATCAGCTGTGGCAATGGCAATCGCCCCGCCGGAACCACCTTCGCCGATAATGACGGATACGATCGGCACCTTGACGTTCAGGCATGTTTCGATTGATTTTGCGATGGCTTCGGCCTGACCGCGTTCTTCGGCACCAACACCAGGGTAGGCACCGGCTGTGTCAACAAGCGTAATGACCGGAATTTGGTATTGTTCGGCCATTTTCAGCAGACGCTGAGCCTTGCGGTAGCCTTCCGGACGGGCCATGCCGAAATTATGCTTGATGCGTTCTTCGGTTGTCTGGCCTTTTTCATGGCCCATAATGACGCAGGATTGTCCGCGGAAACGGCCAAGACCGCCGAGAAGGGCCTGATCTTCGCCAAAACAACGTTCACCGGCCAGCGGTGTGAAATCGGTGATGATTTGGGAGGCATAGTCCTTGAAATGCGGACGGTCTTCGTGGCGAGCCACAAGAACCTTTTGCTGTGCGGTCAGCTTGTTATAAGTCTGCTTCAGCAGACGATCGACTTTTGCTGTCATGCGGTCGATTTCTTCGGTGATGTTCAGGCTGTCATCACTGCTGACGTTATGAAGCTCATTAATTTTTGCTTCCAGTTCCAAAATCGGCTTTTCGAAGTCTAACTTGCTCATATTTCAATCTCTTTCATTCAACACGGGGATATCAAATAGCAAATCAGGCAAACATATTCAACAAATGTTTGCCTGATTATCAAAATTTAAGGTGGGCGATTGGCCTATAATTACGCGTCAGAGCCTGTTTTTGAAAGCGGGTGCTTTTCTTCGACAGTCTTCTTCGCGTTTTCGCCAATGATATGTGTGTAGATTTGCGTTGTTGCAATATCTGCGTGACCCAGCATTTTCTGAACAGAGCGCAAGTCCGCACCGTTTTTCAGAAGATGTGTCGCGAAAGCGTGACGCAGGATATGCGGGCTGACTTTGCCATCCGGCATGCCTGCTTCTTCGGACAAGTCTTTCAACAATTGCGCAAAACGCTGACGTGTCAGGTGGCCGCTTTGTGATGTGCGTGACGGGAACAGCCATTGTGCCTGTGACCCGTTATCATCTTCGGCGATAAACTTCTCGCGCACGGCAACATAGTCCTGCAACGCTTTTTGTGCCGGATCAGACATCGGAACCATGCGTTCACGGCCGCCTTTACCGACAACCATCAGGAATTGTGTGTCTTCGCCGATGGCTGACATCGGCAAGCCGACCAGTTCGGAAACACGCAAACCTGTTGCGTAGATCATTTCCAGCAGGCAAACCAGACGTTTGCTGTCTGCGCCGCCACCTTGTGCGGCTGTGCTGATCAATGTGTCAACTTCTGCTTCAGTCAATGTCTTCGGCAGTGTGCGTTCTTGTTTCGGGCTGTCGATCGTTGTCGTCGGGTCATCTTTGCGAACGCCCTCGGATACGATGTAACGGAAGAACTGGCGCAAAGCGGAAAGGCGACGTGCAACAGTGCGTGTTGCAATCTGGCCTTTATTTTCCCCTTTGACATGAATCTTTTGTGCCAAATCTTCCAGATATGATTTCAGTTGATCTGTTGATGCGTCAACAATCTCTACGCTGCATTCCGTGCGCAGGAAAAGGCTGCAATCAGCCAGATCGCGCCAGTATGCCTGACGTGTGTTATCTGCTGCCCCGCGCTCAGTTGTTAGCATGTCTAAAAAAGAATCAACCAAAGGGTGTAGATTTGGTTTCTCTTTTGGTGGACGACCTGGACGTGCCATTATAGTTCTCCTTTTATTTACTTTTTTCTGCAAGCAGCGCTTCTCTTACGACAAGCCCTGCGGCATTTATTAACCCCACATCATGAAAAACCTTCGCGGCTTCCCACAAAGACCCTGCGTTGATTTCTGTCGCCGGGATATCGCGAAATGCGATACAGCTAAGCAAAACAACTTTTCCGAGTTCCCTGTTCTCTATTGTTCTCTTCAAGCGATTTTGCGCACCATCAACATGCATTACATAATCGTAGGCCGAAGTCAATCCCTCGGGATTTTCATAATTCTTATTGGCGTCACTATTCACGAAATCAGGGGCGGTGTCAAGTTTTTCATAATAACTTGTTTTTGTGTGGAATAGTTTTTTGGCGATATCGTCCTGAACCTTGATTTTTCTCAAGATATAGTTTGTTTTTTCTGAAGAATGCTCTATGGAAAAAATATACGATAATACCGCGTTTGTAATCGCTTTATCGTCGATTTGGTCATTATAGAGCTTGAAAAACGAATCCCACCATTTTTCTGTGAATGAAATTTGATTCTGCTTAGCGACCTGAAAAACAAGCTTTTCCAACGAATCATCCTTAAATTGAATCAGTGTACTCACAGGCACATGTGGAAGAAATGTGGCTAACGGTAAGAAGCGGACAAGGGCATCGTCTTTTTGTGCCTGTGCTAATAAGGGCGCGTAGTCGTCATAGTGCGCGCTGTCTTTCGGATTGTCTGAAAGCGTTTTGTATAGCGTGACATAAGGGTCGTTTACACGGGCTTTTGCGTAGAATGTGCCAAGTTGTGCTGGCGTGCGCAGCCCGATACGCGTTGCGGCAACCATCAGCGCAAGGCGGTCTTGGTCGGTGACGGTTTTCGAGCGCAACCCCAACGAGATAAGAAATGGCCGGTCTATATCCGGTGCGATGTGGCTGAAATCAAGGCGGTCCATTGTCATCAATAATGCAAGATCGATTTGCGCAAGCGCTGACAAATCGTCGGGCGTGCCGGGTTTGAACATATAGGTTTCGTCATCAAAGGCCTGTTGCAGCGGCGTTGCGAAAGACGGGATGTTTTCTTGCTCTGCCTTGTTGTCCTGCTTGTTTTCCTGTTCTTTTGTCGCCCCGTTAGCACTGTTTTCGTCGGTGTCGTCCTTTTTTGCGCCGTTATCATGACCGGCGTGCGGATATGTACGGTCACAGAAGATGTTCAGTTTTTGTGCAAAGGCGGAAGTTTTCGCTTTCGTTGGCAAGGATTGTGCTTCAAGACAGGCCAGTGCGTTTTCGCTGTTAAGGACTAATGCTGTGATACCTGTTTGTGCCAGCGTGTGGTGATAAGGTTCTTCATACACTTTTTTATAGAGTGCGGCCGCATCGGCAAATAACCCCATATCAATCAGCTTTTGTATCCGCAGGGTGAACAGGTCATTGCCGGGGGCGGGATCTTTGTATCGGTGCATAGAAGCGATGGATGTTTCACCAAGCAAAATACGGCGCTGCATGTCGAAAAAGACAGGATTGCTGTGTTTGTCCGGCAATGCGCTGACAAACGTGCGTATGTCCTGCGCGTCGGAGCCTTGCCATATATTCAGGCCGAACGAGTCCTCATCCGACGGGGCGATCGTCCCCAGACCTTCCAGTTTGGCAAAATCAGGTGAGCCTAATCCGGAGAAATGGAAGGTAGGCCGGAATGTTGTGGCGTGTGTTCCGCCTGCCATACGGTCATTTGCCTGTAACGGTGAGGGCAGCAGAGCGGCACACGCGATAATGGCCAATATAAAGACGGCGCGCATGAAGGATTCATCACTTGTACGGAAAGGGGGCAAAATGCTCAAGATCAGTTCGTTTCAAAGAATCGGTCATTCGAGATTTCAACGGTCTTCTCGGCTTGCGAGATATCGACATCACTAAACGAAACGTAGCCGAGGCCGCCTATGAGGGCGAGTAGGAGCAAAATCGGAAAGAATTTTTTCATCGCGAAACCTTAATCATATGCGTTGTTTGTCATTGTTATCTTGTCTAAGTAAAGCGGTATCGATGATCAAATTCAAGAATAACATATCACGAATTCACATTTCTTTCGAAATCATGTAAGACACTAGGCATGAAAAAACACGATCAGAGTCAAAACGCATCAAAGGCTGGCGAAAAGCTGCAAAATATCAGGCAGCATTTGACCAAGCCTGTTGTGCTTGTCGGTTTGATGGGCGCAGGGAAGACCCAGCTTGGCCGCATGCTGGCCGCCGCACTGGAAAAGCCGTTTGTTGATTCTGATGATGAAATCGTGAATGCCGCAGGCATGCCGATTGCCGATATTTTCGAAAAATTCGGGGAACCTTATTTTCGCGATGGTGAACGGCGCGTGATCAAACGGTTGATGGATGAAAATGCCGCCGTGATTGCCACGGGCGGCGGTGCTGTCACATCAACGGAAACAGCTGATTTGATTTGGCGTGATGCTGTTTCGATTTGGTTGCATGCGGATGTCGATACGCTCTATAAGCGGACGGCAGGGAATAAAAAGCGTCCGTTGCTGAATAATGATAATCCCAAAGGCGTTCTAAAAAATCTGGCAGAGAAGCGGAATCCGATATATAAAAAAGCCGATATCGCGATTAATACGGCGCAAGGCAATTTGCGCGAGATTTTGGACGTGATGATCGACGAGTTGGATAGATATCTGGAGCAATAACGTGCATAAAAGCACAAGTAAGCACGCTAGCACGCAAAAGGAAGGGCTGGAGTCCGCAATGAACGAAACACTGAACGCTGTTAAAGCCGTGAATGTCGGATTGGGGAACCGGTCCTATGACATTCTGATTGGTCGTGATTTGATTGCCGATATTGAAAACTATATGCCCTATGATCTGGATGGGCGGTCTGTTTTTATCCTGACAGATGAAAATGTGCAGGAACAGCACGCCCATAAATTGATGAATGCGCTTGAAACCGGTGCGGCCGCGTCGGTGCAATTATTATCCTTGCCAGCCGGAGAGAAAACAAAATCATGGCCGTTTGTACAGCAGGCAACGGAATGGCTGCTTGAAAACGGAGTGAACAGACAATCGGTTCTGTTTGCCGTTGGCGGTGGCGTGATCGGTGATCTGGCCGGTTTTGTCGCATCAATTACGTTGCGTGGTATCGATTTTGTACAGGTTCCGACGACCTTACTGGCACAGGTCGATAGCTCCGTCGGGGGGAAGACCGGCATTGATACGGCGCAGGGGAAAAATCTGGTCGGCGCATTTTACCAGCCGGTCCTTGTCCTCTGTGATTTTGACGTACTTGAAAGTTTGCCTGATCGTGAATTCCGCGCCGGATATGCCGAAGTTGTGAAATACGGTTTGCTGGGTGATCAGGAGTTTTACGCATGGCTGGATGACCATAAAGAGGCACTGTTCCGCAAAGAAGAAGAGGCGCTCGCGCATGCGATCGCTGCATCCTGCCAGAAAAAAGCGGATATTGTAAAAGCGGATGAAAAAGAGGGGGGCGTGCGTGCGCTGCTTAATCTGGGGCATACATTCGGACATGCGCTGGAGTTGTCTGCCGGATTTGATGGCGGTTTATTACATGGCGAGGCGGTGGCCATCGGTACGGTGCTGGCGTTTCGTTTGTCTGCGTGCATGGGATGTTGCGATGATAGCGATGTTGCCTTTGTGGTAAAGCATCTGGATGCGGTCGGATTGCCGACTTCAATCAAGCAGGTGGCTGACCATTTGCACCATACGCCGCAAGAGATTGTGGACTTTATGCGTAAAGACAAGAAGGTCTATAAGGGGCAATTAACATTTGTGTTGGTGCGTGGAATCGGGGCGGCTTATACCGAACGTGACGTTGATATTGATGATGTGATCGCCGTTGTCGCGGAGTCATATTAACGGAGTCATGTTAAAAGTCGCCGTGAATACTCAATATATAATTTAGGTTATAAAAAGGAAAAATCTCTATGGATATAGAGCTACTTATTTCAATTGGTGTGGTCTTCTTTCTGTTGTGCTTGTCCGGTTTCTTTTCCGGATCGGAAACGGCTTTAACCGCTGTGTCGCTTGCGAAAATGCATGCGCTGGAAAAAGACGGAAACAAAAAAGCCAAACGTGTCATCAAGATTATCGAGAAAAGAGAAAAGATGATTGGCGCGTTGTTGCTGGGGAATAATCTGGTCAATATTCTGGCATCGGCCATCGCAACAAGTGTCTTTATCAAGCTTGTCGGGGAAGCGGGCGTTGTCTATGCCACATTGGTTATGACGATGCTGGTGCTGATCTTTGCCGAAGTCTTGCCGAAAACATACGCGATCCATTTTTCTGACCGGATGGCGATGGCTATTTCGCCGGTGATCCGGGTTGTGATTATCGTCTTTTCGCCGGTGACTGATCTGGTGTCCAAAATTGTGCGTCTTGTCTTGCGTATTCTGGGAGCGGATATATCGCTGGTTGCGGTCGGCGGGAATATGGAAGAATTGCGCGGCGCCATCGAATTGCACCGGAGCGAAGATGGCGATGAAACCGTGAATGCGGTTGATAAACAGCGCGCGATGCTGCGTTCCATTCTGGATTTGGAAGATGTCGAAGTCGAAGAAATTATGACGCACCGGAAAACGGTTGAACTGATTAATGCCGAAGGCGATCCGGAACAACAGGTGCAGGATATTCTGAACAGTCCATATACGCGCTTGCCGATTTATCAGGGGGAACAGGATAATATTGTCGGTGTGATCAACGTCAAAAATCTGCTGCGGGAAATACATGCGCTGGATGGTGATCTCAAGAAAATCGATATCAAAAAGGTGATGTCTGAACCGTGGTTTGTGCCGGAAAGCACATCGTTAAGCGACCAGCTGCAGGCCTTCCGTGATCGACGGGAACATTTTGCGCTGGTTGTCGATGAATATGGCAGCTTCATGGGGGTTGTGACACTGGAAGATATTCTGGAAGAAATTGTCGGCGAAATCGAAGATGAAACAGATGAGGTTGTATCCGGTGTGCGTCGTCAGCCAAATGGCAGTTTGCTGGTTGAGGGGACGGTGACCATTCGTGATTTGAATCGTGAGTTTGAATGGGATTTACCGGACGAGCATTATTCGACCATCGCGGGGCTTATGCTGTATGAAACGCAAGCCATTCCGGAGCCGGGGCAATCTTTCACATTCTATGGATTCCGGTTTGATATCGTGCGCAAACAGCGTCATCAGTTGACGTTGATCCGCTTGACACCGCCCGACAAAGACATTCACGCGTAGAAAGAAATGTTATCACATGATGTGATCGGCATAAAAAAGCGGCAGAGTTGAATGCTCCGCCGCTTTTATTGTTGTCTGTTTCTATCGGGGGGACAGGCGGTATTAACCGACCTTGCCGTGGCAATGTTTATATTTCAGACCGCTGCCGCACGGACAAGGCGCATTGCGTGGCACATTTGTCCATGTCGCCGGATTGTTCTGGTCGAACTGATGTCTGACGGGGGACTGTGCCTGTTGGTCCGGTGCGTAAGTCATGTTCGTACCGTTATTGTTTGAAACAGGCTGTGCGCCTTCAAGGGCAGGGTCTTTGCGTGTTTCCTGCAATGCTTGCGGTTCGGAACGGCGGAACATCAATTCGTCACCATCCTGACCAATGTTGAATTCCACAATGCTGAGCGTTTGCGTGACGGTTTCACGCAGTTGGTCGAGCATATTTTCAAACATGCCGAACGCTTCGGCTTTATATTCATTCAGCGGGTCGCGCTGACCGAACGCACGCAGATTGATCCCCTGACGCAGATGGTCGAGGTTGAGCAGATGGTCTTTCCAGAGCTGATCAAGCTTTTGCAAAACTAAAGAGCGTTCCAGCTTGCGGTACAGATCAAGGCCTGTATTTGCGGCTTTGCTCGCCATGAAGCGGTCGCTATGTTCAATCAGGCGGTCGGCAATTTCAACATCGGCAATGCCTTCTTCTTTCGCCCAGTCCTGAATCGGCAATTCCAGATTCAGCAGGCGGGCCACATCGGCCTGCAGGCCGTCAATATCCCAGTTATCGGCATAGGTGCGGGGCGGGATATAGCGGTGAACCATATCGTCGATGACCTGATGTCTCATTTCCGCCACCAAATCGCCGACTTCTTCCGAATCCATGATGTCTTTGCGCTGGTCGTAAATGACTTTACGCTGGTCGTTCATGACATCGTCATATTTCAGCAGGTTTTTACGCACATCAAAGTTCATGGCTTCGACTTTTGCCTGTGCGCGTTCCAATGCTTTGCTGATCCACGGATGGGTCAGGGCTTCACCGGCTTTCAAACCGATATGCTTGTGCGCAAGCAAGGCTTCCATACGGTCTGATCCGAAAATACGCATCAGGTCATCTTCGAGAGACAGGAAGAATGCAGACGCCCCCGGATCACCCTGACGGCCGGAACGGCCACGGAGCTGGTTATCAATACGGCGCGATTCATGGCGTTCTGTCCCGATCACGAAAAGGCCGCCGGCTTCAAGAACCGCAATGCGGTTCTCTTCGACCTCGGATTCGATTTTCTCGATAGCGGCCTGTCTTTTCTTTGCATCCCAATCTTCGGGCACTTCTTGTTCGACGCGCATTTCGACGTTACCGCCCAACTGGATGTCCGTCCCGCGGCCGGCCATGTTTGTTGCGATCGTAACGGCGCCGGGTTGACCGGCCTGACCGATAATATGCGCTTCTTTTTCATGGTGTCTGGCGTTCAGCACGTTATGTTTGATTTTGTGCTTTTTCAAAAGAGCAGACAGTTTTTCCGATTTTTCGATCGATGTTGTTCCGACCAATGTCGGCTGACGGCGGTCGGCGCATGTCTTGATCAATTTGACAGCGGCTTCCATCTTTTCATCTTCGGATTTGAAAATCTGATCGTCGTGATCAATACGGCTGATCGGCAGGTTTGTCGGGATGTTGATAACACCCAGCCCGTAAATTTCGGCAAATTCCTCGGCCTCGGTCATGGCTGTCCCCGTCATGCCCGACAGTTTCGGGTAAAGACGGAAATAATTCTGGAACGTGATCGAGGCCAATGTCTGGTTTTCGTTCTGGATTTCAACGCCTTCTTTGGCTTCCAGTGCCTGATGAAGCCCGTCAGAAAAACGGCGGCCTTCCATCATGCGGCCCGTAAATTCATCAATAATCACGACCTTGTCGTTCTGGATGATATATTCTTTGTCTTTCTGAAACAGCTTATGTGCCCGCAGCGCCTGATTGACGTGATGCACCAGTGAGACGTTATGGGCATCATACAGGCTACCGTCTTCCAGAAGACCCGCTTTTTTCAGCAAGTCTTCGGCGAATTCAGTGCCATCATCCGTCAGCACAACTGTTTTTGATTTTTCTTCAAGCTCGTAATGTTTTTCATTCAGCTCAGGAATGATTTTATCAACGGCAATATAAAGTTCGGACGATGTCTCCGATGGGCCGGAGATAATCAGTGGCGTTCTGGCTTCGTCAATCAGGATCGAGTCGACCTCGTCAACGATGGCAAAGTTAAACGGACGCTGTACCATGTCCGACAAGTGATATTTCATGTTGTCGCGCAGGTAATCGAAACCGAATTCGTTATTTGTGCCGTATGTGATATCGGCATCATAAGCGGCTTTGCGCTCGACTTCATCCATGTCGTGGGTAATGCAGCCAACAGTCAGGCCGAGAAATGCGTAAATCTGCCCCATCCATTCGGCATCACGTTTTGCCAGATAGTCGTTCACGGTCACGATGTGAACGCCTTTGCCTTCAAGCGCGTTCAGGTAGGCCGCCAGCGTTGATACCAGCGTTTTACCTTCACCGGTACGCATTTCGGCAATCTTGCCTTCGTGCAATGTCAGGCCGCCGATCATCTGCACATCGTAATGGCGTTGGCGGAGTGTGCGTTTCGCGGTCTCGCGTACGACTGCGAAAGCTTCATGCGCGATATCGTCAAGCTTTTGTCCGTCTTTCAGACGCTGTCGGAATTCGTCTGTCTTTGCCTTGAGTTGCTCATCTGTCAGGTCAAGATATTGGGGTTCGCGTTCATTGATTTGCGCAACTTGTCTTTCAAGTCGCTTCACGGCGCGATCATTGCTGCTCCCGAATACCTTTTTTGCGAGTGCTAGTACCATGTGGTCCGTTTCATGTGGTTTACAGTATCGTGTTTTTTGTATGGCATCATGATATAAGCCTCTGGATGCCGCTCGTCAATCCATCGTCGCATTTCTTGCGCGTAAATTTGTGCGCAGTATGAATTAAGCCCTTTATTCTTGATCGTGAACGGGGTAGTTTGTGTGCAGATTCACTGCAATTTTAGATGAGCGAACCTAGACTAGAGGAGGACGGAATGTCTGAGCTAAACAAAGAGAATAAAAAATCAACGGCCGGAAAGGTCCCTGTATGGGTTTTTGTACTGGTGTTGGTTGTGTTGCTGGGCGGCGCGTACATGCTGTCGGAACAGCGCATGGCAACAACAGATGATGAAAGCCGCACAGAGCCGGAAATGACATCGCTGCAAGAAGAGAAATCTCCGAAAATGCGCGAAGGTAACCCTGTCGTTGCTGTTGTAAATGGCGCGGAAATCAAACGTCAGGCCGTGCTTGATTTCATCAAGACATTGCCCGATCACGTTAAATCCATGCCGATCGAGAATCTGTTCCCGATGGCATTGGATCAGGTGGTAACGGATCATATTCTGGCACAGAAAGTCGAAACGGCGAATCTGGACGGTGATCCCGAAGTCATTGACGCCCTTGCGCAGGTTGAAAAAGAAATTAAACGCAACATCTTCTTGCAACGTCAGTTGGACGACCTTGTGACGGAAGATAAGCTAAAAGCAAAATATGAAGAGTTTACAAAGCAATTTGACGGTGTGGAAGAAACACATGCACGCCACATCTTGCTGGAAAGCGAAGACGATGCCAAAGCGGTAATCGCTGAACTTAATGAAGGCGCTGATTTCGTTGAACTGGCCAAAGAAAAATCAGTCGGCCCGACCGCAGAACGTGGCGGCGATCTTGGTTACTTTAAAAAAGGTGATATGGTTGCAGAATTCGGCGAAGCCGCATTTGCATTGCCTGTCGGCGAATATTCAACAGAACCTGTGAAGTCACAATTCGGCTGGCATGTCCTGATGGTCGAAGATCGTCGTAACATCGAGCCACCTGCCTACGAAGAAGTGCGTAGCAAGCTGGAACAGAAAATGCGTCAGGAAGAATTGTTCCTGCTGATGCAAAGCTGGCAAAAAGGTGCTGATGTTGAAAAATTCGACATTAACGGCGGATCTTTAGAGGTTGAGTACACACCGGATGAAGATGGTTCTGCCGATACAGCAGAACAAACAGTAGAAGAGACTGCTGAAGAGTCTGCGGCAGAGGTCAGTAAGCCAGCCGAGACACCGGAAGCGGCTGAATAATAAAATGGTTACATTTCGTCAAAAAGAAATGTCCTGCTATGAGGCGCTGGAACTTCCGGCGCCTTCTTTGCCTGATAAGCCCATTGTGTTGGTCGCCGCCGCAGCCATTATCGATCAGGACGGGCGCGTTCTAATCGCGCAGCGGCCGGAAGGCAAGGCAATGGCAGGTATGTGGGAATTTCCCGGCGGCAAGGTTGATGCCGGTGAAACACCCGAATATGCTTTGATGCGCGAACTGGACGAAGAACTTGGCGTCACGGTCCGGCCGTGCTGTTTTTTGCCGATTGCATTTGCATCTCATGGCTATGATGATTTTCATCTTTTAATGCCGCTATTTATTTGCCGTGTCTGGAAAGGTATTCCACAGGCCAAAGAGGGGCAGACCCTGAAATGGGTTATGCCACTGTCATTATACGATTATGAAATGCCGGAAGCCGATCTTCCATTGATCGAAGAGTTGCTTGCGCATATGAACCATTTATAATCAATATGAAATGAATGAATCGTACGGTTGTCGTAAAGGGCAGCGGATCATGTGATAATCAAAAACAAAATATGAAAAGCGGGCGTTTATGGCGATTAGCGCATATGACTTTCGGGATTTTTACAAACGCCGGGCAGGGCGGTTGATTGCACGCCTGCTGACGGGGCATATCCGCGGCATGCTGTCACCTGTGAACGGAAAGACCCTGGTCGGGTACGGTTATGCCGCGCCTTATATGAGCCGTTTATATAAAGAAACAGAACGGGCCATTTGTATCAATCCCGGTAAAATCGGCGGATCACACTGGCCTGAAAACAAAAAAAATGCGCTTTGCCTGACCGATGACGGTCTGTTGCCGCTGGAAACGGAAACGGTGGATTGTCTGTTTGTTGTGCATGGGCTGGAATTTACGGATTTCCCCGATGAATTGTTGAAAGAGTTCTGGCGCGTTTTAAAAGGGCATGGCCGTCTGGTTCTGGTTGTGCCGAACCGTCTGGGGTTGTGGGCGCGGGCGGATTGGACACCGTTTGGACATGGTGCGCCATACAGTTTCAATCAAATTACCCAGCATTTGAAAGACAATCTGTTTGCAATCGAAAAGGCCGATCGAGCGCTTTTGATGCCACCGTTTCGCAGTTTTATCGTGTTAAAGGCGGCGTATTTTTATGAAAGTTTCGGCCGTTTTCTGTTCCCCGGATTGGCCGGTGTTCATTTGATCGAGGCAACGAAACAGATTTATGCAGGCTTGCCCGAAGGAAAGCGGGAACGGCTTGCCGGAAAGCGCCGTTATGCGATCCAGAACGCAATCCAGAATATTGTGAACGGGCGCGGCAATTAAAGCTTGGCAATAGAGAGAGAGTTTACTATTACTACTAGCCTGTGTTTTAGAGGGCTTCTGTGTAAAAGGGATATGTGTATCAATGTCACAAAAAGATCTGCAATTATTACGACGGGAAATCGATCAGATTGACCAGCATATTCATGATTTGCTGGCAAAACGCGTTGATGTTGTTGATGAAATCGTCAAAGAAAAAAGAAAATCCGGCGGGCAGATCATTTTTCCGGCGCGCGAAGCCGATCTGGTGAAAAAACTTTTATCAATGCATCAGGGCAAGTTCCCGCGTAAGTCTGTGTTCCGGATATGGCGCGAGATTATCGGGGCGACCACAAAAATTCAGACCGGTGATGTCAGTGTTGTTGTCCCCGTCGGTGATAAGCCGGACAGCATTGTGTTCATGGAACTGGCAAAAGATTTCTTTAGCTCTGTTCTGTCCTTCAAAAAAGCCAGCAATCCGGTCAGTGCCCTGACCATGATCCGCGAGGGTGAAGCGACATTTGCTGTCATGCCCTGGCCGGTGGACGGGGAACAGAAATGCTGGTGGCGTATGTTCAAAGATGAAATCGGTGAAGAGGGGCTGAATGTGATTGCGCGGCTGCCGTTCGCAGATGAAGAGATTGATCAGGGGCATTATGAACATCGCGCGGTTGTTGTGGCGCGGCTACCGTTTGATCCGTCTGAATCCGACCGCAGCTTTGTTGTGGTTGATTTGGATCAGGATATCAGTCGTGGCGGTCTGGTTGAAAAATGTAAGAAGGCCGAAATGCCGCCGATTTTTGTCTATACATCGCCGGGCGATTCTTATTTGCCGCCGCTGCACTTGGTGGAAGTCGAAGGCTATGTTGCACAGGATGATAAACGCCTCAGAGCGCTTGAAAAAGAAATTGGCGGTCCAATGACACGCTGTTACAGAATTGGTGGTTACGCAGAACCGCCTCAATATTAGAACAGGTAGGCACACACAGAATGTTCAAACGTGTTGCAATTATCGGATATGGCTTGATCGGCTCGTCTATCGGGCGGGCGATTATGCAGAAAAATCTGGCCGATCATATGGTCGCGGTGGATTTGTCTGATGATGTGTGCAAAACGGTTGTGGAAATGCAGCTTGCGCACGAAGCGACAAGTTCATTGCAGGACGGTGTCCGCGATTGTGATTTGGTCATTCTGGCGGTGCCGGTGTTGCAGACAGGTAATGTTGTCGCGGCCATTAAGGATCATTTGGCCGACGGCGTGATTATTTCAGATACAGGGTCGGTCAAGCAGTCTGTCATTGATGATGTGATGCCGCATTTGCCACCGCATGCGCATTTTATTCCGGCGCACCCGATTGCAGGGACGGAATATTCCGGTCCGGAAGCAGGCTTTCCTGAACTGTTCGAAAATCGTTGGTGTATTTTTACGCCGACCAAAGACACAGATGTGCGCGCCGTTGAAAAAGTGACGTTGCTGTGGGAACAGTTTGGCGCAGATATCGAGATTATGGATGCCAAGCGTCATGACCTTGTACTGGGGCTGACATCACATTTGCCGCATTTGATTGCCTATACGATTGTCGGTACAGCTGTCGATCTGGAAGATTTTATGGGCGAGGACGTGATCAGTTTTTCTGCGGGCGGTTTTCGTGATTTTACACGGATTGCGGCGTCCGATCCTGTGATGTGGCGCGATATCTTCCTGACGAACAAAGATGCCGTGCTGGATTTGTTACAACGCTTTAACGAAGATTTGACTGCGTTACAGCGTGCGATCCGTAATGATGATCCTGACTTTCTCGAAGATTTCTTTACGCGCACGCGTGATGTGCGGCGCAAGATTATTGACCGCGGGCAGGCGAGTTATCCGCGTTCGCCCATTGGATCAAATCGATATACCCCACGCGTACGGCCCCGAGACGCAGAGCCCGATTCTGAAGCGTAATTGGCAGGTCGATATAAGGGCGGCCTGATGCTTCGTCTGTTTGTTGCATAGAGGCGACCATGAACCGCATCACTTTGTCTTCCTTGTCATTTAACAAATCATAGCGCGAGATCATCTCCAGCAGATGCGCGGGATTGAAAATGCGTATCTCGGATGTGATGTCAGGCTGTAAGGCCTCATCAAGTGCAATTACGCCGCTGCCTGTGATTTCGATGTCACCGGACCGGATCGTAAATTCTGTGAGCGGTATTTTGGCGTGGCCTTTTTCGTACCAGTTGCGGATTGCGCGCTCGGATATATTGCGCGGCAGGGATTTTACAATCTGCGTTTTGATGTGAACGGCATCAATAGACAGGCTTTGCAGCGCTTTTTTCGTTTTCTGGGACGGTAAGACGGGCGTATCTGATAAGGCTTTGATCCGAAGGCCACGCGGCAAATCAATGGTGACGTCATGACCGGGAATGAAAAAGCTTTGTACGGTCAATGCGGGAATAGAAACAGCAATGCCATGTTCCGGCAGTGATTTGCGATAGGCAGCGCGCACTGTGTGCGGCGCGGGGAAACCTGTAACAGAGACATCCAGAAGCTGTTCTGTTGCGGGCAGGTGCTCTTGATAGGCCGTAATCTGTTTATTCAGGAAATGGCTGATCGTGAACCAGAACGCGGTGTAACAGCCAAAGACAATGATGATCGTCCACAGCAGAATCGATTTGATATCTGATTTAAGAGATTTTTGTTTCGGTTTTTTGCTGTGCGGTGATGACATGCTTTTGATGCTTGGCTTTTCTTTTATCGAACATTTTCTGCAAATAAGGATAAGATGTCATCGCTTCGTTTTGAAGGGCTGTTGTGGTTTCCTCCAGCGTTTTTTCAAGCTGTTTTAATCCTGTTGAAATATCGGTTTGGCGTTTCAGCGGGGGCAGGAATTCGAAAATAACCTTGCCCGGATATTTCATCCAGCCTTTGCGCGCCCAGTAAAGCCCCGTATTCATGGCAAGTGGCACAATGTCCATATCGGTTTCGGATTGAATACGCATTGCACCGGCCTTATAGGGCTTTTCAGCAGATGTCTGCCACGGATAAACCCGCGTTCCCTGCGGAAAGATGATAATGGGGCGGCCTTGCTCTTTTACTCTGGCGGCGCCATCAATAACCTGTTTCATCGCTTCTTTTTTCTGGCTGCGGTCAATGGCGATGGGCTTGATCCGTGACAGGAACTTGCCCCAGATCGGGATATTCAGAAGTTCTTTTTTAAGCACGATGGCGGGGTCGTTGAACAGGTAATGCAGCTTGAGCGTTTCGTAAGGGGATTGGTGTTTTGCGGCAACGATGAACGCGCCGTCCGGCGGCAGATTTTCAAGGCCGCGCACTTCGTAATCAAGGCCCAGAATATATTTTTCAGCCATATAGACCATCCGCAGATAGGCGCGGATAATGCGGTATGTTCCTTTTTCTCCGAGAAACAGGCCGGGAACGCATAAAATACAGGCCACGATTGTCAAACCGTAGAAGCTGAAATTGAAAAGCGATGCTCTGAGAAAAAGCATAGGAATAATACCTTGTTATTGTCGGAGGTTGCTTTTTATACGTCTTTGTTTCCGGATGCAAACAGAAGCTGTAATAAACTGTAGAAAGTCTTGTGATATTCTTCGAAGATCAGCCGCCAGTAATGCGTGTTTTTCAGCATATCCGGCCCGCCTTTGACAACATAGGGTGAAACGGACAGATCGGACATTTCTTTGCGCAGTTCAATAACGGCACGCGGCATGTGGTAATCCGAAGTGACCAGAATGATCGAGGCAATATGATTGTCGGATGCCCATTGTTTGGTTTCAATAGCATTGCCGATGGTGTTGGTGGCTTTTTTCCCCAGTTCGAAACAGCATAATGTCTCTGCGCTGTCATCATCACTCCAGAGCTTGTAAACCGTATCGATATCAAGGTTCGGGCCGACACCGGAAATGAACAGGACTGGCGCGTGCTGTTCTTTCAGTAAGGTCAGGCCCGTTTCAATGCGTTTTGATCCGCCCGTAAAAACAATAATGGCGTCGGCCTGATCGCCTGTGGTGGTTTGCGGTTTATCCATCGTCAGAATGAATGCGGCGAACAATAAAAGGCCGGCCAGCCACGTCAGAACCAGCGTGGCGGGGAGTAATATAAACGGTGATCGTAAAACGTGTTTCATCATGACAAGACCATTGATAACGTTATGGGAGCTTGCCCAGAGCACTCATGACAGTGTGGCGTGCGGTCATCATGGCAAAGAAACTGATGATGATCGGTACACAGCACAGCAGCATGACTTGCCGGAATGACAGGTGAAAATCAGGTAATAAATTTGCGGCCATATCACCGAATAACATGCCGATAAAAAGCAGGAATACGCCGCATACGAGCGCGCCGATAATGCTGCCTTTCAGCGATACGAAAAAGCTGTATGTCTGGAATTGTTTGGCGATGTAACGGTCCGTTGCACCGATTAAATGCAGTAATTCGATTTGCTCGCCCAAAACGGCCAGACGTGCTTTGACCGCGCCGGCAATGGCGATGATGGTGGTGATCCCGACGATCAGGCTAATGAGAAAGGTTGTCAGCTGTAACGTCTTTGTAAAGCGTAGCAAGTGCAATAGCCAATCTTCGTGCGTATCAAGCCGTATGTTACCGGAGATATTTTTCAGCTTTACGGAAAGACTGTCGAGGTTTGCATCGTCGCTATTATGCGTTTCGATGGAGATCAGCGCGGGCAGGGGAATATCGGATAACGGTAAATCTTCGCCAAGCCACGGTTTTACCAATTCGGAGACATCGGCATCGGACAATGGTTCGATCGATTTGATATTCGGGATTTCTGCGAGCATCGCCTGAACTTGTTCTGATAAGGCCGTTAGCGTCTTTTTATCGCGCGGGTCGCCATTTGCGGTTTCGGCCGGAATTTCGATTGTGATTTTATTCTCAAGGCCCGACGACCAGCGTTCCGACATGGCGGATAACGCAAAAGAAGCTGCCACGGCGATCATAACCAAAAAGCACATTAATCCGACAAGTAACGCCAGAAACCCTGTGCCCTGTGCGTTTTCAAGGGCAATATCGAACCGTCTTGACCGGCTGGCTTTGCCGATCATACGCTCTCTGCGGCGCCAAAATATGAGCTTTCCAAATCCGGCCATTAAAATACACCTTCGAGTTTCTTGCGAATCCATGATCCGTGTTTTTCAATGTGTAACGATCCGTCATCCAGAACCATGCGCGGATACCCGAACCGTTCGATCAAATGATGGTCGTGCGTGGCAATCACTGTGGTGGTGCCCATTTTATTGAGCTGTTCGAATAGGTTCAAAAGACGAATGCCGATTTCATCATCCAGATTGCCGGTCGGTTCGTCAGCCAGTAAAAGGCGCGGGCGGGTAATAACGGCGCGGGCGATCGCGACACGTTGCTGCTGGCCACCGGACATGGTGTTCGGCAGGGTATCCATATGATCGCCGAGGCCGACCCATTCCAGCAACTCGGTGACATCTTTTTTGATTTGCTTTTCGGGGGTGCCTTTAATGCGCAGTGGCAACGCCACATTGTCAAAGGATGACATGTGGTTCAGCAAACGGAAATCCTGAAAAACCACACCGATTTTTTGGCGAATTTCAGACAAGGCGGCGCGGGGCGTTGTATTGATGGCATGGCCGAACATGTTGATCGCGCCACGTGTGGGTCTTTGTCCCAGATACATCAGGCGCATTAAGGATGTTTTCCCTGCGCCGCTTTGTCCCGTCAGGAAATGGAACGATCCCGGTTCCAGCGTGAAATTGATATCGGTCAGAACCTCCGGCCCAATGCCGTATCGCAACCCTATATGTTCAAACTTAATCATGTGGTTTTGTTTGGCTTTTTGAATTTATGAGCTACACTATAGTCAAGATACGTGTATTTTAGTATAGTTAGAAACTTATTGGTTTTATGGCCGCGCGTCCATTATTTATGTGATTTTATTCTATGATTATTAACTGCAGTCAGTGTTCGTCCAGATATATCGTTCCGGATCATATGATCGGGGACGAAGGGCGTGCGATGCGGTGTAAAAATTGTGGTCACGAATGGTTCCAGACCTTAAATGGTGAAGAAGAGTTGAAGGCGCATGCCGCGCCGGACGACGATGTGAGCGATGATCTGCAGGATGCCGGTGAAGACAACGGACAGACAGATGCGCCGGACGATATTGATTTTGATGAAGACCTTGATCTGGGCGCGTTCGATCCGGATGCCATTCCGGAACAGCCGGATGATGATGACGATCTCGAAAATTTTTATACGGCCGACGATGATGATGCGGCAGATCAAAGCGACCAAGGTGAAGAAAACGCCGATGATTCCGATCTGCCGATTGACGACGATTCGGCGGAATTGGACGCGGAAGACCCAGCGTCACCACAAGAAGATACACCATCCGGGGAAGCGGCCGCAGATGATGACGCAGCGGATGCGCAGGACAAGCCGAAAAAAGAGGTACGCGGAAAAAACGGCGGGACACTTTTCGGTGCAGAACCGGAAGAAGTCACGGCACATGTCTTTATGGCCAGTTATGGCGGCGCGGCCGTTATTTTTGTTGCGGTTCTGATTTTATTGATGGCTGTGAATCGTCCTGTGATGCATGTGTTTCCAGGGGCGGCAAGCTTTTACGGTTTGTTCGGTGTGCAGCCACCTTTGGAAGGGGAGCAGCTTATTATAAGCCAGTTGGAAGCTGTGACCGAAACAAATAACGACAATGTCCGTGTTCTGAATGTGCGCGGAGAGATTCTGAATTTAGGGCAAGAAGACTCGGCCGTGCCTGCGATGCAGATATCGTCATCAAAAGACGGTCAGGAAGCGTTGGCGTGGGTTGATGTGACAAAGCAAGATACCATTGCCCCCGATGAAACCGTCCGGTTTCAAATGCAGCATGCAAACCCGCCTGCGGATTTGAGTGATCTGACCGTGACTTTTATTCCGGTTGGCGGTGAAAAGGCGTTGGGGCGGACTGTCGGCGTCGAAGATCATACGCAGAGCGTACATAGCGCCGATTGAGCCGCTTAACAGGCCGTTTAAATATCTATTTCAAGTGCAAGAATATCATCCACTGTCTGCCGTCTGCGGATCAGTTTATGTGTGTCGCCATCGACCAGAATTTCGGCAGGCAATGGCCGTGTATTATAATTGGAAGCCATGACAAAACCATATGCGCCGCTGGAAGTCATTGCGACGAAATCGTCTTCCTCCATAACCGGTAACGGAATATTTTTGCCGAATGTATCGCCTGTTTCGCATACCGGACCGACAATGTCATAGGCGATATGCTCTGCGGCTTTGTTTTCAAGCACGGGCATAACAGGGTGGTAGGCGTCATAAATGGAGGGGCGTGCCAAATCATTCATGCCGGCATCAAGGATCAGATAGTGCTTTTTCTCGCCCTGTTTGACGTGTACGACCTGACTGACCAAAATGCCGCAATTCCCTGCGATGAAACGACCGGGTTCCAGAATGATTTGTGTGCCGAGCGGCGCGATAATCTCGGCAACCATGCGTGCGTAATCATCCAGATCGGGCGGTGTTTCGTCCGTATAGGTGATGCCAAGCCCGCCGCCAATATCAATGCGTGTGACAGGCATATCCATTGCGCGCAGCATCTCAACCAGATCGCGCATACGGGTAAAGGCATCTTTGAACGGCGTAACGGCGGTCAGCTGTGAACCGATATGGGATGTAATGCCCTTTGGTGCGATAAAGGCGTGTGCGTCCGCTTTCTGATACAGCGCAATCAACGCGTCGCGGGTCAGACCGAATTTGTTCTCATGCTTGCCTGTTGTGATTTTGGCGTGTGTTTTGGCATCAACGTCGGGATTAAAACGAAAGGCAACAGGTGCGGTGATTTTGTGTTTTTCTGCAATGCGTGCAATGCGTTCCAGTTCGGGTTCGGATTCAACGTTGATCTGGTGAATGCCGTTTTTAAGAACCGTTTCAATTTCCGTGTCTGTTTTTCCCACCCCGGAAAAAACGATTTTATCCGGCGATATACCGGCCTGCCTTGCGCGTGTGTATTCACCGAGGGAGACAATATCCGTGCCTAAGCCTTCTTGTTTTAACAAATCAAGAACGGCGATATTGCTGTTTGCTTTGCAGGCAAAGCAGATCAGGGGGGCATTCGCATCTGCGGGCAAATGCTGGGACAGGGTCGTTTTTAATTGACCGGCCTGTGTGCGCAGATGGGCGGCGCTGTAAACATACAGCGGCGTGCCGTATTGTTCGGCCAATGTTTTTACGGGCACGTTTTCAGTGTAAAGTTCACCGTTTTTATAGTGAAAGTCGGACATCTTGAGATCCTTATATCGCGATTTGCGGGATATGTTTGTGGGGTATTATTCTTGCGGGTAGGTCTGCGGGAACGTCGTGTCTTCCGCGCCTGCCGGTGGATCAAGGTCTTGTGGTTTGATCCCGCATGCGGCGATGCCGAGAATACATGTCATCGCAAAGCTTAAATAGATAATTCGTTTCATATGTATCGCGCCGTTTTTCTTTGTTTGAATTCGTGATATATTTTATCTGCCTTATAATGCATAATATTAAGGGTTTCGCAATATTCTTCGTGAATGATTGGGGAACAGGAATTTTTTATAAACCAGAAGGGTTTGTTATGTCAGTAATGCAGCAGGGTACAAGCTTGCCGCGTATGACACAGGAGGAGCTGAATGAACTTCTCAAGTTGCATGCGATGTATATTACAGGACGTATGGGTGGCCGTCGCCTGATGTTAAAACAGGTCGATCTTTCGGGCCTGTCATTTTTCGGTCAGGACTTGCGGCAAGCGCACCTTGTTGCGTGCAACATGCAGGAAATGGATTTTTCCGGTGCGAATTTCAGGGAAGCCTCGCTGTATGCGTGCGATCTCAGGCGCGCTATTTTAAAAGATACATGTTTTATACGGGCTGATTTACGCGGTGCGCGTATTGAAAGTGCCGATTTGTCCGGCGCGAACCTGGAACAAGCCGATTTACGGCGCGGCGGGTTGTCCACCGATGGTGATTTCGGGCATCCGGGCTATGATGTCACGTTCAAAGGGGCGAATTTGTCGGGCGCGGAGTTGTCCGGTTCAATGGCTTCGAATGCTGATTTTTCAGACGCAATCATGGCAAAAACGAATTTACGGAATGCAAGTCTGCCCGGCGCGAAGTTTGAAGGGGCAGATATGACCGATGCCGAAATCATGGGGGCCAAGTTAAACGGCGCGTCCATGAAATCGACGATTCTGACGGGCGTGTCGCTCAGTGAAATCCGCAATAGCGGCGTTGATGTGTCCGATACGATCAATGATGAAAATGCGGGGAAATCGGTCGAGGATATCAGACATGAATTGGAAGATTTAATCAAAGAACACCGTGTCTGGGTGTCATCTGTCGGGAAACAGGGGAAACATCTGGATTTAAGCGGGTATGATTTGCGGCCGCTGATTACATTGGCGGATCGTAAATTGACGGCTCTGAAAGCCGAAGGCGCACATTGGTGCGGAATGGATTTAACCAATATCGAATTGCAAAGCTGTAAAATGGACGGGGCTGATTTTCGGCGCTGTTATATGCAGAACTGTGACTTGCGGGCCAGTTCGTTCAAGGACGCGATGTTCATTCATGCCGATATGCGCGGGTGCAATCTTGATCCGCTGTTTTTCAGGGTCGGGGAAGAACGTAAGGCAAAGATCGTCAGCCTTGACGGTGCAAATATGCGCTATGCGAATTTTTCCGGCGGGTCTTTGCGGCAGGTTTCATTCCGTGATGCGGATGTGTCATTTGCCGATTTTACGGACTGCAATCTATCCGGCGCGGATTTTCGCGGCGCGAAAACAGAAAATGCAATTTTCGATGGCGCAAAAACCGACCACACCAAGTTTGATTCCGGCACGGTGCCTGTCGTTGCTACTGGGTCAGAATAGCCAGCACAAAGAAGAGCAAAGTCAGCCCTTGCAGATATACGCGCCAGCGCATCATTTTATTACTGTTCTGACTGCCTTTTTCCGTATCTTTCGTCATGAAGAAAATACCGGAGGCCATGCTGATAAAAACGGCCAGCATGCCAAGAAGCGTAAGCGCGAAGAAAAAGTGACTAACCATATGCGTTGTCCTTGTTTGGTTGAAGCTTAGGAGGTTTGTGCTGCGTTGTGCGCAACGATGAAATAATTCACATCCAGATCGGTTGCCGACATTTTGAAGGCATCTTTCAACGGGTTATAGATCAGCCCGTCCAGTGCCACAGGCGTACCGCCCGCCTGACGGATCGCGGCGGATAAAGCCGATGGTTTGATGAATTTGTGCCAATCATGTGTCCCGCGCGGAACCCAGCCAAGAATATATTCAGCCGCAACAATACCAAGTGCATAGGACTTGGCTGTTTTGTTGAGCGTTGAGAAGATCACAAGCCCGTTTTTCTTGCATAGGCGAAAACAATGTTCGACAAACAGGGCGGGGTTATCGACATGTTCGAGGATTTCAAGCGCC
Organism: Alphaproteobacteria bacterium; assembly: GCA_030750865.1. Lineage (GTDB taxonomy): Bacteria > Pseudomonadota > Alphaproteobacteria > Micavibrionales > Micavibrionaceae > JASMHE01. The sequence goes on from JASMHE010000008.1 coordinate 117,828, forward strand.
AGAACGACATCATATTTCTTTTTCTTCTGCGCCAGCTCATCCGTGGATGTGTTCAGATAGGTGATTGATAAATTTTGTTTTTCGGCGTGCTCTTTTGCAACGGCAATGGCGTTTGCATCGGCATCAAGACCTGTCGTGTTCGCGCCAAGACGTGCCATAGGTTCGGAGAGCAGGCCGCCACCGCAGCCGACATCCAGAATATTCAGTTTTTGGAAAGGGCGCAGGCCGCTCTGATCCAGACCAAAGTGATCGCAAACCTGATCGCGTATATATTTTACCCGCACAGGATTAAGTTTATGTAGCGGCTTGAACGGGCCGTTTTCATCCCACCAGTGTGCAGCGTCTTTGCTGAAATTCTCAATTTCTTCTTTATTGACAGTTTGCATAGATTTTTCTGGCCTTTTTTTTTATATATCATTATGTAAGTCTTTATCCGTTGTGCGGCAAGTTCTTTTCGTCAGACGTTGGATGGGACGCCCGTAAAATAGAGAATGTGTGAATATGAAGATAGTTGTAAAATTTGGCGGAACATCAGTTGCAGATATCGCCTGCATCGAAAATGCAGCTGATAAGGTTGCCGCAGAAGTTCAGCGCGGAAATCAGGTTGCCGTGGTTGTGTCGGCGATGTCCGGCGTTACAAATCAGCTTGTTTCTTTCTGCGGTGATATTGCGCCGGATTTTGATGCGCAGGAATATGATGCGGTCGTATCCAGTGGCGAGAATGTCACCTCCGGTCTGATGGCTCTGGCATTACAGAAAAGAGGCATCTCGGCACGTTCCTGGCAGGGGTGGCAAGTGCCGATCATTTGTGATGATGTGCATGGCAAAGCCCGTATCGCCGATATTCAGCCGGAAAAGATGAACGCAGCCCTTGATGGCGGACAGGTCGCCGTGCTTGCCGGATTTCAGGGGGTGACGTCGGATGGCCGTATTGCAACATTGGGGCGCGGCGGGTCTGATACAACAGCCGTGGCGCTGGCCGCCGCACTGGAAGCAGATCGTTGTGATATTTATACGGATGTAAACGGCGTCTATACCACAGACCCGCGAATTGTGCGCAAAGCGCAAAAGCTGGACCGGATTTCCTATGAAGAAATGCTGGAAATGGCTTCGCTCGGCGCAAAAGTTCTACAGACCAGATCAGTCGAAATGGCGATGAAACGTAATGTTCCGCTTCAGGTACTATCAACGTTTGAAGACGGAATCGGCAGTGATCTGCCCGGCACATTAGTGACAAGAGAGGAAGATATCGTGGAAAAGCAAATTGTAAACGGTGTGACATACCAAAAGGGCGAAGCAAAAGTAACGCTGTTGAACGTGCCTGATATTCCGGGCATGTCTGCGAAGATATTCGGGCCGCTGACCGATGCCAGCATCAATGTGGATATGATTGTCCAGAATATCTCGCAAAATGGTGAGTCGACCGATATGACATTTACCGTTCCGCGTGCCGATCTTGATTCGGCTTTGGATGCGTTGCAAGCGTGTCCTGAATTGAAGGATACAGAAATACACACAGATAAAAATGTGGTTAAAGTATCGGTAATCGGGATCGGGATGCGTAGCCATGCCGGTGTTGCGCAAACAATGTTCCAGGCCCTGGCTGACAAGGGAATTAACATTCAGGTGATTTCGACATCAGAGATTAAAATCAGCGTTTTGGTGTCTGCGGATTACACAGAATTGGCGGTTCGTGCATTACATAGTGCATATGGACTGGAATCTGAATAAGAATTGTCGTAATGTTGCGACATGGGGACAATAGAATCACAACATAATCATGGGGATGGTTACGAATGGGCGCATCGGTTTGATCAGCCCGTTGGTACGGTATTGTCCAAAGCGCGCGAATATTACGGCCTGTCGATCACGGATGTTGAACATGCCTTACATATTCGCGGCTCTTACCTTGAAGCTCTTGAAAGCGGAGATATGACGGCATTGCCCGGACGTGTTTATGCGGTTGGTTTTATCCGGGCTTATTCAGATTTTCTACAGCTCGATAGCGACAAAATTCTCTATCTTTTCAAACAACAATATCTGGGGAATGCCGGACAGAAGCCCGTGTTGCATTTCCCGATTGCCGCATCGGAAAGCAAAGCGCCGACGATGCCTGTGATTGCAGGATCGATTGTTGCGTTGGTTTTGATTTTGGGCGGGTTGCTGGCTGTTGCGCCATCGAAACATAGTTATGAAGTTCCTGCGGCAGAGCAGGTGATGGCAGCCAGTGATATCAAACAGAATGCCGGTGATGTCATGGAGATGGCAGAGACAGCAGGCATTGTCGAAACAATTGAACCGGCTGCGGGCGATGCAACGGCCCCTGCAATGGATCGGCAGGCCGTGTCTTTGGTTTTTCATGAAAAAAGCTGGGTCGAAATTACGAATCAAAAAGGTGATGTCGTCTTGTCAAAGGTCTTTCAGCCCGATGAACAATATGACGTTGATCCGCATATTGAGAATCAGGTTCTGAATACAGGTAATCTGGGCGGTTTTACCGTCATGATCGGGGGAACTGATCTGCCCGTGCTGGGGAAATCGGGCGATATTGGCCGGAATATTACGTTGGATGTTGCATCATTGCGTGAACGCACAATGCAGGATGCTGCAACGGAGCAAACAGATGTTGCTGATATGACGACGGCGGCCACACAGGCGGCGCAAGATCGTGCAGAACCTGCCGCATCGGTGCCCGCGCCGACAGAAAAGACAGAAAATAAGCCTGATAAACGTGAAAATCTTGTAAAATCATTTCTAAATGACTAAATAGTAGTCATACAGATTTGCATACAGGAATAATGAAGGCCGATATGTCACAGCAAAACCACACAACCGTTAGACCCTGGCGTCAGATTGAAAGACGTAAATCACGCAAGATTTATGTCGGTGATGTGGCTGTGGGCGGTGATGCACCGATTTCCGTGCAGTCCATGACAAATACGCTGACCAAAGATGCTGATGCAACGATTGCGCAGATCAAAGAGCTGGAAGCTGTTGGCGCAGATATTGTGCGCGTATCGTGTCCGGACGAAGAATCCAGTGCGGCGCTGAAACAAATCGTGCCGGCTGTGAACGTACCGCTCGTGGCGGACATCCATTTTCACTATAAGCGTGGTATCGAAGCGGCAGAAAACGGCGCAGCATGTTTGCGTATCAATCCGGGAAATATCGGGTCTGATGATCGCGTGCGCGATGTGATTAAAGCCGCAAAAGATAATAATTGTTCAATGCGCATTGGCGTGAATGCTGGATCGCTGGAGCGTGATTTACTTGAAAAATACGGTGAACCATGCCCTGAAGCGATGGTTGAATCCGCACAGCGCCATATTCGAATTCTGGAAGATAATGATTTCTTCAACTTCAAAATCAGTTGCAAGGCATCCGATGTGTTTTTGGCTGTGGCGGCGTATATGCAGCTGGCCGATGTGTGTGATTACCCGTTGCATTTGGGGATCACAGAAGCAGGTGGCCTGAAAACGGGTACGGTCAAATCATCAATCGGCATGGGCAACATGCTCTGGGCGGGTATTGGTGATACAATCCGCGTGTCGTTATCTGCCGATCCGGTGGAAGAAATTAAGGCTGGCTTCGAGATTTTGAAATCGCTCGGCTTGCGTCATCGCGGTGTGAACGTGATTTCGTGTCCGTCTTGCGCGCGTCAGCAGTTTGATGTAATTGCAACCGTACAGGAACTGGAAGGTCGGCTTGAACATATTACAACACCAATGACCGTATCGATCATTGGGTGTGTGGTGAACGGCCCTGGCGAAGCGCTGATGACGGATATCGGTCTGACAGGCGGCGGGCGCGGGACACACCAGATGTATATTGGCGGCCAGACGGCCCATCGTCTGAAAGAAGGCGATGAAACGATTGTCGATCATGTCGTGAAGATGGTCGAAGAAAAAGCCGCTGAAATTGAAGCCGCAGAAAAAGAAAAGTTGGAGGCGGCAGAATAGACCATGAGTCTGATTGAAAAGTTAGGGCCGATCAAAGGCCGTCACGAAGAATTATCCGCATTAATGTCGTCCGGTGATTTATCCGGTGATGAATTTGTCAAATGTTCGACCGAATATGCCGAGCTTGATCCGGTTGTCGAAGCGATTAACCGTTATGAGGCTGCATTACAGGAACAGGACGATTTGCAGGAATTGCTGGATGATCCTGAAATGAAAGCGATTGCCGAAGAAGATATGTATCGCCTGAAGCAGGAAATTCCTGCGCTGGAGCAGAAAATCCGTCTGGCGCTTATTCCGGCCGATTCTGCCGACAAGAAAAATGCCATTCTGGAAATCCGTGCCGGTACGGGCGGGGATGAAGCGGCGCTTTTTGCGGCGGATTTATTCGGCATGTACCGTGGCTATGCGGCGGCACGCGGCTGGAAGATCGAAATTGTCGAAGCATCGGAAAGTGATATTGGCGGCTATAAAGAGATTATCGCAGAAATTCGCGGCGCAAGCGTGTTCGAACGCATGAAATATGAGTCCGGCGTGCATCGTGTACAGCGCGTGCCGAAAACAGAATCCGGCGGGCGCGTGCATACGTCTGCGGCAACGGTTGCCGTGCTACCCGAGGCCGAAGAGGTCGATTTGCAGATCGATGAAAAAGATTTGCGCATTGATACATACCGTTCACAAGGCGCAGGTGGTCAGCACGTGAATACGACCGACAGTGCGGTGCGCATTACGCACATCCCGACAGGTATTTTTGCGGCGATTCAGGAAGAAAAATCGCAGCATAAAAACAAAGAAAAGGCGATGAACCTTTTGCGGACCAAGCTTTATGATCTTGAACGCCAACGTCTTTTTGATGAACGGGCGGCAGATCGTAAATCGCAGGTTGGATCAGGTGATCGTTCCGAACGTATTCGTACGTATAACTTCCCGCAAGGACGGGTCACAGACCACCGCGTGAACCTGACATTGTATAAAATCGAGGAAGTGTTGAGCGGTGAATCGCTTGATGAAGTCGTGGATGAACTGATTGCACAAGATCAGGCCGAAAAGCTTGCTGAACTTGATGCGTAATATATTTCAAAGCCGTCAATATTGTGTGATAAAAAACGCTGTACGTGTGTGTAGCGCATATCTCCTGTGTCGGCCGTTTGCAGTATTTTCGGAGTGATGTGCGTAAAATGGAACTAAAACAAACCTACTTGCATGTGAAAAAGACATTGGCATCAGCCGCGATCGACAGTGCCGATCTGGAGGCGCGTATGATCCTGACGCATGTCACGGGTGTAAGTGTCGCTGATCTTATTCTTAACCCTGACCGTGCCGTACAGGATGATCATATGCAGACCATCAACGGAATCGTTGCGCGCCGTGTGCAGCACGAGCCGTTGAGCAAGATTTTGGGTGAAAAGGAGTTTTGGGGGCTTCCGTTTACTGTATCGGCCGATGTTCTTGACCCGCGTCCGGATACGGAAACCATTATTGAGGCAGCAATAAGGCGCTTTCGAGATAATCCCCCGCAACGTATTCTGGATTTGGGGACGGGAAGCGGCTGTCTGATTATATCGTTATTGCATGAATTTCCGGATGCGCATGGCGTGGCTGTTGATATCTCTGTGGATGCATTGGGGATTGCGAAGACAAATGCCGATAAAAACGGTGTGTCGGATCGCTGTACGTTCCATGAAAGTGACTGGATTGAGTCCCTTTCCGCAGGCGATGCAGATTCGGACACAGAAAAATATGACCTTATTGTGTCGAATCCGCCTTATATTCCGAATCAAGATATAGAGAATCTATCTGCCGAGGTGCAGAATCATGATCCGATTCTGGCTTTGGACGGAGGAAATGACGGTCTGAATGCCTACAAAAAAATTATTCCCGCATTAAATTCACAGATGCATGCCGATGGAATTGCCCTGCTGGAAGTCGGGATTTCTCAAGCGGAAGATGTGGTGCGAATCGTGAAGGATACTGGTCTTTCGGTCCGTGGCGTTCACGCGGATTTGGGCGGTATCCCTAGAGTTGTGGAAATCTCTTTTGGGGAAAAATAAAAAAAATATGATTCCCTTTCTTGATCGTTTTGGAACTATCGAGCTACATTTCAATCATTCAACGACACGGTCGTAGGTTTTTTTATGTAGCGGAAAACATTGGATAACTTGTTTTCCGAAATACATCCCGCTGGCCAAGTGTACGTGAATCATATACTATTTTGTACGTGCGTCATCACGTTTTGAAAAAACAGGTGAATTAAAAATGAGACATGGGTCTACAAGCAGACGGTCTAGAAACCGTAATAAAAAGAGCAATAATAAATCTCGCGTTTACGACAGTAATGGTCCGGATGTACGTATCCGTGGCACAGCGCATCAGATTTTTGACAAGTACGTAGCACTTGCCAAAGATGCGTCCGGTGCGGGTGATTATGTTCTTGCTGAGAGCTATCTGCAATACGCAGAACACTATCAGCGTATCATCACAGACTGGCATCAGATCGTACAGGATGCCGAGCGCGGTATCGATATTGATGCCGAAGATTACAACGTCTATGGCGATAGTAAGCCAAGAAGACAGCAGCAATCTTCACAAAACCGTAGAGATGACAATGCAGGAAACAAGAAAGAGAGCAATAACAGCGATCTCGGCCTGCCTGGAAGCATCACAGGCGAAAAGGAAAAGCAGCAGGGACAGCTTGAAGACGCGTAAGCGTTGTGTACGTCTTTATAGTTTCTAATCCTGCACTTCAAAAATTGACGATTATCAAGGCGGCATTTTGCCGCCTTTTTTATGCTTACACGGTGGGGATATTGCCTTAGGCGATCTGGCACACTATTTTAATTAAGTGTATAATGAAAAAATAATCGATACAGATTGAGGTATGTCATGGATTTCGAACGCTTTACCGAAAAATCACGGTCTTATTTACAGCGCGCGCAGACATTGGCGATGCGTTCCAAGCATCAGTCGATGGAACCGGAACATATGTTGCGTGTCATGATTGATGACGAAGACGGTGCCATCCGCAAGCTTATTCAGGCGGCGGGCGGAGACGTACAGAAGTTGGGCGGCTTTGTTGACAAGTCTTTGGCTAAAATTCCAGCGGTTGACGGTCCGGGTGCGGGACAGCTTCGTTTCTCAACCGATTTCACAAAAATATTGAATAACGCATTGATTGTAGCGGAAAAAGCGGGTGACAAGTTTATCACCGGAGAGCGTATTTTGCAGGCTATGATCGCGGCAAAAGCATCCGAAGTCGAAGATTCAATGACCAAGTCCGGTTTGACGCCGACATCGCTTAATCAGGCGATTAATGACATGCGCAAAGGACGTACAGCCGATACGGAAACAGCAGAAGGGCAGTTTGACGCCTTGAAGAAATATGCACGTGATCTGACCGAAGATGCGCAGGAGGGCCGGCTTGATCCGGTCATTGGCCGTGATGAAGAAATCAGACGTACAGTGCAGGTTTTGTCCCGCAGAACGAAAAATAATCCGGTCCTGATCGGTGAGCCGGGTGTCGGTAAAACAGCCATTATCGAAGGACTGGCTCTGCGTATTGTGAATGGTGATGTGCCGGAGAGCCTGAAAGATAAGCGCTTGATGGCGCTTGATCTCGGCGCGCTTTTGGCCGGTGCGAAGTTCCGCGGTGAATTTGAAGAACGTCTGAAAGCCGTTATTGACGAAATCAAGGCGCACACAGGTGAAATCATCCTGTTTCTGGATGAATTGCATACATTGGTCGGTGCGGGAAAGGCCGAAGGCTCTATGGACGCGTCCAATATGTTGAAACCGGCGCTTGCGCGCGGGGAGCTGCATATGGTTGGTGCAACGACACTGGATGAATATCGTAAATATATCGAAAAAGACGCGGCGCTTGCGCGGCGTTTCCAGACTGTGTTTGTGCAGGAGCCAACGGTTGAGGATACCATTTCGATTTTACGGGGCTTGAAAGAAAAATACGAAGCGCACCACGGTGTACGTATCCTCGATACGGCGATTGTGGCGGCGGCAACATTGTCGAACCGTTATATCACAGACCGCTTTCTGCCGGATAAAGCGATTGATTTGATGGATGAAGCATCATCGCGTTTGCGCATGCAGGTGGATTCAAAGCCCGAAGAAATTGACGAGCTTGACCGCCGTATTGTGCAGCTCAAGATTGAGCGCGAGGCCTTGAAGAAAGAAAAAGGCGATAAGGCCACAAAAGAGCGTCTCGGCAATATTGAAGACGAGCTTGAAGAGCTGGAAAAAACGTCGGCCGATCTGACATCCCAGTGGGAAGCGGAAAAAGGCAAGTTGATGTCCGGTCAAAAACTGACCGAAGAGCTGGACCGCGCGCGGATCGAACTGGAGCGCGCGCAGCGTGAAGGGGATTGGACGCGCGCCGGTGAATTGATGCATGCCGAAATTCCCGCGTTGGAAGAAAAGCTCTCACACGCGCAGGATAGCTCGCAGGAGACAAAAGGCGGCCTGATCAAGGAAGAGGTCACGCCGGACGAAATTGCCGCTGTTGTGAGCCGCTGGACAGGTATCCCGATTGATAAAATGCTGGAAGGCGAACGCGAAAAGCTTCTGGGTATGGAAGACAAGCTGCGCCAGCGCGTTGTCGGGCAGGATAATGCCGTCAAGGCGGTATCGAGCGCAATCCGTCGTTCCCGCGCAGGATTGCAGGCACAAAACAGACCGATCGGGTCTTTCTTGTTCCTCGGGCCGACAGGGGTCGGGAAAACCGAATTGACCAAAGCGTTAGCCGAGTTTCTGTTCGATGACGATTCTGCGATGGTGCGGCTTGATATGTCCGAATACATGGAAAAACATGCTGTTTCCCGTATGATCGGTGCGCCGCCCGGCTATGTCGGGTATGAAGAAGGAGGCGCGCTGACGGAATCTGTGCGTCGCCGTCCATATCAGGTCATTTTGTTTGACGAGGTGGAAAAAGCCCATCCTGACGTGTTTAACGTGCTGTTGCAGGTGTTGGATGATGGTCGCCTGACAGATGGTCAGGGACGTACGGTTGATTTCAGCAATACGGTCTTGATCATGACCTCAAATCTGGGTGCGGAATATCTGGTCAATCAGAAAGAGGGCGAGAAAAGCGAAGATGTCAAAGATCAGGTCATGGATGTGGTGCGCAAAGCGTTCCGTCCCGAGTTCCTGAACCGTTTGGATGAAATTTTACTGTTTGAAAAGCTTGGCCGTGAACAGATTACGGGGATTGTTGATATCCAGTTGCGCGATCTGGAAGCATTGCTGGCTGATCGTCGTATTCATCTGGAACTGAGCGATGATGCGAAAATGTTGATTGGCAATAAAGGCTATGATCCGGCTTATGGCGCACGGCCATTGAAGCGTGTGATCCAGACCGAATTGCAAAACCATCTGGCAGAAATGATTTTGGAAGGCAAAGTTGCAGATGGCGATCTGGTCAATGTCTCTGAAAAAGGCGACGCCCTTGTTTTCGACGTTACAGAAAACGGTGCGGCGGCGGCCGATAAGGATGTTGCCTGATTTGTCCGGTTCTTCTGTTGCAATGTTAAAAGACGAGACTGCGATTGAAACGGTGCAGCCACGCCGCTATGTCTTTTGTGGTGTCGGTGGCAGCGGGATGAGCGCATTGGCTGTTATGATGGCGGCGCGCGGTCATGACGTTATCGGTACGGACCGTAGCTATGATCGCGGTCAAAGTCCTGAAAAATTTGCACGTTTGCAGCATCAGAATATTACGCTGTTGCCGCAGGATGGCAGCGCTTTAGGCGCGAATATTGATTATCTGGTCATATCCAGTGCTGTCGAAGACACCATTCCCGATGTTATTTCTGCAAAAGAGCATGGTGTCCGTATTATCAAGCGGGCGGATTTGCTGGCGACCCTTTTTAATGCAAGCGATGGCGTTGCAATTGCGGGCACAAGCGGAAAAACCACAGTGACTGCGATGGTGGGGCATATTTTGCATCAGGCCGGTATCGACCCGACCATTATCAATGGCGGGTTGATGGCGAATTTCCCCGATGAGAACGGCGTGCCGCGCAATATTGTGTCCGGTCATGCGGATGTCCTTGTTGCGGAAGTCGATGAAAGTGACGGGTCGATTGCGGCCTATGATCCTTATGTGGCGTTGCTGAATAATATTGCAGAAGATCATAAGCCGTTGCCGGAACTGAAAACGCTGTTCGGTGATTATTTGGCACGGGCGCGACGCGGTGTTGTGGTGAATGCGGATGATGATCTGGTCATGGCCCTGTGTGACGATGTGTCTGCGCAGCGTCTTACATTTTCTGCCCTTGATCCGCAGGCTGATTTTTATGTCTCTGAGTATGCGGCATTGCCGTCGGGCCTGTCTTTTTCTCTGCATACGGCGGGGCGGGACCACGCTGTGCGCATGGCTGTGCCGGGACGTCATAATATGATGAATGCGGCCGCCGCAATTGCCGTATGTTCTTTGTGCGGTGTGCCGGTTGAAACAGCGTGTCAGGCGTTGGCCGATTTTCGCGGAACGCACAGACGGCTGGAAGTGGTGGGCCAAACAGGTGGCATCACAGTGATTGATGATTTTGCGCATAATCCGGATAAGATCACGGCATCATTGCAGGCGATGGGTGATCATGACGGGCGGGTCTTGGTTATCTTCCAGCCGCATGGGTTCGGTCCGATGAAAATGATGCGAGACGGCATTGTTGATGCGGTTACGCAGAATTTGCGGGCAGATGATCTGTTCATGATGCCGGAAATTTATGATGCGGGCGGAACGGCGGATCGCACGATCTCTTCGGTTGATCTCATTGACGATATCAAAGCGCGGGGTGTAGAAGCGCACTATTTCAAAACACGAGATGATATCGTGCCGTTTGTACAGCAGCAGGCAACATCAGGTGACCGCATTCTGGTGATGGGCGCGCGGGATGATACGTTGACCGATTTTTGCCGTGATATTCTAGCGGCTTTGGAATAGAGGCAGGATTTTCGCTTTTAAACTGTCGAGCGTTTCCGGGACGGTGTATTGCGGGTTGATGACAATCATGCCTGATCCGTACATGCCGAATTCTTGATTTTTCTGGCCGTATATCCATTCATCAATAATGATGTCACCATCAAAGTCCTTGAAGTGGGCTTTGAGCGTTTCGTGCCGTCCCGACGGCAGCATCGGATACCAAATCATATAAATGCCCGTCGCCCATTTACGATGCGCTTTCAGCACGTCTTTTGCGATGGTGTCATATTCGTCTTTTAACTCGTAACTCGGATCAATCAGTACGCCGCCGCGCCGTTCATCCGGGGGCAAGGCTGCAAACAACTCGTGCCGCATGTCGGTCTTTTTTGCTTTGGCGTTGCTGAAGGGGCGCAGGGCGCGTTTAAGATGTGTAAACTCGCCGGGATGCAACTCGCATGATGTCATGCGGTCGCTGTCCCGTAACATCATGGCCGTTAAAACCGACGACCCCGGATATTTTTGCGCTTTTCCGGTGAACGAGTCTTTACCGTTTACGTCTGCAATCATGGCTTTGTAAAGATCCCAAGTCGTGTGATTGCACGATGCATTTTCCAAGCGGAATAAGCCGTCACGATATTCGGCTGTTTTCATGGCTTCGGGCGAGGCAAGGTCATAGAGGCCGCGTCCGCTATGCGTATCAAGCCAGTAAAAGGGTTTCTCTTTTTTCTTGAGATAATCCAGCGTTGCTACAAGCCACAGATGCTTGTGGATATCGGCCTGATTGCCTGCGTGGTAGATATGCTGATAACTCAGGCTCATGACACTGTCTCCAGATATTGACCGTTCTCGTCAGAGCGGCCGAGATGAACACTGCACGCGATGTCTGCGTTCAGGCAAGGCGATGTAAAAAAGGTCTGGATATCAAGTGGTCCGGCATTGTGAATGCGGGCCAGTGTGAAATGCGGGTCATAATCGTGTGCCGTACCGGTCAGAACGCTGTCCGCTGTCTTTGTCAGGGATGGATGCGCGCTGTGTTGCAAAGCCATTAAATGCTCATCATGCTGTACGCTGTACCCGAACCAGAGTAGCGCGGGATCAGCCGGATAGGGGCGTTGGTATAGGCCTGTTATTCTGATCTGGCAGGCTGTTCCGATAAACTGATCCGTGATGCGCTTTGCGTGCATATCATCGTCGGCGCGGAATTGGCACAATGTCACATGCGCCAGTGCCTTGTTCGGCGCAATGCAATATCCGGCGGCGGCTTTACGCAATATGTGCGCGTGACTGTACAGCGCTTCTGTAATGTCTTCGTCGCGTGGCATCAGTGCCAGATTGAAACGGGGTTTTGTCATGATGTGTGTATTATAGCGGGATGTTGTAACTGCATGATGTATTTTGATCTGAACATTGTGTAACACATTATCGCGCAATCAGAAAAGGCGTTTTCGATCACGGGAATGACCGGAAAACGCCTTTTGATGTATGAAGCGGCCCGCGAGCCGCATGATTGATTATGGCTTGGGCTGTGTTTGCAGCGCAGCGGCTTGCTGCAGACGCCGTTCAACCAACTCTTCGTTATTGGCTTGCCCTTGTGTCGGTGCCGCATAGCTTTCCTGAACACCGCTGGTAAATGTTTGCCATGCTTTGACAAATGCATCTTTTAAGCTGGTGAGGGCACCACTGGCTGTGTTTGTTGTTGTCTCAAGCGCACTGGCGCGGCGGTTTGCGCGGTATTCGGCCGCGTCTGCTTTTTCCGCGCTTAAGGCTTTGTCGCGCGCTTCTTTGAGCTCAGTCAAGATGTCGCCACGTTGTGATGAAATATCATCGAAGCTTTCCTGTGCTGTTTCTACAGCCTGACGACGGTCTGTCTGAATACCGGTCCGCAGATCGCCACATGCTTGTTTCCATGACTCTCTGGTGTTGATACGCTCTTCTTTCGTTGTATCCAGCTGTGTTTTGCGGGACTCAACGCTTTTCTCGAGCATTTCAAGGTTTTTGGTGACAAGGTTCAATACAGGGTCGTTGGCGACTTTTTCCTGCAATGTCGTGATTTGTTGGTCGATGGCTTCAATATCGCTTTCGCCGAGAACGCTACCGTCTTCCGCGTCAGCACTCGGGACTTCAATCCCAAGATCAATCACATCTTTCAGTGTGTCGCTGAGTTCGCTGAGTTCCTGAATCTGGCGTTGTGTATTTCTTGCTTCGGCCTGAACACGTTTGCGGGCATCTTTCAAGGCGCCTTGTGTCAAGTGGCGCTGTTTTTGAAGCAAGGTGTTCAGTTCTACCATGACAGCCCGTTCTTTGGTCTCGATGACTTGCAGTTTTGTACTGTAAGTTGTGTCAACGTCTTGTTTGCTGTCGAGATATTCTGTCAGGCGGTTGAGTGGTTTGTTGTTTTTCAGTGCCTCGCGCAGCTGTGCGGCGGCTTCGGTGTAATCAGGCTCGATTTGCGCATCGATCTTTGCCGTATGGTCTGCAAAAGCCTGTTTTACACGTTTCGGATCCGGTATTGGTGAAACCGGAACCTGAAAATTTTCCAGGGGGTTGATGTCGATAGTTGTACGCGAAAGGTTTTTTTGATCTTCAGTGCTCATTGTTCTTCCTTTCAAAAAGAATCTCCCGGAACCAGTTTTGTTGTTCACCCTCACAGATACACATGTGTGTGCAGGACTTATCCCTGTCCCTTCATATTATGTTGAAGCGTTGTCGTTCCGAGTGTTCTGTGTGCCTCTATTATCCGTGAATGTCTTTTTTTATAAGGGAGGTGGCTTTTTGCTGTCAAGTATTATAGAAAATAATTTCCTTATTTCAGGTGTGTAAATTAATCGGCGCGCCTTATTTTGTAGGTATTTCAATGGGCTGTTATTGTTTCTTGTTATCAGGAAAATAAAGCATATTAAGAAAAAGAGTTCACGACCGAGCGTGTTATGCACCGGCAATGTCGTAATGCAATAATTATATTTTACAAAGAATGCCCTGAGTGCTTTGATAGACGCATGCTGATTGCGGCATCATGATAAACAATCAATGACAAGTGCAGGGCGCGATTTATGAAATCGAACATTATAAGCTTCACAATAGGTGTGCTTTTGATTGTCGTCGGCGTGGCGGAACTCATTCCGGCTTTTGTGGATTGGCATCGCGCAAACTATGATAACGCGGTCGCTTTTCTCATGTGTTCTGTGGTGTCATTGTTTTTCGGTGGTGTCTTGGTGTTATCCAATGCATCTTATGAACCAACACTGAATATACGGCAGGCTTTCTTGTTAACCACGTTAAGCTGGTTTTCCATGAGCTTCTTCGCCAGTTTCCCGTTTTATTTATCTGATCTGCACCTCAGTTTCACCGACTCTTTTTTCGAAGCGCTATCGGGCATAACAACAACGGGATCAACCGTTTTGTCGGGGCTTGATACAATGTCACACGGCATTTTGATATGGCGGTCTATGACCCAGTGGATTGGCGGAATCGGCATTGTCGCGTTTGCGATTGTTTTCCTGCCGTTCTTGCGTATCGGTGGGATGCAGCTGTTCCAGACCGAGTCGTCCGACCGGTCCGAGAAAGTCATGCCGCGTAGTCATGCCCTTATTTTGTCGTTGTTTGAGGTCTACTGCTTGCTGACGATATTGTGCATGGTGGTGTATTATGTGCTGGGGATGAGCTGGTTTGATGCCCTTAATCACGCGCTGACGACAATACCGACGGGCGGATATTCAACCCATGATGCGTCTTTCGGGTATTTTGACAGTACGCCGCTGCAACTGGCCGCATCTTTATTTATGTTGCTGGGCGGCATTCCCTTTGTTCTTTACGTGAAACTTTTGTTTCAGGGGCGTGTTGCATTCCTGCAGGATGATCAGGTGCGTACCATTTTGTCGATGATCATCGTCTTTGCCGCTATCCTGACAATGTGGCTCGTCTATCATAGCGATTACAGTGTGATTGATAGTTTCCGGTATGTTGTGTTTAATATTGTGTCTGTTGTGACCACGACAGGGTATGCGACGACTGATTATACCTTATGGGGCGCTTTTCCCATTATGTTCTTTTTCTTTCTGACCTATATGGGGGCCTGTGCCGGGTCGACAACTGGCGGGCTCAAGGTGATGCGGCTTGTGATTGCTGTGAAAACGGTGAACAAACAGCTAAAAGCCCTGATTTATCCGCATGGTGTCTTTACGGTGCGTTATCAGGGACGCCCGGTGGACCGCAATGTGGCCATTACCGTTGTGAGTTTCCTTGTTTTATATGTGGCGTCAAATGCCGTTTTGACGATGGCGCTGTCTTTGACGGGGCTTGATTTCTCAACCGCGATAAGCGGCGCGGCCACAGCCATTGCAAATGTCGGTCCCGGCATTGGTGATATCATTGGTCCGGCGGGTAATTTTTCCACGCTGCCAGATACAGCGAAGTGGTTGTTATGTGCGGGAATGCTGATCGGCCGTTTGGAGATTATGACGGTTATTTTGCTGTTCAGATATGAATTCTGGCGCAATTAAAGTGTGAGAAGGGGGAATGATGCGCGGCGGTGTCTTTCTCTATTTCTTACGGGCCGCTAATGACGTTTTTCATGATAGCGACAAAATCTTGTTCCGGTGTCACGGTGACATCGGCAAACGCGCTGTCTTTTTGATCCTCTTCCAATTTCCAATATACGGCGGTTGTTTCCGCGCGCTTGCCTGACTCTACGCCGCTGGCGCTATCTTCTATGGTGACGATCTGGGTATTATTGCGCAGATTGGCCGATACGGCTTTGACACGTTCGCGCAAATATTCAATGCCTTTCAGATAAGGGTAGGGGTGCGGTTTTCTTTGTCCGCCTGCGACATCATCTGCGCTGATGGAAAACAGCATATATTTGTCAAAACCTGCAACGGATAAATTGGCATCCACTTGCGGACGAACACCGGAAGAGACCGCGGCTTGCGGAATGCCGAGGCTGTGTGCGTATTCAACAACTTCAAGTGCGCCTTCGCGCGGCTGTAGGGATGAGGCGTTATCAAGGTAGTAATCGGCACATGCCTTGAGAAATTCGTCTTTGAGAAGCGGGTAAGCAGGGTTTTTCTGCTTCACCCAATCGTAAATACCGTGGTCGCCTTTTCCGTGTAACGCGCTCCAGTCCTCGGCGTGAATTGTAACGCCCGTTTCATGGTCGGGCTTTCCTGTGCCGAACGGATCGGCGGCAATGGCTTCAATCTTTTCGCGGTGTAAAGGCTCGCTCATGACAAGCACGCCGTCAATATCCCATAGAAGAGCGAGTTTAGACATGAATGTAATCCTTCCGCAGCGCATTCTGTATCAATGACCCTAAGTCATTTGCCATTGTTTATACGCCGATTGCGCGAAGATGTCAAATATTATGGAAAACATAGTTTCAGGGTAGAGTTGCAAGGTAGAGTTACGAGGTAGATGAATGTGGCGGAGAAAACCTGCTTTGACGGAGGATAATGAGATGGCGGGTACGGAGGGATTCGAACCCTCGATAGAGCTATTAACCCTATACTCCCTTAGCAGGGGAGCGCCTTCAGCCACTCGGCCACGTACCCGTATCTAAAAGCAGGTATTTTGATAACAGCTATCATGCATGAGATCAATAGGAAGTTGCCTGTAACAATAAATAAAAACAAAAGGCGATTAGGGCTGTAACCCGTAAGCCAGACCGGAAAGCGGCGCGGGGTGTTTGTGCTGTTTATCATCCCGTGGCAACAGCGCCGCCATAGAAATACCAGCCAAGCCCGATCATAAACAGGAAGTTTCCATACAAGGCATGTTCGATTGTCACAAGCGCCAGTGATCGCGTTTTTGCAAAGGTAGAAGCGAAGATGAGACCGCCGATAAGGCTGAGTGTCGGGGCGACCGGATTGATGAACAGAATATGGGCAAAGGCGAACACGACGGCACTTGCGATGATCATGGCGGTTTTGTTCTGAAAAAAGGTTTCATAGCGTTTGAAGAAAAACGAACAAAAGATAAATTCCTGCGGCAGAGCCGATAGAATGGGGTAGAGACAGAACAGAGCGACAAGTAATGTTTGATCATACCGCGCCAGATAAAGCATGCGATCGGGGGCATAGAAATGCAGGAAAACCGTCATGGCGATGGCTGCGATGATAAAACGGATCAGGACCGGTTTCATGTTGGGCCATGTAATGGCCTCCAGATGCCAGAGATCGCGCCATGTGGTGAAGTAATGGCGTTTATAAACCAGTGCGCAATAGCCCGCCGCACTCCACAGAAACGCAAACATAAAGGGCGCCAGCTTGTAAAAGATGATGATGCCCGGCAAAATGAGGCACAGCAGAATAAATTCGGCAATCAGTCGTGTATTGATCTTCTGTTTGTTCATGAATCTGTTGTCCCCGCGTTTCAATCGCTATTAACATGGTGGAAACCACGTAAAGTTCAAGCAAAAAAGGATAGAGCATGACAAAACAGCCGTTGAAAGTGTATATGGCAGGGCCGGATGTGTTTTTGGATAACGCGCTGGCGGTTGCAGATCAAAAACGCGAGATTCTAAAAGCGCATGGTTTTACGGGGCTGCACCCGTTCGACAATAATGTCATGCATGCGGGGGTGTCACCGGATGAAATTGCCAGAACGATTTTTCGTAAAAATGTCGGGTTAATGGATCAGGCCGATGTTATTTTGGCGAACCTTACTCCGTTTCGTGGTGTCAGTGCGGATGCGGGCACTGTGTTCGAAGTTGGGTATATGTATGCCAAAAACAAGCCGATCTTTGCCTATACGAATGTAGAAGATGTGCTGTGTGATCGTGTAAAGTCGGCCAATGGCGTGGCGCTGACATGTGATGCAGACGGGCTTTACTGGGATAAAGAGCAGCTCAATGTCGAGAATTTTGGTTTGAAGGATAATCTGATGATTGACTGTGCCATATTCGCGCAAGATAAAATGCTAGACCATGAACAAAGCCGTTTTCTTGCA
This sequence comes from Alphaproteobacteria bacterium, assembly GCA_030750865.1. Classification (GTDB taxonomy): domain Bacteria; phylum Pseudomonadota; class Alphaproteobacteria; order Micavibrionales; family Micavibrionaceae; genus JASMHE01. Next base: position 135,654 of record JASMHE010000008.1, read on the forward strand.
CTTAAGACGCCGGAAGGCGAGACTCTTGGCTCGCTTGCGGCGTTCGAGAAAACGGTCAGCCTGATGGCAGAGGTGCTGCTTTTTGACTCTGCGGATTAAGCTGCTCTATAATCTGCAAAAATAACCGGGCAACGGTTGTCCCGGATAAAAGCGTTTTGAACGCAGAGTATAGCTACCGAGGGGACGTGTCATCGGTAATTTAACACAGGATTTTAATAAGCTGTCGAGTAAGAAACAGCGTCTTGCCATGCATACATTACAAGGTGGTGCGGGGCTTCTTCTTTTCACTTCGGGACTGATCGGCATATATGGCGGCCATTTGCTGACGATGGAGGCTGTCGGACTCATTTTGACCGGCGGTGTGAATGCGGGGCGCAATGCGTGGCAGTATAAACGTTTGCATGACGCGGATAATTTGCATGAACAGAACAAAGCCGAAGTGACGAATAATCTTGTGTCGGCATCCACCAATTTACCGCAAATGATTCTGACAGGCTCACCAGCTGCGGCAATGGCATCACTGGGATATACGGTGCGGGCTGTTAAAAACCGTATCTTATATAAACAAGGGCAGGAGCATAAAATACGCCTGTCCAAAGTGGCCGATATGTATGATTCCGGATCATTCAGAGAAGAGCTTTTGGCGCCGCCGAAGCGGACAGGGCTGAGCCGTATTTTCCACGAAGTTGCCGATATCGCACTGGATCGGGCGCCTGCGCTGATCTTTCTCGGACGCGGGGCATCGCAGATGATCGAAGGTGTGATTCGATCTGATTACGTGATGCTTGCGGCCGGTATTGCGTTGCAGACGGCGGCCTTTGCCATGTGGATTGCCGACCGGAAGGCGCGTGCGGAGACAGGCGCTTATATGAAAAAACGTACAGAAAAACTACGGAACAAGTTCGAAGAAGACGACATGCCTGACGACCCGTCAGGGCCGTCATAACGATCATAAAAGCCAAATAACGTGCTGCCGCCTTGTGGTCTTCACAAAGCTTTGTTCGTGTGTCAGTGCACGTTTTTAACCGTTAAGTTTCTCTTTCAGGATTTCATTCACAGCGGCCGGATTGGCTTTGCCTTGTGATTTTTTCATCACTTGTCCGACGAAGAAACCGAACAATTTGTCCTTGCCGCCTTTGTAAGCCGCAACATTATCCGGATTTTCGGCGATGACTTCGTCAATCAGCGCTTCAATCGCGCCGGTATCCGTGACTTGTTTCAGTCCTTTTTCTTCGACAATGTCCGCCGGATTTTTGCCCGTTTCCATCATATCGGCAAAAACATCTTTTGCGATTTTTCCGGAAATGGTTTTATCTTCGATCAAGCTGACAAGCTCGCCTAGCTGTTGTGCTTTTACGGGCGATTCCGTCAATGTCAGACCGGCTTTGTTCAATGCGCCGAGCAGTTCATTTAACAGCCAGTTTGCTGTCAATTTTGCATCGCGGTCTTTTGCGGCTGTTTCGAAATATTCGACACGGTCTTTTTCCGCGATCAGGACACTGGCGTCATAATGGCTCAGACCGTATTCATCGACGAAACGGTGTTTGATATCGTCCGGCAGTTCCGGCAATGTTTTGCGGATGTCTTCAATCCAGTCATTGGCCACTTCCAGTGGCAATAAGTCCGGATCAGGGAAGTAGCGATAGTCATGCGCTTCTTCTTTGGAGCGCAGCGGCCGTGTTTCCATCTTGTTCGGGTCCCACAGACGTGTTTCCTGATCGACCGTTCCGCCGTCTTCGATAAGCTCGATCTGGCGGCGGGCTTCATATTCAATACATTGATGCACGGCGCGCAATGAGTTCACATTCTTGATTTCACAGCGCGTGCCGTATTCGTCACCGGGTTTGCGGACCGAAATATTGACGTCTGCGCGCATGGATCCTTCTTCCATGTTCCCGTCACATGTGCCCAAGTAACGCACGATCATGCGCAGTTTTGACAGATAGGCCGTGGCTTCTTCCGGGCTGCGGATGTCAGGCTCGGATACAATTTCCATCAGCGCACAACCGGAGCGGTTCAAATCAACAAAGGATTTTGTCGGATGTTGGTCGTGCATGGATTTACCGGCATCTTGCTCCATATGCAGGCGTGTAATGCCGATCTTTTTGACTTCACCGTCGTCCAAATCGATTTCGATGATTCCTTCACCGACAATAGGGTGTGCGAATTGCGAAATCTGGTAGCCTTGCGGCAAATCGGCGTAGAAGTAGTTCTTGCGCTCGAAAACAGAGTAATTGTTGATTTTGGCATTCAGGCCAAGTCCTGTACGCACGGCTTGTTCAACACAATGTTCGTTCAAAACAGGCAACATGCCGGGCATGGCTGCGTCCACCAGACTGACATTGTGGTTTTGTTCTGCGCCGAATTTGGCCGATGATCCGGAAAAAAGTTTGGAATTTGCAATGATCTGGGCATGAACCTCCATACCGATCACAAGTTCCCATGCACCTGTTTCACCTTGAATTGTATATGCCATTTTTCTTCCTTTTCGTCTTTCTTACTCAATCGTTTAAGTGCGTTTTGTTCTAATTCTTTTTCTCGCTATAGGCCGTGTAGCATGATTCTAACAGCGTTTCTTTTTTGTTGCGGTAAGGCATGAGGCGATCCAGCATTTTCAGCAGGTCGCGGTGATAGCGCTGTGTTTCATCAAGTAAAATAGGGGCCAGCATTGTATAGGCTTCCTGATCAATATAAATTTCCATCTGGCTGGCATAGCATAGGCACATGCTGTCTTTATCGTCTCCGTTCATACGCGATAATCTGGGATCGAGATAGCAGCTTGTATAAAGCTTATCGCGCGCTGTGATCGATAGGCACGGCGTATGCACTTCGGCCAGCATTTCACGTTCTGTGATGGTTTCTTCCGGCTCAGGTTGTGACGTATCGAAAAAACGGCTGCCGATTTTGCTTTCGTCGGCGCGTTTTTGCTCCAGTGCGGACATGTGTGCATCCATGCATGCGCAATATTCATAGTTGGTGTCTTCTTCCAGACCTGGTTCAGGCATGGAAAGACAAAGATCAAAGAACGACATCTCTTCCGCTGCGTCCTGCTCGTTTTCTTCTTCGGCAAAGTTCAGAGATTGTGCATGGCTGTTTTTCACAGGCCATATCACAGCAATCATGACAAACAGGGCTGCAGTCAAATACATGCAGCGGCGTGCTGAAGAAAATGGAGGCAGGGACATCATCATTACGGTGCTGGCTCCCCTTGTATGCAGGCAAGCGCCGTGCGTTTTTCATGCTGAATAAATTTCGGATGATTAACAATCGGTCCCATTGGGTCTGTAATGTTCGGATCGTTCTTTAAAATGTCTGACAGATATTTGCGGGCGCTGCTGGCTGTGTAGTCTGCCATGCGGTTCGCAAGACATTCGCAGATGTCTTTTTGGACGTTATATTCATTTTCGATGCATCGTTTGAAAATAAGATCGCGGACCGGAAATTCCATACAGGGGGCATAAACGTTAAGCAGCATCTTGTTGATGGCCTTGCGCGCAGGATCGCTGTCACCCTGCATCATCACCATGTCCTCGACGTAAAAGTCACTTTGCATTTTCATGGCGGTGCATTTGCAAAAGATGTCTTGTGTCTCACCTGAAATATTCGGATCTCTGGTAGATGTGCAGTTCTGGTAATAGCTATAGGCTTGTTCCGGTGAAATCGCCGTCTGTGCCGACGCGGATACCGGTGCGAACGCCAGAAGCGCTGTTACCAAAAGGATGCTACGAATAAGGTGAGAGGAATATGCCATATATTATGCTGCTTTCTGTGTGCGGATTGCAGGGAGCGCGGTGAAATTCGCCGCTTTTTCAATGTGCTGTCCGACTTTCAGGATTGTGGCTTCGTCCCAGCTTTTGCCGACAAGTTGCAGCCCCAATGGCAGGCCGTTTTTGCTGAGCCCGGCTGGAATGGATAGTCCCGGCAGCCCGGCCAGATTGATCGATACGGTGTACACATCGTTCAGATACATGGTCAGCGGGTCTTCTTCATTTTCGCCGATAGCGAATGCCTCGGATGGCGCTGTCGGTGTCAGAATGACATCACATTGTTCATATGCATTGGTGAAATCCTGTGCGATCAGGCGACGGATTTTCTGTGCCTTGACGTAGTAAGCGTCATAGTAGCCTGCGGAAAGAACATACGTGCCGATCATGATGCGGCGTTTTACTTCGTCGCCAAAGCCTTCGGCGCGTGTTTTTTCGTACATATCAATCAGATTGTCGCCATCATCGCAAACGCGCAGTCCGTAACGCACGCCGTCATAGCGCGCAAGGTTCGATGATGCTTCGGCTGGGGCGATAATATAATATGCGGGCAGGGCGTATTTCGTATGTGGCAATGAAATATCGACAATTTCCGCGCCGGCGTCTTTCAGCCACGCAATGCCTTGTTCCCACAATTTATCGATTTCTTCGGACATGCCTTCCATGCGGTATTCTTTCGGGATGCCGATGCGCAGGCCTTTGATATCGTCGGTCAGTCCGGCCGTGAAATCAGGAACGTCTTTCGGGGCTGACGTGCTGTCTTTTGGGTCGTGTCCTGCCATTGATTTCAGCATCAGGGCGCAATCCTCGATCGTGCGGGCCATTGGTCCTGCTTGGTCGAGTGAGGAGGCGAATGCAACAACGCCCCAGCGTGAACAGCGGCCATATGTCGGTTTGATGCCTGTAATGCCGCAGAAGCTGGCCGGTTGACGGATAGAGCCGCCCGTGTCTGTGCCTGTTGCACCCATTGCAATGCGTGCCGCAACGGCAGAGGCTGATCCGCCGGAGGAGCCGCCCGGAACCAGATTGGCATCGGGACGGTTTTTGTTTTTCCACGGATTGATGACATCACCGAAATAGCTGGTTGTGTTTGATGACCCCATCGCGAATTCATCAAGGCTGGTTTTGCCGAGCATGACGGCCCCGTCACGCAGCAAGTTGCCGGAAACGGTGGATTCATATGTCGGGACAAAGCCTTCCAGAATATGACTGGACGCGGTTGTTTGCACGCCGTCTGTACAGAACAGGTCTTTGATTGCAAGCGGAATGCCGTCCAGAATACCGGCTTTGCCTTCGCTGCGGCGTTTGTCTGATTGCTGTGCTTGTTCCAGTGCGCGTTCCGGTGTTTCGGTTACATATGCATTAAGGTGTTTTGCATCTGCCATCGCATCAATATGCGCCTGTGTCAGTTCCACAGACGTAAAGTCTTTGTTTTCCAAGCCGTTCAGGGCTTCTGTGATGGTAAGATGTGTCAAGTCTGTCATGGGGTAGCCTATCTCTAATCTATGATTCTACAAAATAAGAATGAATAAAGTCTTTGTTTTTTTGTGATGTTTATTCAACAACCTTCGGCACAACGTAAAACCCTTCCAGTGTTTCGGGCGCGTTGGCAAGAATGTCGTCCTGACAATCGCCGTCTGTTTGTAAGTCTGTGCGCTGTGGCAATGTGATTTCCGCCGAGCTTGGTAGGGGCTCGACGTTATCTGTATCAACTTCACCGAGCTGTTCGACCCATGTGAGGATACCGTTTAGTTCTGGTGCCAGTTTTTCGGCTTCTTCGTCTGTGACGCGAATGCGTGAGAGTCGTGCGACTTTTTTGACGGTTTCAATATCAATTGCTGACATATTCTTAATCTCCGGACGTTTCCTGTAATAAGCTGTATTCTGGGATTTTTAGCATTGTGCCGCATGGCAATCAAGCGCTAATAAAGGATGACGAACAAACACTGTGCAAAAGCAAATACGTGCGGTGTTGATTGTTTGTCCTGTTTGAAGCAAAAGCGTTTCATGTGTAAAAGGTGAAAGAGATAATGTGCGCGAAAGAGAAGAGAGAGATAACAGTAGAATTTTGTGTGTGAATATGCTCAGCTAGGCATGTATATCACAAGCCACCAGTGAATACCCCGTTGCGTGGGGCGGAGCAATAATGACCGTGAGTAAACATCTTTTGAAAAACAGAGCGCCGCAATGCCCGTTTCCGGCGCGTTTGCTGGGGGTTGATCTTGGAAAGAAGACGATCGGCCTTGCTGTGTCCAACGATATGCAAACCGTTGCGACGCCGCTTGAAACGGTAAAGCGCACCAAGTTTTCACAAGATGTGATGGCGCTTGCCGCTGTTCTGGATGATTATAATATTCAGGGCATTGTATTCGGGTATCCGTTGCATATGGATGGCCGCCGGAGCGGTGGGTGTGATGCTGTGGAGTCTTTTGTGGATGAAATGCGTAAACATGACTCTGTCGCGGGGCGTCATCTTTGGATTGCGTTTCATGATGAACGTTTATCCACAGTTTCTGTGGAGGAGTCTGTGGATCAATTCGTGGATAAAAAATCGGCAAAGGAATCCGGTGTGACGGACAAGCTGGCGGCGCAGGTCATTTTGCAAGGTGCGCTGGATTACATGGCGCGGCAGCGCTGATATTTGCACGGGGTGTGTTGATAAAGACAGGGTGCAAAAGCGCTGGTGCAAGGGTGTTGATATCTATATCTACGCGATTGATGGGCGTGTCATGTTTTGCGTGCTATATTTTGTGCCACGTACCGCGCCAAATCTCGTGTCAGGCATCATAGCGCATCAACTCGTTGCCGTTCTCATGCAGCCAGCTTTTTCCATATGTGTAATCTTCGCAAAGTGATTTGCAGCAGGCCCAAAAGGCGCGGCTATGGTCCATATGTTGCAGGTGTGCGACTTCGTGTGCGACAACATAATCAAGCACTGTGTGTGGCGCGAAAATCAATCGCCATGAAAATGAAATCTTGCTGTCATGCCCGCAACTGCCCCAGCGGCTTTTTGTGTCGCGGACCTGAACGGCCGCGACGGTTTTGTCGATTTGCGCGGCTTTTTCTTTGGTAAGGCGCGTCAGTTCTTTTTCGGCTTCTTTTTTCAGAAAACGTACAAGGCGTGGTGTCGGGTCATCTTTGTTTGTTTTTATTATTATTTCGTTTTTATTCAGTGTTATATCAGTTCTTTTTAAAGTAATATCATAAGAAATATTGATGCGCCGGTCGTGCCCGAACACAGGAATGATTTGCCCGTGTGTCAGCGGAATAAGGGGCGGAAGCTTATCAATATTGCCTAAAACCCATGATTCGTTCTGTAGCAAGAATAAGCGCGCTTTTTTGATGGGGTAGCGGGGCGGAATGGTGAACCTGATTTTGCGGTCTTTGCTGTCCAGACGAAGCGCAAGGCGTTTTGCGCGTTTGTTGACGGCAATTTTGACGTGGGCGCGCAGATGGTCCAGTTCTGCGAAGATGAAATCTTCGTCAATGACGGGCACGGATTTCTCCGAAATTTTGGAAATCGTTTGTTTCAAAAGATGCATAACGTCTATTTGACGCGATTCTATGCATCGTCTGCAACAGATTCTTTTGCTTTGCGGGCGTCTTTTTCTTTACGCCATTTCGTGATGGCACGTACGCCGTATTTGTCTTTGTCCCACGGCACAGGCTGTTTGTCCGCGATGTGTTTCAGGTCGCTTTGCGGGATCGGCGAGATTGTATCATCGTCGAACTGTCTGATGAAATGGCGGATGCGCGGCATAATATGCTGTCGCCATCGGCGGCCGTTAAAGATACCGTAATGACCGACATTTTCTTGAAAATGGTGAAACTTCTTGGCCGGATCAAGCTGTGTTGCCAGATCGTGCGCTGCCGTTGTTTGACCGCATGCCGAGATATCGTCCATCTCACCTTCGACAGTCAAAAGCGCTGTGTGTGTGATGGATTCGGGTTTAACGGGCAGGGCGTGTCCGCTGATTTTATCGTGCCAGACCATTTTCCCTTTCGGCAGGGAATGTTTCTGGAACACGGTTTCAACGGTTTGTAGATAGAAACTGGCGTCAATATCCATCACAGACAGATATTCGTTGTAAAATTCCTGATGTTTCCGTGTTGAATCGCCGTCACCGGCAACCAGATGTTCGTAAAATTGCAGGTGCGAGCCGATATGATGGTCCAGATTCATCGACATAAAGCCCGATAGCTGGATAAAGCCCGGATAGACGCGGCGGTGCGCACCGGGGTAATAATAAGGCACGCGGTAGCAGACATTATTTTCAAACCAGCTCAGCGGCCGTTCTTCGGCAAGGGCGGTGACCTGTGTTTTTGATACGCGCGGATCAATCGGGCCGCCCATAAGTGTCATTGTCAGCGGGGCGTTCGGGTCTTCTTCGGCTTCCATCAGTGAAATGGCGGCAAAGACGGGAACGGCAGGCTGGCAGACGGCAATCACGTGGGTTTGCGGACCCAGCAAGCTCATAAATTTAATCAGATACGATATATAATCATCCAGACTGAACGAGCCTTCCGACATGGAAACCTGTCGTGCGTCTGTCCAGTCTGTAATGTAAACGTCGTGATGCGGTAACAGCGCTTCGACCGTGCCGCGCAACAGGGTTGAAAAATGACCAGACATCGGTGCAACCAAAAGAACCTTCGGGTCGTTGCGCTTTGTATCGCGTTTAAAGTGGATCAGACGGCAAAAGGGTTCTTCTGCGACGACCTCTTCTTCGACATCAACGGTTTTCCCGCCGATTTTGGTCTCATGCAGCATGAATTCGGGTTTCCCAAAACGGCGCGTTACGCGCTCGAACAGGGTGGCGTTCGCAATCAATGTACGGCTAAGTTGTGTATCGCGGAGCGGGTTCCACGGATTATCGAGGGTCATTTTTGTGAGTTCTGCGCCCAGGCGTGCCGGCACAAGCGCGGCGTGGGTCATTTCATATAACTTGTAAAGCATTGTATCGTACTCTTTTCCCTAACGCATTCGCCGTCACGGTGACGCGATTCCATTGCCTTTAGTATACCTGAAGAAGGTTACGAATCTATTACTGCAATGCACAATAATGTATCATGCTGTGCATAACACAATCAAACACATCGTTTTTTTGCCTGAAATTGCTATGATATGGCTGTTATGGAAGACCAATTACTTGATATTTATGATTATATCTGGGACCCGAACCGCTTCGGCACGGCAATCTTTGCTATTTTGCTGACGGCTGTGTTCGGGATTATCACCGGGCCGATGCAGGGAAATTCCAATCCGTTTTTATGGCTTGTCTTTGATAAGATATTCGGCAGTATCGGCGGACGGCTTGATCGGCCGAACAGAACGGGACGGGAACTGATGTTTCGTGGTATGTTTGTGTCGTTCTTTGCGCTCGTTGCGGCCTATTATCTGGGGGTCGGGGCTAAATATGTGTCGCTTCTGGTGCCGCTATACGGCTTTACCGAGATCTATATGCTGGCGATGGCTATTACGTGCGGTTCTGTGTGGTTCACGTTGCTACGGCTGTACTTTGCAATGGAAAAGAAGCGGGTGACCAAAGGCTCTTATTACGCTGTGGCCCATTCGGTGCGCGCTGATTTGTCGGCGCTGGATGATTTTTCGATTACGCGGCTCGGTATGGGATATGCGGCTTTTGCGCTGGATAAAGGATTGGTTGCACCGGTTTTCTGGTATTTGCTGACGGGATTGCCGGGGGCGTTTTTATATGCAGGCGTGGCCATGCTGGCCTGGCGTTTCGGTAAAGAGGGGTTTAGCAAAGGTTTTGGCCGCTTACCCCTTGCGCTGGAGCAATTGATGGGCTTTGTCCCGCATGTTCTGACAGGTATTATTGTATCTTGCGCCGGATTGTTTACGCCGACCGGCGGCTTTACGCGCGCCTTTATCGGGCAATATTGGGGCGGTGATAAAGCGCCATATTACGAAGGCGGCTATCCGTTAAAGGCGTTATCCTATTCCCTGAAGGTCAGTCTCGGTGGCCCGTACAAAGATTTGGATGGTAGCGCGGTAAAACGTGAATGGGTCGGCCCCGAAGGGGCGACAGCCCAGCTTTCGGTCGGGCATTTGCGCCGCGCGATCTATCTGCATGCGGTTGCCGTCCTGATTTACATCGTTGCGATCGCATGGGCGATTTTATGGTCGGGTATTCTGGTTGATTAGAGATGTCTGCGCGTTCTCTTGAGGTAACGGGAGTGGGCAGGATGCCGCAATTTCACGGGTTTTGATAAAAAATGGCGCATAATGTGTGTTAAAGCTTGACGAAACAGTTTGTTTTTGATTATTGTCCGCATCACAGTTTTAAATACAAGATATAAGGAACAGAAAAATGAGCCGTCGTTGTATGGTCACCGGTAAAGGTGTAATGAGTGGTAATAACGTTTCTCACGCGCTGAACAGAACGCGCCGTAAGTTTTTGCCAAACGTTCAGGACACAAGTGTTTTCAGTGAAGCGCTTGGCCGTAAAGTGCGTATCCGCGTTAGTGCAGATGGTTTGCGTACGCTGGACCACAAAGGTGGTTTTGATGCGTTTTTGGTAAACACAGCACCATCAAAGCTTGATCCGGAATTGCGTCCGGTTCGCAAAGCTGTCGTCAAAGCACTTGATGAAAAAGGTGTTCTTGGCGCCGCGCAGCAGCAATAAGCTACGTATTCACTCGACTTAGAAAAGATTAAGTAAGAAGAGATACTAAAATGGGAAGCTCGTCGAAAAGAAAGAAAAAGTCGGCGGGCTTTATTCATGTGCAACCACCGGAAAAAATCGATTATTCCGGTTTTGCTTTTGATATTACGCACCGTGATCCTGAATCCCAAGCGCGTATCGGGCAGTTAAAGACGCCGCACGGTACGATCGAAACTCCCAATTATATTTTTTGCGGTACAAAGGCCTCTGTCAAAAATGTGATGCCGCATGTCATGAAGGATTTGCAGACAGATATCATTTTGGCAAATACCTATCACTGCATGATCCAGCCGGGCGCCGATCTGGTTGAAAAGATGGGCGGCTTGCATAAATTTACGGGCTGGGATGGCCCTATGATGACTGATAGTGGCGGGTTCCAGATTTTTTCAATGGGGCATGGCTCTGTTGCAGATGAAATCAAGGGGCGCAACCGCAGTAATTCGAAATCTGTTCTGAAGATCACCGAAGAGGGTGCAAAGTTTAAATCTTATAAAGACGGCCGGATGATTATGCTGACGCCGGAACGTTCGATGGAGATTCAGCGGCAGCTGGGCGCGGATTTGATCTATCAGTTCGATGAATGTACGGCATTTCACGTTGATCGCCGTTATACCGAAGATTCCATGCATCGCTCGCACCGCTGGGGCGACCGCAGCTTAAAAGCATTTGATGAACAGCATGACGGCACGCAGGGGCTGTACGGCATTATTCAGGGCGGCGTTTATGAGGATTTGCGCGCACAAAGCTGTGCATGGGTCGAAGATCGCCCGTTCTTTGGTACGGCTGTTGGTGGATCGCTTGGCGGGTCGGAAGAGCAAATGCGCGAAGTTGTATCCTGGTGTATGAATGATCTGAAAAAAGAGCGTCCGGTACATTTGCTTGGTATCGGCCGTATTCGCGATGTGTTTGAATTTGTGCGTATGGGGATTGATACGTTTGACTGTGTATCGCCGACACGGATTGCCCGTCATGGCTGGGCGCTGGTAAAAGGTGCGCCGGATGAACGCATTAATATCCGCAATGCCCGTTTCCGCGAAGATGCGGAGCCGCTTTTCCCGTCATTGGATAATCCGGCATCACGTGATTTTTCCAAAGCGTATATCCATCACCTGTTCAAAGCGGGGGAAATGCTGGGGATGCAGCTTCTGGCCATGCATAATGTTGCGACAATCAATTTGCTGATGCGCGAAATCCGTCAGGCGATCAAGGATGGTACGCTTGATGAACTTGAAAAAGAATGGCTGCCGTCTTAGGAAGGCTGTTTTAGGTATGGCCGTTTTGGGGAAATCCGCTTTTCCCTGTTAACGAAATCTACAATATTGGTGTATAGTATGAACAGGATTCTCGTTTTGCGGGGATCACAACAATTTTAATGCACAAAGCTCGGTTCCGAAGATGCGTGATTTAACATCAGACAGTGATAATGTCGCCTTTTTTGATAAGGTGTTGCAGGATTATGCTGCATGGTTTGGTGAAGTGTCCAAAGGGCATGTCAGCGTGGAACCGCCGGAAGATTTCTTGGCGTGGTGCGATGCGGTAAAGCACGAGGCGTTCCTCAATCAAAAGCTGATCGCGAAAGCACGAGATGCATTTTTAGCGCTGCATACAAAGGCGATAGATCAGGGTGGCGGTTTTTCCGAAGATTATGGGGCATGTATGGCACTGGTGCATCATATCAGCCTGCATGTATTGCAGACCAACTTTGGGTACGATACCGAAACAGGGCTGCGGAACGAAAAAGCCATGTATGATGATTTGTCGTCCGAGCTGGAGCGCCGCGCGCGCGAAGGTAGCCCGTTTTGTCTTGTGCTGGGGCGTATTGACCATTGGGATAAAATCAAAGATGAGGTTGATGAAACACTGTACAAAGAAATCATGACGCAGCTATCCGCTGTGATGCGCGCCTGTGTGCGCCGTTTTGATGATGCGTACCGGTTGCAAAACGGTGATTTTGTGATGAGTTTGAAGCAAACCAAGACGACCGGCGGCGCCGCGGCGGTAAAGCGGTTCAAGTCCATGCTGGCCAGCAAAAAGATAGTTGTTCCGCACGGGGATGATGGAGATGACGTGTTGACGATGTCATTTTGTCTGGCAGAACCTGTTCCGGGTGACACGCTGGAGGATTTGATCCGTAATATGCGTACCGACATGTTGCGTATTGTCGGGGAAGATGAGAGCGCCGCGCTGGAATATATTGAGCGTAGCCCCCTTGAGCGTTATTTGTCTGATAATACTGAAAAATAGGCCCTTTATCCAATAAGCACTTGTTTTTTGAGCGATTTCAGATAATGTCTTACGCGAAAATCATAAAAAATAAAAATTGAAACGAATAATAGGGTCTCCACGATGAAACAGCATCCTGATTTTAAGAATTTATATGTGGCCGATCACCCGTTGGTGCAGCACAAATTAAGCCATATGCGTGACAAGAACTGCGAAAAAGCCATGTTCAAGGCGTTATTGAAGGAAATTGCCTTGTTGATGGGGTATGAAATTACGCACACGCTGGAACTGACGACGAAAAAAATACAAACACCGCTGTGTGAAATGGATGCACCTGTGCTGACAGACAAAGCACCGGTTATTATTCCGATCCTGCGGGCGGGGCTTGGCATGTCCGAGGCACTGGAAGAGTTGATCCCGACAGCGCATTACGGGCATATCGGTATGTACCGTGACGAAGAAACCAAGCGTCCTGTGGAATATCTTGTGAAGTTACCGAACTTGAAGGGGCGCTCTGTTATTCTGGTCGATCCGATGCTGGCGACAGGGTATTCGGCAAAATGCACGCTGGACATTCTGGTGCGTGAAGGGGCTGATCCGAAGCAAATCAAGTTTATGGCGTTGCTGGCCGCACCGGAAGGTGTGAAAGTGCTGGAAGAAGCGTATCCGGATGTGCGTATTTATACGGCATCACTGGATTCCCATTTGAACGAAAAAGCCTATATCGTGCCGGGGCTTGGTGATGCAGGCGACCGTATGTTCGGAACGTTTGATTAACCTTTATATTTAGGTTTAGATAATTGAAACAAGACGTTGATTATAAAAAGATTTATCAAACTACGCCTGTGCCAAAATTTGTCGCCCAGCGGCAAGAGGATGAGGCCGGAAAAGCCGAGTATATTTTGCTCGAAGCGAATAAATCTGCCGAGCGTTTTTTCAAAAAGCAACTTCCCGATCTGACCGGCCAAAAAGTCACCGAACTCTTCCATATTGAGAACTCGTCCTATATTCACAACACGTTCAGCGTTGTCGAAGAGATGAAAGAAGCGCGTAAGCTGAAATCAGAAGCTGTGCTGGAAAACGGATTCCGCCTGAGCGGGTTTTGGGTTATTCCCGTGCTGGATGAAAAGGGCGAGGTGATTTATATGGATGTCACCGGTGCGCCGGACAGTTCGGCGGCGCTGAGCTTGCAGCAAGAACGCGATGACGCCATTACGCTTTTGACCTCTGTCTTTGATGTCAGTGAAGTCGGTATTGTCGTGACGGACCAGAATAACCGCATTCTGCGCGTGAATGACAGTTTTATCCGGATTTACGGCTGGGACCGTGATTATCTGATTGGCAAGGAGTTTATCGAGCTGATTACGCCTGATGAGCGCGAAAAAGCCCGTAAAAGCCATGAGGAATTCCTGAAAGGCGGTATTCGCAGTTCCGGTGAGATGAAGATTATCCGTAAAGATGAAACGATCGCCAATGCGCTGTTTACCACAGCGGCACTTGAATTAAGTCAGGGGCGTAAATTCCAGGTGACAACCATCATGGATATTACGCTGCGTAAACAGATGGAAAACTCGTTGCGGATCGCAAAAGAACAAGCCGATACGGCAAATCATGCCAAATCGACTTTCCTTGCGAATATGAGTCATGAATTACGCACGCCGCTGAACGCCATTATCGGTTTTTCCGAAATGATGATGAAGGAAACCTTCGGCGCTCTGGGGAATGAACGCTATAAGGAATATCTTGGCGATATTCACGTCAGTGCGCGTCATTTGCTTGAGATTATCAACGAAGTGCTGGATATGTCGAAGATTGAAGCGGGCCGCGTCGAGCTTGATGAAGAGTTCTTTGATATTGCGCATCTGTCGTCATCTGTGGCCCGTATGATGGATTCACGTGCGTTTAGCAGCGGTGTGAAGCTGGAAGAAGAGTTTAATACCGATATTCCGGCGGTTTATGCCGATCCGCGTTTGATCCGTCAGGTTCTGATTAATTTGATCGGCAATGCGATTAAATATTCGAAATCTCAAGGGGCGATCAAGATACATGGCCATGTTGATCCGCAAGGCAATTTGAAGCTTATTGTCGAAGATGACGGTGTGGGGATTCCCCGTAGCCGTATTCGTGAAGCACTGGAGCCGTTCGGTCAGGTGAATATGTCTGCGGAATCAAATTCTATACAGGGAACGGGGCTTGGTTTGCCGCTGGCCAAAGCGATGATCGAGCTTCATAACGGCTCGTTCGAGCTGGAATCGGACATTGATCAGGGCACAAAGGTTATTATGACGTTGCCTGCCTCACGGGTCGGGCGAAAGTCGAAGAAAAAAGACGAAAGCGGCGATACGCAGGAGATATCACCATTCGCGAGCTTTGCGAGTGACAGATAAGCTTGCATTTTTTGTTCTGAGTACGTATTTTATCCGAAATCAATCTATGAAAACAGAAGAGTGACCGATATGAGCGGATTAATGGATCGTTGCGCCGAAGCCGGCTTAAAGATGACGGAACAGCGTCGTGTTATTTTACAGATATTGGATAGTGCGGAAGATCATCCGTCTGTGGAGTCTGTCTATGATCGCGCTAAAAGCGTTGATTCCTCCATCAGCATGGCAACGGTGTACCGTACATTGAATTTGCTGGACGAGCTTGATCTGGTCGTTCGTCACGAATTTAACGAAAGTTTCGCGCGTTACGAAGTGAATATGGAGCATCATCACCACCTGATTGATCTTGAAACAGGTGAAGTGCATGAGTTCCAGAACGAAGAGCTGGAAGCGCTGAAAGAAAAGATTGCAAACGAGCTCGGATTTGAATTGGTTGATCACACGCTAGAGCTTTACGGCCGTAAACTTGACAAGTCGTCTAAGTAAGACACATTACACAGACATGTACGGACGTACGGATAAAACATAAATTGTCTGGAGAAAACGGGTGTCGGAATTTTCCTGTAAGGAAGTCATATTTGATGGTGCGAATAACGAAGTGCGCTGTAAGTGTAAGCCTGCTGCGTTACGGGCCTATCATGGCATGAAAGATGCCGGGTGCGACGAAGGTACGGCGCTTGATGCCGCGTATCGTGTGTACCGTTTTCATCATCCGCTGGATACAAAGGAAGATTCCCATTTAACGGTCGAACGCTGGATTTATGCAGATCAGGTTCATTGACGACAGACATAAGGAAGAGCAGAGAGGGCGACCGCCGTGGAAGATGATCGTTTACCGACAGGATTATGGGTTGAAGGCCATCTTCATCAATTAACATTACAAGGTATTCCGTATTACATCGCCAATAAAGGCCCGTATGCGTCAGGGACGGTTCTGTTGAAGCTTAACGGGATCGAACATGGCTGTTTGTTGTTGCAGCAGCAACGCGATCTGGACGGGGTCATGGGCTGGATGGCTTTGTTTGACGGTGAGAAAGTCGAGGAACACGAGGTGGATGCCTATGTCCGCCGTGCCGTTGACCGCGATCCTGATATCTGGGTCATTGAAATTGAAGACCGTGATTTCAACAATCCGTTCGATGGAAAGGTGTTCTAAAGCGTCTTGCGTCATTTAGGCGCTTGATTTTTACAACGATTTTATGTTTTAACCAATGCCATGACAATTCAAGACAAGGTACAGCAGCGCCGCACATTTGCGATTATTTCCCACCCCGATGCCGGTAAAACGACATTGACGGAGAAGCTGTTGTTGTATGGGGGCGCGATCCAGATGGCCGGTATGGTCAAAGCGCGCGGGGAACGCCGCCGTGCCAGGTCAGACTGGATGAAGGTTGAGCAGGAGCGCGGTATTTCGGTCAGTTCCGCTGTGATGACGTTCGATAATGGCGGTATTACCTATAACTTGCTTGATACGCCCGGCCACGAAGATTTCAGTGAAGATACATACCGGACATTAACGGCTGTCGATAGTGCCGTGATGGTGCTGGATAGCGCAAAGGGGATTGAACCGCAGACACGCAAATTGTTCGAAGTGTGCCGTTTGCGTGACATGCCGATCACGACATTCATCAATAAAATGGACCGTGACGGACAAGACCCGTTTGACTTGCTGGATGAAATTGAACAGCAGCTCGCGCTGGATGTGTCGCCTGCGAGCTGGCCGATCGGTGCGGGGCGTCATTTCAAGGGGTGTTATGATCTGTTGAAAGATCAGTTGATCTTGTTTGAACGCAGTAAAGGCGACGCGCTGGTTGAAGGCATCCAGTGCGAAGGGCTTGATGACCCGAAGTTAGAGGAACTGCTGGAAGATCACGAAGTCGAGAAATTACGCGAAGATGTCGAAATGGTACGCGGGCTATGTAAGCCGTTCGATAGGCAGGCTTATCTTGAGGGGCATTTAACGCCTGTTTATTTCGGCAGTGCGATCAACAATTTCGGCGTAAATGAGTTGTTGCAGGGTATTGGCGCAAATGCACCGGCACCGCGTCCGCAGGAAACCGAACAGCGTGAAATTGATCCGTGCGACAAGAAGGTCAGCGCCTTTGTATTCAAAATTCAGGCCAATATGGACCCCAAGCACCGTGACCGCTTGGCGTTTGCCCGTATTTGTTCGGGGCATTTCAAAAAAGGTATGAAGTTAAAACATGTGCGCAGTGGCAAACAAATGACGATGCATAATCCGATTATGTTTCTGGCGCAGGACCGCGAAACCGTCGAAGAAGGTTTTGCCGGTGATATTATCGGTATTCCGAACCACGGTAATTTGCGCATTGGTGATGCGCTGACGGAAGGTGACGATTTAACGTTCAAGGGGATTCCAAGCTTTGCGCCCGAATACATGCAGCGCGCCCGTCCTGAAGACCCGTTAAAAGCCAAACATCTGGGCGCGGCGCTGGAACAGCTTGCTGAAGAAGGGGCTGCCCGTGTCTTTAAGCCGACAATGGATGCCAACTGGGTTGTCGGTGTTGTTGGCCCGTTGCAGTTTGATGTGTTGAAAGACCGCATTCGTACCGAATATGAAGTGCCTGTGAAATTTGAAGATACATCACTTTACACGGCGCGCTGGGTGACATGTGATGATCACGCCAAGCTGAAGGCGTTTATTGATGCCAATGGCAGTGCGATTGCCAATGATCATGATGGCGATCCCGTGTTTATGGCGCGCAATGCGTGGCACCTTGATGATGCGCAAAGTAAGTTTCCTGATATCAAATTTTCGGCTACAAAATAACACGGCGCGAACACGCGATGTAAAGTCGTGTGTGTGCCATAAGAAAAAGCCCCGTGAGCCGAAGCCGCACGGGGAGTTTTGTTTTCTAGAGAGATGATAACTAAACTGAATTCTGTGTTATGGTGTCGGGATATCCGGTCCTGATGGCGCGACTGTTGCGGGGGCCAGTTCCGGCCCGTCATTTGCCAGTGAGCCACCAAGCAGGCTGAGCCCGTTTCCAATTTCGGCAGCCTTTTCCATGAATGACTGTGCCAATTCACTTTCCTGCATGTGGTCCAGCGCTGTTTGCGATAGTTGCTGCAGCTGATCACCGAAATTTGAAAGTAAGTTGAATAGTCCTGTGATATTCATGTTTTTGCCCCTAATAAATCTTGTTTTCCGTCTTATGTAATTCCATGATGACGTCCGAATCTTTCAAAAGAGTTAATTTTTTGAATTATTTTCGAAAGAATCCGAAAAAAGCTTGAAAAGCGCAGTATATAATGACATTTAAATGGTACTGAATTTGTACTATTTATGGTTTTTAATGATTAAACTCTCAAAATTAACAGATTATGCCGTGGTTGTTTTGGTCGATTTGGCGCAGCACGCGGCCGCGTTGCAATCCGCATCTGTGATTGCTGCGCGGACATCGTTGCCCGAGCCAACCGTTTCCAAGATTCTGAAGATTTTGGCACGGCACGATATTGTCCGGTCAATTCGCGGCGCGCAGGGCGGATACAGGCTGGAAGAATCACCGGACTGCATCGCCGTCAAAGATGTGATCGAGGCGATAGACGGACCGATTGCGTTAACATCCTGTGTATCGCAAGCGGATAATACATGCGCCGTTGAACGGCAATGCGTCGTGAGCGGACGGTGGAATAAAGTTAACGATGCCGTTACATCTGCGCTTGAAAAGATTACACTGGTCGATATGATGCCGCATGAGGCGGGATCTGCTGTGACCGCGACAACGGAACAGCTTTTCATGAATGAAAAAACACAAGAGGCACGTACCTGAAATGAGTAGCCGTATTGAAGAAGAAACCATCAAGCAGGTTGAAGCGTTAAATAAATATGACGCAGGCTTTGTCACGGATATTGAAATGGAAATGGCTGAAAAAGGCCTGAACGAAGATGTGATCCGTTTTATTTCGGCCAAAAAGGAAGAGCCGGAATGGATGCTGGATTGGCGTTTGAAGGCTTATCGTCAATGGTTGAAAATGCCTGAGCCTGACTGGGCAAAGGTCAACCATCCGCCGCTTGATTATCAGGATGCGTATTATTTCGCCGCGCCCAAAGGGCCCAAGCCGCAATCATTGGATGAGGTTGACCCGAAATTGCTGGAAACGTATGAGAAGCTGGGTATTCCGTTGAAAGAACAGGAAATTCTGGCCGGTGTGGAAGGCACGGAAAACAAAGTCGCTGTGGATGCGGTGTTTGATTCTGTGTCTGTTGCCACAACGTTCAAAAAAGAGCTGGAAGCCGCCGGTGTTGTGTTCTGTTCTATCAGTGAAGCGATTCAGGATTATCCGGAACTGGTCCAAAAATATATGGGCAGCGTTGTGCCAATGCATGATAACAAACATGCGTGCCTGAACAGCGCGGTCTTTACGGACGGCTCGTTTGTGTATGTGCCCGAAGGGGTGCGTTGCCCGATGGAGCTGAGCACTTATTTTCGCATCAATGCGCTGAATACGGGGCAGTTCGAACGCACGTTGATTATTGCCGATAAAGGGGCTTATGTGTCTTATCTGGAGGGTTGTACCGCGCCGATGCGTGATGAAAACCAGCTTCACGCGGCTGTGGTTGAACTGGTCGCGCACGAAGATGCCGAAATCAAATATTCAACGGTGCAAAACTGGTATCCCGGTGATGAAAACGGCAAGGGCGGGATTTATAATTTCGTGACCAAGCGCGGTCTGTGCGAAGGTGCGCGCAGTAAAATCAGCTGGACACAGGTTGAAACGGGGTCTGCCATTACATGGAAATATCCGAGCTGCATTTTGAAAGGCGATGACTCGCAAGGGGAGTTTTATTCCGTTGCGATCACCAATAACATGCAGCAAGCAGATACTGGCACAAAGATGATCCATATCGGTAAGAACACGAAAAGCCGGATCATTGCCAAAGGGATATCGGCGGGCAAGTCGGACCAGACCTATCGCGGTTTGGTGAAAATCATGCCAAATGCCGATGGCGCACGGAACTTTACACAGTGTGACAGTCTGTTGATCGGCGATCAGTGCGGCGCACATACCGTGCCTTATATTGATACTAAGAATAAATCGGCGCATCTGGAGCACGAAGCGACCACATCGAAAATCGGTGAAGATCAGCTCTTTTATTGTCGTCAGCGCGGTATTGACGAAGAAGAGGCGGTGGCTTTGATCGTCAATGGCTTCGTTCGCGAAGTGATGCAAAAAATGCCAATGGAATTCGCTGTCGAAGCGCAAAAGCTTGTGGCAATCAGTCTGGAAGGGAGTGTCGGGTGATAATGACGAATGATATCTGGACAGAAAAAGACGATGCGCTGCACGCCGAATTGAAGTTCAAAGACTTTGTCGCGGCATTTGGCTTTTTAAGTGAAGTTGCGATCCTGATGGAAAAACATAACCATCATGCCGAGATTTATAATGTCTATAATACGGTCAAATTGAAACTGACGACCCATGATGCGGGCGATGTTGTGACCGAAAAAGACAAAGCGCTTGCCGCAGAGATTACAAAACGGGTGGGGCGTTATGATGTTTGAAATGATGAATGATAATCCGTTTCTGGTGATTGTCGGGATGGTGTACATCATGGTCGGCGTGTCGTATTTTTCGGTGCCGAAAATCTGGGAAGAATTTGTCGATCTGTTTGCCCATAATAATATCATTATTCTGGTCTATGGCATGATCGTTTTTACATTCGGTGTCACGATTCTGACACTGCAATATAGCTGGGACGGCATTGCCGAGGGGCTGTTGACGATTATCGGTCTGATTGGCGTGCTGGAAGGTACGGCCATGTTGGTCCGTCCGCGTATGTTACAGGCACTGGTGATTACGGTGTTCTACAGAAAACTATTATCCCTGAGCGGCGCATTCGCGATCGCTGTGGGGTTGGCGTTACTATTTTTATAAAGGTGAGAAATGATTGAGATTAAAGATTTACATGTAGAAATTGAAGGTAAAGAAATTTTGAAAGGGCTGGATTTGACGATTGAATCCGGCAAGGTCCACGCCATTATGGGGCCGAACGGATCGGGGAAATCAACCTTGTCCAATGTGATTGCAGGGCATGATGCCTATGATGTGACAAAAGGCTCGATCACGCTGGACGGTGAAGATGTGCTGGAGATGGAGCCGGAAGAACGGGCTGCGCTTGGTATCTTTCTGGCGTTCCAATATCCGGTGGAGATTCCGGGCGTGCAGATGACGACCTTTTTGAAAACGGCTGTGAACGCAGTGCGCAAACAGCGCGGTGAAGAAGAGCTGGATGCGCTCGGCCTTTTGAAATTGATGAAGCAGAAGACAAAAGAACTCAGCATTTCCGATGATATGATGAAACGGGCTGTGAATGTCGGCTTCTCTGGCGGTGAGAAAAAGCGGAACGAAGTGCTGCAAATGGCCATGCTGGAGCCGAAATTTGCGGTGCTGGATGAAACGGATAGTGGTCTTGATATTGATGCGCTGAAAATTGTGGCCGATGGTGTGAATGCACTGCGGTCCGATAATCGCAGCTTTCTGGTCATCACGCACTATCAGCGTTTGCTGGATTATATCAAGCCGGATGTTGTGCATGTTCTGGCCGGCGGCAAGATTATCAAATCGGGCGGACCGGAATTGGCGCATGCGCTTGAAGAAAAGGGTTATGCCGATTTTATAGATGAGGCCGCATAGGAACTGACAATGTCAACGACGCTGACACATATGGCGCTGCATGTTTGCGATCTGGAAGCCAGCCTTGATTTTTACAAGGGGTGGGGCGATATGGTTGATGTCTCGCCGTTGGCGGACCAGAAATCGCCGTGGCTGTCCTCACGTGGTGATGAAGGTAAATTTGCGCTTGTGTTGGTGCCGGGAGCGACAAAACCAGGAAAAACCGTGCCTGATTGTGACCCTGAGCCGAAGACATGTCTTGGATTTTCGGTCGAAACAAAACAGCGCTTGAAGCAGATTTATAATCAGGTGGCCGCGAAAGCGCCGATTGTACAGGCCTATGAAGAAACAGCGGATGGCGCGCGGGCATCGTTTCGTGTGGAAGACCCGAACGGTTATGTCGTCGAATTCTGGACATCAGCACAAGCGGCCACGCAAACACGGTTGCATAACGTCGCATTGCAATCACGCAATATGACTGTCAGCCGTGATTTTTACAAAGACTGGGGAGATATGCATGTGCTGCTGTACGGAAAGACAACGCAATCATGTCGTCTTGTGTCCAATGACAGCGATGTGCGGGCCTTGCAGTTGATTTTATCCGGCAGTGCCGCAGAGGCGGCGACAGAGGAAGCGTGCGTTGATGTTCGCGATGTTAGTCATATGGGGTTCGCGGTTGATAGCAGAGAAGAATTGGAAAAGATTTATAAGCGCGCCAAAGCAAATGATTTGGTCACCGTTGATATGGTTGATATGGATGCACCTGCCGGAACGTTGTTCTTTATGCGTGATCCGGACGGATATACGGTAGAATTTAGTTATGGTCAGCCGCTTGGCGCCGGATACGGGCCATCCTGACGGACACTTGATTGTGAAGGTAGAAAGTTGAAATGAGTAAAGCAGAGACAAAAGACAACACGAACGTTATGCAATTTCCGGTAAAATCAAAATATAAACCGGAAACAGCAGGCCGATACACGGCCGGATCATTGCCCGAAAGCGGTGTGAATTGGCTGGATGAGGTACGGCAAGAAGCGCTTGCGCGGGTCAAAAAAGACGGTTTGCCGACACCGCGCCTTGAACGTTGGAAGAAAACAAATCTTATTCCCGCGATCAAAGATATACCGGCCACGGTGTCAAAATGCCTTGTATCATTTGGTGACAATAGTAACGCGCGTGTCATTTCGGATTTATCCGAAAAGCTGGAAGAAGACTGGGTACGTGATTTGATTACGGCGGAACCATGCGATGCAGCGCAATACAAAGATATGATGCTTTGGGATTTGAATACGGCGTATCTTGATGATGCCACAGTGATTGATGTGCCAAAGAATACGACAGAAGATCAGCCGATCACAATCACGATCAACGGTGAAAGCGGCACGTTCACAGCGCCGCGCCTGATGGTGCGGGTCGGTAGCGGGTCGGAAGTCACGATTATCGAAGATGTTCAGGGCGGCGGCGCATATTGGCGCAATCGGGTGACGCAAATTCTGGTTGAACCGAATGCAACGGTGAAGCATTACCGTACGCAGATCGAAGATGACGCGGCTGTCTATACGCAGAACACTTATGCGCGTGTGGCGCGTGATGCCCGTTATGAAACATTCACACTGGGATCAGGTGGTAAAATGGTGCGACACCAGATTCATGTTGATTTGGTTGGCGAAAATGCCGATTGTAAAACGCATGCGGTCAATCTGGTTGACGGATCGGATCATATCGACAACACCTATACCATCAACCATATGGTGCCACATTGTACATCGAACCAGTTTGTACGCTCTGTATTAAAAGAGCAGGGGCATAGCGTGTATCAGGGTAAAATCCATGTCTTTAAAGATGCGCAGAAAACAGATGCGTATCAATTGTCGAACGCCTTGTTGTTATCTGATACGGCGGAAATGAACGTGAAGCCGGAGCTTGAGATTTATGCGGATGATGTTGTGTGTTCGCATGGCACAACGACAGGCCAGATCGACGAAGATGCGCTGTTTTATCTGCGCAGTCGCGGCGTACCGGAAAAAGAAGCGCGCGGGCTTTTGATCCAGTCCTTTATCGGTGAAGTTCTGGATGTGGTGGATGATGAAGACTTCCGTGAGATGTGCGATGGCGAGGTTCTTCGATGGCTCAGGGAGGCGTAGTCGCAATGTCAACAGCGTCACAGAAAAGACAGCCTGCCGATTGGCGCGCGGATTTCCCCATTCTGAAGCAGGAAATCAACGGGCGGAAGCTTGCCTATCTTGATAGTGCGGCAAGTGCCCAGAAGCCGCAAGTCGTGCTGGATGCCATGACCCATGCGATGAATGACCATTATGCGAATATCCATCGCGGCCTGTATCATTTCAGTCAGCAGACTACAACGGCGTTTGAGCGCGCCCGCGCAAAGCTAGCGGCCTTTATCAATGCGGATGGCGAGCGTGAAATCGTATTTACGCGCAACGCGACCGAGGCCATCAATCTTGTGGCACAAAGCTGGGCCCGCCAGAATCTGGAAAAAGGCGATGAAGTGATTTTGTCCGAAATGGAGCATCACGCGAATTTCGTGCCCTGGCATATGTTGCAGAATGAAATCGGGTTCACGATCAAATATATTCCGGTACATGATGACGGCACGCTGGATATGGATCGTTTCCGCAGTATGTTGCGGCCGGAAACAAAGCTGATTTCCGTGGTGCATGTGTCCAATGCGCTTGGCACGAAAAATGATGTGAAGACGCTGACACATATCGCCAAAGATTTTTATCCGGAAATGACTGTGATGATTGATGGTTCGCAGGCTGCGGTGCATGGCGCTGTGGATGTGCAGGATATTGGGGCGGACTTTTACTGTTTCACAGGGCACAAACTCTACGGTCCGACTGGCGTGGGTGTTTTGTGGGGGCGTTATGATTTGCTGGATCAGATGCCGCCTTATCAAGGGGGCGGGGATATGATCGAGACCGTTGCCTTTGACGGCGTGAGCTTTAAACCCGCACCGGCACGGTTTGAAGCCGGAACGCCCGCTTTTGTCGAGGCGATTGCGCTTGGCACAGCGATCGATTATATGACTGATATCGGTATGGAGAATATCGCCGCGCATGAACAGGCGCTGCTGGCCTATGCCACGCCAAAGATCAAAGCGGTGGACGGCTTGATCTTGCATGGTGATAATAACAACAAATGCGGCATATTGTCCTTTACGCTGGATTGGGGGCATCCGAGTGATGTTTCTATGATTTTGGACCAGTGCGGTGTTGCCGTGCGTTCGGGGCATCATTGCTGCATGCCGCTTATGTCTATTTTGGGTGTGGATGCGACAATTCGTGCCTCATTCGGTTTATATACAAATACGGACGATATTGATGCGCTGATTGCGGGGCTGAAAAAGGCAAAGGATTTATTAGGATAAGCAAGCCATGACAGATGTGAAAAAAGATACGGACAAGACAGACGATCCTTTTGATTTTGAAAAGGAGTTCGCGGAATTTGAAGCGCAGGAAGAAGGCGATACAGCGGCGGCAACACCAAGCAGCACGGCCGGACTGCCCGATATCACCGATCAGATCGAGGAAAATAAAGCCCATCAGGATATGCTGAAAAGCTCGATGGATGCCGAAGAATATGACGAACTTGCGATGCCGCACATGGCCGAAGTGCCAAAGGATCATAAATTATGGCCGGCCATCAATGATGCGTTGCGTGAAGTGTATGATCCTGAAATTCCGGTCAATATTTTCGAGCTCGGGTTGATTTACAAAATCGACATTACCGAAGCAAAAGACGGTAAATATGATGTCTATGTCGAGATGACTCTGACATCACCCGGATGTCCTGTTGCCGGTGAAATGCCGGGTATGGTGCAGGGCGCGATTTTCCCGATTGACGGCATTGGCGCGGTTGATGTTGATTTGATTTGGGATCCGCCGTGGGATCCGTCATTCATGGCAGAGACAGCCAAATTACAGTTGAATATGTTTACATAGATTTTTTATTTATTTTGTGACAAGAGCATTGACGAAAAAGAAGGAGCAAGAGCAATGACAAATGTACCGATTTATCTGTCCGATGAAGCTGCGGCCCGTATTAAGGAGCTGACATTGGAAAAAGAAGGCGCTGTCGGCGTCAAGCTGAGCATTGCGCAAGGGCGCGGTTGCGGCGGCAATGAATACCGTATGGAACGTATTTTCCAAGAAGAACCGGGTCTTGATAAAATTATCGTTGATAACGATATCGCCCTTTATATCCCGATCACAGACAGCTTTATGATGTTCGGTATGGCGATTGATCATGGTCGTGATGCGGTCGGGAACGAGCAGTTTATCTTCCGCAACCCGAACGAAGGCGGGCGTTGCGGCTGCGGGGAATCATTCAGTCTTGATCCCGAAAAGCTGGCAAAAGCCCGCGAAGATGCGGAAAAAGCATCCTCTTAAGGTGCGGTGCTTTTCGTATCATCGTGATGCGGCACATATCTTATTTTATTGCGACATGAAGGCGAGGGCATCGGCAATGACCGTGTCGTCGCCTTTATCTTTGTGGGCGTTTTCGCTGATATAGCGGCGCCATTTTTTTGCGCCGGGTTGCAGATGGTATAGCCCGATCATATGGCGGGTGATAGTTTTGGTCGGTGTGCCGTATGTTTTATTTTGATGCTGAATATAGGGAATCATCGCTCTGGCAACATGGTCACGGGTGCTGACGGTTGTGTTACCAAAGATGTTTTCTTCCAGCGTCGCAAGGAAATACGGGTTTTGATAGACTTCGCGCCCGATCATGACACCATCAAAATCTTTTAAATGTTGCTGTGTATCTTCCAGTGTTTTAATGCCGCCATTCAAAATCAGGCGCAGGGACGGATAATCGGCTTTCATCTCTTTGACGAGGTCGTAATTCAGCGGCGGAATATCGCGGTTTTCTTTGGGGCTTAGTCCTTTGAGCCATGCTTTGCGTGCATGGATGGTGAATTCACGGCAGCCGGTGGCTGATACGCTATCCAGAAATGATTTCAGGAAGGGGCGCTCTTCATAATCATCAATGGCGATACGGCATTTGACTGTGACGGGAATGGAAACAGCGCGTTGCATGGCATCAACGGCGCGGGCAACGACATCGGGCTGTGCCATAAGGCAAGCGCCGAAATTGCCGTTCTGAACGCGGTCGGACGGGCAGCCGCAATTCAAATTGACTTCATCATAACCGTAATCTTCTGCCATTTTCGCGCACGTCGCAAGCGCCTGCGGATCATCGCCACCAAGTTGCAGGGCCAGATATTTTTCAGTCGGATCATAGCGCAAGAAACGGTCGCGATCCCCGTGAATAAGCGCGCCTGTTGTGACCATTTCTGTGAAAAGGCGCACATTTGGCGAGATCAAACGCAGGAAATACCGGCAGTGCCGGTCTGTCCAATCCATCATCGGGGCGATGGCGATATAGGGATAAAATGTGCTCTGCTCTTGATTCATACTTGATTCATTACGGTTTTGTCTTAACAATGAGCGCAGAATATACAGTTCAAACCCTTTAAAAGTCCAGATTTCTATGTCTTTACGCGTTATTGTTTCACAGTTGATGTTATGTGTGCTGCTTGTTTGTCCGGCGGCATGGGCGGATTCCGCGCCAGAGCGTTTCCGCGATACAGATTATCCGTTGCCGCGTTTTGTCTCGTTGAAATCCGACAAAGTCTATGTGCGGGCAGGGCCATCAACCAATTATCCGATTGAATGGGTGTTCCGCCGCGAAGGGTTGCCGGTTGAAATTATTCAGGAATTCGAGACATGGCGTAAAATCCGCGATCACGAAGGCCAGACCGGCTGGGTGCATAAATTGCTATTATCCGGTAAGCGCACCGTTCTGACCCGTACCGAAGGGGATGAAAAACGCATTGCAATGCACGAAGGGTTTGCGGATACATCGCGCATTGTGGCCTATGTCGAACCAATGGTTGTGGCGGAGCTCGATAAGTGTGTCGAGCAGTGGTGTCGCTTGCAGGCGGGGCTGTATCGTGGCTGGGTTGAAAGAAAATTCCTTTTTGGCATTTACGAAACCGAAGAATTCAATTAGAATCATAAAAGTTGGTTGTCCTGACCGACTTGTGTTTATCCACAATTTTATCCAAATAATTATCCTCTAACCCACGCTGATTCAGCGGCGCAATGGATTCAAGATGTTTTTATACGGTGAGAAAGCGGCCTTTGCAGGCCAAATGTATGATTCGCTTTTGCAAAAAGCAGTTGTCGGCAATGAAGAAATTGACGGTATGCGCTTGTTGCAGCAATTGTCCGGCATCATGGTCGAGACATTAATGTTGTTTGATGAGCCGGATGATGGCATCACGGTGACATATCATAAACTTGCCGAGTTATTGTCCTGTGAACCGAAATCCTGTTTACTGGGGCGCTCTGTGTTGCCGCCGGCTTATGTCATGGATGTCGAGGTCGAACAAGGACGCCATCTGGCAAAAACCCTGTTCGAAGATTGGCTGAATTGTGCGTATGACTTCCATGACCTGATTTTATTTTCCGTGCATCATCTGATTATCCGTATGGAAGCGTCCGGACAGCCGCGTGCGGATGTGTTCCGTTTGTTTATCGAAATTACAAACCGTGCGATGGCATTTGAATTTGCCGCGCAGGAGCTGTGCGATATTGTGCTTGATGCGTCTGTCGATGGTATTAAGGGCGAAGATTCATCCGGTGGAAAATGGACGCTGTCCCAGTGTGTCAGCGCGCTTGGCGCGACAGCCGGACGTAATTTGGCGTTATCAATGCCTGAATGTGAAATTTTTAACGGCCCTTTATTTCCGGAAAAACTGGATCAGGTTGCCTGTGTTATGACGCAGGAAGCAACACGTCTTGGCGTGCCGGTCGGTTCTGACTGGCGTTTCGGGCTGGCGGCAAATGATTTTGTGACCTCTGCCCCTTATGATCTGATTATGACGCTTGAGCCATCGTGTCAAAAGCTGTTTGAATTGCTCGGTTTGCGTGATCTGATGGAGCAAGCTGTCTGTGTGTCAAAGGCAACAGGACGTATGCTTGCAATTACGTCTTCGGGGGTAGATCCTATGATTGACCCTGTCATTGCAAAGCCGCTTGCAATGGGGGCGATGACAGATACCTATAAAACCGTCTGCCGTGAAAAGGCGGAATATGCTTTTGGCGCTGAATAAACGCTGAAAATTGGCCGTATCTGTGCCCATTCTTTTTCTGATATCGAGTCATTCTGCATTGACCTATGGGGGAGATAGGTCGTATAAATGTCGCACGATTTTTTGAATGATAACAACGATGAAGCGAGCCAATGACATTTGAACAGAAATCCAGCTATAGCTACGACGAAATCATTGACTGCGGACATGGGAAATTGTTCGGACCGGGGAATGCACGTTTGCCATTACCACCGATGTTGATGTTTGACCGTATTACCGAGGTAACAACAGACGGCGGCGCATACGGTAAGGGCAGCATTGTTGCTGAGTTTGATATCAAGCCTGATTTATGGTTTTTCGAATGCCATTTTGAATCTGATCCTGTTATGCCGGGCTGTTTGGGCCTTGATGCACTGTGGCAGCTCGTCGGTTTTTATCTCGGGTGGACCGGTGCGCCGGGCTCCGGCCGTGCGCTTGGTCTTGGTGAGCTGAAATTGACAGGACAGGTCCTGCCGTCAGCCAAGCTTGTGACATACAAGCTCGACCTGAAGCGTGTGATTAACCGCCGTCTTGTGATGGGCGTTGCTGACGGAACAATGAGCGTTGACGGCGAAGTTGTTTACGAAGCAAAAGACCTGAAAGTCGGCTTATTTGAAAACCCGAATGCGATTTAATGCAATCCGGAATTTGAATTCAAAACATTACTGGAAGGAAGAGGTTTAAAATGAACCAACCGCATGTAAGACGAGTTGTTGTGACTGGTATGGGCGTTATCTCCTGTATCGGCAATGATGTGAACGAAGTAACAGCCGCGCTGAAAGCCGGTAAATCAGGTATCTCATTTGCGCCTGAATATGCTGAAATGGGTTTCCGCAGCCATGTACATGGTAAGCCGAATATTGAACTGGCAGATCACATTGATAAACGTATGCTGCGTTTTATGGGTGATGGTGCGGCTTATAACCATTTGGCGATGGAGCAGGCGATTGCTGATTCCGGTCTTGAAACAAAAGACATTGTGAATGAGCGTACCGGTATTGTGATGGGCTCTGGCGGACCGTCAACACGTAACGTGATTGCATCATGTGATATTGCCCGTGAAAAATCACCTAAGCGCGTCGGGCCGTTTATGGTGCCGCGCTGTATGTCCAGCACGAATTCTGCGACAATTGCGACGAACTTCCAGATTAAAGGTGTGAACTATTCGATTTCATCGGCCTGTTCAACATCTGCGCACTGTATCGGCAATGCGACAGAGCTGATCCAGTGGGGAAAACAGGATGTGATGTTCGCTGGTGGCGGCGAAGAGCTTGATTGGTCTTTGTCTGTGCTGTTTGATGCGATGGGCGCAATGTCTTCGAAATATAATGATACGCCCGAGCGTGCATCACGCGCATACGATGCGGATCGTGATGGTTTTGTGATTGCCGGTGGCGGAGGTGTTCTGGTTCTTGAGGAGCTTGAACATGCCAAAGCACGCGGCGCGAAAATTTATGCCGAAGTCACAGGATATGGCGCGACATCTGATGGCGCGGATATGGTTGCACCAAGTGGTGAAGGGGCTGTGCGCTGCATGAATCAGGCGTTATCGACTGTAAAAACGCCTGTCACATATATTAATTCACACGGTACAAGTACACCGGCAGGTGATATTACTGAAGTGAACGCAATCAAAGAGGTCTTCTCTGGTCGTGATCAGGATCTGCCGCATATCTCGTCGACAAAGTCGATGACGGGCCATTCATTGGGCGCGACAGGTGTGCAGGAGGCAATTTATAGCCTGCTTATGTTGAAGGAGGGCTTTGTTTGCCCAAGCATCAACATCGAAACACTTGATGAAGGGGCTGCGGATGTGCCGGTCGCGCAGAAGCTGCTTGAAGGTGTGGATCACGAAACGGTGATTTCAAACAGTTTCGGATTTGGTGGAACAAACTGCACGCTCGCCATGTCGAAATATAGTGAATAGTTTTTAATAATAAGGAAAAAAAGAAGATGAATGATGCTGTTCCGCAAATTATGAAGGGAAAGAAAGGGCTGGTCATGGGCGTTGCCAATGATCGCTCTATTGCATGGGGGATGGCCAAGTCATTGGCGGATGCAGGCGCAGAGCTTGCATTTTCGTATCAGGGAGACAATCTCAGAAAACGTGTAGAACCGCTTGCGAATAGCGTAGGCAGTGACGTGCTTGTTGAATGCGATGTCACAAGCGAAGAAGCCATTGATAAGATGTTCGATAATCTGCGAACACAGTGGGACGATCTTGATTTTCTTATTCATGCCGTTGCATATTCGAATAAAGATGAATTGCAGGGGCGTTATGTTGATACAACGCTCGATAACTTCCTGAAAACAATGCATATTTCATGCTATTCCTTTACGTCAGTCATGCGCCGAGCCAAAGAAATGATGACAGAAGGCGGCTCTGCCGTGACGTTGTCTTATTATGGCGCAGAAAAAGTCATGCCGAATTACAACGTCATGGGGGTTGCAAAAGCAGCGCTTGAGGCCTCTGTCCGCTATCTTGCGGCAGATTTGGGTCCTGGTGGCGTGCGCGTGAATGCGATTTCGGCCGGACCAATGCGCACCTTATCCGGTGCTGTGATTGGCGGGTCAAGAAAGACATTTAAATACAATGTGTTAAGCTCTCCACTTCGTAAATCGGTTGAACTTGATGAGCTGGGCGGTACAGGGCTTTATTTGTTGTCCGACATGTCATCTGCTGTGACCGGTGAAGTGCATTATGTCGATTGTGGCTTTAATGTTGTCGGTATGCCGCCACACGAAAATCTGGATGAAATCGCAGGGCATTGATTGCGTCTGCCATTGTTGTTTAGGGCGACGTTCGTTTGTATCGATCTCTAATCGATTTCTATAAGTGAGATATCATCTATCAGTAAGCAAGCGCGGGGGCTTTCGGTGATTTTCAGCGTGTCTGATACCCCGCGTTTTCTCTTCCGCGTTTTTCTCTCCGGCTTTTTTTCTATCTACCGTTATCTTTTATTTTGATTTTTTGCTGCCGCCGCTTTTCTTTGCTTTTGCGGCCAGTTCCTGTACGCCAACGCTGAGCGGCCGGTTTTCATCGCCAGCCAAGAATAGCGTTTGTGTCGGGAAGGCAAATTCGATACCTTCTTCGCCGAACTGTTCAAAAATACCGAAGAGCAGCTTTTGCTGGAATTCGTTATATGCCCACCAGTCAGCCGGATGATACCAGAAAATGACAAACAGGTTCAGCGAATCTGCGTTCAGATCGTTGAAATAGACACGCGGCGGAAATTCTTCATCCATGCCTTCGTGATCTTCCAGCAGGCCTTCGATAATTTCGATGGCACGGCGGATTTTCTCCGGCGGTGTATCATAGGTAATGGTCACGTTCATGATGCGGCGGATATGGGGACGTTTGCCGACATTTTCGATGTTTTTATTGGCAAGCTCGCCATTGGGGAAGGTGACAAGATGCCCGGCCAATGTGCGCACGCGTGTTGAGCGGAAACCGACCTGCTCGACATTCCCGTCAAAGCCATCAACGATAATACGGTCGCCGACTTCAAACGGGCGATCTGCAAAGATGACGAGCGATCCGAACAAATGTTTAATGGAATCCTGTGCGGCCAATGCGAAGGCCAAGCCACCAATACCAAGCCCGGCAATGATCGATGTGATGGGCTGATTGCTGATAATTTGGGCGATCTGCACAAAGGTCAATATGATGACGGCGATCCGCAGGCTGGTCCGGATCATTGGCCCGACCATATCGATCATGCGGCTGTCTTGCTTGTCAGCCCATCGTCTGAAGATCGTATAAGGCACATCAACAAGCTGATAGAAAATAAAGCCGATCGACATACAGATCAGAACATTGATGACCGTCTGGATGACGCTATTGATGTCATCGTCAATGTCTAAAAAGGCAACACCGGCTTTGACACCCCAAAGCAGGCCGAGAAAACCGGCTGATCCGGCGATAGATCGCACGATGATTGAAAAAATCTCCTGATTTTCGGCGGATTTCTTTTCGATTTGCCGCAACGTCAATACGGCCAGTTTGCCAAAGATATAACCAAGCACGATTGCGGAAACAAGCAATGTGATTTCTGTCAGGCTAAAGCCCCAGAATTCTTGTTTGCCAATATCGCCGACAACATTTTCAATGCCTGTTGCGATTGTGTCTGTCGTGTTTTCAATATTCTGTGTTATGTCGTCCGGCATAGCGTACCCTTATGTTTATAATGTCTAAGAAATTAGCATTTTTTTCGTAAGTGTAAAGAGAAACAGTGCGAGACGGCCGTCATTAATGTACGGTGAAAAGCGCTTCTTCAATGACGTCAGGGACATCCGTAAAAAAGCTATCGACGCCCCAGCTTTGTAATTCACGCGCTTTTTGCGGATCATTGATGGTGTAACACAGTACAGGAAGGTCAAGGTCGATTATATCTTCCACCTGTTCGCGTTCAACGTTATTGCCGTTGCAATGGACCGTGCTGACATCCAGATAGTCGGCCAGATCTTTCCAGTTTTCCGGCCATTCATCAAGCAGCAGGCCGCGTTTCCAGTCACGCGCAACGTCCATAGCCGTTTCCAGAGACACATGCTGGAAGCTGGAGATGATCAGTTTGTCATGGTCATCCCACACACGTGACAGATGGTCGAGCGCGATTTCCGCCGTTTCTTTTTCACGTCCGGGGCAGGGCTTTATCTCAAGGTTCAGGCCCAAATTCATTTCGATCAGTTCCTCGATGACTTCGTCCAGTGTCGGGATTTTGATGCCCGTAAAACCATCGGAAAACCAGCTTCCGGCTTCTAACTGACGGAGGTCTTCGTACGTGATTTCTGCCACGAGGCCGTGACCGTTTGTTGTGCGGTCAAGCGTATCATCATGGAAGATAATCGGGATACCGTCTTTTGTGAGTTTGACGTCAAGTTCGACCCATTTAACACCCATATCAGATGCTGTGCGAATGGATTCGATTGTATTCTCCGGTGCATAGCCGCATGCGCCGCGATGTCCGATAATTCTGGGTAGTTTTAACGTCATGTCTGCTCCTATAAAAAAACGCAGCGCTCTTGGAAAAGCACTGCGTCTTAATTGCTTATGCGAAGATTAAGCTGATTCTTTCTTCTTATCTTCTTGTTCGATCACTTCACCTGTTTCTTGATCAACGCGCTTCATGGACAATTTGACCTTGCCGCGATCGAAACCGATCAGTTGAACTTTGACTTCGTCACCTTCGTTGCAAATGTCCGTGACATTTTTGACGTGATGATCAGCCAATTCAGAGATGTGAACCAGACCGTCTTTACCGGTCATGAATGTAACAAAGGCACCAAAATCGACAACTTTTGCGACTTTACCCGTGTAAACCTTGTTCAACTCGGGTTCGTCAGTGATGTCTTTGATGATCTTAACAGCGGCTTCGATGGCCTCGAGGTTGTTTGCGTACACCTTCACGGAGCCGTCATCATCAATGTCGATTTTCGCACCGGTTGTTTCGACAATCTCGCGGATCACTTTACCGCCCGTACCGATAACGTCACGGATCTTGTCAACAGGGACTGTCAATGTTTCGATCTGTGGTGCGTTTTCGCGTACGCCTGTGCGTGCCTCTGTCATGGCTTTTGCCATTTCACCGAGGATGTGGATACGGCCGTCTTTGGCTTGGTCCAGTGCGATTTTCATGATCTCTTCAGTGATGGATGTGATCTTGATATCCATTTGAAGTGATGTGAT
Source organism: Alphaproteobacteria bacterium (assembly GCA_030750865.1). Taxonomy (GTDB): domain Bacteria; phylum Pseudomonadota; class Alphaproteobacteria; order Micavibrionales; family Micavibrionaceae; genus JASMHE01. The sequence goes on from JASMHE010000008.1 coordinate 170,198, forward strand.
ACCGGCTTCCGTACCGGCCACTTTAAAGTCCATGTCGCCGAGGTGATCTTCATCACCGAGGATATCGGACAGAACAGCGAAATCATCACCTTCTTTGATCAGGCCCATCGCAATACCGGCGACAGGGCGCGGCAATGGAACACCGGCATCCATAAGTGCCAGTGATGTGCCGCAGACCGTTGCCATTGATGATGACCCGTTCGATTCTGTGATCTCGGATACAACGCGCATTGTGTAAGGGAACTCTTCCGGTGATGGCAGAAGAGGGTGGATCGCACGCCATGCCAGTTTACCGTGACCAATTTCGCGGCGTCCCGGGAAGCCGAAGCGTCCGCATTCGCCGACAGAATATGGCGGGAAGTTATAGTGCAGCATGAAGTTTTCTCTGTATTCGCCTTCAAGTGCATCGATGATTTGCTCATCTTGACCCGTGCCAAGTGTTGCAACGGCGATCGCTTGTGTTTCACCGCGTGTGAATAGGGCAGAACCGTGTGTCTGTGGTACGATGCCAACTTCGGATACGATCGGACGAACTGTTTTTGTGTCACGTCCGTCAATACGGCCACCTGTTTTCAGGATTTGACCGCGCACAACGTCTGCTTCTGCGCCTTTGAACTTGGATGTAACGGTGTTTTCGTCAATACCGGCATCTTCATCAAGATATTTCTCAACGGCTTTTTCACGTAGCGCGCCAACAGCGTTAACACGTTCTTGCTTGTCTTTGATGCTGTATGCTTTTTCAAGGTCTTTGCCGAAGTCTTTCTTGATGGACTCGCCAAGCTTTTCGATGGCTTTGTCTGCTTCCGGCAGATCCCACGGCTCTTTCGCGCACATTTCAGCAAGGCCGATAATACCTTTGATAACATCCTGGAATGCATCGAAACCGGCTTTGACCGCGCCAAGCATTGTGGATTCTTCGAGCTCTTTTGCTTCGGATTCAACCATCAGAACACCTTCTGATGTACCGGCAACAACAAGATCAAGGTTTGATTCTTCCATTTCCTGCAATGTCGGGTTAATCACGAATTCATCGTTGATCTGTGCAACGCGTGCTGCGCCGATTGGTCCCATAAATGGCAGGCCGGAAATTGTCAGCGCTGCTGAACAGCCGACCATTGCAACGATATCCGGATCGTTTTCAAGATCGTGTGACAGAACCATCGCAATGACCTGTACCTCGTTCATGAACCCTTTCGGGAACAGCGGGCGGATCGGACGGTCAATCAAACGGCTGACCAGTGTTTCTTTTTCAGATGGTTTTGCTTCACGCTTGAAGAAGCCGCCCGGGATTTTACCGGCTGCATAGGCTTTCTCAGCATAGTTTACTGTCAGCGGGAAGAAATCTTGTCCTTCTCTGACGCTTTTTGCGCCGACAACGGTACACAGAACGCTTGTTCCGCCCATTGTGGCAACAACCGCACCGTCAGCCTGACGCGCGATTTTACCTGTTTCCAGTGTGATAGTCTTTCCTGCAAAGTCGATTTCTTTGCGATAAACGTTAAACATATAATTTTCCTTTTCTTACGTTTAAAATGAAGCCTGATGCTGATCTTGAATATGTGCGTTATCGCACCATATCTTTCAACATGGCTTCCGGTTTACTCTTTGTTTGTAACTGATGGGATATTCTGAAGATCGGTGGACGATACACAACAGAAGCAAAATGCTCTGGAACTTTTATTCTGCTGTCTACAGTCAACCGGGCTCTCCAAACTTATCTTGACAGTCGCCACAGTGATGGCATGATTAGCGGCAAAAGTCAAATATTAAAGCCACAAAATGGCGGATTAGAAGGGAATAAAAAATGTCTCAGAGTGCAGCGAAAAAACGGCCTGTCGCTTTATGTATACTCGACGGTTTTGGTATCGGCGATGGCGGAAAATATGATGCCATCGCACAGGCAGATTTGCCTGTTTGGGATGATATCAAAGCGCATTGTCCCGGCGCATCACTTGTGACATACGGGCTGGATGTCGGCTTGCCTGCCGGACAGATGGGAAACTCGGAAGTCGGGCATATGAATATTGGCGCAGGCCGCGTTGTGATGCAGTTCTTGCCGCGTGTTGACGATGCGTTTCAAAAACAGCAGGTCAGAACATTGGATGCCTATCGTGATCTGGTGTCTGCTTTGCAGAAAAGCGGCGGCATATGCCACTTGATGGGGCTTGTGTCTGATGGCGGGGTGCATGCCCATATCAAACATATTGTCAATTTGGCTACATTGCTTTCGAATGACGGCATCACGGTCGCCGTGCATGCCTTTACAGATGGGCGTGACACGCCGCCGGAAAGCGGAAAACAGTTTATGACGGAATTGTCTGCGGCGGTTGATGCACTTGATAATGTGTCGATTGCGACAGTATCCGGCCGCTATTACGCGATGGATCGTGATAACCGCTGGGAGCGTGTTTCAAAGGCGTATGATGCGATTATTGCTGCGGACGGGGAAAAGGCCGCTGATGCTGTTTCTGCTGTCGAGAAGGCGTATGCGGATGATGTCACAGATGAATTTATTGTGCCGGCCGTGATCGGCGATTATGCCGGTGCGAATGACGGAGATGCCGTGTTGTTCGCAAATTTTCGCGGAGATCGTGCGCGGGAAATCCTGAATGCGATATTGATGGATGACTTTGACGGTTTTCCACGCAGCAAAACAATAAAAGTCAGTGCGGCGACCGGCATGGTTGAATATTCAGAGACACTGAATCACTTGATGGGCACGTTATTCCCGCCGCTGGTCAACGAAAATATATTAGGAGAAGTCATCGCGGATGCGGGGTTAACGCAACTGCGCGCGGCTGAAACGGAAAAATATCCGCATGTGACGTTCTTTTTCAATAGTGGCCGTGAAGAGCCGTTTGAAAATGAAGACCGCATTTTGGTGCCGTCTCCGAAAGTGCCGACATATGACATGCAACCGGAAATGTCCGCGCCCGAACTGACGGACAAGCTGGTGGATGCGATTAATAGCGCAAAATATGATGCTATGATTATCAATTACGCCAATCCGGATATGGTGGGGCATACGGGTGACCTGAATGCCGTTGTGAAAGCGCTTGAAGCGGTTGATAAGGGACTTGGCCGTATCAAGGAGGCTATTCTGGCGCAGGGCGGCGCACTGATTGTCTGCGCCGACCACGGCAATGCCGAAAAAATGTGGGACGAGACCACAAACGGTCCGCATACTGCGCATACGCTTAACCTTGTGCCTGTTCATATTTGCGGGGCAGGGGATATCAGCGTCAAGGATGGCAAGCTTGCCGATCTTGCGCCAACGGTACTGAAATTGATGGGGGTTGCACAGCCCGCTGAAATGACCGGTGAGAGCTTAATTTAAAAAGCGTTTTTCAACTTTGCTTGAGACCATACCGAGGCTTGCGAGCATAAAGCAGGCCACGAAGAACATATCATGCGAATAATATAAAAGCGGGATGAGGATCAGGGACGCCGAAATGCGCCCGATGCCCCTGCAAATTTCGCTTGCACCGATATATTTTCCTGACCGCCCTTTGTACCAACGACTGATAGCGCCGACATTGTAGAAATGGCTGCCGATGAACCACAGAATAGATGAAGGGATGAGCAGGATTTGGCTTTGCGAAAAAAGCCAGGGCAACCAGCCGAGTGTTTTCGAGGTCGCGCCGATCAGTGTTTCTTCGCCTTTGTTGCGGTTTGTCAGGTAACCCACGATCGGGGATGCGAGAAATTTGATCAGGGATTGCAGCGCAATGACGATCCCTGTTTTGATGCTGCTAAGGCCGATTGCCGCCATCCAGACAGGCGCAAAGAAATAAAGCAGGAAGTGATTGGCGCTGAAGACGATCATATTGGAACTGCGGCTGATATTTTCGAAAATGGTTTTGTACATGTCAAAAAAAGCAAATGGCTTTTTCTCTAGCGGTCTGCGGGCCATGAGGTGGAAATAAATAATGATAGCCGCAATCATCAGCACAAAACAAATGACCAAAGCCCCTGTGAAGCCCATTGCGGCCACGGCCCAGCCGCCAGCAACCGCACCGATTAACGCCCCGATATTCAGTGCAAATTCGGCGACCGAGATATCATTGCCGTGATTGTCGTCGGACAAATATTCGATCATCAGGCGATGATGAAACAGCCAGAACGTGGCGGACATGATGATGTTTAAAACGGCCAGCAGCGCGCCTTTTGTAAAATTAATGTCGGTCAGAATAAAGTCGTGATACGACAGGAACAGGCCCAATGCGGCAATTTTTATAATGGCTAGCGGGATGATAAAGTGCCGTAATTTGTATTTTTCGAATGCGTATAGAAGATAGGGAAGCCAGAAAAGATTGGCGAACATAAAGCGTATCACGAAATAGCCAAGCAGGCTGAGCGGCCCGTAAAAGAACAGATTGAACGAAATAAGGAAGCTGGCCGCCATGACCGATCCACTACCGATGATCGCGGCAATATAAACGAGAAACCGTTCATATGACCGGAACGGTGCAATAAAACCGATATGCAGTAAATATCCGAATTTCGACAAAGGTGACTGTTTCATAGGCAGCATCTTCCCATAAAAAAACGGCTCCGTAAAAGAGCCGTTTTTGAATTTCTAATTCTGTGTACAGAATTAACGACGGATGCCGAGTGATTTAATCAATTTCTTGTAACGCTCTGCATCTTTGCTGTTCAGGTAGTCGAGCAATTTACGACGCTGTGCAACCATTTTCAAAAGGCCGCGACGGCTGTGCACGTCATGCTTGTGATCCTGCATGTGGCCTGACAGGTTGTTGACGCGTTCTGTCAGAATTGCGATCTGAACTTCCGGTGAACCTGTATCTGTTTTTGATGTTTGGTACTCTTTAATGAGTTCCTGTTTCTTTTCAGCTGTAATCGACATCATCTTCTCCTATTGTTTAAAGATTAAATACTCTCGACGGACTGATTTCCGTTCCGGCAATTTCGGTAATCGCAACGGGTTTGCCTTTGCATGTTACCAATGCCGTGTTGACTTCGTTTAATGTGTCGAGCCCGGCATCATAAAGACGTTGTACATCGGGACGGGACACGAAAGTCACGGATTGACCGTTTCTCAGTCTGGCTGCTTCGGTTTCGTTTAAGGCCAATGCCAAGATGTCGTCCAGCATGGTCTCAACGGGAAGCAATACCGTGTCGAGGTCGGCACTATGGTCAATTTTTTCAAAAACATCAAGAGAAATCGCACTTTTTTCGTTCAGTGGGCCGACGGATGCGCGTTTCAGAAAGGAAACATGCCCGAATGTGCCCAAATCGCGCGCCAGATCGCGCGCCAGCGAGCGGATATAGGTGCCTTTGCCGCACAGACATTCAAATGTTGTTTCGGTCTGTGTATGTGCTGTGACTGTCAGGTTTTCAATATAGACGTTACGCGGCTCGATGGTAACGCTTTCACCTTCGCGGGCGAGGTCATAGGCGCGCTGTCCGTCAATTTTAACGGCAGAAAATTGTGGTGGAACTTGTGAAATATCGCCGTGATATTGTGGCAAAAGGGCGTCGATGTCGGCAGCGGATGGCCGCACATCAGAGGTGTAAATGACATCGCCTTCGGCATCATCCGTTGTGGTTTGCTGTCCCCATTTGACGCGGAAGATATATGTCTTCAGGGCATCCTGACAATAATGGATGGTTTTGGTGGCTTCACCGAGGGCGAGGGGGAGTATGCCTTCTGCAAGCGGGTCAAGCGTGCCGCCATGTCCGATCTTTTGAGGTTTCAAGGCGCGTTTGACAGTCCGCACCACATCGGTTGAACCCATGCCTGCCGGTTTGTAAATATTGATCCAGCCATGAATGGCGTTGCCTTTTTTACGACGTCCCACAATAGCGATCCTTTTATGTTCTGGAATTAGTCTTCGTCAGCGTACGAAATGGTGCTGAGGATATTGTCAATCCGTGTGCCCTGATCATAGCTATTGTCATAGACGAATTTGAGGCGCGGGGTGAATTTCAATTTCAGCTTGTTGTTAATTTCCTTTTGGAAATAAGACGTTGATTCATTCAGCGCAGGCAGGAAATGTTCCGCACTGTGTCCGCCGAGGCCGATAATATAGGCCGTTGCGTTTTTTAGGTCGGGACTGGGACGTACTTCCGTGACGGTGATTTCGGACGCGTGGTCCAACAAGATCGGGTGATCGAAATTACCGCGTTGCAGGATTTCTGCAAGCGTCTGGCGTATTTGTTCACCGACACGGAGCTGTCTTTGTGATGGTCCTTGTGCTGAATGCATAATTACAGACTTTCTTTTTATGAATGTCTATTCAAGTACGCGGTCTTCGGCAATCACTTCGTAACACTCAATGACATCGTTTTCTTTGATATCATCATAGTTTTCGAACGCCATACCGCATTCCGTGCCTTCTTTCACTTCGCTGACTTCGTCTTTGAAGCGTTTCAAGGTCTTGAGTGTGCCTTCATGGATGACAACATCATCGCGCAACAGACGCACTTTCGCGCCGCGTGCCACTTTGCCTTCCGTGACCATACAACCGGCAATATTCCCGACTTTGGATACTTTGAAGACTTGCTGGATCTTGGCCTGACCAAGATATTCTTCGCGCAATGTCGGTTCAAGCATGCCGCTGAGAACGGCTTTTGCATCATCAATCACGTTATAGATCACATTGTAATAACGAATTTCGATGCCTTCGCGTTCGGCAAATTCGCGGGCTTGTGCATTGGCGCGCACGTTAAAGCCGATGATCAACGCGTTCGAGGCATTTGCCAGCGTTGTATCAGATTCCGTAATGCCACCGACGCCGGCGTGTAGAACACGGATGATAACATCGTCGTTTTCTTCTTCGATTTTCTTCAGTGATCCGACAAGCGCTTCCGCAGAGCCGTGAACGTCCGCTTTCACGATAACAGAAAGTGTTTGTTTTTCACCTTCTTCGCGGGCGGCAGCCAGTCTGTGTTCGAATGAGGATGACTGTGCCATCTTCAGGGCGGCCGCTTCACGGTTCTTACGCTGGCGATATTCACTAATCTCGCGGGCGCGACCTTCGTCGGAAATCACAACGAGGCGATCACCGGCTTGCGGCGCACCGTTCAGGCCGAGAACCTCGACAGGTTGCCCCGGGATCGCTTCGTCCACGCTCTTTCCGTGGTCGTTCAGAAGGGCTCGGACACGACCATATTCAGCGCCGACAACAAATGTATCGCCCACTTTCAATGTGCCTTTTTCGATCAAAATTGTTGCAACATTACCGCGGCCTTGTTCGAGTTTTGCTTCGACAACGGCACCGACACCTGCGCGGTTCGGATTGGCCTTCAGTTCAAGCAGTTCGGATTGCAGCAAGATGGCTTCTTCCAGCTTATCAAGGTTCAGGCGCTGTTTTGCCGATACTTCGATACACAGAACATCACCGCTCATGTCTTCGACAACAACTTCATGCTGCAGAAGGTCCGCTTTTACTTTCATCGGATCGGCATCCGGCAGATCAACTTTGTTGATTGCGATGATGATAGGCACTTCAGCGGCTTTCGCGTGGTTAATGGCTTCGATTGTTTGCGGCATGATAGAATCATTGGCTGCAACAACGATAACGACGATATCCGTTACGTTTGCACCGCGTGCACGCATTTCCGTAAAGGCAGCGTGGCCGGGTGTATCAAGGAATGTGATTTTAGAACCGCTTTCCATTGTGACCTGATAGGCACCGATATGCTGGGTAATACCACCGGCTTCGCCTGCGACAACGTCTGTGGCGCGCAAGGCATCAAGCAGTGATGTTTTACCGTGGTCAACATGCCCCATGATCGTAACCACAGGCGGTCTTGGCTGCATATCTTCTTCTTTGTCGTCATCACCTTCGATGCCGATTTCAATGTCGGCATCGGTCACGCGGCGAATTTTGTGGCCGAGTTCTTCGATAATCAGTTCGGCTGTATCCGCATCAATTGTTTGGTTGATGGTCGCCATAACACCAAGTTTCATAAGGTGTTTTACAACTTCACCACCCGGTTCGGCCATACGGTTTGCCAGTTCCTGTACCGTGATGGTTTCGGGAACGATGACTTCGCGCGTGACTTTCTTTGGCGGCTCGGAACCTTTGTCCGACGTGGCCATACGCGCTTTTTCACGGGCGCGGCGTTGTGCGGCAAGAGAAGGGCCGCGATCACGGGCGTAATCTTCGTTCAGCACCTGTGTTACTGTCAATTTTCCTGAACGCTTGCGATCTTGGCCTGTGCGGGCCTTTTTCGTCGCGTTGCGTTTCATTCTTTCGCGATAGCTTTCTTCTTCTTCGCGATCGGCACGATCAATATCTTTGCGGTGCTTGTGTGCGCCCGTATCAAACGACGGACCACTTGTTGCTGCAAAGTTCTGGGATTCTTCTTGTGCTTTTTTCTTGGCTTCTTCGCGTTTTTTCGCTTCTTCAGCTTCAATACGCTCAAGCTCTTCAAGCTCTTTCTGGCGCGCAGCTTCTTGCGGATCGAGATCTTCTTCAGGCTCTTCTTCCTTGCTGGCGCTTTCGGCTTTTTGTTTGGCTTCTTCTTTTTTGCGTTTCGCGTCTTCGTCGGCCTGTTTTAAGGCACGAATGCGGGCTTCGCGTTCACTGTCGGTAAGATGGCGAGCATCACCGCCTTTGGCGCTACTCTCTTCTTCGGAGGCGGGAGGGGCGGCAGGCGCTTCTTCCGGTGTTGTCGTCGCGCTTGAGCTGCCGGACCTTTTGCGTTTGACCTCAACGGCAACACCGCCACTTCTGGAAGGCGAGGAGCTACCTGATCCGACCGGGCTTTTCAGGCTCAGTGTTCCGCCAAGACTAAGGGTTTTCTTCTTAGTTTGGTCCTCTTTCTTGTCTTCGGTTTCTTCGTTTTTGTTTTTCGTCTCGCTCATAATTTGCCTTTATACAGATGTTGCTGTCAGAATTAAAGGGGCTGGCCGATTCAATGCAGAACTTATGCATTGCTCGCAGCCTCTTTTTCATCAGACGCGTTTTCTGCGTTATTTGTTTCAGTTGATGCATCGGCAGCAGTCTCGTCTTCTGATTCTGTCTGTTCGTCTTCGAACCAGTGTGCACGGGCTTTCATAATCAAGGATTCTGCCGCGCTTGATGCGATCGTTTCTTCGCCGAGAATTTCGACCAGTTCGTCTGTGGCAAGGTCGGCCAGGTCATCACGTGTTTTCACATCGTTTTCACCAAGTTTGATAATCATATCTGGTGTCAAACCTTCGAAAGTCAAGAGGTCTTCTTGAATACCAAGTTCCTTGCTTTTCTCTTTCAGCTCTTTTTCTTTTTCTTCGAGCCATGCAATCGCACGGTTGCGCAATTCTGTCGAAATTTCTTCTTCGAACCCTTCAATCTGGTTCAATTCTTCGATCGGTGTTTCCGCAACTTCGCGTACTGTTGTAAAGCCTTCTGTGACAAGAAGATGTGCGATCACATCATCCACATCCATGCTTTCCATGAACAATGCAGAGCGTTTTGTGAATTCTTCGGCACGGCGTTCTGCTTCTTGTTCTTCGGTCATGATGTCGATATCCCAGCCTGACAGAATAGATGCTAAACGCACATTCTGGCCACGGCGACCAATCGCCAGCGAAAGCTGCTCTTCGGGGACGACGACTTCCATACGCTTGTTATCTTCATCAAGCACAACCTTGCTGACCTCTGCAGGGGCAAGGGCACTGACGATAAATGTCGGCAGGTCAGGGGACCACGGCACGATGTCGATTTTCTCGCCTTGCAGTTCGTTGACAACAGCCTGAACGCGGCTACCTTTCATACCAACACATGCGCCGACCGGGTCAATTGAACCGTCTTGTGATGTGACGGCGATCTTCGCGCGGCTGCCCGGATCACGTGCAACGCCTTTGATTTCGATCACGCCGTCGTAAATTTCAGGCACTTCCTGTGTAAACAATTTTGCCATGAATTCAGGGCGAGAGCGTGACATAAAGATTTGCGGGCCACGCTGTTCGCGGCGCACGTCATAGATGTAAGCCCGTGTGCGGTCGCCGTTTTTCAGATTTTCACGCGGCAGACTTTCGTCGCGGCGGATCAACGCTTCGGCACGGCCGCCAAGATCGATTGTGACATTGCCGTATTCAACACGTTTCACAACACCGTTGATCACTTCGCCAACGCGGTCTTTGAATTCTTCGTATTGACGCTCACGCTCGGCTTCACGAACCTTTTGTACGATAACTTGTTTTGCTGTCTGGGCGGCGATGCGGCCAAAATCAAGCGGTGGCAGATCATCAATGATGAATTCACCGATTGTGATATCGGGCTTGATACGCTTTGCTTCTTCGAGCGTCAGCTGTTTTGTTTCTTCTTCAGGATCAACTTCTTCGACAACTTCGCGATAGCGTTTCAGTGTGATGGAACCTGATTTACGATCAATCTCTGTACGGATGTCGTGATCGTAACCATATTTAGAGCGGCCAGCTTTTTGAATAGCTTCTTCCATCGCCTCGAGAACGATTTCCTGATCGATGTTCTTCTCTCTTGCGACTGCATCTGCGACTTGCAATAGTTCCATTGTCTTTTCCTTTTTCTTCGCCTTCTATAAAAGTTAAGTTCGTTTTTTAATAAATTTCTTTGATTTTTCAATCAAATCATCCGTTAACACCAATTTTGCTTTCTGGATGGTGTCAAAGGGAATTTCAATGTCATCAAGATCTGTTCTGAGGACGACGTTATCATCTTCGACAGCCTCAATGAAACCCCGAAACTTCTTTTGTCCTTGTATCGGGGGCATGATTTCGACCTTTGCCTCAAGCGTTCTAAATGTTTCGAAATCATCCAGCGTGACAAGCGGGCGGTCGATGCCCGGGCTGCTGACTTCAAGGTTATAGTGCCCTTGTATCGGGTCTTCAACGTCCATAACCGCCGAGATTTCACGGCTAAGTGCGGCGCAGTCATCAATGCCGAGTGCACGTGTTTCCGGGCTTTCTGCCATGACTTGCAGAATTTTACCGCCTTCTTCCTGACCGCTGATGTTGACGCAGACAAGACGCAAGCCTTTTTGCTGTGCAATCGGCTCGATAATATCGAATATCTTTTTTTCCGCAGGCGTTTGACGCATATGCTTGTTCAATCCATTTTTTCGTGTTCGTCCGGATTTTTGCAACAAAAAAGGCGAGCCGCGAAGCTCACCCTGATCTAAAATCCGAGTATTTGCGTGGACTATAACGGAGTCATCTATGGGATGCAACCTATTTTTTGTTTGACATAAGTTTTTGTTGAGCGGTAAGTTTACGCAAAATACAGATCATGACGCGGGAGATGAACACATGATAAATCGTATGCGGCAATATTTTAACGAACGGGCACAGGAAAAGCAGCGCAGAGCACGGGCAAAAGCGCTTATCAATGATGTGAAAACCGCGATTGAAAACAAGAATATCACGGCCCTGAATGACGCGGTTGATACCATTTTGATGGATTACGATGAAAATGTGCTGAAAAAAGAACATCGGGATTTGCTGTTTTCTGCGATCGAAACAAAAGATACAGATGTCTTCAAAGCGGTCTACAGCTTGTTGCCAGATCCGAATTTTATGTTCGTGTGGCATCACGGTATGCCGGGCGGCGGCATTCATATAACGGTGTTTGAACCTGTTTTGGAGCGGTGTATTGAAAAGGGGACGGAAGATATGGCTTTGTTCATCGCCGAACAGCCGGCGTTTGATCCTCGTGTACAAGGCGCCAAGCAGACATGGCGTTTCCATAGCAGTGGCGGGATTTTTGAGGCAGGACGTTCCGAGAAAACCACAACATACAGCAATGATTTTCGTAAAATTGCGGCTGACCACGGGATGGAATCGCTTGCCACTGTTCTGAATGAACGTGAAGCGGACGCGTTGACGGCGGAAGCGGCCGAATTGAACCGCAGAGCTGATGCGCTACGCGGGCCGGGGCCGTTTCGGGTGCAGTAAAATCAATAAGGCGGAAGCGCTTTGCTGATGTCGCGCGCAATCAGGTTAAGTGCGTTCGAAAATCAGATAGCTTTGTTTGCGGCCGGCTTTTTCACCTTTTTGTTCATAACGGGTTTTAATCCAGTCTGAAGGCGTTACGCGCCAGTCATCGGCCTGTGTTGCCGTCCATTCAAAATCAGGGTGGTTTGCGGCTTGAGTGGCCATCCATTCAGCCAGATCATCAACATCGGTTGCCATGATAAGCTTTGCGCCTGATTTCAGCACGCGCGCAAAATCATTCAGATTGTCCGGATTAATAATGCGGCGTTTATGGTGTTTTGATTTTGGCCACGGGTCGGGGTTCAGAACATAAAGGCCGTCCAGTGCATCATCGGTCAGTGATTTGACCAGCATGATGGCATCATCCATTAATACACGGACATTCTGGTTGTCCCACGCGCGAATTTCGCGCATAAAGGCGGCCATTCCGTTAATATAGGGTTCGGCGGCCAGATAACCGTAATCGGGGTTTTGTTGCATCATCGCGGCAACATGTTCGCCGTTACCAAATCCGATTTCCATCCAGTATGCTGTCTTGTCTGTATCAAAAAGAGAAGCGGGAGATATATCGGCCTTTTGCGTCAGCGCGGATTGCGGCACTTCAAGTCGTGGATACAAATGATCCATTGCCTCTTGTCGTTCCGTGTTCAAGGGGCGTCCTAAACGGCGTCCGTAAAGGCGTCTTTTGTCCGTCGGCTCTGAATGCGTCATCCGTTTATCCGATGAGATTTTGCAGGTCTTTGACCAGATCGGTTCTTTCCCATGAAAAACCGCCATCTGCTTCCGGATCGCGGCCAAAGTGACCGTATTTCGCGGTACGGGCATAGATCGGCTTGTTCAGGCCGAGATGCTGGCGAATGCCGCGTGGTGTGAAATCCATGACTTTCTGGATGCTGTCGATCAAAACAGACTCAGGTACCGTGCCTGTGCCGTGTGTGTCGATGAAAACGGACAGCGGTCTGCTGATGCCGATGGCATAAGATAACTGTATTGTGCATTTGTCGGCATACCCTGCGGCAACAATATTTTTCGCAGCATAGCGGGATGCATAAGCCGCCGAGCGATCGACTTTTGTCGGGTCTTTGCCTGAAAATGCGCCGCCGCCATGCGGGCAGGCGCCGCCATATGTATCAACAATGATTTTGCGGCCAGTCAGGCCCGCATCACCGACAGGGCCGCCAATAACGAAGCGTCCGGTTGGGTTCACATAGAAATTGTCTTCATCACACATCCAGCCTTCGGGCAAAATGCCGGTGACTGTTTCGCGCACGGCGTTGCGGATATCGTCCTGTGATACATCTTCGTCATGTTGTGTTGAAACAACAACGGATGTGGCTTTGACCGGCTTGCCGTCAATATATTGCAAAGACACCTGTGATTTTGAATCTGGCCCCAATATGCCAAGTGCGCCGTTATGACGTGCTTCTGCCAAAGATTGCAGGATTTTGTGGGAATAATGAATTGCAGCCGGCATCAGCGCGTCCGTTTCACGGCAAGCATAGCCGAACATGATGCCCTGATCGCCTGCGCCTTCTTCTTTATCGACACCCGTGCCGGCATCAACGCCTTGCGCAATATCAACGGACTGTTTGTGGACGCGGATATCAAATTCCGCTGTGCGATGGCTGAAGCCTTCTTGATCATAACCGATATCTTTGATGACTTGGCGTGCTATCTCTTCCATGCGGCTATGTGTGATGGAATCCGGTCCGCGCGTTTCACCGAAAATACCGACATAATTCGTTGTCGTCGCACATTCCACCGCTGTACGGCTATACGGGTCTTCCTGCATGTAAAGATCCAGAATGGCATCAGATATCTGGTCACATATTTTGTCTGGATGCCCTTCAGATACGGATTCACTTGTGAAGACGTAATTATTTTGTGCCGGATCAATTTGAATAGTCGGTGCGCTTTCAGCCATATTTCGGTCGCCTCGGTTGTTTGAATTTAAGCGTTGATGTTTTTCACGTGTTATATGGTACTTATCATACAATCAGGCAACGTTAACAGGTTTTTTAGCCCCTTCAAGATGAAAATAGCGAAATGCCGAAAAAGGGCAGGGATAGATCAGAGGTGGCAATATAGGACGATCTTAATCGTCGTTTCCTGTCATGGTTGCGGCCATCGATTTGATCATGTTCAGCAAGTCTTTTCTGACTTTTGGATCTTTGATGGAGTAATAAATACGCACCAGTTCAATGGTTTCTTTGTTTGACAGAACGTCTTCGCCTGAAAACGCGTCTTGTTCGTTGTCGGACAGGCCGTAGCTTAACTTGTTTGCCGCTGTTTTGCCGTTCCCAGTGATATTATCAAAGAAATATGTAACGGGTACGTCAAGAATTTTGCTGAACTGGTACAGACGGCTGGCGCTGATACGGTTTGTGCCGCGTTCATATTTTTGTACCTGTTGGAATGTCAGGCCGATCGCTTCGGATAGTTTTTCCTGACTTAGTCCCAGCAAAGAGCGTCGCATGCGTAAGCGTTGTCCGACATGGATGTCAACAGGATTAGGTTTCCCTTTTTTAGAGGATACGGTGCTTTTTTTGCTTTCGGTCATAGCTGTTTAACTTGTCCGGTTATTTTCATTCAATATTCGAAAATCAGTGCCCGAACAGTTTTCTACGTTGTTATATGGTCTCTGATAGATATCAGACCAATACATACGCATGCAACTGCCATTTTACAACTAACCCTAAGTATTAGATGTTTATGTTTTTTCGAACTTTTACTTATTCATCTTTTAATCGATTGAAAAGAAAAGATAAAATGAATCCACAAAAGAGGATAAATAAAGAAAAGGCGCCGCCCGCGGTTGCATAAATTGTTTGTCTGGTTTCAAGCGCCGCGAGGTCTGCGGTGATTGTTTCTGTGCTGTTTAAGGGGGCGGTATCCATGATTCGACCGTCACTGTTGATGATGGCGGAAATACCTGTGTTCGCGCTACGGAAAAGGGGGCGGCCATATTCAATCGCCCTGAATTTGGCTTTTGCCAGATGTTGGGGGGGACCTGCGCTGTCCCCGTACCACGCATCATTGGTGACATTGACGATAAAAGATGGCTGAGGCGTCTGTGCGAAATCCGTGCGTAGTGCAGATGGAAAGATAACCTCATAGCACACAAGCCCGGCAAAAGAGAATGGATCACCTATTTTATCATCCGTGAAGGTTATGACATGGTTGCCGTCACCTTTTTCAAAGCCGGAAAAGGATGTCACTGTCTCTAATGGGATCATGTCTTGAAATGGAATATATTCACCAAACGGCACAAGGTGAGATTTATTGTATAGCGCGACGATATCAGCCCGCTGGTTCAGGACTGCGATGCTGTTATAATATCTTTGTGTTCCGTTGCTGTCTTCGTCAACACGCATCATGCCTGTAATCAGGTAAGCATTATCATAAGAAGACAGCATTTCACGCAGTGCTGATGCCGCATAATTTGATTGCAGGGCGTGGCTGGTCAGGGCCGTTTCCGGCCATATAATCAGTGTGGTGTGTTGTGAGATGCTGTTTTCATCGATGTTGTTTGGCGGCGTGTCAGAACGGCTTAGCGCGATCAGTTTGTCCAGATTGTACCGCATTTTGTCGCGGCGCCATTTGTCTTCTTGTTTGATATTCGGCTGCACAACTTTCACGACTGTATTTTGCTTGGCTGTTAACATGTTGTGATCGGGTAGGATGCGAGCTGCGCATATGGCAAGCATGCCGAATATCAGAATGGATATACCGGTGATAATAAAGCGGTGTGATTTTGATATCCGTGATATGAATAACAGGGCAGGGGAAGTGCACCAGAAGATTGTCAGCGTTGATAGAAACGCTGTTCCGCCAATGGCGAGGCTGTCATGTATCGCGGTTGAAACAGGATCGTTACCGGCCCATATATATGCCGGAACATTCCAGGGAAAACCTGTAAAGACAACGCCGCGCAAGATTTCGGACAGAGACAGCAGTGAGACAAAACCGAAGAAGAGCGCGCGTATATCGCCGCCGAAATACCGTTTGCTGAGCGTACATGCGATAGCGGGAAATGTTGATAGCAATAGCGGTAACGCCAGAATGGCAAGCGGATAGGCCCATCGATAAGGATTTCCGTCAACCAGTAACGCATTGCCGATCCATATCAGGCCGAAGAAGAAGGCGCCAAAACCGAAGGCGCAGCCATATAAAAACGGCTTTGCGTGATCTTGTGCAAAGAGGAAAAAGAACAGGCTGTATGCCAAAAACGCGACGGGCCATATATGATAGGGCGGCATGGCAAGCACCAGCATAGCCCCGCATAAAAAACAGAGAGCAATACGCATAAGCTGCGGCAGAAGCGTCCGGAGCTTTTGAGGCATGTGTGCTGTGATTTTTTGCATTAAAAACATCATTTTGATGCTTTTATCAGGAAATCTTTCAGATGTCTTCTGCTTTGGGAATGTTTTTGATCAGCAGTCTGTTGACACGGCGCGGGTCGGCATCGATCACTTCGAAAACCATGCCATTCGGATGCGTGATGATTTCACCGCGTGCAGGAATGCGTCCAGCCAGTGTGAAAACAAGGCCGCCCAGCGTATCGACATCGGCATAGTCTGATTCTTCAATGGCCAGAATTTTGCCGAACTGTTCTTCGAACTCGTCAATATCAATACGGGCATCGGCAGAAACAGAGCCGTCTTTATTCTGTGCGATACGGGGCGCATCATGAAAATCATATTCATCATCAATTTCACCGACAATGGCTTCGATTACATCGCCGACTGTCACCAGACCGTCAATGCCGCCATATTCGTCGATCACAAGGGTCATGTGCTTTTTCATCTCGCGGAACATTAATAGCAGGTCCAGAACACTCATCGCCGGAGAGACGATCGGCACATCGCGGATCAGATCCTCGATCACGATCTCTTGCTGTTTGGCAAGACAGGCCAGAATATCTTTGATGTGAATTGTCCCGAGGACATCGTCGAGCGTGTCTTTATAGACAGGAATACGGCTGTTCTGCTCTCTGGAGAGTAGCGCAAGCAATTCGGCCTGTGACGTGGTGACATCAATGGCGATAATATCGGCGCGCGGGATCATGATTTCGCTGACGGGCATATCGCGCAGTTCCAGAATATTGGATAACAAGGCGCGTTCATGTGCAGAGGCTTCATCCAGTGCGCTGCTGCCATTTTCCGCTTCGACAATATATTCTTCGAGCGCTTCGCGCAGAGACGTGTCGTTTTTATTCTTCATGATATTATTGAAAAGCCGTCCGAATATAGACGGTGTCGTGCTGTGCTGTGGCAATTGAACACCATCAGGGACGCGTTCGGTGCTGGGCACATTTGTTCTGAGGTCGTCTTGATTCATCGTTGTTTGCACGGGCACGGGGCCCTTGCTACTCGGAGGTTCGCCTTTATCTTCAGTATCAAACATCTTCATCATCGTTTTCTAGCTTTCTCTACTATGCCACAGTTTTTTCATTTGTATAGGGGTTTTCGATCGCAAGGGCTGATAAAACCTCTATCTCAAGCGATTCCATCTCTTCAGCTTCATCATCTTCGATATGATCATAGCCCATTAAATGTAACAAGCCGTGAATAATCATGTGTGTGTAGTGATCTTTCAGGCTCTTATCCTGTTCGTCTTTTTCCCGATCAAGCGTTTCATAGGCCACAACGATATCACCCAGCGGCACGGGGGATTGCAGGGCAAGAAAGGCGGGATCGTCATTGTCGAAATCAATGGCGGGAAAGGACAAAACATTCGTGGCTTTGTCTTTTTCGCGGTAATGATGGTTCAATGTTTGAATGGCCGTATCATTGGTGAGGGTCAGTGCAAGTTCTGCTGTTTCGATCATATCCGGCCATCGTCCTTGCGCGCGCAGATGGTCGTAGGTGGCATTACACGCTTGTTTGGTAACGGCATCCAGATCGAACGGAACGTTGTCCCATTGCGCATCATCTTGCAGGATATCAATCGTGATCAGGTCGGACATTGTCTGTGATTTCAACTCTTGTTGCGCTTTGTATCATAGGCATCAATGATGCGAGAGACGATTTTGCTGCGCACAACGTCCTGACTTGTGAATTTCGTGATGGCGATGCCTTCAACCCCGCCCAGAATGTTTTCGGCTTCGATTAAGCCGGATGTCTCATTCTTGTGCAGATCGATTTGTCCCGGATCGCCCGTAATGACCATGCGTGCATTGTTGCCCATTCGTGTCAGGAACATCAACATCTGGTTGCTCGTGGTGTTCTGGGCTTCGTCCAGAATGATGAAGGCATTATTGAGCGAGCGTCCGCGCATAAAGGCCAGCGGTGCAATTTCGATTTCCTCGCTGGCGATTTTTTTGACAAGTTTATCGCTATACATTGTATCTTGCAGAGCGTCGTAAAGTGGCCGCATATACGGGTCCATCTTTTCTTTCATCTCGCCGGGCAGGAAGCCGAGTCGTTCACCGGCTTCGACAGCGGGGCGGCTTAGAATAATACGTTCGATGTCGCCGCGTTCCAGCATGGAGACCGCCATCGCAATGGCCAGATATGTTTTCCCTGTTCCTGCGGGGCCGACCCCGAAGGTCAGCTGGTTTTTATACATGGCTTCGATATATTTTTTCTGGGCGGGCGTGCGCGGTTCTATTTTCCGCTTTTTGGTCGTGATCATGCCCTCGATCCCTTTGAAAAGCTCATGATCGCTTTTCTTCTCGGACGATGATCCTTCCTCGTCCTTGCTTTCATTGTCACGCAGGAACCTGATAACGGAATCGACCACTTGGTTGCTGATTTCTTCGTCTTTCTGGACGCGGGCCCATAATCTTTCCAGCACTTTTTTGCTGAGTGAAATATTTTCAGGGCTGCCGCTGATCGTCAGCTCATTACCGCGGCAGGCAATATCAACCTGTAGCGCGTTCTCAATGCGTTTGAGATGAGAGTTGTGTTCACCGTAAAGGGCAGGAATGAGCCGATTATCTTCAAAGACAATATTTGACTGATTTTCTGTTTTCAGGGCTGTACTCCTATTTTTGCATCCGTTAGGTTCATTCTATCCTGAAATCGTTAAAAATTCCAAAGGATTAGACAAAAATCGATCGTTTTTATAGGTGCGGTGCAGCATGGTGTGTTCAGGCGACCAGTTCAGCTGTCAGAGAGCTTTGTGTCGATGCCGTGACGCGCACTTTACGCATTTGGCCGAACAGATCTTCATTTGCAACAACGTGGACGGCCTGATTATATTCGCTGCGCCCCAGATATTGGTTGTCCTGGCGGCCGCGACGGTCGAAAATGACGGTGACATCTTTGCCGACTGTATTGGCATTAAACTGTTTTTGCTGCTCTGCGAGCAAGGCTTGCAGACGTGTCAGACGCTCTGATTTGATTTTGTCGTGCAGTTGCTGCTGCATGTTTGCTGCAGGTGTGCCCGGGCGCGGGCTGTATATAAAGGAATAAGCCGATGAGAAATTCACCCGTTCGATTAAATCCATCGTGTCTTCGAAATCCTGATCGGTTTCACCGGGGAAACCCACGATGAAGTCCGAGGAAAGCGCGATGTCCGGACGTCCTTTGCGGACATCTTCGATGATTTTGAAATAAAGATCGCGGTCATGTTTACGGTTCATTGTTTTTAGCAATTTGTTTGATCCGCTTTGTATCGGCAGATGCAGGAACGGCATGCATTCTGGAATGTCGCGGTGCGCGTCAATCAGTTCCTGATCCATGTCACGCGGGTGTGATGTGCTGTAACGCACGCGTTCAATGCCGTTAATGTCTGCGACAGCGGCGATCAGACGGCCAAGTGACCATGTTTTGCCGGTCTCGTCTTCACCGTGATAGGCGTTCACATTTTGACCGAGCAGCGTAATTTCACGTGCGCCTGTATCGGCAAGGCGTTTTGCTTCGTCAACAACTTCGCGCACACTGCGTGAATATTCGGCGCCGCGTGTATAAGGTACAACACAGAATGTGCAGAATTTATCGCACCCTTCCTGAATGGACAGGAACGCGGTCGGGCCTTGACTGATATTTTCTTCGGGCAATTTGTCAAACTTGGATTCGGTGACCATTTCCGTGTTGACAACACGTTCACCGGTTGCGCGGATGACCATTTCCGGCAGTTCATGGTATGTTTGCGGTCCGAATACCATATCGACATATGGGGCGCGTTTCATAATGAAATCGCCTTCGGCCTGTGCAACACAGCCCGCAACGGCCATCAGCATTTTGCCGCCGTTTTCTTTCTTTTTGTCCTGATGTTCACGCAGGCGGCCGAGTTCGGAGAAAACCTTGTCCGTTGCTTTCTCGCGAATGTGACATGTATTCAGAATAACCATGTCCGCATCATCGGGCGCTTCCACCTGTTTATAGCCAAGCGGAGACAGGATGTCAGCCATGCGATTGCTGTCATAAACATTCATCTGACAGCCCCATGTCTTTATGTACAATTTTTTCTGCGTATTTTCGTTCATGGTCCTTGCGATCCTTTTGTTCAGGCGTTAAACCATATTTGGTAATCAAAAATCAATTCTTTTTTGTAAATAGGAACGGAATAGACACTATGACACAGTCAATCCTGCTATTTGGAGGTCTTCTTCCGCCCGAAGTCGCGCTACTATCCAAGCATTTTAACGTATTACGCTTTTCGCATGACCGCGATCCCGAAGCCGTGATCCGTGAAAACAGGGACGATATTGTAGGGGTTATTTCCGTGCCGTCTCTGGGTGTGTCGCGGTCCTTGATCGAAGCGTTGCCAAACCTTGAAATCATTAGCCAGTTCGGCGTTGGCATTGATAATATCGATCTGGCCGCAGCAAAAGAGCGCAATATCGCGGTCACCAACACGCCGGAACTTGTAACAAATGATACAGCCGATATCGCTTTGGCGTTGTTGCTGGGCGTTGCGCGCCGGACGATGGAAGCGGATTTGTTTGTCCGTATCGGCAAATGGAAAAATGGCAGTCTCGGGATGTCTACGAGTTTGACAGGCAAGAAAGCCGGTATTCTCGGCCTCGGACGGATCGGTAAAGCGATTGCACAGCGCGCGTCCGCGTTCGAAATGGATATTTTATATCACAGCCGTTCGGAAAAAGAGGGCGTGGAGTATGAATATGTACCGAGCGTAAAGGAATTGGCCGAAAAATCCGATTTCTTGATTTGCGCTTGTCCGGGTACGGCAGAGACCGAAAACATCGTCAATGCGGAAATTCTGGAGGCATTGGGATCAGACGGCTTCTTGATTAATATTGCGCGCGGCTCTGTGGTTGATGAAGATGCGCTGCTTGTCGCCCTGACTAATCAGCAGATTGCAGGGGCGGGGCTGGATGTCTTTAAAAATGAACCGCATGTGCCGGAAGCCCTGTTTAAAATGGATAATGTTGTGTTATTCCCACATATCGGGACAGCAACAACAGAAACCCGTTCACAAATGGGACAACTTGTTTTAGGAAACCTGCTGGCGCATTTTAAAGGCGAGCCGTTATTGACCCCCGTTGAACTTCTAACAGAGTAATATTTTGATGAAATTCTTTTTCTATGTTTTTTGTATGGTGACGGCATTATTGGCGGCGCGGCCTGCTGATGCGGCGGCAAACGGTTGTTTTACACCATTTGAAGCCGAGGCGGAGCAGGGGATACGCATTCATAGTGAATTGATGGTGATCGGCCTGAATTGCAGGCATCTGTATCGCATTCACGGCCGTAATCTGTATGATTACTATCGCGCCTTTACATCGCGCCAGTCAGAGGTTTTGGAAATGTATGAAAGCAGCATGCTTGCCTATTACCGGCGTATCGGGGTGCGTAATCCGGATGCTGCGCTTCGGTCGTTGCGGACAAAGTTTGCCAATAATGTGTCTGTGAGTGTGGCATCGATGCGGCCGGATATCTTTTGCACCAAATATTCGCCGCGCGTTTATTCGGCATCGCAAATGAGTGTTGGTGACTTCCGCCGCTGGTCCACGACCTATTACACATCGCATCCGGTTTCACAAAAAATGTGCAATATGCGATAATCCGTCATTCTGGAATGATTCGTACGATGCAGGGGGAAATACGATATGACCGCAGAAACAGACGCGCAGGCGAGTGCTATCGCCATTGATGATGCGCTGAATGCCTTTTTCGAACCAATTGCAAATTTTGCATCCAGCATTATTTTCTACGCGGAGCCGTTTTCCGGTTATGATGTTGAGATTATATTACTGTGGCTTGTTGCGGCGGCGCTTTTCTTCACAATTTATCTGGGCTTTATCAATGTGCGCTTTTTTGCGCATGCGATTGATATTTTACGCGGTAAATATGACAAAGTGTCCGGCGATGGTGAGATTAACCGCTTTCAGGCTCTGACGACGTCTTTGTCAGGGACGATCGGCCTCGGGAATATTGCGGGCGTTGCGGTGGCGATTTCCGTTGGTGGTCCTGGCGCTGTGGTTTGGATGATGCTGATGGGCTTTTTCAGCATGACAACCAAATTCGTCGAAGTGGCGCTTGGCGTGAAGTACCGTCACCGTGTTAAGAAAGGGGATCGGGAAACATTTTCCGGCGGTCCGATGTATTATCTGCGTGATGCGATCAATAACCGCAATGTGCCGTTTCTGGGCTCTTTTCTGGCGGCCTTTTTTGCGATTGCCTGTGTGCTGGGCACACTTGGCGCGGGGCCGATCTTTCAAACCAATCAGGCCTATCAACAGCTTGTCGGTGTGACAGGTGGTGAGGCAAGCTTCTTTGCTGATAAGGCGTGGCTTTTTGGTGTCTTGATGGCGATTTTGGTTGGCGTTGTTATTATCGGCGGCATTAAGTCGATTGCGCGCGTTGCCGAACGTGTCGTGCCGATTATGGGCGGTGTGTACTTGCTGGCGGCGCTTGTCGTTGTTGGTATTCATTATGCGGATGTGCCTGCGGCGCTTGCGACAATATTCAAAGAGGCGTTCGCGCCGGAAGCTGGTTTGGGTGGTTTGCTCGGTGCGCTTTTGATGGGGGTACGTCGTGCGGCATTTTCCAACGAAGCCGGTTTCGGTACTGCATCCATTGCACATTCATCCGCGCAGACAGACAGTCATGTGCAGCAAGGTTTTGTCGGAATGCTCGGGCCGTTTATTGATACTGTTGTTGTGTGTACGTGTACGGCGCTTGTGATTGTGGTGACCGGCGCTTACACGGAAGGAAGCGGTATTGAAGGGGTTGAGCTGACATCACGTGCCTTTGCGGATGGCATTTCATGGTTTCCGTATATTCTGGTTCTGACGGTCTTCCTGTTCGCTTATTCAACGATGATTTCATGGTCCTATTATGGTGTGAAAGCCTTTACCTATCTTTTTGGTGAGACCAAGTTAACGGATAGCATGATGAAAATCATCTATCTTGCCTTTATTCTGGTTGGCGCTTCGGCCAGTCTGGATTCCGTTGTGCTATTTACAGACTCTATGGTCTTTGCAATGGCGATCCCGAACTTGATTGGCATGTATGTCTTGTCCCGCGAGATAAAGTTCGATGTTAGGAAATATATACAAGATATTGGTATAAAAGGAAAAAGTGAATCATAGGTATGCGTTTTGGTCGTGGCTCGTGATGGCGGGGTATGTTTTCCCCAAATGATCCACAAGAAATGATTCGTTTTTGCTTGTCCGTGATTAGCCTATGTGAATCAGGGGCTTCGGCGCGATATTTTTGATTTTGGAAAAGCGTCGGCTTTTTAAGCACTTGCCACATATTTCTAATCCTGATTAATTGCACCCGTTCCAAATTTAAAAATGATGTTACGAAGAGCGGGAGTACGTGCATGTCTTCATCTGCCAAAAATGATCTTGTTGCAAAAAAACAGGGTGACGAAACGCTATCAGACAAAAGCGAGACGGATTTAAATCCGGCGCATGTTGCTGAACGGCAGGCTGATTTACGTGCGGACCGCATCCCCGAAGTCACAGCAAAAAAGGCAGAGCAGCTGGGACAGTCCGGTTTTTCAAGTGGGCTGCGTATCAAGGCCGAACCATTGGGGGCTGCGAAAGATTCTGTGTCCAGTGGTTTGTCCGTCAGTGTAAAAACGGCCGGCGCTAAAACCGGAGAAGAAGAAACATCAACAACATCTGCAACAACATCTGCGGTCGCTTCTGCGCCATCCGCAGGAACGCAGGCTGAAACGAAAAGCGCGCCATATCAAGCCAAAGGGTTGAATTTGCGATCCGTATCGCCATCTTCCGACGTCTCTTCTGCTGGTGCTTCGGGTGCAGGTGGGTCTGCTGCTGCGTCACGTCGTGACACGTCATATGACACAGGTGACGCGGGCAATGCGCAATCCCATTTGTCTGAAAGTGGCGATGAAGATGCGATTTTAAGTCTGCCTTCTGGGAATTATAAATCGCTGGAACGCAGTTTCGGACAGCAAGTAACGGTTTATGCCGCGTTTGCGGCAACGGCGGCGTGGGTTGGCTATGTATTGTCGTATTTTGCGCGTGCGTACGGTTTTGACGGGCTTTTGGCCGTTTCTCCGGCTGAACTTGGCGGATTACTCGCCGGTCTGCTGACGCCTGTTGTCTTGTTGTGGGCTGTCATCGGTCATTTTCAGCGTGACAATGATATCCAGCGTTATTCCGAAGTTCTGCGGGCCGAGCTGGAGTCAATCATCTTCCCATCCGAAGAACGTACACGCCGCGCAAGTCAGGATATTGAACGTTTGAGCCAACAGGCAGCCGAGCTTGCCGCGTCTTCAAAGGCTGTTCTGATGTCTATTGCGAAGGCCCGCCACGGCATGCGCAATGAATTGCGTGATTTTATGTCGGCTTCAAAAGAAACTGAGCATCGCATTGATCAGCTTTCGGCGATGATCAACAGCAAGTCCAGCGATCTGGTTTCACTGACGGATACCATTGAAAGCCGTACGTCGGTGCTGGACGAAAAAGCGGGGCAATCCGTGCAACGTTGGGATGCCGCGACAGCGCAGATTATTTCCCGTGCGTCCGATGTCGAAGCAAAGATTGAAAAAGGCATTTCGGATATTCTTGCCGCGGCCGACAAGGCGCAGGAAAAAACGCGCTCTATTCAGGATGACTTGCATAACACGCATCAGTCGCTTGAAACATCGGTTGATGTCGTGGCCGAGCGCTTGCAAGCCTTGTCGATCCATTTTGAAGACCAAAAAGACAGTCTGGATCGCACGATTACGGCATTTTCCGAGAAGACAACCGAATTTGCCGATACGCTGGGCGACCAGATCAAGGGGCTGGATGATGTTGCAACGGAAACGTTGTCGTCCATGACAAAATCAAGTGAGCTGATCCGTACGCATCGCGAGGAACTTGACGAAAGCACGGAAAATCTGGCGCGTCAAACAAGCATGATTGCAGAGAAGATCGCCGGAAGTCTGGATTCTATTAATGAAACGGCCGATCATATCGAAGCCGGTACATCGGATGTGGAGGCCCGTCTGGAACGTCAGGTTGAATGCCTGCAGGATGCGGTTGCCCGTATTAAAGAACAATCCGATGATATTGGTAATATCGGTGATGTTGCGGCCAATAAACTGACCGAAGCAATGGGCAGCGCCATGACCGGCGCGGATGCGATTTCGTCTTCTGTGCGCAAATCATTGGAATTGATTGATGCGGCAACGGAAAAAGCCCGCCAGCAAGCCGATGACATTCTGACAACGACATCCGAAAAAACAGACCGTTTGTCTGTGGTCGGGAATGAAAATCTGGAACGTGTGTCCGAAATTGTGTCCTTGCTGGATAAAAGTGAGGAGCAGGTCACACGTGTTGCCGGTTTTGCGCAAGAGAATATCGACAAGCTGACGGAAAATGTCGAAAGACAAACACATAAACTTGAAATGGGAACGAAATCTCTGGCGGAAAGTGTCACGCAGATTATCGCATCGCTGGATGAACCGATTTCTGAGATTGAAAAATCAATTGCGACGGCCTCCAGCCGCCATATGGATATCGAGGATACATTGTCACGCCGCGTTGATGATTTGGGTAATGCCGGATCTAAAGCGCGCGAAAGCGCCGAATATATCCGCGATATTCTGAAAGAACAGGCGCAGGATATTTCAAGCCTGTCCGGGCAGATTTACGGTAATGTGCGCGGCATCAATGAACAGCTTGTTGAACAGAAGGCATTGCTGCAAGGCGAAGTGCAGGAGTCTTTGTCGCAAATTGAAGATGTGCGTCAATCATTGTTACGCCAGTCTGAACTGGTTGAAACGGTGTCCGATGATGCAGTCAGCAGTATCTCGGCACTGGATGAGCAATTGTCATCACGTTATGCAACGATCCGCAGATTTTCCAAAGAAGCGGCTGATGAAATGTTTGAGCTGGATAGCAGTATTTCACAAAAGGCCGGACGTATGGAAGAAAACGCTACGCAGTTACTGGGCGCTCTGGGGCGTGTTTCCGGTGATCTGACGGAAAAGGCGGAGCATTTCGAGCCTGTCTTTGAAAAAGCATTGTCGGATGCCGAGCGAACAGCGGATCGCTTTGAAGAGATTCACGGTAATTTTGACCGCTTTAGCGCAGAAAATCTGGCCAAGCTTTCCGATATGGAGCAGGCGTTCGATGCGGCGCTTGAAATGTTGCAGGATGGCGCAGTCAGTGCGGAACAAAAGATTGCTGCGGTGGAGCAGATGCTTGGCAAATCAAGCCGGACCATTTCTGATGCAACGGAGAAGTCATTTGACCGCATTCACGAAATGGATGAATTGCTGTCAGATCAATCATCAAATATCCATCTGCTGACCGACCAGTCTTTGCTGAAGATGCAAGCGGTGCAGCGCGAAATGGATGAGCATCTCCACGACTTGTCAAAATCTGTCGGTCAGGCAATGGCGCAAATTTCAGGCGTCGTGGCCGAGCTGGGGCAGTCCTCCGATGCAATCGACAGTGTTTCGGACAAAGTTGTGTCGCGCTTCGAGCGCGCCGGCGAGAAGGTGCGGGAAGAAAGCGAGTCCTTTAATATCTCTTCCGCCAAGTCTGTGGCACTGACCGAAGATTTGCTGAAACGCTTGCGGGATGAAACCGTACAGTTCCGCGACAGTTCGAAAGACAACCTGCTGGCCTTGCAAAAAGCCAGCGATGGTATGGCCGTCAGAACAAAAGAAATCGAAGCGCAGATGGAACATGCCATGAAGCTGACGCGTGATTACAGCGCTGAGCTGAAGGAAAATGCGACCACGATTTCCGAAACAACAGAACAAACTGTCGAGCGGATTTCGGCATCTATTTCCGATCTGTCGAAACGTATTGTTGATGTGAATGATATGTCCGGTGAGGCAGAGCAGGGGATCAAGCGTGTGAGTGCGGAATTCGAAGACCAGCACCGCCGCCTGGATACGGCATCCCGCGCGGCGCTGTCTGCGTCCGAACAGATTACGGAGTCATTCCGTGCGGAATCCGACCAGATATTCAAGATGCTGGAAACGACACAATCCACGGTGGACCGTCTGAAAAAACGCGAATGGCGTGCACAGCGCGATGCGTTCATGACATCGGCGAAGTTCGTGATTGAAAGCCTTCATTCATTGTCTGTGGACTTTACACGTCTTCTGGATGGCGAAGTGTCTGAAAAGACATGGAAGAAATTCAATCGTGGCGATGTGTATGCCTTTACGCGCCGCTTGATCAGTCTGGGCGATAAGCTGCCGATGGAAAAAATCAGAGCGAAATATGCCGATGATGCCGATTTCAGAACATATGTGCAGCGCTTTATCCGCCAGTTCGAGGAAGTCTATCATCAGGCACGAGAAAATGATCACGGCGCATTGCTCGAGTCGACATTTGTGTCGAGTGACCTCGGCCGTTTGTATGAAATATTGTGTCAGGCCTCGGGTAAAGAGCCTGTCATGGTCCATGACAGAACGGTTCATTGATCGATCACGAATTCCTTCGTTTCCCAATATTCTCTTGTTGCATAGAGTAAGTGTTACAGAGAGCGGGGTGTACACAATATGTGCGTCCTGTCTCTGTGCGCTATCATTTTGTTTTTACAGAATAAAACCTTTTTCTTGTTTTTGGATTGTGCATTGGCTTTTTTTTATTCTGTGCTAATATTTTATTCAGATTTGTCGCTTATTCTGGGATTTCATGCGCATCCATTTCCTGCGCATGCTTAACAAGGGATCATAGGTTCAATGAGTGTTCTAAAAACAAAATTTTGTGAAGGTATTTCAGATATATCAGATAGTTATGCCGCGTTTGTGATTGATCAATGGGGTGTGCTGCATAATGGTGAAGAACCGTATGAAGGCGTTATCGATTGTTTGAAACATCTGAAAGAACGAAAAAAACAAATTATTATTTTGTCCAATTCGGGCAAGCGGGCCGAAGAAAATAAAGAGCGCCTGAAATCACTTGGCATCGGGCCGAGCCTTTATACCGATATTGTGACATCCGGTGAAATCACCTGGCAGGGGCTGCATGATCAAAAAGACGGTGTTTTTAAAGATATCGGTCATAAATGCTTTTTGATGAGCCGTGGCGGTGACCGTTCAATCATCGCGGGGCTTGATATCGAGGTTGTTGACGATATTCAGGACGCTGACTTTCTGATGATTAGCGGCACGGATGCGCCTGAAAAGACTTTGGTTGATTATTATGAACCGATTTTGAAGGCGGCCATCCGCAGACGTTTGAAAGCCGTTTGTGCCAATCCGGATAGTCGCGCGTTGATCGGTGACGGTTATGTGATGGGACCGGGTATGATTGCCCGCCGTTATCAGGATTTTGGCGGTGTTGTTCATTATATCGGTAAGCCGCATGCGCCGATTTTCCAGCATTGCATCAAGATGTTACAGGAAAGAGATATTTATCCCGGCCAGACTGTGATGATCGGTGACACGATGGCACATGATATTATTGGTGCGGCCGCTGTGAATATTGATACATGTCTTGTGAAGACGGGGTTGCATCACGGGTCTTTTGCGAAATGCACCAACCCGACGGAAGTGGATCATGCGCTGAATATCCTGACGCTGCAATATCACAATATCCGGCCGAATTATCTGGTTGATGTGATGAAGTGGGGTAAGGCGTTGCCAGACCGTAAGCACAAAAAGCGTTCTTAACAGTTATATTGAGTTCTCGACAGGTTGAACATGACAGGTGGGCGGCGTGTTGCGCTCGCAGCGGAGCAGTATGTGTTGCCTGATCTGGGCGTATCTCTGTGGTCCGGTTTCGTCGCGTTTGGTCGCCTCAGTCTTGTCCCAATGTTGGGGTCGGGGGCAGCAGAACAGACATTGCGGCCTGAATATTTTCCAGATTTTCTTCTACGGCTTCTTCGCCCAGCTTGATCAGTTCGTCGGCTTTCTCGAATTCCAGCAAACCGATATGTCCGATATGTGGTTTGATATGAATGTCAGGCGGATCACCGGCAAGGCGGGACCGCGTCAGACGGTCCTGCATAATATTCAAGGCGGACACCATAACGCCGAACAGGCTGGGATTATTATGTTCGCGCCGGAACAGGCGTTTTTGCATAGATCCTTTGAACTTCTTCTGATCTTCGGGCGATACGTCGTTATCGTTGAAAACATCAAAACCTGCAACGGTCTGGAATTTTTGTCCGGGCTTTGCGGCCTTGCCGATCAGATCGGCATTCAAATCGACTGCAATTGTCAGGCGCGATCCGAGTGCGAGCGCCGTTGATACCGGCACAGGGTTGACGAGCGCGCCGTCAATCAGGTTGCGTTGACTGATTTCCACTGGCGGGAAAACACCGGGCAGGGCGAACGAGGCCCGCACAGCATCAATAAAGTTCCCGCGCCGAAGCCAGACTTCGTGCCCTGTGACCATATCTGTTGCAATGGCAACAAACGGGTGAGGCAAGTCTTCGATATTCATGTCCTGGAAATATTCTTCCATCAGGGCGACCAGCTTTTTCCCGCCAATCAAACCGGCACTGCGGACGCGGAAATCAAGATAGGTAAATATTTTGCGGCGGTTGAGTGAAAGCGCCCACTCTTCGAGTTCATCAAGCGTATCTGTCAGATAACAGCCGCCCACAAGCGCGCCGATAGATGTGCCCGCAACGATGGTTGGCTCGATGTTGTATTTCTTGAGCGCCTTTAAAACACCAATATGCGCAAAGCCCCGCGCAACCCCGCCACCAAGTGCGAGGCCGATTTTTGCCGGAGGTGGCGTCGGTGTCTTTGTCGGATTATTCTTTTCTTCTTCGATCATGTGCAGTACAACTCTATTGAATTTAGTCCATAATAGCATGAAAATATTAAAAAAAGTAAAGAAACGCTATTCTAGTACTTTGAAAAACAAAGAAAAATGATGCAAGGCACAAACAAAGAATTCAAAACATCGGCACTGGTCGCCCGTTTGATCCGCGATTATCTGAAGCCGTATTTCCCGCGCATTTTGCTGGCTTTTTTGCTGATGGTGATTGCAGCGGCTATGACGGCGGCGTTTGCCAAGTTGATCGAACCGATTTTGGATGAGGTTCTGAACAATAAACAGCGGCATTTAATCTGGCCGATGGCATCGGCTGTCTTTGCGGCCTTTGCTATTCGAGGACTTGCGACATACGGGCATACATTGCTGATGAACAAAACGGGCCATGAAATTATCGCGCAAATCCAGCATGAATTGATTGAAAAATATATGTCTCTTGATCTTGTCTTCTTTCATCAGAATACAAGCGGCCAGTTATCATCTCGGATCATCAATGATGTGACGGTGATGCGGAACGCCGTTGTTGATGCGATGACGGGCTTTGGCAAAAACCTGATGACGCTGGTGTTTCTGGTTGCGCTTATGTTCTATCAGGATTGGGTCTTGTCGCTTATTGCATTTGTGGCGTTGCCGTTTGGGGCGGCGTTTGTGGTGGTTATCAGCAAGAAGATCCGCCGTGTATCAGGTAATATTCAGGGCGAGATCGGTCATCTGTCCGAGGTTTTAATCCAGATTTTTCAGGGCATCCGTCAGGTCAAAGCGTACGGTCAGGAAAAGTTCGAGCAAAAACGGGCCGGTGAGCGCGTGGATCAGCTAAAACGGCATGCAATCAAGGCCGTGCGTCTTGGAACATTGTCAGTGCCGTTTAACGAAGCATTGGTCGGATTGGCCATTATGGGCGTAATTGTTTATGGCGGGTTCCAGATCGCAGATGGTGACATGACGACGGGCCAGTTAATGTCATTCATTGCGGCATTTTCACTGGCTTATGAACCGATGAAAAAGCTGGCAAAGCTGAATAATGCGCTGCAAATGGGTCTTGGCGCGTCTGAGCGTGTTTTTGAAATTCTAGACCAGCAGCCGCAGGTCGTCGATCAGCGCGGCGCAAAAAACGTAACACTGAAAAAGCCCGATATCGTGTTTCAGGACGTAACATTCGGGTATGAAGATGATGGCTATGCATTAAATGGCGTGTCTTTTACCGCTGATAAAGGGAAGGTCACCGCATTGGTCGGGCCGTCGGGCAGCGGTAAAACGACATGTTTGAACCTGATTCCACGTTTTTATGATTTGCAGGGCGGCAGTATTGAGCTTGGCGGCCATGACATTGCAAAAATCAAATTAAAATCCTTGCGCGCGAACATTGCGCTTGTGTCACAGGATATCACAATTTTTGATGATACGGTGCGGGCGAATATTGCATATGGCCTGCAAAAGACGACGGAAAAAGATGTGATTAAGGCCGCAAAGGCGGCTGCTGCGCATGAATTTATTGTGGATATGCCTGATGGCTATGACACGCGTCTGGGCGAAAATGGCGTGAAGTTATCCGGCGGGCAGCGTCAACGTTTATCTATCGCGCGGGCCATCTTGCGGAATGCGCCGATTTTACTGTTGGATGAAGCGACCTCGGCTCTTGATAATGAATCCGAAAAGCTGATCCAGAAATCACTGGAAAAGTTCCGCAAGGGGCGCACCGTTGTTGTGATCGCGCACCGCTTATCAACTGTCAAGGATGCGGATAAAATTGTGGTGCTGAACGAGGGGCGCGTTGTCGAAGAAGGGGCGCACGATGCGCTGATGAAACAAAATGACGGAATTTACACGACAATGTATCAGGCCGGACTGAAGGAATAATGATGCAAGTGATCTATATGATATTTGTCTGTCTTTTGCTCTTGATGCAGCCTGTTGCGGCCCAGCAGCAGGAGAACAGCAGGACACAGAACAATAATAATAAGGTTACCGATATCACGGCGCCCGCCGCGGATGTGACGGAGCAGGGCGCCCTGTCATCATCATTATCCTCTGCTGCTGCGGCCGATCAGCACGCTGTACCATCCTTGCCAGTGCTGGAGATTAAAACACGCGACGGGCAGGTGGTCCGGTTTCATGTCGAGGTTGTTGATACGCCCGAAAGTCGTGCCAAAGGTATGATGTTCAGGCAGGCCATGCCCGAAGATCAGGGCATGTTCTTTATTTTCGAAGATTCGCGCCGCCGTTCTTTCTGGATGAAAAATACCCTCATTCCGCTGGATATCATCTTTATCGATAAAAATGGTGTGATCCGGCATATTCATCATGATGCGGTTCCGCAGGATGAAACACCGATTCCATCCCGGGCCGATATCCTGACTGTGCTTGAAATTAACGGCGGTCAGGCCGCGGAAAAAGGGATTCATGTTGGCGACCGCATTTTTCATGAAATTTTTTAGGAATTAAGCTTGCGCTTTAGAAGAAGTTTCGTTAAGAATGCAGTTCTGAAAAGCAATATTGCTTTGTAAAGACGTTTTTAAAGTCTTTTCGGGGTGTAGCGCAGTCTGGTAGCGCGCCTGCTTTGGGAGCAGGATGTCGGGAGTTCGAATCTCTCCACCCCGACCATTTTTCCTTTTATTATTCAGCCTTTCTATTCGATTTGTCTGCCGCTATAATGCGGCCTGCGCATTATACGATTTATTCATATAACTGACGCATAATACGGACCAATCAATTGTGATCGACACGGACTCGCATATATGGAAGATGATAATCAGTGGCAGCAATGGGCTGTCGCCGCACAGCAAGGAGACAAAAAGGCTTATAATAGCCTGCTGCGCGATATTGTGCCCTATATCCGTGCCGTTCTGGGCGGAAGTCTGGCCAACGAAGATTGGGCCGACGATATTGTTCAGGACATTTTGATCTCGGTTCATAAATCGCTGCATACCTATACAGAAAGTCGTCCGTTCAAGCCCTGGTTGACGTCGATCATCTATTTCCGCCGCACAGATTATTTGCGCAAATATTATGGCCGCAAGAAATTAAAGGATGTTGTGAAAGAGGATGCCGTTTTCTTTGGTGAAAATGTAACGGAACAGATTGGATACAGCGAATTAAAGGACATAGAGCGTTATCTTGGCGGTTTGAATGAAAAACACAAAGATGCCTTCATTCTGATGAAGCTGGAAGGGTATAGCGCATCTGAAGTCGGAGAAAAGCTGGATATGTCCGAGTCTGCGGTCAAAGTGTCTGTACACCGCACGAAAGAAATGCTGAAAAGTGCAATGGAAGAGGGGGCATAAAAATGCCGCGTAGAACATAATGAATAATGATGAACAAAACAAAATAGACAAGATGATCGATGATCTGTCTGATCGTCTCGAACCGGTGAAGGTGATCAAGCCAACGCATATTCGTGCGTTTGTTGTGTTCGTCTTGTCTGTTGTGTATGTCACGGTGGTCACAAACTTCTTTCTGGATATGCGTTTTGACCTGAAGCACAGATTACAGGACTTCAGCTTTTTGTTCGAAGTTGTCTATGTGTTGCTGATTTGCTTTTTATCCTTCTATGCGGCTGCCAAATTATCGCTGCCTGATGTCAGGCATGTGAAATGGTATGTCTTGTCACCTGTTTTGATGGTTGTGCTGGGGGCCGTGTTGCTGCTTGCGCAATATATCAGCCACGATTTGCCGCTGCGGATTGATATCGGCCGCTTTTCTTACCATCATTGTATGCTTGACGGTGTGTTCCTTGTGTCATTGCCGGTGTTGATCTGTGTGTTTCTGGTGCGGCGCGGGGCGACCACGCATCCGTATCTTGCGGCGATGGTCAGCAGTATCGGCGGCGGTATGATGGGCTGGCTCGGCCTGCGCATGGGATGCGGAAGCAATGATATATCCCATCTGTTCTTTGCGCATTTCTTGCCGTTTTTTATTATTGCTTTTGTGCCGAGCCTGCTTGCCAGAAAGATTTTTCGTTGGTAATGTTTGAACAGTCTGAAATATAAGAAATTTCGAGAAAGATACCCTGATGAACGTAAGAATTTACAAACCGTCCAAATCAGCCATGCAGTCCGGTCGCGGTAAAACGCAAAAATGGCATCTGGAATATGAAACGGAAACAGCCCGTGCGCCGGAACCGCTTATGGGATGGGTGTCATCGGGTGATACGCTTAATCAGGTTGTGCTGAAATTCGATGCGCAGGAAGATGCCATTGCCTATGCCGAGAAAAGGGGCTGGTCTTATACGGTGACTGAGCCACATACCAAGAAAGTGAAGCCGCGTAATTATGCGGACAACTTCGTTTTTGATGATTCGGTCTTGTCCTCAAAATAATCAGTGTTGATTTTTATCCCATTTTAACATTATAACGTCATTGTTAAATGCTGATGACGTGTTTGTCGTTTTATGGCATAAGACAGCCAGCATCATTGTGTGCGCCCTTAGCTCAACTGGATAGAGCAATTGCCTTCTAAGCAATAGGTTACAGGTTCAAGTCCTGTAGGGCGTGCCATTTTCTCCGAATATTTCCCTACATTTTGAAAGTTGAGATTATCCCGCGTTCAGGGCAAAAAAAGGTCCGGAGATCAAAGATCTCCGGACAAACGGCGGTAATAGAGGGTGTGTATCTTCATTACTAACGGTAATATTTTATGAATGCAAGAAAAAAATGTGTGTTATTGAAAGTTTCTTGAAAAAACACTGTGTTTTTTGCCTAACTTATGAAAAACAAGCTTTTTACTTAAGTAAAATCTACTTTACACAAAAAGAAAATTTTGGAGCCTGATTCAGGGCGTCGGGCGAGAGAATCGCGTGTTACAATATTTCAATTTCAGAATAGAAAACTGTCGAAAAATTGCCGAACATAGTTCGCTGAATTTATTATTGAAAATCAGGGGGTTAAGAAAAAAGCTGTATATAAAATAAAAAATTTCCTTGTAATTACATATATACATAACTATAAATTCGGGTAAGCAAATAATAATAATTTAAAGAACAACAGGGCCTTAATTTTTTAAGGGTTTGCAGAATTGGGGAAGGGTATGACGCCGGCAGAACGAATTGAACGTTATCTCGATGGAACTCAAAAGCACCCGTTTGACTGGGTAAACAATCCTATTTTCTATGATCCAAGACCGACACCAGGTGATACACACACCGAAAAACTGCGTGCAGCAGCGACAATGCTGTCGATTGCAGCGGCAGAAGTAACCGAACATCTTGATATTTGTTTCCGTGCCAGTTCAATGTCCAATGGCGCGAAAGCATATGACCTTGTTGATTTATATGAAGATCAAATTCTAAACCGTGTCGAGGCGACGTATGGCGAGCCATATAAGACGACACAGAATATCATGAAATTCCTGCCCCCGAGTGAAGTCAAAGAAAAAGTGGTCGCACCGAATGCGCTGAAAGACGAAAATGCGGGCAACCTTCTTGAAATTAATCAGCCTGATAAAGCCGCCGTTGTTCCGATCTGGACTGAGGCGGCTTTGCGTAACGGCCGTAATGTTCAGGCCTTTACAGGTGGATCCGAATTCGAAGACTGGACGTATGAGGTATATTGGGGATCGCGCATGCTTGATGCCTCTTCGCAGGTAATGGGCGGCGACCATGTTTATTCACGGTACGGCAGTTACGAAGATGTGCGCGGTGATCTGGCGCAGTGCGGTCTGGCAGATGATTACATGAAAACGCCGGATGCCGGTAAACATTATGACATTGTTGATGATGCAGGACAGCCGGTTAGCCACGCTGATCGTATGTGGGCGCGTGCACAACATGTTTTCGATGTGGTCGAACGCGGTTTTCGTACAGATTTGGGCGCAGCTGCACTGGTCGCGCAGTTCATCATTGATGATTGGCTGAATGATATTGAAAACAGCCCGCTTGACCCTGAAAAAGTGCATGATTCACTGAAAAACAGACCACAACAAGACATCAAACGTGCAACGCAGTTAAAGAAAATAATGCTGCCTTATATTGCGCAAAAATGCGCGTCATGGATTCCATTTGAAGAAGATGACGATCTGGGCGCATATTACGAAGACAAGATCAAGCCGCTTGTTGAAAAGGGCGATGCACTTGATGTTGATTGCGATGCGTTGAAGAAAACATTGTTCTCTTACCATCCGCTTGGCGGGTTTGCGCATAAAGATTTATCCGCAGAAGCGACGGCGAAGCACCGCGAAACGCTGGCGGCACAGTTTAACGGCAATGCAAGCACGCAAAGCCTGAAGGCCGTCAAACGCCGCACGACAGATGGGGCTTATTTCCAGTCACCGGCCAAATTATTTGATGAACATTTCTACGAAGATCTGGATGTTTGGGAACGCGCGGGTCTGCCGTTCCTGATGGGCGCGATGGAGTCTTTCCGTTTGCCGGAAAACGCGCCGAAAGCAGCCTTTTACGTGGCTGAACCAAAAGGCGGCAAGCGCGCGTCCAAGTTTATGAAGAAAAATGATGTTCTGACCGTACGCGAGGCACAGAACGTGATTGCGCCGGACGAGTTTGATGCGTCTTTCGGCAAGAAAGTGATCGAAAAGAACAAAGCGGACGAAGAGCTGGTTAAAAATACGCTGGTCGGCGATGATGCGGTGAAAGCGCTTGGCGTTTCCAATATCGTCAGTACATCGAACATCAAGCGTATTGCTGAATCTGCGGAAAAGCACCGTAAATTTGTTGCCGCAAAAGGGACACAGCGTTTTTCACCAAAAGCCTATATGGCGATGACAATGGAATGGATTGACCGGAATGCCGAAGTCGTCGTGTTGAACGAAGGCTGGTCGGTGCATCATGACGATGTGCAGGTCGCAATGCGGGCGCTTATGCTTGCGACGGGGCTGGTAGAGCGCCCTTACGAAGGCGGCAAGCACCGTATGGAAATCTTTGTTGAAAAACATAATGCGAAAGGCGAAGTGACGTTGGATAAGCAGGATTTACACAGCCTTATCAAGACGTTATCAGAGCGTGTTGATACATTGCTTGATAATAATGAAGAGGCTCGCGAACATTACGTAACGATGGCGCGGATGCTGGCTGTTCTTGATATGCATATTGATCCGGTGAACCGCAATTTTGAATCTGTACGCGACAAAGCAACGGGCGCAGACAGTAAGCACCAGATTATCGACTGGGCGGCTGTTGACCCGTATCTGACGCATTTCTGGGAATTTGATCCCGATAAAAAGCAGGAAATTGTCACGATCAGAGAAAAGATGAGAGAGAAGCTGCTGACGATTGGTGTTCAGCAACATAACTTCTCTGCCGATGATGTTGTCGAGCTGGATAAAGATTATGTTGATGCGTGGGTCCGCGTGAATGGCGATAGTGCGCTTCTGCATCGTGGAAGCCCGGGCAGTGAAGTCCGTCATATTCCGGATGGGCCGACCGTTTAAAAATAATAATAAATAAAGAATCAAACAGGGAGATAAAAACACAATGACATATCAAAGCGACGAATTGCTGCGACGTGTCGGTCTGTTCTTTCGTAAAGGACGCAGGCCAAAGGATTCTGTTGTCTTATCTTCCGCGTCATCTGATCCGAAAACAGGCATGCTGGCCCGCGTCACATCGGAAACATCATTAGATAAAAATAACGATGTTGAAAGCATGTCCCTGAAATATTGGCGGCATCAGCCATATGGCATGAATCGTGATCAGCACCTGATTACGGTGAAAACACAGCCCAATGCCCGCAAAACAGCGCGTACGCTGTCACAGCTTTGGGTGCAATCACAATGTATTTTTGATGTATCCCGTGGCGACACGCTTGATGATCCGGAAACGGCAAAGCGCGTGAACCGTGTGCTTGAAGGTGTAAACCGCATGAATGCGCATCTGCGCGAAGGCGGTGATGTGGCCGATACGGCAAAAATATTTGATGCATGCATGTTTGATGATGTTCTGGGCGAGCATCTGATTATCAAAGGGCTTAGCAAAGAAGGCGGTTATACATTTTCACTGTCTTCGGCATTTGCACGCGTCGCAGACGAAGAGGCAAAGCGCATTGCGTTCAAAAATATCAGCGAAACAGATTTGAAGGCGATCCTGGGCTTCCAGATCAATACACTGGAAAAAGACAAGAATTACGATAAGGCGCGGGAACTGACAACAAATGATCCGCAATCTGGTAAAACATATGTATCCGGCAGTGCCTATAAAAAAGCCAAAGACGGTACGATTACAGCCAGTGTATATCTGCGCCCTGATGATGGTGAAGCGACGCTTGAGGCCGAAGATGTGCCGGATTTTGTATCTTTTGAGTTCAAGCCGGTTTCCGGTAAGGGGGGCAAAAATGCAGGCTATGAACTGACGGATGTCAAATTCGAAGGCCGCAAGATTTCGCTGGATGATACGGATATGATTTTGCGCCTGATCGGTTTGTCGCAAGATTGTAATAGAGATATCTGTAACTGGAAATATCCGTCCTTTATGGATCATATCGCAAAACGTGATTTGCTTGACAAAATT
Source organism: Alphaproteobacteria bacterium (assembly GCA_030750865.1). Classification (GTDB taxonomy): domain Bacteria; phylum Pseudomonadota; class Alphaproteobacteria; order Micavibrionales; family Micavibrionaceae; genus JASMHE01. The sequence continues at coordinate 208,703 of JASMHE010000008.1, forward strand.
GATCCGTTACCTGTGCCGAAATCACTCGAGAAAAAAGGCGGTGAATTGCTGTATGTCTCTATGCATGGTAGCGGCACAGAAAAACATATCGAGAATTTCGGCGATCAAATCGGTATTGGTGGTTTGTTCCTGCAACGTGGCCGTAAACAGGATGGTATGATCAGCACGGTCGGTGCTGTCGTTGACTTCCCGTTTGCATCCGGGGGTCCTGATTCCAATTATGACGGGGCTGTACCTGATTATCTGCCGTTCTGGGATGATATCCGGTCATTCTTTATCACGCACGATCACTTTGACCACGCCGATGGTATGGCGTATTACGCCAAAGCCGGTCTGATGAAGAAGAAAGACGTGTATGCCACACCGGAAGTAAAATATATGCTGCGCGCGAAGATGGATTATTTGCAAGTGCCAAAGAACTTGCGTCCGAAAATCCATGTCTTGCGGGAAGAAGGGCATGTCGCGCTGAAGGACGAAGATGGCGTGAACCGCCTGATTGTACAATATTCACCGAACGGTACGCGTCACTCTGCGCGGTGTACGCCGTATGTTGTGTCCGGTGTTTACGGGAATGAACATTATAACGGATCAACAGTTGTCTATGGTGACGGGAACACGATTAACCCGAGCGGCCGCGAGTTTTTCAAGAAGGGCTTGAAAGCACTGGACGGCAAAGAAGATGTGCCAAAAGAGCTGCTGAAATCCAAATATAGCGTTGTGCTGCACGATATTACGGCTGTCCGTTACGAAGGGCACGCACCGGAACCTGAGGACGTTGAAGAAAATCTGTCGATTGCGACAGGCTGGTTTGCCGATAAAGGCGTGTTGATGGCGCCGATCACAACAAATGATGCGGAATATACCGTCGCGATGAACACGGCCAGCCGCACAGGCCGTCATATTACAGCGGTCGGCAGTAACGCCGAAAGACGCCTTGCGTGTAAGAACCTGTTCGGTGTTGATCCGTTCATCAATTTGCGTGAATTTGCGCTTGATCCGTTTGAAGAGTTTTTCAAAGGCGATTCCATTATCCCGCGCGACATTCTGGAAGACTATGTTGATCGCTTCCTGGCTCTGGATGATGATGACGAAGAAAAAGGCAAGGTTCCTGCCACATATCTGGAAGCACTGGAACAAGCCCGCAAAAAGATCAAGAAGACAGAAAAAGACAAGGTGCAACCACGTGACCGTGAACATGTCAGTGCCGTACGTTCCTATATCAAGGAAACACTGGATAAACACGGACAGCTTGTTTTTGAAAATGACGTGAACGGTTACTTGATGTGGAAAGCCATCATGGATGGTCAGGATACGGCCTCTATGCGGGCCACGCGTACATCGAAAATGGCCAAAGAATTCCGTGACAATCCGTCCGAGTTGATGATTTTCGTCACAGGGACGCAAGGCAACGCCGAAGAGCATTTCTCGACCGTGCAGAAATTGGTGAATTACTTCTCCTTGCTGGATGCGAATCCGGAAGTGCAGCCAACCGGCTATAAAATCAATTTGCAGGATTATGTGGCGGTGATTACACAGTCAGCCATTCCGGGCAACGAAAATTCACAAGATCGCATGATTCAAGACCTCGTAGAACAACGTGATATCACGGTGATCGGCGCGATCAAAGACGGGTTCAAGGTTTATAACCCGAAAGACAAGCGTCATGAAATCGAACATGACCTGAGACGACGTGGCTGGAATTTTGATACAGATGCCAATGGCAATCTGCATGTGCATGGCCATTCAATTCACTTCCACGGTCATGGCTTTAAAAAGAATTTGGAAAGCATTATTTCCGACATTCCGGCTCATACGCACGAAGTGCACCACGTGCCGGATCGTAACTCTTATGACACGTTCCGTAGACTGAGCCGTGAAAAAGGATTTGGTCATTCCGAACAGCAACCCGAAGATTTTCTTGTGCGCCGTATTAGCGCCAAAGGCAAAAAGCCAGGTGATTTATATGCGCCGGTCGCGCGGCTGAACCCGTCCTATATTCTGGTGAATATGGAACGTAAGTACGGGCAGTTCTATAACGGGTCATTGTCATTGAGCCGCGTGACAAAGCTGGCACGCGAAGGCGGTAACCGTGATGACGGGCTGATGGCGCGTACAGGCGGAAAAGACGGCACTTATCAGCGCAAGACAGCGCATCGTGACTGGGAAACAGCAAATAACGATAATACACGGAAGCCGATTACACGGATTCGTAAAATGGGGCCGGGGGTCGCAGATCGCGGTCACGGGCGGAAGGCCCAGAATATTCCGCTCTGGAGCAAAAGAACGCCGAGTTAATAACAGAGCAAATGTTAGTGAAAACAAATGATTAAGAATATCGCGAAAAAAGCCGATGTATGGCACTTGATAGAACGAGGTGAACTGGTTGAGCATCACTTCGACTTCGAGGCATTTTCGCTTGAAACAAATTTCGCGCAAATCGCCTCTTATGGTGATGCGATCGGTGATATTGCGGGCAACTTTATCGATTCCACCGAATATCATGTAAAGCGCCCTGATCGTTATATCCCGACCATTGAATCGCTGGCTGTGACCAAGACAGGGCCATACGAGTTGGAAGAAGAAGGGCGCCTTGACCATCACGAAGCAATGGGCAAGATTGCAGGTCGTTTTGAAAGCGCATCAATGATGGTGCAGCACCTTGACCTTGAAAGCGAAGACATTTCTTTTGAAACGGTGCGCGTGTTCGGTAATGAAGAATACGGCAAAGAACATCAGGAAACGGTTTTGAAATATCCGCTTCTGGATGATGAAGGTAACGTTGTTTATGATGTGCGCATCCATCCTGATCGCAATATGATTGCCTTCCGTCTGGATGATGATGTCGAGAGTGATTATTACCACAATGAAGATGTGACGTTTTACCGTGATGAAAACGGTGACCGCTGGAAGATGATTAAGCCGCGGACGTTGGAAAGCGGGTATCGCATCAAATGGTATGATATGGCTGTGTTGCGGGCGAATTTGATTCGTGCCGGATATCACCCGAAAAACACATTCTTTGCGCATTCAAAAGCGACCATTACCGACAAGGAAATGGCGAAAAACCACGCGGTTGACGGTTACAGCGTTGTGATGAACACGCATCTGTTCGGTAAGCATGGTGAAGAAGGGCTGCAAATTGACCGCCGTATTGATCAAAATACCGGCGAGGATGTCTCCTCAGCCAAGCTGGAATTGGTGATGCAGAAAAATTCTCGTTTTGAGAACGCGACACTCGGTATTTCCGAAGGTGTGCGCATGCCGGATGGGTCTGTTTATGACCAACGCAAAGCGCATAAGAGCCCAGCTTATGACTCGATGGCATCGTACCAGATTTATAATTTCTGCCGGAAGCTCGAGCCGGAAATCTTGAAAGAGATTGAGGTTCAGGCCGATAAATCAGCGTTACAGGCAATGCTGCCCGGTAATAACCTTGTTGATCCGCAATTTCCGATTTTCGGTATGTTGCGCAATGACTGGCGTACGCAGCCGCATGCTGATCCGCTGGCGTTCGTTGGCTTTGATGACCGTCAGGGGAAACCGCCGCGCCGCGCGATTCTGGCACGCCTTGATATTGATTTGCGCAATTACAAATATAACGGGCAGACATTGCTCGATATGTTGAAAGCGCACGAAGAAACGGATGATGCGCATCTGTACCAAAGCCCGATTTACCGCCTGTTGAAGGATAAATTGTTCCAGCATGATTGCCCGTTCCGTATCGAAGGATTGAAACGCTGGGGCGGCGCAATCCCGTTTGATAAATGCTTTAATTCGAAAAGCAGCGCAACATGGGATATCGAAGAACTGGACAGCAATTTTGCTTTCTTGCGCAGCCATCCGGCGCTCAAAGAAGCGATCATGGATTGTGTCGAGATTATCAACTATGAACGCCAGCAGGAATTTGAAACACCGGCCAATCCGATCATGGAAGAACAGTGGCTGTATAGCGGTTTTGGCGAGCTTGATTATTATGAGCGCGAAGCCGAGTACGAACGTTATAAGCGCCGCAAAGACGGTATGAAGTCTTATGTCGGGAAGGGGCGCATTCACTCCTTTGCCGAAATGCTGTTCGAACGCGCCAGCCGTGAATATATCTTCTTCAATGATATGGATAATTTCCTGCATCATGGCTTTATCCAGCCGCATCCGATTGACTGGAGCGATGATGACGATGTTGTGAAGAATTACGGTGAACAACTGCGCAAGATTTACCGCAAGTTGAAGAAGAAAGATTCGCCGCATGTGGCACTGTTCAAACGTTTTGTCGTGGATGAGAAATTCAAGCCATCCAAGAGCCCTGATGTCTTGCGCCGTTTCCGTACAGAAACACTGAAACGTTTGCTGCGTAACGATGAAAAAGAGCGCAACGACAAGAATTCCGATTTTGCCGATGGCTTCATCGACAGTAAAAATTTCAACAAGCGCCGTCAGATTTTTGCAAACGCATCACGTGATTTCCGTGTGATTGATGAAGGCGGCCGCGAAGTGTCATTGAATGTGCTGCGTGATCTGTACCGCACATGGCCCAATGAAGTCATTCAGCGCTTTGATAACAAGAAATGGCGTATCCAGTTCTATCGTTTGTCGTCCGAGCCATCAGTGTCTGCGATTCTGATGCAGTTTGCAGATAAGGGACGTTTGAAAGAATTGCCCGAAATCTGGCAGGACCGCTATGACACATTAAAACGTCTGTATCTGAACGGACCGCCGAACCAGAATGATTTGTCGGATTCTGATATTCGTTGGTTGGGGATACCGCAACTGGACCGCCAGTTGAAAGCGCTTGAAGTAAACGCCAAAGGCGGCAGCTTCAAAGAAGGGCTGCGTCGTGTTTTCCGCGATGCAACGGCAGCCGGCGCGGCGGAAATTTACCTGCAGTCCGATGAAGGGCAACGTTTCTTGTCTGATTACCGTGAATTTCTGGATACGATCCGTAAAGGCAATGCGCTGAGCGAGGATTTTGTCGAGGCGCTGCATTATGATCCGGAAACGGGCGCGCCGTATGATTATATCGAATTCGAAATTCCGCAAAGCCGGAACAGACATGTCATTATTGATGTGCCGGACCCGCATTTACGCGCACCATTGCATGATATTCGCGTGGGTGTGACCTCGCTTGTCGTACCGGAAATCAGCAAAAGCAAGCGTGACAAAATTGAAAAGGGATATCCGGTTATTCTGCGCGGCCAGCAAACAGGACGCTTGTATGCCGCCGGCAAGACAGATATAGCAAAAGCCTTGCCGGAAAACGGTTCGACCGAAGATTATTATGATCTGGCGCGCCGTGCTTATGAAGGGGAAGCGGGAATGAACTTTCCGTCGGCCAGTAAACGTGATGTGATCGTCATTCAGGACGTTATGCCGCTGGCGGCAACGCGCAAGATCGATCCGTCTGTACCGACATTCCGCGTGCCGCTCGTCTATCTGGACGGTCTTGTGGCGCCTGAGCTGGCCTTCAGAGAGAAAAGAGAGCCGATACAAGGATTGTTGATGCCATCTGATGTTATTCATCAGCGTGTCGAGGAAGGGCAGTCCATTCGTTTCCGTGGTATGGTTGCGGAAATGAATGCCAAAATCGAAGGCACGGAAGGCGAAGAAACGGGCGATATTTATGAATCAAACGTTGTTTCGGTCAACAGAATCACCGTCGGTGAGCTATGGTCGCAAATTCAGGACGGGTCCTTCACAGATGCGGATGCGCGCCGTTACGGCTATGCCGGGGCTTATCCACTGCGTGACAGCTTGTTACAAAGCTATAATCAGGTCATGTCACCTGATCCATATGCCGAAGAGCTGACACTGATCGAATTCGACAAAGTCGATAAGAAGAGCTGGGCTTATTTCAACCCGCCGGAAGCGCCGCGCGCGGCGATGGTGGCGAAGGGGCAGCGCGTGTCGCCGTCTGCATATCGTGATTTGTCTGGTGTGAAGCCTGTGAACGGTCCGCAGCCCGGATAATAAAGCTATAAGCTGTCGTTGACTGCGATATGCACCGTTACTGCGTCGTTTTACGGCATTCCTTGCTTGCCTGCATCTCATACATTGTCATTCGTTGATCTCTATCTTCTGCTTCAGGCGGAGGGAATTGATGTACGCGCTGTGTATTATTTCAACGAATATGTGCGAGAACATTGTTCAGCCGCCGGTTCATGGGCTGTTATTTCGTGGAATAGCATTGTTGGGAAAAGAAAGAATGGCTCCCCGAGCAGGATTCGAACCTGCGGCCAAACGATTAACAGTCGTTTGCTCTACCGCTGAGCTATCGGGGAACAGCCAAAAGCTTGTATGTTATGCCGTTTCTACATTTTTTTGTCAATGTCATTTTCCAAAAAAATACGACTCTCCTGAGAGGGAGAAAAATGGAGGCACGAGCCGGAATCGAACCGGCGTACGAGGATTTGCAGTCCTCTGCATCACCACTCTGCCATCGCGCCTCTAGGCAGTGGTATCCTTATAAACCAATATACGTTATATTGTAAAGAAGTTAACTGGGGCTTTTCATTCATTTTCTGATGGATTATATATAAGCCAGAGATTCTGAATAACGTTTCATAAGGAGTATCCCTTTCATGACAGTCGATTACGATGCGTGCCGCAAGAATATGGTAGAATGCCAGTTATGCACGAATGGCATTATTGATGAAGATATTATCCGTTTTTTCGAGGATATTCCGAGAGAGTTTTTCCTGCCGGATGAGAAAAAGCCGTTCGCCTATGTCGATGAAGATATCATGCTGGATGAGGATGAATTTTTGCTCGAACCTTTAATTCATGCCCGTTTGTTGCAGTTGGCCGCACTGAAGAAAAGCGATGTCATGTTGAACATCGGTGATTCTACGGGATATGTCTCCGCTGTGGCCGCAAACCTTGTCGGCACTGTGGTTACGATCGAGAAAAAAGCCGGTCTTCTGGACCGTGCGCGGGAAATCTGGGCGGCGCATTCCACATGTAATGTGGCAACGGTCGAAGGCGTCTATGTAGATGGATCGCCTGAAAATGGGCCTTATGACGTTATTCTGATTAATGGCGCTGTTGTGAACTTGCCCGAAAAATTGAAAGACCAACTCGCCGTGAACGGCAAATTGCTCTATGTTCATCGTCCGACCCCGCTGGGATCAGGAAAGATCAAAGTGATTACACGTGTGGACGAGAATGAATTTTCAGAAGTGACGTACCATGATTCGTCTGCACCTTATGTCGACGGTTTTGCACCGGAAGAAGAGTTTGTCTTTTAAGGTTGCGTGATTGCAGCGTCGTTTTGAGATCAATTTCTTGGGGATTGTCCATGAATCTGTGTTGATAGATCTTCAACATGTTTTGACAAGGCGTTACTTTTGCTACAAGATTACAAATAATATTGAATTAACCAAAATTAGAACCACTTATGTCAGATAATTCAACAGAAGAAGAACCATCGATCGAGGAGATCTTGTCATCCATCCGTCAGATTATTTCTGACGACGATGAGGACGCGACGACGGAAGAGACTGTTGAAGAAGAGGCCGCCGCTGAACCTGATGTTGCGCCGGAACCAGAGCCAGAGCCTGAGGAACCTGTTGAAGAACCTGAGCCTGAGGTGGAAGCGGAACCTGAGCCCGAGCCAGAGCCCGAGGAACCCGAGGAAGAGGATGTTTTCGAATTGACGGAAGATTATCTGGAAGAAGACGACGAAATTCTGCCCGAGCCAGAGCCGGTTGATCTTGATTTTGATGCGGCAGAAGACGAGCCTGCACCTACACCGGAACCGGTCGAAGAAAAGCCGGCAGCAGAAACAGTGCCTGATACGGATATTCTTTCGGAAAAAGCGGCATCTGCTGCACTGGGCGGGTTCACAAAACTTGCCGATAGCGTACGTCTCGGTCAGGGCGATGCGACAATCCACCAGATTGTTCAAGACCTGTTGAAACCAATGTTGGCAGAATGGCTTGATGACAACCTGCCCGACATTATAGAGCGTCTTGTTCAGCAGGAATTGGATAAGCTGTCCGGCAAAATCAAAAAATAATCATTTCATGATCGGAATAAATCAGGTTTTTTGCGGGAAATCGGTTGGATTTCTGGCGGTTTTGCGCTATCCAATTATCTTGGGTTTTGAATTTTGGAACGGCAATTTAAAGGATTAAAACAGTATGTCCGGTGAACTCGATAAAACTTTCGATTATCAGCAAGCAGAGCAAAAGCAATATAAGAAATGGGAAGCAACAGGGGCATTTGCCTGTGATGCAGCCAAAGAGGGGCAGCCATTTTCTATTATGATGCCGCCGCCAAATGTCACCGGCAGTCTGCATATGGGGCATGCCCTGAATATGACGTTGCAGGATATTTTGACCCGTTTCAAACGTATGAAAGGCTATAATACGCTGTGGCAACCCGGTACGGACCATGCCGGTATTGCAACGCAAATGGTTGTCGAACGGAAGCTGGAAGAACAACAAATCAAGCGCGGCCGTGATTTGAATCGCGAGCAGTTCCTGGAAAAAGTCTGGGAATGGAAAGCGGAATCAGGCGGGACAATTGTGAACCAGCTTCGTCGCCTCGGAACCACGCCGGACTGGAGTCGTGAGCGCTTCACGATGGATGAAGGGCTGTCCAAAGCCGTGCGGAAGGTTTTTGTGCAGTTGCACGGCGAGGGGCTTATTTATCGTGACAAGCGGCTTGTGAACTGGGACCCGAAATTCCACACAGCGATTTCCGATCTGGAGGTCGAGCAAAAAGAAGTCAAAGGTCATATGTGGCACATTGAATACCCGATTGAAGGGGATCAGGCCATGACAATCCGTGTTGCAACAACGCGTCCGGAAACGATGTTCGGTGATACGGCTGTGGCTGTGCATCCTGACGATGAACGATACAAGAATCTGGTTGGTAAATTTGCCGTGCTGCCGATTTCAAACCGATTGATTCCGATTGTTGCTGATGAACATGCCGATCCGGAGCAGGGCAGCGGTGCGGTGAAAATCACACCGGCGCATGATTTTAACGACTTTGAAGTCGGCCGCCGTCATGATCTGACGATGATTAACGTGCTGGATATCAATGCCTGCATGAACGAAAACGCGCCTGAGGCTTATCAGGGCATGGACCGCTATGAAGCGCGCAAGCAGGTCTTGAAAGAGCTGGAAGAGCTTGATTTGCTCGCTGGTGTCGAAGATATCACGCATGTTGTGCCCTATGGCGACCGTTCCGGTGTTGTGATTGAACCTTATTTGACTGATCAGTGGTATGTAAATGCCAAAGAGCTTGCCAAGCCGGCAATTCAAGCCGTGCGGGACGGGCGTACAAAATTTGTGCCTCAGCAATGGGAAAACACTTATTTCAACTGGATGGAAAATATCCAGCCGTGGTGTATTTCGCGTCAGCTATGGTGGGGACATCGTATTCCGGCGTGGTATGCGGAAGATGGCAGTATTTTTGTCGCCGAGAGCGAGGACGACGCAAAAGCACAAGCGCGCGAAAAATTCGGCGAAGATGTGCCGTTGGCGCAGGATGAAGATGTGCTGGATACGTGGTTCTCGTCTGCGTTATGGCCGTTTTCAACGCTGGGATGGCCGGACCAAACGCCGGAACTGGATACATATTATCAAACAGATGTGCTGGTGACCGGATTTGATATTATTTTCTTCTGGGTTGCGCGCATGATGATGATGGGATTGCATTTTATGGATGAAGCGCCGTTCCACACGGTTTACATTCACGCGCTTGTCCGTGATGCGAAGGGGCAGAAGATGTCCAAATCAAAGGGCAATGTTATTGATCCGCTGACTTTGATCGACAAATTCGGCACGGACGCGCTGCGCTTTACATTGACGGCAATGGCCGCGCAGGGGCGCGATATCAAATTGTCCGAAGACCGTGTTGAAGGATACCGCAACTTTGGAACGAAGCTGTGGAATGCATCACGTTATTGCCAGATGAATGAATGTTTGCCGTCGGATGACTTTGATCCGTCTGCGGTTACCTTTACGCCGAATAAATGGATCATCCATGAAATCGCAAATGTGAAGGCTCGCATTGAAGAAGCTCTGGATGCGTATAAATTCAACGATGCCGCAACAGCAATCTATCAGTTTGTCTGGGGTACGTTTTGTGACTGGTATCTGGAATTTACAAAGCCGTTATTGGCGGATGATGCTGATGACGCGGCATTAAAGGATGAAATCCGTCATACAACAGGCTGGATTTTGGAACAGATTCTTATTTTGCTGAATCCGTTTATGCCTTATGTCACAGAAGAGCTGCAGGAAAAGCTGTTAAAACGCGATACATTGCTGCTCGAAACAGCGTGGCCGTCTTATGGTGAAGAGTTTTCTGACGATGACGCCGCGGCGGAAATGGACTGGGTGATGCGTATTGTGTCGGAAATCCGCAGTGTACGTTCGGACATGAATGTGCCGGCAGGGGCGTGGCTTACCATGCTTGTGAAGGACATGAAGGACGAGCGCGCCGATATTCTGGATAAATATGATGATGTCATCAAACGCATGGCCCGCTTGAAGACGGTGGATGTGTTGCAGGATGCGGATGTGCCGACCGGTTCGATTCAGACAGTTGTTGACGAAGCGACGCTGATCTTGCCGATTGCCGATATTATCGATCTTGATAAAGAGCGTGCGCGCCTGAAAAAAGAGATTGATAAGATCAATAAAGATATCAAGCAAATCAACGGCAAGCTGAGCAATGAGAAATTCTTGCAGAATGCGCCTCAAGATGTTGTTGAGGAGCAAAAACGCCGGAAAGATGATGCGGAAAAGCTTCTAAATAAGCTGAGTAGTGCATTGGAACAGCTGGCTGCGGCGTAATATCCTGCGTAGGGCTATCCATGCGGAAAAACGTGTAATAAAAAGCTTTGGGCGTGCGTGGCAAATGTTTGTCCTGCCTTACCTTGTTATTATTTGACATAATTTGACAGGGGGTATTGTTTTATGTTCCAATGGTGTCTTGAAGAGAAAAGATGCAGGAGATATAGAGGACATGCTTGGTATGGGAAACTCAAAAACACTGAAAACATCACACGACCAAGCCCGTGGGCGCGATCAATTGATTCTGGATTATAACCATAATCTGCATTATGGGACATATCTGGAGGCCTCAAGCGCTTTGGCAGTTTTGGCACAAGACGGGCATTTGGCTGACAATAATTGTGCGGAAGCGATTGTGGAAAGTGCGTCTTCGCTCATAGAAAAAGCGAATTTTCTGCAATTGCAATCAGCATTCCAACATAATTTCTATGCGTTTGCGAAAATGGATAAATCAATCTCGACCAAAGTGTTTGGCGGTGTTCTTGACCGTCTTGCTGAAAAGCCGGTGATGAATGCTGTTGATTATCCGCAGCGCGCTTTCTTTTTACAAACCATGATTCGCTCTGCTGATGCAGAATTCGGGCATATTCAGAGCCGTGCGACGGATGAATGGAAGGCGATGATGCAAATGACAAAAGAGCAATGTGATGAAGAGGCCTATATTGCGGCGCTGCTGAATGCGGCAAAGGGAACGCCGAAATGTGATCTGAACTACATGGCGGCACATATGTGGCATGATTATGTGGTGAAAGACGTGGCTGCAGAAGATAAAGACCATGCGCAGGCATTGATTAGCCGTGATTATGATACGTTTAACGGGGTTGTTGCCGGATCATTACAGAATAGGAATTTTGGGGCGCTATGCAGGTGCCTGCTGTTATATAGGCGGCTTATATAGCGAGAGTTGAGCAATAAAAAAGCAGCCGGAAGTGGCTGCTTTTTTTGAATCATAATATTCAAAGAGCTTACTTGTCGCTGTCTGATCCTGATGACAGGAAAGAGCCGAAACGCTTTTCGAACTTTGAAAGTTGACCTTTTTCGATCACGCGTGCTGAACCGCCACTCCATGCAGGGTGTGTCAACGGATCAACGTCCAGCTTCAACACGTCGCCTTCTTTGCCGTAAGTGCTACGTGTTTTGTATTCTGTTCCATCTGTCAAGACGACTGTAATCTCATGATAATCTGGATGTACATCTGCCTTCATTTTTAATCTCCTCTTGAAATCAGGCTCTCTTTTATCGTTAATAGCATTATATTTCAAGCTTTTTGTTCGAGTTTTTTGTATATTCGGGTGATTTTAAACGGAAGGAACGAAAATATGTGGTGGAAGCCTGAGAATTTCGCACAAAAACGGAATAATCTGTTGATGCGGACGCGTCTGATACAAGCTGTGCGCGCCTATTTTGACGGCCGGTCTTTTGTCGAAGTGGAAACACCGATTCTACAGGTTTCGCCTGTAATGGATACGCATATTCATGCGGTGAAAGCCGATATACGCGGCATTGATTTGAAAAAAGAGCGTGAGATGTATCTGCACACCAGTCCTGAATTCGCCATGAAAAAATTGTTAGTGGCGGGAATGACGGATATTTACCAGATTTGTCATGTGTTTCGGGATGCGGAAGGCTCACGCCGTCATAGCCCTGAGTTTACAATGATTGAGTGGTATAGTGCAGGAAAAGATTATACGCACCTGATGCAGGATTGCGTCGAGATGGTGCGTTTTTGTGCCAAGAAACTGGATATCAGAATGCTGCGTTTTGACGGGTGTGAATGTGATCCGTTCCAGACATGGCAAAAATTATCGGTGGCTGATGCGTTTTATGAATATGCCGGTCTGAATTTGAATGCATATCTTGGTGATAAAGACATGTTTGCCAAAGATGTCAAAGAAAAGCTGGGACTGCATGTCGCGGCGGATGATGATTGGGATGATATTTTTTTCCGTGTTATGGCCGAAAAAATCGAGCCGCATCTTGGTATGGATGTACCGACATTTTTGTACGATTACCCCGCATCAATGGCGTCGTTGTCACGCAAAAAGCCGAGCGATCCGCGTTACGCAGAACGTTTCGAGCTTTATATCTGTGGACTGGAAATTTGCAATGCGTTTAGTGAGCTGACTGACGCGGACGAACAGCGCAAACGTTTTGTCGAGGAAATGACGCTCAAGCAGCGTTTATACGGTGAACAGTACCCGATTGACGAAGATTTTCTGGCTGCTCTAGAGTATGGATATCCGGAAAGTGCGGGTAATGCGCTTGGTATTGATCGTTTGGCGATGTTGTTTGCCGATGTTGATGATATTCAGGATATTCTCTGGATGTCTGTGTAGCAAACAGCCCGTCAGACAACGAGAAAAAAGCGGCCTTACAGAAGTGTAAAGCCGCTTTTATATTCTTTACCTACAAACCGGTAAACGGTCTGCCGCTTTTATGCTGCACAGCTTGATTTGCCCTGACAACACTCTTTCTTGGCAATAGATTTGCCTTTTGATTTCAGATCGATGAAGGCTTCACCGAGGCGTTCAACCATGCCTTGTTCGGCAAGGCGGAGCCATTTACGCGGATCGTACAGTTTTTTCTGTGGTTCGCCCGTTTCAGGATCGATTTGATGTTCAAATGCGACGGGATGTTCTTTTACAAAGGCACCGACAGGTTCGGCGAAAGCGAATTGCGTATCTGTGTCAATATTCATTTTGAAAACGCCATAGCCGAGTGATTCCTCGATCTTTTCTTTTTCGGAACCTGATCCACCGTGGAAAACCAGATCAAGTGGATTATGGTCGGTGCCGTGCGTTTCCTGTACCAATGCCTGAGAGTTCTTCAGGATGTCAGGGCGCAATTTCACATTGCCCGGCTTATATACGCCGTGAACATTACCGAAGGAGGCCGCCAGAGAGAAATGTCCGATCGGGGCGAGTTTTTCGTATGCCTGCAGACATTCGGATGGCTGTGTGTAAAGCTTGTCATTATCAATGTCATCCGATCCCACGCCGTCTTCTTCGCCACCCGTCACGCCGAGTTCGATTTCGATGCTCATGTCAATCTTGACCATACGTTCCAGAAGGCGCGCGCATTCAGACAGGTTATAGTCGATGTCTTCTTCTGACAAATCAACCATGTGGGAGCTGAACAGCGGTTTGCCTGTTTCTTTGTAGAATTCCTCGCCGTGATCCAGCATTGCTTCGACCCACGGTACAAGTTTTTTGTTTGCGTGGTCCGTGTGCAGTACAACGCAGACGCCATAATGTTCGGCCAGCAAGTGCACATGTTTTGCCGCAGAGACTGCGCCGAGAACTTTTGCTTTGAAACTGTCGCCCATACCTTTGCCGGCGAAAAATTCCGCGCCGCCGTTCGAGAGCTGGATAATCACATCCGCATTGTTGTCGCGGGCCGCTTCGAGAACAGCATTCAGAGAGTTTGTACCTGTGACATTGACAGCGGGAAGGGCATATCCGCCTTCTTTACATGCTGTAATGAGTGTTTGCAGGTCTTTGCCGCTTACGACGCCCGGTTTCAGTGAATGAGACATATGATTTTCCTTCTCGATTATTCGTCCGTTTACATTGATATGCAGCGACTATAGCAATCTTTTACGCAGAGAAAAAGATGTTTGATGGACAATTTCCAGTATGAAAAAAACTTGCATATTTTATTGACATAATGTAATCAAAGGGGCCTAGATGAAGGAAAAAAGATGAAGTTGCCCGAAGAGCTGACCCGTAAATACCGACAAGAGTTCAATGAGATTGCCAGCGGACAGCCCGCGCCGCCGCCTGCTGTGCATGATATCGCGCCTTTGCGTTCGATCCTTTTAATTGGTGCTGTTCTTGAAAAAGAAGACCTTTCCGCAATGGATTCGCTGTTTCTGTCGATGTTTTTGTATGCGTGTTGCCATCACAATATTGCTGTTGCCCCGGATTTTGATTTGCAATTGGTGAATCTCGACCCGGCACTAGGAGGGGAAGATTTTCTGACGGGTGATTATAAGGCTGATGGCTTGATCAGCTGTTTTCTTTATAATGCGGCACCCTTTGGTCATTGCGGCTTTTCGAGCAGGCACCTGACCAGTGCGCGTAGTCATGTTCCCGGCATCTGGCATGACAAAGCCGCGCAGACTGGAGCCCGGTTAATTTGTGTTTTTGGCGATACAGAAACCGAAATTACATCAGCGCATTATGAAGGGCCGTCATTTCAGACCGTTCAGTCAAAAAGACCGGGGGCGGGACAAGGGGCGCTGCTTGTGAAGAAGGACTTTCTGCCTTTCATCAATGCGTAACAGATGAACGCGCAGTATATAAAAAGGCATATAATAAAAAAGCGGGCAAAACGGCCCGCTTTTTGTTGTTCGTATCTTCGGTTGATATTAGGCAGCTTCCGCGTTAGCGGCGTAGCCGACGGCGT
This sequence comes from Alphaproteobacteria bacterium, assembly GCA_030750865.1. Lineage (GTDB taxonomy): Bacteria > Pseudomonadota > Alphaproteobacteria > Micavibrionales > Micavibrionaceae > JASMHE01. The sequence goes on from JASMHE010000008.1 coordinate 223,912, forward strand.
GCATTTTCGCGCCTGTATCAAGCATACGGTTTGAAAAGCCCCATTCGTTATCGTACCAGGACATCACGCGTACAAGATTGCCGCCTGTGACTTTCACGTCGCTTGTGGCAACGACAGAAGATAGCGGGTTGTGGTTGAAGTCACCGGAAACCAGTGGCAGATCGTATGTGCCCATCACGCCGTCAAGGTCGCCGCCTGCAAATTCCTTCACAGCAGCGATCACTTCGTCTTCGGTTGTGTCACGGCTTGCAACGAATTTCAGGTCAACCAATGACACGTTCGGTGTCGGTACACGAATGGCCACGCCGTCAAGCTTTCCGTTCAGCTCAGGCAAGACCTTGCCAACAGCTTTGGCGGCGCCTGTTGATGTCGGGATCATGTTCAATGCGGCTGCGCGGGCGCGGGCCATGTCTTTATGCATTGTATCAACAACGCGCTGATCGCCTGTGTAGCTGTGAATTGTTGTCATGAAACCGCTTTCGATACCGATTTTGCTGTGCAATGCGTGCGCCAGCGGTGCAAGACAGTTTGTTGTGCATGACGCGTTTGATACGATTTTATGATCGCCTGTCAAATCGTCACTATTGACGCCGTAAACAACTGTAATGTCTTCATCTGTTGCAGGAGCAGAGATCAGAACTTTCTTTGCGCCGGCTGTCAGGTGTTTGGATGCGTCATCGCGTTTTGTGAAAATACCGGAACATTCATAAACAATATCAATGCCCATATCGCCCCAGGGCAGGGCGGCCGGATCGCGTTCTTGTACACATTTGACCTTTTTACCGTTTACAACGATTGTGTCGTCGCCTTCTACGGATACAGTAAACGGTGATGTGCCGTGTACGGAATCATATTGTAGAAGGTGGGCGTTTGTTTTGATATCGGCCAAATCGTTAATCGCAACGATTTCAATGTCATCACGATCTGATTCAAGCCAGGCGCGAAATACCAGACGTCCGATACGTCCAAATCCGTTAATAGCAACTTTTGCACTCATCTTTATCTCCTTTGTGCGTTGGTTGTTAATCTTGTTACGTTAGATTCTTGATTTTACAGCTTCTTCAATAGCTTCTGGTGTTATATTAAAGTGTTTGTATAGGTCCTTATATGGTGCGGAATCACCAAAGCTTGTCATGCCGACAAAGCCGCCTTTTGGCCCGATCCAGCGATCCCAGCTTTGACGTACGCCAGCCTCGACAGCGACGCGGACAACATCGTCATATGCGCCCAGCACAGATGTTTGATAATCTTCGCTTTGCTCTTCGAACAAGTCCATGCATGGAACAGACACAACACGTGTCGGGATGCCTTGATTTTCAAGGGATTCCTGTGCGGCCATTGCAAGCTCGACTTCGGACCCTGTGGCCATCAGCACTGCTTTCGGTGTTGTTGATGCATCGCGCAGAATATACGCACCATAAGCACACATATTCTGTTCATCCGCTGTTGTACGAGCCGGTTCAAGGTTCTGACGTGTCAGTGACAGGATTGTAGGTGTTTCTTTCGCTTCCAGCGCAATCTGCCAGCACTCGGCTGTTTCAACACCGTCGCACGGACGCATGACGTACAGGTTCGGAATGCTGCGCAGGGCCGATACATGTTCGACAGGCTGGTGCGTTGGACCGTCTTCGCCCAGACCGATTGAATCGTGTGTCATGACATAAACAACCCGCTGTTTCATCAGTGCAGACAGACGAATTGACGGGCGGCAATAATCACTGAAGGACAGGAATGTGCCTGAGTAAGGGATAAGCCCGCCATGCAATGCCATGCCGTTCATGATGGCGGCCATACCGTGTTCGCGCACGCCATAGTGGATATACTGGCCGTTATAATTATCGCCTGTAATTACTTCCGGACCTTTGATTTTTGTGTTCACAGAGCCTGTCAAATCGGCGCTGCCGCCAATCATAAACGGTAAAGACTCGACCAGACCTTCCAGTACTTTACCGGATGTTTTGCGGGTTGCATTGGCTTTCAGTTCAGAGACGAAATGCTCTTTTGCTTCAGCAATTGGCTTTTTGATGATGTCGCTGACATCACCGTTAAGCACGGATTCGAACTGATCTTTGAAGCGGTTTTGTTCCAGTCTGTTCAGCCATTGATCGTAAAAATCACTGTTGCGCAGGCCGGTCATGCTCCAGAGTTCTTCGATTTCCAGCGGAATTTCGAATGGCTTGTGTGGCCAGTCAAGGTTTTCACGTGCGCCTTTGATTTCATCTTCGCCAAGTGGTGCGCCGTGTGCCCCGGCTGTGTCTTGCTTGCTTGGAGCACCAAAACCGATATGGGTGTTGCAGCAAATGATGCTTGGTGTGTCTGTGACTTGTGCGTTGGCGAGGGCCGCGTCAATTTGCGCATAATCGTGGCCGTCAATCTCTTGCACGTCCCAGCCGTAGGATTCAAAACGTTTTTTGGTATCTTCGCTGAATGACATGCTTGTCGGGCCATCAATACAAATGCCGTTATCATCATACATGACAATCAGTTTGCCGAGTTTCAAGTGACCGGCCAGAGAGCATGCTTCGTGGCTGATGCCTTCCATCAAATCGCCGTCACCGGCCATGACGTAAGTGTAATGATCGACCAGTTCGTCAGAAAAGCGGGCATTCATGATGCGTTCGGCCAGTGCAAAACCGACGGCATTGCCGATGCCCTGTCCAAGCGGGCCTGTTGTTGTTTCAATGCCGACTTCAAAATCGACTTCCGGGTGACCCGGTGTCAGGCTACCGAGTTGACGGAAATTCTTCAACTCGTTCAGTGTCATTTTTTCATATCCTGTCAGGTAGAGCAGGGAATAAAGAAGCATAGAGCCGTGACCGCCTGAAAGAACGAAACGGTCTCTGTCCGGCCATGTTGGTTCTTTGGGATTGAATTTCATATATTTCGAGAAAAGAACAGTGGCGACATCTGCCATGCCCATCGGCATACCGGGGTGACCGGAGTTGGCTTTTTCAACGGCATCCATCGAAAGGGCGCGTATCGCGTTTGCCATATTTTTGTAATCAAGTTGTTGTTCGCTGTTTGTTACAATTGCGGATGCTGATGTCATATCAATTCCTGTCTTCTCTAATTCGCATTTAAGTGGTGTTTTTGATAATGTCCGTACCATGCCCTTGATGACTACAGAAATCAATATAAAAGCCGCCTTTTATCACGAATTATCACGAAAAAAATCGATTCTTCCGTGATTGATTCTCATGAGCGGAAAAACGGTGTTTTTTTGTGGTTTATTTTGCGAAATGCAATGATCCAGCTTGCGTGACAGGCCAAGACTTGCTAAATCGGAGTCTTCACGAAGCATGTTCAACTGATTGTAAAACTGCAACATACAAGTTTGAGGGAAATTGTGTCTGAAATTATGAAATCCATTGGCCGCCTGACAGAGGCTTTGAACTATCTTGAAGAAGCTGCCTCTCAGCAGGAACAGCAGAAATTGATATTGCAGCAACAGGATCTTTTTGGCGGCGATAACGTCGTGGCCCTTGATCCGGCCGTCATTGCAAAGAAACTTGATGTTGCGATCGAGCGTGTCGAGCAAATTTTGCAAGAAGGATAATGAAGAGGGATAAGCGGGATTAAAATAATGGCTGAGCTAAATCTGAATATTCACGGACATACATATGGCGTTGCATGTGACGACGGTCAGGAAGAGCGCGTTTACGAAGTCGGCGAATATGTGAACCAGCGCGCGACAGATATCGCAACGGCGGGCGCGGCATCAAATGAAACACATTTGTTGGTTTTGACCTCACTTGTGCTGGCTGATGAGATCAAAGAATTGCGTGACCATCTGCAAGCCGCACAGACCAACCAATCCGGCGGCGCGCCGCAACAAGGCGATGCGCAGGGGATGAGCGACGAAGAACAAGCCCGTATTGCCGGTGCAATTGACCAGCTTTCCAGTAAAATCATCGGGATTGCAGACCGCTTGGTGAAGTAAAGCACATTTTATAGTCGTATTGGCCGGATATTATTGCAGATACCCGCGCCAATCTAAAAAAACGCCTCGGTGAATGAGGCGTTTTTGTTTATGTGGTGTGCAATGCTATGTCTGCGTTCTATCTACACTTTTATGCGGCGCATTGTTCTGCGTGGGACAAGACTTTGCGTATTTTTGTCATCGCCCAGTCAATATCCTCTTTTGTGATGGTGAGTGGCGGCGCGAAGCGAATGACGGTTTCGTGGGTTTCTTTACACAAAAGTCCTTCTTGCAGAAGCTCTTCGCATATGGCGTGTGCATCGGCTTTGTCCGGATCAAAATCCATCCCGATCCAGAGACCGGAGCCGCGCACTTCGCGTACAAGCGGCGATTGCAGATCAATCAGCGCGTTTTTCAGATAGTCACCAAGTTCACGGCTACGCTCGGCCAGTTTTTCTTCTTCGAGAATATTCAGGGCTTCAAGACCGATCGCCGCCGCAATCGGGTTGCCGCCGAATGTTGATCCATGTGTGCCGGGGACAAAAATATCCATCACATCCTTGCGGGCTAAAAATGCAGAAACGGGATAAATACCGCCGCCCAGCGCTTTGCCGAGGATAAGGCCGTCCGGTTTATCGATTTCATATTGGAAGGCGAAATTCTTGCCTGTGCGGCCAATGCCCGACTGAATTTCATCCAGAATGAGCAGCACATTATTCTTTTTACAGATTTCCTGCACCTTTTTCAGCCAGCCTTTGGGCGGAATAATAATGCCGCCTTCGCCTTGCATCGGTTCTGTGATATAGGCGCATGTTTCGGGTGTTATAGCGGCCTCTAGCGCATCGGCATCACCGAAAGGAACGGTGGTGAAACCACCATCAAACGGGCCGAAATTCTCTTTGTATTCCTCATCGGATGAAAACCCGACAATGGTTGTCGTGCGCCCGTGGAAGTTTCCGCTGGACACAATAATATTGGCTTTGTCTTTGGCGATGCCTTTTTGTTGGTATCCCCAGCGTCTTGCCGCCTTGATTGCGGTTTCGACGGCTTCTGCGCCTGTATTCATCGGCAGCATTTTGTCCATGCCGGTCATTGTGCAGAGTTTTTCGGCAAAAGGAGCAAGCTTATCTGTATAAAAGGCGCGGGACGGCACGTCGAGCACATCAAGCTGGTTTACCAGCGCGTCGCGAATGCGTTTATTGAGGTGTCCGGCACTGACGGCACTATAGGCGCTTAGGAAATCGAGATATTTGTTTCCGTCAACATCGTACATCCAAACGCCGTCGGCCCGGCTCAGGACGACGGGAAGCGGGCTGTAGTTTTGTGCGATATAGTGTTGTTCTGTGTTGATATAATCATGTGTTTTCATGTCTCCCCATCCTTGTTTTTTGTTTTATAGTTTTTGTTTTTTCAGAATATCGTCAATCAGGCCGAGTATATCAGCATCAGATGATTGCGCATAGGCTGTAAGTATCTCATCAGCCATGCCGAAAACGGCATCCCAGTCATTTGGTGCGGGTTGATGGATAAAGCGCATCGTATTATATAGCGGCGTCGTATGGCTTTTCGGCGTGTATAGCCAGTATGGACGGTAATTCAGCAGGTTCAGGACAGGCACATCAAACGCGCCGGCCAGATGGGCCAGTGCGCTGTCGGTCATGATGATCATATCCATATGTTGCAAGGCTGCTGCTGTATCTGAAAAAGTCTGGAAAGAGTGGCCCAGCGGCAGAACCGTGCCCGCGCCAAAGGTTTTCAGGTCTTCCTCGCGTTCGCCTTTCTGGAAACTGAAAAATTGTATATTCGGGTGTTTGGCCGCGAGCGCCATAAAATATTCCAAAGACGCAGAGCGCTTTTCATTGTTTTTGAATGTGACACTGCCGGACCAGACAATACCGACTTTCTTCGGTATGAAATAATTGTCGAGAAACGCGTATTTTTGTTGCGATTGTGCGGTGACGGATAATTTGGGCATCGCGGGCCATTTATGCCAGTCTTTTTCGACATGACGCGGGATGCTCATCATCGGGGTGTAATAATCATAACCGCGTAACGATATCTTCTCATGATTGACCAGCTTGACGGGCAGATGTTCGAATAACGGGGCAAGCGGCGGTTTACAGGAGACGTACACGTCTTTGAATTTTTCGGCCATCAGTGGCAAAAAACGCGACATCAGAATACTGTCCCCGAAGCCTTGTTCGGAAATAATCAGCAGTTTTTTATCCTGCGTGTCTGTTTCACCTTCCCATTTCGGAATGGGCATTGTGTCGGGGAAGGGAACCTGATCCGTTTTTAAGCGCCATTCAAAATAATCCCACGCGGTGTCGAGGTCATTCAGATACATCGATACAAAACCGATATCCGATTTTGTAACCGGATCGTCGGGGCGATGTTTTTCGCATTCCTTATACATTTGCAGCGATTTTTCGCTTTCCATCGCTTCTCTGTAATTCACGGCCAGATTATTGATAAAGGTGTAATGATCCGGTTCGATCTCAACGGCTTTTTCGCCATGTTTCAGCGATTCATCCATGCGATCGGCATCCTTCATCAGGTTGCTGAGGTTGGAATGAATTTCGGCGTTGTCCGGTGCAATCAAAAGGGCGCGGCGGTAACAGGCCTCTGCCGCATCGTATTTTTTCTGCGCCCGATAGGAGATGCCAAGCCCGACAAGAGCCCAGACTGAATCGGGGTAATTGATCAGGAACGGCACGACAAGCTGTTCGGCTTCTTTGTATTTTTTCTTGCCGATTAAGTCATGTGTTTGTTTTGCAAGCTCAGCTTCTGTGACCATGTGTTAAAGCGCCTTATCAATAAGAGATAACGTTTTGTCAGCGGATAATTGATCATAATCCAGTTTGTCGATTTCACCAAGAACGGTGCGTAACTTTTCAAGAGGTGTTGCCCAATCATTGGGGGCGTTCTGCCGTAATAAGCGCATAGACGGGTATATCGGCGTTTTTGTGTCAGCGGGCAGATAAATCCAGTATGGTGCATAATCCAGCATGTTCAGAACCGGAATATCGTATGATCCGGCCAGATGAGCCAGCGCACTGTCCGTCATGATGATCAGGTCCATATGTTGCAGGGCGGCGGCGGTATCGGCAAAATCATCAAAGCTGCCTCCCAGATGGGCAATGGTGCCTGAACCGCATTCGTTTAATTCGCTTTCCGGTGCACCCTTTTGAAAACTGAAAAAGCGCATTTGCGGAAAATGACGCACCAGTTCCAGAAACGGTGTTAACGTCAGGGCGCGGCGTTTGTTATGTTCGAATGCGGGACTGCCCGACCAGACGATACCGACTTTGAAATGTTCTTGGGAATGGCGGGCCAGTGGTTCATATTTTGCGGATGCCTCAGCCGGGATGCTAAAAGATGGCGCGGCAGGCCATTTGTGCCAGTCCTGTTCAAAATGGTAAGCAAGGCTCATCATCGGGATGTAGTAATCAAATTGATCTTGGCGGATCATACGTTCTGTCTGGATTTTGCAGGGTAGCGTAGAAAACAGACGGACAAGTTCGGGTTGGCATTTCAGGGCGATATCAGCACCCGTTTCTTTGAGCTGCGGAATAAAACGCGAGAGCATGATATTATCACCGAATCCTTGCTCGGTCACCAGCAAGACGCGCTTGCCGTTTAAATCTGTGTTACCGTCCCATTTAAGGATCATCCAGTTTGGCGAGAAATGATAATAATTGGTGTCAATCCGCCGTTCATAAAGCGGCCAGCCTTGTTTGAAATCGCCCTGTTCCATATAAATCAGCCCGAGATTAAACAGCAAGTCCGGATCATCAGGGGATATGCGCAGTAATTCTTTATACAGCCGGATCGCATCATCATAGCGTTTCACATAGCGGTACTTATTCGCCAGATTGCGAATGATCGGCGGGTGCTTTGGCTGTATGTCATAGGCCTTTTCACTGAACAGAAGGGCGTTATCCGTGTCATACATATCCAGATAGAGATTCCCCATATTGGACAGTAGTGCAGGATCATCCTGATAAAGGGTATAGGCCCGCTGGTAACAGCCCAGTGCCGCATCAAGCTGTCCTTTGTCATGATAGATTTGTCCAGCGTAATTCAGCGCCATATAATCATTTTCACGGCAAAATAGCAGATCTGTTACAAGGTGCAGGGCCGCATCTGTGCGTCCGGCATCCATATGTGCAAGGACCGTTTCTTTGATCTTGTTCGGGGTTTTGCCGTTGATGGAGCGGGGCACAGGTCGTGTGTTTGCCATCGCCTATGCCTTTTTGCGTTTCGACTTTGCAGCCTTCTTTTTTGTCTTTGAAGAGGATTTCTCGTCGGTTTTTTTTGCGCTTTTCTTCTGTGTTGATTTTGCGGCCTTGCGCGATGGCTCATCATCGGGCCATAAGTCTTTCGGCAGATGCGCATCAATGACTTGCAACACCCGTTCGTGAGATAATGGTTTTTCGGCGCGTTCCTGTTGCAGGTCGTCGAGAATGGCGGCCGCGTCATCAAAAACCTGATCCCAGTCACCGGATTTTTCCTGATGGACAAAACGTACGGAGTTATAAAGCGGTGTTGTGTTACTTTTCGGATAATACAGCCAATAAGGGTTATATTGCATCAGATCGATAACCGGTACGCCGAGCGAGCCCGATAAATGACAAACGGCGCTGTCTGTCATCATGATGCAATCCATTTCCCGCAGGGCGGCAGCCGTCTGGCTGAAATCATCAAGTGTGTGACCCAGCGGTGTAATCGTCGAAATGCCATGTTCTGCGAAATCGTCTTCGCGCGGCCCTTTTTGGAAGCTGTAAAACTGAACGTTTGGAAAACGGGCCGTCAGCTTTATAAAGCGGTCAAGGTCAACGGCGCGTTTTTCATTGCCCGCAAATGTGACACTGCCCGACCAGATGATGCCGACCTTGAGGCGGTCTTTGCTGTGGTTTTTGATCCATTTATATTTTTCTTCTGATTCCTCCGGAATATGAAAGCGCGGCTGTTTCGGCCATTTCAGCCAATCTCTTTCCAGATGTTGCGGTATGCTCATCATCGCGATATGCAGGTCATAATCGCTTTGCCGGATTTCACCTTCGGTAATCAACTTGACGCCGCTAATGCCGCTGAATAACTTATGGAGCGGCGCTTTGCATGACAGCGTGACCTCTGCGCCCATCTCTTGCAATACGGGTAAAAAGCGTGTCATCAAAATCGTGTCGCCGAAGCCCTGTTCGGCCAGTACCAGCAGTTTCTTGCCTTCCAGACTTTCCCCCTGCCATGCGGGCAAGGTGAATTCTTTCGGGAAATTCATTTTGCCTGTTTTAAAACGCCATTCGAATAAATCCCACGCGCGCTCCAGTTCGCGTTGATACATCGAGATATAGGCAATGTCGAAATTCAGGTCCGGATCATCAGGACGTTCATTGTGGCACCACATATATTGTTCATAGGCATCGTCATACTGTTTGGCCTCACGGCAGGTGACGGCGTAATTCTTGTGGAACAGATACGTGTCCGGGTCGAGGTCAACAGCGCGTTTTGAATATTCAAGCGCTTCGTCAAACCGGTCCATATCGACCAGCAGGTTGCCGTAGTTCGAGCAAACCTCGGGATTGTCTTCCTTGATCATCAGGGCGCGGCGGTAACAGCATTCCGCAGCATAAGGACGGTCTGTTGAACGGAACACAATGCCAAGCGCCGTTAGAACCCAGACCGCATCAGGGTAGCGCGCCAATAAATTTTGCAATATTGGTTCGGCTTTCTCGTATTCTTTTCCATTTACGAGCTTTGCAACAACGGGACGTAATTTAGCCGGCTGGCTGTAATCGATCTTCATAATGTTTATTAAAGATGAAATAAATTGTGCTGACAAGCATGAAAAGCTGGATTTTTAAGAGATTTCCCCTTATATAAAAGACGCTGCGCAGTGCGTGATACAATACTAATTCCTCGGGCCGATGCTTTTTCGTACGGGAGCGGTTCCTTTTTGGATACTTAGTGTTTTGCCGCTTCGACCAAAAATACTGCACCCACCTGGTCTTTCGGGCCAGAGCGAATAGACATGTACACGGCTGACGCGGCTTTCTTATTTTCCGGATCTGGGATAATATTATTTCATGACAGATGCAAAAAATACGATCAGAAAAGAAGCAAAACGCGTGCGGAGCATGATTGATCTGGCGGACCCGTCCGAAGACCCGCAAAAGGCGGCCGCACATTTCTTTGAAGCTTTTGATTCCTTACTTGATGACAAAACGGTGATTGCTGCTTATGTACCGCAGGCGGATGAGTTTGATGTTTATCCGTTGCTGGATATAGCGCAAAGCCGCGATATAACACTGGTTATGCCGATTGTCGAAGAGGGTAGCCGGATTTTAAAGTTCGCCAAATGGGATCGTGATACGGAAATGGAAAAGGGCGCATTCGGCATTTGTCAGCCCAAGCTGACACCGGATACAGTGTTTTATGATCCGGATATTGTGCTTGTGCCGCTTTTGGCATTTGATCTATCCGGAAATCGTATCGGTTACGGGGGCGGGTATTACGATGCGACATTGGCCGATTTGCGCGCGAAAAAAGAGGGTGTTATTGCCGTTGGGCTATGCTATGCAAGGCAGGCAGTGCTGTTCAAGTTGCCGACAGAGGCTCATGATGAAAAACTCGATTGGGTTGTGACACCGCAAATGGCAAAAAATTACACGTAAGACATTTGAAACGATATTTTGAGACGATATGAAGATTCTATTTATTGGTGATATTTACGGACGGTCAGGACGCGAAGCGCTCGAAGCGCATTTACCGCGCCTTAAAACCAAATATCAGCCTGATTTCTTAATCATTAATGGTGAAAATGCGGCGCACGGGCGTGGCATTACATCAAAGATATGCGGTCAGCTTTATGATCTGGGGGCAGATTGTATCACAACGGGAAATCATGTGTTCTCCCAGAAAGAAACATTGTTTTTTATTGGCGATGACCCGAAATTACTGCGGCCGCTGAATTATCCTGAACAAACGCCCGGCAACGGTTATGGCGTTTTTACAACATCAGCCGGAAAAAAGGTGCTGGTGGCGAATTTGATGGGGCGCATTTATATGGATGTGCTGGACAACCCGTTTCGGGTGGCCGATACGCTACTGGACCGGTATAAACTGGGCAAGGATGTTGATGCTATCTTTATTGATTTTCACGCCGAAGCGACGAGTGAAAAATGCGCTTTCGGTCATTATATGGATGGGCGCGTATCAGCCGTTATTGGCACGCATACCCATATTCCGACGGCAGATACGGTTATTCTGGATGGCGGCACCGCGTATCAGACAGATGCGGGTATGACCGGCGATTATAACAGTGTGATCGGGGCTGATAAGGATGTACCCGTGCAGCGCTTTGTGCGTGGTTACGCCGCCAATCACATGAGTCCGGCAGGAGATACCGGTTCTGTGTGCGGTACATTGATTGAAACCAATGATGCCACAGGGCTTGCAAAAGCCATTTCACCGATCCGTATCGGTGGCCGCCTGCCATCAACGGAAAATGACTGAAGAACGATATCAGGGCGGGTACTGGACAAGTAAACCCTGCTTTGTCTAGAATATTTCGAGCGAAATATGATTCACATGACACACAACACGACACAGGACATATAGGTAGATTATCATGGCCGGCCATTCCAAATTTAAAAATATCCAACATCGTAAAGGCGCACAGGACAAAAAACGCGCGAAACTTTTCGGCAAGCTTGCCCGTGAAATTACGGTTGCCGCGAAGATGGGCGGCGGTGACCCCGATATGAACCCGCGTTTGCGTCTTGCTATTGCCACGGCACGCGGACAAAGCATGCCCAATGACCGTATTACAAAAGCCATTCAGACCGGAACGGGCGAGGGTAGCGATGCCGCCGATTACGAAGAAATGCGTTATGAGGGGTACGGCCCCGGCGGTGTTGCCGTGATTGTCGATACGCTGACGGACAACCGGAACCGTACGGCGTCATCTGTGCGATCCACATTTGCCAAATATGGTGGCAATCTGGGGGAAACGAATTCAGTCAGCTTTATGTTCGATCAGGTCGGCGAAGTTGTGTACCCGCTGGATAAAGCCGCCGGAGAAGCCATGTTCGAAGCGGCTGTCGAAGCCGGCGCAACGGATTGTGAAACAGAAGACGAACATATCATTACCTGCGAACCGGATGATTTTGCGGCTGTACGGGATGCGATGGAAGAAAAATTCGGTGAACCGCAAAGCAGTGGTTTTGTCTGGCGCCCGAATGTCGATGCCGATATTGACGAAGAGCAAGCCAGAACATTGCTGAAGTTGATTGATGTGCTGGAAGATGATGATGACGTGCAGCATGTGACGACGAACTTTAACGTCAGTGATGAAATCATGGAAAAACTGATGGATGATGCGTAATGCGGATATTGGGCATTGATCCGGGGTTAACAAAAATGGGATGGGGGCTGATTGAGTCCCGTGGCAGTACGTTGTCATTTGTTGATTCCGGCTTGATTCGCACCAATACAAAATTACCGCTTTATGCCCGTCTTGCCGAGATTGACGCAAAACTGTCTGAAATTGTGCATAATTATCAGCCCGATACGGCGGCTATCGAAGAAACTTTTGTGAATAAAAACCCTGCCTCGGCCTTGAAACTTGGTATGGCCAGAGGGGTGGCAATGACCGTTCCGGCACGGTACGGGCTGGATGTCGGGGAATATGGCGCCAATCATATCAAAAAATCTGTTGTCGGCACGGGCCATGCGGCCAAAGACCAGATGGGCATGATGATCAAGACGTTGTTACCGCAATCCGGCAAGCTTTCCGAAGATGAAGCGGATGCACTGGCCGTGGCCATCTGTCATGCGCACCATCAGGCCGCAAAGCAATATAAAATTATCTCTTGATAAGCGTGTATAACCTTGACCAAAGCATAGAATAGCGTGCTTTTCGCATGCTAATCTGTTGGCATTATGATCGCAAAATTATCTGGTTTATTAGATTCGGTTTCTCTTGATCATCTCATTCTGGATGTGAATGGGGTTGGTTATCTTGTTTTTGGCAGTCGTTCGACCTTGTCGAAATTGCCGGAAAAGGGCGGCACAGTATCCCTGTATATCGAAACGCAAATACGCGAAGATGCCTTTAACCTTTACGGTTTTGCCGACAAGGCGGAACAGGAATGGTTCAAGCTGTTGATTTCTGTGCAAGGGGTCGGTGCCAAAGCCGCCCTTGCGATTCTCAGTGCTGTTCCGGTTGATCAGCTCGGCTTTGCCATTGCGTCGCAGGATAAGGCCGCTATCACGCAGGCCGATGGTGTCGGACCAAAGCTTGCGACACGTATTGTGACCGAATTGAAAGACAAGGTCGATAAAATCGAGATTTCGGCAGAGGACTTTGCCGCATCAGGCACAAAAATGGACGTGCAGGCGGCAGGCGCGGCTGATACGTCCGGCGGCGGCAGTAGCAGCATCGATAATGACGCGGTGTCTGCGCTTGTGAATTTGGGCTATGGGCGGACTGATGCGTTTGCAGCGGTGCGGCAGGCACGGGAAAAATCGAATGATAACCAGCCAGAAGATGTCGGGACGTTAATCCGTCTTGCCCTGAAGGAGCTGGCATCCTCATGAGTGAATTTTTAAACAGAAATCCGGAATTGGAGACGGACAAGCAGGATCAGGATTTTGATCTGGAACGTTCGTTACGGCCGCAGATACTGGATGACTTCATCGGGCAGCCTGCGTTGCGTGATAATCTGAAAGTCTTTATTGATGCCGCCAAAAAGCGCGGCGATGCGATGGATCATACATTGTTTTTCGGCCCGCCGGGGCTTGGTAAAACGACACTTGCGCAAATTGTTGCCAAAGAGCTTGGCGTCGGGTTTCGGGCAACATCGGGGCCGGTGATTGCCAAAGCGGGTGATCTGGCCGCGATTTTGACAAATCTGGAAGCCAATGATGTCTTGTTCATTGATGAAATTCACCGTTTGAATCCGGCTGTTGAAGAGATTCTCTATCCTGCGATGGAGGATTTGAAACTGGATATTATTATCGGCGAGGGACCGGCCGCCCGTTCTGTGCAGATTGAGCTTGCCCCCTTTACATTGGTGGGCGCGACAACACGTAGCGGCCTTTTGACGACGCCGTTGCGGGACCGTTTCGGTATTCCGTTGCGATTGGAATTTTATTCACCAGAAGAACTGACCTTGATCGTGAAACGTACCGCGATGTTGCTTGATATCGACATGGATGATGACGGCGCGCTTGAAATCGCAAAACGCTCACGCGGAACGCCGCGTATTGCGGGCCGCTTAACCCGCCGTGTGCGTGACTTTGCCTCGGTGCTGGAAACAGGATGTATTGATGCGGCTGCGGCTGATACGGCGCTGCAACGCCTTGATGTTGATGCCGAAGGACTTGATGTTATGGACCGTCGTTACCTGACATGCATTGCCCAGAATTATGGCGGCGGGCCTGTGGGGGTTGATACGTTGTCGGCGGCTTTGTCTGAACAGCGCGATATGATCGAGGATGTGATTGAACCCTATTTGATGCAGCGCGGCCTGGTGCAACGGACACCGCGTGGCCGTATGCTATCGCAAAAGGGGTTCCGGTATCTGGGCATGGATATTCCGGCAGATCCACAAGGCGGAAACGTGCCGCAATATGATTTGCTTGGCGGTACATCCGATACAGATCAGGAGGTGTAATCATGACAAGTCATGACATGAATATTCGTATCTATTACGAAGACACGGATGCTGGCGGCGTGGTTTATCACGCAAATCATTTGCGTTTTGCCGAACGCGGCCGAACAGAATTTTTGCGCCATGTCGGGTTTGAGAACCGTAAATTGCGCGATGAGCATGATATCTTTTTTGTCGTGCGTGATTTACAGGCGTCTTACAGAAAGCCTGCGTTCTTGGATGATATGTTGCGCATGGAAACGAAAGTGAAGGCACTGAAAAAGACACGTTTTGTCATGAAGCAGTCATTATTTCGCCACGAAGAATTGATATTTGAAATGGATGTCACAGTTGTTTGTGTGCAACAGGACAGCGATGGTGTAACCAAAGCCGTCCCGATGCCGAATGACGTGCTGGATGAATTTGAAAAGCTTGTAACGAAGGAGTAAACACAATGGCGGAAGCCCAACCTGTAGGCGATATTGCCGCGGCCAATATCGGAGAAAGTTTTAGTGGTGATATGTCGATGTGGGGTCTGTTTTTGCAGGCCGATATGATCGTCAAGATTGTGATGTTGATGTTGATTGCGGCATCAATATGGGCGTGGGCCATTATTCTGGAAAAGCGTAAAACGCTCAAGGTTTTGAACAGAAAAGCCGATGAGTTCGAAGAGGCATTCTGGTCCGGTGAATCGCTTGATAAATTATACAAGGATGTGAAACAGACGGAACAAGACCCGCTTGTGCAGACATTCTGTGCGGGAATGGAAGAATGGCATAATGGTGTTTCCGGCGGCATGCCATCCGGTGAATCCATGCAAGCCGGATTGCGCCAGCGCATTGAACAGATCATGAGCATGACCATCAATAAACAGATGGGCCTGCTGGAGCGCGGCATGACATTTTTGGCCAGTGTCGGTTCGACAGCGCCGTTTATCGGCCTGTTCGGGACGGTTTGGGGCATTATGAACAGTTTTACGGCCATTGCAGGTACGAATAATACAAGCCTGGCCGTTGTTGCGCCGGGGATCGCCGAAGCCCTGTTTGCAACCGCGCTTGGCTTGGTGGCTGCGATTCCGGCCGTTGTCGGTTATAATATTTATTCCAACGCGATTGATCGTTATGGTGATCGTCTGGATGCGTTCGTCAGTGAATTTTCGACCATATTGGCGCGCCATCTGGATGCGCAGGACCGCAAGAAAAGAAAGGCGGCGTAGTCATGGGCGCGTCTTTGCAAGGAAAATCAGGGCGTTCATCCGGCGGATACAGACGGCGACGTTCTTCGTCAACGATGTCGGATATCAACGTCACGCCATTTGTTGACGTTATGCTGGTGCTGTTGATTGTCTTTATGGTGACGGCACCGCTGTTGACCGCAGGGGTCAAGGTTGATTTGCCAAGCTCGCAGGCCAACCCGATCAATAACCGTGACAATAAACCGCTGGAAATCTCATTGACCAAAGATAGTCTTATTTTTATCGGTGAAACAGAAGTCAAGCGGGAACGGCTTGTTACGTTGCTGTCTTCAATGACGAATAACGACTCGGATCGCCGTATTTTCATTCGTGCGGATCAAGCGCTCGATTACGGCTATGTCATGGATATTCTTGGCGCATTGAATAAGGCGGGTTTCAACAAAGTGGCTCTTCTGTCTAACGCATCTTAAACAAAGCGATACGATAATATTATGGGTGTCGATATAACAGGATTTCAGAATCTGCATGTCTCATTGTCGCAAGATAATGAGGACGGCGTTTCTGTACGGTTTCTTGTTGCATCGGTGTTTTTACATGGCGCGATCATTCTGGCGGCAATCATCGGGTTGCCGTATATGACACCGGATTTACCGCCTGTGGAAGATACGATTGTTGTCGAGCTGGTGGAGGTGTCTGACCAAGCCCGCACGACACAAATTCGTGAGGCTGGGTCCGTGCGGGATATCAAACCGAAACAGACAAAAAAGGCGCCCGAGCCGGTCAAAAAGGCCGCCCCGCAAGTGACGTCCGATAAACCGCCAAGTCCGTTTTCTGCGCCGAAACCATCCGAAGATGCGATCGCACCGCCGGATGCGCCGCCGCCGATGAAAAAGCCGAAATCAAAACCGAAAGAGAAGAAAAAGCCCGAAGAGCGTAAACCGATGCTGATTGATGAAAATCTTGATCCGGCAGAGGATGACGGCGCCTTCGAGTCTGTGTTAAAGAATTTGTTGCCGGATGAATCGGCAGACGGTGAACAAAGTGATGACCAAAAGGCGCAGGCCGCCCCGAAAAGTAAAGCCACACTGGCCGATCGTATGACACGCGGCGAAATGGACGCGCTGAAATATCAATTGGCACGGTGCTGGAATTTGATGGCTGGTGCGCGCTATGCCGAAGATTTGGTTGTTGATCTGCGTATTTTCGTGAATCGTGACCGGACGGTGCGTTCGGCCGAAGTGACGGATAACGGACGTTATCAGCGCGATCCGTATTTCCGTGCCGCCGCCGATAGCGCAATGCGGGCAATCCGTAACCCGGAATGTAGTCCGCTGGAATTACCGGCGGACAAATATGACCTCTGGAAAGTCATGGTTGTGCGTTTCGATCCGCGCGAAATGTTGTTATAGTATTCAGGATTTTTGAATGGAAAGACATGTGATGAAAAAGATATTGGCCGTTTTACTGGTTTGTTTTGTTTTTGTGCAGCATAGCGCGAAGGCAGAGCTGCAAGTCGATGTAACACAGGGGAAACTTGAACCTGTTCCGATTGCCGTGACCACATTTCATGCTGACCGTCCCGAGTTAGTATCGATTGCGCGCCGTTTGCCCGAGGTCATCACGGCAAATCTGGAGCGTACGGGGCTGTTCAAGGCGCTGAACCCGCGTTCCTTTATTCAGACAACGGGGTCTATCGCACAGGATGGGCCGCGTTTTGGCGAGTGGCGTTCAATCAATGCCGAAGCTCTTGTAACAGGGACGGTGTCGGCTCTGGATAATGGGCGCACACGTGTTGAATTCCGGTTGTGGGATGTGTTCAGTGAAAAGCAGCTCAGCGGTGTGGCCTATACGACGACAAATGATAACTGGCGCCGTATCTCGCACATTATTTCCGATGTGGTCTATGAACGTCTGACAGGGGAAGAGGGGTATTTTGACTCCCGCATCGTTTATATTTCCGAACAAGGACCGCAAAATGCGCGTGTAAAACGCCTTGCGATCATGGATCAGGATGGTGCAAACCATCATTATCTGACAGATGGCAGCGCGCTTGTCTTGACGCCGCGCTTCTCGCCAAACAAACAGCGCATCGCATATATGGCGTATTACAACCGCAAACCGCGTGTTTACATTTATGACATCAATACAGGACGTCAGGAAGTGCTGGGTAATTTCCCGAACATGACATTCGCACCGCGCTTTTCGCCGGATGGTAACAAAGTGATTATGAGCATGTCTAAAAACGGGAATAGTGAAATCTATACGATGGACCTGCAGAGCCGCCGCATTGAAAAGCTGACTAATCATTCTGCGATTGATACAGCGCCGTCTTATTCGCCGGATGGTAAATATGTGGTGTTTGAATCGGACCGTGGCGGATCACAGCAGCTGTATGTGATGAAGGCGGATGGCTCTGATGCGCATCGTATTACCTTTGGTAATGGGCGTTACGGTACGCCGGTCTGGTCACCGCGCGGGGATTTGATTGCCTTTACCCGTCTTTATCGGGGCAAGTTCTATATCGGGGTTATCCGCCCCGATGGGTCGGGTGAGCGTTTGATTACATCTGCTTTCCATGTGGAGGGACCGACATGGTCGCCTAATGGCCGTGTTCTGGCCTATTTCAAGGAAACACCGACAGGACCGGGCGGACAGGGGCGACGGGCGCGTTTATACACAATTGACCTGACAGGCTATAATGAACGTCTTGTCCCGACACCAAAAGATGCGTCCGACCCTGCATGGTCGCCACGTAATTAACCATGCAATTAGAATGGTTATGTCTCTAATATTGACAATGCGACACCCGTGATCTATGTTATGAAAACAATAAATAAAGAGATATTTAAGGAGATATGGGGAGAGATATGGCAGGGTTTAAGCAAAGTTGGTTAGACGAACGTTGGTCTTATAAAAATAGAATTTTTCCGGTCAGTAAAGACCGTTTCATCGCATTGGCGCGTGATTTCAAACACGCTGCCGAAACATCTTTCCAGACACCATGTGATGTTGAACTTGTTGCGCTTTCATCAGCAAAGTTTGAAGGTGGGTCTCGTTATGATCCGGATACGGCCGATTGGTGCATGAAGAAAAACCGCCAAAACAGAATTTATGAATCGGCGAACGTTGATGATATTCCGGACGATGTCTGGGATAACGCTGGCCATGTGGAATTGATTATTAAGCCGAAAGAAGACGGCGATCTCGGGTCGCCGTTCGCGATGGCAAGCTATGCGCCAACGACAGATTCCCGTGCTGTTGATTTCTATATTCAATGTACGGCAAAAGGCTACGAAAGCTATGCGAATCCAACCGTAAAGCATGCGCCCGCCCTCACGGCCTGATTGTGGCTCAGCTTATTCTTGTGTGAATTCTTTGAACGCGTCGATAACTTCGGCGTAGGTATTGCGTTTGAACGGCACAATCAGATCAAGCACATTATCAAGGCCGACCCATTGCCATTTACCGAATTCAGGGAAGGTGTGGGCATAAATATCAATGTCACTGTCATCGCCGGTAAAACGGGCGGCAACCCAATATTGTTCCTGTCCGCGATATTTCCCGTTCCATAACTTGCCCATCAGATGATCGGGCAGATCATAACGCAGCGGCGTGTCGTGTATTTTCAAGATATCAGCCTGACGGGTGCCGATTTCTTCTTCCATTTCACGAAAGAACGCTGTCTGGATATCTTCACCGGCATCAATACCACCTTGCGGCATTTGCCATGCCCCCGGTGAATCCATGCGTTCACCGACAAAGACCTGCTGTTCTGCGTTGAAAAGCGTAATGCCGACACATTTGCGATAGGGAAGTTTTGAGTAGTCTGTCATGATTATCTATATATCTTTGTGTTTATCGACCGGTTTGTGCCGAAAGCGGAGCAAGAACAAAGCCTTTTGATTCCAGACTTTGAACCCATTTCAGGACGAGGTCATAGCTTGCGGGCAAGGTATGAATAAATCCGGCGGCCGCACCGTTTTGTATGGCGCGTTCTTCGATTTTGGCCAGCTTTTCTTCCATCTTGTGTTTGTCTGCGGGCATATCAATATAAACGGGGACATTGGCATATGGACCTTCCAGACCAAGCGCGATATTTTCTGTCATCAGGAAGCCGTCTTTGCGTGTATCGACAAAACCAAGACCGCGCTCCAGAATGTCGGTGAAGATGGGGCGCATATCATCCTGAGAGTCCATAAAGGTTGCATTATATGGTGTAACAAAGCCGACATAGCCTTGCGGTCTGGCCAGAAGCCAGCGAAGCTTGCGTTGATTATCAACCAGATTGGCTTCGACCAGTAAGGTGTGCGGTCCGGTATCATGCTGCGGGTAACGGGCTGTTTCCATTGGCAATGTCAGCCAGATTTCATGGCCGCGCACACGGGATTCTTTCATCCAGAGTCCCAGTTCCGGCGCGTACGGTGACATAACAAACGATATTTCCGGCGGCATTGATTTCAGAGCCGCTTCGGATGCCGCATAGGATGTTCCCATATCAAGAATAGCGATCGAAATATACGGTTTATCGCTGCCCTGCAGGTCAAACGGGTGACGATATGTCTGGAAGGCCGTTTTGCTACCGTCGCGGCTTTTAACAGGAACGATATCTTCGTTTTCCATGATCTGGTAAATCCCTTCGGCCGGTGCGTCTGCCAAAGGCTGAAAATCATCGAGTGATGGTGCCGCTGCTTGGTTTTCGGATTGTTGTTCATGGAAGACAAGTCGGTCTTTTTTATGCTCGATGATGACCGTCTTTGTGGCAAGGCGATCCTGCTGCGATAAAAACACGTCCTTCTTTTTCAGAACGGCAAGCCCGATCAGTAATGCATAAATCAAGATAACGGCAACCAGACCGCGCATAAAGAGTTTGCGCGATAGATTGGCCGTTATCCATTGTTGTGCAGAGACTTTGTCCATATATCCTTATTCCGTTGCCGGTGTGTCCTCTTTTTCTTTTAGAACAGGGGACTGTTCGTCAGATGAATCTGATGTCTCTTGTTCAGGAGCGTTTCCAGCCATCTTTTCCAGATGCTTTTTCAGTGCCTTCTGCGGGACATAGATGTCCAGTCCTTTTACGAGGTCAATTGCGCGGGAGAGCTGGTAGTCTTTCTGAAGCAAGAGAGCTTCTTTTTCCTCTTCGGTCATCTCGTCTTCATTATCATTTGCAGCCGCATCATCGGTTTCTGCCGGGGCGTCCGCCTGTTCCGCTTTATCAAGGGCGCCGTTATAATCGGCTTCTTTAAAGCGCTCGACCTTGATGGTCTCGATTTTCGCAGGTTCAACGAGAATGTCCGGTTCAATGCCTTTGGCCTGAATAGAACGGCCTGACGGCGTGTAATAACGCGCCGTTGTCAGACGCATCGCCGACGTCATACTGACGGGGATAACGGTCTGCACAGACCCTTTGCCGAAACTCTGTGTGCCCAGAACAATCGCCCGTCTGTGATCTTGTAAGGCGCCGGAGACAATCTCGGACGCAGAGGCAGAGCCGCCGTTAATCAGAACAACGATCGGCAGGCCATCCAGAATATCGCCGGATGTTGCGTTATCGCGTTTTGTATCGGCTTCGTGACGACCGCGTGTCGAAACAATCTCTCCTTTATCAAGGAACAGGTCTGATACGCCGATGGCTTGATCCAGCAGACCGCCGGGGTTGTTGCGCAGATCAAGAACAAGGCCGATAAGCGGGCTGTCGGCTTCTTTTTTGATGTCTTTGTACGCATCTTTAACGTTTTTCGTCGTGCTTTGGTTAAAGCTTGTGATCCGGATATAGGCCACATCATTTTTCAGCAAACGGCTTTTAACCGGATTAATTTTGATGACATCGCGTGTGATTTCGATTTTAAGCGCTTCGGGCGTGCCTTCACGGCGCACGGTCAGCTCGATTTTTGTGCCGATTTTGCCGCGCATGATATCAACGGCTTCGCTCAGGCTCAGACCAATAACGCTTTCGCCGTCCAGATGGGTGATATAATCACCAGCTTCGATGCCTGCTTCATAGGCGGGGGTGTCGTCAATAGGAGAGACAACCTTCACGAACCCGTTTTCCATTGTGACTTCAATGCCCAGACCGCCAAACTCGCCTTTTGTTTGGACTTGCATCTCTTCGAAATCATCTTCGTTCAGGAAAGCCGAGTGCGGGTCGAGGCTTGTCAGCATGCCGTTAATGGCATGTTCGATCAGCTCTTTGTCGGTGACTTCCTCGACATACTGGTCGCGGACCCGTTCAAAAATATCCCCGAACAGGCTGAGCTGACGGTAAATATCATCAGGATCTTCTTGCGGCGCTTCGGCGGCAACGGACTGACCGGCTGTTCTTTCTTCGTCTTGCGAGAAGGCAAGCTGCGGTGTCAGCGATCCGAAGACCAGCAGGCACATAAAAGAAAAACGGAGTGAAAATAGTTTTGAGAAGATCATCATTTAACTTTCCAGATTGGGTAATTTTTTGTACGGGTTTATTGGTTTTCCATTATAGCGTAACTCATAATATAACGTTGGATGAGCATTAGGTGAAGTGCTAATTGGCAGGCGTCCGATCGGGTCACCAGAATTTATTGTGCGCCCCACTTTTGTGTCCACATCACCGAGCCCTGAAATCAGACTGTGATAGCCGTTCTTATGCTTAACAATGATGATTGTACCATAGTTTTTGAACGTGTTGGCAAACTGAATTATACCCCCCATCGGTGCCATGACAATCGCGCCGGAGCGGGAACGGATATGCACCCCCTGAGAGTCCGCGCCAATATCATCTTTCTCGCCATATTTGACGACCACTTTACCGGCGACGGGGCTTTGTATTTTGCCGATCTTTGGCAAATCTTCCGGCGGCAGTGCCATTGACGCTTGCCTGATGCGCGATGCGGTGCGTTGTGCTTGCGCCGCACGTGTCCGTTTATTTTCTGCTTCGATGGCGGATAACAGTTCTTTCAGTGACTTAGCCTGATCTGTCATGCGGGCAATGGCCTGATCATTGCTTTGTTTATCATTACGCAGCACGCTATAGAGCTCTTCTTGTTTTGCAAAAAGCGATTGGATCTCGGCTTGTTTTTCGCCGAGATTTTTATTCAAGGTGATAAGTGTTTTGTGGTCACGCTCTAGTTCGGATTCAATTTTGCGTAAACGGTTCAAATCCTTTGTTAGGGCTTTTGCGCGGTGATGGACGGCAGGCAATGTGCCTTTCAACAGCATTGAAATCTGGGCCGTTTCAAGCGTATCGCCGGGGCGGGCGATAATGGCCTCGGGCGGAATTTTACGCATACGTTCCATTGCCAGAATAAGATCGGCGATTACATCGTGATCTTTATGCAAACGGGTTGTCAGTGTTTCTTTTTCATCTGTCAGGGATTCGATCTTGGTTTCTGTTTTAATCAAACCTCTTTCCGTGTCGGATAATTTGCCGGAAATATCATTCAGGCGGGATTTTATTTTGTTAAGCTCTGCCCGTGTGTCTTCCAGATTCTTTGTGATCTGCGCGTTTTCATCTTTGCGGGCTTTGATATTTTGTTCAATAACGTCCAAAGCATCTGTTTTACGGGATGGAATAGGGGCGGCCGCGCTTACCGCTTGGGGCAAATAAATGATGCACATCACCGCAAACAGGCATAGCACACGTATCCCCGTTACGACACTAGCGTCATGGGGGTGTTGTCTATAAGATGATCGTTTATCAGACTGTAAAGCCGAAGAAGAGTCCTGCATCATTCTTCTATTCTGTTAATCGCGGTGATAGGGATGCCCGGCAATAATTTGCTGTGCCCTGTATAATTGCTCTAACAGCATAATACGAACCATCATATGTGGCCATGTCTGGACACCAAATGATAAACAGAAATTTGTGTTTTTATGAATGGATTCACCAAAACCGTTTGCGCCGCCGATCAGGAACTGGATGTGGTTTTGTCCGTCAAGGAATAGCGAATCCAGTTTTGATGCAAGTTTACGGCTTGAGATTGATTTTCCGCGCTCATCAAGGGCAATCACAAAGGCTTGTTTGACAATTTTGTCGATGATCTTCGCGTCGATGTCGTCCGGATTTTTATCCGGTACTTCGATGATGTTTAAATCCCACGCCATGCGCTTGCCGTAATCCTGAATAAGGGCAAGTTGGTTTTTGTCACGCATTTTACCGGCGGCTATAATATCAATTTTGGGCATAGGGCATGTATGATGTTTGATTAAATTTGTGGAAGAGGTAGGAGAATAGGGAAAAACGCGATTTGTTGACGTCGTAAAAGAAGGTGGCTCTGACAAAGAACCGTTTTATCATTGTGACAGTTTATGTACGCACGGAAACCGAAGAAAAACGTGTCGGTGGATTATGCGTCGGCCGCCGTTGGCAATGGGCCACAGTTCCGCATTAAAACGCGGGCGCGTGATCTACCGTGTTGTTGTCTTTGGCGTTGCTTGGTGTTTGCCACATTTTTTCAATGTTATAAAATTCGCGGACCTCAGGGCGGAAAAGATGAACGATAGCATCACCGGCATCAACAATGACCCAGTTACATTCGCCCATACCTTCGATATGAATATCTTTATATCCCAGAGATTTCAGGCGTTCAGCCAGCTTTTCAGCCATTGCGCCAACTTGGCGGCTTGACCGTCCGGACGCGATAATCATGTGGTCCGCCAGCGCTGCGCTTTCGTCGAGTGCAATGCTTACAACGTCCTCTGCTTTATCGGCATCGAGTGACTGTTCGATTAAATCCTTTAATTTATTCGGATCTCCTGTTCCGTCTGTGTAACTTTCCAAAATGGCTATTTTCTCCTTCTTTTAATGAATGTTGCGTTACAGCATTATCGCTCTAAACACGCAAAAGCGCCTTGATGTTTTTCAAGCATCAAAGCGCTCAAAATAACGTATTCAAAAGCAATGTGTGCATATGTCTGGCTTGGATTAGCCCTCATACACATACCTTTCTAATATCGTTACGAGATAACCTTATTCTCATACTACAATTTTACGCCTTTTTTGGGATCGCTGCAAGGAAACTTGTGTTGCGCTGCGTTATTATGCAGGAAAATATCGCCTAAGTCATTGATTTTCTTATATCTGTGGATGAAATGTTAATCATTTTCTTTTGCTGGATCCAATAGGTGTTTCCAGCCTCCAGAGAGACATTTTCAGGATATGACAGCATATGGTGATTCTGGGTTTTTAGCATCCGTAAGGGAAAATTTTTGATTAAATCCGTGGCAGGCGGTCGTGCAATATGTGCCGTTGGAACCAGGTTCAGGATATTCTTCCAATTATCCCATGTGTGGAAGGTTTTTGCATTGTCCATACCGCTGATCCAGATGAAATCCGTATCCTGAAAATAGGAGCGTAATTTGATCAATGTTTCAAAGGTTGTGCGGGATTCAAATTCTTTTTCCAGATTCGTGACGTGGATGCGTGGGTGCTGAACAATATCCTGACACAAGGCATAGCGTTTTCTATACGGCATCAGCATACGGGCGCTTTTATGCGGGTTTTGTGGTGTGACAAGCCACCATATGGCGTCCAAACCCAACATGTGTAAAGCTGTGCGGCTAATATGAAGGTGCCCATGATGGGGTGGGTTGAACGATCCGCCCAGAAGCCCGATACGCCTATATTTCCATTTCTGGCTTGAATAGCGGTTGAAAGACGGTATTTCTTTTTTCATGACAGACTATATTGCGGGCCTGTTTCCCGAAACGACAAGCCGCATTACCTTATTTGTATATGTGCCGGACAACAGCACAGGTAAGCGCGTTCATAATGTTGTGTATTAGTTGATACGCGATGAGATATTGGCCAGAGAGTCTTTGACGAGTTTCTCGTGATCTTTCTTGCCTACCTTCTCGATAATGATTTGTTCTGTCGCTTCGACAGCCAAACGGGCGGCGTAATCACGAATTTCCTGCAAGGCTTCGTCTTCCATGCGACCCAAGCGTACTTCCAGTTGTTGTTCGCGGCGCTGCAGCGTTTTCTGGATATCCTGTTCCGCGCTTTTCTTGATCTCTTCGGCGTGTTCTTTCGCTGTGGCGACGATTTCTTTGGCTTCTTTTGCCGCATCACGTTGTTTACGTTCGTACTGGGCGAGCAACTCTTGTGCTTCAACGCGCAGGGATTCTGCTGTTTCCAGTTCTTTTTTGATCCCGTCAATGCGGGAATCCAGTGCCGTTGTTACTTTTGAACGGCCAAGTTTAAAACCGATCGATGCGAAGATCAGAAAAGAGATTAAAACCCAAGAGCCGGTATGTTCTAGAAACTCTAACATGATTTATGCTGCCTTTTTCTTATGGAGTGCCGCGACAACGGACTTCGCGTTATCAACATCAAGATCAATGCCGACGATCTTCTTCGCGGCTTCGCTGGCAACTTCTGCAGCGATCAGGTTCATGTCCTCAATCGCGGATTCTTTAGATTGTTGCAAGCGGACTTCCAGTACATTGATATCATTTGCAGATTTTTCAAGAAATTCTGCGTTTGATTTCTGAACGGCTTTTTGAATGTCGTCTTCAAGATCGTGCATGATATTGGCACGTTCTTCTTTGGCTTCGCGCAGGCTTTTCTCATATGCAGCCTGTGCCTCTTCAGCTTTTTCTTTGAGCTCTTCGGCTGCCTCAAGATCGCTGTTGATGTGATTGCGACGATTTTCCAATACGCTGGAAATTTCAGGCAATGTCTTGTTGCTGAAGAACAGATACAGAATGATAAAACATACTGCGAGCCAGAAAAGCTGGCTGGCAAATGTGGAAGGATCAAACTGCGGCAAAGATCCGCCGCCTGCTTCGCCGTGATGTGCCAACTCTTCAAGATGCTCGGCTTGTGCCAAAGCATCATGGAAACTCTCGGCCTGTGCGCCGCCGCCTGCTTTTGCAGCCCATGCGGCACTTGAACCAAGAACAAGAACGGGCGCAACAACAGCTGCGCTCACTTTATTTGAAAAGTTTGATAATGGCTTCATCATCACGTCTTCTGATCCTCATTCCTAAAAAGAGAAGAGACCGGATGCCCACACGTTATTTCGGGGACATCCCGCATCAATTACGTCCGTTCGGATTAACCGAAAAGGATAACCAGTGAGATAACAAGTGCGAAAATCGCAAGTGCTTCTGCCAGAGCGAATGTCAGGAAGAATTTCTTGTCCAGAATTTCTTGTGCATTCGGGTTACGGCCGATGGCTTCGTTGTATGAAGCGAAAATGTTACCAAGACCGATACCAACACCGATAATTGGGAGAAGTGCAAGTGCGCTTGCCAAAAGTTTTACTGCTTCAAGTTCCATTTTGTTTTCCTTTTCGTTTTAGTGCAAGTTGAACATAATTAAGTTATTAAATCTCGATCGCGATACTACACAATTAGTGGTGAAGATCAACCGTATCCTTCAGATAAATGCAGGACAGAACGGTGAACACGTAAGCGTGAAGGAGCGCGATAAGAATTTCGAATCCGATGAGTACAACGTTAAAGAGCATCGGGATCAGACCGGCGAAAAATCCGCCGATACCCAGACTAAGCATCGCAACACTAAAGCCTGCGAACACTTTTAACACCAGGTGGCCTGCCATCATGTTCGCAAACAAACGAACGGCAAGTGTGACCGGGCGTGTCAGGAAGGACATAATCTCAAGTGGGATGATCACGGGCATCAACCACATCGGGACACCGGGCGGGGCGAACAATGTAAAGAATTCAACGCCGTTACGGATAATACCAACAACAATCACGATGAAGAAAATCATCAGAGCCAGCGCCATTGTGACAACAATATGGCTTGTGTAAGTGAAGGCATAAGGGATCATGCCGAGGATATTCCCCATCAATACAATCACGAAGACAGAGAAAATAAGCGGGAAATAGCGACGGCCTTTGGCACCGATATTTTCGCGGATCATGCCTGCGACAAATTCATAGAGCATTTCGGCGCTGACCTGTGCCCGTGAAGGCACCATAGACCGTTTGCGCATCGAGAATGTCAGGAAGAAAGTAGAAAGAACAACGCCGATAATCATCCAGAGTGATGAATTGGTAAAGGAAATATCTACGCCACCGATTTCGATCGGGATAATAGGTTCGATGACAAACTGATGGATCGGGTCAGCCACTTTACGAAGTCCTTTTCTTTAAAAATGCTCTCATTTATGTGGTTATTAAATACCACTTTTTGTAATTTATGGTGCGGTTGTACCTGTTTTTAACGCCGAATGCAATGGGTTTATGACCAGTTTTTTCACATCTTTGTTACTTTTTATCGTCATCCTGTTTTTGCGCCGATTTTTCCCCTGATTCATCTTGTGATTTATCGTGTGTTTTGTCCTGTGGTTTATCAAGGGATTGCGTAATCCGGTACACATTCATAAATCCGGCGCTGATGCCCAGTAACAAAAGGATGATGAGGAAAAGAGGGGCGGTGTCCAGCCACTTATCAAGTTGCAAGCCGAAAAAACACCCAAGTGCGGCCGGAACAACCAGTTCGACACCCGCACGGATGCCGTCATTGGCATCATCCGCCCGCTTCAGTTTTTCTTCGGCACCTTTTTCGGAAAAATCATCATTCTGCGGCCGCAGTGTTTTGATTTTATCTTCCAGTGCTTTGACTTTGCTGTGATCGTTGTCGTCACTCATGCGGGGGCGTCCTCTTTATTATTCTGCGGCTTCAAGGAAGTCGAGTTGCTGATTCAAGTCAACGGAAACAAGCTGTGATACACCGCGTTCTGCCATTGTAACACCGTATAGGCGATCCATGCGGGCCATTGTCAGGCGGTGGTGCGTGATGACCAGAAAACGGGTTTCGCCGCGCTCAGCGAATTCTTCGAGTAGGTCACAGAACCGATCCACATTGGCATCATCAAGCGGGGCGTCAACCTCGTCCATCACACAGATGGGTGACGGGTTTGTCAGGAACATTGCAAAAATCAGGGCGACCGCTGTCATTGTCTGTTCACCACCTGACAGAAGCGAAAGCGATTGCAAGGCCTTGCCCGGTGGCTGGGCGTAGATTTCAAGGCCGGCCATCATCGGATCATCCGATTCGACTAGAGACAAATGCGCACGTCCGCCGTTAAACAAACGTGTGAAAATACTGCGGAAATGCTCGTTCACAATGTTAAAGGCTTTTTCAAGGCGCTCTTTTGCTTCGCTGTTCAGCTTGTCGATTGCCTGTCGCAATTCCGCGATGGCTTCGTTCAGATCGTTCTTTTCCTTGAGCATATCGCCCAGTTCGCTTTCGAGTTCTTCGATTTCCTGCTCGGCGCGCAAGTTCACCGGTCCGATCATGTCGCGGTCACGGACGGCTTTGTCTTTTTGCTGTTTCAGGCCATCAAGGGCAGGCGGGTTTTCGATATCCATTTCCGCTTTGGAGAACAGTTCATTCGGATCGTCAATTTCGAATTGTTCCTGAATGCGCTCTATCACGGCGTGCAATTGTTTACGGCGCTCTTCGATTGTGGCCATTGCGTGCGCGCGTGATTCCTTCGCGCTCGACAAATTCTGTTCTGCTTCTTTTAAGGCGCGGGTTGTTTCTGCAAGCTCTGTTTCTGCCGTTTGCAGCTTATCGGAGATTTCGCTTTTGCGCTCTTCTGCGACTTTGATCATCGACAGAAGTTCTTCGGTGTTATTTTGCAGGTTTTTCGGGCGGTTTTTCAGTGCGTCCAGCTTTTCTGTCAGCTGTTGTTCGCGCTCTGTCATTTCTGTCAGGCGACTTTTCCCGCGAATCGTTTTGTTGTTCAGGTTGACACGTTCATCGCCAATCGCCCGTATGCGGGCTGTTTTACGGCTTTGTTCCTGTTTGAATATCTCGTTGTCTTGTGCGGCTTTCTGGTATGCCTCGCGTGCTTCGCGGAGTGCGTCTTTTGCGGCGGCCAGTTTTTCATTTTGCGCGGCAATATTGGCTTGATCGTACTTGTCTTTTTCTGCTGTGGTCTCTTTGATTTTGCTTTTCAGTTCATCGGCATTTTCTTTTGCAAGAGACAGCGCTTCTTCCAGCTTTGCGATTTCCGTTTGCGTTTCTGTTTGTGCTTCGATTTTAGTCTGCAATGTCTGGCTGAGCGTTTTGAGTGCCTGTTCCTTATCGGACAATGCAACGATGGCGTCATTCATCTGTGTTTTGGCCGCCGAGAGCGCATCTTGTGCCTCTTGCTCACTGGCTTGTGCTTTTTCCAGTGTTTTTGTGACCGACGGCAGTTCTTTTTCAAGTGCGCTCAGCTTGTTTTTCTGTTTAAGCTGCTGGCTGGCCTTGTCGGAGGCTGTTTGTTTGCGGTGAAGGCCATCCCAGCGCCAGTAATAGCCATCTTTCGACACCAGTGATTGGCCGATAGAGAGCTGGTCAAAGGCGGCATTGCCGGCATCTTCGTCATCAACCACACCGATCAGGTTGAGCGCCGTTTCCAATTCGGGCGGCGCGGCAATGAATGTGGCCAGTGCCGGAACATCATCCGGTAACGCGGGCACGCTGTCTGACGCTTTGGCCGATGCACCGTGCCAATATGTAGGCGCGTTTTTGTCCAAAGAGGCCATCAAGCTGTCGCTGAGCGCGCAGGCAAGGGCTGTCTCGAACCCGTCTTTGGCTTTGATGTCATCCAGCACAGGTTTGAAGTCTGATGATTCATATGTTTCAAGAACGGACTGCAGGGCGCGGATTTCGCGCTCTACGCTTTGTGCTTTGTCTTCGGCATCGCGGCGGCTCTGCGTCAGGGTATCGGCTTTTTCGCGCGCTGTTTCATAGGTATCCTCGGCGGATTTACGCTCTTTTGCGGATTTCTCAACGTCTTTTTCAAGTGCGGCGTACTCTTTGCGCAATGTTTCGACTTCGGCCAGATCTTTGTTGTCTTCTTTTTTCTCGGTTAGGTCTTCTTCCAGATAGAGAATACGCTTTTGTATGGATTCAAGGCGTTGTTCGTCTGCAAAAATCTGACGTTCAAGGGATTGCATGTTGGCCTGATCTGCAGCCGCGCTGTTGGAAAGCGCTTGATATGCGGCTTCCAGTTTTTCTGCCTCGTTC
The DNA here is from genome assembly GCA_030750865.1 of Alphaproteobacteria bacterium. Classification (GTDB taxonomy): domain Bacteria; phylum Pseudomonadota; class Alphaproteobacteria; order Micavibrionales; family Micavibrionaceae; genus JASMHE01. Next base: position 254,649 of record JASMHE010000008.1, read on the forward strand.
TTTGTGTGTGCAACGGCAGTCTCCAGTTCTTCTGTCCGTCTGCCCGCATTTTCCTGTTCTTCCAGCAGGCGCTTTTCTTCTTTGTTGATATTTTCAAGCGCATAGCTGCTTTCTTCCAGATTCTGGCTGACATCTTTGCGGTCGGTGACAAGCTGTTCGCGCTGCGATTCAATTTCAGTGATTTGTTCGTTCAGACGGTTTTCTTCATCCTCGATACGCTGCAATGTCAGTGTATGTTTCTGAAGGGCTGCGGCGGCTTCGGCTTCGGCCTGACGCAGTTCCGGCAAATCGGCGGCCTGCGTATTTTGTGTTTTTGTCAGTTGCGTGACCGATGTCAGATATTCTGCAACGGTACTTTCTTTTGCCGCAAAGTGCTTTTCAACATCTTGTAATGTTTCGCGGGCGCGCAGATATTCAACGCAATGTATCAGGATTTCAAGACGGCGGATTTCTTCGCTTAAGTTGCGGTAGCGCGCCGCTTGCCGTACTTGTTTTTTCAGGCTTTGGTAGCGGGATTCCATACTGCCCAGAATATCTTCGAGGCGTTTTAGGTTGTTATCCGCGCCGCGCAGGCGTAATTCGGCTTCATGACGCCGTGCATGCAGACCGGAGATGCCGGCCGCTTCCTCGAGGATAACCCGGCGGTTCAGCGGTTTTGCGTTGATGATGTCGGTGATTTTACCTTGCGAGATCAGAAACGGAGAATTCGCGCCACTGAGAATATCGGCATAAAGCAACTGGACATCACGGGCGCGGCATGCTTTGCCGTTAATGCGGTACGCCGAGCCTTTGTCCCGTTCAATGCGGCGGACAACTTCGATTTCCGGTGTTGTTGTGTAGGGAGCAGGGGCGCTTTCGTCCGCATTGCTGAGTAGCACAGATACTTCGGCGACATTGCGGGCAGGGCGGTTTTGCGTGCCGTTAAAGATCACGTCGTCCATACTGCCGCTGCCGCCGCGCATTTTCTTTGTGGAGCTTTCGCCCATACTCCACCGCAGGGCTTCAACCAGATTGGATTTGCCGCACCCGTTCGGGCCGACAACACCTGTCAAACCCGGACCGATTTCAATTTCGGTCCGGTCAACAAAGGATTTGAATCCTGATAATCTTAGTTTTTCAAATTGGATCATATATTTATGATTTATTCTTCATTTAACTTCTTATCAATTGCCGCTTCGAATGCCTCGAATGGCTGATTGCCTGAAAGCAGTTCACCATTGATAAGGAAGCTTGGCGTTGAAGTGATGCCATACATTTTTGACGCTTTTCTCAATCTGGCGACTAAGTCATCTTTCATGGCCTGATTGTTGCGGCATTCTTCGAGCTTTTCACTGCTTAAACCAACCAGTTTGGCGTTCTGGGCAAGCTTTTCCTTATAATCAGGACCAAAAGCCCAGTCTTTCTGTTTTTCAAACAGGAAGGATACGAAATTGAAATAATGTTGTTCGGGCAGGCAGCGTGCAACAATCGTCGCTTCGAAAGCCGGACCGTTCAGGGCAAATTCGTTAAAAACGAAATAGACCTTGCCGGTATCGATATATTTTTCTTTCAATTCAGGAAATGTTTCTGTGTGAAAGGCTGCGCAATGACTGCAACTGAAGGATGCGAATTCTTCAACCACAACCGGCGCTTCGGGATTACCAAGCGCTTTAACCTCCAGTGTTTCAAATTCACTTTCAACCGGCGGTCTTTTGGCAGATTCTGTTGTTGTTTCGGCAGATTGCTGTGTCGTAGCCTGTTCGGCTGTTTGTTCTGTCTGCGGTGTTACTGTCTCGGATTCTGTTGATTGCCCGTTCTGTGTAAAGAAGACAAAAGCAGAAAGTGTGACCGCAATAACAACAGCAGCCATTATGAATGATTTTCTCATAGCGTTTCCTTTGCGCATTTTCATCGTGTTAGCGTTTTATATGGATATGTTCAGAAAATCAAACAAAAACGCCGTAAAGTCAAGGAAACTGCGGTTTTTAGGCTTTTTTATCCACATAGGAATAAAAAAGGACGTTGTGCGCCTCAGGCTTAACTGTTCGGATCATAGAAAACAAACTCTGTCCGGTTGACGGGCTGTTTGTCTGTGTCGTTCCCGAGTGCTTTGATATCAATGCGGGAGGCCGGAATGGATTTGCTGAGCAAGTAGCTGCGCAGGGCCAGTGCGCGGGACAGGGACAGGCGCCGTGCGCCGCTATCGGTTTGATCCGGGCTTTGGGCGTAAGAGTTGATCTGGATACGCCATGCCGGTCGCTGATCCAGAATGTCGTCAACTTTCTCTCCTAGTAATTCTTTTTGCGCGTTCGGAATGTCTTCGTTGTGTCCGTCAAAGAATAATTCATATGTGATGCGCTTTTCTTCGACGCGTTTATCGTCACCCTGATCGTTTATGGCATTGACGTTTGCGTTGATATCAGGGGCCGGGGGCATGTGGGGTAATGGTGGCGGTGCAGGTGCTTCTGTCACGTTTTTCTTATTGTCTGCCGCGCTTTTTCTGGCGCTTTTAGTGGTTTCGTTTGCATCATTTTTTTTGTGTGCGCCCGTTTTGACGGTGATGTTTTCCGGTTTGATATTTTCCGCCTTTGGTGCGCGTGTCATATTTTTGCTTTGCGTCGATGTCTTCGGCATGGGCTGTGATGTTGCTGTGATGTTGCCGATGCCGCCGCCTGCGTTTTCGGTCACGTTCTGCTTTTGTGTCTGGGCGCTGATATCGACATAGCCAAACGGGTCAATCTTTGTCTTCTCGGGCATAGGGTTATGACTGATATCCGTTATGTCTGATTGTGCGGCCTGTGTTGTGTTTTTGTCTTCCTCGCGCTCTGTCTGGACAATGACCTCTGCGTTAACATGCGATGGCGGGACGGCTGGCATGCGCGTGCCATCACTGCGAACGGTGCGGTGTTGCGGCGGCGCTACCGGTTTACGTGCCGGTACGGGAAGTAGGTCGCGTGGAATGCCTGCGGTGGCCGCGTGCGCTGTTTTGGCGGTGTTGGCAGGTGGCGGCGTTGTCTTTGTGCTGACTTTCTTGCCGCTGACATGGTCCGGCTTATGTGATGGGACGGGCAGAATGTCAGCCGGAATAAGGGGCTTTGTTATTTGGCGCTGTGCGGGCGATGGGTGTTGCGGGGCGCTGTTATAATAATCGTCGATGGCTTCCAGCACGCTCATATCGATGATGACATTATCGTTGGCGTGCGCAATTCCGCCAGAGACGGGTGACCATCCCGTCACGCAAACACATAACAGTATTGCAAAACATAAAAATGGCTTATGCGGCATCTTTTTCTTTTTTACCACTCACTAACAGCTTACGCAGTTCGTTATGTAGTGTGGCGTTGGTTGCAAGGATTTGTCCTGCATGTACAGGACTGTCATCACCTTTATCAATCAGTGTTGAGCTGCCTTTGGCTTCTTTCACAATCAGATGACCTGCGGCAATATCCCATGCATTGATCCCGCGCTCCCAATAGGCTTCGAAGCGGCCTGCGGCGACATAAGCCATATCAAGGGCGGCCGATCCATAGCGGCGGATATTCGGCACACGTGCCAAAAGACCTTTATATTCTGTCAGAAATTCGACCATTGCATCTTTGTTGCGTTTAGGAGCGCCTGTTGTGATGATGGAATGGTCCAGCTCTGTACGGCCGGAAACGCGTAAGCGTTTATTGCGTACAAAAGCACCTTCACCTTTTTCTGCGCGGAACGCTTCGTCCTTGATCGGGTCATAAATAAGACCGGCGACGATGTCTGTTGTGCCGTCTTCCATCTTTTGCTCGAGCGCAATTGAAATGGCCCAGTGCGGAATGCCGTGCAGGAAGTTGGCTGTACCGTCAAGCGGATCAATGATCCAGCGATATTCATAATCGTCATTATCGGATACTTCGCCGGATTCTTCCATCAGGAAGGCAAAGCCGGGACGGGCTTCTTTCAGTTCTTCGAACAGAATCTTTTCTGCACGGAGGTCAGCCGCCGATACGAAATCTCCCGGACCCTTGCGGGATACCTGTAATTGTTCGACTTCGCCGAAATCGCGGGCCAGTGATTTTCCGGCCTTTTCTGCGGCGCGGATCATTGTGTTCATAATCGGTGATAAAGCCATTTCTAAATATCCTGCTTTGACGGTGTTCACGCGTTTTGGTTAAGACAAAAGCATGAACGGGGTTGGGTCGTGTTATTAGTCTTTTGCGCGCTCTACATAGCTTGAATCTTCGGTTTTGACAACAACGCGTGTGCCGGCCTCGATATGCGGCGGCACCATGACCTTTGCGCCGTTTTCCAAAATTGCGGGCTTGTATGACGTTGTGGCTGTCTGGCCTTTGACCACAGGCTCTGCCTCGGTAATTTCCATTGTTACGGTGGATGGCAATTCGACGCGCAACGGTGAACCTTCGTGTGTTTCAATCATGACGATCATGCCTTCTTTCAAAAAGATAGCCGGTTCACCGACAAGGTCTTTTTGCACTTCCATTTGTTCATAGGTTTCCGTGTGCATGAATGTGAATGTATCATCACTGTCGAACAGATATTGATATTCTTCTTGTTCCAGACGAACCCGTTCAACGGTTTCCTGTGTTCTGAAACGGACATTGTCTTTGTTGCCTGATGCAAGATCACGCATCACAACCTGAATGACCGATGCGCCTTTTCCCGGCTGCATGATATCGTATTTCTCGACAACATAGAGCTTGCCGTTATGGTCAAGTACGTTGCCCGGGCGGATGTTGATCGCGTTGGTTTTCATTTGGTCCTCTTGATGAATAAATTACAAATAAATTTGAATGTGGTTGATACTTATAATCCAGAAGAGCGGTCTTGTAAAACAGCCTTTCCGAATGTCGTCAATTTTTTCTTGATTTCAGGGTCTTCAACGGTTGCAAGCGCGTCATCAAGTGATTTCTTTTCGGAGGGGAGGAGGGTGCGTTCTTTGTTTTTATAGCGCAAAGGATTGCCGGATTTTTTGCGGTTGTTTGCGACCTGCGGCACAACTTTGATGTCTGTGATCCAGCTGTCGCCGCCGAAAATCATGTTCAGACGTTCCATAATCAGGGCTTTGCGATAGTGCAGCGCGGTTGATTCTGCGGCAGACGCGGCAATTTCCAGTGTGGCGCGCGGCTGATCGTTTTTCTTGCGGGCCTTGAAATACCGGATTTTCACGGGCTGCGTCTTTCCGGCAAGTTCTTTGCCCATGATCTCTTCCCAGTGATCCAGCAAGCGGCCGAGCATCACAAACTTGCGATTACAGACTTTGTTTGTAATCCGTGGTAATGTTTTTGCCAGTAATTGCGGGCCGTTCATGATATATCCTGTGTACAATTTTATGTGTCGGAAATCCTGACAACATCGTAAGACATTTTAGGGTAAAATCGCAACATGAATCAAAAACAAGCAACGTATATGCGTGAACAACTTTTGGACTGGTATGACGAAAACAAGCGTGCCATGCCGTGGCGGGCAACCAGTTATGCCCAGTGTGACCCTTATAAAACATGGCTGTCGGAAATCATGCTGCAGCAAACGACTGTTCCGGCGGTCGTGCCGTATTTCCTGAAATTCATCAAGAAATGGCCCAGCGTCGAAGACCTTGCGCAGGCCGAACAGGACGATGTGATGAATGACTGGGCCGGACTTGGTTATTATGCACGGGCGCGGAATTTATTAAAATGCGCCAAAGTGGTCGCCAATGATTATGGCGGACAGTTTCCGGATGATTATGCGGCATTAAAAGCGTTGCCGGGGATTGGCGATTATACGGCATCAGCCATTCGGGCGATTGCCTTTGATAAGCCTGCGAACGTGGTTGACGGGAATGTCGAACGGGTTATGGCGCGTTTACATGCGGTCAGACAGCCTTTGCCGGATTCAAAGCCAAAACTCAAGGCGTTGGCAGCAGCGCTTGCGGAAGGGGAGCATGATCGTCCAGGTGATTATGCGCAATCCTTGATGGATTTGGGCGCAACAATTTGTACGCCGAAATCACCTAAATGCCTTATTTGTCCGTTGCGGACCTTGTGTGATGCGTATGCACAAGGGGTGGCCGAGGCGTTGCCGCGCAAAAAGAAAAAGAAACCGCAACCGCAGCGCTATGGCTATATTTACTGGGTTCTGGATGAAAGTAACACGCGGCTATTGCTGCACAAAAGACCTGATAAAGGGCTCTTGGCGGGTATGACGGGGTTGCCGACCAGTGAATGGGTGCCGGATATTGATGCCGCAAAGCATATAGAATTGTTGCCTGAGACTTCACTGGACGTTGATGAAAGCAAGATGATCAAACATACCTTTACCCATTTTGACCTGACGCTTTATGGCGGTTTTGCAAGGCTGGATAAAAAAAGTCTCTCTCAAGACGGGTATTTTTGGTATGATTTAAAGGATTTGCCGTCAATCGGCTTTCCGACCGTTTTTAAAAAATTCGTAAACCTTATGGGGCATAATAAATAATATGAACAAGCAAGTAACAAAGAAGATTTTAGGCGTGTTTTGCGTGTGCGCTTTGTTGACGACATCGTATGCGCATGTTGCTGCGGCACAAGATTCTCAAGCCTCGGCGGAGAGTACGGCAACGCGCGGTCAAAAGGCCGAAACGCAGCAAGATGACACATCAGATTTGTCGCCGATCGAAAAGAAGATGTTGTATGTCTATGAAAAGGCTGCGATGCCGCAGGATGACTATGTGAAAGCAACATTGGAAAATATCACCAATCTGTATTGGAAGTTCGGGTTCTGGAATGTCGCTGATTCTGAGAACATAGATGATTACCTGCTGGTTCATGAATGTGATATTTATAAGCAGTATTACACCAATGAATTTGAGTGGCGCAAAATTCGTGACACCGCCAAGAAAAAGATCATCAAGGATGTTGATGAGTTTACAACAAAATTCGAGATCGTAAGCGAAATAGCGCTTGGTAAATATAATATTGATCAGGAATATTTTGAAATTACGCCGGAGACACAATCAATTGATGTCAGAAATGTGGAGCTCGCCGAAAATAACCACGCAACATTATGTGCGCGCAAGGATAAGGCAGATCATTATCCGCAGAATATCGCTGTGCAATTTATCAGCCCGATCAATCTGGTGCGGGTGCCTGTGTTCAGAGAGCTTGCAGAGCGTTATATCGAGGATACGGAGCGCAGTCTTGAGCAAGTGCCGGATCATATCCGTTTGACGCGGCAGCAGCGTCCGGCCTTTGTTCGCTTGCGTGTGAAGTTGAAGAAGTTTATCTCAACGCGCTATAGCCGTATGAACAGAATATTGCCTGTGTTTCAAGGTGAGGTTGTCAGTATCGAGGTTTATGCAGATCAGGACTTGAAAAAACCGCTTTATCTGCACCGTGTGACGCGCGGGCGGCGTTAATGAGCTGATCTTGAATATTCCCGTCTTGGGTCTGATTTGTTGTAATCCGCAGAAGCCGTGCGTATAGGCATACGCAGAAAATGTTGCGGGCATTTTGAGTTGTAGTTGTAAGAGTAGGAAGTGAATTAGCGTGTACGGTGTATCTCGACGCCGACGCCAGCCGCGCATGCGAAGATTTCCGGTTTTTCGATGCGTACGGTGACATCAAAGACGCGATCATCTTCTAAACAGAATTCAGCAATATATTCCGCCATTGTTTCAACCAGATCAATATGTCCGGCTTTCGCAAGTGCGTTGATTTTCTCGACGACACATTCGTAAGATACAACGAACCTGATATCGTCTTCGCGCCAATGCGGGTTGTCTTGTACGGTCGCTTCCAGATTAACCAGAACAGGTTGCTTTGCCTGTTTTTCCGCATCGTAAATGCCGATGGACATATCCACCTGCACATCACGGATGATCAGTTTGGTATAAGGGGACTGCGCAGAAGATGACGGTGGCACCGAAGGCATTTTCATGCCTCCGTGCGTGCTATCTTCGGTCATTTTCTTCAGAAGTTTATTCATGGCGCATATCACTAGCAGGCTTTGTCATAAGAGACAAGCTGAAAATGCGGTGCATCTTTGAAAGGTGCTGAATACGGGGTTAATTTGCCTGTGCGGACCGGATTTTTTCGCGCAGGGCGTCAATCGGTTGCAGCTTCCCGCCATCTTTATAGTGCCAGAATGTCCAGCCGTTACAAGACGGGGCTTCTTGCAATGCGGCGCCAAGCTTATGAATGGAACCGCGCTGTCCTGATTTTGCAATCAGGTTGCCGTCTGCACCGATTTGCGCTTCGAAACGGCCTTTCGTGTCTTGCAGTTTCGTGCCGGGTTTCAAAAGACCCTGCTCGATCAGTGTGCCGAACGGAATGCGCGGCGCTTCGCGTTTTGACGGTGTTTTCAGGAGTTCTTCTTCGCAAGCGCCCTTGATATCATCAAGACGCTTTTGTGCTACCTCGATATAGTCGTCTTCGCGTTCAATGCCGATGTAATTGCGGCCCAGCTTTTTGGCGACCGCGCCGGTTGTGCCTGTGCCGAAAAACGGATCAAGAACCGTGTCACCCGGATTGGTCGAGGACATGATCACGCGATAAAGCAGGGCCTCGGGTTTTTGTGTCGGGTGCGCTTTTGCGCCTTCTTTGTTTTTCAGGCGCTCGCCACCGGTGCAAAGCGGGATGAACCAATCGCTTCGCATTTGCAAATCTTCGTTTAACGCTTTCATTGCATCATAGTTAAAACGGTATTTTGATTTCTCTGATTTTGATGCCCAGATCAGTGTTTCGTGCGCATTGGTAAAGCGGCGGCCACGGAAATTCGGCATTGGGTTTGTTTTGCGCCAGATAATATCGTTCAAAATCCAGAAGCCTAAATCCTGCAAGATGGTGCCGAGACGGAAAATATTGTGATAACTGCCGATCACCCAGATCGATCCGTCATCGGTCAGGGCGTCGCGTGATGCTTCGAGCCAGCCGCGACAAAACTCATCATAATGTTTTAATGTATCGAACTTGTCCCATTCGTCATCAACGCCATCAACGCGCGTATTGTTCGGACGATGCAGGTCGCCGCCCAGTTGCAGGTTATAAGGCGGATCAGCAAAAATCATATCAACACTGCCCGGCTGTAATTTGCGCAGCTCTTCGGTGCAGTTCCCTTTGATGATTGTGTTTAACGGGGCTGTGGATTGATTAGATTTTTTTGTAGACATGATTTTTCCTTATCTCGAATTAAGGGCGAATCATGATTCATTTGGGATTCTACGTCAAGAAAAAAATGAAGATTCTGTGTGTAGAGTCAAGGGGTTGTTTAGGAGTCTTGAGTCTGTATATAGAAAAAGTGAGTCAGATCAACGGCTTGTTAAAAAAGTTGCAAATCCGTAGATGCGGTGATAGACATAATACATAGAAATCATATGGCTTTTCAGGAGAGTGTGAAATGAAAAGATTATTATCCGCTGCTGCGGCAAAGTTCGGGCTTGAGAATAAAACAGACAAAGCGGAACAGCAATCGCGCTATGAAGTTGACCGGCTTTCAAAATGGATTGAGGGGATCGTCTCTGATTACGGACGACGAAGCCAGATTGATACGAAGAACTCATGCACGTTTAGTATTGATGTCGATAGCCCCAAAATTCTGGACGCAGATATGGAAGACGTCCGCAGCACGCTGGTCAAATTACATGACATGTGTATGGAAAAAGATGTTGCCCTGAATGTAACAGGTTTTAGCCGTCTGCGTTCCGATTTTGCCGCGCATGCGTGTGGTTTTGCGACCAAGAATTCGGTCATTGTGACGATTGATGCAACAAAGACATATGCGCTTCCGTCTCATCCTGATGCGGCGAGCTTTGATTTTAGTGCCGTGGTCAGACAGTCCGTATCAAAACCAAAACAGCCACAACCATAAAACGGCGTATTCCAAGTGATACAACGCGGTCCGCACTGGTCTTCAAGTTTAAAAGGGGCAATTACGAGTATTGCGTGATCTTGTTTTTGATCGGGGCAAAGCTTTTGCGGTGATGTTCGGTGATGCCGACTTTTTCAATACCTGCTAAATGGGCAGCAGTGCCGTAGCCTTTGTTGGAATGCCAGTCATAATGCGGGTATTTTTCATGTAACGCGATCATGTGACGGTCGCGGGTGACTTTTGCCAGAATGGATGCCGCGCCAATTGTCTTGGAAACATGATCTCCCTTGATAATCGGATGCATAGCGACAGGAAGTTTTGGCAGGAATTTGCCATCCACCAATGCGCAGGGCGGCGCGGACAGGTCATTGTCTTGCAGGCACGCCCCATAGGCCCGTTCCATTGCCAAATATGATGCGTGATGGATGTTCAGCGTATCGATTTCCTCGATCGTGCAGGCTGCAATGCCGCAATGACAATATTCCATGATGATATCGAACAGTTTTTCGCGTTTCTTTTCTGCAACCTTTTTACTGTCGCGGACATCTTTCCAGAAATCCATACCGCGTGCATCGGGTGGCACGATAACGCAGGCCGCAACCACAGGACCGGCGAGGGGGCCGCGCCCGACTTCATCCAGCCCGCAATAAGAATCATCAGGGGCCGTATAAAATTGCGTTTCAAATGCGAAGCGATCATCGGTCATGGCATGACCCAGCCTTTCTTTTAGCCTTTTAATGACTTTGTCACGACTTCATACACATTGTCGGAAAGATCGGGCGTGGCCGCAATGCGTTCCAGACTGGCTTTCATTTTCTCGCGGCGGTCAGGGCTGTACCGTTTCCAGTCCCGCAGCGGCGTCAGAAGACGCGCGGCAATTTGCGGGTTGGTGGCATTCAGCTTGATAATCGCATCCGTCAGGAATTGATATCCCGATCCGTCTTCGCGGTGGAACGCGGCCGGATTAAGGATGCCGAACGCGGCAAAAACAGACCGCACGCGGTTTGGCGTTTTGTATGTGAAGTCAGGATGAGCAAGCAACGCATTCACATCATCAATGATCGTGTCGCGGGATGCCGAGGCCTGCACGTTGAACCATTTATCCATTGCAAGCTGATGATCTTTAAAGCGGTCATAATAATCGGCAAGGGCATCTTTGCGTTCTTCGGTATCCGTGTCGGCCAGAACAGACAATGCAGCAATGCGGTCCGTCATATTGTTGCAGTCATCATATTGTGCTTTTGCAAGCGCAATCGCGCTGTCATATCCACCACGGCAGAGCATCGAGAGCATCAGGTTTTGCAAGCTGCGTCTGGATCGTGCGGCAAAGCTGCTGTCGAATTCAGGCGCAGAGCGGTTATCGTCATAAATACGTCGCATTGTATCGCCATACCGATCAACAATGGCCGTGATAAAGGCCGTGCGGACGGCATCAATGGCCTGAGGGTTGATATCCGTGCGGTTTTGGCCGATCATGGTAATGCTTGGCAATGTCAGGGCCAGCGTTAGTAGTGCTTTGTCGCACTGTTTATCAAAGGCTTGTTCCAGAATGTCGCCATAGCTGTCCAGATAATCGGATGGCACATCGAATGATTCACCGTTTTCATGTGCGTCGATGGCTGTATTCAAGCGGCGAAGTGCATAAATCTGCCCTGATTCCCGTTTATTGAATCCGTCCGTGTCATGCACCATCAGGAAACGCAGTTCTTCATCGGTCAGATCTGTCGTTAGTTTTACAGGAGCAGAAAAGCCGCGCAGAATGGATGGTACGGGTTTTTGCCCGATATTTCCAAAGGCAAAGGTCTGCGTTGGTTCTTTGAGTTCAAGAACGGTTTCCGCAATCAGATCTTCGCCATTTTGACCGATCAACCCGAATTTGACCGGAATATGCATCGGTTTTTTATCCGTTTGTCCGGGCGTGTCGGGAATGGTCTGTGACAAGGTCAGATAGAATGTTTTGCTGTCTGCGTCATAGGATGTTTTTGCATCGATTTCCGGCGTGCCCGCTTGCGTGTACCAGAGGAAGAATTGCGACAAATCAAGACCGGATGCATCTTCCATACATTTCACAAAATCTTCGCATGTGACAGCTTGTCCATCATGACGCTTGAAATACAGGTCGGTGGCTTTGCGATACGTGTCTTCGCCCAGCAATGTATGCTGCATGCGAATGACTTCGGCGCCTTTTTCATAGACAGTGACCGTATAGAAGTTATTGATCTCGATATAATTGTCAGGACGGATCGGGTGCGCCATCGGTCCGGCATCTTCGGTGAATTGCATGCGGCGCAACATATCGACATCTTCGATCCGTTTGACGGCATGTGAATTCAAATCACCCGTGAAGGTCTGGTCACGGAAAACGGTCAGGCCTTCTTTCAATGAAAGCTGGAACCAGTCACGGCATGTGATGCGGTTGCCTGTCCAGTTGTGAAAATATTCATGCGCGATGACGGCTTCGACGCGTTCGAAATCGCGGTCAGTCGCTGTATAGGGCTGAGCCAGAACGAGGGCGGTGTTGAAGATGTTCAGGGATTTATTTTCCATTGCGCCCATGTTGAAGTCACTGACCGCGACAATGTTGAAAAGATCAAGGTCATATTCACGGCCGTATTTCTCTTCGTCCCAACGCATGGAATCCTTCAGCGCTTTCATCGCAAAATGGCACTGGTCCTGATCGCCGTCACGGACATAAATCCGCAGCTTCACATCACGGCCGGACATGGTTGTGAAATGATCTTCTATATGAACCAAATCTCCTGCAACAAGCGCAAACAGATAGCACGGTTTTGCGTGCGGGTCGTGCCAGACGGTGAAGTGACGGCCGCCATCAAGCTTGCCGTGTTCGACCAGATTGCCGTTCGACAGCAGGACAGGGCATGATGATCTGTCGGCTTCGATGCGCACAGTATAATGCGTCATGACATCGGGGCGGTCCTGAAAATAGGTAATACAGCGGAAGCCGTGGGCTTCGCATTGTGTGCAATATGTGCCGCCGGATTTATACAGACCGTCAAGTCGTGTATTTTCGGCCGGATTCATGCGCGTCACAATTTCCAGTTCAAAGCTCTCTTCCGCAGGACAAGGCAATGTCAGGACTTTGTCATCAACCGTAAAATCCTCGCCTTTGCGGAGTGTTTCACCATTTTTTGTGACAGAGACCAGTGTCAGATGTTCGCCATTCAAAACAAGCGGCGCATCTTCGCTGTTGTTCTTTGTGTATGTCACGCGTGATGTAATGACCGTTTCATCGTCGCGGATGTCGAAAAGAAGATGTACATCGTCAGCGGTATAGGGCGGGGTTTTGTAATCTTTCAGATAAAAAGTTTGAGGCATGTCTGAGCGCAGCATGAAAAGTCCTTTCCGGATCAAAAGAGGTGAGAACCCAATAAGATATATTCTGACCGATATTGTCTATGAGTCAGATGGTGAATGCAAGGGGAGAGGAGGCTTCGTCAACAATTTCACCGCAAAGGCTCGTGCGGGACTAAAAACCGTTGTTTTCCAGGGGCGAAGGCGCTTAAGACCACTGGGATTGATCGAGATTCAGATCGTTATTGCTCTGCGTGCTGCCATCCTGTTTGGAATCGGTTTCGTCGTCACTGTTTTTCTTTTTCGACAGATCGATAATCTCTTTCATCGCATAGAGTACGGGATCAATGCTTTCTCCTGCGATGGCGGAAATGACATACGGTTTTTTGCCTGTGGCCTTTTCAAATTCTTTGGCTTGATCTGCGGCAAGCTCGGGGCCAAGTGCATCGGCTTTCGTCAGGGCGATGATCTCGTGTTTGTCCGCAAGGCCATTGCCATAGGCTTCAAGCTCGTTACGGATTGTGTTATACGCGCCGACAATATCATCCTGTGTGATGTCGATCAGGTGCAGGAATGTTGCGGTCCGCTCCACATGCCCGAGGAAGCGATCTCCAAGTCCTTGTCCTTCGCTTGCCCCTTCGATCAAGCCGGGGATATCCGCAATGACAAATTCGAAACCGTCTTTACGTACGACACCCAAATTCGGGTGCAGCGTTGTAAACGGATAATCTGCAATTTTCGGGTTCGCGCGCGAAACGGCAGACAGAAATGTTGATTTACCTGCATTGGGCAGTCCGACCAGACCGGCATCTGCAATCAGTTTCAGGCGTAGCCAGATGGCGCGCTCTTCACCGGGCCATCCCGGTGTTGATTTACGCGGCGCCTGATTTGTCGCGCTTTTATATTTTGTGTTGCCGAATCCGCCATCGCCGCCCTTTAAGAACGTGACACGTTCGCCAGCATGCGTAAAATCAAACAGAACCGTGTGTTTGTCTTCGTCCAGAATTTGTGTGCCTTCGGGAACCTTGATGATAATATCATCACCGCCTGCGCCAGTTTTGTTGCGTCCTGCGCCATGCATGCCGGGACCGGCACGGAAATGCTGTTGATAGCGGAAGTCGATCAAGGTGTTCAGTGTATCAACGCATTCAATGATAACATCGCCGCCTTTGCCGCCGTTACCGCCGTCAGGGCCGCCGAATTCGACATATTTCTCACGGCGGAAGCTGACGCAGCCGGGGCCGCCTTTGCCGCTCTGAACATATATTTTTGCTTCGTCGAGAAATTTCATCGTCTATCACATGCGTTTGTTATTTGATTGCCGCTTCGCGTCGTTCCGGAACATATCGAACATTTGCTTGCGCGGGGCGCTTTTGTCTTGCCTGTTGTGCTTTCAAAAGAAAGGGGGAAGGCTTACCAGCAGCTTCCCCCGTTCCGAATACCGTATTTGTAAAAATTACTCAGCTGCGTTTGCGATTTCCGCGTTTGCAGGAACAATATTTACGTACTGACGACCTTGACGTCCGTATGAGAACTTCACAACACCGTCAACCAATGCATAGATTGTGTGGTCTTTACCAAGACCGACATTCTGGCCAGGGTTCAGCTTTGTGCCGCGCTGACGAATGATGATGTTACCTGCGGACGCATATTGACCACCGTAGATTTTAACGCCGAGACGACGTCCAGCGGTATCGCGACCGTTCTTGGAACTACCACCTGCTTTTTTATGTGCCATGATTAATCTCCTATTATAACTCTTTTATAAATCCTGATATAAAATTAAGCGGCCTTCACATCCGTGATCTGGATCAGTGTGTGTGGCTGCTTGTGTCCTTTTGTGCGGCGGTAGTTTTGACGACGCTTCTTTTTGAAAACAGTAACTTTTGCGTTACGTGCATGTTCAAGCACTTTTGCTTTCACTGTCGCTTTCTTTCCACCCTCAGCAAACAAAACTTCGCAGTCAACTGATGCTCCTTCTTTGGCATCAATTTTTTCGACACGAATCTTATCGTCTTTTGAGACTTTATACTGTTTTCCGCCTGTACGAATAACTGCAAACATAGCTTTATCCTTAGTTTAGCTGTAACTATAATAATTCAAGAGTGTGGAAATAATCACAGTTCCCATGTTCTGTCAAGAAAATGAAGAGATATTTTGCATTTTTTTTAAAACTAAAGGTTTGTTTACCTTTGAGTGCTATTCTGAAATCAGACGGGTTTTTTCTAAAAGCTTGTAAAAGGCCGATTTTCGGGCTATGATAGCTTCGTTAATAAGAAAAAGAATCAAGACTCGTTCGTTAAGTTGAACTTGAATCTGGGCCGGGGGGCTAATATTCACAAAAGAGCAGGCGTTTTGCCTGCTTTTTTGTTATCATATGGATGTCATGAGCGACGAACAGCAAACAGCAACATTTCCATCGGATACGATTCCAACCCGATATTGGCAGAAACTGGATGACGGGCGCATCCAGTGCGATGTTTGTCCGCGTGAATGTAAATTACGCGATGGACAACGTGGCCTGTGTTTTGTACGGCAAAATCTGGACGACCAGATTGTTCTGACCACCTATGGCCGCTCGTCGGGCTTTTGTATCGATCCGATCGAGAAAAAACCACTGAACCATTTTTATCCGGGAACGGGTGTTTTGTCACTCGGGACGGCAGGGTGCAATCTGTCATGCTCTTTTTGTCAAAACTGGGACATATCCAAAGCGCGGGAAGATGACAAGTTACAGGACCTTGCGATGCCCGACGCTGTAGCCCGTGCGGCGGTGGAAACGGGCTGTAAATCAGTGGCTTTTACCTATAACGATCCGGTGATATTCATGGAATATGCGATTGATATTGCCAAAGAATGCCACAAGCAAGGCATCAAGACTGTCGCGGTAACGGCAGGTTATATGAAAGACGAGGCACGCCGTGAATTCTATAAATATATGGATGCGGCCAATGTCGATCTGAAAGCCTTTACCGAAGAGTTCTATAAGAAGAATACGAAAAGCGAATTACAGCCCGTTCTGGATACGCTGTTATATCTGAAACATGAAACAGATGTCTGGTTCGAAATCACAACACTTCTGATCCCCGGCGAGAATGACAGTACAGAAGAAATCACCGCGATGTGCGCGTGGATTATGGATAATCTCGGGCCGGATGTTCCGATTCATTTTAGCGCGTTTCACCCTGATTACCGTATGAAAGACAAAGCGCACACGCCGCCCGCCACATTAAAGCGTGCCCGCAAAATCGCGATCGAGGCGGGTATCAAATATGTTTATACGGGTAATATTCACGATCCCGCAGGGGGCAGTACCTATTGCCCGTCTTGTGGCGAAGGCGTTATGATTCGGGATTGGCAT
The DNA here is from genome assembly GCA_030750865.1 of Alphaproteobacteria bacterium. GTDB lineage: Bacteria > Pseudomonadota > Alphaproteobacteria > Micavibrionales > Micavibrionaceae > JASMHE01. The sequence continues at coordinate 271,117 of JASMHE010000008.1, forward strand.
CAGATCAATGGCTGGAAACTCTCGCAAAAAGGACATTGCGCGAATTGTGGGGAACCGGTGGCGGGTCATTTTGATGAAAAGCCGGGTGACTGGGGCCGAAAGCGCGTGCCGGTGAAGATTATGAATGAGGGGCAGGATATCATTGCAGGGCGTAAAGAGATATTCGAAGCGACGATGAAGCAGCGCGCCGAATCTGATACCGTGCCTGTACCAGGTGCGGAAGATAGACCGCCGCCGAAAACAGACCGCAAGAAAACCGCCCAAAAAGACAGTAATAAGAAGCAAGACAGTAAGAAGGATAGGGGATTCCGCTTGTACGAACATCCGAAAAAATCCAAAGAAACGGTTCTTGAACCACAGGTTGCCGGCATGTTTTATCCGGAACAGCCGCGCGTACTGGCCAATATGGTTGATGACATCATGTTAAAAGCCAAAGCGCCGGCAATGTGTCCAAAAGCCATTATTGCGCCGCATGCAGGATATCGTTTTTCCGCACAGATCGCGGGGACGGCCTATAAGGCAGTAGAAGACCGGTTGCCGCATATCAAGAAAGTGGTGCTGTTGGGGCCGCCGCATAAAAAGCCCGTCAAAGGCATTGCCGTTCCGTCGGTTGACCTGATGTTATCACCGCTTGGTCCTGTACGTGTCGACCGTCACGCATTGGCAGATGTGCAGAAACTACCGTTTGTCACCGAGGATGATGCGCCGTTTCAAGGAGAGCACGGTCTGGAAGTGCACCTGCCGTTTTTGCAGCGCCTGACCGAGAATATTGACCTTATTCCGGCGCTTGTCGGGCAGGCTGATCCGCAGCAAGTCTCTGCGTTTCTAGAGAAAGTGTGGGGCGGTGATGAAACGCTTATCGTGATTTCGTCCGATTTAAGCCATTATTACAAATATGATGATGCCGTGAAGCTGGATCGCAATGTATCAGCCATGATCGAAATGCTGGCCGTTGATAAAATCAAAGACGTACAGGCCTGTGGCCGCGCGGCAATCAAGGGGCTTCTGGTGCAAGCCGCAAAACGTAATTTGCGTGCGACCAATATTGATCTGCGTAATTCGGGCGATACGGCAGGCAAAAAGGATTCTGTAGTTGGGTATGGTGCCTATACGTTCGAACCTGCCGAAAAAGCGCGGCTTTCCGATCTTGATCGTGCCAATTTGTTGCAGGTGGCCCGCATCGTTATTCACAAAGGGCTGGAGATCGGCAAAATGCCGGAACTGACCGTGAATAACATTCCTTATACATTACGGGCGATGCGCTCGGCATTTGTGACCATTAATTACAAAGGTAATCTGCGGGGCTGTTACGGCAGTTATGCCCCTCAGCGGCCGCTGATTTCGGATGTTGCGAAATTCGCTTATCATTCCGCGTTCGAAGACCCCCGTTTTAAACCGTTGCGCGCGGAAGAAGTGCCGCATTGCGATCTCGGCATATCGGTTCTGAGCATTCCTGCAAAGCTCGATTTTCAAAATGAAAAAGAGCTTTGTGACATCGTGACACCAAAGGTGGACGGCCTTATTTTACGTGATCCGAAAGGCAGTGGCACATTTTTGCCGCAAGTGTGGGATAATTATCCGGACCCCGAACAGTTCATCCGCGGTTTGAAGCGCAAAGCGGGCCTGCCGGAAGATTACTGGTCAAAGGATTTGCAGATTTTCCGTTATACGGCTGAAAAAATAGGCCCTGTGCCACTGGCCATGAAAGAGAAGTAAAGCGAACGCGCAGATTATTTGATAACGATAATGCGCAGATCATTCACATTCGTATAAGTCGGGCCGGTGATGACCAGATCATCGAGCGCTGCAAAGAAATCATAAGACATATTGTTGCCCAGCATGGATTGCACATCAAGGCCGCGTTCTGTGGCACGTGAGACGGTGGTTGTATCGACGTAAGCGCCCGCATGGTCGCCATGCCCGTCAATGCCGTCTGTATCAATGGCAAGGGCTGCGATTTCTCTGTCTGGATATGCGGATGCGATGTCATCCAGTGCGGGGGCAAGCGCCATCGCAAACTGCGCATTCGGTCCGCCTTTGGGCGCTGTGTCGCCGGTATCCCCTTTGACCATAACCGTGGTTTCGCCGCCTGATACAATGGCGCAGGGCAGGGGGTGTTTCATGCTGCCGTCCAGAATGCTGCGCACAAGAGTGGCATGCATTTGCGCGGCTTCATTTGTATCGCCTTCCAGACAGTCTGAAACAATATGCGTGTGGAACCCCGCATCGCCGAGGCGCGCAGCGGCATCTTTGACCAACAAAGACGGCGCGGCAATCAATGTGTATGTCGTGTTGTCGAAGACCGGATCGTTATCTTTCGGTGTTTCGTTTGCCGGATTATCCAGAAATGTACGGATGGCATGTGATGCATCGAGCTGATATTTTGCGATCACGGCTTTTGCGTCCGCCAGCGTTGACGTATCAGGCACGGTCGGGCCGCTGGCAATCACAGAAGGATCATCGCCTGCAACATCGGAAATGGCCAATGTCAGAATGCGCGCAGGGGTGGCGGCTTTGGCAAGGCGTCCTCCGAACAAAGAGGACAAATGTTTACGCACCGCATTGATTTCGTGAATGGACGCGCCGCATTTCAAAAGCTGGCTGACAAGATTTTGGTAATCTGCAAACGGAATATCAGGGTGCGGATCGGATAACAGCGCAGAGCCGCCGCCGGATAGCAAGACAATAACAAGATCCTGTTCTGTGGCTTGTTCGGCAAGGGCGCGGATACGTGATGCGGCCAAACTGCCATTTTCGTCGGGCACAGGATGCGCGGCCTGTAATATCTCGATCGTGTCTGTCGGCACATCAAAACCATAGCGCGTAACACCAACACCGTCATATGTCCCGCGATAGTGCTGTTCGAACACTTGTGCCATTTTTGCGGCGGCTTTGCCGATCGGCAGCACATATGTCATACCGTTTTCCGGCGGTGGGGGAATAAAATCCGGCAAGCAGCCCTCCGGCATTGAGGAGTTCAGCGATTGAAGCGCAATATCAAGGAGTGCGGTTTTATCCATGTGATTCTTATTTCTTCATCTCGATCAGTTTGTCGCGGATCATCTGGATGTGCAGCCGCAAATTATAGAGCGAGTCCGCGTATGATAACGGTACAGGCGTTTTCTTGGCTTCGTCATCCATTTCATTCAGCATTCTGATGGTGTCATTAATATCCGTATCCTGATCTTTGGACAGAATATTGTTTTCCATCTTTTTCAGGCTTTTGTACCATTTATAGATTTTTGAACGGATGCTCCAGCGATAGGCTGGCGGCGCAATCTTCATCAACGGCAACATGACCGTTAATAACGGGATAATCATAATCTTTAAGCGGTTGATCATATCTGCCACCCAGAATGGCAGGTATTTGTTCAGAATACTTGGCCCGTTTTCAAAATAACGCTGTGCCTGCTTGCTGATCGGCAAATCCGCGTAATGGATTGTCGGGAAAGAGACATCCTTTGCGTACAGATTATGCTGTTCTTGGTAAATCTCGTATGTGCTGTGCACCAGAAGCGCTTTCAGCGCCGGATGAAACGTCTCATTTGCAACCAGCATTGCTGCGGGGCTGATAAGTTGAATGTCGGTTGCGGGGACATTGTTTGCAATATCAATAACCGACGCGGGCAGTTGCAGCGCAGACAAGAAGTCGTAATTCTTCTCATAGGCCAGATTATGCGGGATAGAGATGACCTGCAATTCTTCATCGGCCAGTAAATCGTGAATCAGAGGTGATTCAATATTCGATACAAAAAATGCTGCATCAATTTCTTTGTTTTTCAATGCGGTAATGGCGCTACTGCCGGACAGGGGCGTTGTTTCCGTGTCTGTCAGACCGTTAATATCCAACATGAATGCGGACAGCGCATGTGTGCCGCTGCCTTTTGCGCCGATGGCAGCCTTTTTGCCTTGCAAATCTTTCAGTGTGACAATCTGATTGGACTCTCTTTTTGTGCTGCGCACAAAAATCCAGAGCGGTTCGTAGAACAGACTGCTGAGCGATTCAAAGCTGCCGCGTTCTTTTTCGGTGGCAAGGCCGCCCTGCACAAAAGCAATATCTGCATCTCCGCTATGAAGTTTCCCGATATTATCGACAGAGCCGCTTGTTTCCAGAATCGTGACATCAAGCCCTTCATTTTCCAGATAGCTTTTATATTTCAGCGCGCTTTGGTAATAAAATCCGCTTTTTGATCCGGCGGCCAATGTGACGGATTTGGGTGGCGGCGGTTCGATATATTGTGCCGTGAACCAAAAGGACAAGGCGATCAGCAAGATAATCGGAACATAGGTTTTGATGGAATAGGGGATATACATATATTGTGCTTTTATTATGTTTTGTTCGTAACTGTGTCTGTTTATGTCAGATTATGTCAGGCGTACATTATCGTAAAAACGCTCTGAGTTGCGGATATAGCACGAAAACAGCGAAGAAAAAAGAGTATCGTTTTTTCGCTTTTTATTGTGCCCGTTAATAAAATATTTGGATTAGACGGGTATTGTGAGGCTGTAATAACAAAAGCGGTAGGGGCGCTTTATATATCATGTCCAATGTAAAAGAGGTCTTTGACAGTGCGACGGAAGTCGGTGAAACCTGCAGTGTTTGCTGGTACGGTCAGGTCTTTGGCTATATTAACGTGACACAAGATGATGTCCGTTGGGCGGGCTATGTATCCGATGATGTCGAGGAATTATTCAATGAAATATTCCCGATCCGCGAAGACGGCATGCCGCATTTCATCGCCAATATCGGGCCGGAAAGCATCATTTTCAACATTATCGGTGACGGAAACCGCCGCGATTACATTGAAGGCGGCCTGCGTTTTCTGTCGAACCTGACGATTTCTCCTGCCGGGCCGCATGATAAACCGGTTGCACTGGACTGCCTACAAGGCAGTCTGGATGAGTTCACCGCCGAAGACGGATTTTTCACAGGTGATTTGAAATGTAGAATACCGAAATCCTTCGACGAAGAAGAACTTGGCGAAGAAGTTTCCGAATATTGGACAAACAGGCATTTGCCGCGTTTTTCCGGTGCAGAAATCAAAATGCCGGTAACCCTTGATGAAGATGGCGGCTTGACGCTTGCCAATTCCACGTCTTTTACACATATTCTGAAATTCCCGAATGACGGCCGCAAAGCCGGATGGGGATTAAATGAATGGATGTGTATGGAGTTATCTGCGGCCGCAGGATTGCCGACAGCCAGCCATGCACTGGTGAACCTCGGTGAAGGGATACCACCCGCTTATCTTGTTGAACGTTTTGATATCAATGATACGCCGAAGAGCATCGAATCCGCGCCTTTATCGTTAAAAGATGCCTTTACCAAAGCCAGTCATGCACCGGAAACACCGGAAAGCAGATTACTGTTACAGGACTTTTGTACGCTCGCAGGGCTTGATCCGCATCAATTTGGCGGCAAAACCAACGGCAGCATGGAAAAAATTGCCAAGACGGTTGGTGAATATTCAACGAATCCGGACTCTGACCTCGAAAATCTGTATAAACGCACCATTGTCTCGTGGGCGGTGAATGACAGTGATATGCACCGCAAGAATATCTCGATGATGTTCGAATTCGATCCGCAAAACGCTGTTAAATCATGTGAAATGACACCAGCCTACGATATTACATCCGAAGTGCATCAGTATGATGATAAACATGATATGTGTATTAGCCTGTCGGGAAAACGCCGGAACCTGAATCAAAAGGCCTTCGTAAAATTCGGAACAACGATTGGCCTGACGCAAGAGCGCGCCGAAGAAATTTTGAATGATACCGTCAAAGCGATGAGCCAGCGCGCTGTCGAAATATCAAACAGCTTGTCAGACGATATTCGCAACGATCCGATGTGCGCCTATACCGCGGATCGCATTACCAGCTTTGTTGTCGGCAAAGCCAAAAGACTGGGAATACAGACCCCCGAATGGGATGATGTAAAGCGCGATAAAAGCCTAAGCGATGATCCGGGCAATAACGGCCGCGGCATCGGCGCCCGCGGTTACGGCTTGTCTTAATCGTTCACAATACCATGACTGCTTTGTATGATGAAATTTTGCAAAGAATATTGGAGTGCCGATATGTCTAAAGTTCAGTTTAGGCACGTGATTTTTGCATTTTTAGTATCTGTCATATTGCCCGCGCTATGGATATCTTTTGAAGGGAATACAAACGCCTTTGAAGCATATCAGTCTGGCAAGAGTTCTGTCGGTGTTTATTTGCATATGCTTGGGCGAAAATTCTTGTTTATATATATGTTCGGTTGTTTTATTGCGCTGCTTTTCGGCACCCCTGCCTTTTATGCTTTGCGGAAACTTTTGGATTTTAATCTTTTAACAGTTTGTTGTGTTGCCGCCCTGATCGCAATTCTGCCCAATGTTTTGATAGAGATTTTGAGTGATCCAGATGGGACCTATACAGTCGGTGATTGCATCATCGCAGAAAATGGCCAGAGAACCCTCTGCGGCTGGCAGCACTTTTGGCTGAATAATATTCTTGTAGTTGCTTTGTATGGGGCATCCGCCGGGGTCGTTTTCTGGCTTATACTGAGAAAAATTGTAGAAGAGAGAACGTAACCAATGGCTGAACCACGCATGAGAGCAAATGCAGACAACACCAGAATTCTTTGAATATGCGCTAAATAACAAGAAATGGCGGAAGAGGTGGGATTCGAACCCACGAAGGGCGTGAACCCTTGCCGGTTTTCAAGACCGGTGCATTCAACCACTCTGCCACTCTTCCTTTGCCGTATTCAAACAAGTTCTTCCAGACTAATCATGGGTTGAAACGAAGAACTCTATGTCGAAGTGATTCAGATTTTTATAGATATGTGTGATCAAGATCAACCTTAAAATGAAGGTTTTTTCATTTGTTTTTCTGTTTTATGGGATAATCCGGAAAATATTCTTCACCTCTGTGCATCCGTCATTTACATTGACGAATGAATACACCCCAAACAAACCTCAAATAAACCAATGATAGTGTTGATGATGCGATATACTTTATTCTTGTTCCTGTGTGCTGTGGCCATTACGGCCGGACCGAAACCGACAATAGCACAAACGACGGATTTCGGAACATGGCTGAATGATTTTCGTGCGCGGGCCCGCCAAGAGGGGATATCGCAACCGATTATCGACCAGACATTATATAATATCCAGCCGATTGACCGTGTCATCGAACTGGACCGCAAACAGCCCGAGGGGAAATGGAGCTTTGTGCAATATCGCGAGAAAATCGTGCATCCGCTGCGTATCCGCCGCGGGCGCGAGATGATGGCAAAATACGCAGACAAGCTGGATGCCGTTCATAAGCGTTTCGGTGTTGCACCGCAATATGTTGTGGCGCTGTGGGGTATTGAAACCAATTACGGCCATAATACGGGCGGATTTGATATCGTGCCTGCACTGGCTACACTGGCCTGGGAAGGGCGCCGCGCGGATTTCTTCTCGAAAGAATTGATCAATGCCTTGCGTATTCTTGACGAGGGGCATATCCAGCCATCGGAATTGCGCGGATCGTGGGCAGGGGCGCTTGGCCAGAATCAGTTCATGCCGTCCAGCTTTCACGCTTATGCCACGGATGGTGACGGGGACGGCCGCAAAGATATCTGGAAAGATATTGACGATGTGTTTGCCTCAAGTGCGAATTATCTGGCCCGTAGCGGCTGGCGTGACGGAGAACGCTGGGGCCGTGAAGTGCGGTTGCCGCAGGGATTTTCCGAACAACATGTCGGGCTTGAAGTGAAAAAGCCGCTGCAGAGCTGGAAAAATCTGGGCGTTAAAACGACCGCAGGAACGCCCATTCCTGTTGTTGACGGCATGAATGCGTCTATTGTCGCACCGGATGGACTAGGCGGACCGACATATTTGGTCTATAATAATTACAGAGTCATCATGAAGTGGAACAGATCCACTTACTTCGCAACATCCGTTGGTCTTATTGCAGACGCAATCGCATCCGCGCAGTAAGGTATAAAATACAAGTTTGGGGTATATACAGATTATGAACACGGTTTTTCAGGCGCTTGCGCGCAAATTCGGTTTTGCTGTTTTGTTAGTCTTTTGTTTTGCGCTGTCCGCCTGTACGGAAATCCAGCTTGCATCCCATTTATATAAACAGGCATCGCCGCCCAATCAGGGCAGTTTCAAGGTCGGTAATCCGTATAAAATTTCCGGACGCACATATTATCCCGAAGAACGCTATGATCTGGTTGAAACGGGCATTGCGTCCTGGTACGGCCCGCAATTCCACGGCAAACTGACGGCCAATGGCGAAACATTCGATATGGATGAATTGACGGCGGCACATAAAACATTGCAAATGCCGTCAATTGTACGTGTGACCAATCTGGAAAACGGGCGCTCTTTGATTGTGCGGGTGAATGACCGTGGCCCATATAAGAAAAACCGCGTCATTGATATGTCTCGCCGTTCAGCCGAACTGCTGGGATTCAAAAATAAAGGAACAGCCAAAGTCCGTGTCGAGGTTCTTGATTCCGAAAGCCGTCAGGTGGCGGCCGTGGCAAAATCCGGCCGCAGCACACGGGGAATCGAGCTTGCTTTGAATCAGGGGCGTCAGCCGGATGCGTTTAAAACGTTACAGCCTGCAACGCGTACGGCCGTTGCTTCGGCGGACACATCACCTTCAGCAGCAACGCCATCATCTGCGACACCATCAACGGCGCGCGTGAAATCTGCATCCACTGTGGCCGAGGCGCCGCGTACGCCGGTGACATCATCGCCTGTGAATGCAGCGTATAATACGCCCGTGCAAAGCGAACCGCTTTCTGCGCCTGCGCAAGCCAAAACGGCCGCAAATACGCAGCCGCAACCGGCAGCTCTGACATCAGAAGGACCGGGCGGGGTCAAGAATGTCATCCCTGGTCACACAAAGAACGGCAATTTCTATCCTGATCAGGTTGTCATGGAAGTACCCGTCGAACCGACAAGCATTTTTGTGCAGGCCGGGTCATTTTCCAATGAAACAAATGCGGCGCGGCTGGCGCGGTCTTTGTCTCAATATGCAAAGGCGGATGTCTATCCGGCGCTTGTAAACGGACAACAATATTACCGCGTACGGCTGGGGCCGATCGCCGATGTCGAAGGGGCCGACGCCCTGGTTGCAACCCTTGACCGGATCGGTAATAACGCGATTATTGTTGTTGACTGATAAAATAAATTCCAATTCAGGCTTGCGTGTTTTTCCTGTCGGCTTACACTAGGGGTAATCTGAATCCCATTTCAATTTTGTAAGAGTGTTACAGGACAAGTTTTATGTTTTCTTATTTCGCGAGATCTTTGTCGTTTTTTGCGGTGTTAGCCGTTGTTCTTATTGCTGGTCTGACGTCGGTTCAGGCGTCGCCCTATAATCATTCGGCGGCCAAGCAGGCCATATTGATTGATTTTGAAACGGGGATGATCCTGTTTGAAAAAAACGCGGATGAGAAAATGCCGACATCATCGATGAGTAAGGTCATGACGATGTATGCTGTGTTTGAAGCGCTACGCGATGGCCGTATTACACTGGATGCAACATTGCCGGTGAGCGAGAAAGCCTGGCGCAAGGGCGGATCGAAGATGTTCGTCGAGGTTGGTAAACGTGTTGCTGTCGAAGATTTAATCCGTGGCGTTATTATTCAGTCAGGCAATGATGCAACGATCGTACTGGCCGAGGGATTATCAGGAACAGAAGACAGTTTTGCAGATTTGCTGAATACCACGGCACAGCGTTTGGGCATGGATGACAGTCATTTCATGAATGCAAGCGGCTGGCCTGATCCGAACCATTACTCAACAGCACGCGATCTGGCAAAGCTTGCCAAAGCACTCATTGTGAATTTTCCCGAATATTATCACTATTATTCCGAAAAAGAATTTACCTATAACAACATTAAACAGCGCAACAGAAACCCGCTGATTTATCGTGATATGGGCGCGGATGGTATCAAGACAGGCCACACGGAAGTTGGTGGTTACGGTTTGATGGCATCCGGTGAACGTGACGGACGCCGCGTGTTGCTTGTCGTGAATGGCCTTGAAGACGAAAAGGCACGGGCGCAGGAAGGGGCGCGCCTTCTGGAATGGGGCTTAAAAGGGTTTGAAAACCTGACACTCTTTCAATCCGGCGAAACGGTCGAAGTCGCCGATGTTGCAATGGGCAAGCAGGAAACCGTGCCAATGGTGCTGGAAGATGATTTGCTGGTGACATTGCCGGTCACGCTGAAAAATGATCTGGACGTGTCCGTTTCGTATAAAACGCCGCTGGTAGCGCCGGTTCAGGCTGGTGATGAAGTCGGAACGTTAACCGTCAAAATCCCGCGTGGTGAAACATTGGAAATTCCGCTGGTTGCGGGCGACGATGTGCCGGAAATCGGTTTGTTCAAGAAGATTTTTGTAAAACTCAAATATCTGATTTGATCCTGTTTCGGGTCTGATCTGATTTTGGACGATAGATAAAAGAAGCAATATATATGAAAAAAGAAAAAGGGTTCTTTATCACGCTGGAAGGCGGAGAAGGAACGGGGAAATCAACACAGGTAGCCGCCCTTGCAGCGTTTCTGGAAGACAAAGGGCTTGATGTCGTTGTGACCCGAGAACCCGGTGGTACGCCCGAAGGGGAGGCAATCCGCAATCTGTTTACACAACGCACCGATGATATGGAATGGAGCCCGATGGCGGAATGTCTGTTGATGTTCGCCGCGCGGAGCATGCATATTGAAAAAACGATCAAGCCTGCCATGAATGCAGGAAAAGTTGTGATTTGCGATCGGTTCACAGACTCAACACGGGCCTATCAAGGATACGGACATGGTCTGGATTTATCGGATATCGAGATCATTCGGGATATTTCCATTCAAAGCTTTGCGCCCGACCTGACCTTTATTCTGGATATGCCGGTCGAAATTGGTCTGGCGAGAGCCAAAGGCCGCCTTGCCGATGATGGCACAGGGGAAGACCGCTTTGAAAATATGGCGCTTGATTTCCACAACCGGATGCGTGACGGCTTTCTGGATATCGCATCGAAACACAGAGAGCGCTGTGTTGTCGTCAATGCCGGACGGGATATTGATGAAATATCAAAAGAATTACGCGATGTTGCGGCAGAAAGGCTGGGGATCGCATGACGAATTTGTTTGGCGAGGCCGAAGCAGAACCGGCGGCAGATGGGCATGATGATGATTTTTCTGTGGGTGATTATGCCGATGTGATCGATGCGCAAGATAATAGCGGGCTTCAATTGCCACGCCATTCAACATATTGCGCCGGACATGAAGCGATTGAACAGCGCCTTATACAACTGATCAAAGATGACAAATTGCCGCATGCGCTGATTTTTTCGGGTATTGAAGGGATCGGTAAAAGCACGCTGGCATATCGTCTTGCGCGTTATTTGCTGGCACACGGCAGAGTCGGCAATACGGCGGATGACGGCAACGGATTGTTCGATGAAAATTTGCCGGAAGCCGCAGGCGAGGCGCCAGATACACTACATGATACGTTACATGTTGCCCCCGAAGAACGCGTTTTTCAACAGGTCGCTTCGGGCGGGCATCCCGATCTGCTGACCATAGAACGTCCTTTCGATGCAAAAAAAGGCCGCTTCAAAGGGCATATTGATGTGGAAGAGGCACGGCGCGTGACTCCCTTTATGCGCATGACCGCATCACAGGGCGGCTGGCGTGTTGTGATTGTTGATGATGCGGATAAGATGAACCGCAACGCACAAAACGCGATTTTGAAAATCTTGGAAGAACCGCCCGAAAATGCCATTTTGGTGTTGGTTTGCCACCGTCTGGGAGCAATGATCCCGACAATCCGTTCGCGGTGCCGTGTGGTGCAGTTTCAGCCGCTCGCGTTTGATTTATACCGTACCGTTCTGCGCAAAGACCATCCGGATATGACATCGGATGATATTGATGTGCTGCATTCCATGACCGGCGGCAGTATCGGACAAGCATTGCGCATTGCCGAGGAAGAAGGGCTTGAAGCTGTCGGCAATATTACCGATATTTTCCAGAGCTGGCCGCAATGGGACTGGGTTAAGATCCATGCTTTTTCCGATAATATGGGCCGCGCCGGCAGCGCCGAAGCTTATGAAATGTTCCAGCGTCTTATGATCTGGACCGTTGATACGCTTACCCGTCATAAAGCCTATAATGCGCCATTGCCGATGCAGCTTAAAACCGAAGCGGTTGGCCGCATGATTGCACATTATAGCTTGAATGATTGGATTGAAATCGCTAGGAGTATGGTTGAGCATTTCGAGACTTTCGATAAAGCAAATCTTGATAAAAGACAGGCTGTTTTCGGGAGTTTCTCATTATTAAAGGAGTAATACATGTCTGACACGACTGCGCAAAAAGATCCGTTTTACATCACAACGGCGATTTCATATGTGAACGGTTCGCCGCATCTGGGGCATGCCTACGAAGTGATTTTGACGGATGTCATGGCGCGCTATAAGCGGCTGGACGGGCATGAAACCTATTTCCTGACAGGAACAGACGAGCATGGCGAGAAAGTGGCCACAACAGCCGAAAAGAACGGTATGCAGCCAAAAGATTTCTGTGACAAGACGGCGCAGGAATTCGTCGATATGGCAGATACGTTGAACATTTCCAATGATGACTTTATCCGTACAACGGAAACACGGCATCATACAGCCAGTCAGGCTATTTGGAAAAAGATCGAAGAAAACGGCGATATTTATCTCGGCGCATACGAAGGATGGTATTCCGTGCGTGACGAGGCGTATTTCGGTGAAGACGAGCTGACCACAGATGAAAACACAGGACAAAAATTTGCGCCGGGCGGTGCGGAAGTCGTTTGGCGCGAAGAGCCGAGCTATTTCTTCAAACTCTCTGCCTATACAGACAAGCTGCTGGCGCTTTACGAAGAACATCCTGAATTTATTCAGCCGGAATCACGCCGGAATGAAATCATCTCTTTTGTGAAGCAGGGGCTGCGCGATTTATCCATTTCCCGCACCAGCTTTGATTGGGGCATTCCTGTGCCCGGCAATGACGAGCATGTCATGTATGTCTGGCTTGATGCGCTGACAAATTACATCACAGCCATCGGATATCCGGATGAAGACAGCGACATGTTTAATACGTTCTGGCCCGCAGATTACCATGTGATCGGGAAAGATATTATCCGTTTTCATGCCATTTACTGGCCGGCTTTCCTGATGGCGGCTAATCTGGCACTGCCGAAAACGATTTTCGCGCATGGTTTTATCAATGTCGAAGGGCAAAAAATGTCCAAATCCGTCGGCAATGTACTGTCACCTGCGGCGTTGATGGAATTGTTCGGCCTTGATGGCGTGCGTTATATTTTGATGCGTGAAGTGCCGCACGGACAGGACGGTAATTTCTCGCAAGAACATGCCGTCCAACGTGTAAACAGCGATCTGGCAAACGGGATCGGCAACCTCGCCCAGCGGACATTGTCTATGATTTACAAAAATTGTGATGAGACCATTCCCGCACCGGGTACATTGACGTCTGATGATGAAGCACTTTTGCGTAAGGCACGCGAGGAAATGTTGCCGCATTTGCGCAAAGCGTTTGATAATTTCCAGTTCAATCGCGGCCTTGAGGTTATTCAGTCTGTCGTGAGTGAAGCTGATGCCTATATTGACGCGCAAGCGCCGTGGAAGCTGAAAAAAGAAGACCCCGAGCGTATGAAAACGGTGCTGTCGGTTCTTGCGGAAGTGATCCGCTGTGTTGCTATTGCATATCAACCGGTTATTCCGGATTCAGCGGCGAAGGTTCTGGATCAACTCAAAATTCCGGCCGATCAACGTGACTATGCGCACATCCATGATGATTATGCGCTAGGAAGTGTCGCCATTGATAAACCCGAAGGCGTTTTCCCGCGTATTGTGCTGGAAGAAGAAGCCGCCTGAGAGCGCCGTTACTAGAGAACAGTTACTACAGCAAACCTATACAAATAAACAGGGGAGGGCTATAACATGGCAGATAAATTATGGTTCTTTTATGCGTTGGGTGCGGCCATTGTCTGGGGCTTGGGATATGTTCTCAGCCAGAAGTTGTTACAAGAATATGAAATGTCGACAACCTTTCTGATCTTTATGTGTTGTCTTTTGGCGCTGCCGCTTTATTTTACATTATCATTCGCGATGGGTGACTATCAGGACGGCATGGACCTGTTGCGCCGTGATTGGCGGGCTTTTGCGCTTGTCTGCATTATCTCTGTCACGGTTGTGGGTGGCAATTATCTGATTACAAACAGTATCGTCGAGAAAAATGCTGCATTGGCATCACTGGTTGAAATCACCTATCCACTCTTTACGCTTTTATTTGCCTACCTTATCTTGAAAGAAGTGCAGGTAAACCTTTATACAGGCATAGGCAGTTTAATGATCTTGTGCGGCGTTGGACTTATTTATTTAAAGAGTTAGAAAAATGTATATCGATTCACATTGTCATTTAAATCACAACCGCCTTTTGAATTTGGGTGGACCGACGTCTTTGGTGGATGAAGCCAATGGCGCCGGCGTTGAAGGTATGCTGACGATTTCATGTCGTATTCACGAAGAATATGATGAAATCCTGAAAGTCGCCCAAGAACACCGCAATGTCTGGTGCACGGTCGGAACACATCCGCATGATGCCGGTGTCGCCGAAGAAAAAGCCATTCCGCAAGATGAACTTGTCACGCTCGCAACAGCACATAAAGAGATTGTCGGCATTGGCGAAAGCGGCCTTGATTACTTCTATAAAAACGCCCCTGTCGAAGACCAGCACGACTCGTTCCGCAAACATATCCGGGCCTGTATCGAAACCGGATTGCCATTGGTGGTGCATGCACGCGATGCAGATGACGATATTATCCGTCTTCTGAAAGAAGAGGGAGCAGGTGACAAAAACCTAAAAGGGGTTATGCATTGCTTTTCAGCGTCGCGTAAAATGGGCGAGGAGGCATTGGATCTCGGATTCCACATCTCTTTTTCGGGCATTGTCACATTTAAAAATGCTGTCGAGATACAGGATTTTGCCAAAGATGTGCCGCTTGACCGTATTTTGATCGAAACAGATGCGCCATTTCTGGCACCGGAACCGCACCGTAAACATGTGAACCAACCTGCACTTGTTATTCATACGGCCGAAAAGCTCGCCAATCTTAAAGAAATAGATAAAGAAACAATCGCAACTCATTCGAAAGAAAACTTTTTTAATCTATTTGATAAAGCAAAAGAGACCTATGTCGCATAAGTTTAAAATGACCATTATGGGCTGCGGCAATTCGGCCGGCACACCATCGATCGGAAATTATTGGGGGAATTGTGACCCGCATAATCCGAAAAACAGGCGTACGCGTCCTTCTGTTCTGGTTGAGTATGGCGACCAAAATCTGGTGATTGATACGGGCGCGGACTTCAAAGAGCAAATGAACCGTTTTTGCGTCGAAAACCTCAGCGCTGTTCTGTATACGCATACACATTCCGATCATATCGCTGGCATTGATGATCTGCGTGTCTTCCGCCTGCGCAACAAAGAACATGTTCATATTTACGGCACGCCGGAAGCGATTGAAGAGTTGGAGCGCCGTTACGATTATATGTTCGAGCAAAAAGCCAAAATATATCCGCAGGTTCTGGAATCTCATACGGTGACCGATGAACAATTCGGGCATGAAATGCAGGTGAACGGCATACCGTTTATACCGTTCGAGCAAGACCACGGCACATGCCGTTCGCTGGGGTTCCGGTTCGGGGATATCGGATATTCAACAGATATGGTCGATTTGCCGGAAACATCGCTCAACGCATTAAAGGGGATCAAAACCTGGATCGCGGATGCTGCGGGCTATAAAATGGAATCCAACATGGTGCACGCCACATTAAAAGAGTTATATGCACTGAATGAGCGTGTCGGCGCCGAAAAGGTCTATATCACGCATTTATCACCATTGATGGACTATGACCGATTAATGAACGAATTGCCGGACGGCTATGAACCTGCCTATGACGGACTTTGTCTGTATAGTGGATAAAGACTACTACAGATATGCATCTATGTTACACAGTGCGACATGGACAGAAGATCGCGTTAAATCTTTTTGCTGCGGCACCGTAACTGTGTAATCATCACATGCACGATGGAATTCACGTAAACCATCGTCGTTAACGCGCTGAAATTCAAATCCGGCACGACAGGCTGAAAACGTAATGTCTTTGTTCAGCCGTTCCTTTTGATCTTCCGTTAAGGCTGAGCGCCGAAAACAGTTTTTCAGGGATGTATAGAAATTTAATGCGGACAAAATGTGCCTCCGGTTCGCTTTCTACGATTGCGTAATGATATTAACATAATGTCAAGTGAGGAGGCAAGAATTTTGGATACAGCAGATAAAAACGGGGTAATCTATAAACCGCATGGTTGAAACTTTATACAGCATATCTTTAATTCTGTTATTGAGCATCATTTTATGCACGCTTTTATATGAGCGCGTTACGAAAATATCCGCATCGCCCGTTATGCCGTGGGTCTTAACGAAGGCATTAGCAAGACTTCGCCGCCATAAAACAAAAGATAAGGCGTATAATATCGTTGATTTGGGCGCAGGATGGGGTGGATCGACACTGCGGCTGAAAAAGGCATTCCCAAACGCATATGTGACAGGACATGAGCTCTCACCGTGGCCGTATCTTATTGCCAAAGCACGTACATGCTGGCGAACGGATGTGTGTATTTCACGGCAGGATTTCTTTGAAAAAGACTTGTCGCATTACGATATCGTTTATTGTTATCTCTCGATACGACATATGAAGAAACTGAGACCTCAATTGGGCACGTTGAAACCAGGCAGCGTCATTCTTTCATGCTCTTTTCCGATCAAAGATTGGACTCCCGTGGAATCGCTTGTTGTAAAAGGGGCGATTGATGTGCCGATATATATCTATAAAGCATAAGGTCATCTTCTTTGTTGCCATGTACGGCGCGCTTATGTGAAAAAGTTTGTCATAATCTATATTTATGTGTTAAAGTCATATTCAAATAATACTTTATACACAATTTAAGGGGTAAAAATGATAAATCATACATCTTCAATGTCAGACAGCAAGCCGGATGATGGGCGTGACTGGGCACGAGAAGCAGAGGCCCGAGAGATCGATGAACGGTTTAATGATGTCAATATTTCCAGTGCATTCCAAAAGGCAAGCGAAGATATGAAGGGTATTTCGCGTGCGGCGGACAATGGTGAACTCTATTATGTTCCACTGGACAACATGGATAGATTCGGACTGATCGACAATATAAGAATGGCCTATGATTCTGATACACCGTTGAGCAGCATATGGAACGGTGTGAAAGAATGGAACAGGAATTTGTCTTACGTGCATGACAGCGTGGATATTACGGCTGAATCGATTATGACACACAAAGACTTCCAGAGCTTTAGAGCGCGTCTAAATACAGAAGGTTACGAGCTGTCTAATCTTGAAGTTGGACAGATAAACCAGATGCGCGCACCAAACATACCGGCCGCACGTTTTGCCGTGCGTCCACTTGACGGACCCGGTATGTAGAATTTTCTCTAATCTGACTAACGTGGTTATGCTATTGTGATGGTCGTCTTCGATATCAGGCGTACTTGATTGTTGGCGGCTTGTTGAGATGATATTCATCAGCGCACCACGAAATAAAGAACAGCAGATAATATGAGAGTAAGAGTGTGAAATGATCTCGTATTATTCTTTTTATTCTTTATGCTGATGATGCCATAAGACCAATGGGCTGTTGTTTAACGCACTTGAAAGACCTCCGAACCCCCTCTTTTAAATATCACCCCATATTTTCCATAATATACATTATCACATCAGCGGGTTGTTGTTTATCAGCATTCCAAGAGTATCCTCCCTGACAATCTTAGACATCTTTCTTTTTTAGGATACCGTGTTACTATGACCGCCACTTTATTACAGGAGGACTTTCAAGCAGATGAAAGTTGCAATCGGGTTAATTACATACAAGCGGCCGAACGGACTAAAGACAGTCCTTGAGAGCATCTGTCGGCTTCAGGTGCCATCGGATGTTGATTTGCATGTCATTATTGTCAGTAACGAACAGTCTCAGGAAACGCAGGAAATCGTTCGAAACTGTGAAAATACTCATACGGACATTCACTTTCATTATGATGTCGAAGAAACTGTGGGCATTCCTTTTGCGCGCAACAAAACGGTAACGCGTGCAATGGAAATGAAAGCCGATGCATTGATCTACATTGACGACGATGAGATCTGCCCGAAAGACTGGCTAACCACGATGATTTCATTCTGGCAAGCACACAAAGATGAGGCTGATGTTTTTACAGGGCCTGTCTGTCCGATTTTCCCCGAAAAAGGCACTCCCAACTGGGCTAAAACATCCGATTTTTATAATACAATCGATCGTCATGATGACGGCGCATTGATTGACCGCGCCTATACGAATAATACGCTAGTGTCGGCACGCGCTCTAAATAAGGCGGGACCTTGCTTTCACAGTGCCTTTGCGCAGACGGGATCGAGTGACTTACATTATTTCCAAACGCTATACATTCGGCATGGTTTGAAGATCATGTGGTGTAACGAAGCTTTTCTATACGAAACAGTCCCCTCTTCCCGTCTAAATCTGCGCTGGCTTGCCAAGCGCGGCTTCCGATCAGGTGCAGGAGATACAATTAGCCGCCTGCTTGTACATGACAAAAGCGCGAAGGGTATCGTCAAAGTTATCACTTTGTCAGGTGGCCGGTTGGTTTCGGCATTTCTGTTATTACTTGTCGGTATTATCACCTTTAATATGGCACGCATCGTCAAAGGCTATCGCCGTTTCTTTTCGGGTGTCGGCGGTTTTGCAGGGCTTTTTGGATTTAACTATAACGAGTACAAGACCATTCACACGTGATCTGGTCACAAAAGGCTCAGCCTACTCGTCTCTATCTATTTTCTATATCCTTTTTCCACTGTGTAAAAACACTTTGAAACACGATCTTAATATGATTTAGCTTTGCTCATTTTTATCGCAGTCGTATTTGATTTCGCTACAATCTGAAAAATAATAATGTTAATAATGAGAAGCCGTTACAATTCATATTGAGAGATATAGCTCGACTACAGAAGGAACGATATTTGTTGTTGTGCTGCAATCTGGAATAATACAATGAAATTTTTAGAAACAGTGAAAGAGCAGAGCCACATTTTGAGATTGTTCTCCACTTATGCATTCAGCAATATCATAAGCAAGCTTATACCATTTGTAGCTTTGCCGTTGATTTTAAAAGATATAGGAGCAACCGAATACGGAATATGGTCATTATATCTCATGATATTGACGGTTACGGCCCCTATTATGCTTGCTGGCGTACAGCACCATATTAACAGAAATTTTTCTACTGAGAACAAAACGCAACTCGCCTCAGATTTACACAATATGGCGCTACAGATGCTTGGCATTATGTGTATATTTTATATGGTTGTCTTGGCGCTTAACAGTCAGGTAAAAGAATTTTTATCGATTCCTGTCCAATATTTCCTAATTGCACCGTTAGTGATCGTATCGATGGCCATACAACGCGTACAAGTTAGTCTTCTGATGTTTCATAAAAGAGCTGTGACCATGGCTGTTTTTGATGTCGGTCGAACAGTTTCATTTTACACAATAACTCTTGTCATTCTCTTCATGTCCTCGTTGCAGTGGCAGGCGCTATTTGCAGGTTATTGTGTATCCTCGATTCTATTTGGAGGAATTTCAGCCGTTTTGATGATCCGAGAAGGTTGGTTCTCAGGTACACTAAATTGGGATACACAAAGAGAATTGATAAAAACAAACACTCCGTTGATCGCTAACCTTATGCTTTCCACTCTTATCCTAACGGCAGACAAAGTGATGCTCGAAATGTTCTTAGGAACTGACGCTGTCGGTATTTATACTCTAGGATTCACCATAGCTTCTTTTGTACTTGTTATCAGAAATGCTGTTTTGAAGGTTTGGTCGCCCTGGGCGAAATCGAAGCTTGATTCAGACATTGATTCGGACAAAATAGCATTTGTCCGCTATGCTTATCTCTATGTTGTATTCACAAGTTTTGTTGCATTTTCGATTTCTATTGCCGGATATTTTTATGTTCTATGGGCTATTAATGATCAGGCATTCTATCCTGCAACACAGGTTATTCCTCTTATTGCATTCAGTAATGCAATCGCGGTTTTCGCACAAATTGGTGAGTTCTCACTAAATCACGCGAAAAAGACTTTTGCATTACCCACCATTTCTATCATTACACTTTTATTAAATCTGACTTTGAATTTCATTATGATCCCGTCCTATGGAATATGGGGAGCCGCATTGGCGACATGTTTGACTTTTATTGTCCGCGCTTATATAAGCATATGGTTCAGTCAGAAGTATATGCCGCTGCCGTGGATACAGGCTCTAAAAATCAGTAAGGGAACATAAAAAAAATGCAGAAAAAGATATCATTGTTCTTGGATAAATATTTCCCCTATCTGCACAATACTATCAAACTACATCGCTTTTTGGTTCGCGCACGAAAAGCATCATCTTTAGAAACCAGATATGCGGTCGAATTGAAACAGATTCAAAACCAAACACTCAAGATTCTGTGCTGCCCCCAAAAAACAGCCCTTGATATTGGTGCGAATTATGGAACAGTGTCATACCTTTTGGCACAAAATTCAAAGGATGTCATTGCATTCGAACCCTTACCATTACTAGCACGATATATTGAAAAGCTTGCGCATAAGGCAAAGCTTCCCATCCGTGTCGAGAATTGCGCTCTTTCCAACGAAGACGGCGAAGCTGTTATCCAAACGCCACGTGGTTACAATGGCTGTACAACACTAGAACAAGATAACAATCATTTTCTGTCTCTAGCCAAGTATAGCGAGGTTATTAGAACAAAAATAAAGCTACGCACTCTTGATAGCTACCGTTTCGATGCATTGTCTGTGATAAAAATTGATGTCGAAGGTCATCAGGCGCCTCTGCTTGACGGGGCGAAAAAGACGATTGCCACACATAAACCCCACATCTTCATTGAGATTGATAACACACAACACCCCGAGAGCACTAAAACGATCCCTTTAATTCTTAAAGATATGGACTACATCGGATATTTTCAGGGTGGCCCAGGATTGCTCATATCAATGAAATATTTTACAGACGAACAATTCCATAGACCTCCGCGTAAAGACAAAAATCACGTCTGGATCAATGATTTCTTTTTCTTTCATAAAGATCGTATTGCGGAACTTAAAGATACTGAGAAGTATGGGATAGAGTTTCTCGATTAAACCCGCCATTTCCATTTGCGTCGGCAAACATCCATTACAGTATAATGTTTCGAGTAACTAATGTGGTGAATACCCACCAGATCTGCAGCCCAATGTGGTTTCACAGATTCTCGCGTCACTTCTTTATAAGAAAACGGTGTAAGCTCACAAACTTCATGTACAACGACCCCTTCTCCATAACGCATATTGCTTTCTTGTGATACACGAAACAGCTTCTGGTCATCCATATAGAGGTGACCGCCCATTCGGGCTATCTTAGAATTCGTTACAACAGGATTTAAGGCATGCGGTTTCCATTTGCCTTTTACTGGGTCGTCCGTATAGAAAATATGCAGCTCATATCCTGTGAATGCCGGTTTTCCCCTTGCTATATTTGTAAACATCCACCATTTCCCATCGTACAACGTCAGCGTTGTATCCGACGCGCATACATCATTCATAAGAACGATGTCTTTCTCCCATTCGTTCGGAAAACTTTTGCAACGCCAAAGTTCTATTGTGTTGTTTTTATGTGTTTCCGGTATCATATAGAATGCGTTCCCGTATTTAAAAACGAACGGATAAGAGAGATGGTAGGGGCAATCCAGAGCTACTTGATTATCAACGACTCTTGAATTTTCTACTGTCAAAACAGATATACGCCCTTTTTGTGTTTCATATACCCAGTCTTCTACAAAAATATATGTTGAGTCCTCCTGTTCGACAACAAAGGGATCTGCCCAAAAATGACCTGCAGGTGGTTTTAGCTCAATAGCTTTTCGCGCTGAGAGTTTTTTCATACTGCCGCGGAAGAACAATAGACTCCAATAATCACATCGCGCTGTATTCACAAGTAGCTTCGTCCAGAAATGAACGGCATAGCGTAATATCAGTTTGAATCCAGCCAACAATTGTTCTCTAAACTTTGGCGCAACAAACAAGCGTTGACTATAAAAATCAAGCACGGAATCGTCTTCTGGCACAGCAGTAAGGCATCCATTTAAATATAGAACATGAACACTATCCGACATCAGAAAACGTGATGCCCAACAAGCATGTCGATAATTAGCGCTCCACGACCATGTTTGTGTTTTGTAAAGGCCGCGCCGAATGACTTCTCCATTATCCAGATCATCTGTTAACTTTTGTAGCGTTACTCCTGTGTGCGGTTGTTTATAATACCATTCCCAAAATCCCGGAGGACTTCCACGATTTATACGATTATCAGCATGGTGATAAGACAATATGCCATACTTGGCCGCCACCAGAATATCTCCTTTTATAATACCCCAGCCGAAATTGAGAATTACATCCAGGTCAAGGGCCTGTATTTCATGAACTTTATCTTGCGGTACAAACCTTACCAAACCGCTTGCACTCGCATCTGTCTTAATTCCTTCCAGTGCTATATCAGGATAAAAGTCAGAGATGTCATTGCGCAATCCGGCACATCGTCCAGCACCACCACTTAATAAGAAAGACACCTTACCCTCTAGACGTGTTAGAAAAAGCCATAATTTCTTGGACCAGGAGGTTTTACGTTGAGGTTTCGTACAAGCGGTATCATAATAAGCAACCACGATATGAATGTTCGAAGATATCGACGATATCCTATCTAAAATATCTTGTTGCCATCGTGTGATCTTTAGATCTGGCTTGATGAGCAAGCCAATCCGTAATGTCTTATTTTTCGTCATGGAAACGCCCTTATAAAAGCATAAATTCTTTTCAACATGTTTCTAATACTGAACTGTATATCTCCTATACATAAGAAGAAAGGGCGCCTAGCTTTGTTTCTATTCAGGGAAGATAAAAATATGTATAACGACGAGTAATTTTTTATATTATCCGATAGCGGTAAGGTCAAAGAGCGATCAATATTTTGTGTATGGCTTGGTAATCGCCGTGTCAATCCATCCATGTAGAGTTGCCCATCAAAAGGCAAGCCCTTTGCGCTATACAAATCTCGTAATTCTTCTGTCAATTTCTGCACAGTATAATCTTCACGCGTTTGTACTGCGATCTCGTCAATCATCTTTGGCGAGATAGAGATGGGATCGTCAAGAAGACTACAAAACGCATCACACGCTTCTTCATCTGACGTGAATAGTCGGCTATTTTCAGCATTAAGGTAGTCTCGCCCTCCCCCGGCGAGATAAGATTTCGCTACAATAGGCACGCCGCATAACAGCGCCTCTGCGATCACACGTGATTCACCTTCTCTGTCACTGAACAAAGTGAAAATCCTTGATTGATTATAATACGAGGCAATTTCGGATGGACTCAAAGGAAAGTTTGTTTTTTTCGATTTTAAATGAAGTATTTCTAGCTGTTTTTTTTGTTCTTCCGTGAATATGAGGTGATAATCTTTATACAGATTTAAATAACTGTAGCCAGCTCGTTTTATCTGCGTGTCAGAAACAATCAATAATATTTTTGTATGCGGCCGTTTTTCTAATACACGTTTCATAACCAAGAAAAAATGATCAATACGCTTTTGCAATATAGGTCTTGTTATGTATAAAATATCCCATATTTTATGAATATGTAGATTCGGCTGGAAACAAACTGGGATAAATTCCCGACTCGACATTTTGATATGTGGCTTATTCCATGTGTCAGGCACGCGCATGTTACCCGCGGCAGACATATAAAAGTCAACGTAAGGCACATCAATCATATGTTTCTGATAACCTCCCGAGTGCATCCCCAGAAAATATTCTTCTTTTATTTTGTCCAAAAGTAGGCGCAATGTCCGTGGCGCGGTCGTCAGAAGATGTCTCTCGTTGTGTGTTAATATTATGATGCCTTTAGATTGACCTTCAGGTTCCTTCATTACAAACATAAACGCTACCTATTCCTTGATAGATGCCAAAGACATATCTCTGAGATGTGCTGCAATATCTGTACTTATTATATCGGATCCAGTTTCGGAGAAATGACCCCCGACTTTCGTAAACAGCGTATCGCACTGATCATAATATTCATCAAATAAGTTTAGGTACAGGATATTGTTTTTATTCATATAGATAAACAAATCCTCATAAAATGCCGGAGACACCTTCGCCATACAACCATACTTATGCGGAATAAATACGAACAAGGCGTGCACGCCCCTCTGCTTGGACACATCATGTATCTGATCTAGAAGTTTATAGGCGTCTGGCTTCTCATGCTCTGGAACACTGTAATAAGACACATCCTCTTGACCAGAGATGCCTTTCGCCTGATATCGTTTTTTTACGGTGGCTACTATGAAATATCCGGAGATATATTGCGCAAATTTCTCTAGTCGTGTTTCTTGTTTCGGATACGATTCAATATATGCGTTTACTTTTCGATTATAGTCTTCTTCAAATGCGGGATACTGCTTGAAATAATGCTGTGTAAAATTTTTGTCGGTTAAATATGTTTTTAAAATAGGTACACGTAGCTCTCTTGAAAAATCAATCAAGAGTCTGTGATGCATCCTCACAAAATCATTTGCCGAGAAAACAAACACTGCTGTTTGTGGTTCATATTCTTCTAAAAATTCTCGGTAAGTTGCGTAATACACGAGAGGCGAACTTCCACGTAGGCCAAGTCCAATCACATTATGATCTAATTTGTTGCGCAACCCATAGATCATGTTTTTTTCAAGGCATGCGCCGTTTACAAAAGAATCCCCCAGAAAGAGAATAGACCCGTTTGGTTTGTCCCAGACCCAATCAGGGTTGTTAAAACCGTACCTATCAGCATCGTAAATATGCCAGCCATTATCTTCTTTACAATTTAATGTCGGCTTATTGGACAAGCCTGATAATGGAAAGATAGCTTCCCCCCACTCTGTTTCCGGCCATTCAGACATATAACTATATTCGGGACGAGCAGAATCTCCTTCAAAGATAGGCATAAAAGATTGCGGAAAGACGGCAGGTACAATCTGGAAATTCTGCTTTTTGAACCCATAGAATGCATCGATCTTGCTTTGGTCAGCAGATTCGGTGATTGCGCCATAGACTGTGCCTAGACACGAAAAAATCAAAATAATAGATAATAGGTTTGCCCATATCACTTTGCCTAGAACTTTGAACAAGAGAAATAAGGCAACGGCAATGGCACATAAATGATATACGGCAATATAAACATCACCGAGATCACTTGAACCAAATGCAGGAGAAAACAACGCAAATGATAGAAAATACACTAAAGCTACTGCTGCATAGAAATATACCATCAATCTAACTCAAAACTGTCCTTATAATTTTTTTGCAGAGCGGTATTTTGATCTTCTTTCCGCAAAAAACAATTTCCGACAACTAATACTTCAATGTCCGTCCCCATAAAACAACGAAAAGCATCTTTGGGCGTACATACAATGGGCTCCCCTCTTACATTGAAACTCGTATTGACGACCATTGGACAACCGGATTTCTGATAAAAGGCCTCTATCAAGGCATGGTAGCGTGGATTAGTGTGAGCATGGACAGTTTGGATTCTTGCGGAATAATCAACATGCGTCACTGCTGGCACTTCAGACCGTGACACATTCAATTTATCAATCCCGAACAGGCTTTGTTCCTCTTCAGACATTTCATGGCATTTTTGTGATGCAACATTCGCCACCAACAACATGTAAGGGCTCACATCAGATTTGTTTATATCAAACCATTCGGATGCATATTCAGATAAAACGGATGGTGCAAACGGTCGAAAACTTTCTCTATATTTAACTTTCAGATTCAAAATTTTCTGCATAACAGAAGAGCGCGGATCACCTAAAATAGAACGGTTCCCTAGCGCACGTGGACCAAATTCCATACGTCCCTGATGCCAGCCAATTGCTTTACCGTCCACAAGCGCCTGCGCTGTTTTTTCAAACAACGCCTGATCATCCAGAACATCATAGGACGCGCCGGCGTTTTTCAAATCTTCCTCGATTTCATCCTGTGAAAATGCAGGCCCCAAATATGCCCCTGACATCAAATCACAGCTTTTATTTGTTTCATAATCTAAGGAGATATCGGATTTTTCTTTTCCTAGATCCATATGCCAAAGAGCCAAAGCGGACCCTATTGCACCACCGGCATCGCCGGAAGCTGGCTGTACCCAGATATTTTTGAACGCCTGATCACGTAACACTTTTCCATTTGCTACACAATTCAATGCAACTCCACCGGCTAAACACAGGTTCGGCATTTTGTATTCTGCAGCCAGTGCCCGCGTTAAACGTAACACAATCTCCTCAGTTACGGCCTGAACAGAAGCGGCAATATCCATATGAAACTGTGTGAGTGGATCTGTATCAGGGTTTCGGACTGGTTGACCGAACAAATCAGAAAACTTTTTGTTCGTCATTGTAAAGCCGGTGCAATAATTGAAATAAGACATATCCATACGAAAAGATCCGTCTTCTTTTACATCTATGATATGCTCTAGAATCAGGTCTTTATATTTAGGAACGCCATAGGGAGCGAGCCCCATAACCTTGTACTCGCCTGAATTGACTTTGAAGCCAGTATAATAAGTAAACGCCGAATAGAGCAGGCCCAAAGAATGGGGGAAATGTATCTCTTTATGGATATAAAGATCGTTACCTCTTCCGATAGATACTGTTGTTGTCGCCCATTCTCCAACACCATCCAGCGTGAGCACAACAGCATCATTATATGGAGAAGCATAATAAGCGCTTGCTGCATGACTAAAATGGTGCTCCGAAAACATGATTTTATCTTTTACCGAAGTAACTGCAGGATCAATCCTCTGTAGCTCTTTGATAATAAGGTCTTTTTGAAACAGTTTTTCCCTTAACCACAATGGCATGGCCATACAGAAAGATCTAAATCCTTTCGGTGCGAATGCCAAATATGTTTCGAGCAGTCTTTCAAATTTCAGAAACGGTTTATCATAAAATGCAAAGTAAGAGATGTCCTGCAAGGAGATATTGGCATGCTCAAGGCAATAAGCGATTGCATGCTCGGGGAAGCTATCGTCGTGCTTCACTCGTGTAAAGCGCTCTTCTTGTGCAGCAGCGATGACGCGCCCATCGCAAAGAAGAGCCGCGGCGCTATCGTGATAATAGGCTGATATTCCTAAGATATACATAGTCACCCAAGTTTTTCTAAAAAATCGTGTAAATGAAAGGGGCTACGACCGAGCCCTTTACCAAAATTAAGAGTCCACCAAGACTCACAAATAAGAATAAAATCGGTATCATCCAGTACTTCTTTCTAGCATGTACGAACCTGAGCAGTTCCATAAATATAGACATATTCATTCCGTTTCTTTTTTAAAATTGATCTCGCATGCTTCCCTTTTGCGGTCCTTGAGGTGTCCTGGGTAGCCAATAACTTTTTGCCATGTTGTCCAGCTTCAGATTTAAAAGATCCTTACCAAAAACCTTCATAAACAAACCGATCGGAACGACAACTAGAAAAAATAGAGCCCCCATGATAAAAGGGTTTACAATTTTGTGTAGCACCATGCCCAGCTTAAACCATAATCTATTTGGAACAGATAGAGTCTTAGGAATAGTTATCGAGATGGCGCACAAAATGACAGACGTGCAGAAAGCCCAGGTACGTATATATTCTTCACCATGAAACCAGGGCCACAGAGCTACAAGTAAAAAGATTACACTAAAAAACAGGCCGAAAGTTTTCTCTGAGCCTACCTCTGCTTTATCTCTATCTTTGTATGTATCGTACGATGCCATAGCCTCTTGTCTCCGATTGACATTAATGTATCGAAGTTTTACACAACATCATCACGTTTATCAATTGATATCTAAACTCTTGTAAGTAATTCTGGTTGTGATATGCCTTATTGGCTCAACACTGTCAATTTACTATGGAATATGCAGGTTTTATCAGGCGATGTCATCTTCTTCTTTGTCCTCTTTTGAAAAAACGCCGAAAGCGATTGCTGTTTACATCCAATCACTGGAAAATCAGTTCAACCTTTTTGAAAGAACGCAGTTTAAAAATGTTCACGCATGGAAACTGGTACGCACGACTGTACAAGAGACGTTAGGGCAAGGCCTGAAAATACATGGGCGCAAACAACCTGCGGGAAAACAAAAATGGTTTTCCGTCTTTACCGCCATTTTTTTCATTGTGCGGGATTTCTTGTTCCGGAATCCATTCCTGACTCTGGGGACATATCATGATGTTGTGTTGCCGCACCGCAGACAGATTGCCGGAGAAGATATTCACAGCAAACACGTGCTGTCTTCGGACGAAAACAAACAGCGCCGGCGCTTGATCTTGTATGATGACTGGCGCGGGCAACAATATGATAGCGCCAAAACAATGTCATTTGTCTGGGGCATCGCAAAAATATATGGAATGCTTTGCCGGTTGTTACGCGGGAAAAGTGATATTTTTTCAGATGTTGCAGGTCAAATATTTACGCAAACCGGTATGCGTATTCATTTAGACAAAATGACAAGGCAAAAAGCAGCTGAGTTTCGTGTAAAAAAAGCGTTTTATAACCTGCTCTTTCGTATCAAAAAAATTGAAACGGTATATCTCGTGGTTGCCTACGGAAAAGAACCTGTCATAGCAGCCGCGCAAGATCTTGGTATAGAAACGATCGAGTTACAACATGGATTGATTAACGATTTCCACTTGGGCTACGCGTTTCCCGAGCAGCATTGCATCCCCTATTTCCCAGACAAATTATGGCTGTTTGGCCAATTCTGGGCAGACACAACGCCTTTGCCGAAAGCATGCTCTTATGACGTGATCGGATCGGAGCATATGCGCGGTGTTGTTGCTGCGTATGAACAAATAACACAGTCCAAAACCCCGAAATCAATCTTGTTTTGCTCACAGGGCACGATTGCCGCTGAACTGTTCCCTATTGCACGCGATCTGGCCACATTATTGCCGACCTATACGATTTGCTATCGTTTACATCCGGGGGAAGACCCTGATGCTTATAACATTCACCTGAAGGGCATGCCTGACAATATACGCCTGTCATATGGCAGTAATGAAAATACGTACGAATTGATGGCGCGGTCGGAGTATAATGCCGGTGTATATTCAACCACGATCTGGGAAGGAACGGCCTTGCACTGCAAAACCATTGTCGTCGCTTTGCCCGGACATGAAGCTGCTGAAGGGTTAATCCAAAAAAAGCAGGCATTTTTAGCAAATAATGCAGCAGAGATCGCAGAAAATATTCATGACATCCCCTCTCCTGCAGATAGCAGCTATTTTTACGCCTAAAAGTCTATCTGTATAGGCAGATATCCATAGCGTGCCATTGCAGACTGTGCTATGTCTATGTCGCGTGCATACTGCGAAGTGAAGGTATAAATACTGCGTTTGCCGTATGATGGCATGGATATAGTTACCTGATAAACAAGCTGGGTGAAAATGATATGATGAATGCGTTGAAAAAGTCTGCCAAATCTTTGGTCTGGAAAGTCTCCCCAAAGCTGAATGCAACACTAAGAATGGAGCGCTATAAATCGCTGAACACAAAATTCCCTAACGTGTTCAATGATGAAGACGCCCAGAAAAATGCACTTTTGCAACAAGTGTACGATCAAGGGTTTGCTGTTCTCCCGTCTTATTTTGACGCAGCGTGGTGCGAAAAATGTATCGCGGAATTCCATGACATGAAAGAGTGCCACCCCTCATTTGTACAAAGCCGTGAAGATGATCGTATTTTTGGTTGTGAAAATGTATCGGAAACTTTTGCACGCTTTCACGACGACAAATTCTTACAATCTATTGCAGATCAATATTATGGTGAGACTGCAAAGATTAATGTCTCTCTGGTTAATCACGTAGAGCCGACCAAGGGGAGTGTTCTCGGATCTGGTGGAGATTGGCATCGTGATCGCATGATCCGTCAATTCAAGGCATTGGTGTATTTGAAGGATGTGACGGATGAAAACGGACCCTTCCAATACATTGTAGGGTCCAATACACATCATCACGCACAATTCAAAGCAGACACAGCTGTGACAGGTATGCCCCAGAACGCAACGCGCCTGACAGACAAAGACGTACAGCCTTTAGTTGATCGAGATCCATCTCGTCTCAAAACATTTACCGCACCAAAAGGGACGGTCGTACTTGTGGACACATCAGGAATTCACAGAGGCATGCCTATTAAGGATGGTGAGCGTTACGCTATGTTCAACTACTATATTCCGGCCAGCGAATATGATAGTAACTATGTCCATAAAAAGTTCGCGCCAGTCGTTCCTGAAAACTTCAGCATGAACAAAAATGATCAAGACCGTTAGAAAAACCAATATTCTTCTATAGAAAGCTTCGACCGAGGAGATAGAAATGAAAAAACTTATTGCAGAAATCGGATGTAATCATATGGGCGATATGAATATCGCGAAAAAAATGATTAGCGTCGCCGCCTCATTCTGTGAAGTTGATGTTGTGAAATTCCAGAAGAGAACACCAAAAGAGCTTCTCTCAGATGATCAATACAACAGCCCCCACCCTGTTCCTTATAATTCATTTGGGGATACATATGGGGCGCACCGTGAATTTTTGGAATTCTCGGTTGATCAACATAAGGAATTGCAGGATTACTGCGAAGAAGTGGGTGTTTCTTACAGTACATCCGTTTGGGATATGACATCCGCAAAGGAAATAACATCTTTAAAGCCCGAGCTTATAAAAATTCCTTCTGCAACAAACTTACACTTTGATTTGTTACAGTATCTTTCCGATGATTTCGGAGGACAAATTCATATCTCAACAGGTATGACAACAAAAGAAGAGATTGAATCTATAATTTCATTCATGGAAAAAACAGGTCGCGCCAAAGATGTGGTCCTATACGCCTGTACATCTGCTTACCCTGTTGAATTCGAAGATATCTGCCTGTTGGAAATCTCGCGTTATATTGAGGAATACGGCAACCGCGTCAACTGTATCGGCTTCTCAGGTCACCATAAGGGGATTGCCGCTGATGTTGCTGCCATTACACTGGGTGCGGATTGGATCGAAAGGCATTATACGCTTGATCGCACATGGAAAGGTACAGACCACGCTGCTTCGTTGGAACCCGGCGGATTGCGCACTCTCAAACGCGACATGGTCAATGTGAGTAAAGCTTTGACGTTCAAAGATACTGACCTGTTGGATGTAGAAATTGAGCAACGCAAAAAACTAAAATGGGAACCTTCCGAGCGCGCAGCTTAACAGAGAAATCGCGTTAATCGCATTATATGTGCGCAGCATGATGGAAACAGGAAAGATGCCAGAGCAACACGAAGTCCTTGCAATTATTCCGGCCAGAGGCGGTTCCAAAGGTGTTCCGGGTAAAAACATCAGGGATATCAACGGAAAGCCACTTATTGCATATAATATCGAGGCAGCAAAGGCATCCCAACGTGTGACGCGTGTGATTGTATCTACGGACTGTCCGGATATTGAAAGCGTGAGTAAAGCGTATGGTGCTGAAGTCGTACGGCGACCGAAAGAAATATCCGATGACACAGCAAGTTCGGAAAGTGCGCTCAATCATGTACTTGGTCAGTTGAAAGAAACAGAAGATTACGCACCGGATGCCATTGCGTTCATGCAATGCACCGTTCCGACAACGCGTGGTGAACACCTTGATAAAGGGTTGACTAAATTGTTTGAAGAAGATTTGGATTGCTGTTTTGCTGCGATCCCCTTTGATAAGTTTTTATGGCGGCCGGGACAACCGGAGGGGTTTGCTGAAGGCATTAATCATGACCATACAAAACAACGTTTGAGACGACAGGACCTGCCCGAACAAGTTCTCGAAACAGGGGCCTTTTACTTGATGAGAACGTCATCCTATCTTGCTCGTCAGAACCGTTTTTGCGGTAAAACAAAATACGTGATATTAGGTGGCGTAGAAATGCTTGATATCGATACATTACAGGATTTGAAACGTGCTGAAATCATTTTATCAGAGCTTACTTTGGCAGATACTGCCTCATAGACTGCTTTGCAAACATATTCTGAACTTGGGGAACATCGAAGCTGTTGTTTTTGATTTCGATGGCGTGTTCTCCGATAATCGTGTTTATACCGATCAAGATGGACGAGAGATGGTCTGTTGTAACCGCAGCGATGGCATTGGATTGAAACGCCTGCGTGATCTGGGGCTCGCACATTGTGTGATTTCTAAAGAACGGAACGAAGCTGTTGCAAAGCGTTGTGAGAAACTTGGTATTGATGCATTTACCGGCATCGACAACAAAATAGAAACACTCCGAAACTGGCTCGCGGACCATGAAATCTCCGCGGATCATGCCATCTTTGTTGGGAATGACACTCCTGATCTCGATTGCATGAAATTTGTAAAGTACGGGTTCTGCCCATCCGATGCGCATGAAGATGTTCTGCAAAGCGCAAACTTCATCATCCCGTCACGTGGTGGTGATGCCTTTGTCCGCAAAATATGTGATCTGGTTGCAGACCATCTTGAGATTCGTCGTAAGGAAACACTATGAAGAGATATATCAAAAAATATGTAAAT
This sequence comes from Alphaproteobacteria bacterium, assembly GCA_030750865.1. Lineage (GTDB taxonomy): Bacteria > Pseudomonadota > Alphaproteobacteria > Micavibrionales > Micavibrionaceae > JASMHE01. Next base: position 303,892 of record JASMHE010000008.1, read on the forward strand.
GCTGCATTAAATAAAGCAGATCTGGAAATACGCCGCGCAAGCGATCCCTGGGTTTCACAGCAGCGGTGGAATGAAATATACGAAGAACTCTTTGACAAAGATTCTCTTCACCATCGACGCCTTTATAATGTTGGTGCCGGCGGATTCCGTCATTGGGCATGGACCAACATAGACAAATGCTCTGACTGGTATGCATCACAACAAGACGAGCAGGCTGTAATCGACTATGATTTAATGACACTCTCTCCCCTACCCGTTGAAACGGAAACGGCAGAAATCATTTATACAAGTCACACAATCGAACATATCACGGACGATGCCGTGCATAATTTGCTTGCGGAATCCTACCGCGCGCTCAAAAAAGGTGGCTACCTGCGCATCACGTGCCCAAATTTTGATCTCGACTATCGTGCTTATCAAAATAATGACCGTGAATATTTTTACTGGCAGTACCGTTATTCACACCCTTCCGAAATGAAACGTTCTAAATATCTAAGACCACTGAAAGAGGCTTCAATAGAAGAACTCTTCTTGTTACATGTGTGCGGCAATGTCTCAGAAATTCATGCTGACGGCGCAGATGAGCGCTTGAGTCACGAACAGATCAAAGACATCCTGAAAACGTATAAAAAAGAAGACGCTTTGAATAAATTCATTGAAAAAGGTGATCTTGAAAAGCAAAAACTATATCCAGGAAATCACATCAACTGGTGGAATCCTGATAAACTTATCGCAGCATTGCATAATGCAGGTTTCAAAAATCCATATGTCTCTGCATATGGTCAAAGTGCCTGCCCTGTTCTCCGCGATACAACATTGTTCGACAACACTCATCCTAAGGTGTCCATGTATATTGAGGCACGTAAAGATACAGATTAAATCGAATGTATTGATAATGCAGACATAGGATCGATAGATCGGTGTTAAAGTTATGAGAGAGAATCAGGAAGAGTTTCGATGATGGAACAGAAGAAGGCTGAACAGAATAAAATTGATGGTCTGCTTGATGTCATGGCGCGTTTGCGCGACCCGGATACGGGGTGTAAGTGGGATATTGAGCAAACCTACGCCACAATCGCGCCGTACACGATTGAGGAAGCCTATGAAGTTGCCGATGCGATTGATCGTGGTGATATGAATGATTTAAAGGAAGAGCTCGGCGATTTATTGTTGCAAGTCGTGTTTCATGCACAAATGGCCAAAGAAGACGGCACATTTACTTTCGACGATGTTGTAACGACCGTTACCGACAAAATGATATCCCGTCATCCGCACGTCTTTGGTGATGTGAATGCAAAAGACGCCGATCATGTCACGGAAATTTGGGAACAGCAAAAAGAAGCGGAAAAAGCCCACAAAGACGGAAACGCCCCTTCTTCCGTACTGGATGACGTCACGATGGGCTTGCCGGCCATTAAGCGTGCCCAGAAGCTCCAGAAAAAAGCGGCTAAGACCGGATTTGAATGGGATCACCCCGCGCATGTGCTTGATAAATTCGAAGAAGAAATCGCAGAAATGCGTGAGGCGATTGAATCGGGAAACCAAGATGAAATCATCGATGAATTAGGCGATCTATTCTTTGTTCTGACGAATTTTGGTCGTATGCTGGGTGCCGATTGCGAAGAATCTTTGCGGCATGCAAATAATAAATTCACGCGCCGTTTCACGGGCATGGAACGAGATTCTATCGCACAAGACATTGACTTCGTGGCACTGTCACTCGAAGAAAAAGAAAAGCTATGGCAGCTTCAAAAACAAAAAGAAAGACGCGATAAGAAGCGCACCGGTTAATGCAGGCGCACAAGTGCGTACGCTAAGGTGATGCCGGCGTAGGACCGAAATATTTGGCCGTTGTCTCATAGATTTGTTGCCAGATATCTTCGTTCGCGGCAACAATCATCGCGCCATGATGCCCTGTTTGCAGATCATAGGGAGTCATATCGAATTTGCGGACAACGCCGCCTGCCTCACGCACAATTAACGATCCCGCCAGATGATCCCAGGGTTTCATTTTTGTGCTGATGATATACTGGCGCTGCCCTGTCGCCACAGCCCAATATTCATGCGCAGAACAGCGCAGCGTCGTTTGTTCGGCAACACAATGTTCAAGATCAGTGACAGCTTGCTTTGCGTCTTTTTTGAAGAATTTCTTTGCAGCATACCCGCTCGCCGATGCTAAAGAAGACGGAACATCTGTTATATGTAATGGCGCGCCATCCAATGTCGCGCCCTTCCCTTTTTCCGCAAAAATGGTGGCATCCCCCAACACATCATAAATCCAGCCATATTTCGTAATTCCATCGACAACACAGGCTAGCAGTACAGCAAAATGCCGTTTGCCGTGGGCAAAATTATGCGTGCCGTCAACGGGATCGATAATCCATATCGGGCGGTCAGCTGCGCGACTGATTGTGTCTTTGAGACGGTCAGCGTCGGCATAAAAGGATTCTTCACCAAAAATAACATGATCGGGAAACTGTTCTTGGAGTTCGCGCGTAATAAACGCTTCGGACTCCTTGTCCGCGATTGTTACAAGATCGTCAGGGCCGCTCTTTGTCTCGATTTGCCGGGATTGAAGCTGCTTATAATAAGGCAGAATGCAGCGCTCTGCGGCCTGCTTCAGGATATCTTCGATAATTGAGGGCGATGTCAGATTAAAATCCATTGTCAGATACACTCTTTCCTTCCTCTTGATACGGCGCAATGTTGAACTTGTCAACGAAACGTCCGATATCGGCTTTGGAAAGACGTGCGTGCATTTCAATGGCGTGCGTCCCGTTTTTCGTATCGATAATATCGGCATATTGATGCAGCCAGGCAATGGCTTTGCCGTTTTCAAACGGAATATCAAAACGCACAGTTTGATGATCCCGCATTAATTTTTCGGATATGCAGTGGCGCAGAGCCTCAAACCCTGTCTTCTTGATAGCAGAGACCGGAATCATATCAATTTTGTTTTTGGGGAAACGTAATGTCTGCTCCAAATCGGCTTGTGCTTCTTCATCCAGCAGATCAATTTTATTCAAGACCTCGATAATGCGTTCATCTTCATCGTAATCAATCCCCAGATCACGCATGATATCAATCACATCATTCCGCTGTTCTTCATTATTCGGGTTCGACATATCACGCACATGTAAAATAATATCGGCATGTTCGACATGTTCCAATGTTGCACGGAACGCGGCAATCAAATGCGTTGGAAGATCGGATATAAACCCGACTGTATCGGACAAGATCACATCCAGCCCGTTATCGGTTTCAAGTTTGCGCATGGTCGGGTCCAGCGTCGCAAAGAGCAGGTCTTTGGCAAAAACATCGGATTCGGTCAGCGCATTAAACAATGTAGATTTCCCCGCATTTGTATATCCCACCAGCGATACCACCGGTAACGGGACTTTCTTGCGGCTTTCCTGTTGTAATTCGCGTGTGCGGCGCACCGTATCCAGTTCCTTTTTCAGGCGGGCAATACGGTCTGTAATCAAGCGGCGGTCAATCTCGATCTGACGTTCACCGGGACCGCCCATAAAGCCGGCACCACCCTTTTGTCGTTCCAAGTGTGTCCATGATCGAACCAGGCGGGATTTTTGATATTCAAGGGCTGCAAGTTCAACCTGAATCTTGCCCTCTTTTGTTTGGGCGCGCGCGCCGAAAATTTCAAGAATAAGCCCTGTGCGGTCTATCACCTTTGTATCCCAGGCCTTTTCAAGATTACGCTGTTGCCCGGGGGATAAATTATGATCAATGATGACCACATCCGGCGCAATCTCGGTGATATCCTCGCCTATCGTTTCGAGCTGGCCCTTGCCAAGATATGTGGAGGGCCGGATTTGCGTAATTTTGACAGGGAATGTCTGGGCGACATGCAAATGTATGGCATGCGCCAAGCCTGTAGCTTCTTCTGTCTTGTATTCGACATAGCGCTCAGGCGAAAAGCCGCTGCCGTCAGCGTCCTTTTTGGTATAAGGAACAACGACAACAGCGATGATTTCATCTTCTGTTTGAGTGCGGACGTGAAATGATTTTTGATCGTCATCCATAGGATAAAGCAAAAACCTTACGCGGACGCGTCTTCTTCTTCACCGTCATAGAGGCTCAGTGGGCCGTTCGGCATGATGGTCGAGATTGCATGCTTGTAAATAAGCTGCACATGTGACTCACGTCGCAGCAACATGCTGAAATTATCGAACCATGTTACAACACCCTGAAGTTTCACACCATTCACAAGAAATACCGTCACAGTTTGTTTTTCTTTGCGTATTTTGTTCAAAAATACGTCTTGTACATTTTGGTTTTTATCGCTCATTTTTTTCTCTTTTTTTATTATGGGTTTTATTTATTTTATATTTAACCAAATATGCTGAACGTCTTACGGCATATTGCCTTCATACGCAACCTTTCATTTGGATCAATCAGAATATTCGGGTTAGAATCTCGTGAAGTTCACCGCAATTTTGCAGTGACAGATAGGGGGAAAATTCCTTTTCAAGGGTATCTCTGTTTTTCGGGTCGGCCAGAAGAACCGCTTTGCATCCGGCATTTTTCGCAGCCATCATATCTGTTGCCGTATCACCGACATACCAGACATTGCCAAGATTGTTGATCAGGGATTGTTCAGTTTCTTCGAAGGCCTTCAATAGCGGTGTTGCATCAGGTTTATCCTGTTCCAAAGCACCGGAACCATAGGCCACTGGAAAAACATCATTCCATTTAAAATGCGCCACTTCGCGCATCAGGAAGCGGTGTTTTTTGTTGCTGATGATGCCGGACTTAATCGCGTTTTCCCGCATAAAATCGATCAGGTCATGCGTACCTGCCATGATCTCGATCCCGTTCAGATGATTTTTATCCATATAATCATACAGAATATCAAACGCCTCTTCCGTGCGCTCTTTGTAGATCGACGGGTAAATCTGACGAGATGAATGGCGCAAATTATCCCAGAAATCCTGCTGACTCCACGGTGGAAATCCCATCGCGACACGCACATGGTTGTGGGCGTCGAACAACCCCGGAATGGTATTGACCAATGTGCCGTCCCAATCAAAAAAGATAGCATCTGGTTTTTCAATATCCCGGGCCATTGCGTCTGTCATTTTCTCAGGGTTTGACATGCTGTATCTCTATCTCTTTGTTGTAAATTGATAATGCTGTTTCTTTATATCCGCGCGTAATATCGGTGACCAGATATTCTTTTGTGCCGTTCTTTCCGATTTTCTCATCAAAGACCGGATGCCGCTGTAAATAATCGTTCAACTTATATGGGATGATATCGACCTGAGACAAGATAGGAAATTGATCTCCCAGAATGTCACGCAAAACCGGCATAAGATGCGGATAATGCGTACAGCCGAGGATAAGACATTCTACCTGCGCCGCTAAAAGCGGTTCAAGGTAATCCTCCAAAATCGGTTTCACCCATTTCAGGCCGTTATTTTCAATGAGCGGCACAAGCAAGGGCGTTGCCTGTTGGTGAATGGTGAATGACGGGTCGAGCTTCTTTAATTCTGCGGCATAAATATCTGATTCAACAATATATTCGGTGGCAATGATGCCAATATTTTTATAACCGGAGGAAATCGCTTCTTCGAGTGTAGGGACAACGACACCCAGAATACGACGATCCGGATATGCATCGGGCAGATAGGTCTGCTGCAGGGTCCGCAACGCGGCTGCACTTACGGTATTGCACGCTGTCAGGACAATCTGACAGTCTTTCTCACTGAATAAATAATCAATCGCATGCCTGGAATAATCATAGATTGCGTCTTTTGAACGTTTTCCGTAAGGGACATGCAGTGTGTCGCCCAGATAGACCATATCAATATCCGGCCGGTTATCTTCAATGGCTTTGGCGATGAGCAAACCGCCAAGCCCTGAATCAAACACACCAAGTTTCATATCCGCCATTATTTTTATCCCGTCACGATCCTGCCTATATGGCCCTAAAACAGGTCCACATGGATGGTGAACATTTCTTCGATCATGTGGGCCTTCCCTGCCCGCGCCATCAACACAATATGGTCAAGCGCCTGAATAACTGTATCTGGCGTCGGCAGCAACACTTCGTCTCCTCGTACAATCATACCTATAATCACATCAGACGGTAATTCCAGATCAACAACCGACATATTGACCAAATGCGATGTTTCGGCGACTTCGGCCTCGATAATTTCGGCTGCACCATCATAAATGGCTTGCAAGGTTTTGATGCGGCCGCGCCGCACATGCTGCATAATGGTCGATACGGTTGATGTTTTTGGTGACACGGTTGCGTCAATCCCCAGCCGTGCCGTTAACGACGTATAGGTTGATGTGTTCGTCAAACTGATAACCCGGCTGCAACCGGCCTGCTTTGCAATCAGACTGGCCAGAATGTTGTTTTCATCATCTTCCGTCACGGCAATAAAGGTTTCCGTGCTGCGAATATTGGCCTCGGCCAGAATTTCCCTGTTGATGCCACTACCGTGCAACACGACGATATCGGGGAAATTTGTACTCAGGAATTCCGCGCGCTCTTCGTCTTTTTCAATCACTTTCAGATTGATACGATTGGTCTTTTTATGAATCAGTTCGATCAAGCTCTTACCGACATTGCCGCCGCCCATCAACGTGATGGTGCGTGCTTCTTCTTCTTCATGCCCGAAGATTGTCAGGGCGCGTTTCAAGTGGCTTTTATCCGTAAAGAAAAAGACTTCGTCATCAGGGAACACCTGATCATCTTCTGTCGGGACGATGATCTCCCCTTCCCGCGCGATCAAACAAACAATCAGTGGCACGTTGGGAAATAAAATCGGAATTTGCTTAAGCTGCGTATTCAACACCGGGCATTTTTCCGTGCAAATCGTACCAGCCAGAAAAACCATATTATCCGCCAATGAAATCAAATTTGTCGTTCCCGGTGTTTTCAGACAGTCATAGATTGATTTTGCAACCTCGACCTCCGGTGAGATGATCTTGTCGATCGGCATATGCGTACGGCTGAACAAGTTGGCCCATGCAGGGTTCAGATAAGCGCGTTCCCGCACACGAGCAATCTTTTTCGGCACGTTAAACAGCGAGTGCGCAATCTGGCACGCGACCATGTTGACCTCGTCTTGTTCTGTCACGGCCACGATCAGATCGGCTTCCCGCGCGCCTGCGGCATCCAGTACATTCGGGTTGGATGCGTGTCCGCAAATACCCTGCACGTCAATTTCATTATTCAGCTTTTCGATAATATCGGCATTATGGTCGATGACCGTCACATCATTATTTTCGCGAATAAGGTATGATGAGATACTGAACCCAACCTGACCGGCGCCGCACACGATAACTTTCATGGTCTAATATGCTTTCTGTTTTTGCTGATCGTCTTCGATTTGACTGTTATTGCTGTTTGACTTGTCTTCATTCAGACCGAGCTGTTTTAATTTACGGTGCAGTGCAGAACGTTCCATCCCGACAAACTCTGCGGTTTTCGAGATATTGCCCTTAAAACGTTCAACCTGGGACCGCATATAATTCGCTTCAAAACGTTCACGCGCTTTCTTGAGTGGTAACGCCGCATAATCTGTTTCGTCAATATCATCTTGTTCTGTCTTGTCATGTCCGGAAATATCCGGCGGCAGATCATGAGGCATAATTTCTTCGCCTTCCGCCGATTTATGCATGATCATCACCCACTCCACGGTGTTTTTCAGTTGCCGGATGTTGCCCGGCCAATCATAGCTTTGCAAAACGGCATATGTTGCAGACGAAAATGTTTGTTTTGGCAAACCGGCCTGTTCGGAATATTGCGCGATAAAATATTGAACCAGCGGTTTGATATCCTGCGGCCGTTCCCGTAACGGATCAAGATGTACCGGCACAACATTCAAACGGTAATACAGATCTTTGCGGAAATTACCATTTTCCATTTCCGTTTCCAAATTCTGATTGGAAGACGCAATGATACGCACATCAACGTGAATTTCCGTGTCACTGCCGACACGTTGGAAACATTGTTCCTGCAACACGCGCAATATCTTGCCTTGCGTTTCAAGAGGCATATCCGCCACTTCGTCCAAAAGCAATGTGCCGCCATCTGCCCGCTCCAAAACGCCCTGATGCGGCGGCTCGCCATTGATCGTGTGCGCGGTGCCGAACAGCTCCATTTCCAGTCTGTCCGGTGTCAAAATCGCACAATTTACAGCCATGAACGGCTGATCAACACGATCGGACAACATATGGATATAGTGCGCCACATAATCTTTTCCTGTTCCCGGTTCACCGGTCAGTAGAATACGGCTATTGGTTGCTGCAATCCGTTCGATTGTATGCCGCAAATGCTGGGTGCTGTTTGATGTGCCGACCAGCTCTGTCTTTGCAATATGCGTTTCCATTTTTTGTTTTAAAGTGCGGTTTTCTGCTTTCAGTAACGCATTTTCAATGGCCCGTTCAATCATCAGAATCAGGCGGTCCGATTTAAACGGTTTCTCAATAAAGTCATACGCCCCGATTTTAATCGCGTTGACGGCCGTTTCAATTGTGCCGTGCCCGCTAATCATGATGACCGGTATATGCGGTTTTTCGGCTTTAATCTTCTTCAGAATCTCGATACCGTCATCTTCGCTGTTCTGTAGCCAGATATCCTGAATCACAAGATCAGGCCGTTCATCACGGAGCATTTCATATGCTTCCGTGTCATTTGATGCCGTCAGGGTCAGATAACCTTCATCTTCAAGGATTCCTTGAATCAGGTTCCTGATCCCTTCTTCATCATCTACGATTAAAATCAGATTCTTTTTATCACTCATCAGATTGATTTTAGGCAATTGCACGTGTCGATGCAATCTGTCCTTCTCCGCTATCCTCTGCATTTTCCGGCACGGGAATGGTAATCACAATTGTTGCGCCGCCAATATCGTGCCAGTCTTTTCTTTCCGTGAGCCATTCCGGCACACCTAAAAAGAGCTTCCCTTTATGGTCGTCCATGATTTTCTTTACAATCGCAAGCCCAAGCCCTGTGCCTTTCTCGCGGTGCGTCACGTATGGTTCGCTCAGCCGCGACAAGTCTTCATCTGCCGGAAATCCTTTCCCGTTATCGTTCACGGCAATACAAACCCCGTATTCATCATCCCGTAGCAAGTTGATTTGAATGGTTTTGTCTTTTTTGTCTGTCGCTTCCAGTGAATCAACCGCATTCTGAATAATATTTGTCACAGCTTGTCTGATTTGATGCATGTCGCATTGTACGCTTGCTGGAATCTGCTTTTCATCGACAAGTGTTTCAAGCTTGATCTGCGGATGCGCCTGCTGCTGCATCACAACCATGTCTTTCAGTTGCTTGACGATATCATTATTTTTCATCACAGGTTCAGGCATACGGGCAAAAGAAGAAAATTCGCTGACCATGCGGCCGATATCCTCGACATGCTGAATGATGGTATCTGTACAGCGCGAGAATGTTTCCGGATCTTCTGTGATTTGGCCAAGATATTTCCGGCGCAGACGCTCCGCAGAGAGCTGGATTGGCGTCAGCGGGTTCTTGATTTCGTGCGCAATACGGCGCGCCACATCAGCCCAGGCCGCTTTACGCTGCGCGGCTTCAAGTTCGGTAATATCATCAAACGTGATCACAGCCCGCTTCGGCGCATCTTTGGTGTCTTCGCTTTTATCGACCGTAATGCGCGCCAGAAACGTCCGTCTGTTTCCATCGTCACGCAGAAACGGGATTTCCGCCTGTGTAATCTTGCCCGGCTTGTCAAAAGACTGCGCCAGATATTCACCAAGATCAGGCAGAACTTTCAGAATATCTTTTTCAACCAAATCATCGCTTTCCTGCCGCAACAGGCCAAGAGCTGAGCTGTTTGCCAGTGTAATGATGCCTTTTTCATCCACGCCTATGACACCGGACGAAACGCCGGAGAGTACTGTCTCCGTAAAACGGCGGCGTTCATCAAGCTGCCTGTTGGTCAAGATCAGCTCGTTTCTTTGTTCACGAATCTGTTCTGTCATTTTGTTGAAGGTTTTACCGAGAACGCCGAACTCGTCCTGTTCCGTCGATTCCTCGACGCGCGCGGTTAAATCCCCTGCGCGCACGCGGTCCGCCGCTTTAATCATCTCAATCACAGGTGCAACCAGATGCCGTGAGAATGAAAGCCCCAGCCATATAGCCGCAAACAGCAGCAAGAGCGCTGCGATGATGAAAATCATCATGGCTTTTAACTGCAAGTCTGACCGTTCCCGTTCAAGGCTTGAATATTTGGCGACTGCTTCGCGTGTATCGTTCAAATGCCCCAGCACCGTCGGATCAACCATACGCCCGACGAACAGATACGTGCCGTTACTGAAGTTATTCAGCTTCACAAGGGCACGTACACGGTCATCACTCTCGCGCGTTAACACCAATACTTCCCCCTGATCCGCGCGTTCGATCAAATAATCGGGAATGGTTTCAAAGGCCAGCGTGAATGTCAGGCTGGAACGGGCAAGGACGCGGCCATTTGTATCAAAGATCATCGCCTCGGACAGGTTTCTCAGCAACGATTGCGTTTCAACAACCTTTTCTAGCGCGTCACTATTCCCGATAAGCATGCCGGCCTGACGGTCAATATCCCCTGCCATTGCCAGAATATCGGCGCGAATAACTTGTTGGTGTTCCCGCAGATAGGCTTCAGCAACGGCTTGCGACTCATTAATCGCTGTGCGCACCTGACCGCTAAACCAGTTCTGGATACCGAAATGCAGGAAGAACACCGAGAAAATCGTCATGATAATCGCTGGTGTAACCGTCAAAAAGCTGAAGATATAAACAAGACGGACATGCAAGCGGGAACCAATGGCTCCTCTTTTCCGGCCGCTCCACAACGCAACAATGCGGCGGGCAATGACCGTCACCAGAACCAGCACCAGAATCAGGTCAATGTTCAAAAGCCATATAACACTGCGCGGATCATCGCCAAATGGCGGGATTTCAGCAAAAGCGGCATAGGTCGCAAAGCCGCTGATGATCGCGGCGATAATCAAAAAAGTTGTAAAGCGACCGCCTCCCTGTACGCTCTTTGCAAAAGATTTGTCTTTTGAGGGATAAAAAAGACCAAGTATATTGTTAAAAACGCCCTGCAATGCTACTTCTCTCAGGTAGTTGTTGTTGTTATTGTGCCGCGCTTTTCGAATACGCAATTAAAATGGATGGGAAACCATATTCAATTATGAGTGATATCGCAAGGAAATCCGTAGAAAGTCACGATAAATCAGATCATATAAAATCATCTGGTTTTCTGCCGTTTCACGCCGTTATCGTCGCGGCCGGAACCGGTTCTCGCTCCGGTGGAAAAATACCGAAGCAATATGCTGAAATCGCAGGCAAACCCGTATTGCAACACACGCTGGATCGTCTGGTGTCGTTAAATGGTTTGCAATCCGTTGTGATTGTCATCGCGCCGGAACAGCAAGACCTGTTTGAAACATTCATTCATACAGACAGCAGTCCTGTTCCGGTCACAATATGTCACGGCGGAACAGAGAGGAATACAAGTGTTTACAATGGCTTAAAGGATTTACCTGATATCAAAAATGAGGATATCGTCATTATACACGATGCGGCAAGACCTTTATTTGATTCTGATGATGTGTACAGATGCGTACAGAAGGCACATAAATATATGACGGCAACACTGGCATCGCCTGTCAGCTCTTCGTTACGGCGTGGATCGGGACAATATGTCGATCGCACAGATTTGTGGCAAGTTCAAACGCCGCAAGCCTTTCGCTATGATGTTATTTTGAAAGCCCATGACGATGCCGACTTGATGAAAAAATACACAGATGACGCGGCAATGGTACAGGATATGGGTATTGACGTACCACTTGTCGAAGGGACGCCCGCAAATATCAAAATCACCTATCCGCATGATTTCACATGGGCGGAAATGTACCTGGCAACACAGAAGAAAGACACAAAAATGATGGAAACGCTTTCCGGACAAGGGTTTGATGTGCATGCGTTTGACACAAGCGCCCCCGGCCCTGTCACATTGTTTGGCATTGATGTGCCGTATGAGTTCAAATTGAAAGGCCACTCCGATGCAGATGTCGGCCTGCACGCCATCACAGATGCTTTGCTGGGTGCGATCGGTGAAGGTGATATCGGCTTGCACTTCCCGCCATCCGATCCGCAGTGGAAAGATTGTGACAGTGCTCATTTTCTAATCAAATCGATTGAAAAACTACATGAACAAGGCGGTAAATTACGCAATATTGACGCAACATTGATCTGTGAACGCCCTAAATTGGGTGAATATCGCGATAAAATGCGCGAAAACGTCGCTAAACTCTGTGGAATTGATGCAAAAAGGGTCAATATCAAGGCAACAACCACCGAAAAACTCGGTTTTACAGGCCGCAAAGAGGGCATCGCCGCGCAGGCGATCGTGAACGTGGCCTTACCCGCCCTATCGACAAATACAGTACCGTCTTCCCTTACGCAAGAAGACTAAAGACAGGTAAATATGTGAGACAATGGATAGTACGGAAAGAACATTACTGGCAATTCTCAAGAATATGGATATGACGCTCAGCACAGCGGAATCTTGCACAGGCGGTTTGATTGCCAAGCGCATTACAGATGTGCCCGGATCGTCTGCCGTGTTTGACCGTGGTTTTATCACCTATTCCAATCAAGCCAAGATTGATATGCTTGGCGTGCCAGCGGACTTGCTTGAAAAACATGGTGCCGTGAGTTGGCAAACAGCCGAGGCAATGGCACAGGGCGCGCTGAAAAACGCCCGTAGTCACGTGGCTGTTTCCTGTACGGGTATTGCCGGTCCTGATGGCGGCAGTGAAGAAAAACCTGTTGGAACGGTGTATATCGGCGTCGCCTCTTCTGATGGCTATCTGAACCACTTCCATCATGTTTTTCAAGGTGATAGAGATGCTGTACGTCTGCAAACAGCACAACAGGCGATCGAACATGTACACAACCACATCCGAAAGGTTTATCTGAACGATGAGCAAGACTAAAGACATTGCATTTGTATCGGGGTCGGATGCGCGTTATTTCCCGATGTTGATTGAATGGATTCACTCTATCCGCAGCTTCCCGCAAGGGAAAGACGCTGCTATTTGTGTGATGGATACAGGCCTGACCGAGGCGCAGCGCGATATGTTGAACGACCATGCCGTACATGTCACAACACCGGACTGGCCGTGCCATATTCCTGATATCAAAATCAGAGGGCGCGAATATCTGAAATCCTGCGTCTGCCGCCCTTTTATCAATAAAATATTCCCTGGATACGACTATTATTTCTGGATGGACCCTGACACATGGGTACAAAATTGGCACGGCGTTGATTTGTTTTTGCAAGGCGCCGCACGCGGTAAAATCGCACTGACCGCGCAGTCTGACCGTGCATACCCAAAGGGCATGCGGGTAAAATTCCTCGGCCACTGGCCGTTCAAGGCCCGCAGCTTCTATTACTCCAATGCGAAAAAGGCCTTTGGCATCAAAACAGCGCAAGAGCTGTTCCCTTATCATCAGCTTTTGGCTGGGGCCTTTTGCCTGCATAAAGATGCGCCGCACTGGGATATCTGGCAGGATTTACTGATCGAGGCCGTGACCAGTCGCTATGGCAAAGCCTTTACCGCCGAGCAATTAACCTTAGGTATGATGGTGTATCTGGAAGGTTGTCCGGCTGAAATCCTGCCTGCATGGACACATTGGACATGTGAGCACAAATTAAAATGGGACCCTAAAAACGGGAAGTGGGTCGAACCATTTTTACCACACGAGGAAATCAGCATCCTGCACCTGTCCGGCTATGACGATATGCGGGTCGACAGAAGTGTACGTACAGACTTTCTAACGGTTGATGACAAAGAGATATCGCTGAGTTATAGATACGCGGGATATGATGGAGAGCGCGCAGCCTAGCGTTCGATTTTCAAGGGCACGTACAGTTCATTAGCACGCTTTTCAAATGCGTTAACCATCTTTTTTACAGCTTCATTGAAGAAAGTCTCTATAACCGATTGAAGTAATTTATTTTTAAATTCAAATTCAACATAAAAATCAATCGTGCAACTGCCGTCCTCTTCTTCCAGAAAGCGCCAGTGATTTGATAAATGTTGCATTGGTCCGTCAAGATATTCCACGTGAATATGATCTGGCTTCAAAGCCGTTACGCGGGACGAAAACTTTTCACGCAGCATCTTATACCCGATAACAAGATCAGCGTAAAAGACATCACCGTCACGTTCGGTGATACGACTGGCAAGGCACCAGGGTAAAAATGCGGGATATTTATCAACTTCGGCAACCAGCGTAAAAAGTTGTAAGGGCGTATAAGGAAGATTTCTTTGTTCTGCGTGAGTCGTCATCCGGACATACGCCTCGTCTTGAAGGTTTGGTATACTCTATAATCGTCTCTTTTATTCTGCGGCAGCTGCATTCATCTTGGCTTCGCGGGCAGCCTGTAGCTTGGCAAAATCCTCGCCGGCATGATGCGATGAACGCGTCAGCGGTGATGCCGAGACCATCAGGAACCCTTTGGCGCGCGCCATTTTCTCTAGCTGTTTGAATTCATCCGGCGTCCAGAATTTATCGACGGCCGCATGTTTTGGCGTCGGCTGCAAATACTGACCGATTGTGATGAAATCCACACCAGCGACGCGCAGATCATCCATCACCTGTCCGACTTCTTCTTTTGTCTCACCCAGCCCGACCATCATACCCGATTTAGTAAAGATCGTCGGGTCCACTTCTTTCACGCGCTCCAGAAGACGTAAAGAACGGAAATAACGCGCACCGGGACGGATGCTCGGGTAAAGACGCGGTACGGTCTCGAGGTTATGATTAAACACGTCCGGCTTTGCCCGTGTCACGCTATCAATATCTTCTTGTTTGCCGCGAAAATCACCGGGCAGAATTTCGACTGTTGTTTCAGGCGATTTGTAACGGATTGCGCCAATCGTTTTTACAAAATGGGCCGCGCCACTATCCGGTAGATCGTCACGGTCAACAGATGTGACGACAACATGATTCAAATCCATCTGCTCCACAGCAACGGCGACGCGTAGCGGTTCCATCTTATCAAGCGCATCAGGCCGCCCTGTTGCAACGTTACAGAACGCGCAGGCCCGCGTGCAGACTTCGCCCATAATCATGAACGTCGCATGCTTTTTATCCCAGCATTCACCGATATTCGGGCATCCGGCTTCTTCGCAAACCGTTGTCAGCTTGTGTTTTTTAACAATCTGGCGTGTTTCGCTATAGACCTTGCCTTGTGGCGCACGCACCTTGATCCAATCGGGCTTTGCGCCCATCGGTCTGTCCGGATTTTTTTGCTTTTCCGGGTGGCGTTTTGCCTTATCAAGTAGGTCCGTATTATAAGTCATAATTGTCTATTTAACATTTTTGGATCAAAAGTACACAAATTTTAGAAATGAATCGCCTTTCCATACGCATCAAGAACGGATTCATGCATCATTTCCGATAATGTTGGGTGCGGGAAGACCGTGTGCATAAAGTCAAGCTCTGTTGCTTCCATGCTCTTACCGACCACATAACCTTGAATCATTTCCGTGACTTCGGCACCGATCATATGGGCGCCAAGCAGCTCACCTGTTTTTTCGTCAAAAATCGTTTTAACCAGCCCTTCTGGCTCACCAAGTGCAATGGCCTTACCATTGCCCATGAACGGGAAGCGGCCAACCTTGATTTTATAGCCAAGCTCTTTGGCTTTGGCTTCGGTGATACCGACACTGGCCACTTGCGGCTGACAATATGTACATCCGGGAATATTTTCAACCTTCAGCGGATGAACATCCTTCTCGCCTGCGATTTTCTCGACACAGATTACGCCTTCATGACTGGCTTTGTGCGCGAGCCAGGGCGGTGAAACCAAATCACCGAGGGCATAGATCCCCTTCTCGCCTGTTTCAAGCCATTCATTGACGCTGACATGGCCGCGATCCACTTTCACCTTCGGGAAATGCTCCAGACCAATATCTTCGCTGTTACCGACGATACCAACCGCAGAAATAACGCGCTCGACAGTCACTTTTTCCGTTTTACCGCCATCTTTTTCAACGTGAACCGTCACATCTTTTGCGCTTTTATCAAGCTTTGTGACTTTGGCTTTTGTCATGATCTTCATGCCCTGTTTTTCAAACGCCTTCTGCGCCATCGCAGAGATTTCCGCATCTTCCACCGGCATGACGCGATCCATGACCTCTACCACGGTTACATCCGCGCCCATTGCGTTATAAAAACTGGCAAATTCGATACCGATCGCGCCGGACCCGACAACGACCACTGATTTTGGCATGCTTTCCGGTACCATCGCTTCTTTGTACGTCCAGACCTGCTTGCCGTCAGGTTCAAGACCCGGCAAGACCCGTGCGCGGGCGCCTGTGGCCAAAATAATGTGCTCGGCCTTGATCTCATCAATTTGCTTACCGTCTTTCTCGACAGCTACCGTCTTGCCTTTGGTCAAACGGCCATAACCGTCAATGACAGTGACTTTATTCTTCTTCATCAAATGCTGGATGCCACTGGTCAGCTGTTTTGACACAGCGCGGGAGCGCGCGATAATCTTTTTGAAATCAAAGCTATACTCTTTGACATCAAACCCGAATTGGTCCGCATGCTGCAACAATGTATTGACCTCGGCCGAACGCAGCAGCGCCTTTGTCGGGATACAGCCCCAGTTCAGGCAGATACCGCCCAAATGGTTTGCTTCAACCAATGCTGTTTTCATGCCGAGTTGTGCTGCACGAATTGCTGCAACATAGCCACCGGGACCACCACCAACAACAACAATATCAAAATTCTGCGCCATAATGTCTTCCTCTATTTCACGTTTAATCTGTTTTACGCATTACATTACGCTTTGGAGAAAATATCAGGGATACGACACGGTATAACCTGAATATCGCCCCATACTTTTTCTGTTACAAACGGTTCTTCCGCCAGCCATTCATCCAGTTTCTCACGATTTTCAAACTCAACGAACATGACAGACCCGCACATTTTTTCATCCTGATCCAACATGGCGGCAGCTATGATCTGTTCGCCGGTTTCAATGCCATCACGAATATGGGCCAAATGCCCGTCCCGCGCCTGCATGCGGCGGGAAAGAGCCTCGGCGTCCGTCGCATCTTTCGCTATAATCACAAACTGCATCGCAACGCGCTTTCTAGACCAGCATTTCCAGCGGGTCTTCAATATAGCGTTTCAGATGTTGCAGATATTCCGCACCGACCGCACCATCGACAGAGCGGTGATCAACAGAAAGCGTACACTGCACGAATGTGCCGATCTGGATTTCATCATCACCATCAACATATGGCTTTTTCGTACCGGCACCAACGGCCAGAATACAGGATTGCGGCGGGTTGATAATGGCATCAAATTCCTGCACGCCGAACATACCGAGGTTTGACACAGAAAAACTGCCGCCCTGAAATTCTTCGGGTTTCAGCTTGCCGGCACGGGCGCGTGTTGCCAAGTCTTTCATTTCTTCCGAAATGGTCCGCAAGCCTTTTGTTTCAGCTTTTTTGATAATCGGCGTAATCAAACCGTTCGGCGTTGCCACAGCAACAGAGATATCGGAATGCTTATATTGCAAGATTGCATTATCGGTCCAGGAGACATTCGCCGCCGGATAAGATTGCAATGCCGTTGCCACAGCCTTGATAAAGAAATCGTTCACAGACACCTTGAATGCGCCGTCTGCTTTTTTGTTGATCTCGGACCGTGTCTTCAGCAATTTGTCGATTTGCAATTCAACCGTCAGGTAGAAATGCGGCACAGTTTGCTTGGATTCAAGCAAGCGCTTGGCCACGACCTTGCGCATATTATTATTCGGAATTTCTTCATATTCCATACCATAGCTATCAGCCAGTTGTTTCGCGTCCGGACCACTTGCCGCGCTACCGCCTGCCGTCGCCGGTGCAGCCGCTGATGCAGATGGTGTTTTATCCTGCGCAGTTTCCTGTGTCGCAGCAGGTGTAGCGGCTGTCTTACCGGATTGCGCCGCTTCAATATCGGCTTTCACGATACGGCCGCGCGGACCGCTTCCTGTGATTGTTGACAGATCAAGGCCGGCCTGTTCAGCCATGCGGCGCGCCAAAGGCGATGCAAAAATGCGTTTGCCGGATGATGTCTGCGGCGCAGCCGGCACAGACGCGGCCTTTTGGTCATCGTCTGCTTTTTTGTCTGAACTGTTTTGTGATTTTTCTTCGTCTTGCGCAGGGGCAGATGGCGCAGCACTATCATTGCTGGCTTCAAAGCCTTCGAGCGCGCTTTCATCTTCGTCTTCTTCCAGCAAAATCGCGATCAATTCATTGACCGGAACGCCTTCTGTACCTTCTGCAACGATAATCTTTGCAACCTTGCCCTCGTCAACGGCCTCGACTTCCATTGTCGCTTTGTCTGTTTCGATCTCGGCAATCACATCACCGGATTCAACAGTATCCCCTTCCTTCACAAGCCATTTGGCAAGATTGCCTTCGGTCATTGTTGGCGATAAAGCCGGCATTAAAATCTTCGTAGGCATTTTATTTCCCTTTATATCTTATTCTGCTGATGAGGCTTATTTCTCGTAACATACTTCTTTTGCAGCATGGACAATCTCGTCAATCTGCGGCAATGCAAGAGCCTCCAGATTGGCGGCATATGGCAACGGCACATCAGCCGCACACACACGTTTTACCGGTGCATCCAGATAATCAAACGCATGTTCGCCGCACAGTGCCGCGATTTCGGAACCAATACCGGCAAACGGCCAGCTTTCTTCAACACTGACAATACGGTTTGTTTTCTTGACGCTTTCGATGATTGTATAACGGTCAAGCGGGCGAATGGTGCGCAGGTTAATAACCTCGGCGCTAATGCCCTGCTCGGCGAGTTTTTCGGCTGCTTCGAGTGATTTTCCTACCATAATAGAATAAGCCACAATCGTCACATCCGTACCTTCACGTTCGATTTTCGCACGGCCAATCGGAATTGTGTATTCTTCATCTGCCGGTACGTCGAATGTCTGACCGTACATGAGTTCGTTTTCCAGAAATACAACCGGGTTCGGATCACGGATCGCGGATTTCAAAAGACCTTTCGCATCGGCCGCCGACCACGGCGCAATCACCTTCAGCCCCGGCACGTGGCCGTACCAGCTGGCATAACATTGGCTGTGCTGTGCGCCCACGCGGGCGGCCGCACCGTTCGGGCCACGGAAAACAATCGGACACCCGAGCTGACCACCGGCCATATACAAAGTTTTTGCGGCCGAGTTAATAATATGGTCAATTGCCTGCATCGCGAAATTCATGGTCATAAATTCAACAACCGGCTTCAAACCGTCCATCGCTGCACCAACGGCCAGACCGGCAAAGCCGTGTTCTGTAATCGGCGTATCAATAATACGTTCACTGCCAAACTCATCCAGCAGCCCCTGCGTCACTTTGTACGCACCTTGATATTCCGCGACCTCTTCACCCATGACAAAGACTTTGTCATCTGCGCGCATTTCTTCGGCCATTGCATCGCGCAACGCTTCACGCACCTGTAAATTCTTGGTTGTCTCCATGAATGAAGCTTCGTCAAAAGGCTGCGGCTCTAAAACAGCGCCCTGCGCGTACAAGATGTCACGATTTTCAATGACCTTGCCTTCTGATCCGGCAGCGGGTGTATAAGACGGCGTGGCATCGTCATCATCGCTTTGCGTGTCTTCCCCACTTGCGGCTTGTTCCTGCGGAGCCTCGTCATTTGTTGACGCCGGCGCACTTGTTGACATGTTTTCAGCCGCAGACGCGTCTTCGCCTTCTTCCAGCAGAACGGCAATCGGTGTATTCACCGCCACATTTTCCGTGCCTTCCTCGATCAGGATTTTACCGATCGTTCCTTCGTCAACGGCTTCGACTTCCATTGTGGCTTTGTCGGTCTCGATCTCGGCAATCACATCACCGGATTCAACGGTATCCCCTTCTTTCACCATCCATTTGGCAAGATTGCCTTCGGTCATTGTCGGGGAAAGGGCTGGCATTTTAATTTCAATAGGCATGATACAATCCTTATCAATAAGTCTCTTTTATTCTTCGGCAACCGGCACGAGAACATCTGTCCAGAGTTCATCAGCATGCGGTTCCGGTGATTCCTGCGCAAACGCCGCAGCTTCCTTGATTGTCGCTTTGATGTCTTTATCAACGTCTTTCAAAGTTTCTTCTTTGACGCCTTCACCCATCAACAAGTCTTTCAGGCTCGCGATCGGATCCTGATTTTCCTTATACTGGTTCAGTTCTTCTTTCGTGCGGTATTTGGCCGGATCAGACATTGAATGCCCGCGGAAACGGTATGTCTGGACCTCCAGAATATACGGGCCATTCCCCTGACGCACATAATCAAGAGCCTGACGCGCAGCCGCTTGTACTTTCAGCACATCCATGCCATCGACCTGCTCACCGGGAATACCATAGCCTTCACCACGACGGTAAAATTCACCAGCCGAAGAGCGTTTAACGCTTGTGCCCATGCCGTACATATTGTTTTCGACAACATAAAGAACGGGCAAATCCCACAACGCCGCCATATTATAACTTTCAGCAACCTGCCCCTGATTGGCAGACCCGTCACCCATATACGCAACAGCAACGCCGCCATCTTTGCGGTATTTATGCGAAAAGCCGAGCCCCGTGCCAATCGCCGTACTTGCGCCGACAATACCGTGCCCGCCAAAGAAACGTTTTTCCTTGCTGAACATATGCATTGATCCGCCCTTACCGCGTGAATAGCCGCCTTCGCGTCCCGTCAGCTCGGCCATAACGCCTTTCGGGTCCATACCGCAGGCCAGCATATGGCCGTGGTCACGATAGGTTGTGATCACGCTGTCCTGCTCCTCCTGAACGGATTGAATACCTGTCACAACAGCTTCTTGTCCGATATAAAGGTGACAGAAACCGCCGATCATACCCATGCCGTATAACTGCCCTGCCTTTTCTTCGAAGCGGCGAATAAGCAGCATATCATGATATAACTTTTGAAGTTCTTCGACTGACGGCAATGCCTCGCTATTCGACTTTGCCTTGCTTTTTCCCTGAGACTTTGGCGCACTTGTTGTGCCTGCCTTTTTCTTCTTCGTTGCTGCCACCCTGAAACTCCTTGTCATGTGTGCACGGAATACCATCTTTTTCGTACAACATTTTATCACGAACATCCAGATCAATGTGCGTAATTTTATAGCTGATATCGTATATCGTGGGTAATTTTCAGAAAGCGTTATTCGCTTATAGCAACAAAGTGTCTATGAGCTATGATCAGAGAATAATCTCTTCATCGGCGCGGCTATATCCCAGAATATCGCGGGCGCGCTCTTCGAGTAAATCAACATCGAGACTGGCCGGACGCATACGGACAACGCGATCCTCAAGCGCCTGACGCTGTGCAGACAGCGCCGCATATTCGGTGCCGAGCTTTTCAATCTTGTGCTCAATCGACACCAGACGCAGATAGCTTCGCTCGCCCATCATAATATGGAACGAAAAATAACAGAACAATGCAATCGCAATGATTGACAAGAGGTTCTGACGAATAAGGTGGCGCTGTGCAATAAGATATTTCATACCCCTATCGAATCACATGCGAATCACCAGGTCAATAGAAAAAATGCAATGGAGTCAATGGCTTAACGAGAACACAAAGAGAACAAACACCACTAAGTGATTCAAAAGATTCACTTTTTCGATTTTAAAGAAAAATGCCGGTTTTTTGCGCCTTAGCCGAGGTTCAGCTCGAAATTGGCACCAAGCCGCTCTGTGCTGCGCCATTTCGTCTTGATATCCTGCGTGGCACTAATCAGGCCAACCGTCACTTTACCCATTTCATCCGGCGCAGCATGATGATCGGAAAACAACATTGTCTGGACATCCAGATCATGACGTATCGCGCCATATTTGCTGTTATCACGGTTATATTCCCGCGCCATCATACGGACAGGGACTGCAAAATTTTCTGCGCTGATCAACGCATCCAGCCACTTGCAATCACCACGATCATAATCAAGAGAGAACGGCAGGGTCACAGATTTTAGTCCGACATCTTTGGCCGTATCGGCTAGATCACGAATAACATCCAGAACCGTGTCTTCCAATGCGCCTTTATGGCGGCCGTCATAATCCCAGTATGTCATCAAAATAGCAAGACGCTGCGCATCCTGCACCAATGACTGCGCGGCATCCTGTTTTTCGAATTGGACGGCGCGGCGGAACAAATCACTCAGCGTAATAAGATTACCGGCAAGCTTTGCTTTATTATCTGAATTATCTGACGTCATTTTATTCTCCCTATTCATTGCAGGGATAATAAAAAGGCTGATGATCTGTGTCAATCAGCCTTTTCATATTCATATCATTTTGATCGACAAAATCTCGATAACGGTTTAAGCCGCTTCTTTGTTCCGGCAACCGCAAGATTTTTTCTTCTGGCAACATCCTGTTCCCGCGCCTTTACGCAAGATAGAGGCACCGGCATAACGGGCTTGCGGACCCAGCTCTTCGGAAATACGCAGAAGCTGGTTATATTTGGCCATACGATCTGTACGAGACAATGAGCCAGTCTTGATCTGTCCGGCATTTGTTGCAACTGCAAGATCAGAAATGGTTGCATCTTCCGTTTCACCCGAACGATGTGACAAGATAACGCCAAACCCTGCTTTCTGTGCCATTTCAATCGCTTCCAGCGTTTCTGACAAAGACCCGATCTGGTTCACTTTCACCAAAATTGCGTTTCCTGCCCCTGTCGCGATCCCTTTTGCAAGGCGTTCAGGGTTGGTCACAAACAAATCATCACCGACAAGCTGTACTTTGTGACCGATCGCCTTTGTCAGCGCAGACCAGCCTTCCCAATCATCTTCATCAAGACCGTCTTCAATCGATACGATCGGGTATTTCTCGCAAAGCTCTTCATAGAATGCAACCATCTCTTCGGATGTCAGGCTACGCCCTTCGCCCTCAAGGTGGTATTTGCCGTCTTTGTAGAATTCCGTCGCTGCGCAATCAAGTGCCAGCAATACATCTTCACCTGCTTTATAGCCGGCCGTTTCGATCGCTTTGATAATGAAATCAAGGGCTTCGGTTGTTGACCCAACAGATGGCGCAAAACCGCCTTCGTCGCCAACATTTGTATTATGCCCAGCGGCAGACAATTCTTTTTTCAGGGCATGGAAAATTTCAGCGCCACACTGCACGGCATCTTCAAATGTTTCCGCGCCAACAGGCATCACCATGAATTCCTGAATATCAACCGGATTGTCCGCATGTGCGCCACCGTTCAGGATGTTCATCATCGGTGTCGGCAAAAGATGCGCAAATGTACCGCCGATATATTTATAAAGCGGTACATCCAACTCATCAGCACAGGCTTTTGCGGCGGCCAGTGAAACGCCCAAAATCGCATTCGCGCCCAAGCGGCCTTTATTATCGGTACCGTCAAGTTCGATCATCATGCTATCGAGTGCGATTTGCTCTTCGGCATCAAATCCGGCCAATGCCTCGAAAATCTCCGTGTTTACATTTTCAACAGCTTTTAATACGCCTTTGCCGCCATATGTCTCTTTGTCACCATCGCGCAATTCGACGGCCTCATATGCGCCTGTTGACGCGCCTGATGGCACAGCCGCACGGCCACGCGCACCGCTTTCAAGCAGTACGTCAACCTCCACAGTCGGGTTGCCACGGCTATCAAGAATTTGTCTTGCTGTAATGTCGATAATCGCTGTCATAAAAATCTCCTCTATTACGGACATGCTAAAAATACACTTCATTCATTATCATGCACGTATCAAAAAACCAATAGAAATATATACGGGAAAGCAGCGAGAGACAGGAAGAGCGCTCTGTTATAATGCTGTTACAATAAGGAGATTATCAGGCTTCTTCGTCCACTTCACGTCCTCTGCGGGACGGAAGCACATATTCTGTATCGGCAAAGCGTGATTGCAAGGCCAAAATTTGCTTACGGGCATTCTCAACGGCATCATCACCACCTGCACCGGCAGACAGAATACTGTTTAATCCACTTGAAGCTTGACTGAGATATTGATTATTCAACGCACGGGCGCTTGAAGACAACCCAATGCCGCTGACGCTTCCGTAGCGCCGCGCAGATGACAGCAAATCAACTGTCATGCCACCTAATAATGACGGTGATCCTCCACCAAATATAGACATCCCGAGTACTCCTTACTCTGACATTATCTTATCATTATAGCGTGAAATGGTTAATAAATCAATGCGATTTCGCGATCTCGTCATAACGCTGCAATTTACCCAGCAAGGCTTCCAGCTTATCAAGACGCACCATATTCGGTCCATCTGACGGTGCATTATCGGGGTCTTCATGCACTTCCATAAACAGCGCCGCCACACCAATGGCCGTTGCCGCACTGGCCAAAACGGGAACCATTTCGCGGTCGCCGCCTGATGAATCCCCTTTTCCGCCGGGCTGTTGCACAGAATGCGTTGCATCAAACACAACCGGATATGTCGTTTTCTTCATGATCGGCAATGACCGCATGTCGGATACCAGCGTATTATAACCAAAGCTCGCGCCGCGTTCGCACAGCATGATGTTGTTATTGCCTGTGCTGGCGACTTTCTCTGCCACTTTTGCGATATCCCACGGCGCAAGGACTTGCCCTTTTTTCACATTGATAACTTTGCCTGTTTCACCAGCCGCGATCAGCAAATCCGTCTGACGGCACAGGAACGCCGGAATTTGCAAAACATCGACCGCTTCGGCCACAATGGCGCACTGTTCCGGTGCGTGTACGTCCGTGACAACAGGAACGCCGAAACTCTTTTTCACCTCTTCGAACACAGCCAATGACTTTTCGATCCCAAGACCACGTTCACCGGAAACGGATGTGCGGTTGGCTTTATCAAACGAGCTTTTGTAAATCAGGTTGATGCCGAGCTTATCCGTAATTTTCTTGATATTCTCGCACATAAACATGGCGTGATCGCGTGATTCAAGCACGCATGGCCCTGCCAGTAATGTAAAAGGTGCGTCGTTGGAAATATCATAATTGCCGAGTTTGATTGTCGTCATAATCGATCTCTACTTTCTTTTCTTTTTCGGGCATCAAATAGAAAATGCCTGTCGATGCCGATACAATACCGATAAATTTCAATAAATCAAAAGATTCATGTAGCATTAAAAAGCCCACAATTACGCCCGTGCAAGAAACGGAGGCACGAATGGCCGATATACCAAGCCCCAGCGGCGCCCCCGCCCGAAACATGGCAAGTGTCTGAAAATCGGCAATGTAAAACCCAAGACCACTGGTCACCGCCAGCAAAATACCGGCTTTCGAATATTCAATATCATATCCGGCCGCGCCGTAGAAAAACGTCAGCAGACCGAGACACAGTCCCGAAATTGCCGCAAACATCGCGCCAAGAACAAAGCTGTTCGTCTTCGGATGCACAAGACGCATGATAAAGCCATACGCCGATGATGCCACGACAACCATCGTGCAGAAAATAAGCCAGTGTAATGAAAACAGATATTCAAACATTCAGCAGCACAATCCCCAATACCGACAATCCCAGCCCGAAGACTTGCTTGCGTGTCATGCGTTCGTGCAGAAAAAAGACACCGACAATAACCGACGCCACAACAATACCGGTATTGGAAATCGGCATCGCAAGCGAAATCGGTGCATCGGCAAAAAACATCAATACAGATGCCGCATTATTCAAAAAAAGCGCAACGCCAATCAAAAGCGCGGCGATGAAACAACTTGATTGAATGGTCAGCGCCGAACGTGATTTTATTTTGAAGATAACCACGCTTACCAGATGGGCGACACAGGTCGAGGCACTCATGATACAGGCATACAGAAATGGTGTTGTTTCGTGCCCCATACCGATTTTCATCGCCGTAAAAGCCGCTGTGTACCCCAAGACAACGAAACATGTATGAATGATCCAATTATGCTGCCCTAATAGCTTCATAGATTAAACCAATCTGCTTTTTTCGATCGCCGCCTTTATGAATGATACAAACAGAGGATGAGGGTCAAACGGTTTTGATTTCAATTCCGGATGATATTGTACGCCGATAAACCACGGATGGTCTTTATATTCGACTGTCTCTGGCAACAAACCGTCCGGAGACATGCCGGAGAACACAAGTCCTTCTTTTTCAAGCGACTCGACATAGTTCGTGTTCACCTCATAACGGTGACGATGGCGCTCGTGAATATCTGCTGTTCCATAGATATCGGCAATCTTTGTACCGCTTTTCAATTTTGCCGGATACGCACCCAGACGCATTGTACCGCCAAGATCAGTATCTTCACCGCGCTTTTCTTTCTTATCACCTTTGGCCCATTCGGTCATCAGGCCGACAACAGCCGTATCACATTCACCGAATTCGGACGAACTGGCATCTTTGATACCGGCCAAATGTCTTGCCGCATCAATGACAGCCATCTGCATACCGAAACAAATGCCGAAATACGGTGTTTTTGTTTCACGGGCAAATTTTGCGGCCAGTATCTTGCCTTCTGCGCCACGCTCACCAAAGCCGCCGGGCACAAGGATACCGTCAACATCGTGCAAATATGCCGCCGGATCTTCTTTTTCAAACACAGACGCTTCGATAAATTTGATATCGACCTTCACATTATTGGCAATACCGCCGTGACACAGCGCCTCGTTCAACGATTTATAACTGTCGGTCAGATTTGTATATTTACCGACAATTGCGATTTTGACAGTGCCTTCCGGCTCTTTGACGCGCTGAACGATTTTCTCCCAAACAGACAGATCAGGCGCTTTATCTTCCAGACCGAAATGCTTAATAACCTGTGTATCAAGACCTTCGTTATGGTATGTCAGCGGCACCTCATAAATAGATGACGCATTCAATGCCGGCACAACCGCATCGTGGTCAATGTTACAGAAGAGTGCGATTTTATCGCGCTCGTCATCCGAAATCGGCATATCGGAACGGCACAACAAGATGCGCGGACGAATACCGACGCTCATCAACTCTTTGACCGAATGTTGTGTCGGCTTTGTTTTGATTTCACCGGCAGCCGCAATATACGGCAACAATGTCACATGCAGATATAAGGCGCGCTCGCGGCCGATTTCATTCCCGAACTGACGAATGGCTTCAAGGAACGGCAGGCTTTCAATATCACCGACCGTACCGCCGATCTCAACCAGTACAAAGTCGGCTGTGCCGTCTTTTTCTTTGATGAAGGCTTTGATTTCATCCGTAATGTGCGGAATAACCTGAATTGTAGCACCCAGATAGTCACCACGTCGTTCGCGTGCCAGCACATTTGTGTAAATACGGCCTGTTGTGATGTTATCCATCTGTACGGCCGGACGCCCTGTAAAGCGCTCATAATGGCCCAAATCCAGATCTGTTTCCGCGCCGTCATCGGTCACATAAACTTCACCATGCTGATATGGGCTCATCGTGCCCGGATCAACGTTCAGATACGGGTCCATTTTGCACAAACGAACAGAATAGCCGCGTGCCTGTAATAATGCGCCAAGTGCAGCGGAGCCAAGTCCTTTCCCCAGAGAGGAAACAACGCCGCCAGTAATGAATATAAATTTTGTCATTGTTCTATTCGGTATAAGTTACTCTGATATTGGTACAGCCGGTGCTTTATCCGCGTCTGCTGCACTTTCCGTGCCCTCTGTCTTTGCGTCTGCGCCCGCATCCTCGGCCGCAGATTGTGATATTTCCGTCGAAACCTGATCAAACATGGATCCGTCTTTTGTATGTGTGCCGGCGAAGATACCCAAAATCAAACTGGTGCAGAAAAAACAGGCCGCACAAATTGCCGTTGCGCGTGTCAGGATACTCTTGGCGCCGCTTGCCGTGGTCAGACCACCGCCTGTACCGCCACCAATGCCAAGCCCTCCGCCTTCGGAGCGCTGAATAAGAACAAGGCCGATAATCGCAACAGCCAAAAATAAATGTATTAATAGAAATACGGATTCCATTTTAAAAACGTCTTTTCTTTATTTCAGTTAAACAGGGTTATGTTTGTTTTATACAGTCGGAGCCGAGTCTGCAATAGCCAGATAGTCATCCGCCTTCAAACTTGCGCCACCGATCAGTGCACCATCAACGTTCGGAACACTCAAAAGTTCCTGTGCATTATTCGGCTTCACGGAACCGCCATACAAAATACGGACATGTGCAAAATCTGCAAGCTTTTCCTTCAGTTTATCCCGAATATATTGGTGCATTGCCTTTACATCCTCAGCTGTCGCTGTTTTGCCTGTTCCGATGGCCCAGACAGGTTCATAAGCAATGACGGTATTATGCGCGTTACTGCCTTCCGGCACAGCTTGCGCCAATTGCGCGCCGACAACGTCGAACGCATTGCCCTGCTCGCGTTCCTGTTCGGTTTCGCCAACACAAATAATTGTTGTCAAATCACAACCATGCGCGGCTTGCGCTTTTTCGGCAATCAGCACGTCTGATTCATCCTGATATTGGCGGCGCTCGGAATGGCCCAGAATAACATGCGTACAGCCAATATCCGTCAACATACCGGCAGAAATATCACCGGTATAAGCCCCTTTTTCGAATTTGGAACAATCCTGTGCGCCGACCGACAAAACATGGCTGAGTTCCCGAACGGTACCGAAAACGGTTTCAATGTGGATAAATGGCGGGCAGACAACGAAATCACAACGATCCAATAATGAATGGTCCTGATCAATCCCATGTACAATCGCCTCTGTCAGGCTTGCCGCTTCAGCAAGAGACCCATTCATCTTCCAATTGCCTGCGATCAGCTTTTTCATGGGATATACTCCGTTTTTCGTTGTCATCATATTGAATTTGTTCCTGCTTACATGCATTCATAGAAAATTGCAACGATCAAAAAGAGAAATGCGGTTGCCGCGTTTCGGATCGCAGTTTATAGTGCCACTCAAAATCCATAGATGGGGTAAAATATGTTGAAGGCAATGCGCGATGGCGCGAAATCCGGTTTTTTGAAAATCATTCTGATGGGGTTGATGACTCTGGCGGTGTTCGGTCTGGTCCTAACCGATGTCGGCGGATTCTTCCGTGGCGGCATTCCCGCGACCACGGTGGCCACGGTCGGCAAAAGTGAAATCAGCACACGTGCATTCGATCAGCAGGTCCGCCGCGTTCTTGCACAACAAGGTCTCGATCCGGCGACAGCTTATCAGTACGGCTTTATTCAACAAATCCTCTATAGCGAGATCGGCGAACACCTGTTTGCCATGCGGGTCCGTGATCTGGGTATCTTGGTTAGCGATTCCATCGTAAAAAGGCACATTACCGAATTGGTTAAACCTTACGTCACTGACACACTGAGCCCGGCCGATGCGCTGCGGCGTATTGTTTATAATCAGGGCATGACAGAACCACAATTCATCGAAGCCATTCGCAGCGAAATCCAGAACACTGTTCTGCGTAACGCCTTGCAAGACACGGCCTATGTTGATGATGCGTCCTCTGTCTCACCAATCGAGTCTGATTTGTACAAATACAGAAACGAAACACGCAAAATCTCTTATTTCAGTCTGCCGGACAGCAGTGTCGCCTATGCAGATATTGAAAAACCGACAGATGAAATTCTGCAAGCCGAATATGAGAATAACAAAGCAGACTTCATCATTCCGGAACTGCGTTCTTTTTCCTATGTCACGCTTAGTCAAAAGCAGGTTGAAGACGCTCTTGAGATTTCCGATGAAACCGCACAAGCCTATTACGAAGATAATATTGATCACTATACCGTGCCGGAACAACGCAAAATCGCGCAGGCCATTTTGCCGGACGAAGCCCTTGCCAGCGTTGTCGCCGATCGCGCCCGCCGCGGCGGATCAGTCAAAGATGCTGTTGAAAAAGAAACAGGCATGTCGGATGGCTATATCGGGGAAGATTACTTCGAACGCGGCAGCATGATTGCCGATGTAGCTGACATCGTGTTCGAGGCCGAGCAAGGCACAGTTCCCGCACCGGTAAAAACAGCGCTGGGCTGGCATGTCTTTAAGGTCAATGAAATCAAACCATCGTTCACACCGACATTTGCAAGCTTGAAACAGGACATCAAAGACGAACTAAAACGCGAACAAATGGCTGATGAAATTTATGTCATGGCCAATGCGATTGACGATCGTCTGGCATCCGGCGAGCCATTAAAAGACCTGGCCGATGCGATGTCCCTGCCATACGCAAAGATCACAGACATCCGCGTTGACGGATCAACCACAAGCAACACAGATGGCATGAAAGCCTTTGGCGATGAAGATCGTAATGTCATTCTTGATACGGCGTTTGATTTGCTTGAAATGGAAAGCTCACCGGTTATGGAATTATCCGACGGCCGTTTTCTGGCGCTGCAAGTTGATAGCGTACAGCCGAGTTCTTACAAATCATTCGAAACTGTCCGTAAGACGGTCGAAGAACAGTACATTGCCGCACAGCGCGCTGATGCCAATCTGAAACGCGCTGCCGAAGCCGTGCGTCTTTCCAAAGAAGATGGGAAGAGCCTGTCTGATGTCGCGGCATCACTTGGCACAAGTGTAAAGTCCGTATCATTGGTTCAAAAAGAAGACGCGCCGGAATCTCTGGGCCGTGTTGTGAAGAAACTGGTGTTCGACTCCGATATCAATGATACATTCTCTGTCCCTGTTGATGAGGCAGTTCTTGTCACAAAGATTGACACTGTATCTCTGCCTGATACGGACAAGCTTGCACCGGAAGATGTTGCCGACATTTCAGGCGCACTGGCCAATAACGCCAACTCGGAAATCATGGCCTTGTTCATGGGATATTTGCACGAAGACTATAAGGTCAAGGTCAATGACCGCGTTCTGGACATGATGTACGGTCAAGAACAAGAATTCTAGGAACAAGACTTTTATCATCACGCCATACGATGAATCAGCGCGTTACAATCGCGCTGACCGGCGCAAGGCGAATGCCTTTGTCTTGCAGGGTCGGCAACCATTCTGACAATGCATTGATGGTCACGGCTTTCGGGTGACCGATAATCACGGCAACTCCTTCTTCTTTTGCAAGCCGTTCCGCATCCGCAAGAGCCTCATGGACGAATGCCTCGGTGGCGACATGATCTATAAAAATATCACGCGTCGCATGCGGGATATTATGTTGATCTGCAATCTCTTCGGCAACCGATGTGCTGATCGTGCGTGAATCGACAAACAGCAATCCTTCTTCCTCAAGACGTGTCATCACAATTTCCATCGCGTCTGCGTCCTGTGTCAACTTGCTGCCCATATGGTTATTCATACCAACATAATGGCTGACACGTTTGAATGCCTTGCCCAGCTGCTCATTGATCTCATCAGCTGTCTGCCCTGTCCGCAAAGCAATATCACCCAAATCAAGTTTTGTGTTCATTGCCTCCATCGGCATATGAATCATAATTTCATGCCCCTTTTTATAGGCATAATCCGACAAAGATAAAGAGGCATCGGCATACGGCAAAAACGCGAATGTCATCGGCCCCGGCAGATCCGCCAGTGTTTTCAGGGCCGATGTTGATAGCCCCAGATCATCAATAATCACCACGATCACAGGGGTGTCCGTACCGGACAGATCCTCCGTAACGGTCGTCTCTTCAGCAAACGACGTATCCTGCCCCGGCACAGCAAGCGTCAGCAATTCGTCTTCTGATACATCATCAACATGATATGGCAGCGTATCTGCATCTGTTTCTGCGCTGGTATTGGTTTCGATGTCTTCATCCTGCACGATGTGCTGCGAAGATGTTTCTTCCACCTGTGACTGAAGGGTTGGTTGATCCTCTCCGACAACGGACAGTACGATAATCAACAGCGCGCCGATCAATAAAATAAACGTAATCAGTTCAACCCGTTTTTCCGGTGAAATCATGGTATCTCCAAAGGTATGGCGAGGCACAGTAATGAATAGCGGCGCAGACACACGCACTTGATTTTATACTACACAGGTTTGAACAAGATTGTACATTGTAAAATGATTGCTTTTTTGTTTCTATAATCGCATAAAGACCGAACGTTATTTTTAAGGAAAGCGCTTCATCGATGCAATTTGCGACCTATCTGGACATCATCAAACAGCACAAAACCCTGTCCGCACAAGAGATGGAAGCCGCCATGACACAGATCATGAATGGCGATGTCGATGATGAATCGCTTGTTGTTTTCCTGTCGGAACTGGCTCAGCGCGGGGAAACCGCTGCTGAGATATCCGGCGCAGCAAAAGTCTTGCGCGCAAAATCAGCCGCGGTAAATGCGCCGCATGATGCCGTTGATTGCTGCGGCACAGGTGGCGATGGCGCCAGCACTTATAATATCTCAACGGCGGTGGCCTTTGTGACAGCCGCCTGCGATGTTCCGATGGCTAAACATGGTAACCGGTCTGCCAGTTCAAAATCCGGCGCGGCGGACGTACTGGAATCACTCGGTGTCAATCTGGATATGCCCCACGCCCTGCAGGAAAAAGCATTACAAGAATTGAACTTCTGCTTTCTCATGGCGCCGAAACACCATCAGGCCATGCGTCATGTCGCCCCCGTACGCAAACAATTGGGCACGCGCACAATATTTAACCTCATCGGTCCGCTGGCCAACCCGGCCGGCACCTCGTTACAGCTTGTCGGCGTTTATGCGCCGCAATGGATTGTGCCTATGACCGAGGCCTTGCGGGCGCTTGGCACAAAACGCGCGATTGTTGCGCATGGACATGATGGTCTGGATGAAATTACAGTCTGTGACAAAACGGCTATCGCCCGTTTATCTGATGACGGCACAATCAGCGAAAGCGTTATTACCCCCGCAGATTTTGGTCTGCCCCGGCATAATCCGGCGGATCTGACAGGCGGTGACGCATCTTATAATGCCGCCGCCCTGCGCGCTATTCTTGCCGGCGAGAAAAACGCTTACCGCGATATTGTACTGGCAAACAGTGCCGCCGTTTTATCCGTACACCGCGATGAAACGGATCTAAAGGCGCTGACAAAAACCGCTGCCGCAGCCATTGATTCCGGCGCGGCCGTACGCATACTGGACAGCTATATCGAAATGGGAAGGACGGCATCATGACAATTCTGGGACAAATTTGCGCCGATAAATGGGATCATATCGAGGTCATGCAAGCTCAGACACCGCTTTCAGACATTCAATCCAAAGCTAAAGATATGCCCGCAACACGCGGATTCAAAAAGAGAATTCAAGGATTTATAAATGAAAATAAACCGGCACTGATTGCCGAGATCAAAAAAGCATCACCCAGTGCAGGCATCATCAGAGAAGACTTTGATCCTGCTTTATTCGCAAAACAATATCAGGATGGCGGCGCGGCGTGCCTCTCTGTGCTGACGGACACACCTTATTTTCAGGGAGAAGACCGCTATCTGGACATGGCGAAACAAGCCTGCACCCTTCCGACCCTGCGCAAAGACTTCATGCTTTCACCCTACCAACTCCATGAATCACGGGCGCTGGGGGCAGATTGCATCTTGTTGATTATGGCCGCGCTGGAAGATGCACAAGCCGAAGACCTCTATTTACTTGCAAAAGAACTCGGCATGGATGTGCTGGTCGAAGTCCACGACCGCGAAGAACTTGAGCGCGCGTGCCTGTTCTCTCCTGACATTATCGGTGTGAACAACCGGAACCTGAAAACAATGGATGTATCTCTCGACACATCGATTGATCTGTCCGACCTGATACCGGAAAACACTATTGCCGTTTCTGAGAGCGGCATATCCTCTGCGGCACATATTAACTCTCTGATGCGATTCGGATTTTCGACGTTTTTGGTTGGGGAAAGCCTGATGCGGCAGAGAAACCTTACAAATGCGACCAAAGCTCTTCTTTCCGTGTCAGCTTAGATTTACCCCGCCCGACACCATAAAAGCGCAATGAATTTGACAAAAAACGTGAACTAAAGTAGAACATAAGGTGTATATCCTTCGTTGGGGAAGGTGTATTGAGAACAAAACAAATACTTTAAACGCCGTTACAGACCACTGTAGTGCCGCAGGAGAATAAGGTAATGCTTACGAAAAAACAGCACGAGTTGCTTATGTTTATCCACGATTCCATGAAAGACACGGATATTTCACCGTCGTTTGAGGAAATGAAGGAGGCTCTCGGACTGAAATCAAAGTCAGGCATTCATCGTCTGATCAGCGCGCTGGTTGAGCGTGGTTATATCGAGCGCTTGCCAAATCGTGCGCGCGCCCTGCGTGTTGTCTGCCTGCCCGAAGGCTCTGATACAGCTGCAGCAAATGACAGCGCTTCTGCGCGGTCCGAACACAATAATATTGGACAATTTACGCCTGCGCCGCAGGCCGAAACGCTCGGCATCCCTCTCTACGGGAAAATTGCGGCCGGCACACCGATCGAAGCCATCCGTGACGAGGGGCATACCATCGATATCCCCCCTTCTCTGCTGGGATCAGGCCAACATTACGCACTGGAGGTCAACGGCGATTCCATGATCAACGCCGGCATTCAGGACCATGACATCGTCATCATCAAAAAAGCCGAAACCTGCAATAACGGTCAAATCGTGGTTGCGCTGGTGGATGATAATGAGGTGACGCTGAAACGTTTTCGCCGCGCCGGAAGCAAAATTATTCTGGAACCCGAAAATGACACACATGAGCCGCGCGTTCTGGACCCGGATCGTGTGAAAGTGCAAGGACACCTCATCAGCCTGTTCCGTCAATATTGATCCGGATAAATCCGGCAAAGGATCGATCCGGCTGCGACGATCCCTCATTGTTCAACGCCTGTTTGAAATGGTCCACGGACGTTTCCCGCGTGTATCCTTTACACTGATGATACGCGTTTTCTTCTGCACGACATCGCGCTGTAACGCCTTTTTCTTGCTGGATGACAAGAAAACAACATGTGCCCCTTCGTAATATGTTGCCCTTTTATCGACGGTACGGGCCGGACATGGCATTTGATCTCCGATATAAAGTGGTGTGACAAGAATATCAGCCCACTGACATTCTTGTGACAAAACAGAGTCATGCACCGGCATAGAAATATGAACGCTTTGGCCAATAATAGCGCGGCACGCAAATTCATCACATAAGAACGGGTTGTGCGATATATCACGATCGGTCATTTTATAGACATCTTCATCCCGATATCCCAGAAAACGGCGCCAATTATCAGCAGAGAAGCGATCCTTCATTTTCGTCGATAAAAAGAGTGCATGATCCTGCTTTTGATTAAAAGCGATTAAATCACCGCCTGAGGATACAAATATATCCGGCTGTTTTTCCTGATAAAAGATACATCCCAATATCAACAAGGTGACGCAGCATATGACACGTATATGCCCCCGCAATAAAACGCAGGACAGAAAAGACAGCACGAACATAATCAACGCAAAAAATGATAACGCGCCCGGTTTCAAACTGGCATAGGGTATGGCGGCCAAATCTTTGGAAAAATCGATAATGAATGTGATGAACGGCGCAAGCGCGCTATATATGTACACATCCAGCCCCAAAGGCATGACAAGATAGGCCAGCAAAATCAGCGGCATCACGACCAAACTGACCAGCGGCACAACAACAACATTGGAAACCAGCCCGAGAAGCGGCAATTGCTGGAAATGGAACCAGGAAAACGGTGTTGTTGCAAGACTGGCAACAATTGTTGTCAGCACCACGCCGAGGAAATAAAGTGCGATTTTACGTGGCGTTCCGGCATGCCTGTACAAACGCCCGATGACCGGTTTCATCACCGTATAAAACACAATCAATGTGGTTACAGCGGCAAAAGAAAGCTGGAAACTTGCACTCAGCAGAGATTCCGGCCACAAAAGCAATATCGTTAACGCCGCAAGCGCAACCAGCCTGACCGTGATGGCCTGACGGTCCAGCAAAATTGCCGCTAACACAATCGCCGTCATCAGGAGCGCGCGCACAGCCGGTATGTGAAAGCCGACAAGGCAGACATAAGCTGCCGCGCCCATAAAGGCCACCAGTGTCGCAATTTTCTTGACGGGCCACCGCAACGCAACATGCGGCACGGCGCACAAGAACAAACGTACAAAGAAAAATAACGTTCCCGCAATCAAGCCGACATGAAGTCCCGAAATTGACAGTAAGTGCGCGAGACCCACATCCCGAATATCATCCAGCACTGCCTCGGGAATGCCTTTTCTCTCACCGATCATAAGCGCCGCAATAACGCTGGCATTTTCCGCGCCAATGCGCTCCTGAATACGCTGATAGATCGTATGCTTGAACCGCTCCAATGCGACACGGATATGTTGCCGTCCTGCCGTTTTTTCAGCCGCGCGAATAACTTCCGGCTGACTGTAACTAAACCCGAATCCACCAATCTGTTTAAAATAAGCGTAACGCTGAAAATCAAATCCGTGCGGTGATACAGGGGGTGACGGTGCATTCAAACCGGCAAGCAATGTGACCCTGTCTCCGGGGTCCACAGGTGTTTTATCGGCATCAAACCCGCGCACATTGATTCGGACATAGCGGGGAATTTGCGCCGCCTTAAAATCTTCGATCTCCAGATTTTCCAGCAATAACCGTATGTGCCCGCTTTTTTCCAGGGTTTCGACCGCCTTCACATCCCCCGATATATCAACGGGCCCTGTGTCATCATAAAGCATCGGGCTGCGCACAAGATGCGTTCGCAACTGCGCAATTGTGAAACCGGCGGTAAATGTCATCAACAAGATCAGCGCAATGACACCCGTATGGACAGGCGCGGACCGCAACCGTTCCGGCCAGAAAAAAACACACAGAGCAACCAGTATCAGCATAGAAAATAACGGCAAAGCCGCCGGCGGCTCAAAGGTCAATGAAAAATAGCACCCGATGCCTCCCGCCAGCATGACCGGAATCCACAAAAACAACAAACCGCGCGCACAGGCATATTGCTCATAAACTGCATATAATTTCTGTAAGCTATTTTGATGAAAACGCATCTTGCCTCTGGACCTGTATCGCATTGCCTTGTTATAAATGGATCGAAGAGTTTTTCAACCTTTAGTGAGCAGGATTAAAAAAGATGACCGTTGTAACACGTTTTCCACCATCACCGACCGGTTTCATGCATATTGGTAATGCGCGCACAGCCCTTTATAACTGGCTGTACGCCCGTCATCATAACGGTAAATTCCTGTTGCGCATTGAAGACACCGACCGTCAGCGTCATTCTGATGCCGCTGTTCAGGCCATTCTGGATGGCTTGCATTGGCTCGGACTGGAGTGGGACGGTGATGCCGTATCCCAATTTGCGCGTCGTGACCGCCATGCCGAAGTCGCCGAAGATATGATCGCCAAAGGCCAGGCCTATTACTGCTATTGCTCTGAAGAAGAGCTTGATGAGATGCGCGAAGAAGCAAAGGCCGAAGGCCGTCCTGTTTATTACGATCGCCGCTGGCGCGACCGCAATCCTGCCGAAGATGCTCCGCACGGCCGCAATCCGGTTGTCCGCATCAAAGCCCCGCTGGAAGGCGAAACCGTTATTCACGACCGTGTTCTCGGCACAATTACGATCAACAATGAACAGATTGACGATTTCATCATTCTGCGCAGTGACGGCACGCCGACTTACATGCTGTCGGTGGTTGTTGATGACCATGATATGGGAATCACGCACGTTATTCGCGGCGACGATCATATGAACAACGCCTTCCGCCAAAAAGTAATTTATGATGCGATGGGCTGGGATGTTCCTGTGCATGCTCACCTACCTCTCATTCACGGACCAGATGGCAAAAAATTCTCAAAACGTCACGGTGCGGAGAGCGTCGATGAATATCGTGAAATGGGCTACATGGCCGATGCGATGATCAATTATCTTCTGCGTCTTGGCTGGTCACACGGAAACGAAGAAATCATTTCCAGAGAACAGGCCATTGAATGGTTTAATCTGGATCATGTCGGCCAGTCCCCTGCCCGGTTTGATTTCGCAAAACTCGATAGCCTGAACGCACATTATATCAAAGAAGCGGATAACGACGATTTGTACGCACAAATCCTGCCGTTTTTGAAAGAGCAGGAAGGCGTCAAAGTCACCGACACAACCAAAGAACACATTTTGCAAAGCATGGACGAGTTGAAAGGCCGCGCAAAATCATTGGTACAAATTGCGGAAGAAGCCGCATTCTATGGCAAAAAAGCGCCCTTTGATTATGATGAAAAAGCACAAAGCCTGATTAATGCGGACACAAAACCTATTCTCTCTGCGCTGAAAACAGGTCTCGAATCGCTCGAGAGCTTTGATACTGATGCCGTTCAAGGGCTGTGCAAAGACATCGCCAAAGAACACGCAAACGGTCAACTTGGTAAAGTCGGCATGCCGTTCCGCGCCGCATTGACCGGCCGGACAGCTTCACCGTCTATTTTCCATGCGGCGGCCATCCTCGGCAAAGACGAGGTATTGGCACGTTTGAAAGTTGCCTTGAAAAGAGTGAACGCTTAAATCATTTCTTAAGATATCAACCGTAAAGTAGTCGCGATTTCGATTTGATTTTGCGGCGCAAAACTTTTATGATTAATCGAAGTAAGATATTGATTCCGAATAAGCTTTCTTCCGATTTATCTCCTTAGTAATGAAAGGCATCTTTTATGAGCGACACTTCAGACAAAGACCAAAAGACATTTACACTGACAAATGACCAGACAGGAGAATCTTGTAAGTTGCCTGTACATGATGGCACGTGCGGACCATCCGTCATCGACGTTCGCAAGCTATATGCGGAAACAGGTCATTTTACATTTGACCCGAGCTTCACATCAACAGGCAGTTGCAAATCGCGTCTGACCTTCATTGATGGCGAAGAAGGCATTTTGATGCATCGCGGTTACAGTATTGAAGACCTCGCCAACAAGAGCTCTTTTCTGGAGCTGGCGTTCTTACTCCTGTATGGCGACCTGCCAAAACCCGATGAGATGAGTGAATTCAAAGAAAACATCACCTATCACACGATGGTGCATGAACAGTTGAACTTCTTCTTCCGTGGCTTCCGCCATGATGCGCACCCGATGGCGATTATGTGCGGTGTTGTCGCGGCTCTTTCGGCGTTCTATCACGACTCGCTTGATATCTGGGATGAAAAACAGCGTGAAATTTCAGCGCATCGCCTGATCGCAAAGATACCGACCCTTGCCGCGATGACAATGAAATACACAATGGGGCAACCATTTGTCTATCCACGCAATGACCTCAATTTTTCCGAAAACTTCCTGCATATGTGTTTTTCTGTTCCAGCAGAGGAATATAAAGTGAACCCGATTTATGCCCGCGCAATGGATAAAATCTTTATCCTGCACGCCGACCACGAGCAAAATGCATCAACATCAACGGTGCGTTTGGCCGGTTCATCACAAGCAAACCCGTTTGCCTGTATCGCGGCCGGTATTGCCTCGCTCTGGGGGCCAAGTCACGGCGGCGCCAATCAGGCCGTTCTTGAAATGCTGGATCAGATTGGTCACAAAGACAATATTCCTGAATTCCTTGAACGTGCCAAAGATAAAGATGATCCATTCCGTCTGATGGGCTTTGGTCACCGCGTTTACAAAAATTATGACCCGCGTGCGGAAGTCCTGAAAGTATCAGCCGACGAGGTTTTATCCGATCTTGGTGTCGATAATGACCCTCAGCTGCAACTGGCAATGGAGCTTGAACGCATCGCACTGGAAGACCCTTACTTTGTGGACCGCAAGCTATTCCCGAATGTTGACTTCTATTCCGGTATCATTCTGAAAGCACTGGGCTTCCCGACAAGCATGTTCACCGTCCTGTTCGCTGTTGCCAGGACGGTCGGCTGGATATCACAATGGAAAGAAATGATCGAAGAGCCATCCTTGCGTATTGGCCGCCCACGCCAGCTTTATACCGGTCCTGCGGCACGGCCGTATGTGGACATTGATAAGCGTAAGTAGAACCTGCTTAAGCTTTGATCTGTGATAAAATATAAGAGGCCGCCTGTTCCGCAGGCGGTTTTTCCTTATCTTCACCACAAAGCAACAAGCGAATATCACGGAACCCATCCCTTTGTGCCTGCACAGTTTGACTGACATGCAACTGCGCCAGTCCGTCTTTTATGTTGTCGGTTGTCGCATCCCACTGCAGAAACTCAGGCACGAGCGCCCGATCCAGCAGGATATTGCCCAAATGGGCAAATGACGTCTTGATCCGCCATTTTACGAAGGCCCATGTCAACACGTTAATTTTATACGCAATCAGATGCGGCACATCGGCAATAGCAAGTTCCAAACCGACAGTCCCAGAGGTTGCAATCGCGCGATCCATCGCATAAAAAGCAGGCCATTTATGCGCTTTATCCGTTATGACCGTGCAGCGATCACCAAACGGTTCTGTCAGGCACTCTACTTCGGTAGCAAGGTGCGGCAACGTCGGGCAAATCAGGTGATAATTTTCATCCGGCTGTTCTTCCAGCATCGCTTGCAACGCCGTGACAAACAGCGGTCCCATACGGGCAATCTCCCCTTTACGGCTGCCAAACAATACGCCCAGAATCTTACGCTGCTCAGGAATATTATAATATTGGCGGACATCGACGCGATCCTTTTGTTCCTGCGCCCGCGTAATAGCTGAATGCCCCACGCATGTGGCGCTCATCCCTTCTTTGATGAAATAATCCGGTTCAAACGGGAACAAACACATCAAACCATCATATAAGGCAGCAACTTTTTTCGCTCGTTTTGGCCGCCAGGCCCACACGGTCGGCGCGACATAATGATAAAATTTGATTTTACGATTGCTCCGCTTTTGAACCTTTTTTGCGACCCGAAAACAGAAATCCGGACTGTCAATCGTGACAACAGTATCAATATTATTTTTGACAATATAATCAGCTGTTTGATTTATTCTCTTAATAATATTTATTAACTGCGGCAAGACTTCAGCGATCCCCATTACAGATAGCTCTTCAAACGGGAAAAGGCTTTCTACTCCTTGCAATTCAAGGTGCGGTCCTCCGACACCATGAAAAATAATGTTGTCGCCTGTTCTGGCTGTAATATCTTTTAAAGATGAAACGAAATCGCTTCCAAGATGATCTCCGGATGCTTCACCGGCGATAATAAACATGCGATGCGGATGCTGGTCTGACGATGCGCTCATATCCATATCCGTTTATGTTTGTGATTCGGACGAACGCATGCCGTACACGAATATCTTGGCTTTATCCGCCACATTGCGTATTTCATCCCTTTTGACCAAAAATGTATGATCCGCGTGCACAACAATGCCTGAGAACCCATTCGCCTTGCATTTTTCGACTGTTTCCGGCCCGATTGTCGGTAAATCCAAATCCATATCCTGTTGCGGCTTGCAGCTTTTGACCAGGATAGGACCGCGCCCCTTGCGTTTCAGCGGACCACAGCGGTCAATAAGCGCATCAGTGCCTTCGACGGCCTCGACACCAAGCACAACGCCGTTCTGAACGACAACCGATTGCCCGATATCCATCTTGCCCAGCGTTTGCGACATCTCAAACCCCCATGCAATATCATCCTGTTCGCTTTTCTTGGGTTTGTGTGCGGACAGCGCACCCTCCTCGGCCAGAATATTATCAATGAAGTGATGCGCCCCGTGGATTGTAAAACCTTCGCCCTCAAGCTCTTCGCGCAAGGTCGTAAGAAACGTGCTGTCCCCGATAGACTTAAAGGCCAGCTTGGCAAAGAACTGTGCCGTTTTCAGGTCGGGCTTCAATTCCCCTAATGATGGTCGGCGCATTGCGCCAATCAAGACAATATCTGAAAAACCATGTGATTTCAGCGTCCCCATAATGGTTCCGGCCTCGCCCAAACGGGCTATCATGTGATAATGGTCTTTGACGATAGACAGGTCCGTTTGTCCTTCGAAGGCGACAACAAAGACCTCAATTCCCTTTTGACGGCATGAATCGATCAGGATTTGCGGCAAATCGCCACCTCCTGCAATAATCGCAAGCTTTTTGACTGTCGTATCTGTCGAAGACGTCGTCATGGAACAGCCCTGAAGTTATTTTTGTGATGGCTGACAGATCGGGAAGCGAGTCTTTTGACGGCTAAATTCCACAATCTTTAAAACATTATCATTATCGGCGTAGGTCTTGGCGACACTATCCAGCCGCTCGTTAAAGGTTCCATCACCATAAAACAGGCTTTTAAAGGCGCTCTGAAGTTCTCTCATCTCTTCTTTGCTCATATTCTGGCGTTCGATCCCCACCAGATTAAGCCCCGCCAGAAATGCGCGTTCGCCTTTGACGCGGCCATACGGAATCACATCACTTTCAACACCGGACATGCCGCCAATCACGGC
Source organism: Alphaproteobacteria bacterium (assembly GCA_030750865.1). GTDB lineage: Bacteria > Pseudomonadota > Alphaproteobacteria > Micavibrionales > Micavibrionaceae > JASMHE01. The sequence continues at coordinate 346,201 of JASMHE010000008.1, forward strand.
AAAAGGCCCGATCCGGATAAATTGGTGCACAGCAGCCAGTCCGCCGATCACCGCATAATCACCTACAACGACATGGCCGCCAAGTGTTGCATTGTTTGCCATGATAACATTGTTCCCAATGACACAATCATGCGCAATATGAACACCAACCATAAACAGACCGTTATCACCTACAATGGTTTCCATAGCTCCCGTTTCCGTACCAGGGTGCATGGTAACATGTTCACGGATTTTATTATTTTTTCCGATCGTCAGGCGTGATTTTTCACCTTTATATTTTAAATCCTGCGGCGGCGTGCCGATGGCCGCAAACGGGAATATCTCTGTGCCTGCACCAATGTCTGTGACGCCGTCCACAACGACATGTGCATGTACCTTTACATCATCATGCAAGGTCACGTCTTCGCCGATAATGCTATATGGTCCGACCGAAACATTTTTGCCGATTGTTGCGCCGTCTGCGATCACTGCCGTGGGGTGTATTGATTGTGTCATTTTGTCCTTATTATAAGTCTGATTTATACTTTTTGTATCATAGCCGGATAAAGCGCATCACAACAAATCACGCTTTATTGCGCGGCGTTACAAAATCAACAGGGAAAGAGGGTTTTACTGATCGGCGATCATGGCGCTAAAGGTGGCTTCTGCGCACACTTTATCACCCACCATTGCCTTGCCTTTGAACTTCCAGACATTGCGGCGAGCCTGCACTTTTTCAACATGGATGTGCATTGTATCACCGGGGGTCACAGGCTTTCTGAAACGCGCATCGTCAATTGTCATGAAATAGACCACTTTGCCTTCCGCTTCGGGACCGAGCGCCTCAACAACAACAATCGCCGCAGTTTGCGCCATTGCCTCAATAATCAGAACACCGGGCATAACCGGAAAGTTTGGAAAATGCCCCGTAAATTGCGGCTCGTTCATCGTCACATTTTTTAAACCAACGGCCCTCTCACCGGGGGTCAGTTCAATAATGCGGTCCACCAACAGGATCGGATAACGATGCGGTATCATTTCCTGAATGCGATTAATATCAATTACGGTTTTTTGTTCTTCACTCATTATTTTTTCCCGAAAAGCTAAATCAAAAACATCAGTCTTTAGATTTATCCCTTTTTATCATTTTATTCAATGTCGCAATTTGTCTCATGAACGATTTTATCGGCACAGACGGATAGCCCATATGTTCTTCACCCGGTCCAATATCACGCATGACGCCGGATTTTGCGGCAATGCGCGCGCCGCTACCAATATTGAGGTGTCCTGCAATACCGACTTGTCCGGCAACAACAACAAAATCACCAAGCGTCGTACTTCCGGAAATCCCTGATTGCGCAACCATGACGCAATTACGCCCCATCTTCACATTGTGACCAATCTGCACCAGATTATCGAGCCACGTTCCGGCTCCGATCACCGTATCCTGCATTGATCCACGATCAATCGTTGTATTCGCGCCTATCTCGGCGTGATCTTCGATAATGACCTTCCCGAGCTGCGGCACTTTCGTAAAGCCATCTGCATCCATTGCAAAACCAAAGCCATCCTGCCCGATACAACATCCCCGATAGATATTCACATGATTGCCGATGACCGCATGTGAAATCACAGCATTCGCACCAATGCGGCAATGAGCGCCGATTTTCACATGTTCTTTGATGACCGCACCGGCTTCAACGATCGAGTCTTTGTCAACTTCCGCACCAGATTCGATCACAGCGCCGGCTTCGACGGTGACATTATCACCAATCACCGCGCCGCTTGCGATATGAGCGGCTTTGTCGATATGTCCTTTGGAGGGCTCTTGCGGATAAAATGTTTGCGCGATCAACGCAAATGCCTTGTATGGCGAACCGCTCAGAAGACCAATCATGCCTTCGGGCAGATGTTCTACCATATCCGGCCGCAAAATACAGGCCGACGCATTGGACGCCGCAAGCTCTTCTCTGTATTTCACATTATCCAGAAAGGTCAGATGGCCGCTTTCAGCCTTATTCAAGGCCGCTACGTCTTCTATTTCAACGTCTGCGCCCTTGTCGTCCGTCAGATCGGCAGATGCAATTTCAGCCAAACGCCCCAATGCGTAAGGGCCATGTTTTTTGAAGAAAAGAGCATCAGCCATCTGCGTATCCTATATTGTGTTATTCAATCTCAAGCTCAATCTTTTTGACCGACTTGTTCAGGCGTTTCATAACACGCTCGGTGATATCGATTGATTTCTCGGCCAGAACAACATTCTGACGCGACATCACAAGTGTAAATCCGTCTTCCTCTGCGATATCAGCAACGATCTTGAAAATCTCACCGCGCAGTGTCTGCAATGATTTGTTCGCAGCCTTTTCCAAAGAAATCTGACGTTCCTGCACAAGCTTGCGCGTTTCAAGGATCTTTTTCTCAAATTCGCCGCGCTCACGCTGGATATCTTCTTTACTCTTATCCGTTGCGTTTTTGGTCAGCTCTTCCTGCGATTTGCGCAGATCTGACTCGTATGTGGCAAATTCTTTCTGGAACTCTTCACGTTTTTTGGCGATTTGCTTTTGTACATTTTCCGCTGCGGTCGAATTATTCAACAAATTCTGCACATCAATGACGGCGATTTTTGTTTCAGCCATCGCGTGTGATGAAATACCAACCATCACAAATGACATGACAACGAAAGATAAAAAGAACTGTTTAAACATATGTAATCCTATACTCACTTTATAATTATCGTGGGACTAAATTTTCAGAACCGGAAACGCGCTAATCTTAGAAACGCGTACCGAAATTAAAGCGGAAGACTTCTTCCTTATCAAAGCTTTCTGACATATAAGGCACGGCGAAGTCAACACGAATAGGACCAAGCGGCGAACGCCATGACACCCCGACCCCTGCACTACCGCGCAGCGCCGATTTATCATCAATGTTGAAACGGTCCGCATCATCCAGCCCCCACAAAGAGCCGATATCCGTAAAAGTGTGCCCTTTAATGCCCATTTCCTCAGGCATACCAATCGGAAAGGACAACTCAGCCGTACCGCGATAGAAGTAATTACCGCCGAGCGCATCTTCTGATGCACTATCACGTGGCCCTGCCCCCGCATCTTCGAAACCGCGCAGGTTTTGCCCACCGAGGAAATAGCGTTCATTGATCTTCACATCGCTGCCACCATAAGATTGCAAGCCACCAACCTCACCAAGAAGATTGAACACAACCTTGTCATGCACCGGATAATAATATGACGCGCCAAGTCGGCCGGAAATATATTTCGCATCGCCGCCCAGACCGGCAAGTTCCGTGTCAAACCACCCCATCAGGCCATTTGTCGGGAAAAGCTTGCTGTCACGCGCATCATAAGTAATGCGCTGTGAAATGGCGGACGTGACGCGCTGCCCTTCTTGTTCACGAATGAACAATGACGCATCCGTATCGACATCCGTAATATCGTTCCGCTCAATGCTGTAGCTGAGCATCTGGCGCCAGTTCTGAGAAAGCGGATAACCAAAGCGCAAAGCGCCACCCGTACGACGCTGATCGTAAGAACTTTCGTCCTGCAGATCGCGCGTCATGTGGAACACATCAAAACCGGCCGAGAAATCACGATCAAGGAAGTATGGTTCCGTGAAACCAACGTCAAATTCCGTTCTTTCGCCTGCAATGGTCGCCGCAGTCTGAAGTATCTGCCCCTTACCGAGGAAGTTCCGTTCCGTTACGCGGATATCAGCCAGCGGGCCGTCTGTGGTCGAGAAACCGGCTCCCAGTGACAGTTCACCGGTCGATTTTTCAGCCACTTCAATATCAACGACAGATTTATCCGGCGTTGATCCGCGTTCGTTATTCACGCTCACCGTTTCAAAATAGCCGAGATCACGGATATTTTGTTCGGAACGTGCAATCAACGTCTTGTTATAGGGGTCGCCTTCGACCACTTCCATTTCGCGGCGCACGACGCTATCAAGCGTACGGACGTTGCCGTGAATATTAATGCGCTCGACAAAGACACGCGGTGTTTCTTCGATATCCAGCGTAAGGTCAACAATCTTCTCATCCAGATTACGCTTCACTTGCGGCTTGATGTTCACGAACGCATATTGTCTGTCGCCCAGTTCATCGGTAATAGAATCAACACTTTTGGAGACTTCGTCAGCATTGTACCAATCGCCTTTTTTGAGCGATACGAATTCAATCACGTCACCTTGCTTGATCTCTTCAATTTCAGATTTGATCGCAACATTACCGACTTTGTAGCGTTCGCCTTCATCAATTGTGAAGGTCACAAAGAAATATTCACGGTTTTTCGACAATTCAGCAACGGCCGACACAATGCGGAAATCCGCATAGCCTTGTGAAAGATAGAAACGGCGCAGCAATTCTTTGTCATATGCAATGCGGTCCGGGTCATATTTATCATTAGCCGACAGGAAGCGATACCATGCATCTTCGGTCGTTACGATTTCAGAGCGCAGCTTATCATCGCTATATTTTTTATTCCCGACAAACCGGACGCTTTTGATCTTTGTGACCGGACCTTCCTGAATTTCAAAAACAAGATCAACACGGTTTTGTTCACGCTTTACAACTTTTGGTTCGATATTCGATGAAAAGCGGCCACTGCGCTGATAAACCTGATACAGGCGATTCACATCGGCCTGTACTTTCGGGCGCGTAAAGACCTGCCGTGGGGTCAATTGTATTTCGGCCAGCAACTCCTCATCATCGATTTTATCATTGCCTTCGAATACAATGCGGTTCACAACCGGATTTTCGATGATGTTGACGTTCAAAACACCGCTGTCAATCGACAGGGTCACATCGGCAAAAAGCCCTGTGACAAACAGATTTTTCAGCGCATCGTCCAATGTTTCCTGATTAATATAATCACCGACATTAATGCCGAGATAGGTTATGACCGTTGATGGCTCAATACGCTGGGTTCCTTCAACACGGATTTCCCGCACTTTCGCACGCTCCCCTTGCGCATAGGCCGGCGCCTGAAATACAGGAGAAGCTGCGCAAAAAACCGCAAGGCAAAGTCCGAGAACACAGTGATGGAGAAAATGTTTCATATTGGTAGGTATCTATCTTCTTTAAATTCGCCCTATAAGATAAAGCTGAATCTGCGTAAGTTCAAATATAAACTGCATAATCCTGTCAAAAAACACAATTATTTCAGCGAATAAGCTGTACGATATCGTTCAGATTGGCAAACAACATCACCCCAACCAGAATCACCAGACCAACACGGAACGCATATTCCTGCACCGTTTCCGACAAGGGAGAACCTTTGATGGACTCAACGGCGTAAAAGACAAGGTGACCGCCATCCAGCATCGGAATCGGGAACAGATTGATTAAACCGAGATTGATTGACAACAGTGCCGTGAAAGCCACCAACGCAATAAAGCCGGACTTGGCCATATCACCGGCAATCGCACCAATACGGATGATACCGCCGAGCTCCGTTGCAGAACGTGACCCGACAAAAATTTGGCCCAATGCTTCCATCGTGCTCACGGTAATATTTTTTGTCTCAACCAGCGATGCTGTAAACGCTTGCCCCATCGGCAGCTTCAGGAATGTCTCTTCGCGCGAGCTTTCCAGAACCAGCACATTAAATTCCTGAGAATCGCCATTATCGATATTTTTATTTAAAGACGGCAACGGATTAATCAACAGACGGTCTTCACCGTCAGCGCCCGGCATACTGATTGTAAATGGCTGTCCCAGTCTTTCGACGATCATCGCCCGTGTTTCCTCAACATCCTGAACAGCTTCATCATCGATTTTTGTAATCTTACTGATGTCAATTGCGTTTCCGGGGCTGATGATGCCCAAAAACCCTTTGGTATGCTTGAACCCGAAACGATCTTCGATTGTCTCGACCTTCGGCGTTGCAGACAGTTTGACTTCCTCACCATCACGCAAGACTGTAAAGACGCGTGTCTTATCAAGCCCGACCGCCACAGCACGGCGAATATCTTCGAAATGGAGTACTTCTTTCCCGTCAATCTCCAGAATTTTGTCATGCGGTTCAAAACCGGCTTCATACGCGGCAGAATCAACAATCACCGATGTTGAAAGCGGCGGCGTAATGGGCTTGCCGTAAAAGGTGTACAGCAAGAACATAATCAGAATCGCAAAGATGAAATTAATGGCAGGACCGGCAAAAACAATCGCCGCACGTTTCAAGACAGGTTGCGAGAAAAAGGCCACGCCCTTTTCTTCTTCGGTAAACGGGCGAATCTCTTCACTGTCTTCTTCAGCAACCCCGTCGGCTGATTTCGCACTTGCCGGATCAACGTCACCGAACATCTTGACGTATCCGCCCAGCGGCACCAACGAGAACTTCCAGCGTGTACCCGCCTTATCGGTAAAACCGAACAGCTCCTTGCCAAACCCGACAGAAAAGCTTTCCACCTTTACGCCGCAAAGCTTGGCAACATAATAGTGACCCCATTCATGAACAAAAACCAGAATCCCCAACACAAGAAAGAATGCCCCGCCATACAGCCAGACATTCCCGGCAATCAGGTTCAACCAGTCAAAAATCGAATTACTCATGTTCATCTTACATACCTTACCGTTTATCTATCTATGCAGCCCGCAACAGACCGCTTTTCTCTAAAAAATTCCGTGTTTTCTGTCTGATTTCATCATTAAAGGCAATTAATGCGTCCAGATTCTCGATAGTCCTATCTTCTACTTCCTTCACCATATGGTCAACCGTCTTGTAAATATCTGTGAAGCTTATTTCTTCGGCAAGAAACGCCGCAACCGCGACTTCATTGGCCGCATTGAACGTGACACACGCCGCCTGCCCACGCTTCAAACAGTCATAGGCCTGCTGTACGGCAGGAAATTTTGCGTGATCCACCTGTTCGAAATCAAGCGTTTGCAACGCTGACAGGTCCAGTGTTTTACCGCTCGTCTTCATACGATCCGGCCATGCCAGCACATGGGCGATCGGTGTGCGCATATCCGGCGCCCCCATATGGGTCAGGATCGATCCGTCATTATATTCAACCATCGCATGCACGATGGATTGCGGATGCACCAACACCTCGACTTGTTCCGGCGGCATATCAAACAAGATACAGGCCTCGATGACTTCCAGTGCTTTGTTCATCAGTGTCGCGCTATCAACGGAAATTTTAGCCCCCATTGACCAGTTGGGGTGCGCGACAGCTTGCTGCGGGGTCACAGCGTCCATATCTGCCGCATCCCACGTGCGGAACGGTCCGCCCGATGCGGTCAAGACAATGCGCGAAATTGCCGCTTTATTCGCCTCATCAAATATCTGGAATACCCCGTTATGCTCACTATCAACGGGTAAAATCGTCGTGCCGCATGCTCTTGCCTTGTCCATAAATAACGGCCCCGCCGCAACAAGCGGTTCTTTATTGGCAATCGCAACGGACTTGCCGTGTTCCAACGCAACCATTAACGGCTCCAGCCCGGCAAAACCGACAATGGCGCCAATAATAATATCGGCTTCAATACGGGCTGCATCAATAATGGCCTGCCGGCCTGCTGTGACCTCAATATTATGCCCCGACAGAGCCGCTTTCAAATCATCATAATATTGTTCATCCGCAATCACGGCATGTTTGGCATTCACGGCAATCGCCTGTGCCGCCAGTTTTTTATAATTAGACTCTGCGGTCAGACATTCCACGGAAAATTGTTCGGGCGCAGACAGAATCAAATCAATCGTGCTTTCCCCCACAGAGCCTGTTGCGCCGAGTACAGAAATCGTTTTCATGATATTTGCCCCCATATAATCAACATGGCCACAAACACAGGGCATGCCAGCAACAGCGCATCAATGCGATCGAGAATACCGCCATGTCCGGGAATGAGGTTACCTGTATCTTTCACACCGACTTTACGCTTTTGTATCGAGATAAAAAGATCCCCGACCTGCCCCGTCGCGCCGATGGCATACCCAAGAAGCACCAACAGCAACAAGATCGCACCGGTCACATCATCAAGCACAAAGAACGGGAACACCGCCAGAAACGCAATCGCCGCGCCGATCAACGCCCCGGCAAAACCAGCCCAGGTTTTGTTCGGGCTGATCGTCGGTGCAAATTTCTTCTTTCCCCATTTTTTGCCAAAGACATATGCCCCGACATCACTGCCCCATACCGACAGCAACAATATAATCGTCAGAACCATACCGTTATCCACGCTGCGCAAGAAAATGAAACAGCAAAAAGAAAATCCGATATAAAGCCAGCCGCTTATGATCGGAAATAGCGGCTTATCACGTTTTTTTGCCATATTCAGCCATTCATAAAATGAGACCGCACACAAAAACATGCTCAGCAGAAAAAACGGAATACCGCCCCAATAGATGATCAATAAGGTCAAAGGGCCCAAAACAAAGCCGGATAACAGACGCATCATCAGTTTGTTTGAAATTGCCATTGTAAGACTGCCCTATATGTTATCGTGAGAGTATTATACTCCGGAAATTAGTCCGACACACCGATCTTGCCGAATCTGCGGTCTCTTTTGCAATAATCCGCAATGGCGTGTTCCAGAGACTCTTGGTTAAAATCCGGCCAATATACATCAGAGAAATATAGCTCCGCATAGGCACATTGCCACAGCAGGAAATTACTCACCCGTTTTTCACCGCCTGTACGGATCAATAAATCCGGATCAGGAATGTCTTTTGTCATCAGGAAATCAGAGAAATACAGCTCTGCATTTTCGGCATCCGGCGCGATTCCCTTCCGGTGACACATCGCCGCCCAATCGGCCGCCGCCTGCAAAATTTCCTGCCGCGCGCCGTAATTCAGCGCCATATTCACCTGAATACCATCATTATCGGCCGTCAATGTCTCGGCATTATCCATCAGGCTGATGACCTCTTCGTCGAAATGCGAACGGTCACCAATAATCTTCAGCTTGATATTGTTACGATGCAGTTCTGCCGTTTCCGATTTCAAATACAGCTTCAGCAACTTCATCAATTCCGATATTTCAGATACCGGACGCGACCAATTTTCAGAGGAAAATCCAAACAGGGTCAAATAATCAACCCCCAGTTCAGCTGCGGCTTTCACCGTGCGTTTCACGGCTTCGGCACCGTGCTTATGACCCACCGTACGCGGCAAACCACGCGCCTGTGCCCAGCGGCCATTCCCGTCCATAATAATCGCAATGTGCGATGGCGCATCTTTTCGTGAACAGGCTGTCTTGTCCATAAATCCCCCGGTTATCCGTGTAAAAGAAAGACACGTCTATCAGACGGTCATGATATCTTTTTCTTTATCGGACAACATTGTGTCAATTTTTTGAACCATTTCATCGGTCAACTTCTGGATGTCATCAGAATAATGTTTCTGATCATCTTCGGTGATATCACCGTCTTTTTCGGCTTTCTTGACACTATCCATGCCATCGCGGCGTACATTACGGACCGCAATACGTGCGTCTTCTGCATATTTTCCAGCCACTTTCGCCAGCTCTGCGCGGCGCTCTTCGTTCAATTCCGGCACAGGAACACGGATGACATTACCTTCCGGCTGCGGGTTCAGCCCCAATCCAGCATCACGGATCGCTTTCTCAACGGCTTTAACCAACGACGCATCCCAGACCTGAACACTCAGCAAGCGTGATTCAGGGGCGTTCACTGTCGCACACTGGTTCAGTGGCATTCTCGATCCATAGGCCTCGACCTGAACAGGATCAAGCATGGATGTTGTCGCGCGGCCTGTACGCAAACCCATATATTCATCTTTCAAAACACTGATGGCACCATCCATACGACGACGCAATTCTTTCAACTCATATGTCATATTCTTTCGTCCTTCCTGTGACTATATTTTATTCTTCTTTATCACTGACAACCGTGCATACACCATCACCGGCGAGCACTTTGGCAAAGTTGCCTTTTTCTTTTACATTAAACACCAAAATCGGGATGTCATTTTCGCGCGCAAGAGAAATGGCTGTCGCGTCCATAACTTTCAGGTCTTTTGTCAGAACATCAAGATAGCTGACATGATCATAACGCTTGGCAGACGGGTCTTTCGCCGGATCATCCGTGTAAACACCATCAACCTTCGTGCCTTTGACCAGTGCGTCACAATCCATTTCGGTTGCACGCAGAGCTGCCGGTGTATCTGTTGTAAAGAACGGGTTTCCGCTCCCTGCGGCAAAAATGACAACGCGCCCCTTTTCCATGTGACGCAATGCGCGGCGACGCACATACGGCTCGCAGACAGCCTGCATCGGAATGGCGGATTGTACGCGCGTTTCAACACCGTTTTGTTCCAGTGAAGATTGCAACGCAAGCGCATTCATGACCGTACCAAGCATGCCGATATAATCGGCTGTAACACGTTCCATACCGTTTGCCGCACCGGAAACGCCGCGAAAAATATTGCCCGCACCGACCACGATACAGACCTGAACGCCCATCTCTACGGCTTGTTTCACATCTTTTGCAATACGATCAAGCATATTCGGATCAATCCCGAAATCACGTTCATCCATCAAAACCTCACCGGACATTTTCAACAGAACGCGTTTATATTTCGGTTCGGGTTTGTTGTGCGGTGTTGATGACATATCTGTAACCTCTTCTGCCTGTGCGGCGGATGGCGTTTCCTGTAATGCTGTGCTGGTCATATTTTTCTCTACTTTCGATGCGACTATATTTTAATGTTTGTGAGGATCAGACGCAAACCTTTTCCCTGACTTTCAATTCGTTATCCAAAAAAATACCCCCGAAACATAATGTCTTGGGGGTATTCTTGAATTCATGAAAAGGATTTATCCGTTTGCTGCTGTTTTGGCAACTTCTGCAGCAAAGTCCTCTTCTTCTTTTTCGATGCCTTCGCCGAGCTGAACACGGGCATAGGCTTTCAGCGTTACATCCGCGCCGACATCAGACGCCGCATTCTTCACAAGATCGGCAATCTTTGTTTCGTTGTCGATGACAAATGTCTGTTCGAGCAAGCAAACTTCCTCGAAATATTTGCGCATACGGCCTTCGACCATTTTCTCGGCGATATCAGCCGGTTTGCCTTCAGCAACGGCTTGTTCTTTCAAGACAGCGCGTTCGCGCTCCATCTCTGTCGTATCAACAGATTCTCTATCAAGAAACTTCGGAAATGCCGCTGCGATGTGCATTGCAATCTGCTTACCCAACGCTTCGAGCTTTTCTTTGTCACCTGTTGATTCCAGTGCAACAAGCACGCCGATCTTACCAAGACCATCTGCTACAGCATTGTGAACATACGCCCCGATAATACCGTCAGAAACGCTCAGCTTTTCAACGCGTCGCAATGTCATGTTTTCGCCGATTTTCGCAATCAGGTCCGTCAGCGTATCTGCAACAGATTTACCATCAAGATCAGCGGCCTTTACAGCCTCAAGATCTTCGCCTGTTTCAAGAGCAACAGCTGTTGTTTGCTTGACGAAATCCTGGAACGCTTCGTTACGTGCAACGAAGTCTGTTTCAGAGTTCACTTCAACCGCAACGCCGGATGTACCGTCAACCAGAACAGATACAAGACCTTCAGCCGCTGTACGGCTTGATTTCTTCTCGGCCTTTGCAAGACCTTTTGTACGCAACAAATCCACCGCTGCGTCGATATCACCGTCAACTTCTGTTAAGGCTTTTTTGGCATCCATCATGCCTGCGCCTGATTTTTCTCTGAGTTCTTTTACGAGTGCTGCTGTAATCTCAGCCATGATTTTCAATCCTTCTTTGTTAAATGGTTATAACTTAAGCTTGTGCTGCTTTTTTCTCAGGCGCAGGCTCTTTGGCCTTGTCGTCTGAAGATTTTTCTTTCGCAGCATCCGCCTCAGGAAGTTTTTCTGTTACGTCTTCTGCTTCACCGGCATCCGCACCTGATGCAGCCAGTTCAGCCTGAAGGCCGTCAAGGATGGCATCTGTAAACAGGTTGCAATACAATTCGATCGCACGGAACGCATCGTCATTACCAGGGATCGGGAATGTAATACCGTGAGGGTCAGAGTTCGTATCCAGAATACCGAACACAGGGATGCCCAGTTTGTTTGCTTCTGCAACAGCCAGTTCTTCTTTGTTTGTGTCAACAACAAACAACGCGTCAGGCAGGCCGCCCATTTCCTTGATACCACCGATAGAAGATTCCAGCTTGTCACGCTCGCGTGTCATCATCAGCTGTTCTTTTTTCGTGTAAGCATCAACGTCATCACCGTTCAGAATTTCTTCCAGTTCGCGCAAACGGCTGATGGAGTTTGAAATTGTTTTCCAGTTTGTCATCATGCCGCCAAGCCAACGCTGGTTCACGTAGTACTGACCACAACGCTTTGCGCTTTCTTTGACGATATCCTGCGCCTGTCTTTTCGTACCAACGAACAGCACACGGCCGCCATTTGCAACGATATCGCGTACTGATTTCAGTGCACGGTCCATCATAGGAACAGTTTGTTGAAGGTCGATAATGTGAACACCGTTACGTACACCGAAGATGTACTGCTTCATTTTAGGGTTCCAACGGCGAGTGTGGTGACCAAAGTGAATGCCGGCCTCTAATAGTTCACGCATAGTGTATGTTGGCATAGTCATAGCTTTTCTCCTTATTTCCGGTTATGCCTCTGCAGATCACGTTTCAGGGTATATCCCGAAAACCGGCGGTCAGACTCTGACCAAAATCTGCATGTGTATTTACGTTCATTATTGAACGCGAGCGTTTTATAACGCGGGAAACAAGGCTATGCAAGCTTTTTTGTGCGAAAAACGCACTTAAATCTCCAGAATCTCGACGACCCCTTCTTCGCGGAGCAATTCATTCCGTGCAGCGCCCGTAAAAGACCACTTTTCGGGCAAAATCACTTCCGCATCCTTGCCATCATCAAGATCAATCAAAAGCTTGATCACGGCGCGCCCTTTTCCTTCCTGATCCAGAGTCTGTTTAATCTTCTCGATTGCACTATCGTGATGAATGCGGATTTGTACCTCGCGGACCTTCATTTCAAGGGCCGCATCCAGCGGCTTAATGTCTTGCACGGTAAAGCGCAGCTGCTCTTCACGCTCCTCGGCAATGACCTTCAGCAAGAACGGCTCACCTACCTTCAGATATTCTTTGGCGCGCGCCAGCCCTTCGGAAAAGATCATGCCTTCATATACACCGGATGAATCCGATAACTGCAAAAAGGCATATTTATTCCCCTTTGGCGATACCTTGATCTGCTGTTTAATCAGAATACCGGCCATCGACAACGGTGCCGTTGCGCTGTGCTGTAACTTTCCGGCGACCTCGGCATAGCTTGTAATATCCAGACGTTTGAACTGCTCGACTTTGCCGTCCAGTGGATGAGCAGACAGATAAAAACCGATTGCGGCGAATTCCTTGCGCAAACGCTCCAGCGGGTCCCAATCTTTAACATCCGGCAACGGCGGCAATGGTGACCCGCCCGATCCGTCCGGCGCGGCAAACAAGCTCACCTGTCCGCTTTCCCGTTCAGCGGCTTGAGATTGGGCATGCTTCAAAATAATTTCAGCCGCCCCGTGCACTTTGGCACGATTCATATCCAAACACTCGAACGCGCCCGCACTCGCCAGATTTTCAAACTGCCGCTTATTCATCGATTTCGTGTCAATGCGGTTTGCGAAATCTTCAAGGTCTTTATATGGTCCGTTTTCCTCGCGTTCGGTGACCAGATTAAACATGGCCTGTTCACCCACAGACTTCAACGCCCCCAACGCATAACGTACAGCGCCGTTTTCAACTTTGAACACGGAATTGGAATGATTGACGCATGGCTGCAACAGGTCAATTCCCATTTGATCCAGTTCTTGCTTGAACACACTCAGTTTCTCGGTATTCCCCAGATCAAGCGTCATGGATGCCGCCATAAATTCAACAGGATAATTGGCTTTCAGCCATCCCGTCCAATAGGCAATCAATGCATACGCCGCCGCGTGCGATTTGTTAAAGCCATAGCCCGCGAATTTGGCAATCTGATCGAAAATCATTTCTGATTGTTCGGCCGGAACGTCATTATGTTCTTTAGCGCCTTTCACGAACAATTCACGCTGCTTGTCCATTTCGGCCTGAATTTTCTTACCCATCGCGCGACGCAGCAAATCCGCGCCACCAAGCGTATAGCCGGCCAGCACCTGCGCACATTGCATGACCTGCTCCTGATAGATCATAATACCGTATGTTTCTTCCAACAGCGGCTTCAGCAACGGATGCAGATAATCCGGCTCTTCACGGCCTTCTTTCCGATCAATATAACTCGGAATATTATCCATCGGCCCCGGACGATACAGTGACACAAGGGCGATAATGTCTTCGAACCGGTCGGGTTTCATTTTCCGCAGCGTGTCGCGCATGCCCGTACTCTCCAACTGGAACACACCGACCGTATGACCATCGGACATCAATTTATATGTCGCTTCATCATCCAGCGGCACCTGTAGAATATCAATATCCTCGCCCCTCACCGCTTTGATATGCTCGACCGCTTTTTGGATCACGGTCATGGTCTTAAGCCCCAGAAAATCGAACTTCACCAGACCGGCCTGCTCTACATATTTCATATTAAACTGGGTCACAGGCATATCAGAACGCGGATCACGATATAGCGGCACAAGCTCGTGCAGCTTGCGGTCGCCAATCACCACACCGGCCGCGTGGGTCGATGCGTGGCGGTACAGTCCCTCGAGCTGCAGCGCAATCGTAATCAGATTGTCGGTTGTTTCTTCTTTTTTGCGCTCAAGACGCAAATCAGGGTCACCATCAAGTGCCTCTTGCAATGTGACCGGGTTTGCCGGATTGGCCGGAATCATCTTTGCGATGCGGTCCACCTGTCCGTACGGCATTTGCAAAACACGGCCCGTATCACGCACCACCGCGCGGGCTTGCAATTTACCGAACGTGATGATCTGCGCCACTTTGTCGTATCCGTATTTGTCCTGAACATATTTGATCACTTCGTCGCGGCGCTCTTGGCAAAAGTCCACATCAAAGTCGGGCATAGACACACGTTCTGGGTTCAAAAAACGTTCAAACAGCAAATTAAACCGCAGCGGATCAAGGTCTGTAATCTTCAGCGCCCACGCAACGACCGACCCCGCACCGGAGCCCCGCCCCGGTCCGACCGGAATATTCTGTTCTTTCGCCCATTTGATGAAGTCCGAAACGATCAGGAAATAACCGGGAAAACCCATGCCCCGAATGATGCCCAGTTCAAAATCAAGACGCTCGAAATAGGGTTTGGCGATTTCTTCTTTTTCTTTATCGCTTTGTCCCTCTTCAAACACGAAGTTTTCAAGACGCCATTCCAGCCCGCGGCGCGATTGATCGGCAAGCTCTTCTTCTTCCGAACGGCCGCCTTCCGTATCAAACGGCGGCAAAATCGGGTCAATGACTTCCAACAGAAAATGACAACGCTGCGCAATAACGGCCGTATTTGTAATCGCTTCAGGCACATCCGAAAACAGACTTTCCATTTCTCTGGAGGATTTAAAATAATGATCGGCCGTGACCTTGCGGCGGTCTTCTTCACTGATATAGCGCCCTTCGGCGATACAAAGCAGCGCATCATGTGCTTCGTGCATGTTGCGCCGCGCAAAGAAACAATCATTGGTCGCCACAAGCGGGATATCCTGCTTATAGGCAATCTCGATCATGCGGTCTTCGATCTGGTCCTCGGCGGCCAGATTATGGCGTTGCAATTCGATATAAAGCCGGTCACCGAAGATGGATTTCATCTTCTTTGCGATCTCTTTGGCTTCCTTGTCCTGATTGTGCAACAAATATTGCCCGATCGGTCCGGCCAGGCCGCCGGACAAACAAATCAGCCCCTCCGCATTCTCCGCCAGATTATCCCACTGCACATGCGGCTTTTCACTCGGATCAACTTCCAAAAACGCATCACTGACCAATTTGGACAGGTTCAGATATCCTTGATGGCTTTGCACCAGCAAGACAATCGGCGCGCAATCCATCCCGACAGAAAGCTGACAGCCGATAATCGGTTGAATACCTGATGATGACGATGACAAGGCAAATTCAAGCGCGCCGAACAAATTATTGGTATCCGTCACGGCCACCGCAGGCATCTTGTCTTCCTTACACAGGGAAACAAGGTCCTTCGGTTTGATAGCGCCCTCGGCAAGCGAATATGCCGAATGCACGCGCAGATGTACAAAATTCGAATGTGATACCATAGATGCACTATGGAACATCACAGATTAAATGGAAAGAGTTGCAGACAGAGAATTCACAGGACTTTGGTATATCCAGACCGGAACAATCGGCCCCATGCCAACTTCACAAAGCCGAAACCTGTCCCATTTTCATTTCAAGAACACGGTCCATACGATCCGCCAGATCAAGGTTATGCGTTGCGATTAATGCACCGACCCCTGTTTGACGCACTGTTTTCACCAGCATATCAAACACTTGCTCCGATGTTTCGGGATCAAGGTTGCCTGTCGGTTCATCTGCCAAAATCAATGATGGTTTGTTAATCAGTGCACGGGCGATCGAAACGCGTTGCTGTTCGCCGCCGGATAAGCGCGATGGTCTGTGTTCCAAACGATCCGCAAGCCCTAAACCGGACAATAGCGCCGCCGCGTGATCCCGCGCATCTTTCTTGGACATCCCCGCAATCATTTGCGGAACCATCACATTTTCAAGCGCCGAAAATTCAGGCTGCAAATGATGAAACTGGTAAATAAAACCGATTTCCTGACGGCGCAGCTCCGTACGGGCTTTGTCGTCAAGCGCGGATACATCTTCGCCTTTCAAGGTAATGCTGCCTGATGTCGGCGTGTCCAGCAGACCGACCAAATGCAGCAATGTTGACTTTCCCGCACCACTCGGCCCGACAAGGGCGACCATCTCACCTTCCTCAATCGTCATGCCCAGATTACGCAGGATCGACAGTGTCTCGCCGCCTTGTTTAAAGTCTTTGCACAGGTTATAGGCTTGTATCAACGGATGGTTCTTACTCATAGCGCAGCGCCTCCACAGGGTCTAGACGTGCCGCCCGCCAAGCCGGATAAATCGTTGCCAGAACCGACAGAGACAGCGCCATCACAATCACACTAATGACTTCGCCCCAATCAATTTCAGCCGGCAGCTGCGAAAGAAAATAAATTTCAGCAGAAAACAAATTCGTGCCGGTCAGACCTTCAAGTACCTGACGGATGGTTTCAATATTCATCGCAAATAGGATGCCGAGCGCGGCCCCTGCAATCGTGCCAATGAACCCGATACTCGCCCCCGTTAAGATGAAGATTTTCAGAATTGAGAAACGTTTGGCGCCCATTGTGCGCATAATGGCAATATCGTGTGATTTGTCCTTCACCAGCATGATCATGCTCGAAATAATATTGAACGCCGCAACAATAATGATCATCGTCAAAATCAGGAACATCACATTCCGTTCGACCTGTAACGCGTTAAAGAAATTGCTGTTCAAATCCTGCCAGTCACTGACCGACACGCGTCCTTCGGTCAATATTTTAATCTTGGATTTATAGCGCGCCATGTGCCGTGCCTGCGGATCATCCGTAAAGATTTCCAGTGACGTCACCGTATTGCCAAGCTGAAAAAAGCGCTGCGCGGCATCCAGCGGCATAAAAATATAATTCGCATTATATTCAAACATCCCGACATCAAATATCCCCGCCACGGTATAGGACCGCGAGCGCGGAATTGTACCGAACGGGCTGGCCTTTCCTTTTGGCGCAACCAGCGTTATTTTCTCGCCGATACCAACGCCGAGCCGCGCCGACATCTGCACGCCGATCAAAATACGGTTTTCACCGAAATCTGTGTAATCACCGGCCACAAGCGCATCGGCCAAAATCGGTTTTTTCTGCAGTGATCCAACTGATAAGCCCTGCACCAACACCCCAGATGCGGCACCTTCCGATGTCAGCAGTGCCTGCCCGTCAACGACAGGCAGCACAACATCAATACCATCCATGCGGTCAACAATCTGGCGTACAGGTTCATAATCGGTGAAAGGACGGTTCACGGCATAGACATTCATATGCCCGTTTAACCCGAGAATACGGCTAAAGAGTTCCTGGCGGAACCCATTCATGACCGCCATAACAATAATCAATGTCGCCACGCCCAGCATAATGCCGGTGAACGAAAATCCCGCAATCACAGAAACAAAGCCTTCTTGTTTCTTTGACCGCAAATAGCGTCCGGCGATCATGCGTTCAAACGGGGTGAACATTAAACCTTATCCAATTCTGCTTAATATGATTTTGCAATGATGACTGTTTTGCCTTCATCTTCGAACGGCAGACAACGCGGCGTTAATGAATATTTTTTCATGATCTTGTCAAGCGCTTCACTGCCCAAATGCGCACTATCCAAAGACACGAACCCGACGCCGCCTTCTTTATAGAATTCACCGACTTGCTCAATGGATGAAACCGCATTGATGCGATTATCCTGAAATGCTTCGGCTTTGCTGTAAAGCTGGGCCTGAATATCATCCAGAATTGCCTGCACATTGCCCATAAATTCAGCCGTCGCGCATGTTGTTTTGGACTCGCGCCCCAGATCACGGCGAACATGGGTTAATGTGCCATCGTCCACTTCGCGTGCGCCAATCTCGATCCGCAGCGGCACACCTTTTTTAATGCTATCCCACATTTTATCAGGTGTACGTCTGTCAGACGCATCAATCTGCACACGCAAACCGATTGAGCGCATTTGTTCTTTCAATTTTTCGCAAGCCTCAAGGATTTTACCTTTTGTCGCATCATCACGGATAATCGGCAAAATCACCGCATGATACGGCGCAACTTTCGGCGGCATCACCATGCCGTCATCATCGGCATGTGTCATGATCAACCCGCCGATCGAACGTGTTGAAAGCCCCCATGATGTTGTATAGGCATATTGCATTTCGCCATTTTGGTTCTGGAATTGGATATCGGACGATTTTGCAAAATTCTGCCCTAGATCATGAGACGTACAGGCTTGTAAAGCCTTGCCATCCTGCATCATCGATTCATAGGTATAGGTGTTGTTTGCGCCAGGGAAACGCTCGTCCGCTGTCTTTTCGCCCGCAATACCAGGCATCGCCAGATATTCACGATAAAGCCGTTCATAGATACCCAGCATCTTCATGGCATCCTCGTGCGCTTCTTCGGCTGAACCAAACGCATTGTGACCTTCCTGCCACAAGAACTCTGCCGTCCGCAGGAACAAGCGTGTCCGCATTTCCCAACGCATCACGTTACACCACTGATTCAGCTTTAGCGGCAAATCACGATAAGAATTGATCCATTTCGACATGGAATCGCCGATGATCGTTTCCGATGTCGGACGGATCACATAGGGGTCTTCCAGTTTCGCCCCTTCCGCCGGAACAAGTTTGCCATCTGCATTTTGTTCCAGACGGTGATGCGTTACAACGGCGCATTCTTTGGCAAATCCTTCCACATGCTCTGCTTCGCGGCTGATAAATTCCAATGGAATCAAAAGTGGGAAATAAGCATTCTGCACGTCGGCGTCCTTGATCATATCATCAAGAGCGCGCTGCACATTTTCCCATAGAGCAAATCCGTAAGGTTTAATCACCATAGACCCGCGTACCGGCGAGTTTTCTGCCATATCTGCGGCCTTGATAACGTTCTGATACCAAATCGGAAAATCTTCATCACGCGTTGGGGTGATGGCTGTTCTGACCTTTTTTTTCTGCTGTTGTTGTGCGTTTGGTTTATTCATCGCTCGATACTTGCTTCACTTATAAAATTAAAGAATTTCGTTTCAGATCATCCATCTATAACGGTCTTTGCCCGCGAAATCCAGACGATTGTCCTTAAAATCAAGAGGAATCCTTGAATCCGGTCCGTTGTGGTCTAGTCTCCTGCGCCGAACAAAACCTCTGCCCCGTCAGATGGCTCATTCGATGGCCCATGCGATGGCGCTGTCTGCTGACTCCCTGCCGGTTCTGATGCTGGTGTCTGTGTGGTTGTATGCGATCCGGACGGCTGTACATTACCATGCGGCGCAGAGCCATCCAGAATAGTCACAGACGATCCGCCTGTTGCAGCCTGCGGCGCGGCTGGGGAAGACGACCCTGTTGTTTCGCCGGAAAATGGCTTCCCGTCGATCAAAACCCGTGACTGCGGTGCAGATGACGTGCTCTGTTGCTGTGTGTTTTGTTGTGGCATTTCGCCGTTACACGCGGCCCGCGCTTGCGCCGTCAAATTTGTACCATTGTAAAAGACATCGCCGTTTTTGTGGATTTCCATCATGGCGACATTGCCCTCTGCCAAAAAACCGGCAGGCAGATTTTGTGTGATTTGCGCTGCAAAATCGATCGCAACAGGAATCTGGATCACATCATACACCGCATCCGGCGCGGCATTCAGATCGATATCATATCCTTCGCCCTCGGAATCATACGTCACACCCGCATTTTCATCATCATAATTGGCAAGAATACTGCAGATCGGATTACTATTCGGACTGCTGTACGCCTCTACAGGGAATACAATAAAAGCACCTAATAACAAAAACTTACAAACGTTATTTAACATTAAAATCCATCCTCCTCTTTCATCATCATTGATATTTCACGAAAATTTATGATCTCGATATCAATCAGAATATAAATAATAATCCAGATCACGACTGAAAGCAGAGTTGTAAAAAGAAACTTCTTTTTTATATTCGGGTTAATGGGCGCCGCCGGAATACCCTCTTTAGGATCGGCTTTCTTTTCGTGCGGATCATCATGACGTACACCATAGGGCAAGACGACAAACAAGGCCGTCCACCAGACCAGCAGAAAAACGACAACACCGGAAAACCAATCCATCGCCTCTTACCCCACAAGATTTTCTTTTAAAGTGCCGTCGCGCTCCATTTTGAACAGGGCGTTTTCATCACCAATATGTTCACCATCGACCAGAATTTGCGGCACGGTGCGCAAACCGCCTGTTTTCTCGATCACAAGTTCGCGTCCGTTTTCGATCTGATCAATCCGGACTTCTTCATAGGCAATATCGTGCCGATCCATCAGGTTCTTGGCCTGTACACAATACGGGCAAACTTCCATTGTAAAAATTTCAACTTTCTTGGCCATTGTTCTGCCATCCTTTCTTTGTGATGTCTGTTACTTTTTAAAGCCTTATAACATGAACTATGGTAAGCGGCCGTATTTTCAAATTATAATTTACATAGCGGCGCAAATGAATACGGACTTCCTCGGCAATCACAGCGTCCTGTGATCGCTCTTTACGATCAAGACTTGCCATGACATCGGTAATTTCATCAATCAGATCATCTTCAAGACGCGCTTCATCAGGATCATCATGGTCAATCAGACCGATCGAAGAGACTTGCGGATCCGCCACAAGGTCACCGCGCTTATTCACCACCAGCGTTGCATAGAGCGTTCCTGAATATTGCAGTTTCCGGCGACGCGCAATCGCCACATGGTCGGATGATATGGTGCGCCCCGGCTCGATCGCAAGCAAGCCTGTTTCAATATGTCCGATAACAGAAACGCCCTTATCGTCAATCTGCACGATAGAGCCGTTATTCGGCACCACCACAGAGGATACCTGACAACTGCGCGCCAGTGCGGCATGGGCTTCCAGCTGCATGCGTTCGCCATGTACGGGGATCACCGCATTTGGCTTCAACCAGCTGAACATATCCGTAATTTCACCACGGCGCGGATGGCCGGACACATGAATAATTTCGGACGTCGTGTCCGGGTCAATCACCTGCACGCCGCCCGCAACAAGATTGTTTTTCACATTATCGATATCTTTGTCATTGCCGGGAATGGCACGCGCAGAGAAAATCACCGTATCGCCGCGCTGCACAGAGATTTCAGGGTGCGTTCCGGCGGCAATCCGCGCAAGAGCCGCACGTCCCTCACCCTGCGATCCTGTCGCGATAATGACCTGTTTGTCATCCGGTAAGAAACCGATTTCTTCTTCGGATAGAAAATCATCAATATCCTGCAAATAGCCGCAATTCTTCGCCGCCGCTGTCATTGTATGTAACGATCGCCCGACAATACACGCTTTGCGGCCGCTGGCCTCGGCGGCTTTGGCGATACTGTGGATGCGTCCGACATTCGATGCAAAAATCGTAATTAGAATACGCCCTTTGCATGTTTTGAAAACGGTCTCCAGTCCCTTTGCCACATCCGCTTCCGACCCCGAACGACCATCAACATTGGCATTGGTTGAATCGCCGATATAGGCCAGAACCTTACCTTCACCAATCCGCTTGAACGCATCCTCGTCAGTCACATCTTCCAGCACGGGCTGTGCATCAAGGTTCCAATCCCCACTATGCACAACACTGCCCTGGTCGGTATGCAGTACCACAGAAACCGTATTCGGAATGGAATGGGACACATGGATGAATTCGACCTTGAACGGACCGATATCCACCACATCACCGGCCTTGACGATCACAATCTCAGCATCTTGACACACCGGATTTTCACTGAACTTACGCTTCAGAACCTCGGCCGTAAATGCCGTACAATAAATCGGGCACCGCAACTGTTCCCATAAATGGTGCACAGCCCCCACATGATCCTCGTGAGCATGCGTCACGACCAAGCCTTCCAGATCATCGGCACGATTTTCAAAGAATGAAGGATCAGGCAGTAAAATATCAATACCGGGATAGCGGTGATCAGCAAAACCGATACCGCAATCAATCGTCAAAAACTTACCCTGATAGGCATAAACATTGAAATTCACTCCAAACTCTTCGCTTCCGCCAAGTGGCACAAAGTGAATCTTGTCTGGGTTGAATGTTATATCGTCATGTGTAGAAACCATTTAATTTATCTTTTCGTGAATAATGTGTAATCCTTTTAACGTCAATTCGTCATCAATGTGACCAATGGCCGGGATTGCGCTGCCGTAAAGACGGGCAAGCCCGCCTGTTGCAATCACAATGCACGACTCGTCAAGCTCATCTTCGATCCGTTCCAATATGCCTTCGATCATACCGACATAGCCCCAATATACACCGGACTGCATCGCATGCACGGTGTCTTTACCGATCACGCCATCGGGCTTTCTGATCGAAATTTTCGGCAGCTTTGCTGCCGCCTGATGCAACGCGGCCATCGACAAATTCACACCGGGTGAAATCAAACCGCCGCTATAGACATTGCCTTTTGAAATCACATCGAACGTTGTCGCCGTACCGAAATCAATGACAATGGCCGGTAAGTCGTCACCATAATGCGATGCCACGGCAATGGCGTTCACAAGACGGTCCGCGCCGACATCTTCCGGACGATCCAGATCAATCTTGATCAAATCCTGAACAATTGTTTTATCAACGCACACCGGCGTACAATCAAAGTTCCTTTTGCACAGCGCTGACAGCGTATAGTTCAGGTCCGGCACAACGGAACTGATGATCGCACTGGATACAACGGAAAAATCCAGCCCTTCTTTTTGGAACATCGTAAATAAAAGGGCCGTATATTCGTCCTGTGTCCGCCCTGAATCTGACTTTTGACGCCAGACATGCTGTAAGTTATCCGCACCATCATAGAGCGCAAAAACAATATTCGTATTTCCGGCATCGATCGCAAGTAGCATCGCTCGTCCGCTCCGCTTGTTTCATTGTTATGGCTTAAAAATATACATCCGCTGAATGAATAGCAATGACTTTACCATCCGCCTGTTCCAGTAACAAAGCACCATCCTCATTGATGTCAATGAATGTGCCCTCCTCTGTCGCTTTTTTTGTGCGGGCTTTGACCGCGCCGCCTTTATTATATGCTTTATCCAGCCACGCCTGA
The DNA here is from genome assembly GCA_030750865.1 of Alphaproteobacteria bacterium. GTDB lineage: Bacteria > Pseudomonadota > Alphaproteobacteria > Micavibrionales > Micavibrionaceae > JASMHE01. Next base: position 369,977 of record JASMHE010000008.1, read on the forward strand.
CGAATGGGCTGAAACCCGTCTTTACGCCATATACCGTAATAATGGCTCACCGCATCCAGCACGACATCACGAAACGGATGGATCGCCAGCGGACGGCGATCTTCCATTGCGCAATCATAGGCATTCAAATATGTGCATGCGCCTTGATCGGGCGCAGACAGAATATTAATGCCCGTGCCAACGATTACAGCATCAAGGTTATTATCTTTATCCGTATGCGATTGCAGCAAAATGCCGGCACATTTTTGCCCGTCGATCATCACATCATTGGGCCATTTCAACTGCACATCGACGGTTTCATCCTGCAAGACCGCAGAGATAGCGCGCGCAATTGCAAGGGCTATAACAAAAGAAAGTTGAGAGGCTGTTTTCTGGTCGCATGACGGACGCAACAAAAAGGACATATACAGGTTGCCCATTGGCGACACCCATCCATTGCCCTGACGTCCCTTGCCTTTTTTCTGCTCAAGCGCCTGAATAACCGTGCCTTCGAGAATATCTTCGGTTTGCAGAAGATCGGCAAGAAAGTCCTGTGTCGATTCGACAGAGGCAAAAGTCTGCACGTGCCACGTCATCCCAGAAGTCCGCTAATAACACTCTGCGCAAAATCAAGAACAGGAGACGGCATCAAGATGAAGCCAACCACAAACACAAGGCTACCCCATGTCAGAACACGCAGCGATTTTGACTTCACAAATACGATTTCTTCATTTGCGACCTCGTCAAAGAACATCACTTTGATAATTCGCAAGTAGTAATAAGCCGCCACAACAGATGTCAGCACACCAAGCACGGCCAAAATCACAAAATCAGCCTCGATAGCCGCTTTAAAAATATACAGTTTTCCAAAGAAACCGGCCAAAGGCGGAATACCTGCCATCGAAAACATCAGGATCGCAAGTGCATACGCCATCGCCGGCTGATAAGACGACAAACCGGCTAGATCACGAATGGACGTGACAGGTACATCTTCTTTGCGCATCATCAAAATGACCGCAAACGTACCGGCTGTCATGAACATATAAATCACAAGATACGCGACAACGGCTTCCAGACCATAAGAGGTTGCAAGCACAATCCCGATTAACGCATACCCCATATGACCGATCGAGCTATAGGCCAGCAAGCGTTTGATATTATCCTGCACCAATGCGGCAAACGCACCGACAATCATAGATGCGGCAGACACAAACCAGATAATCTGCTGCCATTCATCCACGGCCGCCGCGAACGGAACATGTAACAAGCGGATCAAAAGCGCAATCGCAGCAACCTTCGGCACAAGCGCAAAGAACGCTGTCACAGACGTTGGCGCGCCCTGATACACATCAGGCGTCCACATATGGAACGGCGCGGCCGAAATTTTGAAAACAATCGCAATCAGCACAAAGACCATGCCCAAGATAAATCCGGCCGGTAATGCCTGCGCTTCGCCTGACGCAAGTGCTGTCACAGATGATCCGATCGCCTGAAATTCAATACTACCAGTATAACCGTACACAAACGATGTACCGAACAGGAACATCCCCGACGCAAGCGCGCCCAGCACAAAATATTTAATCCCGGCTTCAGATGATTTCAGGCTTTTTGTTTGCAGAGCGGCCAGAACGTACAGGCTTAAAGACTGGAGCTCGAGGCCCATATAAACCGTCAGCAAATTGTTGCTCATAATCATAATGAGCATGCCAAGCCCGGCCAGCAACATCAAAATCGGGTATTCAAAGCGCCCTAACCCGTCTTGCGTTATCACGAAGTTCAACGACAACAACACAGACGCCATCATACCCGCCAGCACCATGATTTTGAATCCGGCACCAAATCCATCAAGAATCAACATATCATTCATAATCGTGACCGGAGACCAGTCAGCCGCCAGCACCATGAAGATCGCCGCGAGGAACACCCAGAAAGAGACCCAGCTTATAGACGCCAGAGACTTGTTTCCAAGAAACGCACCGAACACAACCAGCAGCAACCCCGCCGAGGCCATGAAGAGTTCAGGAAGAATCAGTGTCAGTGAAGCAATATCAAAACTCATGATTCACCACCTTTTCCGGCAACATCTGATACAACATGCGCATCATCTTTCTTTTCTTGTTTCATCGTGTCATGTTTCATTGAAGCATTCGCATCTAAGTTAGCCGGTCTGTGTGGTTCCCCTGCCAGCATATCCGCATTGCGGTATCCTGACGCCGGCGCAATATCATTCTGTTCGCCAGCAACCTGGGAGAGCTCAATCGATGTGTTGTACCGCTCCACAAGACGCGTGACCGTTGCTTCCGTTTTATCCAGCACCAAATTCGGCAATATACCCAGCAACAGGACAAGGACAATCAGCGGTGCAAAACACGCGATTTCTCGGCCATTCAAGTCTTTCATCTTGGCGGCTTCTTTGTTTGTGACTTTCCCGAATACGACATTTCTGTATAACAACAGCATATAAGTCGCACCGAGGATCACGCCACTTGTAGCAAATGTTGCGATCACCGTATTAACCTTGAAGATACCCAGCAAGCTCAGAAACTCACCGACAAAACCGCTTGTACCCGGCAAACCGACAGATCCCAACATAAACAGCATAAAGACAACGGCATATTTCGGCATGTTTTTGACAATACCGCCATATTGCGCAATCTCACGCGTGTGCAAACGGTCATACACGACACCGATAATCAAGAACAGCGCCCCGGAAATAATACCGTGGGAAATCATCTGGAAAATCGCGCCCTGAATACCATAGACATTTGCCGTAAAAATCCCGAGTGTCACAAAGCCCATATGCGCGACAGAGGAATAGGCAATCATCTTCTTCATGTCCGTCTGGACCAGAGCCACAAGCGATGTATAGACAATCGCGACAATCGACAGCCAGAACACCAGATCAGAGAAATAAGCGGAGGCTTCAGGCAAAAGCGGTAAAGAAAAGCGCAAGAAACCGTAACCGCCCATTTTCAACAACACGCCCGCCAGAATAACAGAGCCCGCTGTCGGGGCTTCAACGTGCGCATCCGGCAGCCATGTGTGGACAGGCCACATCGGCATTTTGACAGCAAAACTGGCAAAGAATGCCAGCCACAACCAGATTTGCGCAGAAAGCGGCAAATGCAAATTCATCAACTGCGTAATATCGGACGACCCGACTGTAAAATACAAACTGAACATCGCAAGCAGCATCAATACAGAGCCCAGCAACGTATAAAGGAAGAACTTAAACGCGGAATACACACGGCGCGGTCCGCCCCAGATACCGATAATCAGGAACATCGGGATCAAAACAGCTTCGAAGAAGACATAGAACAAGAAAATATCGAGCGCACAGAACGTGCCGATCATAAATGTTTCCAGCACCAAAAACGCAGCCAGATATTCTTTCACGCGCGTTTTGATAGATTTCCAACCGGCCAGAATACAAATCGGCATCAGCAGCGTTGAAAGCATAACAAAGAAAACAGAAATGCCGTCCACGCCCATGCGGTACGCAATATTCAAATCTGAAAACCATTCATATTTTTCAACAAACTGGAATGAAGCCAGATCACCGTTGAACTTGCAGAACATGTAAACGGAAAGCCCGAATGTGAACAAAGACGTATAGAGCGCCGTATATTTCGCGTTACGCGCTGCTGTCTCTTCGTCACCACGAATGAGCAAAATGAAAAACGCCCCAACCAGAGGCAAAAACGTTATCAGTGATAATATAGGTATTTCAGTCATTTACACTATTCTTTTAATCAAAAGTTTCAAAATAATTCAGGTCGAATAAGAACAAACCATGACAGGATCGCCACCGCAGCCACAATCATGATAAAGGCATAATGGAACAAGAACCCGCTTTGTGCACGGCTTAAAACCGCCGCAACACGCAGAGAGAGTTTGGACAGGCCATCCGGCCCCAGACCATCAACCAGCTTCTTGTCCATAATGCTGAAGATCTTACCGAATACAAACGCAGAGCGCGTAAAGAGCGCATTGTAAATCTCGTCGAAGTACCACTTGTTAAAGAAGAGCAGATACAACGGACGGAAAACCGTCGTAAAGAATTTCGCAAGTCCAGAAGACCACATATAAACAATATACGCGAACAGGATACCGACACCACCAACAACAATCGGTAACTTCTTCACCCAAAGCGGAACGCTATGTGCCGCTTCGACCGTATCGTTCTCGGGCAGTACAACCAAGCTATCCGCCCAGAATTGCGGTCCGGCATGCGCGTCGCCGTGAGAAGCGGCATGACCATCGTCTGCGGCCACGTCATCATGGTGGGCATCCTCATCCTGTGTATGCGCATCATCGTGATCCGCATTGTGAGCATCATCATGCGATGCGCTTTCCGCGCCGTGAAGTGATTTTTCCATTTCTTTCAATGACACATCCGCATGTGTCTCTGTATCACCTGCATGCGTGGCAACTGCCGAGCCGTGATGCGCTGAACCAACAAAACCGTCATACAGCAACTTACCGGAGAAGAGTGCGCCAAAGGCCAGAACAAATAACGGCACAAGCATCACAGCAGGTGATTCATGAATATGTGCCATCACTTTTTCTTCCGCACGCGGTTTGCCGTGGAATGTCATGATAATCAAACGCCATGAATAAAACGCTGTCATGAAAGCGGCTGCAATACCCAGCCAAAAAGCCATAGACCCGAACCATGACCCATCAGCCCATGCGGATTCCAGAATAATATCTTTGGAATAATATCCGGCAAAGAACGGCACACCGGCAAGCGCCAATGACCCGATCCACATCAACACATAGGTTGTCGGGATTTTCTTCCAGATACCGCCCATATTGCGCATATCCTGTTCATCGGACATGGCATGAATAACAGACCCTGCCCCGAGGAACAAAAGCGCCTTGAAAAAAGCGTGTGTGACAAGGTGGAACATCGCCGCACCGTAAGCCGACACGCCAAGCGCAAAGAACATATAGCCAAGCTGGCTCATTGTTGAATAGGCAATAACGCGCTTGATATCAAATTGTGTCATGCCGATTGTCGCGGCCACAAAAGCCGTGATACCGCCGAAGATACAAACCGTTTGCAGTGCAATCGGCGCATATTCATAAAGCGGTGAAAAACGTGCCACAAGAAAGACACCGGCCGTGACCATCGTCGCCGCGTGGATCAATGCCGAAACAGGTGTCGGCCCTTCCATCGCATCCGGCAACCAGACATGCAGACCAAGCTGCGCTGATTTACCGACAGCGCCCATAAACAATAAAAGACCGATTACGGTCAGCGCGTGGTATGACCCGCCCCAAAACTCAAATGACACATCCGCCATATCAGCGGCATGAGCAAAAATTGTTTCAAATTCAATGGAGCCGAAAACCACAAATGTCGCCATAATGCCAAGCGCCAGACCAAAATCGCCGACACGGTTGACAATAAAGGCTTTCATAGAGGCCGCATTCGCGCTGTCTTTATGGTTCCAGAACCCGATCAATAAATAAGACGCAAGGCCGACCCCTTCCCAGCCGAAGAAAAGCTGCAACAGATTGTCTGCGGTGACCAGCATCAACATCGCAAATGTAAACAGGCTGAGATATGCCATAAAACGTGATTTGCACGCATCATGCGACATATACCCGATTGAATAGACATGCACACAGGACGATACAACCGTGATAACGCACATCATAATCACGGAAAGCTGATCAAACCGTAAGGCCCAGTTCACGGTAAACTCACCGACCGTGATCCATGACACCAGATCGACAATGCGTGTGTGCCCATCCAGCACAACATCAAAAAACATACTGCATGAAATAACGGCCGCCGCGATCACACAAAGACATGTGATAAACTGGCTACCTTTGTCTGTCAGGCCTTTTCCGAAAAGACCAGCCAGCAAAAACCCAAACAGAGGTGCGAATATAGCAATAACTTCCATGACAACAACCCAGACTACCCTTTCAGATCCGCTATATCTTCAACCGCGATCGTGCCTTTGTTACGGAAGAAAACAACCAAGATCGCAAGACCGATCGCCGCTTCAGCCGCCGCAACGGTCAAAACAAACATGGCGAAAACCTGTCCGGTCAAATCCCCCATAAAGGCGGAAAATGCGACAAAATTAATATTCACGGCCAGCAGCATCAATTCGATCGACATCAAAATCACAATCATGTTTTTCCGGTTCAAAAAGATACCGAAAATCCCCAATGTGAAAAGGATTGCCGCAAGCGTCAGATAATGTTCAAGACCAATAATCATCATATCTTCCTATCAATTTTCGCCCTATAAAGCCGTGCCCGACGTTACTTTTTTAATTTCCATTGCATCAGACGGCTTTCTTGCAAACTGTTCTGCCACTTTTTGTGATCGGACACCGGCGCGTTTGCGTAATGTCAGCACAATCGCGCCCATCATTGCCACAAGCAAGATAAGACCCGCCAGCTGGAACGCCACAATATAATCCGTGTAAATCAAACGGCCCAGAGCCTCGGCATTTGTGACGGAATCGCCGATGGCGATTTCATTCACAATATTATCCTGAATGGTTGGCGCAAACGTCCATGCGCCGAAAATCGTAATCAGTTCAAACAGCAGCACGCCGCCAATAACAGCGCCCAGCGGCAAATACTGCATGGCCCCTTTGCGCAGACTGGTAAAATCAACATCCAGCATCATCACAACAAACAGGAACAGCACCGCAACCGCGCCGACATAAACAATCACGAGAATAAACGCGATAAATTCAGCCCCCAGCAAGACCATCAGGCCCGCGGCATTAAAGAAACCCAAAATCAGGAAAAGAACGGAGTGTACAGGATTGCGCGCCGAAATAACCATGACGGAACTTACGACCAGAACTGCTGCAAACAGATAAAAAGACAGGGCCAATATCATTATCACTCCAATAGGCTAGAAAAGCCTCTCCTTCGATTCGTACTGCATACGCAATAGTTGTTACTTTTTAGTATGTTAGGGCCCTGACTGCAAGGCCGCATTCTTAAAAAAAATCCTTATCCAGAACCTATCAGGCCATTCCTAGCGGTACGGCGCTTCAACAGCCAGATTGGCGGCAATTTGCGCCTCCCAGCGATCTCCGTTTTCAAGCAGTTTTTCTTTATTGTAGTAAAGCTCTTCGCGAGTCTCTGCAGCGAATTCAAAATTCGGTCCTTCAACAATCGCATCAACAGGACAAGCTTCCTGACACAGACCGCAATAAATGCATTTTGTCATATCGATATCATAGCGCGATGTGCGGCGGCTGCCGTCATCACGCGGCTCGGCTTCGATCGTAATGGCAAGCGCGGGGCAAATCGCTTCGCATAATTTACAGGCGATGCAGCGCTCTTCACCGTTCGGATAACGGCGCAAAGCGTGTTCGCCGCGAAAACGCGGACTGATCGGACCTTTTTCGTACGGATAGTTGATCGTAACTTTCGGCTTAAACATATATTTAAGCGTCAGCCCCATCCCTTTTACGATTTCAGCGAGAAGAAAACTTCTGGCAATTTGGTCAAACAACATTTTTATATCCTTTTTTTCAAATGCATAACGACTATAACAAACCCTGCCTCAAACTCAATCCGCAAACTCAGCCGGATTGCGTAAAATATGCAGGTTCTATAAACTCTTTCACAGCGCTTTCATTATACGTCAGCCCTGCCCATTCTATAACATCTTTTAACGTGTCCGTGTCTCCGGCGACGATATCATCACTGCTGATGTTCCGCACACGGTCTGCAGGCAATTGTCTTTCAATCGAATCCAGACGCATCATATATCCGTCAATCACGCGGGACAAAATATCCGCCGTGAACGGTTCTGCCTTCGGCTTTAACGTCAGCACATTCACGCGCTGCATCGATTTCAAGATCGATGCTTTGTCGCGGCGCGCAATAATCCACTTGGCATTCGGATAAATCCGGTCGAAATACCGCCAGAAGAATGGAATTTTCGGATTCTTCATCACCCACGGGCCGCCCTGATACCCTTCCGCGAGCATCAATGTTTCCAGAATGTGATGCAACCGATCCGCATCACGCATATCAATCAGGCTTTCCGGCGGCAAATCGTCACTGTCATTATAGCCGGATATCTGCAGCATCAGGTGCAAAACGCTTTTCAGACCTTCATGTTCGAAATAGCCTTTCGGATTGAAATCATTACCGGGCATTGTGCGTCCTGTCCACGCACCGCATGCCGCGCATAAACCGGTCATCATAGATGTCCCGCCGCGATAGGTGCCTGCAATAATAATCGGCGAATCCATATGCGGATTTTGCCATGACCGTTCAATCACACGGTCATCCGATAATGCTTTTTCTAAAAGGGCATAATCCGTCATATTATTGTCCTGCGACACCTTATCGTTTGTTTATTGCGGCAATGTATCTGTGAAAACCAACACACCGGACACAACCAGAACCCACAGCAAACTGAACGGCAAGAAGACTTTCCAGCCAAGACGCATCAACTGGTCATAGCGGTAGCGCGGGAATGTCGCACGCGTCCATAAATAAAAGAACAAAACACCCGCCGTTTTCAGGCCGAACCAGATAAACCCCGGCACGAAGGCTAACGCCTCGATATTAAACGGAGGTAACCAGCCACCGAGGAACAACAACGTTGTCATTGCACTCATCAAAATCATGTTGGCATATTCACCGAGGAAAAACAGCGCGAACGCCATTGCCGAATATTCCACCATGAAACCGCCAGACAGTTCGGATTCCCCTTCGGGCAAGTCAAACGGTGATCTGTTGGTTTCCGCCAGAATAGACACAAGGAACACAACCAGCATCGGCAACAGCATAATCTGCATCCACGCAGGACGCTGCGCTTCGACAATTTCGGTCAGGTTCAACGATCCAACGCACAGCAGAACGCAGACAATCACAAGCCCCATCGACACTTCGTAAGACACCATCTGTGAAGCAGAACGCAGGCCGCCCAAAAACGCATAGCGCGAGTTCGATGCCCAGCCGGCCATAATCACACCGTAAACGCCCATCGAAGACACGGCAAACAGATAAAGAATACCGACATTAATATCGGCCAGAACCCAGCCGGGACTGACGGGAATAACCGCCCATGCAATCAGGGCAAGCATGAATGTCAGCATCGGCGCGAGCAAAAAGACAACGCGGTGTGCCTGCGAGGGAATGATCATTTCCTTCGACAGTAATTTTACGCCATCGGCAATCGGCTGCAGCAAGCCCAGCGGGCCAACGGTCATCGGCCCCTGTCGACGCTGCATTGCGCCCAAAACTTTCCGTTCGGCATAGGTCAAATAGGCCACAAAAAACAGCACCAGTCCCAGAATAACACCAATCTGTGCCAGCATAACTGCCAGGGGCCACCCATATGTTGTCCATAATTCCATCATCTCTTTATGCTCCTGCAACATCTAATTCCGAATTGATTTCATCAACAAATCCCAATTCATCCGCCAGTGGCTTCAACCAGTAAAGCCACATTGCCGCGGTCCATGAAAACGAGTCTCCGCCAAGCCCTTCTCCGGTCTGCGGATTATAATATTCTGCGAACAGACTTTGTTTCACCAGTTCATACGTATCGGCTGCGACCTCTTTTGCCATCTTGTTCTGTCCGGCTGTCACCAATCCCTCATAAATCAGGAAGTTGACAATCGCCCACACAGGACCACGCCAGTAACGTCTGGGATCAAAACGCGGACTATACGGATCAAAACTCACAACATGTTTGCCGGTTTCCTCTTTCCAACGCCGCAATTTCTCTAGCAGAATTTCCGTGCGTTCAGGCGAAACCCACCCTGTTAACAATGCAGTAAATCCACCGGAGCTGTTAGACTTGATCCGTTGGCCGTTCATGACATCAATGCAATGATAAAGACCGTCTTCTTCATCCCAGAAACGCTCCATCGCTTCTTTTGACGAGACAAGCCATTCTTTGATCGTCATAATTTCAGATTCATATGTATCCGGCGCCAATGTTTCCATCAGCCACAACAGATCTTGATCCGCACGGGCCAGAATAAAATTCACAGTCGTATCGCCGACTTTAAACGGCGATGCCAGATAATGCCCGGGGGCATCATGTTTATGTTCGCGTAAAATCTGCACCAAAGACATATAGCGGTCGTAATCTTCTTTACGTGGACGCTGTTCGGCCGCAACATGTTTTAAATCCTTGCGTTCATAGTGCAGCAAGTTCGTAATCGGCACGCGGCCAAGTGCATCATCCCAATCCGCACTATTGTCACGGCCTGATTCCCAGGGATGCAGAATGGACACCACGCCCGTATGCATCGGATCACGCACGTCATGATACCATTTATGATACGCAAATAAGCGCGGCAACAATTTCAAGACCTTCTCTTTTGCGGCCTCTTTGTCCGATGACATTTCATACATGCGGCGTACACAAAAAGACGCGATCGGCGGCTGTGAAAGACCAGATGTCGGAATGCCCGTTGCGGATACAACCTGATAAACGTCAGGCCCGGGGCTATAATTATCCGACTCGCGGTGAAAGATAATGTGCGGAACCATCCCGTTGGACCACTGCCCCTGAAACAGAAGGTCAAGTTCTTCCCAAGCACGCTTTTCATCATAGGTCATAAAGCCGAGCGCAACAAAACAGGAATCCCAGTTCCACTGAAACGGATAAAGCTTAGGGCGTGGTATCGTGTACCCGCCCCGATCGTTCATCTTCAGAACGCGATATGCTTCCTCCGTAATGGACATTACTCAGCCGCCTCCGCCATGTCTTCTTGCTTGGACAGGAAGAATTCCTGCGTGCAGGCTTTCATCGTTTCGGACGCGCGGCAAATTGCATTCGTCATATAAATGTTCTCGTACGCAGGGGCAATCACATCTTTTGAAACCTTGCCCTTCTTGCCGAAGGCTTCCCATGTTTCCGATGGTACAACATCAAGCGTGCCGAACTGCGCCCATTCCTTCACGATACGATCACGCAGTTGCTGATGCGTATTATATGGCAGCGGCGTATTCAGGAACGCTGACAGTGCCCGCAAGATTGTCCAATCTTCACGTGCATCCCCCGGCGGCATGACCGCACGCAATGTCTGCTGTACGCGCCCTTCGGTATTCACATACAATGCGGTTTTTTCCGTATAGGCCGCACCCGGCAAGATAACATCTGCGCGATGCGCACCAAGATCACCATGATGCCCCTGATAAACAACAAAGGCTTTGCTGTTCAAGAACGATGTATCAAAATCCGCGCCCAGCAGATACACAAAGCTGGCGTCACCAATATAAAAATCATCCTGCGCAAACCCGACATCAAGCGCGCCAACGCGTGAAGCCGCATTATGCAACATGTTAAAGCCATTCCACTCCGGCTTGACGACTTTATACGTCTTGGCAATCTCATGCGCCAGAGCATGCACCGCTTGTCCGTCTTCGCCCTGTAATGCGCCCATACCGAGGATAATCATCGGTTTCTTCGCCGCCTTGAACGCTTTGGCAAATGCCGCCTTGCTTGTTTTAAAGGCTTCAAGGTCTTTGGCTGTCGTGCCGATATGGTCATATGCGTAATTCAAATCACACGCTTTGCCGATCACACCGACTTTGGCTTTGTTGTGACGCACCGCTTTCAGGATACGGGCATTGATCATCGCCGCTTCGGTACGTGGGTTCACGCCCACAAGCAAAATGGCGTCGGCTTCCTCGGTCGCCGCAATAGACGTGTTGAACAGGTAACCACTGCGGGACGACGTATCAAATGTGGCGCCATCAATGCGGCATTCAAGCGCCGCGCCGCCAATGGCTTCGGCCAGATCTTTGGCTGCCACCATCGCTTCAACATCAATCATGTCACCGGCGATGAAAGCGCGTTTATCCGCTTTGCGGCTTTTCATTTTTTCGGCAATCAATGTAAAAGCCTCGTTCCAGTCGGCTTCTTCAAGCTTGCCTGTTTTTTCGTTTTTGATCCACGGACGGTCCAGACGACGTTTTTTCAAACCATCATAGGCAAAACGCGTTTTATCGCTGATCCATTCTTCGTTGATCTCTTCGTGCAAACGCGGCAGAACACGCATCACTTCACCGCCGCGCGCATCAATGCGCACATTGGAACCAACGGCATCATGCACATCAATACTTTCCGTTTTGCTAAGCTCCCACGGACGGGCTTTAAACTCGTATGGTTTTGATGTAAGCGCCCCGACAGGACACACATCAATCATATTGCCGGACATTTCCGACGACACGGCCTTTTCAACAAAGGTATCAATCTCGACATCCTCGCCGCGGTGCATCAAGCCAAGCTCTGTCACGCCGGCCACTTCTTCGCCGAGTCTGACACAGCGTGTACATTGGATACAGCGCGTCATGGTTGTTTTGATCAGCGGCCCAAGCTCTTTGTCGGCCACGGCCCGTTTATTTTCATGATACCGTGAACGGTCATACCCATAGGCAACGGCCTGATCCTGCAGATCACATTCACCGCCCTGATCGCAAATCGGGCAATCAAGCGGGTGGTTAATAAGCAGGAATTCCATGACCCCTTTGCGCGCCTTATGCACCATTTCCGTATCGGTTTTTACAACCATGCCTTCGCCACATGCCATCGCACAAGACGCCACAGGTTTTGGTGGCCCGCCTTCAACCTCGACCAGACACATACGGCAGTTCGCAGGCACCGATAATTTGTCATGATAGCAAAAGCGCGGGATTTCAATCCCGATTTGCTCGGCCGCCTGAATGATAGACGTCCCTTGTTCGACTTCAACTTCTATACCATTAATCGTTAACTTTGGCATATCAACAAACCTTCTTACCTGAATTTCACGGCCGTACCGTTCGCACTGACCATCAACATAGAATTCCCTTTCCCGAGAACCTCATAATCAATATCAATACCGACAACAGCATCAGCACGCATTTCTCTTGCTTTTTCTTCCAAATCTTTCAACGCCATTTCGCGGGCATCTGCGATGGTGCGTTCATAAGAACGGGACCGTCCGCCAAAAAAGTCACGGAACGACGCGAAAATATCCTTGAAAACATTGGCCCCGACAATCGCCTGTCCGGAGACAACACCGAAATATTCGGTAATTTCTTTATTCTGAATGGCATTCGTTGTTGTAAAAATCATGATCTAGGCCGCATTCTTTCTATATTCCATGATCCGTCGTTCAATCACAGGACGGAAGTGACGGATTAATCCCTGAACCGGCCATGCACTTGCATCGCCGTGCGCACAAATTGTGTGCCCTTCAATCTCTTTGGTAACATCCATCAGCATATCAATTTCTTCGACAGTCGCGTCCCCTTTGACCATGCGTGTCATCACGCGCCATATCCACCCCGTTCCTTCACGGCACGGTGTACACTGACCACAGGATTCATGCATGTAAAAATGTGATAAACGCGCAATCGCATAGATAATATCCGTTGACTTATCCATCACAATCACAGCGGCCGTTCCCAGCCCGCTTTGCGCGCCGCGCAATGTATCAAAATCCATTGTGATGTTGTCGCAGATATCTTTGGGCAGCAGCGGTGTGGACGAGCCACCCGGAATGACAGCCAGCAAATTATCCCAGCCACCGCGCACACCACCGGCATGCGTTTCAATCAATTCCTTCAGCGGAATGCCCATCTCTTCTTCGACGTTACACGGGTTATTCACGTGTCCCGAAATACAGAACAGCTTCGTTCCCGTGTTTTTCTCGTCTTTGCCGAGGCCGGCAAACCACGCACCGCCACGGCGCAAAATTGTTGGCGCAACGGCAATCGTTTCAACGTTGTTAACTGTGGTCGGGCACGAATACAGACCCGCCATCGCAGGGAATGGCGGCTTGTTCCGCGGCTGCCCTTTATTACCTTCAAGGCTTTCAATCAGGGCTGTTTCTTCACCACAAATATAAGCCCCTGCCCCACGGTGCAGAACGACATCAAAATCCCAGCCGCTTTTCGCCGCATTTTTACCCAGAAGTCCGGCATCATACGCTTCGGCAATAGCCTTGTTGATAGACGAGCCTTCATTATAAAACTCACCGCGAATATAGATGTACGCCTTATGCGCGCCCATCGCGAAACCGGCAAGCAGCGCTCCTTCCAGAAGCTTATGCGGTTCATGACGCAAAATATCACGGTCTTTACATGTGCCCGGTTCGGATTCGTCGGCATTAATCACCAGATAATGCGGCTTACCGCTTTTTTCCGGATCAGGCATAAAGGACCACTTCATCCCCGTCGGAAAGCCCGCACCGCCACGGCCACGCAGGCCGGACGCCTTCATTTCGTCAATGATCCATTCACGGCCTTTTTTGATCAGGCTTGCTGTTTTATCCCAATCACCGCGCTTTTTGGCATCTTTCAATCCGGCAGTTTCCCAGCCATAGATATTTGTAAAAATACGATCCTTATCCGCTAACATCTCTTAGATAACCCCGCTTTTCTTTGCTTGTTCGGTCAGGGTTGTCGGCCCTGTCACTGCCATTGAATCCCGTCGTCCGGTTTGTGACCCGATCGGCACGTTTTTGCCATCACGCAGCGCACGCAGAACATCGACGATCAAATCCGGTGTCAGATCCTCGTAATAATCGTCATTGATCTGTACCATCGGCGCATTCACGCACGCACCGAGACATTCCACTTCCATCAAGGTGAACAAACCGTCTTTTGTGGTTTCACCCCAGTGAATACCCAACTCGTCTTCACATGCTTTGGCAACCTCGGACGATCCGCACAACCAGCACGGTGTCGTCGTGCAAACCTGCACCAGATATTTCCCGACCGGTTCCAGATTATACATGGAATAAAACGTGGCCACTTCATACACCTTGACCGGCGGCTGTTCGATAATACGGGCAATTTCATCCATCGCCGCACGCGGTATCCACCCGCCATAAACGGGATCGGCCTTCGCGCCTTCCTTTGCAACCTGACGCTGCGCCAGATCTAGCAGCGGCATCACCGCACTTTTCTTCGCATAGTCAGGATAACGGCCCAGAACGTCCTTCACATCTTTCTTGGATTTGAAGGTAAAGCTTTCCGGCTGATAATCAGCATTTAAATCAAAAGGTTTTCTCATCGATCAATTTCTCCGAATACGATATCCATAGAGCCAATCACACTGACCGCATCCGCAAGCATATGGCCTTTGGACATGAAATCCATGCCCTGAAGATGCGCGAAGCCCGGGGCGCGAATACGACAACGGTGCGGCTTATTTGTTCCATCAGACACAAGATAAACGCCGAACTCGCCTTTTGGCGCTTCGACAGCCGCGTATGTTTCACCCGCAGGCACATGATAGCCTTCTGTGTAAAGTTTAAAGTGGTGGATCAGCGCCTCCATCGAGCGCTTCATCTCGGCCCGTGGCGGCGGTGCAACCTTGTAATCATCAACCATGACCGGACCTTCCGGCATCGCATCAATACATTGCTTCATGATTTTGGCTGACTGGCGCATTTCTTCCATACGGATCAAATAGCGCGCATAACAATCACCTGTTTTCCCGACAGGAATGTCAAAATCCATTTTATCATAGACTTCATAAGGCTGCGCTTTGCGCAAATCCCACGCGACATCAGACCCGCGCAACATCGGACCGGTAAAGCCCCAATCAAGCGCCTGCGCCTTTGACACAACGCCGATATCGACCGTACGCTGTTTGAAAATACGGTTTTCCGTCAACAAAGAATCCAGATCATCAACGACCTTCAGAACAGAATTGTCAGCCCAGTCATACATGTCTTCGGCCAATCCGGCAGGCATATCATAGCGCACGCCGCCCGGGCGGAAATAATTCGAGTGCAAACGCGCACCGCAAACACGGTCATAAAATTCCATGCCTTTTTCACGTTCTTCAAAGCCCCAAAGCGCAGGCGTAATCGCCCCGACATCAAGCGCAAAAGTCGTGATATTCAGCAAGTGATTCAAAATGCGTGTCATCTCGGAGAACAGCACGCGAATATATTGCGCACGCTCCGGCACTTCAATATCCAGAAGCTTTTCAACGCCAAGCGCAAAGGCATGCTCCTGATTCATCGGACTAACGTAATCAAGGCGGTCAAAATACGGGATGGCCTGCGTATAGGTCTTATACTCGATCAGTTTTTCCGTCCCGCGGTGCAACAAGCCGATATGAGGGTCGGCACGTTCAACAACCTCGCCGTCCATTTCAAGAACCAGACGCAAAACACCGTGCGCGGCAGGGTGCTGTGGCCCAAAATTCATCGTATAGGGCTTGATTTGCGTTTCTTCTGAAATCTCTGTTTCTTTGTTTACAGCAGTGTTCTTAACCATCTTTACGTCCCTTTTCTGCGACCCGGGCAACGGTTTCTTTATAATCATATCCCGGCGCGTGTTCTGCCGGTGCTTTTTCATCGCCGGGCAACATCGCATCTGTCATGCCATCCCACGGACTGAGAAAATCGAAACGGCGGAAATCCTGCGTCAATTCCACAGGCTCGTACACAACACGTTTCAACTCGTTATCATAACGCAATTCAACATACCCCGTCAGCGGAAAGTCTTTGCGCAACGGATGCCCTTCAAAGCCGTAATCTGTCAGAATACGACGCAAATCAGGATTGTTGTTGAAATAGATACCGTACATATCCCAGACTTCGCGCTCATACCAACCGGCCGCGCTATAAACATCAATCGCCGAATCAATCGATTCATTCTCGGCAAGCGGCACCTTCACCTGTAAACGCTGGTTTTCACTGAGGGACAGCAAATTATAAATCACCTCAAACCGTTCTGGGCGGTCCGGATAATCAACCCCGAACAGGTCAATCATTGTCTTGAACCCGCACTGGCGTTCATCACGCAAGAAATGCAAAACATCAATGATGCTGTCTTTTTCAGCGGTTAACACAATATCCTGACCAACAAGCTCATAAGACGTTACAGCGCCTTTCAGCCCCTCAACGATATATTCGGCCAGATCATGAATGATTTCTGTTGTCATCGTCTTATCACCCTCTCTGCCGTTATCTTACAATGCGCGTATCTTCACGCTGCATTTTTTTCTGAAGTTGTAGCAAGCCGTACACAAGCGCCTCGGCTGTTGGCGGGCATCCCGGCACATAAATATCCACCGGCACAATACGGTCACACCCACGCACCACGGAATAAGAATAATGGTAATATCCGCCGCCATTCGCGCAGGACCCCATTGAAATAACCCAGCGGGGTTCGGGCATCTGATCGTAAACACGGCGTAAGGCCGGTGCCATTTTATTACACAATGTCCCAGCCACAATCATGACATCAGACTGACGCGGGCTTGGACGCGGAATAACGCCGAAACGGTCAAGGTCATACCGACTCATATAAGAATGGATCATCTCCACCGCGCAACACGCAAGACCGAATGTCATCGGCCACATAGACCCTGTACGCGCCCAATCGAATAAACTGTCCGCCGTGGTCAGCAAATAGCCTTTTTCCTTCACATGCGCGCCAATGGCAGACGCCATCACGTCCTGACTTTCAGGCGCAGGCAACGACACGTCGTTCGGCATCTTGGTTTCGGGCGCACTAAATATTTTTCTATCATGACTCATAGTTCAAAAATCTCCGCGGGATTATTATTCCCAATCGAGAGCCCCCTTCTTCCATTCGTAAATAAAGCCGATTGTCAGCACGCCGAGGAACGCAACCATCGACCAGAATCCAACCAGCCCGATCGCGCCAAGCGACACTGCCCAGGGAAACAGGAACGCAACCTCTAGATCAAAAATGATGAACAAAATCGCAACCAGATAAAACCGGACATCAAACTTGCCGCGTGTATCATCAAATGCGTCGAACCCGCACTCATACGCTGACAGCTTGTCCTGATCCGGATTTTGTTTCCCGACGATCAAGGACGCCACAATCATCAAGGCGGACATACCACCGGCGACAAAGATAAAAATAAGGATTGGTAAATATTCTGACAGAAGCGCTGAAGAAGCCATACTCACTCTCTTAAGACATTGTGATTATTAAAGACTCACACGCCCTACTTATTAGCACCGAATAGATACAAGTAAAAGGCTAAAAACAAAAAAAAGGCCTGCGATGCAGGCTTTTTCCAAAATAACAAATTTTGATTATTTTTGCGGGTTTTTTGTGGGCGCTAACGCCATAAACAGCAAAAAAATGTTCTTTGTGGACACTGGCGCGAGCGACGGGACTTGAACCCGCGGCCTCCGGCGTGACAGGCCGGCGTTCTAACCAACTGAACTACGCCCGCATTGCGTGTCCAAAGAACAGGTCGTATGTTTAACCATAAACGAAAAGACTTTCAAGCGCTTTTTACAAAAAAACGAAAAAATTTCCATTCACTCTTTATAACGTGACCTCTTTATACGGCAAATCAAGGGCTTCTGCCACTTCCGCATGGTTTACAGTCCCAAAAGAAACATTCAGCCCATTCGCCAAGCCCGGATCATTTGCACAGGCTTTCTTCCAGCCATGATTTGCAATATTCACCGCATAGGGCAACACAGCGTGATTAAGTGCCAACGCTGATGAAAGCGGCACAGCCCCCGGCATATTCGCCACACAGTAATGTAACTTCCCATCGACATCATATGTCGGGTCTTGGTGCGTTGTCGGACGACTTGTTTCAAAACATCCGCCCTGATCAATCGCAATATCGACCATAACCGTTCCATTGGCGATTTGCGGCAACATCTCTTTGGTAATTAATTTCGGCGCCGCCGCCCCCGGAATCAAGACCGCCCCGATCACCACATCGGATTCTGCGGCAAAGCGCTCCATCATATCCAGATTCGAATAAATCACTTTTGCCTGTCCGTGGAAATAATCATCCAGATAGCGCAAACGATCGGGGTTCTTTTCAAGAATCGTCACATCAGCACCCATACCGACAGCAACACGCGCCGCATTAAAGCCCGATACACCGCCACCGATCACAAGGAACTTGGCTGGTAAAACACCCGGAACGCCGCAAACAAGACGACCATTGCCGCCATGATGTTTTTGCAGGTAATTCGCGCCCATCAAGGCCGATAAACGTCCGGCAACCTCACTCATCGGTGCCAGAAGCGGCAAACCGCGCCCGTCACGATTTGTAACGGTTTCATAAGCAATTGCAACACAGCCGGAATCCATCAATCCCTGCGCCTGATCCGGATCGGGTGCCAGATGCAGGTATGTAAATAAAATCTGCCCTTCACGCAGTTTCGTATATTCAGACTTTTGCGGTTCTTTGACCTTCACAACCATATCGCAACGCTCGAAAATTTCATCCGGCGTGTCGCAAATTTCAGCGCCCGCTTTCCTGTAATCATCATCAGAGAAGTTGATCGCCGCGCCGGCATTTGTTTCAACGATAACCTCATGACCATTTGCCACCAGCTCAACGACAGAGCTAGGCACAAGGCCGACACGATGTTCTTGTGATTTAATTTCTTTGGGGCATCCTACAAGCATAGAACGGTCCTTTTCGTAAAAATGGATAATCGATATTTATCCGGCGATCATAGACCTTTCGGTGCAGAAAAAAAAGCCCGATCGCGTCATCATACACGGAATCGTTACGCTGCCCTCATCAGCTTGCAAGCAAAACCGCAGCTATTCTGCGGTGGCGCGTCGTCTTAAAAGAGGTGGCGCGACGTAGCGGCGCCGAATCAACACAAATACGGCAAATCCCCAATCGGTTGCCATCAGGAAAAACGGATAGAGAAGCGATTCCCACGTAAAGTTGCTGACTGTAAAGAGTGTAAAGAAATAGCGCGATCCCGCCCAGAAGTAGGAAATTGGCGGTTCAGACCAGGGCTTGTGCCATGATTTCCGTATCGTGGGATAATATGTCAACATATCAATCAACACCAACACAAAAATAGCGGCCACCGGATCTTGCGTGACCTGCCACACAGGAATAGCCACCAAAGCACCGACAAACGCCATCCAGTCCGTGCGCGTAATGTCTTTTTCACCGACAAAAAGGGAAATGATTGCAATAAAGAAACAGGTAGAGGATACAATCAACAGTACCCAGGCAGACAAGCCGTCATCAATTGAAAATTGCGCATATGCGCCGATTCCGACAACAACAGCCCAATTAAACCAACTGAAAAAATGTGGTTCTGTTTCACGCTGATATATCGACCATAAATAAAGGCCGTAGCGAATAACAGAAACAAGAATAGCAAGGCCGGCAAAAACAAATGTTGCGTCCATCACGTCACTCTATTTCAGGGGGATATAAGGGGTTTAAAATGGTGGGCGGTGAGAGGCTCGAACTCCCGACCCCCTCGGTGTAAACGAGGTGCTCTCCCAACTGAGCTAACCGCCCATCACGACTATTGTCGCGAAAGAAGGCCTATACTTAATGCGAATTTTTCCAAAATGCAAGCCCTCTTCGTCAAAAAAATAAAAATTCGGCCACACGAGATACGCATGGCCGAATTCAAATAGCATAGAACTATGCAAAACTGTGATTAGTTTACAGCTTCTTTCAGTTCTTTACCTGCTTTAAACTTAGGCTGTTTAGACGCAGGAATGTTGATCTTTTCACCTGTGCGTGGGTTACGACCTGTTGTCGCTGCACGGTTAGCAACTGTGAAAGTACCAAAGCCTACCAAGCGAACTTCGCCGCCTTTTTTCAGTGTGCCTTTGATGCTGTCAATAACAGCTTCAACAGCGCTTTGTGCTTTTGTTTTTGGAAGGTCAGCCAATTTAGCTACTTCATTTACGAGTTCTTGTTTGTTCACGGGAATCCCCTTTTCGTTAGTGTTAAGTAACAAACCAATTTCATTTTCCGGAAATTATATAACCAAGCCGGAAAAAAATGAAACTCACATCACGCTACCATGCGCCAAAATATGGCGGCCAGCAACGTTTTGCGAGAATCATTTATACGATGTTTAGAGGGGTGACTCAATGGTGAATCACATCTTTTTCCTGATTTTCTGCAGTTTTCCCGACAATTTCGTCGATTTTCGCTGATTCTTCCTCAGAAATTGGCTCTGGAAGGCGAATCAAGGCGTAAGAAAGCACCTCTTCGATGGTGTTCACCGGAATAATCTCCAAAGACTTTTTGATATTATCGGGAATATCAGCGAGGTCTTTTTCATTTTCCTTCGGAATC
This sequence comes from Alphaproteobacteria bacterium, assembly GCA_030750865.1. Classification (GTDB taxonomy): domain Bacteria; phylum Pseudomonadota; class Alphaproteobacteria; order Micavibrionales; family Micavibrionaceae; genus JASMHE01. Next base: position 391,005 of record JASMHE010000008.1, read on the forward strand.
AGCACTGTTGTGATTCCGCCACGAATGGCACCGAGGAATTTTTCCTTCACACCACCGATGGCCGTCACATATCCGCGCAGATTGACTTCGCCCGTCATCGCCAGATCACGACGTACTTCGATACCGGTCAATGTTGACACGATCGCCGTCACCATCGCAGCACCTGCAGACGGTCCGTCTTTCGGCACGGCCCCTTCGGGTACGTGAACATGCAGATTCTTTTTGTTCAATTCCGCATAGTTAATGCCAAATTGCGGCGCACGCGATTTAATCAGCATCTCGGCAACCTTGATTGATTCTTTCATGACATCACGGATATTCCCCGTTGTCGTCACGCGGCCTTCTTTGCCAGGCGTTGTCACAGCCTCGATCGGCAACAAATCACCGCCCGTGCTGGTATAGGCAAGGCCGTTTACAACACCAATCCGGTCTTGCTCTTCGATTTCGCCAAAACGATATTTTTTCACGCCTGCATATTTATCAAGATTACGTGGCGTCACACGCACGCGTTTTTTGCCTTCCATCAAAATTTCTTTGATGGCTTTGCGGCACAAATTCGCAAGCTCACGTTCCAGATTACGGACACCGGCTTCTTTTGTGTAATACCGGATCAAATCACGGATACCGTCATCATTGATTGAAAATTCATCTTTCTTCAGACCGGCTGCCTTCACCTGTTTTTTCAACAAGTGGCGTTTCACGATCTCGATCTTTTCGTCTTCGGTATAACCGGACAGGCGAATAATCTCCATCCGGTCCAGCAAAGGACGCGGCATTTCAGATACATTATTGGCCGTGCAGACAAACATGACATCCGACAGATCATAATCCAGTTCCAGATAGTGATCCTGAAATGTGCTGTTCTGTTCAGGGTCCAGCACTTCCAACAAGGCAGAGCTGGGATCACCGCGCCAATCGGAACCCAATTTATCAATTTCATCCAGCAAGAAGAACGGATTAACCGTTTTGGCTTTTTTCATGCCCTGAATAATCTTGCCTGGCATTGCACCGATATATGTCCGGCGGTGACCGCGAATTTCACTTTCGTCACGCACGCCACCAAGTGACATACGTACAAAATTACGGTTTGTGGCTTTTGCGATTGATTGCCCCAGTGATGTTTTACCAACACCCGGCGGACCGACAAGACACAGAATAGGCCCTTTGACCTTCGATGTCCGCTGTTGCACAGCCAAATATTCAAGAATGCGTTCTTTGACCTTTTCCAAACCGTAATGGTCTTTATCCAGAACAGATTGCGCCTTTTTAATATCTTTTTTCACGCGGGATTTCTTGCCCCACGGCACAGACAGAATCCAGTCCAGATAGTTCCGGACAACAGTAGCTTCCGCAGACATCGGAGACATCTGTTTTAATTTCTTCAGCTCGATCTCGGCGCGTTCTTTGGCTTCCTTGCTCAGCTTCTTTTCTTCGATTTTGTTCTCGAGCTGCTTGATCTCGTCATAGCTATCATCGCCCTCGCCCAGTTCTTTCTGGATCGCTTTGATTTGCTCGTTCAGATAGTAATCACGCTGCGTTTTTTCCATCTGGCGTTTGACGCGGTTGCGCACACGCTTTTCAATTTGAAGAACACCGATCTCGCCTTCCATATAACCATAGATTTTTTCCAGACGGTCTTTCGTATCTCCAAGCTCCAACAGCTCCTGCTTTTCCTCGATCTTCAACGTCAGATGGGCGGCAATCGTATCGGATAACTTGGCTGGCTCTTCGATCTGGTTGATCGACACAATCACTTCCGGTGTGATCTTCTTATTCAGTTTCACATACTGTTCGAAATTTGAAGACACCGCACGGGCAAGTGCTGCCAGTTCTTCATCTTCTTCCGTTTCATCCGCAATATCAGTATATTCGGCTTCCAGAAAATCATCGCGTTCGCTGTACCCTTCGATCTTTACACGCTTCACGCCATCAACCAGAACCTTCACCGTTCCGTCCGGTAATTTCAGAATATGCGATACACGGCCAATCGTTCCGACTGTGTACAAATCATCTTCCGCAGGATCATCTTCAGATGATGATTTCTGTGTCACCAGCAGGATTTCTTTGCGGTCCTGAATTTGCTCAAGCGCATTCACCGATTTTTCGCGGCCGATAAAAAGCGGCACAATCATATACGGGAAAACAACCGTATCCCGCAACGGCAAGACAGGAAGTTTGTTATTCTTTGAAGATGATAGACCTATCATAAAACCTCTATTTTGTTACTTTTGCAGATGAATCACAGCGTACGCATCATCACATTTATATAATATAGCTATGAATAACATCTTAACAAGGGGCTGTGTTTTCAAGTGTTCGCCGCAAAATAAACATAGCATCATATACCCCGCGATTTCGTACAATCAGGGATATATGTCTTTTCCTTGTCAATGAAACGGTTTGCGGATTATTTCTTCTTATCGTCTTTTGCGCCCGGCAGGTCCGATCTTTCCAGCACAACTTCATCAATAAGACCGAATTTTTGCGCTTCTGAAGCAGACATGAAGTTATCACGCTCCATACCCTGCTCGATCTCGGACAGCTTGCGACCTGTATGCTTCACATACAATTCGTTCAGGATCGAACGCAAACGCAGAATTTCCTGTGCCTGAATTTCGATATCAGTGGCCTGCCCCTGCGCACCGCCGCTTGGCTGGTGAATCATGATGCGTGAATTCGGCAATGAAAAACGTTTGCCTGCCGCACCGGCCATCAACAACAATGACCCGGCAGACGCCGCTTGACCAATACACACAGTCGAAACATTCGGCTTGATATATTGCATTGTATCGTACATCGCAAGCGCCGCTGTCACGACACCACCCGGAGAGTTGATATAGAATGAAATATCTTTGTCCGGATTTTCTGATTCAAGGAACAGAAGCTGCGCACAGATCAGGCTTGCCACGTTGTCATTCACGCCGCCTGTTAAAAAGATGATCCGTTCCTTCAAAAGACGTGAATAAATATCATAAGATCGCTCACCACGGTTTGTTTGCTCAACAACCATAGGAACAAGTGTATTCATGTAAACATCAATAGGATCGCGCTCTGTCATAATTTCTCTGCTTGTTTGTTTCGATTGGGTTTTAGTGATTCTTAAAATATATCTAAAACTTATCGTGCCAATCCGCCGAGTGCAAGAGACAATCGCCTGATATAAATCAATATATACAGGCGATCACATCTCATTCTTTATTTATGCAAATCTTATTTGGAAGATTCTGCCGTTTTCTTCTTCGCCGTGGACGACTTCGCCGCTGAAGAAGAGCCCTTCTTCGCTGTTGATTTCTTCGTCGTCGTTGACTTCTTAGAAGAAGACTTCTTGGCTGTTGATCCGGAAGAAGATTTCTTGGAAGAGGATTTCTTCTTACTGTCTGATTTTTGTGACAGGTAAGATTCTTCATCTTCTTTCGTCAGCTCTTCCAAAGATACTTTCTTTTCTTTTACATCAGCAAGGTCTGTGATGAAATCAATAACCTTGTCTTCGAACACTGGTGCACGCAGTGCATCAAGAGCATTACGGTTGCTCTTGTAATATTCGAAAACCTGCGCTTCTTGCCCAGGATATTTCTGCGCTTCCTGAATAACGGCACGCTGGATTTCCTGATCGGAAACCTGAATATTGTTTGTTGATCCGATTTCAGACAACAGGATACCAAGCTTAACGCGGCGTTCCGCGATTGCTTCCAGCTCTTCAGCTTCTTCGTCAGACAGTTTCAATTCACCATCTTTGACCTGCTCTGGGTTCTCGATAGAGATTTGCTGCTTGATGTTGCCCAGCTCCATCTCTTTCATACCAGCAGGCACCTCTGAATCATGTTCTGTGTCCAGAATATCAAGCAGAGCGCGCTTCAGCTTCATTTTACTTAGATTGTCGTATTCTGACTGAATCTGCGTCTTAATCGCATCTTTCAATGCATCAAGGCTGTCCAGACCGAGTTTCTTGGCAAATTCATCATCAAGCTTGCTATCTGTGTATTCCAGAATTTCATGGATTTTCACATCGAAAATCGCCTGACGTCCGGCCAGTTCGGATGCGTGATATTCTTTCGGGAAGTCCACAGTGACTTCAACATCGTCACCTGCTTTTTTACCGATCAATTGCTCTTCAAAGCCCGGAATAAACTGACCGCTGCCCAGCTCCAGCTGGTGACCGTGTGCGTGCATACCTTCATGCGCGACATTATCATCCGCCGTGCGGCCGTGGAAATCCATCTTCACAACGTCACCTTCTTTGGTGGCGCGCTTTGTTTCAACAGGCTGTGTTGCACGGTTATGTTGCGCGATATTATCAAGCGCTTCCTGTACCGCCTCATCTGTCGGTTCGCAAACAGGCTTTTCCAGCTTGATTGTCTTCAGGTCCATGATATCGATCTTTGGAATGACTTCGACAGCCATTGTGTAAACAAGGTCTTTGCCTTCATCATAGTCTTTGACTTCGATTTTCGGCTGTGTCGCAGGCTTCAGGCCTTTTTCTTCCATTGCTTTCAGCGATGTATCATTGACTGTTTTTTCAAGAACTTCGCCCATCACAGAACGGCCATAACGCTGTTTCACAACATTCAAAGGCACTTTCCCTGGACGGAATCCCGGCACTTTCAATGTTTTCGCATATTCTTTCAAACGATCATCTGTCTGCTTTTCAAGCTCGTCTTTACCAACTTTGACTTCCAGTTCGTAGCTAAGACCTTCGTTCTTTAATTCTTTAACCTGCATAAATTCTACCTTTAGCCCCTAACGGCTTTTTCTTTTACTTGTGAATTCAAATGGTGCGGATGGAGGGACTTGAACCCCCACGCCTCGCGGCGCCAGAACCTAAATCTGGTGCGTCTACCAATTTCGCCACATCCGCATTTAGCACTCAATGCTATATTTAGGTGCTATCTAATAGACAAAAATACAGCCATCAATCAAGTGATTTCGTGATTTTTTTGGATTTTTTCGCTTTAAAACGGGCAAAAGACTAATAATAGCGCTTACTCTGGTGCAAATCGCGCAGAACAGAAGGGATTTGCGCGATAATATCAGGGGCCGTTAATCCGGCACCAAAGCGCAATGACGCTTCACCGTGAATCCAGGCCGCCATACAGGCCGCAATGCGCGGTGAAAGCCCCTGCCCTAATAGTCCGGCGATCATGCCTGCAAGCACATCACCCGCACCGGCTGTTGCCAGCCATGACGACGCATGCGTGTGCAGCACGGGTTTTTCATCACCCTGTACGATAATTGTATCCGGCCCCTTATATAGCAGCACGGCTTTGCTCAGTGCGGCCGCAGCAACCGCCTTGTCATATTTGGACAGGTCGCCGTCAATCGCGGGGAAGATACGTTTAAACTCCCCTTCATGCGGCGTGATCACGCACAAATCATGTAACGCGGCATGGAGTGTTTCCGGCGCATCTTCAAAACAGCTCAGCGCATCTGCATCCAGTACGGTCGGTTTATGCAAGGCCAGCACATCAAGCACAATTTTTTGCATTGCCGCATCATCTTCGCGCCCTAATCCCGGCCCTAACAAAAGAACCGTCTTTTTCTCTGTAGAAACATGTGTGACAAAATCCGCTTCTTGCGGCAATTCTTCAAAAATCAGGTGCGGAACATCTTCGGTATAGGCTTGTTCAGATTCTTTGCGGGCATGAATCGTGCACATTCCTGCGCCGATCCGCATTGATGACTGTGCCGCCATCCGTATTGCCCCCGTCATTTGTGTACCGCCAAGCATTGCGATATGGCCGCGCTTATATTTATGCGCCCCTTTATCCGGGTCAGGCAACTGGTCGATCCAGAGCGTCTGAATATTTTCATGTGCCGCAAAATCCGCATCAGACAATAACGTCGTATCAATGCCGATATCGTGCACATGGATCGCCCCGCAATATGCCATCGCCGGCATCAGACAATGCCCGAGCTTTTTGCGGAAAAATGTAACGGTGTGCGCCGCTTCCAGTGTTCCTGCCGCAACAGCGCCGCTTGTGCCGTGAATACCGCTTGGCACGTCCACAGCCACAACAGGCACTTTTAATTGTCTGATAATGTCAAACAGCGCAGTGATGTCTTTGTCGAGCTCTCCGCGAAAACCTGTGCCGTACAGCGCATCAACAACGACATAACCATCAAGCGTTGCTGTCTCGCCGCTTTGCACCGTCTCCTGAAACTCTTTCATGAAATGGGATATTTTATAAATCTTGCCCTTAAAATGATGTGATGCTTTTTTCGCATCCCCCTTTAACTTCCGTGCCGGTGCGGACGAGAACAGCGCAACATCTTTCCCCGCCTCTTCCAGAAAAGCCCCTGCAACATAGCCGTCTCCGCCATTATTGCCGGGACCGCACAAAATGATCACTTTATGGTCAGGATAATGTTCACACACACAGTTCGCAACGGCCTGCCCCGCCGACAACATCAGCGAAAACCCGTCTGTGCCTGCATCAATAGTCCGGCGATCTGCCTGCCCCATCTGTGCGTTCGTCAATAACGCCGAAGGTGCAAAACGGTTTTCCTGACTGTCTTGTGCTTTTGTGAATCCAAGTAACATATGGAGAGGTTATGCGATAATGCTCGTATGATAAAGAAGAAAAGTGGGGCGGCTGACGGGGATTGAACCCGCGACAGCTCGGATCACAACCGAGTGCTCTACCACTGAGCTACAGCCGCCACATGCAAGAGCGACCTATCTTTTGCCATCACATGGTGAAACTCGTCAAGTTCTTTTATAAAAAAAATGCCTTATAAATCACGATCATGCCAAATATCGTCTGGACGCATAGGATAAACGATGTTATTGTCCGAAGCATAGCTGCCATGCTATTAATGCATAACTCGTATGAGATAACGCATAGGTAATAAGAGAAACCATAGAAAAGAAAGCGTAAAGCGAAGAGGATTAAATGTCAGAGAAAACACTAAAAGTGAAAAATGTTACGGAATTCGTCAAAACTGTTCATGATATGGATGTACAGTATGTTGATTTCAACTTTACCGATCTACGCGGCAAAATGCACCGCATCACACAACATATCAACACGATCGATAAAGATTTGATGGAAAACGGTATTTATTTTGACGGTTCATCCATTGACGGATGGAAAGCCATCAACGAATCTGACATGCAACTTAAACCCAATGTCACAACCGCGACATTCGACCCGTTCGCGACACAGCCGACCGTAAAAGTTTTCTGTGAGGTGCTGGAACCGTCAACAGGTAAAAACTATACATCCGACCCACGCTCAATCGCGCTTGCCGCCGAAGAATATATGAAATCGACAGGCGTGGCGGACAGTGTCTATTTCGGACCGGAAGCTGAATTCTTCGTCTTCGAAGATGTCAAAATCAACGTCGCCCAAAACCATGTCGGTTATGAAATCGACAGTCAGGAAGGCCCGTACAATTCCGGCACACATTACGAACGCGGCAATATGGGACACCGCCCCGGCCCGAAAGGCGGATACGTGCCCGAAGCCCCTGTTGATGCACTGGGTGAATTGCGCTCCGAAATGCTGACAGTTCTGAACCAAATGGGCGTTCCGGCCGAAAAGCACCACCACGAAGTTGCGCCGAGCCAGTGCGAGCTTGGCATTCAATTTGCCAGCCTGACGGAAAGTGCCGACAATCTGCAGATTTACAAACATGTTGTTCATAACGTAGCCGCTGCATTCGGTTACACAGCGACATTCCTGCCAAAACCTGTTTATGGCGATAACGGGTCCGGCATGCACTGTCACCAATCCTTGTTCAAAGACGGCAAACCCGTCTTTGCCGGTGATGAATATGCAGGCCTATCAGAAACATGTCTTTACTACATTGGCGGTATTATTAAACATGCACGCGCCCTGAACGCGTTCACAAACCCGTCAACAAACAGCTATAAGCGTCTCGTCCCGGGATACGAAGCACCGGTTCTGCTGGCCTACTCACAGCGCAACCGTTCTGCATCATGCCGTATTCCAATGGCAACAACGCCAAAGGCAAAACGGATTGAAATCCGCTTCCCTGACCCAACAGCCAATCCGTATCTCGCGTTCTCTGCCATGCTGATGGCCGGCCTTGACGGGATCGAGCATAAAATCCACCCGGGTGATGCAATGGATAAGAACCTTTATGACCTTCCCGAAGAAGAACTGGCAAGCATCCCGACAGTATGTCGCGATCTGAGAGAAGCCCTTGACGCCTTGAAAGGCGATCATGACTTCCTGTTGAAAGGTGATGTATTCACAAAAGAGATGATCGAAGGTTTCATTGCGCTCAAGATGGAAGAAGTGATCCGTTACGAGACAATGCCGCATCCGGTCGAATTCGACATGTATTACTCCGCGTAATCACCGATCGGGAGACACACAGATACAAAAACACCCGCATCCAACGATGCGGGTGTTTTTTATTGTCTCTATTCTGATGGGATATTGATTATTAAGGGCGGATCGTTTCCACGATTGTTTTAAACACCTCTTTATTGCGGGCCCAATCAAGGAAGCTGACCTCACGCCGCGGTGCAATCATTTTTACAAAATACAGAAAATCACGGTCAGCCAAGACAGCGAACCAGATTTCATTCGCCTTTGATCCGCCATATGCGCTCTGATTTTCCGCTTCATAGATATCAACACGATGAAATTCGATAGTGTCATGCACATTATAATCATCAGTGACATCGCTCAGAAGCCGTTTGATACGCCACCCGCTATCAATCATGTCTTTTTGCACGGCCGCGACTTCCTTTTCCAGCGAACGGGAAATCTCGGTCGAAAGGATTTGCACTTCAATCAGCCCTTGTGACAAATCCCGTTTATTCTTTGCTGTCGGCGGCATGAAGCGCAGATATGCGCTATCGGCACTGGCCGTTTGTGTCGTGACCTGACGCCACGATGCCGGATATTCAAAACGCACCATATCAAGGAAATTATAGGTAATTTTCTTTTCGCCTTGCGGTGCTAACGGGTCATAAAACTCAAAGAACTCAATGGCTTTATCCTGGAATGTTCTTTCATCGTTCCAGCGTGTGTCAGGCACCCCGTAAGAGGCCATCGTCATACGGGACCCGTTAATCTGCACCTTACACCGCACAACGTAAGACCGGTCATCAATGACGCGGACATACAGCCCTTCGACCGATCCATCCTCATTGAGCTTCATGCCTTGTAGATTGAACGCATTTTCAAGAATATAATTCAAAAACCAGATGTTGGCCGTGATATCATATTCCATATCCAGCAACTCAAGCGAGAAAAAGCTTGGCGGATATGGTGTTGCAGGCCCGGAATAACGCGCAACTTCGCGCAGGATAGACACTTTTGTCTCTCCCGGGACCGCGCCCTTGCCGACTCCTTCAATTTTGCTCCAGCCCTCTGGCAGGCGCACCGAAAAAGCAAGCGAGGAATCGCTATATGGCTCATCTTCGATCAACTCTGTTTTCGCCTTGAATTCTTCCGTTGAAAAGTCTGTAAAATGCGGCACAGCCTTCAACTTTTCTTCTTCAAAGAATTGTGCACTTGCATTCAGCGGCACGCACAAGACACCAAACAGCATCAACGCCACAAAGTAAGAGAGATATTTCACATCCATCATCATACCAACAATCATCCTTGTCCTATCTATTTTTCAATGGCCACAGGGTTTCTATTTTCGTCAACGGCGACATAACTAAAATACCCTTCCGTCATCTTATAATAAAGTTCTTCCTGACGTCTTAAAATGCGGCTTTCTATCTTCAGGGTCACCGACGTCTTCCCGGTTTTCACAACTTTTGTATAAAAGCTGACTTCATCACCGATGAAAAGCGGTTGATGAAACGACATCGCTTCAATACCGACGCTGACAACGCGTTGACCGGCAAAACGCTCTGCTTCTTTCAATCCGGCCAAATCCATTTGCGCTAATATCCAGCCGCCGAAAATATCACCCAGATAATTTGTGTCACGCGGCATCGGCACAGACCGTAACGACAATTTATACCCTTTTTCTTTCAAAAACGCATGAAGCGCAGGCTCGGTCAGGCCGTTATCATGTTCTTCAGCACGACGCGACGGTTTACCAAGTCCGTCAACCTTATGCTCTTCTATTTGGGCCAGCTTGTCTTCACGCCCGGGAATCGGACACGGTTTACGGTTTGCATCCGTATTCACGAATTTAAACAGCCCCTCGGTCACTTTCACAATTTCAGATTTCAGACTGCGCCGCGAGGCATATGCAACAATCTTCAACGTCAAAGACGATGTCCCGATCGAACAGGGATACACATAAATGCTCACCTCATCACCGACAAAGACTGGCTCATGAAACGACATCGCATCAACCGAAACCGTCACGGCGCGCCCTTCGATAAAGGTAAAAGCAAACTTCCCGCCTGCCAAATCCATCTGTGACAAGATCCACCCCGCACTGACATAATTGTCCGCAATTGTATCAGACGGCATCGGAAAACTGCGCAACATCGGGTCTTCTCCCGAGAGCACTTCCAAAAAGTCTGTTGTCAAATTGCCATTCATGGGGGTTTTGCCCTTTAAAAGCGATGAACTGTCCTTTATGAATAAAGAAGCAGCAACAAAAATACGCTTTAAGTTAACAGATATTCCAAGAGATAGAAACGCTTAAATATGGCAGATTTATTTTCAGAAAACGCAAAAGACGACACTTCTTATGACGCATCGGACATCGAGGTTCTCGAGGGTCTCGAGCCTGTGCGCCAACGCCCCGGCATGTATATTGGCGGCACGGATGAAAAGGCCCTGCACCATCTGGTCGGTGAAGTGCTTGATAACTCGATGGACGAAGCCGTTGCCGGATACGCAGACCGCATCGAAATCGAACTGCATACAGACAATTCAATCACGATCAAAGATAATGGCCGCGGTATTCCCGTCAGCGAACATCCCAAATTCCCCGGAAAGTCGGCACTTGAGGTCATTCTGACGACATTACACTCCGGCGGTAAATTCAGCAGCAAAGCCTATCAGACATCCGGCGGCCTTCACGGTGTCGGTATTTCCGTGGTCAATGCCCTGTCAGACGATATGTGGGTCGAAGTAGCCCGCGATAAGAAACTATTCAAACAAAGCTTCTCGCGCGGGCACGTACAAGGCAAGCTGGAAGACTTGGGCACGGTCAGCAACCGACGCGGCACAACCGTGCATTTCCATCCCGATTCTGAAATCTTCGGCACAACGGCAAAGTTCAAACCGGCATGGCTTTACCAGATGGTACGCTCGAAAGCCTATCTCTTTCGCGGCGTTGAAATTCGCTGGAAATGCGACGAATCCCTAATCAAAGCTGATAGCAAAGTTGTTCCGGAAAAAACATTTCACTTCCCGAACGGCTTACTCGACTTTCTGCAAACTTCTTTGCAAGACAAGCAAACCGTTACCCCAAGCCCGTTCCACGGCCATATCAACCTGCCCGACGATAACGGCAAGGTCGAATTTGCGATTCAATGGCCCGAATTTGGCGACGGATTTTCACACTCTTACTGTAACACCATCCCGACACCACAGGGCGGCACACATGAACAAGGCCTGCGTACGGCGCTGCTCCGCGGCCTGAAAGCCTATGGTGAAATGATCGGCAACAAAAAAGCGTCCTCCATCATTGCAGACGACATCATGAATAATGCGGCTATCTTGCTGTCTGTTTTTATCAAAGAACCGCAATTTCAGGGGCAAACCAAAGAAAAACTCGTTAACACCTCGGTGTCACGTTGGGTGGATCAGGCCATCAAGGACCATTTCGATCACTGGCTTACAAGTGATCCGAATGCGGCAAAACGATTGCTGGAACATATTATTCTGATTTCCGAAGAACGTTTGCGCCGCCGCGCAAAGAAAACAATGGACCGGAAATCGGCAACAAAACGTGTACGCCTGCCGGGAAAACTGGCTGACTGTTCCCGTTCGAACGCAGAGGGTACGGAAATCTTCCTGGTTGAGGGGGACAGTGCGGGCGGATCAGCCAAGCAAGCCCGCGACCGTGAAACACAGGCCATTTTGCCCTTGCGCGGTAAAATTCTGAACGTTGTCAGCGCAACCGCCGATAAAATCCGTGCCAATCAGGAAATTCAGGATATGACGCAGGCACTCGGCTGCGGATACGGCAAGGATTTCAAATTCGATGATCTGCGTTATGAACGTATTATCATCATGACAGATGCGGATGTGGACGGTGCGCATATTGCGGCTCTGCTTGTCACCTTCTTCTATACGAAAATGCGTCCGCTGATCGAAAAAGGTCACCTTTATCTGGCGCAGCCACCTTTGTACCGCCTGAGTAGCGGCAATTTGAGCGCATATGCAATGGATGATGCGCACAGGCTGGAACTCATGGAAACGACGTTCAAAAATAAGAATAAAGTCGAAGTCGCGCGCTTTAAGGGGCTTGGTGAAATGCCCGCAAAACAGTTGCGCGAAACAACGATGAACAAAGACTCACGTACACTGATCCGTGTCACATTGCCCGATGCAATGGCGGCGCTCGGACTAGCTGCCGATATTGTCGAAGATGACGAAGACATCAAGGATTTACAAAACGGCACCGAAGACGTTCGTGATCTGGTTGAGCGACTCATGGGGAAAAATGCCGACGCACGATTCCAATTCATTCAGGAAAATGCTGCTTTCGTCGATGATCTGGATGTCTGATCGTATTCGGGCACTTTCGAAGGTACAGATTACAGCACTTCTTATCAGCGGCTTGCTCCTGATATGTTATTTCACAGCCCCCTATTTCTATGCACGGTCGGTCTTGCAAGACCTGCCTGATATTCTCTCTTATCAGGACATCCAGTATAATCAGGGGCTGTTGAAAATATACGGCCTCCAATCAAAAACAGTCTCACATACCGAAAACAATGCCGACACAGATATCTCTATTCCGGCCATATACGCTGAAGACACCATACAGCGCATGCTGATCGGTGTAACGCGCCCATTCATGATCATTGACAGCGCCCATATGAATATTGATCTGCGCGACCAGCCGTTTCAAACAGCGTCCGGCTTCATCACGCGGAAAAACAGCGAATATCTTGCAAATTTTCTGGGCAATAAGTGGCTTGCCGAAGAGGCTTTGATCGATGTTTATACCCCGCTCGGCAATATACAGATTGAAGCCAGCCTTCAGACTGGCGGCGACCAACGTTATGTGCTGCAACTCTATTCAGATCAATATCCCGGCAGCATCGCCATGACGGCGCAAGGACATTTCAACACTGCCAAAGACTGGCAGATAGAAAGCGCGATATCCCGCATGCGTGTCAACACAGATGGCCTGGAAATACAGCGCGCTAACGGTATGCTGACCGCATGGCGCAAACAAAAACAGCACCACTATGAAACACTGCTAAATTGCGGCTTGCTGAAGCTATCAGACATTGCACTCTATAACGCAAATATCAACGTCAAAGTCGACCATGCCCGCAACCGAACCGCCGGAAGCCTTGATATATATGGCTCTTTGCATGCCGGACGATACAGCCCGGTCCATTACAGCGTTACACTTGGCAAAACGCAGGCCGAAGCAGAGCACTTCTTTATTGAAGCCCCGAACAGGCAAGCCGTTCATGACATGTTTGTCAGCATGATTCCGGCGTTACTGTCGATTGCAAAACAGCAAGGTCTGTATCAGGACGGGCTGGAAAATGATTACAATATTCTGGCAAAACACATCATCCGCACAGACAGACGCTATCGTGCGAAGCGCGAAAAACAAATATATCTGCGTTATGAAATCAAATCTCTGTTCAACAATCCATCTGCCGTGTTGAAAGAGATACAGGACATGTAAAGCGGCCTTACGTTGGCGAGATAGCATCATCCCCTCTATGAGATGCGGACCACGCTATACGCCCATAAAGCAGAAAAGCTATACCGCGAAATAGAACTTCAGCAGCCCCATAAAGACAAACCACAAGATAAAGATCAGCGGCACACCACCCTTGATAAAGTCACGGAAACGATAGTTCCCCGGCCCCATCACAAGCAGATTGGTTTTATATCCAATCGGTGATGCGAAAGAGCAGTTCGAAGCGAACAAGACCGTCAATGCAAAGATGAACGGATCAACCCCCATATTCACCGCGATACCGGCCGCAATAGGCGTAAACAAGATCGCACAGGCGTTGTTACTCAGGATGTTCGTGCAGATCGCAACAACAATAAACAGCAGCGACAACATCAGGAACGGCGTATCGACAAAGGAAATGCTGAGCAATGAATCCGCGATAAACTCGTCCCCCCGCGTGACCTGTAACGCCTGTCCCAATGCAAGCATTGCCCCGACAAGCAGGAATATCTTGCGGTCGATGGCACGCGTTGCCTGTCGCACATTCAGACAGTCTGTCGCAATCATCAGCACAGACCCTGTAATTGCCGCCACAGGAATAGACAAAATGCCGAATGCGGCAAGGCCGATTGTCGCCATCATAATAAATCCGGCAATCGGCGCTTTCTTCGGCACAGGAAGCTCTTTCTTTGACCCCGACAGCACAATCAAATCCTGACTATAGCGCATATCTTCGATATCCGCTTTGCTTCCCGCGACCAACAGTACATCGCCAGCCTCGAGGCGAATACGCCCAAGACGCCTGCGCACAACGCGCGCACGACGCTGAATCCCCAAGACAACTGCCCCGAACTGACGGTGAAATCCGGCATGATCGATGCTCATATCAATCAAGCGTGACGCCGGTGTAATCATAATTTCCGCAAGCATCCGCGTATCGGCAACTTTTTCTTCCAGATCAGCGGTCGGTGAAGCGCCCAGATCCGCATCTTCTTCGTCTTCTTCGGCGAACAATTCTTCTTGCTTATCTTTGCGGCGCAAAATGACCTTTTCTTCTTCTTCGGACAGCAAGAAGCCCGGATGTTGTGTCAGCAAAGCACCCAATGAATCACGTGTCGTCGCAACGATCAGAATATCGCCTTCCTGAATGACGTACCCCTCAAACGGCGGCAACACCAGATGCCCTGACCGCTGGATCAGGCGTATTTTCATCGTTTCCAGTGATGGGAACGTACCGTTCACACATTCCTGTCCGATCAACTTGCTGCCTTTAGAGACATCAAGCTCTGCGATGAATTCCTTTTCTTCGCCGACCAACTCGTCACGGAAAGACCGACGGTCCGGCATCATGCGCGGTAGAACAAACAGCACATATAAAAAGCCGATACTCGCCATAACAGACCCCGGCACAACAAAGTCAAAAAAGCCAAAGCCGTTATACCCAAGATCAACCATCGCCCCGGATACCAGCATGTTTGTCGATGAACCGACCAGCGTCGTCATCCCGCCAAGAATGGCCGCAAAGCTAAGCGGAATCATAATACGGCTTTCCGAAACGGACACAGCGTTGGTCAAAGCCTGCAAAATCGGAATCGCCAGAATAACAAGCGGCGTATTATTCATAAACGCACTGAGCGCCATCACCATAAACAGAATCCCGAACATAGACACCCATGCCCATTTCGGATCAGCCCGCAAGAATATCTGCGTGATCGGCCGCAGCGCATCCGTTTGCACGATCGCCTGCCCCATAACCAGCAAGCCAAGCACAGCCACAAGCGCAGGGTTCGCAAACCCGGCCAGAAGCGTCATAGAGTTCAGCAAATTATTGCCATTTGCGTCCAGAACCGGAAAAACCTGCCCGAACAACAGCAACATCGTCAGCAAGATAACACTCGTCACCTCAATCGGTAGTTTCTCCCGAATGAAAGAATAAGATGCCCAGCCTGTCATGATAAAGACAAACCACATCTGGAAATTAATACTGATAAGCCAATCCATCATTATCTGTTCCCTGCCCTCCAGAGGTCGCCCCCATCATGGCCGTATTCGCCAATGCCTTTCAAGCCGAAGCGGAACATAATCTCCGTTCCACTTTCACCAGAGGATTCAAATGTAATATTCCGGCGCATTGTGGCAGAAAACGACATACAACATCCAGTATAATCAAAACCGAACGCCGCTTCGCGCAGTCCTTGATTTTCCCCCAGATCATACAGCACATCCGTGCGCGCCCGCCATTCATTGGTCATATCATAGGCTGCAGCCGTTCTGATTTGCTCGCGGCTTTCATCAAGGTCAGTGCCTTCAAGCGCCGTTGCATACAAATAGCGCGTATCGAACTGCCATTCATCCAGATCGAGATAGCCGTCAAATTCGTGACGCTGCGAAGACAACGTATCACTGGCAAGCTGGAATTTATAATCAACGCCGAAACGATCATCATACATCGCCGTCACTTGCCCGACATAATCGGATTCCTGTTCGGACAATCCCGACCCCTGCGGGAACGGATTGCCTTCTTCATCAAAACGATAACTTTGCCCCATAAAGAACCTGACAAAGCTGCCGTCATAGTCAAACAGCCCCGTTCGCAAACCGTATGTCACACGGGAACGGTCTTCGATACTATCCAGTCCGGGAAAACGGTTCGCTTCAAACAGGTTTGACGCATCAAGCTGGACGTCCTGACTGTCTTCATTGGGAATGTCGCTATTGTCATCCTCCAGATTGGGCGCAACCGTAAGCGCTACAATCGGTTCGACAACAGCCTGTACTTTTTCGTAATGGTTCACAAGCGGATAAGATGTCGTCAGATGTGCTTGTGGGAAAAAGCGCGATTCCGTGCCATCACCACTGCGCCCTGATCCGCCCGTCGCAATATCGCGATCACTGGTGTAATACATATCACCCCGCACATTGGTCTCAACTTCTGTGACCAACCCAAACCCTGTAACCATGCGCCGTTCCCAGCCTGCTGCGCCGACAAGACGGCTGACATCCTGCCCGTCGCTGCGCTGAATACCCAAAACAGAGGCATCTACCGTCCAATGCCCACCAAGTGTCGCATTCGGATCACCCTGAAAGCTGGCCTCGATTTCCGGTAAAACATTCGGCTGATCTGTTTGTCGTTCACGGATACGTACATCCTGAAACGCCAGCAAGCGCCCTGCGGCATAGTTGCGCTCTGAAAAACGCTCAACATACAGCTCGTTCTCAAGAACATCGGACCGTTTGAAATCATATTGACGCAAATACTGATCATCCGAAGCATATTGAATATCCAGACCCGAACGCCATTTCTCGTTGATATCCCAACGGCCTTCGGCAAACAAATGCCCCCGCCATTCATTATCGACGAAAACCTGTTGTCCGTTAATATCATCGGTGCGCGATGAATGGGTCAAACTGGTGTTTAACTGCAAAGAAGCCTTTTCAAAGCGCTGCCTGTATTCGGCGAGCGCGACAGGCTCATCATTCGACGAGGCAAGCACACCAACCGTTAAATCTTTGTCCGGCGCGATCGCCCAGTAATAGGATTGCTGGATATGCGCGCCCAAATCACTGTTATAACCAAAAGATGGCGTCAGCAAACCGCTCTTCTGTTTTAGCTTGTTATCCGGATGCGACATAATAGGCGTATAAAATACAGGCACGCCGAACAACTCAAACTTTGCATCTTTATAAGATACACGGTGTTCATCCTCATTATAGGTGACTTCATTGGCCTTGATCTGCCAAACAGGGTTTCCGGCAGAATCAATATCGCAATCACACGGCGTATAGCTGGCATCATAAAGTTTGATGATCTTGTCTGTCAGGCGTTCCCCTCTGTCCGCGTTCAAAACACCACCGCCGGACAGATAGCTTTGCAGTCCCTTGACCAGCCCGGCGGTCATATTTGTATCCAGAACAACTTCGTCGGCAAAATGCACGTCGCCGTTCGGGTCGGTCAAAATAACCTGCCCGCGGGCCGTCACTTCATTTTCCGATAAATCATAAACGACCGAATCCGCACGCAGAACACGAAGTCCCTGCACAAACTCGACATTGCCTTCGGCACGGATGATCTGGTTTTCATCATCATGGATAAGACTGTCCGCCTGAAAATCCACTGGCAACGGTTGCCCACCCTGCACTGTATCCTGTTGCGCGTAAGCGCGCGAAGAAGAAATCAACACTCCTTCTGCGACCAATAAAACAGTGATAAAAACGGCGAAAAACCGCAGGTTCAAGAACATAAATAAGACGTCTTTTGTAGATAAACCCTTATGGCACTAATGTGGCACGAATGCCGGACAGGCGTAATTTTCGGTGAAAATCCCCCGCACGTCAAGGCTTGAAGGCTTTGAAAAACATGAATTTCTGTATAAAATCAGCGCAGAAAAGACGGAATATCATCACCGAAGCCAACAACGTCCTTGCCGCTATTCTCCTGTCGGCTCTGCTGTGGCTTGCCACGCTTGTTCTGATTGCGCGGCTTGGGCGCGCTCCCTGATGAAGAATTTCTGGAATTAGAATCGTTATTCTTCTTTTTACTTGAAGACGATGAACTGCTTTTTTGATCTTTTGCCTGAGACGAAAACGGATCAACTGTTTCAAGTGCTTTTCCGATTAATTTTTCGACAGCGTCCAGATGTTTTTGATCATCCCCCGCGACCAATGTAAAGGCACGCCCCTTCATGCCGGCACGCCCGGTACGTCCGATACGGTGAACATAGTCATCCGCGTTGAACGGCACATCATAATTGAATACATGTGAAAGCCCCTGCACATCCAGACCGCGCGCAGCGACGTCGCTACACACAAGCAAGCGGACCTTGTCATCCTTGAACGCATCCAGCTTTTCATACCGCACCGTCTGATGCATATCACCATGCAGCGCTTCGGCGCTTAATCCCTGACGCGACAACCATTTTGCAACATCATCCACATCACGCTTACGGTTACAAAAGATAAACGCGTTTTTGACATTTTCATCTTCAATCAGTTTTTTCAAAAGACGCTTTTTGTCCTGCGGTTTACAATGAGACACAAATTGCTCGACCGTCTTTGCCGGTGACGCAGGCGGCGCGACCGACACATGTTTCGGGTTTTGCAAGAAGCGGTCTGCCAGTTTACGGATCGCATCCGGCATTGTGGCTGAAAATAAGAGAGTCTGACGCATGGGCGGCAATACAGAGAATATTTTCTCGATATCGGGAATAAAGCCCATATCAAGCATCCGGTCGGCTTCGTCAATCACAACAATCTTGATATCATTCAAAAGAATGGCTCCGCGATCAAACAGATCAAGCAGACGCCCCGGCGTTGCAATCAGAACATCAACACCTTTTTCCAGTTGCTTTTGCTGTTCGGCGACCGATTCACCGCCAACCAGCAAAGCCTGTGTCAGGTTCAGATATTTGCCATACATGTCGAAATTCTCGGCAACCTGTGCAGCAAGCTCCCGCGTAGGCGCAAGCACCAGTGAACGCGGCATACGCGCCCGCGCGCGCCCCGTGGACAATATCTCGATCATCGGCAACGTAAAACCGGCTGTTTTACCCGTACCAGTCTGCGCCACCCCAATCAGGTCGCGCGTCATCAACACCGGCGGTATCGCCTGTGCCTGAATCGGTGTCGGGCTTTCATACCCGCAATCCATAACTGCTTTTAATAATTTGTCCCCTAGACCAAGATCTTCGAATTTCATGAAATATATTCTGCTATTTTCTTTATGTTTTTAAATTCTTGTCGTTCGTTACTATCATTGATCGCCGTGAATGCAAAGAAATATAAACATACAACCCCAGAAAAAACGATAAAAGAAAAAACGACAAATTTCAGCCTTTAAGCCATCCATCCTCCACCATGATCTCCAATGCCGCAGGCATATTTTGCGCCGCTTATGCCGTAACCGCCATAGACGGCAGAGTCCGTAATATGCTATGATGCGCTTCCGATATACCCTGCGGCCACAAGCCGCAACATCTAAACCAACAATAGCAGGACACCCGCAATGGACAACGCGTTTACACAGCACCTCGCACAAGAAATAGAGCAAATCAAGCAAGACGGTTTTTACAAGGCCGAGCGCATCATCACAACACCGCAAAGCGCTGAAATCGCTGTCGCAGATCAGGACCATATTCTAAACTTCTGCGCGAACAATTATCTTGGCCTTGCCGATAACGAGATGCTGACACAGGCCGCAATAGACGCGCTGAAAACATACAAAGTCGGCATGGCCTCCGTGCGTTTTATTTGCGGCACGCTTGATCTGCACAAAACACTGGAAGCGAAAGTCGCCTCTTTCACCGGCAAAGAAGACTGCATTCTCTACTCATCCTGTTTTGATGCAAATACGGGCTTGTTTGAAACGATTTTAGGGCCCGAAGATGCTATCATCAGTGATGCGCTTAATCATGCCAGTATCATTGATGGTGTACGTCTGTGCAAAGCACAGCGATATCGCTATAAAAACAATGATATGAAGGATCTAGAAGAACAACTTCAGAAAACGGACGAAGCCAGATTTCGTATGATTATCACCGATGGCGTCTTCTCAATGGACGGGTATCTGGCTGACCTGCCTGCCATATGTGAGCTGGCCGAAAAATATGACGCGCTCGTCATGGTGGATGACAGTCATGCTGTTGGCTTTATGGGGCCGCACGGCGCAGGCACAGCCGATTATTATGGCCTGACAGACAAAGTTGGTATCATAACCGGCACATTCGGCAAGGCACTTGGCGGGGCCTCCGGCGGTTATACCGTCGCAAACAAGGTGATTATCGACATGCTGCGCCAACGATCACGCCCCTACCTGTTCTCGAACACGCTTGCCCCTGTCATCGCCGCAACAACGCTTGCCGCGATTGATCTGATTGAAAAAGACGGCGAAGCAATGCGCGCAACATTACAGCGCAATCGCGACCAGTTCCGCACCGCTATGACAAAAGCCGGCTTTGACCTTCTGCCCGGGGAACATCCCATTATCCCCATCATGATTTATGACGGCGCACTGGCCGGACGCTTTGCAGACGCCATGCTGGAAAAAGGCATTTATGTTGTCGGGTTCTCATACCCTGTCGTGCCCAAAGGACGCGCCCGCATCCGCACCCAGATTTCAGCCGCACATACACCGGAACAAATTGACCGTGCCGTTCAGGCATTTACAGAGGTCGGCAAAGAGCTCGGCGTGATCGCATAAGCTTCGTAAACAGGAGACATCAGCGTATGACAAAACATATCAAAGCATTGGAAAAATCAAAGGCAGATAAAGGCCTTTGGATGATTGACGATTACACCATCCCCGAGATCGGACCGGATGATGTTCTCGTCAAGGTGCAAAAAAGCGCCATTTGCGGCACGGATTTGCATATTTACAACTGGGATAAGTGGGCACAAAAAACCATTCCCGTTCCAATGGTGGTCGGGCATGAATATGTCGGCACTATCGCGCAAGTCGGCGACAATGTGTCCTACCTGAAGGAAGGTGACCGCGTCACATCCGAAGGGCACATCGTGTGCGGTTTTTGCAGAAATTGCCGCGCAGGACGCCGTCATATGTGCCGCAACACCAAAGGTGTGGGCGTGAACCGCCCCGGCAGCTTTGCCGAGTATGTTGCCGTTCCGGCCGAGAATATCATCACCCTTCCGGCCAGCATTCCTGACGATATCGCCGCCATTCTGGACCCGCTTGGCAACGCCGTACATACCGCGCTTGCCTTTGACCTTGTGGGCGAAGATGTCCTGATCACAGGCGCAGGTCCGATCGGTTTGATGGCCGTTAAAATTTGCCAACATATCGGCGCGCGGCACGTTGTTATCACGGATGTGAACCCTTACCGCCTTGCACTGGCCGAGAAAATGGGCGCGACATGCGCCGTCAACGTGGCGGAAAGCGCGTTACCCCAAGTGATGGAAGACCTCGACATGAGCGAAGGATTTGACGTTGCCCTTGAAATGTCGGGGCATGGCAGCGCAATCGAACAAATGCTGGCCGCCATGAATACAGGCGGGCGCATTGCCATGCTTGGCATCCCGCCGCACGAAATCGCCATTGACTGGAATGAGGTCATTTTCAAAGGCCTGACTATTCAGGGCATTTACGGACGTAAAATGTACGAAACATGGTACAAAATGATCGCTATGCTGGAAAGCGGTCTGGATATTTCCGATGTTGTCACACACCACTTTGACATCGATGATTACAATCAAGGATTCGACGCAATGAATAGCGGACAATGCGGCAAAGTGATCCTCGACTGGAACGTCAACGCGAAATAAAACAGATGATTTTTCAGGTTAAATATAACGAATAACAACCTGTTATAAATTATTTTTTCATATCCTCAAGCTCGACCCACCGCGCACCCAATTGGTCCAACTCTGCTTCTGCATCGGGCAAGCGTTCAGACAGCACGTGAAAACGATCAACATCTTTTTGATACAGATCCGGATCGGACATTTCCGCCTTCATTTTTTCGATTTCCGTTTCTAATGCCTCGATTTTGGCAGGTAGATGATCCAGTTCATATTGCAGCTTATAGGTCAGCTTTTTACCCTGTCGGGATGTCGTCCGCGCGTCTTGGTTTTCATCATTTTCTTCACCACCAGTCTCACGCGCTTTGGTCACATCACGGTTTTGCGTCTGATCACCCCGTTTTTTCATGCGGTGATCGCGCTCGGCCAAATAATCGCTATACCCGCCAATATATCCTTCGACAACAGCGTCTCCTTCGAACGCCAGAATTTTACTGACCGTTTGATCCAGAAAGTCGCGGTCATGACTGACGATAATTAGCGTACCGTTATAACGCGACAAAATATCCTCCAGCATATCAAGCGTATCCATATCAAGGTCATTTGTCGGTTCATCCAAAATCAGGAACGGTGTTGGGGAAGCCAGTATTTTAGCCAATATCAGACGGTTTTTCTGTCCACCAGACAATGTTGACACTTTATCGCGCGCCCGTTTCGGGTCAAAAAGGAAGTCTTTTAAATAACCGCATACATGCCTGCTTTTCCCTTGTACGTTCACATAATCGCCGCCACCGGGACAAAGCGTTTGCCATAGCGTTTTATCCAGATCAAGGTCTGAACGCTTCTGATCAAAGTAAGAGAACTCAAGGTCTTTGGCCAACTTGACTTTCCCCTGATCCGGTTCCAACTCTCCGATCAGCAGCTTCAGAAAAGTCGATTTACCCGATCCGTTTTTCCCAAGAATACCAATACGGTCACCGCGCATAATACGCATACTGAATTTATCCAGAATTGTCGTTGTACGGCGATCATCATGAAAAGCTTTACATACACCAAAAAACTCCGCCACAATCTTGGATGATACATCAACATCCTGCGGCTCAATCTGGACAGTGGACATCATACGGCGGAACGCGCTTTTATCCGCTTTGAGTGTATCCCGCATCTCTTTCATATTTTCAAGACGCTGTACATTCCGCTTTCGGCGGGCCTTTACACCGCGACTCGCCCATGCGACCTCTTGTTCAACAAGCTTTTCGCGGTTTTTAAGCTCCCGCTCTTCCTGCTCGATCAACATTGTTGACCATTCATCAAAATGACCGAACCCCTTCGGACAAACGCGAATATTGCCACGATCAAGCCAGAAAATGCGGTTTGTAATATTGGCCAAGAACCGTTTATCGTGGCTGATACACACAACGCTGCCCCGATAGCCGTGCAGATAATTTTCAAGCCACTCGATAATATGAAGGTCTAAATGGTTGGTCGGCTCGTCCAGCAGCAAAATGTCAGGGTCTTCGACAAGCGCCCGTGCAAGCGCCGCGCGGCGCAGTTGACCGCCTGACAGTTTATCCATCTTGTCATGAATACTCAGTTCAAGCGGTTCAACCACCATCTCGACCTTATATTCATGCAAATAGGCTTCTTCTTTCGGTAATTGTTCAAACACAAAATCAAACACCGTCTGCCCGGGCTTTGGCGTGACATCCTGCTGCAGATAACCGATTGTAATACCCTGAAGAACCCAGCGTTCGCCGTCATCAGGCTCCCGCGCACCGGTGATCAGGTTCATTAACGTCGTCTTGCCGGCTCCGTTACGACCGACAAGCGCGATTTTGACGTTTTCATGGATATGAAAAGTCAGGTCTTCGAACAGCTTTACGCCGTTAAAAGCAACGGTTGCCTCTTGTACGCTCAACATTAATGATGACATTTTTAAGGGGTATGCCTTTGTGTTTGTGTGATTCATAGACGCTTATTCACGCTGCTGCTGTTTATAACAGCACAGACATCATAGAAAAAGCATGAATTCAGTATATTCCGTATAAAGCGGTTCTAGAGCATATCTTTATATTGCGGCGGCATCCAGCCTTCGGGCTTTTGCACCTTGCCGTTCACATATTTAATCGTGCCGTCACTTTGCTTTTTGCCCAGATTAGCATTGCAAATACGTGTCATGACTTCCGTGACCTTTTCCGTCGCCGTGTCATGGTCATCGCCCATACTACGAAACTCTTTATAGATACCGTTCAGCGCCAAAAATGCAACATCCCCGAAACCGTCTATGATTTCTTCGCGATCATTGGCCGCAATAGCGTCTTTTGTTTCCTGCACCTCTTCATCAATAAAGATCAGTGCCTTTTCCAGCAATGTATCCCGATCTATTTCCGGTTTAACTTCAAAATCGCGACTGAACTCATTTGCACGAATAATAACCATCTTTCCTACTCCTACTCCTTCTTCTATATTATGTTTTAAATAGCGCCTTGCATCTGTTTCTTTTGACTATCGCGCGCCAAAATCGCATCAATAATCTGTATTTCAGCGTTTTCGCGGCCGTTCCAGCTATTAATCTTCACCTTTCCGACAACATCGAAAATTTTATTATAGCCCTGATCCAGCATTTCATCGCCCATTGCCGTGCCTTTTGCGCCAAATGCAATCGTCTTGATGCCGCTGCCGCCTTCCCAGTCTGTCATGATGGCCTTGATGTGGTTCTCACCAACAACATCAACCATCGAGAACTTTACATTTCTGAATAAGAATTGCGGCTGCGGATGGTCTTGCCCGAACGGGCCAAATTGCTGCTCGATCATTTGGACAAGCGGCACAGTCACACCACTAACAGACAAAACGCTATCCAGCACAAACTCCGGCGTTAGATCTTCATCGGCTGCACTGTTACGAATATGCTGCTGCAGGAATGCAATCAGGTCATCAACTTTTTCAGGCATCACTGAAAAACCGGCTGCCATCGCGTGCCCGCCGCCTTTAATCAAGAGGCCCTCTTTCTCCGCAGCCATAAACGCGCCGCCAAGATTAATTCCCGGCACAGAGCGCCCGGAACCGCGGCCTTCGCGCTGCCCCTTCTCGTTTGTTGTATATGTAATAGCAACAGCCGGTTTGCCGTATTTTTCTTTCAACTTTCCTGCCACCAGTCCGGATAACCCCGGATGCCAATCTTCATGCCCCACAATCAGGATATCCTGACCGGACATATCTTCGCGTTCCACCAGCGAAATGGCGTGGTCAAGCATTTCGGCCTGAATGTCTTTGCGTTTGTCATTGCAGTCATTCAAGGTCCAGGCGATATTGCGCGCCTCTTCGGCATCTTCGGTTGATAAAAGCGTTGCGCCCAGCTCCCCTTTATAGATGCGTGAACCGGCGTTGATCCGCGGCCCCAATACAAACCCAGCATCATACACATTCACAGGGCGGTCATGAATGCCACTGACCGCCATCAGGGCGCGCAGGCCGACATTATCCGTATGTTGCATCATTTCAAAACCGCGCTTCACGAACAGGCGGTTACATCCCTGCAACGGAACCATATCGCAAACCGTCCCCAGTGCGACAATATCAAGCCAGTTTTTCAATGGTGGCGGAGAAATCTTTTTATCAGCGTAATAACTGCCATCGCGTAACGCCGCATTCACCGCGACACAGAACAGATAAACAACACCGCACGCCGCCAACATATCAAGCTCTGATTCATCATCTTTGCGCTTTGGATTGATAACAAAATTCGCATCCGGCAGGTGTTCTTCTGCCTCATGATGGTCCAGAATAAGAATGTCCAGCCCCAATGCCCGTCCGGCTGCAATCACTTGATGCGCTGTTGTGCCGCAATCACAGATAATGACAATCTCCGCACCTTGCGCTTGAAGCGCCCGCAAAGCATCGACATTCGGTCCATACCCCTCCTTCATCCGGTCCGGAATATGAAACGGCACATCAGTCTGCCCAATATGTTTGAGAAAATGTACCAGCAAAGATGTGGAGGTCGCGCCATCAACATCAAAATCGCCAAAGACCCCGATTTTCTTGCCTTGCTGCACGGCATCTGCCACAAATGCCGCCGCTTCTTTCATATCCGTCATCGCGTGCGGGTCAGGAAAATCTTTACCCAGTACAGGGCTCATGAAAGATTCAATTGTATCTTCGGCAATGCCGCGCACCAATAACAGGCGTGCAATAATTTCGGGAATATTATGGCGGGTCACCAAGCGGGCAACCGCATCGTGACTGACGTCGGACAGAACCCAACGCGCATCAAGCAAAGAGTGATCGGTATAACGCGCCTGCGAGACCTCAGACATCTTCTATTCTGAACAAAACAGGCTCAGCCTCAAGCTCCAGCTTATCGGCGACAAGCTGTATCGCATGCTTCATCTTGTATTGCTGTACGTGATGTGTGGTCATGACAATCGGCACAGGTCCGCTTGTGTCATCATTGCGCTGAATAATGGCTTCCATCGAGACATCATGATCGCGCATAATCGTTGCAATATCGGCAAAAACACCGGGCTTATCCGCCACCAGAAGACGCAAATAGAATTTATAGGCAATCTCATCGCGACTGCCTTCAACAATTGTCTTGAGCTGCTTTGCCGGACGGCCAAATGCCGGTGTCCGTGAACCGCGTGCAATATCAACCAAATCGGCAACAACCGCGGAAGCCGTTGCTTCCTTCCCCGCGCCCGGACCGACGCTCAGCGTATTGCCGATATAGTCACCGTTAATTGATACAGCGTTTAACACACCATTGACCACGGCAATCGTATTGCCTTCGGGTACAAGGCACGGTTCCACCATCTGGATGATTGTGCCGTCTTCTTCCATACGTGTTCTGCCCAGTAGCTTAATGACATAGCCGAGCTCGGACGCATAAAGGAAATCAAGCGCGGTAATCTGACGGATACCGCGTATCATGATGTGCGACATATCCGGCCGGATACCAAACGCAATCGCGCCCAGCAGAACCGTTTTGTGGGCAGCATCAATCCCGTCCACATCAAAATGCGGATCAGCCTCGGCATAACCGAGATTCTGCGCTTCCATCAACACATCATCAAAATCACGTCCGGTTTCCTGCATTTCGGTCAGGATATAATTGCACGTTCCGTTCAAAATACCGTAAACCGAAGAGATATTGTTCGCCGCAAGACCTTCGCGCAATGTTTTAATCACCGGAATACCCCCGGCAACAGCCCCTTCGAAAAACAGCGCGACATTTTGTTCATCCGCGCGCTCGGCCAGTTCATAGCCACGCTCGGCCATCAACGCCTTATTTGATGTCACAACGTGTTTGCCGCGCTTCAGCCCCTCGGCAACCACATCATAGGCGAAGCCGTCACTACCGCCGATCATCTCGACAACAATATCGACATCGTCTTCTTCGTAAAATTCATCAACCGAAGATGCCCAGCGATATGCCGTCAGATCAACACCGCGATCCTTGCCGGAATCACGTGCTGCAATGACGGTAATATCAAGATATTTACCACATCTTTGTTTAATTTCTTCGCGGTTCTTTTGCAGGATATCGATGACGCCGACGCCAACAACACCGAGGCCTGCCAATCCAACCCGTAACGTTTCAGTCATATTTTATACCTCATACCCCTTTATTGATTATAAAGCGGGATCGGACGTGGTTCCGCGTGCAATAACATCGGTTGACGTGCAGAGGGTGCATAAGACGGGCTCTGCCTTACTTGCGGTGCGGCAGACGGCATTTGCGCCTGCGGTGCCCAGAATCCATCTTGTGGAATCGATGATGGCGGCAAATTATATGTTTGCTGGTTACCATAGGCTTGTTGTGACATCGTCGCTGATTGCGTTGGTGTCGTTACCATACGACGCCCACCCGATGCGTTGGAAAAACGCACGTCAACACGGCGGCTGGCCGCTTCAGGGTCCATAGACGGATGGTAAGCCGCCTGATGCGTATCGCCGTATCCTGTTGTTGTAATTGCACTGGCCGGAATGCCACTGCGGATCAGCGCACTGGAAACATGAAATGCGCGGTCCAGCGATGTTTTCAAATTTGAAATGCTTCTTTCAATCGGATCACGAACATGATTGCGCTGACTGGCATGCCCCTGCACATCCAATGCGCTGCCGGGGTTTAGCTTGTACGTTGAATGCACGTCTTCCAGCACGCCGCGATCGGATGAATCCAATCCGGCTTGTCCGTGTTTGAAATAAACCTGATTGACGATACCACGTCTGGATTCAGCAACCTCCGGTCCTCTTTTGGTGAAAAGCTGCTGCCCGCGTGCATTATAAGCTTGCGCGCCGGTCGCGGATTGTTGCTCGGCATAAGATGACGAAGCTGTCGGATGTGCCCAATCCGTTGTGGCCGGATTACTGCCGTCAAGGCCATATACGGCAATGTCAGGCGAATAATAGGAAACAGGCGCGTTCGTATTGCTATAGCGCGGATTTGAAGGTCCGCGGAATGGCTTCTGACCGGTTGTCGGATCATAGAGATCAATATTCGGGTCTGAATTATTATTCACATAGTTGTTATAATTATCCGGCGTATAATACATTCCGTGCTGCATTGGCGCACATGCCGAAACAAAAACCGGCAACGCCAAAACGAGAAAATATTTCCTGAACCCCATAACCTTATCCTTCTAAATCAAATCAGCTTTTCTATTCCAAACCTTGAACCGCTATTGTTGCGTCCGGCTCCTATCGTGGCGGAACTGCCGCAAAGTTTCAAGTCAGGAATGCGATTTAACGCAAATAATATGCATATTTCCATTGAACACCCGAACCATCGTAAAAACACGCGACAAACATCGCCCAAAAGAACATCACACCTTGTCATTTCATCAAAAGAAACTATACTCGTTGCAGAGATATAGAGGGCAGAAATGCAGGCAAATCAGGAAAAAAATGACCAAAGCGCACATGACTACACAGCGCTGTTGAATGCGTTGGTCAACGCATCGCTTAAAATTCAACCTCTTATGCTGGAAGCTATCAGCAAATTTGACTTTAACCGCCTTCAAAAAGAAACACCGATCCAGTTCCATTCCATGCGGGATGCCTACGAAGACTATATCAGAACATTCACGGACAACCCGCAGAAATTCGCCGAAATGCATATGGACTTCACGCGCAAATGGATGGAGCTATGGCAGAAATCGGTCACAGAGTTCGTCAGCGGCACACATGAACGGGCCAAAGACGCCACACAGCAATCCGGTATTCCACACCGCAAAGACCGCCGTTTTTCCTCCGAACTGTGGGAAAAAAGTGCTTTCTTTTCCTTTATCAAACAATATTACCTGATGACCGCCGACATCTTCGAAGAGGCCATCAACGATGCCGAACATATTGATGAAGATACAAAAAAGCGCGTCAGCTTCTATCTGAAGCAATATATTGATGCAATGGCGCCAACGAATTTCCTGTTCACGAACCCCGATGTCATTCAGGAAACCATCGACAGCAAAGGTGAAAACCTCGTACGCGGTTTTGAGAACCTGATTAACGACATGGAACGCGGGCAAGGTCTTCTGAAGATCAGCACAACAGACTACAAAGCCTTTGAAATCGGCAAGAATATTGCCAGAACAAAGGGCAAGGTTGTCTTCCGCAATCATTTAATGGAATTGATCCAATATGAAGCGACAACAGAAAAGGTGCATAAAAAACCCGTTTTCATTTCACCGCCCTGGATCAATAAATATTACATTCTCGACCTACAGGAAAAGAATTCCTTTGTGAAATGGCTGACCGACAAAGGCCACACCGTTTTTATTATTTCATGGGTGAACCCCGGCAAAGAGCATGCCGCATGTAATTTTGCCACATATGTTCATGACGGTGTCTTAAAAGCACTTGATGTCGTGCAAGACATTACAAAAGAAAAAAGCTGTAATGCCATCGGCTATTGCGTCGGCGGCACGGCCCTGACGATGGCGCTGTCTTATCTGCATACCAAAGGACAAGAAGACCGGATCGCCTCGGCAACCTTTTTCACTACACTGGTTGATTTCAGTCATGCGGGCGACCTGAAACTATTTATGGACGAAACGCATCTTGATATCATCGATAGTGAAATGGAAATCAAAGGCTATCTTCCGGCCGAAATTTTCCGCAATACATTTTCGATGCTGCGCGCCAATGACATGATCTGGTCCTTTGTCGTGAACAACTATCTGATGGGGCAAACGCCCTTTCCGTTTGATATTTTGTTCTGGAATGACGACACAACCAATATGCCGGCCGCCCTGCACCATTCCTATCTGAAGGATTTATACCTTCAAAACAAACTGGCTATCCCCAACGGGTTTGAAATTGACGACGTCCCGATCAACGTGACGAAAATCAAGACACCGACCTATTGCCTGGCCACAATTGATGACCACATTGTGCCGTGGATCAGCGCCTACAAAACAACCCAGCTTTTTTCCGGACCGATTGAGTTTACCCTGTCAGCCTCGGGCCATGTTGCCGGCGTCATCAATCACCCTGACAAAAACAAATATTGTTATTGGAAAAACAAAAAATCCGAAACCACGGCCGAAAAATGGTACGATGGGGCAAAAATGCACAA
The DNA here is from genome assembly GCA_030750865.1 of Alphaproteobacteria bacterium. Classification (GTDB taxonomy): domain Bacteria; phylum Pseudomonadota; class Alphaproteobacteria; order Micavibrionales; family Micavibrionaceae; genus JASMHE01. The sequence continues at coordinate 421,603 of JASMHE010000008.1, forward strand.
AGGATCATGGTGGCCGGATTTTGAAAAATGGCTGGTAAAGTTCTCTGATGGCGAACAGGTTCCCGCGCGCAAATGCGGCAACACAACCTACAAACCACTGGATGATGCGCCAGGCCGTTACGTCAGTATGAAAGCACCGGAATAAACGCCGGCACGCCTTTTTTCTTCCCCTCTTGTCCTGCTTTATTTTATTTGCATAATACCGTAATTTTTGCTATGGAATATTATGCAAAAAGATCGGGATTATATCAGGGCATATCCCCTGTCGGCGAAACCGGACACATGGGCGCTAAACGCCCCTTATCTTGAAATTATTCAAGATAAACAAGCATTGTGGGCACAACACGGTTACCATTGGAAATTCGGTCAGGAAATCGAATTTATCCCTCACGCATTCACCGGCCCCGGTTCGCATAGCGACCGTGTTTTACGCGATCTTGATTACTTCAGACACGACATCACCCCCGCGCTCAATCCGGTGAACAAAGAAACAATGCGGGTCATTCGAAATCTACGAAAAAATTATGACAAAAAAGAACTGAACCGCTTTCTACGCAAAAGCCTGACCGAAACCGTCGCCTATATTCGGAACATGCCCGATATCGATATATATGAAACGCAAACAGGCCGTTCACGTCAGTCGATGATCGCCGAACTGGAGTCCTACAAACCACAGCTGAACGATGCGGATGAAGAAACACGCCGCCTGGCCCAAACCAATATTTTCTGTGCCTTCCTCTATACCCGCACCGCAGCAGAAGGCGGCATTCGTGATTTGGCACAACCGCGCTTTGGAAATGTGTTCATGAGCAATGGCTGGTGGGACAATGAAGGGGTTTTCGAATACCGGACCGAAACACTGGATAACCCGCTCGATGTCATCAACAACGTACATCGCGCACAGGAAAACATCTTTAAGGCAGCTGAACAATTCGCCATCATGCCGTTTTTTGACAATTCAGGCTCACATTTAAATTACAGCCTTTGGAAACAAAATGATGATGGCACGAACCGTAACATCATGGACCACCCTGATAATGATGATCTTGATATCCTGAAAGCCATAACCAGCGGCATTTTCTCTTTGTTCATTGAAGCACCGCATTTAATTCACGACAATGACACGCTGAACCATAGCTGTGATGTCAGCATGACGACGGCGTGGTCACGCGGCAACACCATCCGCCAATGCCTGAACCGCCACGAATTCCGGCGCGCGCAAAAATCAAGCCATGTACACATTGCCCGCGATATTGCCCTGATTATGGGTGGTGCGGCCTATGGTCTGTTCGGTATGGACGATCCGGAAGGCAATAATCGTGACAAATCGATTGATCTGACAACATGTGAATATTACGCCACAGCTTATCCAAAGACAGCGCCAACATATCTTTCGTCCGGCCTTTGCCGCGCCATGCTGACGGACGAACGTACATTGCATATATCCGATCATTACCTGACGGAAATGCATTCCAACCTGATGGATGAAATCGGCAAAAAAGGTGCAGGTTATTTCCGGCACATCGACGAAAAAACAGGCGAGACACTCGACCTCTCATCTCCACGCGGCTGGCAAAAGATGTTTGCCAGCATCAAAGTAAGTGCGGATGGACAATTACAGACAGACCATCTGCATCCCGAATTGCAGGATTTGCTGGAGCCATACAAAAGCGGCGAAATCCTGCGTGGATTTTATAACGCAGCCGACACAGCCATTGAGGCAGACCGCTCGCATACATTCGCACAACTCCAAACCTACCAGAACACACCGGGTTTCCGGTTTCTGCTGGGGGATCAAAATGCTTCCACTTTCTCGGCGTTTTATGAGAGCTACCTGCAATCATCTCACAAAGAAAATGTCCGCAGCCTGTCTGCCTATTTCAAACTGATTGCAACCGAGCTTGCCACGCATGATCGGCTGGAAAAAATCGCCAAAGCCGCCGATACAAACCACAGACCACAGCATATTGACTGGAACGCGCAGAAAGACGAAGCCGAAGCTTTCGCCGCTGCAGCCGTCAGGGACAGAATAACTCTACCCTATCTACACAACATAATTCTGAATTACAGACAGAAAGGCACGCGCTATCTGGAAGAGCGGTGCCATAGAATGAACGCGCAGCCACCACACACATCATTTCAATATGCCGTCAAAAACAGTAAACGCGCCCTGAAAAGTGCCTTCACAAAGAGCGCCAGACACAGCCGATCCCCCCGCGAAAAACTGGACCAGAGGATCAAAGAATTGTCGCTAGATATGTACGGGGAAATGGAACACAACGCCCTTTCCGTTGGTAACGCACAAAACATCGCACTTGGCCATTTGATGCTGACAATCGAAGAATACGCACGGGAATATGCCGATTTCCGCAACGACCCCAGACATCAAGACCTCCGCACATGGTTTGAAGAGGCCCTATTTTGCATGCATTTCAGCGCATTTTATAACGACATCACAGAACAGGCCGTAACCCTTGATCACTTTAATACCCGTCATCAGGATGCGAAAGACGAGCTTTTGGAAACAATCAAAATATTCAGTCAATTTTTGGTGGAAAACAGAGATGATATAACACCGGACATCGCAGCCTATATCGAACGAATCGCAACACAAGCTGCCATCACGACAATGGATAAAATCACAGCGACGATAACGCCATATTTGTCTGGTGAAGCTACTCCTGCCCCGTATGCATCAGCACACACACAAACAGCCCCTATCCGGCAACCGTCATAAAAAAGAAAAGGACCGCTTCAGAAAAGCGGCCCCGTTCACCATAAATGTACGCATATATAAAACGCGATCTTTTTAAGCGTCCTCTTTAGCGCGGCTCGGCCTGTGGCGAAGACGCAGCCTGTACCGGCGTTCTTGTCCGCTCTTCAACCAGCATTCTCAGATCATCAATACCATATTGATCCTGAAGACCATCAATAAAATCTTCTAGTATCTTGCGGGCACGGCCTGCACCGGCAGTTTCCGGGTGTTCCGTAACAATTTCACCATTCTGATATTCTGTCATGCGAAACGTATAATCCCCCGCATCGTCAACACCGAAAACCACCTGAAGCGCCGCACTTGCATTGTCTGCCGAATCCAGCGGCGCGATATCGAAGTTCAGTGTGAACTGGTACGCAGGGCCCTCTTCCAGCCATGCCGTATCTGTCAAAGACGATTCAAAACGGCGTCCTTTCAGATCAATCACGCATTCCAGCAAACATCTGAGTGTTTTATGTTCGGCAAAAGCCTTCACAATATCCTGACGTACTTTTTTGCCTTTCACAGCTTTAAAAATATTCTTTAATTCACCGTCCATAAGGACCTCCCTCTTTTTATAAAACAGGAGATAGCTTTACGCCGCAACAGAAATTATGTCAAGGAAAATGCGTGTGTTTTACACGTAGGCCTTTGACAGCTTCACGTAGTGCGCTGCCGACCATGCCATGTGCTTATAATCATCTTCCGTCAGATCACGCATAAATTTCGCGGGACGTCCGGCCCACAGAGCCCCTTTGGGCACAACTTTACCCGGCGGGACAAGCGCCCCTGCAGCCACCATTGCGCCATCCTCGATCACTGCGCCGTCCATGACACAAGCCTGCATGCCAACGAACGCGCCATCACCGATTTTACAGGCATGAATCACGGCACTATGACCGATTGTGACATCATCACCGATCTCGGTATTATGCCCGAACGAAGACACGTGCACCATTGTCAGATCCTGAATATTGGTGCGCTGGCCAATCACGATATTATTGACATCGCCCCGCATCACAACACCGTACCAGACATTGCTATCCTGCCCGATCACGACATCACCTGTGACGACTGCCGTTTCGGCAATAAAACAGCTTTCATCGATTTGCGGCGTATTTTGTTTATAGGGTCGTATAATGGCCATCACTATCCTGCCTTCCGTAAGTATAACAAAAGAAAAAAGGGTGCATGAACCATACACCCTTTTCCAAAAATAATATAGTCGTCGCAGTCTGCGTCTTAACGCTTTGAGAACTGCTTCGAACGTCTCGCTTTACGGCGGCCGACCTTCTTACGTTCAACGGCACGTGCATCACGTGTCAACATGCCCGCTTTCTTCAGCGGTGAACGCAGATCAGGCTCGAAGTTTTCAAGCGCACGTGAAATACCGTGACGCAGTGCGCCGGCTTGACCGGATAATCCGCCACCTGCGACCGTGCAAACAACGTCGAACTGGCCAACGCGATCTGCAATCAAGAACGGCTGGTTCAGGACCAGACGCTGTGTCTGACGCGGGAAATATGATGTCTGGTCTTTACCGTTTACAACAACGGCACCTTTACCAGGCTTCAGCCAAACACGGGCCACAGCATTTTTACGGCGACCTGTCGCATAAGAACGGCCATATTTGTCCAGCTTCGGCTCTTTTGGTTTGCTTTCTTCTGTTGACGCGTCTGTCGCACCTTCGGCAGATGTCTCTTCTTTCGGTGCTGAATCTTTCGCGTTATCGACCGCAGAACCAAGTTCTTTCAGATCGCTAATTGTTTCTTTTTCTGTTTTCTTATCAGCCATTTTGATTACCTCTTATTCTTTGCGTTCATAGAAGCAACGTCCAGAACTTCAGGTTTCTGTGCTTCGTGTCCATGTTCTGTGCCGGCATATACGCGCAAGTTTTTGAACATTGTGCGTCCAAGCGGACCTTTTGGCAGCATGCGCTCGACAGCTTTTTCAACAACGCGCTCAGGGAACTGACCGCTCAGGATCTGACCTTTTGAACGTTGCTTGATGCCACCCGGGTAACCTGTGTGCCAATAGAAAATATCGTTATCCAGTTTACGGCCGGTCAACTTCACCTTATCCGCATTGATAACAATAATGTTGTCACCGCAATCCATGTGCGGTGTAAATGTTGGTTTATGCTTGCCGCGCAAACGTGTTGCAACAACGCTGGCAAGACGACCCAAAATAAGACCTTCAGCGTCAATGATGAACCACTTCTTCTCAATGTCGCTCGGCTTTGCTGAGTATGTTTTCATGTCTAAATACCTTTAATATTTGCGATTACGGAATGCTTTATCGCCAACAACGCAAACAAAGTCAACAAAAAAGATTAAAAATATTATTTTTTGTTTAAAAACAATAGGATAGAAAGGAGGTAATATAACACCTCAGCCGGAATGAAGCGATCGGATTTCCGGTGGTTCATCGTGTCTTTTTCGCTGATTTACGCCCAAGCCTGCGCACAATAAGCAGCAGAATCAACGCAATCCCCAATCCGGCAAGGGCGTTGTCGAGATAGGCCGCGATGTAGTCACGTAGCTCTTTAGATTCAAATGGCAGTCGCTCCGTCGGTAAATCGTGCGCTATCGAAACGCTCTGATCTGAGACAATCGTCAGAACATCATCAAACGTCTTATCCGGCATGGTCGCGACAATCGCATCAGATATCTTTTGTATCTCTTCATCGTGCATACGGGAGATATTGCCGTGCCAATTCAGAATTCTGACATATCTTGTCCAAAGCATTAACGCATGCGCCGGAGGCAAAGCTTTGGCTTTGCGCGTAACAATATCCAGCGTATCATCGTTTAATTGCGCCGTCCCTACGATGTCACCTAATCGGGGATTATATGAAATCTTGTTGGTAAACAAGATACGTCCGGATGCCTGCACCATGAACTGCGAGAACAGGTTCTGAAACGTATCCCGATACGCCGACCGTAATTGACTTGCCGCAACCGGCAACGGATTTGGCGTGCCACCGGCCCCCACCTGTATAAAAGGCCGGCCGGTCACAGCCTCTACGACAGCCAGACGTCTTGCGCTGATATTCGGGCCACGACTATCTATGGGGATGTCATTCGCCTTTGCCCAACGAAACAAAAGGCTCTCAAATTGCGCTTCCAGCGACACAGCAGGAGACATCATCGTCTCGAAATCCAGCAACGCCATATCACGCGCCATCATCAGCAACATTTGATCATTCGACATCGCAATATGCAGATCAGGTAGCGTGCCGTATCCACGCAATGTCGGCATAAACAAAGTGCGCACATCCAGCGTATAGTCTTTATTGAACACCGTATTCATGATGTCAAAGAGGGGCAAAACGTTATAAATACGAAATGTCTGTTCTCCCGCATTTTCAAGCTCAACGACGAATTCAGACGACGCGCTCACACGCTGTTCCAGCGTAACAGGCTCCGGATAGGATTCCGCATCCAGACTGATTGATTTGATGTGATAATCATCCAGATGAACCAACTCGCCTTTCTGGCTGTAGCCATCCGGCCGCTTATCAAACCACAGATATAACTGCGCCCAGACTCCATCTTCGGGTGTAATTTGACGGTCCTGATTGTTGTCATAAGCCGCAAGCACCTCAAACCCGCTCTTGTTCTTGCGCCCGAAAAGCTCGGATTGATTGACGATATTGCCATCGCCATTCTTATCAATCACCAAAATGGCATCATGCGGATTAACCCAGCCGACAGCTTCGGCCATACCATCAAGATCAATATCCCAATATACAGCCCCTTTTCCATCTGTTGGAGAGAGCGCAACACCACCGTCATTTTCAATATCCAGCACAAGCATTGATATAACGGACACATCCTCTGCGACATCCTGCCTGTCCGACGTTCCCGCACAAACAGATGCTCCCGATATCCATGTCACAAAAGACACGATCAGAAACCGTGCAAGAAATCCGCTGCTACGATATGTCATGAAAAATTGGTCCCCCACCCAAAACCAAACCGGGTAAAATCTCTACAATTCTTATCAGGCCGGAAAAATGGTCGGAACGAGAGGATTCGAACCTCCGACCCCTTGCACCCCATGCAAGTGCGCTACCAGGCTGCGCTACGTTCCGATTATCTTTCAAAGATACGCTCTATCACTAGGCTATAACCGCTATAATTTCAAGATCAAAAGCTGGAAAATTATTCTGTTGAACAACTGCGAGTCCATTATGTTAAATTTCTTGTAACATGCCGCCATTTCATCTAGTATGTCTTTCGAACAGGGACAAAATATATGAGAATCAAAAGAAAATTAAAATCGCCGCTCAAGCCGATCCGACTCTTCGAGCTCTTTTCCTTTCGCTTGAACAATGACGAACACAAACAGCTTGATCAGGATCTGCAAGACCATTTGCACAAACATACATTTCATGACCTTTCGGTTCTGGTACGCGCACTGAAGAAAAAGAATGTGCGCCCGTCCGATGAAACACTGGAAATGATCGAAAAACGCGCAATGGCAACATTCGATCGCAAAGACACCGCATCGCAATGCGACATACTCTATGCGTTTGCCGTACTTGCAAAACGCCCTTCGGACGATTTTATCCGCAAATTTGCGTCAAACTATAAGGCGAGCAGACAAGACTTCACCAACACCGATAAAGCACACACATTGCTATCACTCGCCATTTTCGATGCGCTTCCGGGAACGCCGATAGAGCGCCTGACACGACTGAACATGAAGCACGAAGTCAGCACGCATCAATATGAGAAAGAGTGCGAATACAAGATTATCAATGATGTCTGCCTTTGGTTTGATATTGACTGCAACGTTGCGCAGCCACCTGAACACGATAATCATTCGGTCTATGAAACAATGTTGTCTGATGCGTTTAACCGCGCCGGACACAACACAGCCCATCAACAGCCCGCCAACGACATTGATGAAATGGAGCACGCCGTTGATCTGATGCTGGCTTTCCATGATGCCGCTATCATCGTTGAATTTGACGGCCCCCATCATTACAACACATTGCTGGATGGGCATCACAAAGAAGCGTTGAACGGGAAAACACTGTTCCAAAGCGCATTGATCAAGAAAATGCGTCCGGAGCAATGTCTGCTGCGTGTCGGTTATGCCGATATCGGCAAGCACCCAACAACTGATGAGCTTGATGACTATGTTGCAAAATTGCTTGATACGCTTGAATATAAAGCCAGCAATGACCGCGCCTACACCACAAGAAAAGCGGGCAACCGCGTAAAGCTCAGCCCGCTTTCATTAAACCTTTAAAAGATAGAAATATCAGATTGGTTGATTATGACTTGATTGCGTCACGCAATTCTTTCAAATCACCGAGCATCGCGTTCAAGATTGCCTTTTGACGGCCGCTCAGCTTGCCGTCTTCGCGATCAGCATCTGCAACGGCGGCCTCTTGCTGTTGCTCAGTTCTTTGCGGAGCCGCAGCACCGGCTTGAGATTGGTTCGCCGGTGTATTATCCGATGTCACGTGCGATGTATTATATTCACCTGCAATGATCTGGTTCTTGCCCTGCCCTTTCAACAGTTTTTGTACACCTTTGATCGTGTAGCCTTCTGTGTAGAGCAAATTATGAATTGTTTTCAGAAGCTCGACATCTTCCGGACGGTAATAACGACGCCCGCCACCGCGCTTTAACGGTTTCACTTGCGTGAATTTTGTTTCCCAGAAACGCAAGACATGTTGCTGGACATCCAGTTCATCGGCAACTTCACTAATCGTACGAAAAGCACTTGCTGACTTGCCCGAGCGTCTTGACATTCTCACTCTCCTTGATACGCGCGCCGATGCGTCTGTCGTATCCTGTGTTTTATTTTCTGTTTCTTGTGTTTGTGAATTATTACTCATTTTCTAACTCTTCCACCCATTTCGGGTGCATCGCGTCCATTGATAAAGGACTGCGCTTACACCTGTTCGTTAATCGCATCTTTCAAAACATGAGACGCGCGGAAAACAAGAACACGACGTGGTAAAATCGGCACCTCAACACCTGTCTTCGGGTTGCGGCCAACACGCGCGCTCTTTTCACGTACGGAAAAACTTCCGAATGATGAAATCTTTACGTTGTCTCCACCGATCAATGCCTGTGAAATCTCTTCCAGTACAGCTTCGACCAAATCAGACGACTCGTTCCGTGACAAGCCAACTTCTTCATAAACAGCTTCCGCCAAATCAGCGCGCGTTACAGTTTGTCCAGTCATGACAACCTCTCTTTTCCGTGAATGAGTTTACTGTTACACATTTTGCCCCCGCCCGTCAACTTTTGGATGCAAAAAAGTGATTCATTTCAAATAGTAACAGAAATTTCTTAATTTGAGGTTGCGATGGAAAAGAAAGCATCGAAAAGGATGCAGAAACAGCTTATTTCGTACAGCCCCCACGCAATATCCATACATACAGATTACATACGAACCAATGCGGCGCCCCATGTCAATCCGCCGCCTAAGGCTTCCATCATAATCAAATCACCGGGCTTGATTTTACCGCCGCGCACCGCTTCATCCAATGCCAGCGGAATAGATGCGGCGGATGTATTGCCGTGTTTTTCCAGCGTCAAAACAACGCGTTCTTCGGGCATATCCAGTTTTTTAGCCGCCGCCATGATAATGCGGATATTGGCTTGATGCGGCACAAGCCAGTCAATTTGATCGGATTTGATATTATGTGCTTTCAAAACATCAACAACAACATCAGACAGAAACTGCACGGCATAACGAAATACTTCTTTGCCTTCCATCTCGATAAAGCCGGTACTTTTCGTCGAAGACGGCCCACCGGATGTTTTCAGAATATCTTTATAATGTCCGTTTGCGTAAAGATGCGTCGATAAGACGCCCGTATCGTCGATGGTGCCTTGCTGCGTGTCATCGGCTTCAAGAATAACCGCCCCTGCACCATCACCAAACAAAACACACGTCGTGCGGTCCGTCCAGTCAAGGATCGAAGACATTTTCTCGGCTCCGATAACCAATGCACGCTTTGCCTGCCCTGCCTTGATTGCGTTATCCGCAACAGAGAGCGCATAGACAAATCCCGAACAAACAGCCTGCACATCAAATGCGGGACATGTCGGCACGCCGAGCGTCGCCTGCACCGTTACCGCCACAGATGGAAAGGTTAAATCGGGCGTCGTCGTTGCAACAACGATCATATCAATATCGCCGACTTTGATATCACTGGCTTCGATGGCTTTTTTGGCGGCTTCTACAGCCATATCAGATGTTGTTTGACCCTCGGCCGCGATGCGCCGTTCTTTAATGCCGGAACGCTGCTGAATCCATTCATCCGAGGTCTCTACGATTTTTTCCAGATCCGTGTTCGTCATAACACGGTCAGGCAAATAAGATCCCGTTGCGATAATTCTGGAACGTCTTGTCATTGGCCATCCATAGAGAGTGAGGACACACTTGTAATAAAGCTTTCCTGACTCATCACCTGTTCGATTTCGTTTGCCACTTTTTTGTTATAATCATTTTCGATCAGATTGGCCGCAACCAGAATAGCCTGACTAAACCCAAAAGCATCCATGCCGCCGTGGCTTTTCACACAAATACCATTCAGCCCCAGAAACATACCGCCATTATAAACACGGGCATCTACACGGGATTTCAAGCGCTTCAGCGCTTTCATCGATAAAAGCGCGCCAATCTTTGACAAGAAGGATGATGTCAGCGCTTCTTTTAGGAAATGACTGCTCATCGACCCGACACCTTCAGCCACTTTCAAGGCGACATTGCCCGTAAAACCATCTGTCACAACAACATCAACACCACCTTCAGTGATATCATTGCCTTCGACAAAGCCGAAATAACGCCCGGGGAATGTAACACTGCTCAGGATCGAAGCGGCAAGACGCAGACCCTCCGGCCCTTTCATGTCTTCCGAACCGACATTCAACAGTCCGACTGTTGGCGTACGCATACCCTTCACCGCACGCGCATACACCGCACCCAACACAGCAAACTGTGTCAGGACTTCGGCATCGCATGTCAGATTCGCACCCAGATCAAGCATGACAATCTCATCCCGCTTGGTCGGGAAAATACTGGCAATCGCAGGACGGTGAATACCGGGCAAACATTTCAATACCATTTTGGATGTCGCCATCAGCGCGCCCGTATTACCGGCCGACACAACGCCGCCGGCCTCGCCACTTTTCACAGCATCAATGGCAAGACGCATGCTGGACCCTTTGCCGGACCGCAGCGCAACAGACGGTTTTTCATCATTGGAAATGACTTTGTCTGTGTGGTGGATATCAGACACAACCCGCAATTCTGGATGCTTATCCATATAATGCTGGATTTGCTTTTGGTCACCGTAAAACAGGAAATGAATTTTGGGGTTTTTCTTATAGGCCAGGGCCGCTGCAGGAACAACAACCGACGGGCCATAATCCCCACCCATTGCATCCAGTGCAATTGTTATAGTGCCTGCCATGATAAAATGCGCCTTTAGTGAACAAAGGAAAGAATTTTCGGGACGAAAGCCCCGAAAATTGAATTATAGAAGATTAGTCGCGTGGTTCAACGACCTGACGGCCTTTGTACATGCCTGTCTTCAGATCGACATGGTGGCGACGTACTGGTTCACCTGTTTCAGCATCTTCTGTCCAGTTATATGTGCCCAAAGCGTGGTGAGAACGTCTCATGTTGCGCTTTGACTTTGTTGTTTTTCTCTTTGGTACAGCCATAATACTTATCCTTTAATTTCAGATTGGCAGCCATGAAATCCGCATTCTGCCTTATCTTTATTTATTCGAGATGTGTTGATAACGGATATTCGGGCGTTTCGCAAGAAAAAATCTCAGAATTTTCGGTTTATTTTTTGTCTCTGAGTTCTTTCAGTTTCTCAAAAGGATTATTCTTCAGATCACTCCCCGCCTCTTTTGTATCATCAACTTTGGGACCATCATAGGCAACGCCCTCTTTCTGCGGATACGGGTCAATCGCAAGAGAAAGATACTGCACAACCAATTCACCCAAATCAACGCACCCGTCAACCAGCGGTTCCGGATCGTCCTTTTCATCCAGTAATTCCAGCTCTGCACCGGAGACTTGCGCCTTCTTATCATGCTGCGCTTTGGCAAAAGACGCCACATCATTCGCATCCGCGTACCAAGCCTCGAATGTTTCTTCAACATTCTGCACCAGCGGCTCGAGTGTCACAGCACAATTCGTCACGACATCGGCACGCAGGTGTCCTTCAACCTGTACGGCCCGATCGCCCGGCGGACGATGCAGCTTCACGTCAGCCGTGAGCGCATCTACGGATTCGACCTTCAAGCGGCGTGCGATATTCTTGCGCTCTTCGTCGTCCGGACGGATATCGACCGTCGTTACTTTTTCATCAACATCTTCGACATCGAACAAATAGGTCCATTCCGATGATAGATTTGTCTTTTTATCTGTCATATCTCGCTCTTGTCCTCTTTATACTTCACGGTTTTACCGCACCGACCTTGCCTGCGGCAACCTCTGTGCACGACAATGCCTCGTGCGCTGTGTAAAGACGTATAATATAACGCGCCATCTTTGCAACCACCTCATCACTCACAGCATCGCTTTCTGCGTAAATATTACGGAACACAGCCTGTTTCATCGCGTCTTCGTCACCACGCTTCACAATATCGCCATATGTTGTAATGCGGCCGTTAAAAGACTGCATAAATTTTTTCATCTTTTTCGGTACACTGAGATCGCCGATGCCCAATTCACGCAGCGCGCGATCCAGATCCTTGAACACAACATCAAAAATCTTTTGCGGCAATTTCCGAATCCACTTTTCATCACAATCCGTTTTCTCGGACACCGCGACCATAAACAAAGATGTGTGCAGTGCAATCATCTCGAAACGGCCAGTGACATCGTCACTGACGGCATAATCAGTATAAAGCGCTTCGTGCCGTGCCTGATCCAGCAAGGCTTTATATTGCGCGTCCGCCGCTTTGCGAAGTGAGGCTCTGTTCTTGAAAAAACTGAACATGAATTGCTTTCTTTCCTAAAGGATGATTGATTTCTCATTCTACATACAATAAACATGATTCAAAGTAGAAACGGAATAATTTTATGCTTATGCAACGTAACAAATCACTTCTTCTTTACAGCGCGATGGTCGTGACACTCGGCATGAGTGCCTGCACCCCGACGCATCACGTGCGTGGGAACTTCGTGAAAGAAGAAAAGATCGAGGCCGTTACAGTCGGTCAGGATTCACAATATGATGTTATTCAGAAACTCGGCTCTCCGACAACGAAAGCCACATTCGATCCATTGATCTGGTATTATATTGGCCAAACAACGGAAAAACGCGGCATTCTGGATCACGAGATCACAGACGAGCAGATTGTGCGCGTTACCTTCGCCGAGAACGGCCTTGTCGAAAATGTCGAGATTGTTGATACAGAACGCCTTGACCTGCCCTATGAACGCGAAAAAACGCACACATCCGGCAATGAAATGACTTTCATGAAGCAGTTCCTCGGCAATCTCGGCCGCTTCAATACAGAAAACATGCAGGAATAGCGCTCCGCTCCGTATGCACGGGCAGAATATGCGCTAACGGGAAAACGAAGACACGTCCCCGTCCTCCCCCGCTTCCGGCACGCGACGACCATCCTTTCCGACAAACACAACACACCAGATACAAAAAAGCCCCGCAAATGCGGGGCTTTCTTATTCTTATCAAGTGACTTGATTAGCCAGCGACAAAGTTTGCCACAACAGCAACCAGCAAAATGGCCACGATGTTGACAATCTTGATCAGCGGGTTCACCGCAGGACCGGCTGTATCCTTATAGGGGTCGCCGACTGTATCGCCCGTTACGGCTGCTTTATGGGATTCAGACCCTTTACCGCCGAAGTTGCCTTCTTCGATATATTTCTTGGCGTTATCCCATGCACCGCCACCGGATGTCATTGAAATCGCAACGAAGATACCTGTTACGATTGTGCCCATCAGCATCGCACCAAGCGCTTGGAACGCCGCTACGACAGAGCCTGACACAACGGCAATCACACCAAACAGGATGACCGGCGCAAAGACAGGCAGAAGTGATGGAACGATCATCTCGCGGATGGCCGATTTCGTCAGCAGGTCAACAGCACGACTATAATCAGGCTTTCCTTTGCCTGTCATAATGCCCTTGATCTCCTTGAACTGACGACGCACCTCGATCACGACACTACCGGCCGCACGGCCAACAGCAGTCATAGACAGAGCACTGAACAGATACGGCAACATACCGCCGATAAACAGGCCAATCACAACATACGGGTCCTGAAGCGGGAATGTAATTCCTTGCAACTCAGGCAGGTAATGCGCGATTTCTTCTGTGTAGGCCGCAAACAACACAAGTGCTGCAAGACCGGCAGAACCGATTGCATAGCCCTTTGTGACGGCTTTGGTTGTGTTACCAACCGCATCAAGCGCATCTGTCGTGTCACGTACTGATTTCTTCAGTTTTGCCATCTCAGCAATACCGCCTGCGTTATCTGTCACAGGACCATATGCATCAAGCGCAACCACCATACCTGCCAGAGACAGCATCGATGTCGCCGCAATCGCGATACCGAACAGGCCGGCTTGCGAGAATGCAATGAAGATACCGATACAGATAACGATCACCGGCAAGGCTGTCGCTTCCATTGAAATCGCCAGACCTTGAATGACGTTTGTACCGTGGCCTGTCTCGGAGGCTTTCGCAACCGAACGCACCGGACGATATTCCGTGCTTGTGTAATATTCTGTAATCCAGACGATCAGACCTGTTACACCAAGCCCTGTCAGGATACACCAGAAGATTTTTACACCCGTGATCGCGCCGCCATCAGCCATCGGGATTTCTTTATAGAGTCCCATATTAGCAAGAAGAACGGCAATCATCAGTGCAGACAAAATCGCACTCCAGAAAAAGCCTCTGTAAAGCGCAGCCATGATATTCTTTGATTCACCGCGCAGGCGAACAAAGAATGTACCGGCAATCGAACCGATAATGCACAATGCGCCAATCATCAGCGGCAACATCATCATGAATTCCGCAACATCACCGGCAAAAACCGTATTTGCAATCAACATTGTCGCAACAACAGTCACGGCATATGTTTCGAACAAGTCAGCTGCCATACCGGCACAGTCACCGACGTTATCACCAACATTGTCGGCAATCACGGCAGGGTTACGCGGATCATCTTCCGGAATACCGGCTTCAACTTTACCAACCAGATCGGCCCCGACATCAGCACCTTTTGTAAAGATACCACCGCCAAGACGCGCAAAGATGGAAATCAGTGATGCACCAAAACCAAGACCGACAAGCCCTTCAAGAATTGTTCTCTTGTCCAGACCGGCATATTCAAGACCGATATAATAAAGCGTCACGCCCAGCAAACCGAGACCGACAACAAGCATCCCTGTAATCGCACCTGATTTGAACGAAACGTCCAGTGCTTTATGAATAGATTCTGATGCGGCATGTGCGGTTCTGACATTGGCACGAACAGACACGTTCATACCAATATAACCGGCAACACCGGACAAAAACGCACCAATCACGAACCCGCCGGCAACGTGCCATCCGAGAAGCATGAACAGTAAAACTGCAACAACAACACCCACAACGGCAATTGTTGAATATTGGCGGTTCAGATAAGCAGATGCACCTTCCTGAATGGCTTGTGCAATCTCTTGCATTTTCTTTGTACCCGTTTCACAGGACAAAACCTGTCTTGCGGCGTACTGGCCATATATGAGTGCAAGGAATCCTGCACATACGACCATGAAGTATATCTCAATCATTTTTATATTTCCCCTTTCATTGGTAGGGAGAAGACTCCCCCTGTTAAGCGTATTTTTTGGAATCGATTTTAATATTTTTAGATGATTGAAAATGCAGAATAATTCTCTGCAAGGCAAGAGTAGGTTTGATTTTTCCACGGATTTTACCGTTTTAAGTGTGCTTTTTACGCAACGAAAAACACATCCATATGAAACAAAAATGACCCGTCATGACGGGCCATTTATACATAATTTGCATCGACTTAATTTATAAAGGACGTTGTTCTATGACTTGAATAAGAATGTCTAAGTATTTGTCTTCGCCGAGAATTTTATCCGTCACATTGCGTAGTCTCTTTTTCAAGAAACTGACATGAATGACCCCGCCGTTAAGTGCCGCATGCTTATTCAAAATACCGTACATATCCTGAATATATGCATCCGTCAGACGCGGTGCATTACTTTTCACAACTTCACGACTACGTTCGCTATCAACTTCAACCATCACGACCATACTGACCGTTTGCGAAACACCACGCCGGTTTACGACAGGCAAGATTAACGGATCAAGTTTGTAATATACATTCTTTGCCGTCGCGCCATGCCCGTCACCATGTGCATCTTCCTTCGCCTTCTTTTCCTCGTGCACAGCGTCTTTCGCCGTATCGCCTGTTGATGCAACCGCCGATTTTTCAAAATAGAAATACGCACCGGCACCGCCCGCACAGAACGATAGCAGTACGACAATGATCACGATTGGAAATTTCATGAACTTAAAGAATCCTCACTACACTACGCTTTTGTAAACCTCACCCATGTATTTTAATGCGGCAAACCTTAATATTTCGTTATTTCAGAAAATCATAATATACGCTATCGAGAAAATCGATAGCTCACAAAATAAGATATTCTTGTTTACTTTCAAATCATTAGAAGCAATCCGCTAGAAAGTACGCTATTTTTGTGGAAAATCGCCTTGTTTCACATCCTGCGCATACGCACCGACAGAATTGCGGACCGTTTCTGCCAGATCGGCATATTGCTTTACAAACGACGGCACATACCCGCCCGTAATCCCCAGCAAATCTTCTGTCACCAAGACCTGCCCATCACAATGCTGTGATGCGCCAATCCCGATCGTAGGGCATTGAACAGATTCTGTGACAACGCGCGCCGTGTCTGCCGTAACACATTCCAGCACAAGTGAAAACGCGCCAGCTTCATCAATGGCCGCAGCATCTGCAATGATACGGGCCTTTTCAGCATCATCCTTGCCGATTGTACGATATCCGCCATGCGCATGCACTGATTGCGGCTTCAAACCGACATGCCCCATAACGGGGATACCGCGCTCTGTTAAAAACGCCACCGTTTCCGCCATTTCAGTGCCACCTTCCATTTTCACGCCGCTCGCACCCGTTTCCGCCATAATGCGTGCCGCGTTCCGGAACGCAAGCTCCGGCCTTTCCTGATAAGACCCGAAAGGCATATCGACAATCACAAGCGCGTCTTTTGACACCGCACCGGCGACTGCTTTGCCGTGCCATATCATCATATCCAGCGGTACAGACAATGTCGAAGACATGCCATACTGCACCATACCAAGACTATCCCCGACCAGAATCAAATCAACATGCGGCTCAATAAGGGCTGCCATATAACCGCTATAGGCTGTCAGGCAAACAAGTGGCGTGCGCCCTTTTTGCTTCTGAAATGACCGGATATTCATTCCGCCCTCTCATCCTTCACAGACTTGTAAACCTTGTCCAGAACGCCATTAACAAGTTTCGCTTCACCTGCGTCATAAAACGCATGCGTAACATTCAAATAATCTGAAATAATAATAGGCGCATCAACATCCGTATTATAAAGAATCTCATAGACGCCACACATCAAGATGGCCTTGAGCAACTTTTCTTTCGCGAGTTTGTCTGATGAAAACACGTTGCCGATCACTGTATTGATGTGTGTCCGGTGCGTTTCAACACCCCGCGCAATTTTCGAAACGCTTTCCTGATCCGGCGTCACCAAGTCTTCACCATCCACAGACTGCACAATATCGCTCGCCAGATGATCGCGAATAATGTCGGTCAAATCGCGCCCGTCCATATCCAGCATCGCCTGATAGATAACCTGCACCGCAGAAAGGCGCGCAGACGACAAGCGGGCTTTACGGGACCCTTTTTTTGATGATGATGAAACAGTCATAACAATAATGCCCTCATTCCTTGCTAAACTTGGCGTAATCCGTTCGAGCTTTGTTTACATCATTTGCAGACACTTGTCACAGAATAATTTTAAAGACGCAGAAGGCTGTCATAATAAGCACAAAGACATCCGGTAAAAGGTCAAAAAGTGCATTATCATTTCATCATTTTCAGGTTTGCGTCCCTCTGCGGACGTCCCACCATCTCACAAACACATCACAAAGCTGTGCCCTCTCAGGAAGAAATGAGACAGAAATATTGAACAAAGATATCCACAGACGGGTCACAGCACCGTGACGGAACATGACATGCTGAAATCAGCAAAAAAGCAGCGATATCACGGCAAAAGACACGTAAACCGATAGCAAAAAGATCCACGACACGCATTCTGTAGCCATGACCGCAAAAAAGCACCCTATTCAAAACAATAGGTTATGACATTTACCCACAAGTGGCGCACCTGCCCCAGACAGATTCATAGCATTTCACCGCAAGAACCGTTATTCAGCCACGTCACAGAAACAACCATCTAAAAACAACGACCCCTATAAGATAACGCCTATGAAGCCCATATAATAAGGTTTTGACTGAATAATGAACCAATTTAATACATCAATAAAACACCACAAAAACGCAAGACACGACACCTAAATGGACACGTCATTTCGTCGCAAGGAACGACAGCAAAATCCTACTGAACGCTTCATGCAACAGAGAAGACACACAAAATTATTTTATGTATTTACTTTCAATAAGTTAGGGAATATCACCGCGACGAGTCTTCGATTGAACAACACGGTATTTATGGTGAAAAAAGCGGTAAAACGAGACCGTTTACAGCAACGGAAACGGCCCTCAAATAAAAAAGGAAGACCTCAGTCTTCCTTCTCTTTTTTGTCTTTTTGCGCGAGATGAATATCCTGTAATTCTTCTAGGAAGAAATTGAAATCCTCGGGCTTTCTGAAGTCCTTATACACCGATGCGTATCGGATATACCCTATCGCATCAAGACGGGCCAACGCCTTCATAACGAGTGACCCAATCAAATCGGTATTAATCTCTGCATCGCCCGCTGACTCTAGCTGACGCACGATTGAGTTTGCGACTTTCTCGATCTCTTCGAGTTCCACAGGACGTTTCCTGAGTGCAATTTGCATCGACTTAATCAGCTTATCCCGATCAAATGGTTGGCGACGATTGCCCGCTTTGAATACGGTCATTTCACGCAGCTGGATACGTTCGAATGTGGTGAATCTTCCACCACATTCCGGACAAATCCGACGCCGTCTGATCGCCGAATTATCTTCAGCGGGACGCGAGTCTTTGACCTGAGTTTCCTGACTATCGCAAAACGGGCAACGCATAAATTAGTACTTCGCCTCTCTGAATGCAGGGAAACGCTTACAAAGGTCTTTGACCTCTTGCAGAACCTCTTGCTCCACATCTGCGTTTCCATCCGGTCCATTGGCCTTCAGGCCGTCAAGAACCTTCACAATAAGCTGCCCGACCAGACGGAACTCGTCTTCGCCGAAACCGCGCGTTGTGCCGACCGGTGACCCGACACGCACCCCACTGGTAACCATCGGTTTTTCCGGATCATATGGCACGGCATTCTTGTTGCAGGTCAGCCCGGCATTTTCCATTGCGACTTCAGCAATATTGCCTGTCAGCCCCTTCGGACGCAGGTCAATCAGAACGATATGACTGTCTGTGCCACCGGAGACGATATCAAGACCGCCTTTTTTGACTTCCTCAGCCAGAACCCTCGCATTATCGATGATCTTCTGCGCATAATCCTTGAATTCAGGCTTCAATGCCTGCCCAAAGGCCACAGCCTTTGCCGCAACAGCATGAGACAACGGCTTACCCTGAAAACCAGGGAAGACGGCACTGTTGATCTTTTTACCGATTGCAGGGTCATTTGACATGATCATACCGCCACTTGGACCGCGAAGCGTCTTGTGCGTTGTGGTTGTCACAACATGAGCATGCGGCAATGGTGACGGATAAGCACCACCGGCAACCAAACCGGCATAGTGCGCAATATCTGTCATCAAATAGGCGCCGACCTCATCCGCGATCTTGCGGAAACGGGCCCAATCGATCACACGCGGATAAGCAGACGCACCGGCAATAATCATTTTCGGCTTGTGTTCACGTGCAAGTGCTTCTACTTCTTCGTAGTCAATCAGGGCATCATCTTCACGCACACCATACTGGATCGCGTTAAACCACTTCCCTGACATGCTTGGCGCAGCGCCATGTGTCAAATGTCCGCCACAGGCCAGCGACATACCCAGAATTGTATCGCCCGGCTGTAAAAGCGCCAGAAACACAGATTCGTTAGCCGATGCACCGGAATGCGGCTGCACGTTTACGAATTCACAATCAAATAGTTCTTTCGCACGGTCAATCGCAAGCTGTTCGGACTGGTCCGCATTCACGCAACCACCGTAATAACGGCGGCCGGGATAGCCTTCTGCGTACTTATCTGTGAAAACAGAGCCCAATGCATCAAGTACAGCTTGAGAAGTCATGTTTTCAGAAGCGATTAACTCAATATGTTCATCCTGTCTTTTAGCTTCATTCACGATGGTTTCAAAAACCTCGGGATCAACTTTATCGATCCGTTCATTATAAAAACGGTACGTATCGATGTTATCTATTTTCTTTGCATTATCCATGACTTAGCGCTCCTTTTTCATTTTTTAGTCCGCAATAATTTCTGGTTTAAAGCCCCAGAAAAGGCCTGTTTCAATCACACCCGTAATCGCCTTCAAATCACGCTCTGTCGTGTCTGTAATGGCGTTAAAATTCACATCTAGAATAAGATGGCCGGACTCTGTAATAACCGGGCCGTCTTTTCCACCGGCCGGACGCAATGCACTGCCGGATATATCCATTTTTTCGATTTGTGTCTGCACATAGTGAAGCGCACGCTGGTCAACTTCGACCGGCACAGCGAACTTAGCCCCCAGTTTTTCAACAAATTTCGATGAATCGACCAGAATATAGGCTTTATCGCTGCTGGCCATCACAAGCTTCTCGCGGTACATCGCACCGCCACGGCCCTTGATAAGGTTGCCCTGCCCGTCCACTTCATCGGCACCATCATAGCACCAGTCCGGCTTGTCTTCCATGAGGGTTGTCGCTTCGACCCCCAGCACGGCGGCTGTCATTTCCATTTCACGCGATGTCGGTATGACCTTACATTGCAACCCGTCTTCTTTGACGCGGCGGCCGAGTTCCTGCAGCGTTAAAAAAGATGTAGAGCCGGAACCGGCACCGATCACATCCCCATCCTGAGCAAATGATGCGACCTTACGGGCGACAACCATCTTTTCCTCGAGATTGGATATCTCGGAACTCCAGTTCAGTCCACTTGATAAATCATTCTTCCACTTCATGGGAATGGTTTTTACCAAATTACAGGACTAAATCAATCCTTTCTTTTTAAGAACATATTCCAGACGCCGTATTGCGTTGCGCCGCAGAGTTGTTTCGGGGGTCGATCTCGGACCTTGCGTTGTGACCTCCGTAAGCGTTTTCGCGTCCATCGCTTTAACCTGCACATAATTCCCGATCGGAATCATCTCGATAATAACTTCTCTGCCTGATAAATAATTTTGTGACATTGTCTGCGCCCTTTAATCAGCTTATATTATATAGAGAACTCGTAACAAAAGTGAAACAGGAAAAATTGATGGCCCTTGATAATCTGACACCGCCTTTCAACTGGGAAGACCCGCTTTATCTGGATGACTTGCTAAGCGAAGAAGAACGCATGGTCCGCGACACGGTGCGTGATTATGCCCGCAACAAACTACTGCCACGTATCACCAAAGGCAACCGTGAGGAATATTTCGACCCCGCTATTATCACCGAAATGGGCGAACTGGGTATTCTCGGCCCTGTATTGGAAGGATATGGCTGTGCCGGTGCATCTTATGTGACATATGGCTTGATCGCACGTGAACTCGAATATGTTGATTCTGCCTACCGCTCTGTGTTCTCAGTACAATCCTCATTGGTTATGTACCCGATTTACCTGTTCGGCTCAGATGAACAAAAGGAAAAATATCTGCCGAAACTGGCTTCAGGCGCTTTTGTCGGATGTTTCGGACTGACAGAACCTGACGGCGGATCAGACCCTTCCGCAATGCGCACGCGCCTTAGAAAAACCGACAATGGCTATACATTGTCCGGTGAAAAGCAGTGGATCACAAATTCCCCTATCGCAGATATATTTGTTGTCTGGGCAAAAGATGATGACGGCAAAATTCGCGGCATCCTTCTCGAAAAAGGTATGAAAGGATTAACCGCACCGAAAATCGAAGGCAAACTCTCGCTCCGCGCCTCTGTCACAGGCGGCATTGCCATGGACGATGTGGCGGTCACCGATGATATGATCCTGCCGCACGCAAACAGCCTGAAAGGCCCGTTTAGTTGCCTGAACAGCGCCCGATACGGCATTAGCTGGGGCGCAATGGGCGCCGCAGAAGCATGCTGGCATCAGGCCCGCAGCTATACAATGGAACGGAAAATTTTCGGCAAACCCCTTGCCGCACAACAATTGATCCAGAAAAAACTGGCCGACATGCAGACAGAGATCACACTCGGCTTGCAATCAGCTTTCCGCCTCGGACAACTCTGGGATCAGGGCAAAGCCCCTGCCGAAGCCATATCCCTGATGAAACGCAATAATTGTGGCAAAGCACTGGACATCGCACGCGAAGCACGCGATATGCTGGGCGGAAATGGTATTGTCGATGAATATCACGTCATGCGCCACGCCATGAACCTGGAAGCTGTTAACACCTATGAAGGCACACACGACATCCACGCCCTGATCCTCGGGCGCGCGCAAACAGACCTACAGGCCTTCAGTAGCTAATCGTAGATAAAAACGGGATCAAACAACGGCCCGAATGATTAAAAGCCGGTATAATTTGTCTGAGATGTCCAGAAGCGTTCAATCAAACGCAGCGCTTCGTTCAATTCCTTGAGCTGTTCGTTATCAAGGTCCGCACCATCCAGCAATGTCTCATGACGCTGAAACATTTCTGTGATTGAATCGCGCAGCTCACGCCCTTTTTCAGACAGGCGCACACGGATCGAACGTTTATCATGCACGGAACGTTCCTGCACAAGATAGTCGTTTTCGACCATTTTCTTAACATTATAAGACACGTTAGAGCCCAGATAATATCCACGGATCGTTAATTCCCCTACCGTCAGGTCATCATCACCAATATTATACAAAATCATACTTTGGATGTTGTTGATGTCTTTGATGTTCTTGCGGTCGAGTTCAACTTTCAGCACATCAAGGAAATAACGGTGCAGACGCTCAATCAACTGGATCGTTTCGTAATAAGGTGTATTTCCAATCACTCTAGGCTCCTGTGAGTCTTAATTCATCTCTTGGTTCATCTATTATTCGTTTTGTCTGTATATGACAGAATCAAATCCAATCAAAACCATAACGGGTTATTGCTATAGAATCCAGAGTATAACGCAAAGCCCCTCTGTATTTTTTGCAAATAAATGGTTTGAAATCACTTGGTAATTCTCTATGTTGAAGCCATCGCTTAAGTTTATATGCAAGTCAGGTAGGCAAAGATGGCACAAGAAAAACCCGTTTCCCAATTCAAGCAGTCCCCAAACAACAGCCACAGCAGCAGCAAGCTCAACAGTCCGGCCTCGCCGTCATTCCCGACAACGCGCATGCGCCGCAACCGCACAGACGGATGGGTTCGTGATATGGTTGCCGAAAACCACCTTTCCACCAGTGATTTGATC
This sequence comes from Alphaproteobacteria bacterium, assembly GCA_030750865.1. Taxonomy (GTDB): domain Bacteria; phylum Pseudomonadota; class Alphaproteobacteria; order Micavibrionales; family Micavibrionaceae; genus JASMHE01. The sequence goes on from JASMHE010000008.1 coordinate 445,151, forward strand.
TGGCCTGTTTTTGTAATCGAAGGCACAAACAAAACCGAGCAAATCAAAACAATGCCCGGCGTAGAGCGCGTCACAATAGACATTCTGGTCAAGCGCGCCGCCGAGGCCCGCGATATGGGCATTCCGGCCATTGCAATCTTCCCTGCACTGGACGGATCATGCAAAACCGAATATGGCGAAGAATCCTATAACCCTGATAATCTTGTAAACCGTGCAATCCGCGCCATTAAACAAGACGTCCCCGATATTGGCGTGGTCGCCGATGTCGCACTGGACCCATACACATCACACGGTCATGACGGCCTGATCAAAGATGATAAAATTCTGAACGACGAAAGCATCGAAGTCCTGTGTAAACAGGCACTGATGCAGGCCCGCGCGGGGGTCGACGTTATTGCACCATCCGACATGATGGACGGACGCATCCTGCATATACGCAATATTCTCGATCAGGAAGGCCATGAAGACGTCAAGATCATGTCCTATGCGGCAAAATACGCTTCTTCTTTTTACGGACCGTTCCGTGATGCCGTGAATTCAGGCAATTTTCTGAAGGGCGATAAAAAGACATACCAAATGAACCCCGCCAACACAGATGAAGCCTTGCGCGAAGTAAAGCTCGACATCAATGAAGGCGCCGATATGGTTATGATCAAACCGGGCCTGCCGTATCTGGATGTTATTTACCGCGTCAAACAGGAATTCCGCATGCCGACTTTTGCATATAATGTCAGCGGCGAATATGCTATGATACGCCAAGCTGCTGACGCAGGGTGTCTGGATTATAATAAAGCCATTATTGAAATGCTGACATCGTTCAAACGCGCCGGTGCAGACGGCATTCTAACCTATACCAGCCTGGACGCCGCCAAAATAATTCTGGATTAACTTTTTTTAGTAACGATTCGTAAACGCTTATTAACTAAGTTTATGTTATAGCTTAATATATACCGTGAGCGTTCTGATCGTGGTGTGTGGGCAAAATAACAAATACGGACATCTTATTTATGTCGAATGACACAAATAATATACGGGAGCAAAGAGACCGCTTTCTTGCATTTTCCTTTGCGGCATCCGACCTCTTGCTAGAGGTGGACACCGATGGCTATATCGTCTTTGCGATCGGCGCAAGTAAAGCCCTTTCCGGCATAGACAGCGAAACACTGATCGGCTCCCCGTGGCTTGATATCTTCAGCAAAAAAAGACGTATCAAACTGATTGCTATGAAAAAGCGCGCCCGCGACGGCAAGCGCTCTAACCCGCTGCACGTTCAGATGCACGAAGACATCGCAACAGAACAAGACGCTATCGTCAGTGCGATCAAAATGCCTGACAATGATCATTTCTACGTCACTGTATCTTTTGTCAGCGATGTCATGCAACGCCTTGCTGAAGCCAGTGAACAGATTGAAGAAGAAAAACTCAACAAAGATAACTTCGTCAAACACGCGAACGCCGCGATCGAAAAGGCCAAAGAGCAAGGCAAAGACCTTGACCTCACCCTCTTTGATCTCGGAGAACAAACAGAAAGCATCAAAGAGAAGCTCGGCGTCGAACAATGGGGACAATTTTCCGAGTCGATCACGGATATTCTGGAATCGTTCTCTGTTGACGGTAAAACAGCCTCACAAATTTCTGAAGGCCGGTACAGCTTGCTGCATGACGAATCCGTTACATCAGAATCCATTCAGGAACAAATCGCCGAATTATCCCGCGAAACAGAGCTTGGCGAAGAAGAACTCAATCTGACAACCAAGACCGTTGATACGGACGCGGGCGCACTGAACGAAAAAGAAGCCTCCCGCGCGCTGTTCTACACACTGAATGAATTCGAGAAAAAGGGCGCGGATTTAAGTGTCCAAACCCTACAATCCGGTTTCAAATCATTCCTGGCTGATAACGCACAAAAGATTCAGGAATTCAAATCCATCATCCAGAATTTGAATTTTATGATGCATTTCCAGCCTATTGTGGACCTGCAAACCTATAACCTGAAACATTTTGAAATGCTGGCCCGTTTTGCCAATGGCGGCAATACGCAGGAATGGATCTTGTTCGGCGAAGACATTGGTATGGCAGCCGAATTCGACTTTGCCGTCTGCGAAGTCGCTATCAACTATATACGCTATAACGCGTCCAATAATAACATGAGCTTTGCCATGAATATTTCCGGCCAGTCGATCCAGAACGAAGAATTCTTCAATAAGTTACTGGGCAAGCTCGAAGACAAAGACAATCTGCATAAACGTCTTATTTTTGAAATCACGGAATCCAACGCCATCAAGGAATTGGAGCAGGTGAATGAATATGTGACGGAACTGCAAAAACGCGGCTTTAAAGTGTGTCTGGACGATTTCGGCGCAGGATCAGCCTCGTTCCAGTATTTGCACCAGCTGCACGTTGACTATCTGAAAATTGACGGACTTTACACACAGCGCATCCTCGAAAGCAAGCGTGACTATGTCATGATCAAGAACCTTGTACAAATGTGTAAAGATCTGGATGTCGGCATCGTTGCCGAACGCGTCGAAAACGAAGAAGAAGCCGCCGCCCTGCGTGAACTGGGTATTGATTACGGACAAGGTTATTTCTTCTCGAAACCGACGAAAAAACCGGAATATATTCCACCGAAAATCCCTGAAAAAGTTTAACAGAACCACTCTTTTTTCCCGGCACGGCCTTGCTTAATAGGGTGAAAAAAGAGATAATCGACAAATGGTTCATAAATAAGAATTTTTTATGGATTAGGTTTTTCTTATAAAGGATGAATTCAGGATGAAGTTTATCGGATTTGCGGTCGTTTTGGTTTGTGTGTTTGGCGGTTACGTGCTCGCCGGCGGCAAAATGTCTATTATTCTCAAAGCCGCCCCTCTGGAAATCATGATCATTATGGGCGCGGCTGTCGGCGCTTTTATCATTGCCAACACAGGCCATGTCATCAAAGACACGTTAAAAAACCTGAATTGCCTGATCAAACCCGAAGCGCATGATAAGAATTCCTATCAGGAATTGCTGTCCGTTCTGTTCCAGGTCTTTAAACTCGCAAGAACAAAGGGCTGGCTTGCACTTGAGGCGCATATCGAAAACCCCGAAGATAGTTCCCTCTTCGGCGAATTTCCGAAATTTCAGGAAAACCACCGCGCCATCACGTTTCTGTGCGATTATTTACGGATCATCTCGCTCGGCAATGAAAACCCGCACGAGCTTGAAGCTTTGATGGACGAAGAAATCGACACAATCGAACAAGAAAAAATGCACCCGAACCACGCGGTACAGACAATGGCCGATGGTATTCCGGCACTTGGTATCGTGGCGGCTGTCCTCGGTGTGATCAAAACAATGGCTGCCATCACAGAGCCACCGGAAGTCTTGGGTAAAATGATCGGCAGTGCGCTCGTCGGGACATTCCTCGGTGTGTTCCTGTCTTATGGCTTTGTCGGCCCGATTGCAGGTGCACTCGGCACAAAAGGCGAATCCGAGGTCATGTATTTCCGTGCCATTAAAATTGCACTCGTCGCTTTTCTGAACGGCGCAGCGCCGCAAGTGGCTGTCGATTTTGCCCGCAAATTCCTGCCGCATCACTTGCAGCCATCATTTATCGAACTTGAAGAAATCCTGAACGAGCTTCCTAGCCCAAGCTAACCTGCACACAATCAGGATCACAGGATAGAAAAAGAATATGAGCGAAGAAGACCGGCCCATTATCATCAAAAAAGTCATCAAGAAAGGTGGCGGCCACCACGGCGGCGCGTGGAAAGTGGCCTATGCCGATTTTGTGACGGCAATGATGGCCTTCTTTCTTCTGTTATGGCTTTTGAATGTTGTAACAAGTGAAGCAAAAGACTTGATCTCGAGTTATTTTGACCCCTCTCACCCGATGGTGTCCCGTCGTGAAAGTGGTTCCGGCGGCGTTCTGGGTGGACTGACCGTTAACTCCGAAGGTTCGATGACCGATGATATGCAGCCCATGAATTCCCAAATCAAAACAGGTTTAAAAGGCAAAGGCGAAACAGAGCAGCCAAAAGTGAACCAGCAATTCACCTATGACAAAGACGCCCAGCAACAGAAGAAACTGGAAGACACACTACGCCAACGCGAAGATGCGCGCTTTGAAAAGGCGAAAGAAGAGCTTGAAAAAGCAATTAGAGAAAATGAAGGTCTTCAGGATTTGGCAGAAAACCTGCAAATCGACATCACGCCAGAAGGACTGCGCATCCAGATTATCGATCAGGATGGCGATCCGATGTTCCCGACCGGCAGCGCGGAAATGTATCCAAAGACCCGCGAACTCACAGTAAAAGTCGCCGAAGTCATTGCAGATATGCCCAATGATATCTCTATCCGTGGTCATACGGATGCCGTTCCCTATGGCGCTGATGCGACCTATACAAACTGGGAGCTATCCTCTGACCGTGCGAACACAAGCCGTAAGGTTCTGGCCGGTACGGAACAAATCGAACCTGATCGCTTCGTCGAAGTCATCGGCAAAGAAGATAACGAACCGTTTATCGAAGAAGACCCGTATGACGCACGAAACAGACGGATTAGCATCATTCTACAGCGTGAGGCACTGGAAGATGCCATTGCGCGCGGCGCCTTCGAAGATGCAGAGCTTGTTGAACCTGAAGACCCTGAAAATGCGGTCGAGGCACAAGACGATGCAACACCTCAAGATGTCAGCACGGAAAATAATGCAGACCTGCAAATGCTTGATTTGAACGGCTCTGCCTCAGATGAGCAAACAACAGAGCCCGTGCACCCTGATGAAGTCCCGCGCTATATCAGACGCAAACGTGACAAAGGCTTTGAAAAGAGCGACGGCGAATTCTTCTTCCCTTAAAATCATGCTAGGGACCACGCCCTGAAACCACGTCCTCCTCGCAGGAAAAAACGTGAGCATCCGCAATGCCACACGCCCGCATCATAAATGCAGTAGCTGGATTTTCCTTGCCACGTCAACGCGAAATCCACACGTAAAAAAGGCCGCTCATCGCGGCCCTTTCGTTAATCAAATTTGTTATTTTTCGGGAAGCCGTTTGGCGGCATACGCCCCGCTTGGGCCCGTTTACCCAGCCACGGCATAATATCGTCAACCGTTGTTGCTCCGGCGCCATATTTGAAGGACAGCCCCTCTTCCAGATTAAACAGCTTCACATCAGAGACGCCGCCATCTTTGTAACGCTGCAAGATCACGCCTTTCCCTTTGCCCATCACAGGCATTTCATCCATCGGGAAGATCAATAACTTACGGTTTTGACCAATAACGGCAACATGGTCTGCGTCGTCCGGTACCTCGGTACAAATTTTGGCCTCTACATCACCACTGACGTTCAGAACCTGTTTCCCGTTCCGGGTTTGTGCCTGCACGTCTTTTTGTTCAACAATAAAGCCGCGCCCATCATCGGAGGCAAGCAAGAGCTTCTTCTCCGGCTCATAAAGGAACATTTGCGTAATATCCGCATCATTGGGCAAATCCATAATCAAACGGATCGGTTCACCAAATCCGCGACCGGACGGCAATTTATCACAGCCCAGCGTATAAAAACGTCCGTTCGTGCCGAACACCAATATCTTGTCTGTTGTTTGCACCTCAACCATGAAGCGGCCACGGTCGCCGTCTTTGTATTTCACATCTTTCGGATCATGGCCGTGCCCTTTAAAGGCCCGTATCCAGCCTTTGGCCGAACAAATCACCGTAATTGGTTCTTTTTCGATCATCGCTTCTTCCAGATCATCAAGATCCACCACAGCAGGCGCTTCCTTAATCATCGTGCGGCGCGCACCAAGCGGCGTATCAGGGGCAAAGATTTTCTTGATCTCGCCAATCTGTTTGCGGATTGCCTTCCACTGCTTGGATTCTGATTTAATCAATGCCTCAAGCTGATCGCGTTCTTTGCACAGATCATCATGTTCTGTCTTGATTTCCATTTCCTCAAGCTTGCGCAAGTTCCGTAAGCGCATGTTCAACACGGCATCTGCTTGCACTTCGGTCAATTTGAAGCTTTGCATCAGGGACTCTTTAGGCTCGTCTTCTTCACGGATAATCCGGATGACTTCATCAATATTCAGATAAACAATCAGATAACCGGCCAGAATCTCGATACGGTGCTTCACCTTCTCCAAGCGATGCGAGGAACGGCGAACCAAGACATCCTGACGGTGCTCCAGCCACGCTTGCAGGACTTCTTTCAGGTTCATCACCTTCGGCACGACGCCCTTATCAAGGACGTTCATATTCATGTTGAACCGCACCTCCAGATCAGTCTGGCGGTATAACGCTTCCATCAACAGCTCCGGTTCGACATTCCGGCTTTTCGGTACAATCACAAGACGAATGTCATCCGTACTTTCATCCCGAACATCATCGAGCATCGGCAGCTTCTTGTTATAAATCAGATCTGCGATCTTCTCGATCAAGCGCGATTTCTGCACCTGATACGGCATTTCCGTGACCACGATCTGATATTGCCCTTGCTTTAACTCTTCTTTTTCCCAGCGGGCCCGGTTGCGGAAAGCACCGCGTCCTGTCTTATAGGCCTCGATCATGCTTTCCTTGCCTTCGACAAGAATACCGCCCGTCGGGAAGTCAGGGCCGCTAATGACCTCCATCATATCTTCGATGGACGGATCGCCTTCCAGCATCATTTCCATCGCCAGACACAGTTCATGCACGTTATGCGGCGGAATATTTGTCGCCATACCGACCGCAATCCCCGACGCACCATTGGCCAGCAAATTCGGGAAATTCGCAGGCATGACAACAGGCTCACTGCCTTCGCCGTCATATGTTTTGCGGAAATCGACTGCGTCTTCTTCCAGCCCTTCCATCAATAATTCGGCGACAACAGTCAGACGCGATTCCGTATAACGCATCGCGGCGGCATTATCGCCATCAATATTACCAAAGTTCCCTTGCCCATCGACAAGCGGGTAACGCACGGCAAAGTCCTGTGCCAGACGAACCATTGCATCATAAACGGATTGGTCACCATGCGGGTGAAACTTACCAATCACATCACCGACAACACGCGCCGATTTTTTCGGCCCTGTCGTCGGACGCAGGCGCAACTGCTGCATGGCATACATAATGCGGCGGTGAACGGGCTTCAGACCGTCCCGCACATCGGGCAACGAGCGCGACATGATCGTCGATAGCGCGTATGATAAATAGCGCTCCGACAAAATCTGCCCCATCGGCTGTTCGATAATATTCTGTTCCTGTTCTGCGTTTGACTCTGACATATATTTCTCTTCTTATGCTGATATCCTCTGCCCTGCATTCTCTTCCGAGATCATGCGTCACGAAGCAACAGCGTGTTTTGAATCCTCTACTGTTTTGGCAAATCGCTCTTGAAAACGCAAGCGATCTTCGGGAATCCCGCGAGTATGATGTGCAAAAACCCAATGTTCGAAAAAATAGCCCGTTAATTTCAATCCTTTTAAAATGTCGGCTGCATCACCGCCGCCATCCTTATGCGTGTTCAGAAAATCCGGCAAGGGCAATAATCTGTCTTTATACGGCTCCCCTTCTGCGGCACTGACAGCCTTACCTGTTTTCGGGCTGACATAGGCAAGATCGGTATCATCACCGCCACCGGCACAGCGCGACAAATCCAGACTGAAACCAAGCTCACGTAGCAGGGCCACCTCCCACATCACATAGACAATGGCCCATCCTTCGCTCTCTAACGCTTCAAGCATCGCGAGCATACCGTGAAACAAGCCTGCGTGCCCTTCACGCTCCGGCAAGGCTTCATCACAAATACGGCACGCCGCAACAAGCGCAGACAGACGCAACGGATCATCCAATACATTGGCCGCCAGATTAGATATGGGCTCGACATTATAAGAGCCGAGATTGTCCGACACACGGGCATTCCAATCAACGCTCAGCAAATTGCCCCGCTCCAAAATACCGCGCATCTTCGATGATCGCGCGCCCCTGACATATCCGGCGTGCCGTCCGTTATGTTCTGTCAACACACTCAACACAGCGCCATTTTCGCCATGTGAACGCGCACCTAAAACGATAGCTTGATCTCTCCAATGTTCCATGCCATCTATTATGGGCAAGCTGACCCCGAATTCAAAGAGGCAATATTATGTTACCCGCAAAAGCTTTTTATCTGATACGACACGGCGAAAGTGAAGCCAACAAAGCCCAGATCGCGGCTGGTGGCGGCATTGATTCCCCTCTGACTGAAAAAGGGCAACAGCAGGCCAAAGATCTGGCACCACTCATAGCCTCTCTTGAGGTGCAACCCACGGTCATTCACCATAGCGCCATGCAACGCGCCGCTGACACAGCGCGCTATATCAACGACGGTCTTGGCCTTGATATGACCGGCACATGGGATTTACGCGAACATGATATCGGCGACTGGGAAGGACAGCCCTGGGCCCCTGTTATGCAGGACATCAACGAAAAAGTCGAACCCCCAAACGGCGAGACATACTGGCGATTTGCACAGCGTATCCAGTCTGCCTTCACCGACGTTCTGGAAAGCGAAGACACAGAAGCCCCTGATTTTGTGCCGATGATTGTTTGTCACGGCGGCGTCTTCCACGCGATGGGTTTATTATATGAATACGGCATTTCAGAAATTCAGAATTGTCACCTGCATTATTATGAACCGCACCCCGAATACGGCGAATTTCCGTGGAAGGTCAGTGTGTTTGATATCGAAGATGGCAAGCTGGTGAAAAAACCGGCAAATTTCTGCCTGTCTCAGGCACTGGAAGATATCATCTGATAGGTTTTAAACGCCTGACAGGTCTGTGCCACATCGTGCACGCGAAAGAGTTGCACCCCTTTTTGCAAGCCATATAAAACAGATGCAAGCGAACCGCCGATCCGTTGATTGGCCGGCATGTCTTTATCCATGATTTTCGGAATAAAACTCTTGCGGGATGTGCCTAGCAGCAGCGGACAGTTCAAATCATGAAAACGGTCAATCTTCGCCATTAAATCAAGATTGTGCTGTAACCCTTTGCCGAAGCCAATGCCGGGGTCGAGAATAAGCTTATTCTTTTCGATACCATGCGTTTCACAGAAGGCAATACGCTCTTCAAAGAACTGAAACACATCCTCTATCACATTGTTATAAATAGGATTTTTTTGCATTGTCTGCGGCTGCCCCTGCATATGCATTAAACAGACCCAATCCGCATCCCTTGCCGCATTGACACTCTCATCATCGCCGGAAAGGGCTGTTACATCATTCACAATACGCGCACCGGCCTTTAGCGCTTCACGCATCGTTTCTGCATTGCGTGTATCAATCGAAATCGGTGCATCGCTATTTTGAGACAAACGTTCAATCAGTGGTGCGACACGATCAATTTCCATTTGTGGTTCAACGGGTGATGCACCGGGACGCGTTGACTCGCCGCCAATATCCAGAATATCAGCTCCCTCATCCAGCAAGGTCATGGCATGGTCATATGCAGCATCTGTCGTATTGTATTGCCCGCCATCTGAAAAACTGTCGGGGGTCACATTCACAATCCCCATAATCAGTGGTCCGTTATGCATATCAAGCTTTAAGGGCATGCGCATCCGTTTCATACAGGTCAGCGATCTTTATATCGAGCTTCTTTGCTTTTTGGTCTTCGGGAATGGTCGGCATCAAATCATCAATATGCTGCCCCAGAACAGGATGCTGCCAATGCGGCACCATCTCGCGCAGTGGCTCCAGCACAAACGCCCGCTCATGCATGCGCGGATGCGGCACAATCAAATCATCCTCTTCGATATGTTCGTCATGATAGGTCAGGATATCAAGGTCCAGCACGCGCGATGCATTGCGGAACGCGCTTTCCCTGCCGGTTTGTTTTTCAATGTCTTTCAGCACATCCAGCAAGTCCCGCGCAGGCAAATCCGTATGCACCTCCATGACACCGTTATGATACCACGGCTGATCCGGATACGGCACAGGTGATGTCAGCCACAAACTGGAGCCGCGCACAAAATATATGTCACGGGCCTCAAGTGCTTTTAAAACATGTTTGAAAGTTTCCGGCGGTTCACCATAGCGACTGGGAAGGTTCGCACTCAGCGCAATTAAGATCATCGCCTGCTCCAATCCTGCCGATTTTACCAGTTACGCGGACGTCCTGTATCGACATGCACAAAGTTACTCTTCGGATAATACCCGACACCACCGGCTTTCAGGCTAATCGCCGCACGGCGAACCGCGCTTGTTTTATAGCCCGGCAAACGAATATCAATGGCCTGCCCCGTCATGTGCAGTGAATTCGTCGCAACGCCCGTACTGATGCGGCTTAACATCGCGTTTGTTTTCGGTGATCTGTATCCTGACAGGATTTCATACGGATAATCATTCTGGTTCAGCTTGTGACGGATCATAAACAGAATATCAATCGTGCGCGGGTCAATCGGGAACACATCGCCCGTGCGAAAATCACGCAGGATATAATTGATTTTCTCGAACGCATCCGGCAAATAGCGGCCGTTTGTCCGGTACACACCGGAAAAGCTCTCACCCGTATGCTGGTTGCGGAAGGAAATATTATATGTCGACATATCCGGCATATCCATCACACGCGCTTCGGCCAATGACGGGATAACAGACGCACCGATGCCGGCACCGACACCAGCAAGCGTATTCCGAATAAAGTTACGACGAGAAAGTTCTTTTTGTTTTATCATGACGAGCACCTAAAATCTTTCTACGCACTATGCATATATTTGCACAAAATGCAAACAATCATAAAGAGCCCTTCTATTTTAACCTTTTAGGTCACAAATAACAAATATTTATAGGTCGTTATAGGTATGCGTCTCGGCTTTACCGCCAGGATGCGTCACCGCGCCCTTAACCGCCGGCCCGACATTTTGTGCATATTTCCAGATCGCGCCCGCCTGATAATTATGCTCACGCGGGGTCCAGTTTTTACGGCGCGATGCCAGTTCTTCGTCAGAAAGCTTCACATCAAGCGTCCCGGATTCCGCGTCAATACGGATAATATCACCATCCTGCAACAGGCCAATCGGCCCGCCGACAGCGGCTTCCGGCCCGACATGACCGATACAGAAACCGCGCGTACCGCCGGAAAAACGTCCATCAGTGATCAAGGCAACCTTGCTGCCCATTCCTTGCCCGTACAGCGCCGCTGTCGTCGAAAGCATTTCACGCATACCCGGACCGCCCTTTGGCCCTTCGTAACGGATGACCAAGACATCGCCTTCTTCATACTCACGGTTCTGGACCGCTTTGAAACAGTCATCCTCACTATCGAAGCAGCGCGCCGCCCCTTCAAATACAAGATTATCCATCCCTGCGACCTTCACAATCGCGCCATCAGAGGCAAGATTGCCTTTCAAACCGACAACGCCGCCTGTCTTACTGATTGGATTTGTGATCGGCATCACAACGTCCTGCCCTTCGGGATACTCAACATCGGCAAGGTTTTCGGCAAGCGTCTTACCTGTCACTGTAATACAGTCACCATGCAGATATCCGCCTTTCAACAATTCTTTCAACACCACAGAAACGCCGCCAACACGGAACAAGTCCGTTGCAACATATTTACCGCCCGGCTTCAGGCTGGCGATATACGGCACGCGACGGAAAACCTCGGCCACATCATGCAGGTCAAAATCAATACCTGCTTCATGCGCGATCGCAGGCAAGTGCAATGCCGCATTGGTTGACCCGCCCGTGGCAGACACGACAGCTGCCGCATTTTCAAGCGATTTCCGCGTCACGATCTCACGCGGGAGCGGCCCGCCATTCTTCAGCAACTCGACAACAGCCTTACCTGATTTGACCGCATAATGGTCGCGCTCTTCATCAGGCGCAGGCGCACCGGCAGAGTTTGGCAAGGCAAGCCCGATGGCCTCGGATACACACGCCATTGTGTTGGCTGTGAACTGACCGCCACACGCACCGGCAGACGGGCATGCGTTGCATTCCATTTCCTTCAAATCCGCATCGGAGAAATCACCCGTTGCATGCTTCCCGATCCCTTCGAACACGTCAATCACGGTCACATCATCGCCGCGAAACTTACCGGGATGGATCGATCCGCCATACATAAAGACACTGGGCACATTCAAGCGCACCATTGCCATCATCATACCGGGCAGTGATTTATCGCATCCCGCCAGACCGACAAGCGCATCATAACAATGACCGCGCATCGTCAATTCAACCGTATCGGCAATGGCTTCGCGGGACGGCAACGAAGAGCGCATGCCTTCATGCCCCATCGCAATACCGTCTGTCACTGTAATGGTTGTGAATTCACGGGGGGAGCCCTCATTGCCGGACACGCCTTTTTTCACGGCCTGTGCCTGACGCGATAATGCAATATTACACGGCGCAGCTTCGTTCCAGCATGTTGCAACGCCGACAAGCGGCTGATGGATTTCTTCTTCGGTCATGCCCATTGCATAATAATATGAACGCGCGGCGGCCTTACTCGGCCCTTCCGTGACATGACGGCTGACAAGCTTTGTCTTGTCCCACTTTTTTGTTGAAGGATCATACATCACAAACTCCTCTATATCTTCTTGTATTTCTTTTGCTCAGCACATGAGCGCTTGCGTTTTATTTGCTGTTTTCGCCCATTGTATATTCTTCGACGGCCCGTACAAAACCGGAACCGTTACTGATGAACGGCACAGGAATAGAGCCTGTCCCGACACCGCGAATAACAACCGTTGAATACCCCAAAAACTGGCCAAGAAACGGACGTTCCAGATGGGCGCTTTCGACCTTGTCATGACGAATTTGAATCACATCACGGTTAAAGAATCCGAACTTGGTAAAAACACGTTTATTGGTCAGAACAAGGCGTGTTGTCGTGTAAAGGATAATTGCGTTAATCAGCGGCACCGATGTCATCAACAAGACAAGCACGCCGACAGGAATATTCCAGACAATCATCAATAGCACACCAATAAAAGCGTACAGTGCAGATGAAACGAAGATGCCCCAGTGAATAAACCCTTCATGAATGATCTCTTCACCGGAAACCAGAAGGTTTTCAATGCTCTCGTCCCGTGTCACAACATCCAGATCTTTGTCTCGGTTCTTCGGCTTTTTAAATTCATCCGACATGATATCTCCTTTTTTCCGTCTGTCTCACCACGCAGACCGCTTACAGATCACGCGATTTTCCACTCATTTTTCTGGCTTTGTCGATGGCCTTACGGAACAGGATCGGATGCTCCACCGGTGGCAAGACCACCTCGCCGACACCCATACCGCGCACAGCAAGACGGCCATAATCGAACATACGCCCCCATATCGTCTGCAACACGTTCACGCCTTCAATACGGTCGATCGAAATTTCACCGACATGACGCGCAACCAGACCGCGCTTGTAAATCAAGCGATGTGTCGTCACGACAATTTCCGTTGTCGCCTTGATGATCATCATCTGACAGAATTTCAGAATCCCCATCACGATCACAAAAAAGACACCCAGACGCACGCCCGGATGAAATTCCTGCATCATGCCCAGCAAATTCACCGAATAGAAGCCATAGGCATATTGGTTTTGGTAATAAATCGCCGCATAGACAATCACAGCAGCAATCAAGACCGCCCAGAACATGCTCATCACCGCCTGCACAGTGTACATCCAGTGGAAACTTCCAACATGGATCAATTCTTCGTCACGGCCGAGGGACTGCTGGACATAAAGCATCGTAAAAACTCCTTAATCACCCAATGAAATACCGAGTGAACGCGCCGTTTTCACCATGACGCCGTCAATATCGACCTGCTGATACGCTCTGATCGCATCTTCGATAGACACGTCGATCACTTCACGGTTTGACCAGGCAACCATACGGCCGAATTTTCCATCACGCACCAGATCAACGGCTTTCACGCCGAATGCGGATGCCAGCAAGCGGTCATTATATGTCGGTGCACCGCCGCGCTGCACGTGTCCGAGAATAGTCACGCGTGTTTCGAACCCTGTGGCTTCTGCAATTTTCTGCCCCAGATATTGGCCAATACCGCCATAGCGTGTTTCACCGCCATGATAGGTCACTTCGAATTTCTCGCCATCAATGGTTTTGACCGCTTCGGACACAACCACAAGCGCGAAGTTACGGCCGGACCGTTTCACAGCCTTGATTTTCTCTGCAATCTTATCAACGGAATAATCTACTTCGGGGATCAGGATCACGTCCGCACCGCCGGCAATACCCGCAGACATAGCAATATGCCCCGCATCGCGCCCCATCACTTCCAGGATCATGACACGGTCATGACTTGCTGCTGTTGGCTGCAAACGGTCAAGCGCTTCTGTCGCGACAGACACGGCCGTATCAAACCCGACCGCTGTTTCTGTCATACCGATATCGTTATCAATGGTCTTTGGAATACCAACCATGTTAATGTTGCCTTGATCTGCAAGACGTTTCAAAATCGCGAAACTCCCGTCACCGCCAATACCGATCACAGCCTCAAGACCGATTTTATGGAAGCCGTCAACAATCTCGCCGGACCGGTCTTTTACCGTGCCATCAGGCATTGGGAAGGCAAACGGGTTCCCTTTATTTGTTGTCCCGAGAATTGTACCGCCCTCACGCATGATCTGGCCGCTAAAATCATTCGGCTTCAGAACACGGTATTCAGGATCTTCTTCCATCAGGCTTGCCGTACCGTTCAGCAAACCGATCACTTCCCAACCAAGCAGGTCCGCACGGTGTACAACCGCACGAATAACCGCATTCAAACCCGCACAATCACCACCACTCGTTAAAATACCGATACGTTTTTTAGACATCTTGTCGCTTACCTTCTCTATTATTTCTTTTTGGTTCGGTTAAAATTCACGCGAACACAATACAGCAGCCAGAGAAAAAACCAATAGAATTTTTTGAAATCCTGCTATATATCCATCCCTTGATAAAACTTACTTATCAAAACGCTATTTATTTGTTATCATAGTAGTTCAAAGTGTTTCAATTTACAGGAACTGTTTTCACTGATGGAAGAAGAAGATCTTCGCGAAAAACTTATAGAGCTTAAGCGCGAGCACAAAGATATGGACGATGTAATTGACCGGCTGGCACAGACACAGCCCGTTGATTTTGTGCAGCTGCAACGTTTGAAAAAGCGCAAATTAATGCTGAAAGACATGATATCCAAGATCGAAAGCGATCTGTTACCGGATATCATTGCATAATCCCCGACAATAACGCATTCACATACATTTATGGTACACACTATGACACACGGGCAATCACCACAGGTCGGCATCATTATGGGGTCCCAGAGTGACTGGGACACGATGAAAAACGGGGCAGAAATCCTCGAAACACTCGGCATCGCGCATGAAGTCAAAATTGTGTCTGCGCACCGCACACCGGACCGCATGGTCGAATATGCGAAGACCGCACGCGACCGTGGCCTGAAAGTGATTATCGCAGGCGCAGGCGGCGCAGCCCATCTGCCCGGCATGGTTGCCAGCATGACAACATTGCCCGTACTTGGCGTGCCCGTTGAAAGCAAAGCGTTAAAAGGCATGGATAGCCTGTTATCTATCGTACAAATGCCCGGCGGCATTCCCGTCGGCACACTGGCCATCGGCACAGCCGGCGCCAAAAACGCGGCCCTTCTCGCCGCCTCTATCCTGAGCACATCAGATGACGGCATCAGCGAAAAAATTTCCGATTTCAGACAAACACAGACTAGCCAAGTTGCAGATGAACCTGTATAAGCGTGTCAGTATTAACTGATGACGCAACATAGTATGCAACATGATTTATCCGCCTAAAAAACTCGGCATCCTCGGTGGTGGTCAACTTGGCCGCATGAGTGCAATTGCCGCCGCAAGACTTGGGATTGAAACCCATATTTTCACACCTGAAGAAAACGCACCGGCTTCCCACGTTGCGACACGCACATGGGTTGCATCATATGATGATAAAAAGACACTAAAAGCGTTTTGTGAACAGGTTGATGTTGTTTCATACGAGTTCGAGAACATCCCCGTTGACACCATCCGCGAAATTCAGAAAACGACACCGGTTTATCCTGATGACCGTCTGCTTGAAGTGACGCAACACCGTATCACAGAGAAAAAATTCCTGAATGACATCGGCCTGCCGACAGCAAAATGGGCCTTAGCGACCAGTGCAAAAGAGCTTCAGGAAAAAACTAACGAGATGGGGTGTAGCGAATATATCATCAAAACGACCCGTTTCGGTTATGACGGAAAAGGCCAAATGTCATTTTCGACTGGCGATGACTCAAAGGCTTGCTGGAAACAGTTAAACTCTAAAGAGCTTATTATTGAAGAAAAGATTGATTTTGCTTGTGAAATTTCAGTTATTGTTGCTAGAGACAAGCTTGGCCAAATGGCTGTTTACGGTCCGTCCCTGAATGAACATAAAGGCGGCATTCTGCATAAAAGCACCGTACCAGCGGCTATCCCGCACGAAACAGCCATCGCCGCCCGTCAGAAAGTCGAAACATTGGCCGAAGCAGTCGATCTGGTCGGCGTACTCGCGTTAGAACTGTTTGTCGGCAAAGGCGGAGAAATCTTTGCCAATGAAATTGCCCCGCGCACCCATAATTCCGGGCACTGGACGATTGATGCCTGCACCGCATGCCAATTCCAGCAACATGTGCGCACGGTTTGCGGCTTGCCTGTTGCGATTCCGAACAGACATTCCGATGCCATGATGGTCAATCTGCTGGGCAGCGATGTCCGCAAGGTCGATCCCTGGCTGGAGATGCGCGGCGCCAACATCCATTTTTACGGCAAAACCGACATCAAAGACGGTCGTAAAATGGGACATGTCACAGTCATTACACCGAAAGACCAGCAAAAAGTCAGTTACGAAGACCTGTAATGACGATGATTATCACCTACTCTCCAAGCGCACGATAAAAAAACATGCTATAATCAGGGCAATTATAAGAAAGAGAGCCCCAATGACACTGATCCGCAATGAAGATGATATTGCGCACGCTCTGGCAGGGTCAGCTTACCACAACCGTGCGATGGAGGCCGCTTCACGCATTTATACGGAAACGCTCTGGCTGTCTGCCGGTTTTGTACGCAATCATATTTGGGATATCCTGTTTAAAGATGGCAAGACAACACCGCTTAACGATATCGATGTCATCTTTTTCAATCCTGAACAAACAGACCCTGCACACGAAATGAACATCAAGCGGCAACTCGAAGATATCGCGCCCGCTTATCCCTGGTCGGTCAAAAATCAGGCCCGCATGCACGTAAAAAACGGTGATCCGGCATATCACTCGGTTGATAATGCCATGTGCTATTGGCTGGAAACCGTGACCCCTATTGCAATACGCCAAGACCGCCGCAACAGGCACTATCTCCTTGCTCCGCTGGGGATTGATGATTTACTGCGCGGCGCGTGTAATCCGACACCACATGCAAAATCCCGCGAAGAACGGCTACAGGCCTACCGCGCACGGATGAAACAAAAACAATGGTGGACAGTATGGAACGGCGTCACCGTCAACGGCCTGTAAGCTCCTACCCCACGCCCTCAGGAAAACAGTCAAAAAACAATGTTGGATATCCTCTGACAAGCCATTGCCTTTATTATGGACATGTTGGTATAACAACAACTTGCATATAATGACACCAGCAAGAGGCAGACATCATGGCAAAAACCAGAACAGAAACAGATTCAATCGGCTCTATTGAAGTGCCATTTGACCGCTATTGGGGGGCACAAACACAGCGCAGCCTGCAAAACTTCCCGATCGGTGATGAAAAAATGCCACCGGCTCTGGTCAAGGCACTCGGCATTCAAAAGAAAGCCGCAGCCATCACCAATATGGATATGGGCGTTTTGGAGCCTGAATTGGCAAATGCCATCATTTCCGCCGCTGACGAGGTCATTGACGGCACATTGGCCGATGAATTCCCGCTATCTGTCTGGCAAACGGGATCAGGCACGCAAAGCAATATGAACGCAAACGAGGTCATTTCCAACCGCGCTATCGAGATTCTGGACGGTAAACGCGGCAGCAAAGACCCCGTACACCCGAACGATCACGTCAATATGGGGCAATCCTCAAACGATACGTTCCCGACGGTCATGCATATTTCCGCCGCACAAACGATCGATAGCGACCTGTTGCCTTCACTGGAAAAACTGTACGGCGCACTGACACGCAAAGCACGGTCGTTTGATAAGATCGTCAAGATCGGCCGCACACATTTACAAGACGCGACACCGCTGACATTAGGCCAAGAGTTTTCCGGTTACGCGAAGCAGGTTGAATACGGCATCGCCCGCGTCAAAGACACACTTCCACGCCTTTACCAACTGGCACAAGGCGGTACTGCCGTCGGCACGGGCATCAACAGCAAAAAAGGCTTTGCCGAAAAATTTGCCGAAAATGTCGCCGACATCACAAAACTTCCGTTTGTCACAGCCGAAAATAAATTCGAAGCACTCGCCGCGCATGATGCCATCATCGAAACATCCGGCGCGCTGAATGTCATTGCGGCCAGCTTGCTGAAAATTGCCAATGATATTCGCTTGCTTGGTTCAGGTCCGCGTTCCGGCATTGGTGAAATTATTCTGCCTGCGAATGAGCCCGGCTCATCCATCATGCCCGGCAAGGTGAACCCCACACAATGTGAGGCCCTGACAATGGTCTGCACGCAAATCATGGGGAACCACTCCACCATTACAATCGCTGGCAGTCAGGGACATTTCGAATTGAATGTCTATAAACCTGTGATGATTTTCAACCTGTTGCAATCGATCCAGCTGATTGCCGATGCCGCTGATAGCTTCACAGACCGCTGCGTGATCGGAATCGAAGCCAACACAGACCGTATCAGCGCCTTGATGCAAGAAAGTCTGATGCTGGTCACGGCATTGAACCCGCATATTGGCTATGACAACGCCGCAAAAATTGCGAAGAAAGCCTATAAGGATAACAGCACACTGAAAGAAGCAGGCGTTGAACTTGGTTTACTGACCGAAGATGAATTTGATCAGTGGATCGACCCTGTCTCTATGACGAAGCCCTCAGAATAGGCAGAACACCCATGAAAAAACATTCCGTTAAGATTGCCGGTCACCCTACAAGTATCAGTCTGGAAGACGAATTCTGGGCTGTTATTAAGCGCATCGCCAAAGAACAAGGGCTATCGATTAACGCCTATATCACCGAAAAGGAAAAAGAACATCCGGAAAATCTGTCCGGCATGCTCCGCCTTGAAGTGTTGCGGTATTATCAGAAAAAACTTGGCGAAATTTAAGTCGGAGAGATTTAAAGCCGGGTCAGGTTTATAGCCGGTTTACGGCTATATCTATCCGAAGCGAAAATTCCAAAATGGGCAAAGCAAAGCAGGCTGCGCCTGTTTCTCGCCCTCGCTTGTTCTCGTATGAGAGACAACGCCCCTGCCTCTGATCGCTGCCCCTAAAATAGCCCTTCAATCACACCAAAGATCGCTTCTTCTGTTGTCGGCTGGCGCTGCTGACGGGATGCGCCGTCATTGGTTGTTGTCCCGCCTGTGGATGACGACGTTCCGGTCGCGCCGCGCGGCGCTTTCTTTTCAATCAATTTATCAAGCAGCGGGTTTATCAAATCTTCGCCAATCCGTTCGGCAATCAATTTGGAAATCACATTACGCGGCACATCAGCGGCCGGATTGCTTAACGATCCCTGTACCGGAATGGTAAATGTAACCGGATCACTGCCCTCTTCGGCCAGAACGACATTGCTTTCGGCGTTTACTTTCCATTGCGGCAGATCGACGAGCCCATTAAAATTCAAGCCGACAGAGGGGTTCAGGAAGTTCATTTTCTCGATATCAACGACACCTTCTTTGATCGTGAAGTTGCCCTCAACGGTATCAAACGCCGTTGAACCGCCGGATAGCGTCGCATCAAGCAAGCCCGATATATTGCTGGACCAACTGCTGCTGAACGATGTCAGGGCTTTTGCCAGCTTTGTCAAATCCATGCCTTCGATTGTCACCTGCTTACCATTAACACCGCCCTTACCGGATAAATCAAAAATCATTGCGGCAACGCTCAGCCCTGTTGTGCTCAGCGATGCATTCCCCGAAACCGTGCCGTTGGCCCGCACGATCGGGCGCCCTGCAAATGCGGCAACAAAGCGCTCCAGATTAATGTCAGACACTGCAATATCGCCGTTAATGGCCAGCGGGCTTCGTTCTTTTTGCGATGCGACAACCTTACCGTTCAACTGAAATGCGCCGTCATACAGATTGCCACGTGCCTTTTGCACGGTCAGCGTTCCGTTATTCAGGTTAACAGCCACATCGAGATTTTCGGCTTTTATCGTACCATTTGAAAATTGTCCAACCTTCGCCTTGATATCGGCATCAACAGCAAATAACGATTCTGTGTGGATGGCATTGCGCGACCATTTAAAATCTCCTGTCGCCGCACCGGATCGTCCGGCTGAGGCCGTTGTCGCAGATTTCGTACCGGTTGCCTTTACTGGCTGCGCCAAAAGATGCTCGAGAATAATTTGCTCAGAGAGCAGATCGGCCGTAACGTCAGGACGAGACTTACTCAAATCAACCGAGACCGTTCCGGTAATATCACTGCGTCCGACTTTTGCCTCCAGTGAAGACAGGGTAATAACATCCCCCGCTTTTTCAGCTTGCGCACCGATAAAAACAGCGCGTTTTTCCGTGGTACTGCCATTAAATTCAGGAGCAAAGATTTGTACAAACTTCGTATAATCCGGATGCGACACAGCAAAACGCAGATTTTGCATTTCCAGAGCCGACAGCGGATTTAAAAGGTCACCGCTGACAGAAAAATCGAGATTACGGGCCGTCAAATTTGCGCGCAACGCCGCTTGATCCACACTGCCGCTAACATCAACGGTCGCATTTGTGCGCCCCAGCTTAAACGGCATCGTCTCGGCCATATCCGGCGAGATATAACGCTCTATCATCACATCGGCGTCTGCGGTCGATAAAGCCGTATTTAATTCCATGCCAGAGAGGTTGAACACATCATCAACACGCCCTGAGACCGCAACACGGTTTTGCGCTTCATCTTCAACAACCAATTTCGCAATAGATAATTGTGATTGGGCCATCCCGCCGTCAAATTGCAGGGTCTTGATTTTGTTTCCTTTATAACGCAGCGCGCTCACATTCGCTTTCGCAGACCAATCAAACGGCAGACGCAACGGGGACAGAGCCTTTGTAATATCTTTTTTCACATCTGTTTTTGCCGCAGATGGAACGGCCTGTGGTTCAGCCGCCGGTGCAGGCGCATCTTTAATCACACGGCTTAGGTCAACATTCACGCCGTTCAGGCTGAGATTTAAAATCGGACGTTCTGTGTTCCGCAAGACGAAAGAGCCGCCCAGATCATAATCTGCACCGAGGAACGTCATTGCCGCGCGGCCAAGATCAATCTGCTTTGGTTTGATTTTCAAATTACGTACCGTCAGATCAAACGGATCAATGAATAAATGCTCCATATCCTTTGCTTTGTCAGCCATCACCGCCTGCACGAAACGTGAAGGATCATCGGCGCTGATGTCCACATCAACAGCAAAAGACGGATCGGAATATGTGACTTCCCCCGACTGCGGGGATACGGTTCTGGCGCCGAACGCAAGTTCGCTGTTCAGCACAATTTTGCTTTGCCCTGATGACGCGGCAGACATATCAACCTGCATATCCCCTGCTTTTTTATACACCTCGACAGCAACATCAGACAAAACAACATCACCGTGCTTCACGGCAGATAAGTTCACAACACCCTGCACATCAATATCCTGCGGCAAGGTAATAACGGATGGCATAAAGGCCGATGGGAATGCTGAGGCATTCTCGCCTGCCTGTCCATTTTTTCCTTTTGCCGATCCGGCTGACGCGGCCGTATTCGTCGCAATATAGGCTGCGCTACCGAACGGTGTATCAGCCACATAGGTGAATGCCACAGCCGACGGCTTATTATCATCTGTCAAGTCAACCTGCATATCGCCTTTTAAATTCAATCCACCAAAGCCCAGTGCGCTGTCTTTATAGGCGAGCGCCTGATCTTTCAGTGTGACAAGACCTTTGGTCTGCAGCGGTTTCTGCAAAGCCGGGTTTTGTTGATCCGCTTTCGAGATGAACGCCAGTAACGCCGCAAGATTATCCGCATCGAACGAAAACGCACCTTGTAACTCCGGCGTATCCGCAAGCGCCAACAACCCTTTGTAAGTGGCCTCTGTCTTCAACGCGGGCACAGAGGCATTCACCTGTAATGCAAACGCCTCGCCATCGGTTTTCACCGCGCCAGATTCCAGATCAAACTTGATATACTGGTCATCATACAAAACAGACCCTTCGGCGAAATACGGTCCCATTAAGGACACGGCATTCAAAGACACATTAATGTCATCGACAATATAGGTTTTATCACTGCCTTTATCGTCGAATGCAAAGCGCCCCTTTTTGATAACAATCTGGTCAAGGGAGATCGCAGGCAAGGATGTCTTATCCTGCGCACCTTCGGACGACGGCGCACTGTCCGTCTGTGACGTTTTTTCATCTGCCTTGTTTATTGTTTCATTCATCCAGTTCATCGTGCCGTCTTTGGCTCTGACGATCGAAAAACGCGGCGCAACAAGATCGACACGCTCGACTTTGATGTCTTTTTGCAATAACGGCAACAAAGCAACATGCACGGAAGCATGTTCCATCGACAGAATTTGCGGCATTTCGGCTGTCTGCGGATTGGACAGAATGAAATCTTCGATTTTCAGATGCGGAAACGGCAGAACGGCCAGATCCAGATCACCTTTAATTTCAAGGTCGTACCCTGTGGCTTTTGTGATTTGCTCTTTAATCGCGGGCTTATAACTATTCCAGTCAATAAAGCTCGGCGCAATTAACGCCGCGCCAACCAGCAACAGAACCAAAACAACAAAGAAAATTGCAAACCGCTTCAACAAAAGAGTACTCCATTTTTTACTTTATTTGTACACGCCAATGAATGTCATTCATGTAGCGTGCTATCATCTTAATTCAACCGGACAACCGGCTGAGAACGGGATCGGTTCACATCTTTTTTGTCACGCGACTTTTTGTCGCATAACAAGATCACACCATATATTGTCCGCCATTGGCCGAAATCGTTGCGCCGTTGATAAAGGCCGCCTTTTCTGACGCCAGAAATGACACGATACCGGCGATTTCCTGTGGCTGCCCCAGACGACCGGCCGGAATTTGCCGCAGGATCAAGCCCAGAACATCCTGGTTCATCTGACCCGTCATATCCGTTTCAATGTAACCGGGACAAATCGCGTTCACGGTAATATTCTTAATTGCACTTTCAAGCGCCAGCGATTTTGTAAAGCCGATCATGCCTGCCTTTGCGGCTGCATAATTCGTTTGCCCGAATTGACCTTTTTGTCCGTTGATTGAGCTGATATTGATCACGCGGCCATCTTGACGGTCACGCATATAGCTCATCACGGCACGGCATAAATTGAAACAAGATGTAAGGTTCGTTTCGATCACCTGATGCCAGTTTTCTTCCGCCATTTTATGTAGCGCGCCATCGCGTGTAATACCGGCATTATTGACCAGCACATAGATCGGTCCGACCTTCTCTTCGATTGTGGCCACAACCTTTTGACATGCATCGAAATCGGAAACATCCACCTGATATGTTTTCGCATCGAGTTCTTCTTCGCAGGCCTTTGCCGCCTTTTTATTGCCGTGATAAAGCGCAACAACTTTATAACCGTCAGCCGCCAAACTGCGGGAAATCTCCAAACCGATCCCGCGCGTACCACCCGTAACCAATGCAACTTTTTCTGTACTCTTTTCTGTCATCACACACCTCTCTTTCTCATGACATTAAATGCTGTAAGTCTTACGCTATAATTGCTTCAATTCAAGATCATCCGATCTTTCAACACACATAGCGATGCCCATACCCCCGCCAATACATAATGTGGCAAGCCCCTTCTTCGCATCACGGCGCGCCATTTCATGTAAAAGCGTAACCAGAATACGCGTACCGGACGCACCAATCGGATGACCAAGCGAGATCGCACCGCCATTCACATTGGTTTTCTCTTCCGGCAAACCGAGTTCTTTCACGACGGCGCAAGCCTGTGCGGCAAACGCTTCGTTCGACTCGATCAGATCAAGGTCTTGTACAGACCATCCCGCTTTCTCAAGCGCCTTTTTCGAGGCCGGAATCGGCCCTGTTCCCATAACCGATGGATCAACACCGGCATTCGCCCATGACGTAATCTTGGCTAGCACAGGCACACCGCGCTTTTTCGCTTCACTATTGCGCATCAGCAACACCACAGCCGCTCCGTCATTAATGCCGGACGCATTCCCTGCTGTAACCGTGCCGTCTTTTTTGAATGCCGAACGCAACGCTGAAAGGCTTTCAGCCGTGACACCGGCGCGCGGAAACTCATCCTTATCCACCACGATATCACCCTTACGGCTTTTGATCGTAACGGGTACAATCTCGGCATCGAACTTGCCGTCTGCCATCGCTTTTTCGGTTTTTTGCTGTGACGATGCCGCAAAAGCGTCTTGATCCTCGCGGGACACGTCAAATTTTTCTGCGATATTTTCGGCTGTAATGCCCATGTGATAATCATTAAAGACATCCCAAAGACCGTCTTTGATCATTGTATCTGTCAAGCTCATATCACCGAACTTTACACCGTTGCGCAAATGTTGCGCGTGGGGCGCAAGACTCATATTTTCCTGCCCGCCCGCAACAATAATATCCGCATCGCCGTTTTCGATCGTCATCATGCCGTTGACAACACTGCGCAGTCCTGACCCGCAAACCTGATTAAGCGTATAAGCTGCCTTTTCAAACGGAATACCGGATTCCATAGACGCCTGACGCGCAGGGTTTTGTCCTGTTGCCGTTGTCAGAACCTGCCCCAAAATCACTTCATCAACGGTACCCGCTTCTATATTTGTTTCATCCAGCACAGCCTTGATCACGGTCGCGCCCAGTGATGATGCAGGAACAGAAGATAACCCGCCAAGAAACGCGCCGATCGCTGTTCTTTTGGCTGCGGCGATAACGATTGGATCAGAAGACATATGACACCTCTTTGTCTAACAATGTATGTAAGAAAATAATGCCTTCTATTATTGTACAGAATTCACAGAATGCAAGGGGTAATGCGGCCTACCTCGGAATTATTTTTGACAAATCCAGTCGAAAATCGGTTGCCAGACCCGTGACACGCTTTTGCGTCCCGCCATCATGCCCACATGCCCCGTCGCCGTATCAATGATTTCGCTATCGGCAATTTGCACATGAAGCCCTTGCGCAGCATGGAACGGCACAAGTCTGTCCACCGATGATGCCACCACAAAACTCGGCACGGTAATATTTTCAGCACGAACAGGCGTATCATTGACAACCCACTGCCCCTGAAACGGTTCATTTCGGCCGTACCAATCATCAATACACATGCGTGCAATCGGCTCCGGCAAATCAAGCCCGTCATTCAGCCAATCTTCAACAGCCACAAAGCGGCGCGCCTCGTCGCTGTCCGGATCCATATCAGCGAAGGCGATAAACTTCTCTACGGCTTTATCCTGACTTACGGCAAAAAAGCAATTCTGTATCCAGTCGGCGGACAGCATCTTTCGTTCCGACATCAACTGATATGCCGCCGCCTTGCCGCGCGTAATCTCTGTGCTGAGTGCATGATTTTCCGGTGCAAAATCCCACGGCGCGGCCAGAAAAACCGCGTTATCACACAGCGCGCCACCCTGCGCCCCCGCCAAAATTCCGGCCAAAAGCGTGCCGCCCATACAATACCCCAAACAGGTAAATGACGCATCAGAGCAGGATGCGGCATGCTGTTTTGCGGCGTGTATCGCGGCATGTAAATGCGCCGCAATCTGATCAACTGTCTGTAAATCTGTCTGCGCTGTGATCCTTCCCCAATCAAGCAGATAGGCATCAACACCCTGCGCAGCCAGCCATGCAAAGAAACTTTGCTCCGGCATTAAATCCAGAATATCGGATTTATTGATTAACGACGGGATCAACAAGACCGATGCCCGCGCCTGTTCATCACCCGTTTGCTTTGCCGGCAGATGGAAAATACGGCTACCGTTTTCGCGCCAGATCACATTATTTCGTTCAATATTCCGTTTATAGGGATGCGCCTGATATTTCTTCACACCTGCGATAAAACGTTCAGACTTCATCTTACCGCCTTGATCTGCATGCATAAAATCGTCACCCATCGCTTTAGCCATGTGCATCGTCAAGGGATATGGGCCTTTTCTGTCTGTCATAGCCTCTATATTTATGCATTCCCTCTTCACGTTCAATAAAAATTGTGCAATTATGACGACGAATTAATCACAGTTGATGTTATTGGTAAGGAGCTTTCCGATGGGTAGAACGCGTAAAAAAGAAGGCGAGCCAACGGTCGTAAAGAAATATGCGAACCGTCGACTCTATGACACAGGCCGCAGCAGCTACGTCACGCTGGATGATCTGTGCGAAATGGTCAAAGAAAACCATGATTTCGTTGTGCAGGACGCGAAAACAGGTGAAGACCTGACCCGATCCGTTTTAACACAAATCATTGTCGAGCAAGAGTCAAAGGGCGAAAACAACCTTCTCCCTGTTGCGTTCCTGCGGCAATTAATCGCCTATTACGGTGACAATCTGCAAACAGTTGTGCCTGATTATCTGGAACAAACATTGGAAACATTCACAAAAAATCAGGAACAGTTCCGCGACCAGATGAATAAATCACTTGAGGGTATGATCGCCAATCCGGTCAGCACACTCGAAGAAATCAACCGCCAGAACATGGCGATGTTTGAAAAAGCAATGTCCGCATGGTCTCCGTTCAGCGGCACACAAAGCAATTCAAACGAAGACGCGCTGAAACAGAAAATATCAGAGCTGGAAGCCGAAATCGAAAAGCTTTCACGCTAACCTGCGCAACACAACAACAACACATCATACAAAAACGCCGCTGACATATTGATCAAGCGGCGTTTTTATTTGTTTTATGTGCCGTACAAAAATCAGTTCGACAATTGACGGATAATCTTGTCGCGGAATTCCATTGCAATATCCATGTGATCCACGCTCGCCTCATGCGCGATAGAGGTGAAGCGGTCCATCTCACCGTGGAAAATGACCGTTACTGTCACACCGGCTTCGGGCGTGACACACGCAATATCATAAGACGAAATATTCATGCCGCCCGCGTGTGTTGTAACGACAGGCACCGAAGCGAAATCACCGTTACAGCGTTTGCGCAATTTACCGATGTAATTATCAACATACTGGTCATAGTAAGCCTGATTTTGCATTGGGCGCACTTCTGCGCTGCCAAATAATGTGCCTGTATCCCAGCGGTAGGTTACTCGATTTTCAGTATCAGAACTATCTTCCTGCAACCCGCCTTGGACGCGGACACCTGCTTCACTCAACAATGCGGCAATATCATTAGCCGCCCCTTGAATGGCGCGATTTGAATCAAAACCGCTTGGCGCGATTCGTGCCACATCGACAGGTTCCGTCTGCACACGCCCTGTTCCGCCGGAGAACAGCGCACGGTTGTTTTGGGACACGCCATCGTTGCGGTCAATCGCTGCGACTTGCGCACTACACTGCTGTTGTGCTTCGGAAAGCTTTGTTTCCATTTCCATCAGTTTTTCCGCTTGTGCGCGTCCGGCAAATTTCGGATCGAACAGCTTATATTCAAGTGCTTTTTTCTCAAGCTTACATTGACGTTCTGCCGTTGCCAGCTTACGCCCAAGACGTTCCAGTTGACGCTCTGCTTCGTTAAAGCGGCGCGTGGCTTGTTCCAGATCCCAGTCATCACCGGAAATATTCACCAGTGTCATATCTTTTTCATTTTGAAGCGCGACAATTTGCTCCCGCAGCTCACGCTTTTCTTGCTTCACAAGATCAAGCTCTGTTTGAACACGCCGCAATTTAGAGGCCAGATCATAATTCTCTTCTACAACAGCGTTACCCTGCCCGCTTTCCGCGAGAGCCAGATTCAAACGGTTATTCTCATTTTTCAACTGTTTGATCTCGCGTTCAAGGTCAAGAATCGTTTCCGCTGTTTTCCCGGCAACCGCATCGTTTGCATCAGCCGAGGCCATCTGTTGTTCAGCCAATGATTGACGCAATTCAGCCAATTCGGCTTCTTTTGTTTCGATCACCTGCTCCATCACATGAATCTGATTTGTATAAGACTGCTTTTGCCCCGTCAGCGCCTCTTTCAACTGTGCGATATCTTCGTTCAGCTTGTCGATATTCTCGGTTGATTTACCACTTTGCTTGGCTTGGCTCTGCGCTTCGGAAAGCTGTGTCTCCAGCTTGGTAATCACCGTATCTTTTTCACCCAGAATGCGTTCAAGATCGGCAATTTGGTTTTCATACTCATCTTTGGCGCCTGACGTACTTCCGGCTTGTTCCTGCAATGTGGCAAGGCGTGCTTCTGTCTGGTCCTGCGCCTGACGCAATGAGGCAATCGTTTGCTCATACCCTTGACGTTCCTTGCGGAACGCTTCTTTGACAGAGGCAAGTTCTGTAGCCAGTTGATCATAGGCCTGCAATTTGGCTTTTTGATCTCCCGTCAGGCGACCGGATGCGGACGCAAGCTGCTGCTCCAGAGATTGGATTTTCTGTGCGCTTTGCGCTTTGTCCTGTTTCAGATCGTTGATTTTCTGCATGAAAATCTGTTCCAGTTCACCGACTGCATTTTCATTCTGCGCCATAACCTGTTCGAATGCAGAAATCTGTGCTTCATACTGGCCTTGCTGTTCTGTCAGCGCTGATTTGGCCTGCATCAATTCTGTTTTTAACGCGCGCACATCATTCGGCAATCCGGCAACGGCATTTTCCATGCCTTGCTGCAGAGTTGATATTGCGCTGCTCTTACTATCCAGATTACGCTGCGCACTGTTCAAAGCGCTTTCCAATTCAGCAATACGTTCTTTGTGCGCTCTGTTTGTTTTCTCAACCAGTTGTAAACGGGATTGCGCAGAAGCCAGCTTTTCCTGATACTCGGCAGCCACCGCTGTATCCGTCATTGATGACGAGATATTCTGCGGCGAGTCCCCCAGACTGCGCAAACGCTTGTTTAATGCCAGATTTTGACGCTCCAGAAGTTTGACTTTTTCCTCAAGGCTCAAATCAGCGACTGTTTTCGCGACAGGTTTTGCCCGTTCTTTGGCTGTAATCCGGATCGGCTCCCCGGCCATATTGCTTGCGCGATTCACGTTTTTCACAGACGCAGACGCCGCAGCAGAAGAAATATCGGTCACAGTACTACCAGCTTCGTTATCAGCCTCAACCTCAGGTTCAGGCATCGACATCGAAAACTCTGTCCCAACAGGCATACCAAGACATTCATCAAGCTTCATTGAAACCAGCTTATAATCTTCGATCTGGTAACGCACCTGCAATCCGTCAACGTCAACTTCCAGCTCTTTGGAAGCAGAAATAGCATTTTGGAAAACATCATCCTGACCGATACGCACCACGAAAGCACTTGGCGACACAGGACTGACGGCATAGTCACGGCTTTTGAAATCATCCGGTTTCAACGTCACGTCATAACGCTGGTTATTCATGAAACGGTCTTTTTCAAGATCAATCGCCAAAGAGCTTTTATGCTCCTTGTTCCGGGCGAATGTCAAAACGCCTTTGCCATCGAACCGTTTGGCCGCAGCACAGTAGAAATTCTCCCCATCGGCAGAATCGACACGCGAAACCTGCCAGACATTGTCTTGC
Organism: Alphaproteobacteria bacterium; assembly: GCA_030750865.1. GTDB lineage: Bacteria > Pseudomonadota > Alphaproteobacteria > Micavibrionales > Micavibrionaceae > JASMHE01. The sequence goes on from JASMHE010000008.1 coordinate 474,909, forward strand.
GCCATTGCGGGGGATGCAAACATCACCATCGCGGCGCCCAGTAGAATTTTGTTGAAATGTTTTTTTGTTTTGCTCTGAATAATCGGCATTGGTGTACCCCAAAGATATTAAAGAATCGATTCAATCTATTCCACGGTAAGGTTACACGTTTGAAACCGTTTTAAAAAGCGGTTTTTACGATTTTATGTCCCAAAAAACACGGGTAGAAGCGCGCTCACGGGCTTTTGGCGCGGCGACATAAAAAGGATACAGAATGCATCGATATTCTATAACACAAACAAATCAGTGCGTTACGCAACTTTCTTGTCCTGTTTATGCGACAAGGAGGCTTCCAGGAACTGGTCGATATCGCCATCCAGTACAGCTTGTGAATTTGTCGTTTCATGCGCTGTTCTCAGGTCTTTGATCATTTGGTACGGATGTAAAACATAAGACCGGATCTGATGCCCCCAGCCGATATCGCTTTTCTCGGCATAGTCTTCTGCCTGCTCGGCTTCGCGGCGCTGTAATTCCAGTTCATACAACTTGGCTTTCAACATCGCCATCGCATGCGCGCGGTTCTGGTGTTGGGAACGCTCACTCTGACACGCAACCACCACCCCTGTCGGTTCATGCGTAATACGCACGGCACTATCCGTCGTATTGACGTGCTGGCCGCCCGCACCGCTGGAACGGTATGTATCAATCCGCAAGTCTTTTTCTTCGACATCAATATCAAAATCCTCATCCACGACCGGAGACACCGTCACAGATGCAAAACTGGTGTGCCGCCGCGCATTCGAGTCAAACGGTGAAATCCGCACAAGACGATGCACGCCATTTTCCGTTTTCAGCCATCCATAAGCATTTTCGCCAGTGACCTGAATCGTGGTCGATTTGATACCGGCTTCATCGCCGTCACTTTGTTCAAGAATTGTTGTTTTGAAACCGCGCCGGTCGGCCCAGCGAAGATACATCCGCAATAACATAGAGGCCCAATCCTGCGCCTCAGTGCCGCCTGATCCGGCATGCACCTCGAGGAAAGCATCGTTCTGGTCCGCTTCACCCGACAACAGACTTTCAAGCTGTAATTTATCAATACGTTTTTTGATCTCAGCCAGCTGCTTCTCAGACTCGAGAACGATATCTTCATCGCCCTCTTCTTCGGCCATCACAATCATTTCGGCATGATCGTCCGTTTCACTCTCGATTCCATTAATCATGTCGATCTTGGTTTCGAGACGGTTTTTCTCTTTCATCAAGTCTTGCGCTTTATCGGGATCGGACCACAAATCAGGGTCGGCGCTCAGGGCTTCTAGCTCGCGCAGGCGTTCACAGGCATTATCCCAGTCAAAGATGCCTCCGTAGAATGAGAAGCGCGTCCTGAATATCATTAATGATTGCGGTTGTTTCAGCTTTCATGGCGTGTCCTTACGTATGCTGGCTTATAACCTATGCCGGCATGTGCCGGTCCGCTACCGTACTGTTCCACCGTCAATATAGCGGCGCAACACCACGAGACCGTTATGCGGCGTTTTTGTCTTCCTGACAAACAGTAGCACATTCGGTCAAAAATGCCATCGCAGACTTCACAACATCATCTGTCTGATCTGTCATAGCTGTGTTCGCGCTAAAGATATTACGATCCATCATCACGTACTCTGCACTGTATGTTCCGCCGGCTGTCTCGATCATATCCTGAACGTCTGCCGCGCCAGCCATCGTAAAGCCAGCCGCATTTTCCGTCATTGCCATGATTTTTGCCGCATCGCCCATCAGGACAACAGGCTTGGCAATCGCCATGAACCCTGAAACAAAACGTTTCGTATGTGCCGTCAGGTTCAGCTTATTCAGACTTCTTTCGCCACCTGGCACAACCAGACAATCAAAATCCGCAGCGAGCGCACGGTTAATCTGTGTATCAACAGCAAAATTATGCCCCCAGTTATCGCCATCCCAACCGTTTACAAGTCCTTGCTCGACACTGACAATACGGACATTCGCACCGGCAGCCAGCATAGCGCGCTGCATTGCGATCATGTCATTTTGTTCAAAGCCATTTGCAACCAAGATTGCGATTTTCATTTCAGCAAGCGGTTTCATCATAAGTTATTACTCCTAATTTATTTATTTTTATTGTTGTGTTTGTTTCGCCATCGCGAAACCCCGTGGAGCTTAATGCCGCCGCACAAATTCACAGGCAAAAATCGCTGGGACTGTACGGTTTCCGGCAAGATCAGACCCCGATGCGGACAGATTATGTCACAGGAAGCTCTGCACGGTTTTGAATATCGTGTGGCTGTGTGGATACGCGATTTTGATCGTTGCTGTCAAGAATAATATGGTAATGAACGGGAAATATTCATTTTTTCTTATGTAGCCGCTTTTTCAACGACACAATATCAGCCATCAGACGCTCGATCTCTTCGCCCAGCGGATCAAGTTTTTGATCCGACGGCAAGCCATAGGCCTGCACCGTTGTCTCATCACACTTGCATGATACCAGGCGCGCCGGATTCCCGACGGCAGTACATCCTGCGGGCACATCCGTCGTCACCACCGCATTTGCGCCAACCTTTGCGCCCTCACCAATGGTGATATCGCCCAATATCTGCGCGCCTGCACCAACCATGACATTGTTTTTCAGGGTCGGGTGACGTTTGCCTTTTTGCTGCGCGCCGATTCCGCCGAGGGTCACACCGTGATACAACGTCACATCATCTTCGACAACCGCCGTTTCCCCGATCACGACCCCCATACCGTGATCGACAAAAAACCGCTTTCCGATTTTCGCCGCCGGATGAATTTCAATCCCCGTCAGAAACCGTCCGATATGCGAAACAACCCGCGCCGGTGTGCGCCATCCGAAGCCCCAAAGAACACGGGCAATTTTGTAGAATAAAAGAACATGCACCCCCGGATACGCCAAAAGCACTTCCAGAAAAGATGGTTGTACCGGATCACGTTTTTGTATGGATTTTATCAGGCCGAATATCATTCATCTTGCTCCAGCCCATCAAACAGCGCTGTCGAGAGATAGCGCTCTGCCCCGGACGGTAACAACACAACAATTTGCTTGCCTTTATTTTCGGGTTTTTCTGCCATACGCACCGCTGCTTTAAGTGCCGCGCCAGACGAAATCCCCGCCGGAATGCCTTCGACCTTTGCCAGCAAGCGGCTCATCTCAAAAGACTCTTCGCCTGTGACGGTCATCACATCATCATAAATATCCGTATTCAGGTTATCCGGAACAAAACCAGCGCCGATCCCTTGTATCGGATGCGGCCCGGCATCACCGCGTGACAATACCGGACTTTCTTCGGGTTCGACCGCAACAATCCTGACATCGGGGTTATGCGTTTTCAAAACTTCTCCGACCCCTGTAATAGTGCCGCCTGTTCCGACACCACCAACGAAAATATCGACTTGTCCGTCTGTATCCATCCAGATTTCCTCTGCCGTCGTCCGGCGGTGTATGTCCGGATTGGCCGGATTTTCAAACTGCCCCAGCTGATAGCCGCCATCGACAGACCGGCCCAGCTCCTCAGCTTTGTTAATTGCCCCTTTCATCCCCTCTTCTTTCGGGGTAAGAACCAGTTCCGCGCCCAAATAGCTCAGCATCTTCCGGCGCTCCAACGACATGCTTTCCGGCATCGTTAGAATCAAACGGTATCCTTTGGCCGTAGCAATAAAAGCCAAACCGATGCCGGTATTGCCCGATGTCGGCTCGATCAACACGGTTTTACCGGGCGTGATCTTGCCGTCCTTTTCCGCCGTTTCAATCATCGACAGTGCGATACGGTCCTTTACAGAAGATAACGGATTGAAAAATTCCAGTTTGGCCAACAAGTCCACAGACAATCCAAGATGCTCTGTCAGCTTTGATAGTCTGACAACAGGTGTCCCGCCGACAATATCCGTGATTGAATTATATATACGCCCTCTTGGTGCACAAACCATATCTTCCTCCGTCATTTATTTTCATTGTGATCTTCTAACATACCGCTTTACTTATATTTTATATGATGGGACAAATGTAAAGTGTTTCTTTTAAACTCTTGCCAGATGGTCTAGACTTTACCGTAATATAACGACTCATGCTTTCGGGCTGTCTGTTATGCCAGTTTAAATTAAGATAGAAACCATATAGGATCTCCGGATCGGAAAAGAAAGTAACGTAATAAAAGGTATTAGGAATATGAGACTATTATATAGCGGGCTGATTCTTTCCTGTTTTTTGAGCTTCAGTGCATGTTCTGCACAGCAAGAGTTCGCAGAAGTTGAAACACTGAACGAAGTGCAGGCTGTCGGAAGCCCCTTCACACGCGAACTGGCTGACGGATACCGCGCCTATGCGAATTATGAAATGGAAAAAATGCACGATCACCCTGACGGGCTACACTTTGCACGCAAAGGGATCGCCGCTGCACGTGGTGAAAACGTTGTGCCGGAACCTGTTTCAGACTGGAACCTGCTGCCGTCTCATATCGAAGAGCTGACAACAGCGCGCGGACGCCTGATTACAACACTGAATTTCGGCGCACGTGAAATCGCGCCATCAACGGCCGCCGCCGCACAAGTAAACTATGACTGCTGGATTGAACAGCAGGAAGAAAACTGGCAGGCCAATGAAATCCTGAATTGTAAAGCACAATTCCTGTCAAACATTGCCGAACTGGAACGTATGGTTACACCACCGGAGCCCGTTGATGTACCGCTGCCGAAAGCAGAGCCGAACATTCTGGAACCGATTGGTGAAGAAATTTCACAGGAAATGGCACCACAACATGCCATGTATCTGGTCTTCTTCGACTATGATTCAGCCGCTGTCAGTGATGACGGTATGGGTGTTCTGGATGCTGTCGAACAGGAACTGCAAACACGCAGTGTTGAACGCATCACAATCACAGGGCACACAGACCGCGCAGGTCCGGAGTCATATAATGACAAACTGGCCGTAAAACGTGCAAATGCCGTGCGTGACATGCTGGCTGCCAATGGTATCGACCGCAGTATCATCCAAACGCAAGGCGCCGGTGAAAAAGATCTGCTGGTACAGACGGAAGACGGCATCAGAGAGCCGGCAAACCGTCGCGTGCAGATTACATTCCACTAAGCGGTTTGCCGAACGGAAAACGCATCGGAACGAACCAAACACGGGATACGATAAATATGCTTGAGACAAGTGCCGAGAATCATACGATCAGAGAAATGATCTATACGAAAACGACACATGATATCGAGATATCAGTCAAACCGGTTTTTCTCGAGGATCAATCCATGCCGGAGAAAAATTATTATGTGTGGTCGTATCATGTCAAAATCCTGAACAACCGCAAAGACCCGATCCGGTTGCAAACACGATACTGGCAAATCACCGATGCAACAGGCGTTGTTCAGGAAATCGAAGGAGAAGGCGTTGTCGGCGAACAGCCCGTCATTCACGGCGGCTGCATGTATGAATATACAAGCGGCGCCCCGCTGAATACACCAAGCGGCATCATGGTCGGTACATATGAAATGCTGAACGATGATGACAGTGCGTTTAATGTCGAAATCCCTGCCTTCTCACTCGACAGCCCCCACCAATCTCACGTTTTGCACTGAAAGACGAAAAAAAACGCTTCACGTCTTTTGAGGGAGTATAAGCCATTCTAGACTTCAGGCCCATTATCCATGTTGTTGGTTTTCTTCTATGCGCCCTTGCGCTCAGCATGGCTGTACCGATGCTGGTCGACTTGTATTATGTGAACGCTGACTGGAAAGTATTTTTCTTCTGCGCTTTTGTCACCGCTTATTTTGGCGGCACAATGATTTTTACGACATCCACCAAATCGATGGACCTGACACCCAAAAGCGGGTTCTTAATGATTTTCTGCTGCTGGATATTTCTCAGCATTTTCTCTGCGCTGCCCTTCTGGCTCTCTGAACTGGACATCTCCTTTTGCGATGCCTTTTTCGAATCTGTTTCCGGCCTGACGACCACCGGATCAACAGTTCTGGTCGGCTTGGACACAATGCCCAAAGGCTTGCTGATATGGCGGGCGATCCTGCAATGGCTCGGCGGTATCGGGATCATCATCATGGCCTTTTCCGTTCTGCCGTTCCTGAAGGTTGGTGGTATGCAACTGTTCAAAACAGAGTTATCGGAAAGCGAAAAAGTCATTCCGCGCTCTGCTGATTTTGCAAAATCAATCGGCGGCATTTATTTCTTCCTGACTGTCACATGCGCGTTTTTCTATCATCAGACAGGTATCAACAGCTTTGATTCCATCGCCCTTGCCATGACAACTTTATCAACTGGTGGCTTTGCGAACACGGACGCATCATTTTCCAATTACACATCATACGGTCCGCTCATCGTCGCCAGCGTTTTTATGACATGTTCTGCGATCCCTTACATTTTGTATCTGAAGGTTCTTCACGGAAATACAACGGCTATATTTAAAGACCCGCAAGCCCGTCTTTTGCTGAAGATTTTAGCCGTGGCGATCACGCTGATTGCGCTCTTTCTGGTGTACGACAAAGGGTATGATCCTGACTGGTCTTTCGTGCACAGTATGTTTAACACCATATCGCTGATGACAGGCACAGGCTACTCCAGTACGAATTACGGTATATGGGGGACATTCCCGATTATCATTCTGTTCTTCCTGATGGCAATGGGCGCAAGTGCGGGGTCAACCAGTTGCGGTATAAAGCTGTTCCGCTTTCAGGTTCTGGCCGCGATGGTTTTCTCACAAATCAAAAAGCTTTTATATCCAAACGGTGTTTTCATTCCCTATTACGCAGGCAAACCCATTTCAGATGAAACATCCGCATCCGTGATGAGCTTCGTATCGCTGTATATTTTATGTTTTGTTCTGCTTGCGATTGCGCTCGCTTTTACCGGACTCGATTTTATAACGGCACTGTCCGGCGCCATGACAGCCATTTCAAACGTTGGTCCCGGCTTCGGTGACATTATCGGCCCTAGCGGCAACTTTAAACCGCTCTCAGATGCATCTAAATGGATATTGGCCACAGGCATGCTCTTGGGCCGTTTGGAGCTTTTTGCGATCCTTGTGCTGGTCTCACCACATTTCTGGCGACGTTAACAGATCGACTGGCTCAGTCGCGGCATTATTCTCCGCATTTGATTCCGCAGCATCTGCATCTTGATCCCCTGCGACATCATCATTCAAATCATCATTGCCTTCGTATGACATGTGGCTTTGCATCTTTGCTGGCTGTATAGATGCCTTCGTGTTCGGCATCAGGATTTCAGGGTATTTCATCTTGATCGTATCTGTGATAGCCAGATCAACATCCTGTACAAGCAATTCCACAAACTTGAACTGCTCCAGATCCTTTTGCGCCAGCGTATATTCATATGGAATCTTGATTGAACGCTTGAATGTCATGAGACTGTGCGGTGATTCATTCTTCAAACCATCGACGTAATAAAAACGGATGGATAGCGCAACATCGTAATGTTCGCTACGGCCAACACCAAGCCAGCGTTTAAATGTGCCTTCGGGTTCTGTCATACGATATTCGGCTTTCGCGTCTTCCAGCGTGAACACAAACTTGCCGCGTGTCCCCATTGGTTCGAAACGGTTTTCGGCATAGCGGCGCACAGCCATATCCGGACTAACAGGAAAATCAATTGAAACATCGCGGTCGTGACGGTCGGGATCATAATTGTTATTGATCTCTATTTCAGCGACATTCAGCGCAAGTTTTTCGATATGCTCGAATGTCATATCCGGCAGAGGCTTTCCGTCAGGACCGCCTGTTGTCGAGGAACAGGCCGCCAGCCCCATCATAATCAAAAGGAACAGACACACATTCAAGATATTATTTTGTTTCAAAAATAGAGCCACAGCTCACTCCCCTGCTTTCAAGTTTGGTTAACACATACCCCGTAAAGATTAGGAGTATAAAAAGAACACGTCAATCAGCCGTTTATATCTTCGGCTGAAAATTTATATTTTTCCGCGCAATATTCGCACTGGACCTCGATCTCTGGCTCTTTTGTAATATCCGCCTTTTCCGCCGGGTCCATAGAGCGCAGGACACCGAGCAGTTTATCCCGTGAACAGCGGCATTTTTTCACCAGCGGGATCGGGTCAAAGACGCGCGGCCCTTCCGCGTGGAACAAGCGCAAAAGTACATCATGCAACGACAAATCACGATCGCATATTTCTTCGTCGGTCAAACTGCTGAGCAAAACCATCGCATGTTGCCATTGATCACGTGCGTCTGTTTTATCCGTCTTCTCAACTTTACCACCTTGATCGGGCAATCGTTGCAGCAAAACGCCGCCTGCCGTCCAGCGTCCGTCCGCATCCTGATTGCAAGCCGCCTTAATGCCCGTCGGGATTTGCTCTGACTGGTTAAAATAATGCTGTACGGACTCAACCAGATCACCATTATGAATCTGGACAATCCCCTGATAGCGGTCTTTTTCGCTTTCCTGATCAATCGTGAAGACAACATAACCTTCCCCGAGTTCGAAATCATCTTCGTCTGCGTGATCTTCATCAAAAGACGCGCACGCCCGCACTTCTCCTTTGCTGGTTACATCACAGGCCAGCATCTTTAGCGCGCTGCTTGATTGCACCTGCAAAGAGAAAATACCATCGAACTTGAACAGCGACGAAAACAAACAAGACAATGAAATCAACTGCGCCACATACGCAGAAACAGATTGCGGGTAATCATGCGCGCTGATAATCTCATCGACGATATGATCCAGTCGCACCGCACGGCCACGTATATCCAGTGCGTCTAGTGAGAATAAAACAACTTCGTTATTATGTGTTTGGTTTGCATCTTGTGTGTCAGACACGAAATTTACCCTCTTGTGAATTCAGAAATATGTTACACTACGCCCATGACCGATACAGCCACTGCCCCCTCTTATAAGAAAAATAAAAAGAAGCGTAAACCGAAAAAGATTACGCAGAGTTACTTATATAATGCGGGCCTGTTCTATTTACAAAACTACACGGCCGGCACGGAACATTTCCGTCGCGTCATGAAACGCAAAATCGACCGTTCTCTTTTCATCCACAAAGAACCGCCCGAAGCGGATTGCATGAAAATGCTGGACCATGTCATCGCCGAATTCCAGCAACTCGGCTATCTGGATGATCGCGCCTATACACGCGGCATGGTGCAATCATTCCGTAACCGCGGATTGCCTGCACGCACGATCCGCATGAAATTAAAGCAAAAAGGAATCTCCGCCGAATTGATTGAAAAAGCGCTTTCGGAATATGACGAACATCTTGAAACCGATGTCAGTACCGATCTGATTGCCGCCGCAAAATTCGCCCGCAAGAAAAAACTGGGCGGCTTCGATCAGACAGTCAAGGAGGATGCACACGACCATTACGGTAAATCACTGGCTAAATTCGCGCGCGCGGGCTTCAGCTACGATCAGGCATCGCACATTATGCGGCTGTCACTGGAAGAACTGGAAGAATTACTTGATCTTGCGCGATAACCACCAGAGGTGTGTCACGGTCACGCGCACTCCTCTGCACCGCACGTGCTGTCTCTCGACCTTCATTAATGAATAATATCACCGTCATCTGTGATGGGTGGCTGCTCGGCTTTGTCTGATGATGACTTGCTTGCGAACATCGCATCATAATCAATCTGTGATTTTGGCGCTTGTTCCCCTGCGGCATCCTGATTGCCGTCCAGAACACGCTTGGATGGGAAAATAACTGTAGCCGTGGTACCGATACCTTTTTCGGAAAACAGCTCGAACTTACCGCCATGTAACGTCATCATGGCATCAACCAGATTCAGACCAAGCCCCGCGCCCGATCCGGAACGGCTGAGCGCCGTATCAACTTGGCCGAACGGTGACAGCGCTTTTGCAATTTCGTCTTCGTTCAGCCCGACACCCGTATCCGTGATAGAGATACGAAGCGCATGGTTTGCGTCAATCTCGTACGATATGGTGACACGTCCGCCTGACGGCGTGAATTTCATCGCATTGGATAACAGATTCAGCAAGACCTGCTTAATACCGCGTTCTTCACCAAGCACATTCGGCACTTTGTTTTCACAGGCATTTACAACCGTGACGTCATTGCTTTCAGAACGCATGGACACAAATTCAATACATGACGTGATCAACCCGCCCATCTGGATACTTGTTTCATTCAACTGACGTTCACCGGATTCAATACGCGACACATCCAGAATTTCGTTAATGATCATCAACAAGCGTTTACCGCTTTCATAAATATCGCGGCTATATTCCCAATATTGCTTGTTTTCCATCTTGCCGAGCACTTCGTTTTTCATGATTTCAGCAAAACCGATGATCGAGTTCAGCGGCGTTCTCAGTTCATGACTCATATTGGCAAGGAATTCGGACTTCGAACGATTGGCCAAGTCCGATGTGATCTTGGCTTCCTTCAAATCCATTTCCACCATCTTACGCTGCGTAATATTTTCCAGACTGCCCTCAATATACTGGATATTGCCGTGATCATCCTTCACGGCACGTGCATTCTGATTTACCCAGATTTCATGCCCGCGCCGCGTATAGATTTTCGCTTCGAAATTTTTGACATGCTCTGTCTCTTCCAATTCACGCATAAAGCGGTTCTTATCTTTCAGCGTCCCGAACAAATAATTCTGCGGGTCATCTTTGTGCTTCATCAAATGATCCGGGCTTTCAAAACCTAGAATATGCGCCATAGATGGGTTTACACTCAGGAACTTGCCTTCCAGCGTCACCTGATAAAAACCGCCGGCCGCATTCGTGATAATATCCTGTGCCTTTTGTTCCGCAAGGGTCAGCGCTTCCTTCGCGCGGCGGGCTTCTTCCGCATCAGCGATAGACCCTACGATGACCGCATCACTGCCTTCTTCTTCTTTTTTCAGCGTGGACATCCATATCTCTGTTGCACGATACGCGCCGTCATTCATACGCAGTTTAACGCTCGCATTATACGATTTTTCTTTCCCCTTCAAAACCGCATCAAACCCGTTACTGAACGCCTCACGATTATATTCATGCAGACAGTCAAGCATACGCTGGCCTTTGATTTCATCGGGACTGTGCCCCATAAGACGTTCCCACGCACGGTTTACAAAAACAATCTCACCCTGCTCGTTCATCTCGAAGATAATGTCGCTGGCGATATTAATCAGTCTCTTATATTCATTCTCACTCGTCTTAAATGTTTTGAGCATATGCGCTTTTTCCGCCATACGCTTTTTGATTTCACGCTTATGGCGCATCAATTCATGCCCCATATGCTTGCGTTGCCACGAGGTGCGTCTGTAATGCCGGAAATATAACAACAGCAAGATCGTAATCGCCTCCCCCACGAAGAAGACGACGAACGATAACTTGGTCATATATTTGGCTTTCTGCGACAGCCCCTGCACAATTTCAATCCGCCAGTCATTGGCACCGGCCTGAAACATGAAGCTCAAGCTCGCATCAAACGGCAGAGGCTTACTGTCAAAACGCTCGGCCGTATAAAGAATCTTTTTGGTGTTCAAATCATTGATCGAAATGCGGTGAATATCACTTCTGTTCTCGAGCCAGTCCTTATCAATCATCCACATCATATCCATATGCGCAATCAAGATGCCGTTCGAAAATTTGTCGGAATCAATCCGCATCGCCGCCCAGAACGGATAAGACGATGACGCAAACTCCGTTTCACTTTTTTGCAAACGCTGCCCCGGATAATCTGTAACGATACTCATACCACCTTTGATCTTCGGTGCTGTTTTAATAAAATGGCCGAGAATGACCTGATCGGCTTCTTTGTCTGTGACCTGCGATTTCACCTGTCGCGCTTCGTACACCGGCTGCACCTTCCATTTGTCACCCTCGCTCTGGTACACGACGAATAGCCGCGAAATCCCAGCATAGTTCGGTACGACCTGCGGCAAAATACGTGGCAAATCCTGAAAGCTTTTTCCATCCCAATGTGACAGGAAAGCAGTGGTCGCATACAGAGCATTTTGCAGTCCTTCAATGTCCTGTCGTACCGTTTTCTGAATATCGAGCAAATTCTTGGCCGCATTTTTACTAATGGCATCTTTCACAGATGAATCGACGACCATCGCCAGAATGCCCGAGAAAATGACCCCCAGAATCAGAAAAAGGAACTGCAATTTATAATAGACAGACTTGTTCTGCGGCTCTTTGCCGGATTCTGCCGTTGCGCTTCCTTTCTTTTTGTTCGCTGGGAACATCGTTTTTCCTTTGTATTACAAGGAACGAAGAAGAAATACCCGTTCCTGAAGATGATCATGTCCGAAACGAACATGCATTGCCCTATTACCACTTTGCGATACTATGGTTAAACAATTACTAATTTTTCCGAGAAAACGGCGGGTTTCCACACTATTTTGCCATAATAATTGTTGCACGTAATCCACCCAGCGGACTGCGCCCTAATTCGATGTGTCCGCCATGTGATAAAATGATGTCTTGTGCAATCGGCAAACCGAGGCCGATCCCGCCTGTTTCAAGATTACGGGACTCGTCCACACGGAAAAACGGACGAAAGACATCACCCAACGCCTCTTCGGGAATGCCCGGCCCGTCATCATCAATATGTAACAAGAGTTCATTTTCTGTATTTTCGACAGATATTTCAATATGATGTGCGTATTTTGTGGCATTATTAATGATATTCATCAAACAGCGCTCAAACGCCACCGGTCGCACAGTCAGCATTATTTCAGGGAGATCTTTCTCGCTTATATCAATACCGATACGGCGCGTATTTATTATTATGCGACTAATCAGGTCGTTCAACGAGATTGCTTCTGTCTTCTCATCCCCTTCACCACGGACAAAATCAAGATAGGCATTTACCATCTTCTCCATCTCGGCAATGTCGGACTTCAACTCTGCGGCATCAGGAGTATCGCCCAGCATCTCTGTCTGCAATTTCATGCGTGTCAGCGGGGTACGCAGATCATGTGAAATGCCCGCCAGCATCGCCGTGCGCTGCTGAATTTGCCGCCGGATACGGTCGCGCATATCCAGAAATGACCGTGCCGCTTGTCTGATTTCGCGCGCACCTTCGGGTTTAAAGCTAGCTGGTGCGTCTTGTCCACGTCCGAACCGCTCGGCAACAATCGCCAGCCGCCGAATGGGTCTGATCTGGTTACGCATGAACAAAATTGCAATCGCCAGCAATGTGATCGAAATGGCAATCATCCAGAGCAAGAAGATATAGCCGGACGATGAAAACAGCCGCCGCTGCGGCATCGTGATGCGCAAAACACCGTTCTGAAGCGCGATACTGACCTCAACCCATTTTTCTTCAATATCAATCGAGATACGAAATGGCTGCGAAATCTTATAGGACAGACTTTCGCTTAGCGCTTTGCCGACCATTGTATTGCGGTCATCTCTTTTTTTCGACAATGTGGCCCCATCATCAAAGCTGACAAGAAAATCAAGCGCCTTCACCGCTTTTTGCGAAATCGCCTCAATCTCATCGCCGTCCGATGCATTTTCAACATCCGATACAATCATCGCAACCTCGCCTGCCACGGCAAAGGCCAGCCGCCCTGTGACCTTGTCCCAGTGACGGTCAAAGAAAATATATGTCGTAATGACCTGAATCAGAAAAATCGGCGTCATCAGGATAAGCAAAGAACGCCCGAGCAAACTACGCGGCAGAATTTTTTTGATCGAAAGCTTCATCATCAACCCTATGCTATCCTTCCCCTATGCTATCCTTCTATGTCCTGAACACGCAGGATATACCCTTTACCACGTACTGTCTGTAAATAGAGCGGATTTTTAGTATCTTCTTCTATCTTCCGGCGCAGGCGTGTGACCTGCACATCAATCGTGCGTTCGCCTGCGTCCACACCGCAACTACCGGCAAGCGCTTCTCTGGAAACGACTTGTCCGCGCTCTTTGGCCAATGCCATCAGCAGATTTTCTTCCACTGTTGTCAATTTCAGCGGCTCATCTGTGTCTTTATGGCGTAACCCCGACGATTCCGGATGAAAAACCCACTGCCCGACACGGAACGGCGCATTGATATCCGTATTCTGCGCCTGACTGCGCTTTAAAAGGGATTTTAACCGCAAAACCAATTCCCGCGGTTCGAACGGTTTGGCCAGATAATCATCCGCCCCTGTCTCAAGACCGGTGATCCGGTCCTCTACCTCGCCAAGCGCTGTCAGTAACAAAATCGGAATCTGGTTATCCTTGCGGAGTTTCTCGGTCAGATCCAGACCACTCTCGCCCGGCATCATGACATCCAGCACAATGGCATCAAACTGCATCGCCTCCAGCAAGTGCTGGGCAATTGCGGCATTTTCGGCCGGACACACAATAAAATCATGCTGCCGCAAATAACGGCATACCAGATCACGGATACGCTTATCATCATCCACCACAAGAATATGGGAATGATCCGGTTCTATTTTATTTTGGTCTGCTGCAGTCATATTCATAAATTTTTACAGTGCATTGTGATGCTTCTTAATTGATCCGGCCTTCGCTTTATAATAATGTAATTATCAGCACAATAAACCATAAAAACACGGTAAAAAAATATGAATGGCTTAATTCCCTTTGATGATCGCGATGGTACAATCTGGTTCAACGGCAAAATGATGCCCTGGCGCGAAGCAAAAACACATATTTTGTGTCATGGCTTGCACTATGCCAGCTCTGTTTTTGAAGGCGAACGCGTGTATGACGGCCGCGTTTTCAAATTGCGTGAACATTCCGAGCGCCTGATAAAATCCGCCGAAATTCTTGATATGAAACTCCCATACACCGCCGAAGAACTGGACGAAGTCACAAAGGACGTCGTCAAGGCAAACGATCTGTCTTACGGCTATGTCCGCCCCGTCGCCTGGCGCGGCAGTGAACAAATGGCCATTTCAGCACAGCACACAACCATTCATGTAGCCATTGCCTGCTGGGAAGTGCCGAAATATTTCTTCCCCAAAGGCGGCGCTGACAAAGGCATCGCACTACAAACATCCGCATGGCGGCGCCCCGATCCGACAACGGTTCCCGTGCAAAGTAAAGCGGCCGGCGTTTATATGATCGGCACAATTGCAAAACACAAAGCAGACCGCGACGGATATGATGACGTGCTGATGCATGATTACAAAGGCCGCGTTGCAGAATCATCCGGATCAAACATTTTCTTCGTCACAAAAGACGGCAGCCTAAAAACACCTGAACCGGAATGTTTCCTGAACGGTATCACACGTCAGACAGTCATCCAGATGTGTAAGGAAATGGACATTCCTGTCGAGGTCGGCACGATTATGCCCGAGGACATCAAGGACTTTGTCGAAGTGTTCGTCACAGGCACAGCCGCAGAAATTACGGCTGTCGGGAAGATTGACGACAAAGAATTTCCGATCGGCCCCGTTACACGGCGCATTCAGGATGCTTATCGCGATCTGGTTCACCAGCCATCCTGATTTTGCTTAAAAAAACAACGTATTAAGCACACAAAGCGACACAGATAGACATGGTGGCAGGCCAAATCGTGCCTACCCATGCATAGACGGTTATATATCCGTCATATGAAGACGACTACCGTGCTGTCTCTTATGCCCGTCCTGTATATCTATCATCGTTTTGCGCTGCCCCCATTCAACACCATACACTCCCATACCAGAACTTGACATTATGTAAACAAAAGATTATACTGGCCATCATTATTTAAAGGTGGTGTAGATATGAGCTTTTTGGGAAAGACATTTAAATGGGTTGTTGCCCCGATGGTTGGCATCGCCGCCGTGACCATGACATATGACCGTTGGGATCAAGCGTTCACGGATGATCATGACCGCGACTACACCACAATCACAGCGCCAAACGCAAATTACGGACAGCGTGCCGCGGATGCGCTATTTTACTATCTACACAAAGAGCGCGGCATCACCTTCTCCGCAGAACAGCGTAACGAGCTAGACAAATTGCGCGATGCCGTCACTGATTTCGAAAATCTACGCATCAACAAAGCCGATACACTACGCATCAACGCCGAATATTTTGCACAAACCACTTATTCTGCCGCAAGACAAGCCGAATATATGCGTTATCTCGACAACCGCATCACCTATCACATGACAACAAACGGCTATAGCGAACGCAAAGCCTGCCTTGAAGGCATGCATGATCTGGGACAACATATGCCGAACACCGCACCGACTTTTGATTATCTTGCCGACCTATGGCTTCATCAGCGTATGTATAATGATGTGTATGGTCATCTGACACACGAAGAAAAAGAATATGCGCGCGAACACAATATCGAGGTAAGCCCCGAACTGACACGGGTTGATCTTTACAGTTATGCGCTTGATCTGCCTATCTATTCAACGATCCGCGAATTTTCGCTCGGCACAATGGACGAGTTGACACCCGGCACCGGCACAACCAAATTCCACTTCGAACCTTAATTGTTATACGACAGCCCTAGACGTTGAAACGGAACAAGATAACGTCCCCTTCATGGACGACGTAATCTTTGCCTTCCTGCCGCATTTTACCGGATTCTTTTGCGCCTTGTTCACCTTTACAGGCAATATAATCGTCAAAGGCAATGACTTCGGCACGGATAAACCCTTTTTCAAAATCGGTATGGATCGCACCGGCGGCTTCCGGCGCTTTTGCAACACGGCGGATCGTCCAGGCTCGCGCTTCCTTCGGACCGACTGTGAAATATGTGTGCAGACCCAGCAAATCGAACCCTGCGCGAATAATTTTGTTCAGTCCAGGTTCTTCAAGACCGATTGTATCCAAAAACTCAGCCTTCTCTTCATCGGATTCAAGCTGGGCAATTTCAGCCTCGATATTCGCAGAAATCACAACGCTTTCCGCGCCCTTTTCTTTGGCCATTTGTGCAACTTTCGTGGTCAGGTCATTGCCCGTGGCTGCCTCTTCTTCATTCACATTGCAAACATAAAGCACAGGCTTTGCCGTCAGAAGTTGTAACATCTTGAAGTTTTTCTCTTCATCCTCCGCAACATCCACCGTGCGCGCCGGCAGGCCGTCATCCAATGCGTCTTTGACTTTGCCGAGCAATTCAAACTGCACTTTGGCGTCTTTATCGCCGGATTTTGCTTTCTTCTCGATCGATTTTAATTGCCGTTCGACAGATTCCAGATCGGCCAGCATTAATTCTGTCTCAACGGTATCCGCATCCCGCACAGGATCGACTGATCCTTCGACATGGGTGATATCGTCATTTTCAAAACAGCGCAGCACATGCACAATTGCGTGCGTTTCACGAATATTGGCCAAGAACTGGTTCCCGAGCCCTTCACCTTGCGATGCGCCTTTCACAAGCCCGGCAATATCAACAAATTCAAGCTGGGCGGGAATGATCTTTCCTGATCCGGCAACCTCGGCCAACCGGTTCAGGCGCGCATCGGGGATCGCCACGCGGCCGACATTCGGTTCAATCGTACAAAAGGGAAAGTTAGCCGCCTGTGCCGCCGCTGTCGCCGTCAACGCGTTAAACAAGGTTGATTTCCCGACATTCGGCAACCCGACAATTCCGCAATTAAATCCCATTTTTATTTATCCTTTTCTGCTAATAATCGGTCACGGCGCATTACAATCTAGCGCGCAACCTTCGTCATATAATCCTCATCGCCGCCCTTTGTAAAGAGATCGGCAACATGTTGTGCGCAGGCTTCGATCATCTTGTCAATCTGCGGCTTTTCTGCCTTTGCAAAATCACTCAGAACATAACCGCTGACACGGTTTTTATCACCCGGATGGCCAATCCCCATGCGCACACGCCAAAAATCCTGCGTGCCCAGATGGGCTTTCATCGATTTCAGCCCGTTATGACCGGCAAGCCCGCCACCGAACTTGACCCGCATCTTACCGGGATTTAAATCCAGCTCGTCATGGAACACAATAATCCTGTCTGCGGGAATTTTGTAAAACTTGGCAAGTGCCCCGACAGACTGCCCCGAATTATTCATATATGTTTGCGGTTTTAACAACAGAACCTTCTCACCGCCAATGGTGCCTTGACTGTAATCCCCCTGATATTTTGATTTAAACGCCGGAAAATGATAATCATCTGCGATCGCATCGATCACCATAAAACCGATATTATGGCGGTTTGCATCATATTTATCACCGGGATTTCCCAGACCGACAAGAAGCCACATATTATCCGTTGCCTGCTGTTTTGTTTTTGATGGCCATAAAAAAGAAAAAATCATGGCACAGAGTATAATAAAAAAAGCCGCCATAATACAGCCAAATACAGCGCTGCGATATGACGGCTTTTGATATTTCAATCGTCTTATTCTTCAGAAGCCTCTTCGCCGCCTTCTTCAGATGAAGCTTCTTCGCCTTCTTCACCCTCAGCAACTTCGCCTTCTTCGCCTTCAAGACCTTCTTCATCTTCTTCCTCAACAACAGCACGCGGTGCGATGATTGTTGCGATTGTGAAGTCACGGTCTGTAATGTCCGGTGTTGCACCTTCCGGCAGTGTCACATCACTGATTTTCAATGAGTCACCGATATTCATTTCCGATACGTCCGCATCCAGACTGTCCGGAATGGATGTCGCAGAACAACGCAGATCAACTTCGTAGCGCACAACGTTCAATGAACCGCCTTCGTCACGGATACCCGGCGAGACGTCTTCACCGATGAAGTTCACCGGAATGCTGACTGTAATTTTTGTCTTCGGAGTCACGCGCAAGAAATCGATGTGCTCGACATAATCTTTGACCGGGTGCAATTGCACGTCACGTGCCAGCACAAGGTGCGTGTCATTTCCGACCTTCAGGTCACACAATGTTGTGAACATGTGGCCTGCATAATATTCTATATTTGCTTCTTTTGCAGGAAGGGTAATTTTGATTGCGTCCTCTTTGTTACCATAGATAACAGCAGGAACCTTTCCGTCACGACGCAAAGCACGGGAAGCCCCCTTACCAGCCTTTTCGCGCATTTCAGCGTCTAATTTATATTTGTTAGCCATAACAGCTCTCCTTTAAAATTATGGTCAGCCTCCAGGGGTGCCAACCGTTAAACCAGTCCTCATTCTCAGAAGACATGTGAAAAAACCAGAAATTCGCGGTAAATTCAAGAAATATTTCGCACTTTTGCGCGTTTTATAGCGATATTTCGCGGTCGCCTGTCTTCCGATCTCTATTTGAAGAGTTCGGAAATCGACTTTTCTTCGCTAATACGCTTGATCGCCTCGCCCAGAAGCGGCGCCAGTGAAATTTGCTCGATACTATCGGAAACGCGCACGGCCTCTGTCGCCGCAATACTGTCCGTAATCACCAGACTTTCAAGCTCGGATGAGGACACACGCGCAACAGCGCCGCCGGAAAGTACACCATGCACAGCATAAGCATGCACTTCTTTCGCGCCCTTTCCTTTTAGCGCAATCGCAGCGTTACACAACGTACCGCCGGAATCGACAATATCATCAACGAGGAAACAGATTTTGCCATCCACATTACCAATGACGTTCATGACTTCGGATACGCCTGCTTTTTCGCGGCGTTTATCAATGATCGCCAATCCGCAACCAAGACGTTTGGCAAGGGCGCGCGCACGCACAACACCACCAACATCAGGCGATACCATCACCATGTCTTCGGCTTTGCCTTTTTTGTTGATTTCCGGTTCAAAGACAGGCCCCATAATCAGGTTATCGACCGGAATATCGAAGAAGCCCTGAATTTGGCCTGCGTGCAATTCCATTGTCAGAACACGATCCGCGCCAGCCGATGTAATCAGGTTTGCAACCAGTTTTGCGGAAATCGGTGTACGGCCGCCTGTCTTACGATCCTGACGCGCATAACCGAAATACGGGATGACCGCCGTAATACGGCGCGCAGACCCGCGACGGAGCGCATCAATCGTAATCAGCAATTCCATCAAATTATCGTTCGCCGGATATGACGTTGACTGAAGAACGAAAACATCTTCGCCACGCACATTTTCCAAAATCTCCGCGAAGACTTCCATATCGGAAAAACGTTTGATACTTGCTTGTGTAAGAGGAACATTAAGATAAGCAGAAACGGCCTCTGCCAAAGGTCGGTTGGAATTACCCGCGATAAGCTGCATTTTTACGCCCGTGTTTTATGAATATTGATGTATGCCTGCACTATAAAAAATCATCTCAATAAATCAACAAGTTTTACAATTTTTTTCGTTACTTTGTTGATATCATAATCACCGACAGCTGACGCCCCGTTATCCCGTCGCCGAAATGCGTGGCATAGCGGTGGCTGAAAAAATCATCGGCAAGCGCATATGTATCTTGTTCCGAACGGTACACATGGCGCACACCGGCATCCCTTAACACAGCTTCTACGTAAGCAGGAAGATCAAAATAGAATGCATTTTCCGTGTGTATTGTTTTTTCAAAGAAGCGCTCATTTCCAGCGGCCTGTGTCATGAATGTCTTTTTGAAGGTCGCATCCACTTCATAGGAACGCTGCTGGATGCATGGCCCGATCGCCGCACAGATCGTATCCGGATCAACGCCGGCCTGCCGCATCTGCTGTAACGTTGCCCCAAGAACGCCGCCATATGCTCCGCGCCATCCGGCATGTGCCGCCGCAACGACGGCCCTGCCGTCATCACGGCGCAATCCACACAATAAAACAGGCGCGCAATCCGCCGTCAGAATTCCAAGAACCACGCCTGCATGACGGGTCAACATCGCATCCGCATCGGCGATAATGCCGTTTGTTGCACCGGCGATATCGGTCGCGTTCACCGCAATGCAATCCGTACCATGCACCTGATTTAACAGCGCCAGATGATTTTCATCACCGCCAACAGCATGACAAACGCGCTTCAGGTTTTCGGCCACATGCGCGGCCGTGTCATCTTGACGCGGGTCACAATTCAATGTCGCATATACGCCCTCACTGACACCGCCCTGCCGCCCGAAAAAGGCAAATGAAATATCTGCACCGCAGACATCGAATGCGTTGAGATCAAAGGATTTCATGGGTCAACCCCGCCAGTGGCAAGAAAGGCGATGAAAAGCCCATGACCTTAAACAGCGATCCCATCTGATCCGGATCAGTCAAACGGTCATAGCCGCTTTTTATATTTTCCTGCTGCGCCTCTGTTGCAATGGTCTGTAACGCCTCTGCACGTTCTTTCAGGCCCAGTCCCAGCAGAAAGTCACGCTGCGTCGCCAGTTTAAAACCGCTCACCACAGGAAATGCGGCCAAGACACGCCGCAAGGCATCGAAATCAACATGTGATGTAATATCCGCTTCACCCGGCGTTTCAAGTACAGGCACAAACGCATGGTCTTTCACAGCCTGCAACGTATCCCCGCACGCAGACGTGCCATGACCATAATCAATAAGAAGCGCGGCCCCTTTTTGCGCCGTCATACGAGCGGCCAGCTTCTCAACAAATCCGGCACGCGCAGGTGATATTTCAAACAAACCGCCGTCGCCATCACGAATATGATCCGGTATCGCATCAACAAGCCCTTCAGAGGCAGGCACATGCCCCAATGACAATGCCCCGTCTTTCACGCCAACCACTTTTTCGCACCATGTTCCGTCAATTTTCTCGAGCTGATGAATCGGCAACGCATCCAGCAATTCATTGGCCACAAAAATGATCGGCGCATCATCGGGCAAATCATCCAGTGTCATGATATGAACCGGATTATGATCCGCCAGCTTCTCGCGCTGCCGTTCAATCAAATACGGGCTGGTTTCAATCAGATAGAGTGACATATGATCCTGAAAATCAGTCATTTTTCTGGTGGCCCGCAGCGCATCGGCCATCAAC
The DNA here is from genome assembly GCA_030750865.1 of Alphaproteobacteria bacterium. Classification (GTDB taxonomy): domain Bacteria; phylum Pseudomonadota; class Alphaproteobacteria; order Micavibrionales; family Micavibrionaceae; genus JASMHE01. Next base: position 496,678 of record JASMHE010000008.1, read on the forward strand.
GTGCCGCGCCCCGGTCCGCCTTCAACCAGATAGATATGTTGCGGCGAACCGCATGATTGCGACAACTTCATCCATGTATCAACGATCCACGCCCCCAGCAATTCACCGAACATTTGCGAAATTTCGGGCGCTGTCGTGAAATCGCCACCCGTCCCGAACGGATCACGGGTCATGTAATATCCGTATTCAGGATGGCCCAGTGCCAGATTCATATAAACGGAGAGTGATACAGGGCCGGAATGCTCGATCTGTTTTTTCAAAAACGCGTCCAAAGACATGATTATGCCTTTCTGTTGTCTATCGCATATTTAATCATCAAAGCGCCCAACACCATCATCGGCACGCACAGGAACTGTCCCATTGTGAAATAGCCCCAAATATAACCGATCTGCACGTCAGGCTCGCGGAAAAACTCGATACCGGCACGGAACAATCCATAGAGCAGCAAGAACATTCCCACCATAAAGCCCGGACAAGATTGCAAAAAGCCTTTGCGCGCGCAGACGAACAGCACAACAAACAAAACGGCTCCTTCCAGCAATGATTCATAAAGCTGACTTGGATGACGCGGCAAATCACCACCCGCGGGAAAAACCATTCCGATCGGCGATCCCGTCACACGGCCGTACAACTCGCCATTGATAAAATTCGCCAGCCGCCCGAAAAACAAGCCGATCGGCGCGGCGCACGCCAAAACATCAGCCAGCGGCAACAGCCGGATCAGCCGCTTGCGCGCAAACAGGACAGTCACAATCCCTGCACCGACCAAACCGCCGTGGAACGACATGCCGCCCTGCCAGATTTTCAAAATCAAAAGCGGATCATCCAGATAATAATCCAGTTGGTAAAACAGCACATACCCAAAACGGCCACCAAGAATGACACCGATAATGATCCATGTCAGGAAATCATCAATATCCTGCTTGAATGGCAATCGACGGGTTTGATCTTTGATTTCCGTTGCGTCAGGCTGAAAAAAGCGCGTGCATAGATACGCTGCATATTTCCAACCGAGGATAAATCCGGCCAGATAGGCAAGCGCATACCATCTGATATCGAACGGTCCGATGGATAGGGCGATCGGGTCAATATCCGGAAATGTCAGAGCCATATTATACGTCGCTTCCTGTCTATCCGCGTTTAGGCATAAACGCGTCTGGTCTGTTAACGGTACGGATCTTCTTGTGACAGATAATTTTGTACATAGTCACGAATACCGTCTTCCAATGAGGTAAACGGCTTGTCATATCCGGCATCAACCAGCTTTTGCATGTTCGCTTCGGTGAAATATTGATATTTGCCGCGCAATTGCTGGGGCATATCAATATAGTTGATCTTCGGCGTTTTACCGGCGGCGGCAAACACGGCCTCGGCCAAATCCTTGAAGCTACGCGCTTTGCCCGTACCGACGTTGAACAAACCGTTCACATCCTTGTTATCAAGCAGCCACAACATCACATCTACACAGTCGCGCACATACACGAAATCGCGCAACTGCCCGCCATCGGAATAATCAGGGTGGTGTGATTTGAACAATTTGGCCGTCGCCCCCGCAATAATTTGCGGATAGAGCTTGCAGCACACACTCATCTGATCGCCCTTATGATGTTCATTCGGACCATACACGTTAAAGAATTTCAAGCCGGCCCATTGCGGCGGCACCAATGTTTCCTTTGCACCATCTTTGTCATGGATGATACGGCTGACACGGCGGTCAAACGCATGTTTCGACCAGCCATAGGCATTCAGCGGTTTCAGTCTGGACAAAGAATCCGGATCGGCCGCATCGTCAAATCCTTTTGATCCATCACCATATGTTGCCGCGGATGACGCATAGATAAGCCGGACATCATTTTCCGCACACCATCGCCACAACGCACGGGACAAAATGAAATTTGTATCAACAATCAAATCCGCATCTTTTTCCGTTGTGGCTGAAATCGCCCCCATGTGAAAGATCGCTTCAATGTGTTCGTCTTTATGGTCATCCAGATATGCCAGTAAATTTTCGGGCTTTACAATGTCGCGCAATTCGCGTTTCGAGATGTTACGCCATTTATCATCATGCCCCAAAACATCACACACAACGATGTTGCGCTCGCCGCGATCTTCCAATGCAGCAACCAAATTTGAACCGATGAACCCGGCCCCGCCGGTTACAATAATCATTTCATTATCCTTTTCGTTATTGTGATAAAATTCCGTTTTTGCGCAGAATTCTGTCACGCAAAGCATAAATGAGTCGTTCGCCCTAATCCACACACAAAATATTTTGTCCCCGAACACTGTTCTGCTTGAACCGCTGCCGGACTCCTGCTACGCAATATTTCATCATCTGAATTGTGAAGAGAAACCGTTATGTCAGTGAAATTCGACAAAGACAACTTCAAGGCCAGCGGCATGTCGTTTGTGGACGATCTTGCCCGTATGGCAGGTGGCGCCGCCAATGTTGCAAGCACTATGCGCCAGCAAATTCAGGAGGATATCAAAACGCGCGTCGAAGAGATCGCACAGCGTATGGACCTTGTCCCCCGTCAGGATCTGGATGATGCCAATACCCGCATCACGGCCCTGACCGAGATTGTAAAAGATCTGGAAGACCGCCTGTCTGCATTGGAAGATACCAAGCCGAAAACGGCCGCCAAGAAGACAGCGAAGAAGAAAACGACAACGAAGAAAACAAAGAAGTCATAACACGATGAAAGCACATCAAGCGATATATGAATCCGTCAATAACCCGCTCGACGGCGTCGAAGAAATTCTGATGCAAAATGACTGGATGTATGACCGTTCACATGATGATCAACTCATCGTACAGGTTGCCGGACAATTCTGTAACTATCAGATGATTTTTAACTGGCACGAAGAATTCAGCACCATGCAATTCGTCTGCGAATATGATGTCATCATTCCGACCGCCCGTCTGGAAAAAGCACCGCAAGTTCTAGCGATGGCGAATGAAAAGGCATGGCTCGGTCATTTCGAAGTGCCGGACAAAACACAGACACCGCAGTTCCGCTACACCAGCCTGTTCCGTTCCCACAGCCCGAATTCAAGCACGGATTACATTGCCGATCTGGTCGAAATTGCAATGGAACAATGTGAACGGAATTATAATCTGTTTGATATGCTGGCCGGATCAATGGATATAAACAAAGACATTCTTGAGTTTGCGCTCAAAACCACAGCCGGAGAAGCCTAAGCATGACGGGCAGCACGGCACAGCCGCATGTTCTTCTGGTTGGTTGCGGAAATATGGGCGGCGCCATGCTGAAAGGCTGGCTGCAAGAAGGTAAATACCGGATCAGTGTGATCGACCCCCACCCCGCCCCCGAAAACACAAAACGCGACGACCTTGAAATCTATACATCTGCGGATGATTTTTCACAAAACGGCACGCAAGCCGACATCGTTATTCTGGCGGTAAAACCGCAAATATTGGCCGACGTTGCGCCCTCTATCGTTCCTTGCCTGACGGAAGACACGATCATCTTATCCATCGCAGCGGGACAGCCGATTAAAACACTCGAAAATCTGTTCGGCGCACAGCACAAAATTATCCGGTCTATGCCAAACACGCCGTCACAAATCGGACGCGGCATGACTGTTTTATCCCCCAACGGATTATGTGATGAACATGCCGTGGCCCTTGCCGAAGAGCTGATGTCATCCATTGGTGATGTACTGGTCATCGAGGATGAAACGCTGATGAATGCGGTCACAGCCGTATCAGGCAGTGGTCCGGCCTATGTCTTTTTATTAATCGAAGCACTGGAATCAGCGGCGATCAGCGCGGGCCTTTCCGAAGAAACCGCGCGCCGCCTTGCCCGCAGAACGATCACAGGATCAGCCGCGCTTGCCGCCGCCAATGATGACACAGATGCCGCGACCTTGCGCCAGAATGTCACAAGCCCCGGCGGTACCACAGAAGCCGCGCTTGATATTTTGATGGAACCACAAAGCGGTTTGGTTGATTTGATGGATCGTGCTGTCCAGAATGCTGTTCAGCGCGGCATTGATCTTGGTAAAAAAGATACATAACACCGCTTTCTCACAGTCATATTATTGACCGACGCGGCATTGGATGACGGCATTACATATGCGTCACCGTCCCGTTTTACCCTTTATACCCTTCCAGAATACGCTGCTCTTTTTTCGACGGGCTTACATCGGCATCGCGCAAATACACAGGTTCGGCTTTATACGCTGCAAGATCGTCCTGCGCCGCAATATCACACGCCATGCGGATCATGACCTCTGGTGATGGTGTTTCAAAACCATCAAGACCTTCCGGCGCTGCGTTGCCTGCCTCTTTGCGGAAGCGGTCAATCGCATCGCCGATCATGATTGTGTGCTGCTGTTCAATCTGTTGCAGGATGTCCGCACTGTTCCCTGCCGCCGCATCACATTGCGGCTTTCCTGTCTGCCGGTCAAACAGCTGATAATAAAAATCTTTGCGCTTTGTCTCCACCAGTACCAGCAATGATGTTTTATCCTGCGCCTGATCCGCACAGCTTTCCAGACATTGACGCGCCAGAACCTGCGTGGTTGTCAGTCCGGCCACAGGCGCGCCGGTCGCAAGACCAAGCGCACGGGCAGATGACAACCCGATCCGCAACCCCGTAAAAGCGCCCGGCCCGCACGTAGTCACAATCAAATCAACATCAGCAAGCGATACAGACGCTTTATGCATTACATCGGTAATTTGCGGCATCAAAATTTCGGCATGCCCGCGCTTCATCAGGCGACGATCCGTTACGTACGCATTGCTGTCTTCGTTCCAAAATGAAACGGAACATGCATTCAGTGCGGTATCAAGGGCCAGAATCTTTTTAAATTTCATGATAAATGGTTCCATTCTTATGATGCGTTATATATATTACTTTCATGCGCTTGAACAGTATCCAGTATCGATTTCCTTTGAAACGGGGCGTCATGACGTTTTATGTCATGATGATGTTCTGGGCATGCCTTGCCGTCAACCCGCAGGCGCACGCGGCATCCACACATAAATATGATGCAACCGCCATACGTATTTTCGCCTATCACCGTATTGGCGAAGACCGCTATCCCGACACCAGCATCCGGCGCGAACAATTCGAGGCCCATATTCAAGAACTGGCGAGCGGAAATTATAATGTCATCGCATTGCCCGATGCCATCGCGGCACTGAAATCCGGCAATTCTTTTCCGCCAAGAACAGTTGTGCTGACATTCGATGGCGGGCATGCCTCTATCGCAAAATATGCCGTACCGCTGTTACTAAAGCACAAGTTTCCTTTCACATTGTTCATTTCATCGAACCTGATCGATTCAGGGTCAAATGAATATATGCGTTGGGGTGACATCAAAAAACTCGCAAAGAATGATCTGGTCACCATTGGCATGCATCCGGCCAGTTACCGCCGCTTATATAGCGAGACAGACAAGACCATTAAACAATCCATTCACGCAGGACGCAGCCGCATCCGTGACATGACCGGCGCGAATGCCGACCTGTTCGCCTATCCGTTCGGGGAATATAGCCACGCTTATATGGACATCATTGCAGACACGGGATTTCGAGCGGCTGTCACCCAGAATTCTGCCGTAGCGCATCTGGACAGCACCCTGTTTGAACTGCCGCGCTTTAGCATGACAGAGGGATATGGCAGCGTGGACCGCTTCCGTTTACTGGCCAACGCACTGCCCTTGCCGCTTGAAATCACGGCGCCGCAATCTGTGGTTCTTTCGGAAACAGAAGACGTGAAGCATTTCACACTCCGCTATAATAGTGACGTGGTGGATAATATCACCCGCTTGTCATGCTTCCTGTCTGATCAAGGACGGCTTGAATTCGATCACGGTGCAGAACGAAACGGGGCTGAAGATGAGAATAAAGATGATAACACAGACGAACAGCGTACAAAGCAGCTGTCTATCACGCTTGAATACCCTCTGGTCAACGGACGTAATCGCCTGAACTGCACCTATCCGGCCCATGACGACACGACAGAACAAAATGGCCGGAATTTATGGCGGTGGTTCGGAAAATTGCTGATTTATAATGCGCCGGACGCCCCGGGCATGCCCGGCGAATAAACAGTCAATAATAAGACGCAGCGCCGCACTCCCCTTACATAAATGAAAGAACAAAAAAGCCGCCCGCATAACATATGAATGGGGCAGCTCCGTAGCCGTAATAATCGTATGCGGCTGTCTTAACCGTTCACAGCTTCAACGCGCACAACTTCCGGCACATAATGGCGCAGCATGTTTTCGACACCGCTTTTCAGGGTGATGCTGGCGCTCGGACAGCCGGAGCAAGCGCCTTCAAGACGCAGATAAGCCACACCTTCATCATAGCTGACAAATTCAATATTCCCGCCATCCATCGCAACAGATGGTTTGACGCGTGTATCAATCAGTTCTTTGATTTGGAGGCTGATTTCATCAAGATCATCGGTCGAAACCGTTTGTTCGTCATCCACAACAGGCAATCCGGAAGCGTAATGCTCCATAATCACGCCGAGAATATGCGGTTTCAGCAAATCCCAGTCTTCATCTTCGGTTTTTGTCACAGAGACGAAGTCTGTTGCCAAAAAGACACCATCAACCCCTGTCAATTGGAACAAAGACTGCGCCAGTTTTGATTGTCCGGCATCATCAATCGTCTGATAATCCCGCGTACCGGATGACAGAACTTTTACGCCGGGCAAAAATTTGAGTGTGTTCGGGTTCGGGGTCTCTTCAAACTGTATAAACATATTAATCGCATCCTCTATAATCTACGCGGGATCATCTATGCCGGTAACATAGTCTTTTTCCGCTGCAATTCAAGTATTGTCTTCTATCGTCTTCGGGGATCACAATCAGGGGTAAGATCGGCTTAACGCAGGCCCTTTTGTTCCAGATCACCCGGCACAATCATCACCGGCACATGAAGCCGCGCAAAGCCTTTGCCCGTGAAATAGGACACAAGCGATCCGGGGCTGGAGGAATCGACCTTACCGCCCAGTACCAGTGATCGCACGCTCTCATCTTCTTCGATAATTTTGACAATTTCATCCTGATTATTGCCTTCACGAATATAAAAGACAGGCATCAAACCGGAAATGTCATTCACAATCTTGGCCGCATTCCAGAGGAATTTTTCAGCCTGATCCCGCAATTCATTTTTCATCATTTTCTCGAGATTTTGCCAATGCACGAAATCATCGACATTGACGATATAGGCAATGATGATATTCGCACGATTGGCGACAGCCTTCTGCGCCGCATAACGCAATGCGACCAGAAACTCGTCACTGTCATCGGCAATAATCAAATACGCGCCGCCATCATTTGCACGGCCGGCTTTCGGTGTTTTCACTTCTTCGACATCAATTACGTCCTGAGGCTCTGTCATGATATCATCCTTTCCCCATGTTAATCTCTGCGCAATGTATAATATGCACCCGCACCCGCCATTAACGCCAAGATCACCGCAATAATCCCATATAATAGCCCGCTATTATAGGCAAAATTGTAAATATTCGCACTCATCCCCACCTGTGCGACCCTGAAATAAATCTCATCCTGATCAATCAGAGCGCCGTCTTTGAACAAAAACCCGCGTATGCGGTAACGACCGGTCGGCACATCGGACGGTACGGTAAAATCCGCCCGAAAGAAACGGTCCGTAATAAAATGAACATTCTTTGGAATGAGCGGAAAATGCCCCGCCAGCTGTTTGTTACGGATCAGCGCTTCGCGATAACGCGCCGCCTTACTTTCGTTTGATTTTTTACCTTTATACCTGAATTCAAGCGCATTCAATCCAATATAGTTATCAATCAGCAAGGATTGCTTGGCCAGATCTTTGCCCGGTTTACTCAGCGCAACATCGTAATAAACAGGCACATCATAAAAGGCCAGACTGTCCGTATTCATCCACATGCCCAGCAGCTGCCCCTTATGCCGCACAGATACTTCGCGCGAAGGACCGTAAAGCGCAATCGCCACATCGCCCGTTTGTCTGGTTGTGCCAAACACCGTAAAACTCGATCCGGTAAAGCCCGTCGTAATACCGACTTCGTTTGACGAGACATCAATGACAAAGCCATCCTCGTCCGCCACAGCCACAGATGCCCCCGTCACGCTGAGTAACGCCCCGCACATCAAAAACAGGAAAATACCGCGCAACATCATCATTCGCGCACCTCGACACTATAGAGGTCGGCAGGTTCGATAAACAGCTCGACGCCAAGTCGCACAGCAATCAGGAAGAAAATAACAGACAGGATCAAACGCGAATAAAAGCTGCTGACATATTTGGCAACACGCACACCGATCTGCGCCCCGATCACGCCGCCGATAATCAGAAACGACGCCAGCACCAGATCAACCGTCTGGTTTGCCACGGCATGCATAATCGTCGTCACAATCGAAGACATCATAATCTGTAACAAAGACGTACCAGCCACCAATAAAATCGGCATACCGAGCAAATAGATCATGGCCGGCACCATCAGGAATCCGCCACCAATCCCCAAAACAGACACCAGAAAACCACCGATAAAACCGATACCGGCAGGCAATAATGCGCTGATATAGATACGGGATCGCGGAAAACGCATACGATACGGCAAGCGCCGCCAGATGCCTTTTTTATAGAATTGACTGCCGCGTTTTTTCACAGGCGTTTTGACAAAAAGCCCTTTGATTGTATCAAACAGCATCGTTGACCCCATACCGCCGAGGATCAACACATATAAAAACGGGATCAGGAAATCGATCTGGCCGATATGCTGCATCAATTTAAAAACAAGCACACCGATCAATGACCCGAGCACACTGCCCGACAACATAATCAGCGCCATTTTGACATCGACATTGCCACGGCGCCAATGGCCCAGCACGCCGGATAAACTTGAGGCCACAAGCTGGTTGGCTTGCGTTCCCACCGCAATCGCGGACGGTACACCCATAAAAATCAAAAGTGGTGTCGTCAGAAAACCACCGCCCACGCCGAACATGCCCGACAGGAAACCAACGCCTGTGCCAAGCGCAATCACGGCCTCTGCAGGAACCGTCATTTCAGCAAGTGGTAAATAGACCTCCATTGAAGCTCACACCCTAATCATACACCAAAGATACACACGGAAAACACGCCACAGCGCGCGTCACCAAAACCGCCTAAATCAGTACGTCTTACCGACTTTTTTATCAACATCACGGAACAAAATCGGACGATACTCACTATCAAGGAAATCGCGATAATTACCCGCATATGATTCATGCAGCGTTTTATCAAAATCAACGCTACGCGCAAGACTTAAAAACGCTTTCGCCCATTTTGTATAGGCATCTTTTTCCGCCGAACATTCCATGATATAGATATCACCATTATACATTGATCCCAGCATCATGGCGCGACGGCGCATATCTCCGCCCGGATAGCTGTCTGTGAATTCGGCCAGCGCATAGCTGCCGTACCCACGACCAAGACCCGCTTCATCATAATAGATTTCAAAAACAGGGCTGTAATAATCGACAATGTAATTTTGCCAGAATTCTTGATTCACCGTGAGTTTCTGGACATCGGCATCCATATGGCGCGGATAGATCAAATAACGTTTATCTTCACGCACACGCAGCTTACAAATCGCATGATCGTCCCCTGACGGGGCCGCCAATGTCAAAATAATATCAGCATCCTGATTATTCACGCGGCGCCAATCATCCGGATAGGTCAATGTCACACCGTTTTTTGAATCTTCCCACACGATCACATCGGCCTTTGCGGTTGATACGGCAATGGCTTGCGCAAGGAAAACGGTCATTAAAAATAAACGTAACATCTTCATCGTTTGAAAATGCCACAAACGCCGACAAAAACAAAGTCCTGCTTTGCAATCTTACAAAGTTTTATACATGAAGATGGAATTATGACGGTTTCGGTGATCCTGCGGCAGCCCGTTCACGGCGCACTTTATCAATCAAATATTGCGGTGAATCGACATCCAGTGCACCGAAAACCTTTTGCCAGCCGTCCTGACACACGCGGTCATATAATTTTTGCAAGCTGTATGTGATATCATCATCATTCTGACGCATAGCGCCGATCACGTCTTTGACAAAGCCTTCATCACTACGCGCGCGCAAACATAAAACGCTACGCTTTTGTTCATCCCAACCGAGCCCTTCACGATCTGCGCGATCGAACAGCAAATTCACGGCAAGCTCCGCCAGTTCATCATGACTGCTGTTACCGAAATTCGGCGTCCGCATTGATGTCTGATGATCGACATTCCGGCCATAGGTCGGCGCAACAGGGCTCGCATGGATTTTATGCTGTGAAATCATCCAGCGTTCATAACGGTAAACCAGCATATCAAATAATTGCTCGTCAGAAACACCCGCGAAATAGCGGTCCGCTTTACATTTTTCAAAGACCTCGGACGCGTTCAAACGACGCGGACCATCATGCGTGTCAATCTTGGCATACAGCATATAATCTGCTGCGGTATCAAGCTGTTTAAAACTGCCTTTCAGCGCCTCTTCATCGCTTTGCGTCACTTCACCGTCTTCGTTTTTGGGCTGAAGCTCGGCACTTGGTTTATTCCGCAAGACCGGTCCAAGCGCGCGCACTGGCTTCATCACCCCTTTCAAGCCATGCTCATACAAATAACGCATCAATTCAAGCTGGTAATCCTTGTTCAAATGGGCATTCAGGTTAATCGTACCGCTATGCAGATCACCGCCATATGTGGCATAGGCATTGCGCGCTTCATCCAGATTCGGATTGGCGATTGCCATTTTACCTTCTTTGTTGGCGATCAACATGATCAAGACCTGACGGCCGCGCGCCTGAATATTTTCATACGCCACGCCATCAGACGCATAGGCTGTTGAAACCAGATCACGGATTTCCGGATATTTCGCTTTCAAAGCCGCCGCCTGATCCGCCAGCTCTTTGTCGGTATATTGCCCGGGACGTGTGTTCAAAAAGGCCGCAATATCACGGCGAATATCTTCCATCTTGTCCTGCGGAATGACACTGGAATCTTCAAGCGCATAGATCACCGCATAGAAATCCAGCAAATCCTGCACATTGTGGGTCATAAACTTACCGCCGATGCCATCAACCGTTTCACCGGTATGTGTATCAACGCCCCCTTCGATCAGGATTTCAGAGGCATATCCCGTTTTGCTCAAATCACTGTTATTGGTCGGCATATAATCTGTCGTCAGCATATTTTGAAGACAAGCCTGAATAGCCGCTTCTTCGCCATCCTGCGCATATGCCGCCTCAATCGCCGTTTTATATTTCAGATGCGACATACGATCCAGAAAACCATCCACGCCCAGATCATGCACGGCAAGACGCACCATCGCGGCCACAATCACCGCATTAAAGCATGAATCTGCGCCGCCGCTTAAAGCTTCGGCAATCCCTTGCGATCCGGTCTTGCACATGTAATCAAACAGCCAATGCGCCGTCATACGCAGCGTTTCTTCGGCATGACGGTGCGGATTATCGGGACGATCCCAATCCGCATCATACGCATAAAGCGTGTCATTGTCCGATGACAATGTATGGATCGGATTGTGGACTTGAAAATCACGCCTGATCGTTTTATGCGCTTTGCTCCTGCGCTTTTTCGGATCAACATTTTGGACGCTGATCGTATGTGTATCCGCCGCAAAACCGTCAAAAGAAAGGCGCTTGCCCGAAGACAGGATTTTACCGTCCTGTGCAATGACGCGATGACCGAATTGCGTAAACGTTGAACCGCTGCTGCCCAGACCATCCGTATCCAGCACCACATCGGCATACCGTGATGCCAGCGTATCAAGATGATAATGTTTATCGATTTTATCGCGGGCGGGTGGACTGGCATTTGCAATGGCCATCACAAGCCCGTCTTTTTTGCCGACATAGCGCATTGTTGCCGGAATAATGTTCACGTCTTCGTAACGGCTGTCATCATGCGGCTGGCCGTCATATTGTGTTGCGACCCATTTTTCTTCGCAAATAGCCTGCGCCAGATTATAACCGCGCACCCGTCCGTCTGTTACGAAGAAGACTGGCCGTCCGAGATGCACATCATGCGTCTCATCAAACGGCACCTTGATGGTTCCGAACACGCCGCGCACATCATTGGCACTGGCCATGCTCCATTCCTGAAAATAACGGCTTTCATAGCCGCGCTCATAATCAAACAAATTCATCTTCGCCGTCATACCGTGAACCTGACCGCCCGCAATGACAGTCTGCACATTAAAGGGACGGCCCGCACGGTTATAGAGCGGGTTTTTCATGCGTTCGGTTTCATCGCCCATACGCGTTGTGCGCACGCGTGTTGCCTCCGAACGGTCAGCATAATGCCATGTGCCGCCAACAGACACAACAAGGTTGGGGTCAAGCGCATAGCTGTAATCGGCAATCTGCTGATAAAAATCGCGCATGACATCATTATTCACGCGCGCAAATTCATCATTACACTCATAGCCTGTTACCGTCAGTTCATCGAACACGACCAGGTCACTTTGCTGTTCCACCGCATGGCGGATCGCATTGAATATATTGGTTAAATTACGCGGAAAATCCAGTGCTGTCTGGTTTGTCGAAACCTGCGTGACCCTCAGCTGTATTGTATCAGCCATACCTCTCCCCATCTCTGTGATTTAAAAGATTTAAAGAGCGGTGAAATTTATGTCAATTTATTTCTGCCAAAACCCCATGATTTTCATGGCATCTTTCAGAACAGGTCCGGCAATCTCTCTGGCACGCGCATTACCCTTTTCCAGAATGGCGTCGATTTCAGCCGGATTTGCCAACAATGCATTCATACGTTCTGTGATGGGCGCCAATGTTGCGATCGACAACTCGGCCAGAGCCTTTTTGAAATCACCAAACCCTTTGCCGCCAAATTCCGCAATCACCTGTTCGGCAGAACGATCGGCAAGCGCGGCGTAAATCGTAATCAGATTTTTAGCTTCCGGCCGTTCATTCATATTATCAATACTGTCCGGCACAGGATGCGGATCGGTTTTGGCTTTTTTGAATTTCTTCACAATCAGATCGGCATCATCCGTCAGATTGATACGGCTCATATCGGATTCCGCCGATTTGCTCATTTTCTGTGTCCCGTCACGCAGCGACATAACCCGCGTTGCACCGCCTTTAATCATCGGTTCGGGCAATGTGAAGAATTCCGTGTCATAGCGGTGATTGAACGTGCTCGCAATATCACGGGCCAGTTCAAGATGCTGTTTCTGGTCATCCCCCACCGGCACATCTGTTGCCTGATATAACAGTACATCAGCCGCCATCAGCACTGGGTAAGAAAACAGCCCCAGCCCTGCCCGTTCGGCATCTTTTCCGGCCTTGTCCTTGAACTGTGTCATGCGTTCCAGCTTGCCCATCTGGGACATCGTGGCCAGAAGCCACATCAGCTGCGAATGTTCCGCCACAGAAGATTGCACGAACAATGACGCTTTGTCCGGATCAACGCCTGCCGCAATATATGCCGCCGCAATCTCACGCGTGGCTTGCTTTAACGTATCCTGATCATACGGCATGGTAATCGCGTGCAAATCCGCAACCATGTACAGGCATTCGCCTTCATCCTGAAGGCCGACCCAGTTCTTCAGCGCGCCCAGATAGTTTCCGAGGTGAAGATGCGATGTCGGCTGCATGCCCGATAAAATTCTTTTCGTCATAACTCTATGTTCCGTATTCTATTTTTCGTGTCTTTATTTTTTGCGTTTTAAAACCCGCTTAACATCCTCTATCTTGACGGCTCCTGTCAACAGGATTGCGCCGCCATACACAATCTGTGCGCCGAGAATGATGGACAGAACCGCCACAATCAGATGCACATCAGCCCCCGACAACAACCAGCGATCCAGCCCGACAATCACAGCAGCCATCACAGCGACCGACACCAAAACACGGGCCATTCGGCTGTAAAACAGGGCTTCAAGACGCATATCCGGTTCACTGCGCAATGCCAGAGCAAAGCAAAGAAGCTGTACCCATCCGGCAATAGAGGTCGCAAGCGCAATCCCTTCAACCCCTGTGCCAAGCACAAAGATAAAAGTGACGCCAAGCGCGATATTCAGCACCGTGCCGAAAATCGAAATTTTCACGGGTGTGGTCGTATTCTTGCGCGCCCAGAACGCCGCCGAATACACTTTTGTAATCACATAGGCCGGCAACCCGATTACATACATCTTCAGAACAGCCGCCGTTGCAACCGTATCAGCCGCATCGAACGCCCCGCGTTCAAACAACATCGTAATCACGGGCTGTGCAATTAAAAATAACCCCACCGCCGACGGCAGGCCGATCACCAGACAAATTTCCAATGCGCGGTTAAATAAATCCCGCGCGTCCTGCCCTTGCCCGGAGGACAAAGCCCGCGACAACATCGGCAATAATGTTGTGCCGATGGCAATCCCGATCATGCCCAGCGGCAGTTGGTTCAGACGATCAGCGTAATACAGAAAGGAAATCGACCCCGTATCCAGAAAGGACGCAATAATCATATCGGCAAACAAATTGATCTGCACAACGCCCGCCCCGATAATCCCCGGTCCCATCAATAAAAAGAGCTGCTTTAAACGGCCATCCCACTGCGGCCGGATGAACCCGATTTTGTATCCCTGCCGCTTGACGTTCCACCATAAAAGCGCGCATTGCAAAAGGCCGGCGGCAAAAACACCCCACGCCATCGCGTGCCCCGCCGTCGGGAAGAAAAAGAAACTGAGCAACAAAAAGCCGATCAAACTGAGGTTAAACAAAATAGGCGCTGCGGCAAACGGTGCAAAACGCTCATGCGCGTTCAGAACCCCGCCAAACAGCGCCGTCATGGACATCAACAGCAAATACGGAAATGTGATTTGCGCCAGCGTCACGGCCAGATCATAACGCGGACCGTCTTTTTCAAAACCGGGCGCAATCAACGTGATGATAAACGGCATCAACAACATGGCCGCCGCCGAAAACAGCGCAAGCCCCATCGCCATAACCGACAACGCATTGCTGGCAAAACGGTCTGCCTTGTCTTGCCCTTCTTTTTCGAGTGCTTCGGAATAAAGCGGCACAAAAGACACCGTAAACGCCCCTTCGGCCGTGATGCGTCGAAACAGATTTGGCAATTTCAAGGCTACAAAAAAAGCATCGGCAATCGGCCCCGCCCCCAGAATAGAGGCGGTTAAAATATCGCGGATAAATCCGGCGATACGCGAAAGACCTGTTAATCCGGCAACGGTTGCCATTGCTTTTAATAACTTCATGGCGGCAATCATAACGCTTGATATCCGTGAAAACTACTTCTAAATTGCATGCATGACTCAGAATCGTGAACAAAATAAGGCAAATGGTACGGCAAACCCTGAACAGGAATGGTTCGGGGAGCGCAATGTCAGCGCCACCGAAAAAACCAAACTTGTTCAAGGCGTTTTCGATTCCGTTGCCGACAAATATGACCTGATGAATGATGTCATGTCCGGCGGCGTGCACCGTTTGTGGAAAGACCGCCTGATCCGTATGATTCGCCCGCGCCCCCACCTGCGGTATCTGGATGTGGCCGGTGGTACGGGTGATATCTCGTTCCGCATCCGTAAGAAGGTCGGTGACGATGCCCGCATCACGCTATGTGATCTGGATGAACAGATGTTACGCGTCGGACGTGACCGGTCCATTGATCAGGGCATGATGGGGCAATTTGAATGGATCACAGGCAATGCGGAATCTCTTCCCCTGCCTGATAACAGCGTCGATGTGTACACCATTGCGTTTGGCTTGCGGAATGTCACCCGCATTGATACCGCATTACGCGAAGCTGCACGTGTTCTGGCACCGGGCGGCCGCTTTTTCTGCCTTGAATTCAGCCACGTAACAGATCCCGGTCTTGCCAAAATCTATGACGAATATTCTTACCGTGTTATCCCGAAAATGGGCGAGATGATTGCCAAAGACCGTGACAGCTATCAGTATCTTGTTGAGAGTATTCGTAAAATGCCAAAACAGCAGGAACTGGTGGACAGAATGTTAAAAGCCGGATTTCTCCGTGCAAAATATACGAACCTCAGCTATGGTTTGGTCGCGATTCACGAAGGATTAGTGCTCTGATTTCAGTACGATAGCGCTTATCCATAGACGAAAAGCCTTACTGGAAGCCAAACACATATCTTTATTTGGCATAATACTTGCATTTATTCCGCATACAGGCTATAACGGTACAAATTATAAAAAGCGAGGTCAGACATGAGTACATCCAAATTCAATATTATTAAGAACGTCACACCAGCTGTCGCCATTATGCTTGCCGGTGTTGCAGGCGCTGTTTTTTCTTTGAATGGCAAGGTTGTCGATAACACGGCAAGCACGCTGTCACAGATTGCACCGGCCGCAGGCGTTAGCAAAAAAGCCGACCTGTTTTCAGGTGATCTTCCTCCGTTTCCGGAAGCACAGAAAAACACAATTGAAATGAAAAAAGAAACAACAGAAGTCGCGCCACAATAATCGCGCCCCTTCTACATTGTATTTCTTTATAAAAAAGCGCCGCAAAACGGGGCTTTTTTTATGCATTTCACCATAGATTTTACGAGAAACCCGTTGTAAACTCGGGGCATTATACAAAGACACACTCAAAAAAGCGAAAGGCGCTTTCACATGTCCGGAATAGACGGCAAGAAAATCCTGCTGATTATCAGCGGCGGCATCGCGGCTTATAAATCTCTTGAACTGATCCGGCTTCTCCGCAAACGCGGCTGCAATGTTACCGGCATCGTAACAAAAGGCGGCGAACAATTCGTGACACCGATGAGCGTCGCCGCCCTGACCGAAAACCCTGTCTATACAGATCTCTGGTCTTTGAAAGATGAAACAGAGATGGGCCATATCCGCCTCTCCCGCGAATGTGACCTAATTCTGGTGGCACCGGCCAGTGCGGATATGCTGGCAAAAATGGCACACGGATTTGCGTCCGATCTGGCATCAACCACACTGCTGGCTTCGGATAAACCTGTTTATGTCGCCCCGGCGATGAATAATAAAATGTGGGATCATCCGGCCACACAAGACAATCTTACGCTATTACAGTCACGCGGCATCACAGTCATTGGCCCGAACGAGGGTGAAATGGCCTGTGGCGAATACGGCCTCGGCCGCATGAGCGAACCGGACGAAATCATACACGCCTTCGACGGACTGGCCGATGTGCAAAAGCCACTCTCCGGCGTGAGTGCACTTGTCACATCAGGCCCGACTCATGAACCGATTGACCCTGTGCGTTTTATCGGCAACAAGTCTTCGGGTAAACAAGGACACGCCATTGCAACGGCGCTTGCACAATATGGCGCAGACGTCACGCTTGTCAGCGGCCCTGTCAATTTGCCCGATCCGGCGGGTGTCAATGTCATCCACGTGCAAACCGCACTGGAAATGCTGGAAGCCTGTAAGAATGCTACGCCATGTGATGTTGCGATCTTTGCCGCCGCTGTGGCGGATTGGTCTGCTGTGACAACTCTCACAGAAAAGATCAAAAAGCGCGGCCGCCGCAATCCGCCCGATTTGCAACTGAAAGAAAACCCCGATATTCTTGCCACAATCGCACGGCCATCACGCAAACGGCCGAAACTGGTTATCGGCTTTGCGGCTGAAACAGAAAATGTCGTTGATTTTGCAAAAGAAAAAATGCAAAGCAAAAATTGTGACTGGATCGTCGCGAATAACGTGGCAGAAAATGCGGAGGATATCTCAGAAACACAGATTTTTGGTGCAGACCAGAATCATGTATATTTAATCTCCGCTGATAATGTCGAGGAATGGCCGTTAATGCAAAAAAGCAATGTTGCCGAGAAACTCTGTCAGCGCATTGGCGATGCATTCGCGCAAGATGAAATTCTGTCTTGCCCCGCAGCCGCAGAATAACAGAAGAACAAACAGAAAGATGAGGTCGTCATGGCAGACGAAAAGATTGAAGTACAACTTATGGCGATGGAACATGCCGTTGGTTTAAACCTGCCGACATACGCAACTGAACAATCAGCGGGCATGGATTTATCCGCCGCACTGGAAGAAGCTTTTGAACTCGGCCCTGGGGAACGCGCCCTGATCCCGACAGGGCTTGCCATTGCTCTGCCCGCCGGTTACGAGGCACAAGTCCGCCCGCGTTCCGGTCTGGCCGTCAAACATGGCGTGACCGTTTTGAACACCCCCGGCACGGTTGATGCCGATTATCGCGGCGAAATCAAAGTCGTTCTAGTCAATCACGGGCAAGAGCCGTTCACCATTGAACGTGGCATGCGCATCGCACAAATGGTCATCGCAAAGCACGAAAGTGTGAAATGGGCTGTGGTCAAAGATCTGGAAGAAACAGAACGCGGCGAAGGCGGCTTCGGGTCAACGGGGACAGCAGGTTAATCTGCCGGTCGATGCAGATTACGCAATCCGTGCCGTCTGGTTGAACAAATGGCGGAAACGCCATTCCTGATAATCATTGATGAATTTTTCTTTCAACACGCCGTGCGGTTCTGCAGGCACGTCAGAGTCCGTAGTAGCTGCGTCCTGATGTTCCGCAACTGCACGTTTTGTTTTTGCCTCAACATAGCTATTTGCCATAAATTTTATGTGCTGCATTAGCTAAACCTTCTAACTCACTCTAATGAATACAATAATTCATCACACAAATCATATAATGTAAGTATGGCCTTTGTCAATCTTCCTGACATCATGTACGTCACGGCAAAAAAGTTGTGTATGCCGCAGCTATAAACGCATTCTTTCCTTTATCAATCCACCCCGAATTGGCTACCCTAGTGAAATCATGTCAAATGCCGCAGAAAAACAGCACCTTCAGGCTGAAAAAGATCCTGAAAACAATGCGTTAAAAACCGTTGACGATTTCATCGCAGACGGTCACACCCCTATGATGGCACAATATCTGTCGGTAAAGACACAGCACCCTGACTGCCTTGTCCTGTACCGTATGGGTGATTTTTACGAATTATTCTTTGATGACGCCATTACGGCATCTGCCATTCTCGACATCACCCTGACCAAGCGCGGCAAGAATCAGGGCGAAGAAATTCCGATGGCGGGCGTGCCGTTTCACTCCTTTGAACCCTATCTGGCAAAACTGATCAAAGCCGGACACAAAGTGGCCATCTGCGAACAGACAGAAACGCCAGAAGAAGCCAAAAAGCGCGGCGGATACAAGGCGCTTGTCAACCGCGAAGTCGTCCGCATTCTGACGCAAGGGACGCTGACCGAAGACAGTCTGCTAAATGCCCGCGAGAATAATTATCTGTGCGCCGTATCCGAAATGGCCGGACAATTCGGTATCGCGTGGATTGAACTTTCAACCGGTGAATTCAATGTACAGCCCGTGGCGGAAAAATCACTGATTTCAACATTGGAACGCATCGCCCCGCGCGAGATTCTCGTCGCACAAACATTGCTCGACCGCAATGAAGCCATCGGCACTGCCGTGCATTTGCGCGACATCATGTCGCCGCTGGTTGCCAGCATGTTCGACAGTCAAAACGCCGAAAAACGCCTTGAAAAACAATTTGGCGTTGGCACACTGGAATCATTTGGCGGTTTCAGCCGCGCCGAAACATCGGCCGCAGGCACACTGCTTGACTATATCGACCGCACGCAAAAAGGCAAAGTGCCGCATATGCAGCGCCCGCGCCAAATTGCAAACGGCGATATTATGGAGATCGATGCCGCAACACGCCGCAACCTTGAACTGATGCGCACCTTATCCGGCGAAAAGCGCGGATCACTTTTATCCTGCATCGATATGACAGTTACAAGCTGTGGTGCACGCCTGTTGCAAAACAGATTGTCGGCCCCGCTGATGTGCATCGATACGATCACCGCACGGCAAGATGAAGTTGAAAACGCCATCCAAAACACCGCTTTGCGCGAAGATATCCGCGATGGTCTGCGCGAATTACCCGATATTGAACGCGCAATGGCCCGTCTGACCGCTGATCGCGGCAGCCCGCGTGATCTGGGCGCAATGCGCGAAGGCCTGCACGGTGCATCCGTCATTATGGCGCTGATCCAAAACAACAAAGACAAAGCCCCTGCCCTTTGCGCCCTTGCGGGCGGGTTACAGCAATCTCCGGCAATTCAGGATTTGGCCGATACACTCAAGGCCGCCCTCAAAGACGACCTTCCAGCCATGAGTCGTGATGGCGGTTTCATTCGCGAAGGCTTTCACCAGAAGCTTGATGATCTGCGCGTTTTAAAAGATGAAAGCAAGCGCCTGATTGCAAATCTGCAACAGAAATATCAAGAAATGACGGGCATATCGTCCATGAAGATCAGCTTTAATAACGTGCTGGGCTATTTCATCGATGTCCCCTCAAAACATGCTGATCCGCTGATGGTGCGCAAGGGCGAGGAAAACACAAGCGACAACCCATTCATTCACCGCCAGACAATGGCAAGCTCGGTACGATTTACAACACCGGAACTCGCCGAACTAGAACGCGACATCGCGCAAGCCGGTGATCGCATTCTGGCCATCGAACAAGACCTGTTCCAGCAACTGGTAAGCAAGTGCTGCGCGCTATCATCCGATGTCGCCCCGATCGCACAGGCCATTGCCGCCATTGATGTTGCAACATCCCTTGCGGACCTCGCCATCAATGAAAATTATGTCCGTCCGTCTGTGGATGGCTCCAACGCCTTCAGTATTCAAAAAGGTCGCCACCCTGTTGTAGAAGCCGCCTTGCGCAAAGATAGTGCGCACAGCTTTGTGCCAAATGATTGTGACCTCGGTGACGGGCAGAAATTATGGCTTCTGACAGGGCCGAACATGGCGGGTAAGTCAACATTCCTGCGGCAAAACGCCTTGATTGCCATTCTGGCACAGATGGGCAGCTTCGTACCCGCAGAACACGCGCAAATCGGCATCGTGGACCGCTTATTCAGCCGTGTCGGCGCATCCGATGATCTGGCCAGCGGCCGTTCCACCTTTATGGTCGAAATGGTTGAAACGGCTTCTATCCTCAATCAGGCAACAGAGCGCTCTTTGGTTATTCTGGATGAAATCGGGCGCGGCACAGCCACCTTTGACGGTCTGTCTATCGCATGGGCCTGCGTTGAACATTTGCATGAAACAAATCAATGCCGCGGTCTGTTTGCCACGCACTATCATGAACTTGCCGCGTTGGAAGGCAAGCTCGATAACCTGTCCTGCCACTCAATGCAGGTCAAAGAATGGAAAGGCGATATTGTGTTTCTTCATTCTGTCGGTAAAGGCAGCGCCGATCATTCATACGGTATTCACGTCGCCAAAATCGCAGGCCTGCCGCCTGTGGTTATCACACGCGCCGAACAAGTCCTGAACAAGCTGGAAACAGGCGAAAAATCCGGAAAAATCAGCCAGCTTTCCGAAGAATTGCCGCTGTTCTCCGTTGTGGAAGCCGAACAAAAACCGGCTCAGCCCTCCGCCCTCGAAGAAAAAATGCAGACCATCAATCCGGACGACCTTTCCCCGCGCGATGCGCTCGACATGCTTTACACGCTAAAACAGCTCGGCCAAGAATAACAGCGGAATACGCACCGCTATTTCGCGGAGACATTCACGCCCATCCCCTCGCAACCGCAGCATATATTATCCTTTATAAAACATGCCGTTAACTGCTAGAATTAAGGCATGGAACAAACGCACACAATACTCAGAAAAAACATACTGGAACAGATCGGCAATACGCCCCTGTTCGCGCTGTGCAATGGCATCTATGCCAAAGGTGAATTTCTGAACCCGTCCGGTTCTATCAAGGCCCGCATGGCACATTACATGATTGAACGCGCCGAAGAAGAAGGCTTGTTAAAGCCCGGCGACACAATCGTGGAAGCCACAAGCGGTAATACAGGCAACGCGATGAGTATGGTTGCCGCTGCCAAAGGCTATAAAATGCTGGTCCTGATGCCAAGCGGGTACACCAACGAGCGCACATTGATTTCGCGCGGCTTTGGTGCGGATATTCGCTATGTCGGTCATTTCCAAGTCAATGAGGCGCGGC
This sequence comes from Alphaproteobacteria bacterium, assembly GCA_030750865.1. Taxonomy (GTDB): domain Bacteria; phylum Pseudomonadota; class Alphaproteobacteria; order Micavibrionales; family Micavibrionaceae; genus JASMHE01. The sequence continues at coordinate 518,701 of JASMHE010000008.1, forward strand.
AAGAAGCTCTGGAGCTTGGTCAGAAAGACGGCTATTACTGCCCCGCACAGTTTGACAGCGAATGGAATGTCGAAGAAAACCGCGACTGGCTGGGACAGGAAATTAGCAAACAGCTTGAGGAACTCGGCCTCAAAATTGATGCCATTGTACAAGGCGTCGGTACAGGCGGCACGTTGATCGGCAATGCAATGGCCCTGAAAGAACACCACAACCCCGACCTGAAGGTCTTTGCAATGGAGCCAAGCGAATCCAAGACACTGGCCTGCTGCATGGTTGCAGATCATAAAATCGAGGGCATTTCCGACGGGTTTGTGCCGACAATATACCAGCGGCACAGCAATCTGGTTGACGAGGTCATCTCTGTGAACAGCCAGATCGCAATTGAAGAAACAAAGAGATTATGCGCGGATAAAGGCATTTTCGTCGGTCCAAGCTCCGGCGCGAATTATTTCGCCGCGCGCCATATCAAAGAACACTATCCCGATATCGGCAACGTCCTGACATTCCTATGCGATCGCGGCGAGAAATATCTATCGATGTTATTTGAAGAATAAGAAACGGCTGTTTCTTTATTTCTTTTTCAGCTTTCCGACAACTTTTGACATGAAGCCGCCACCCGCCTCCGTTTCATCGTCATCTTGCACAGATGGTGCGGCTTGCAGCGCATTGTCTTCATCGTCAACAAGCGACATATCAACGTCTTTGATCAACGCTTCGAAATCAACCGATTTAAAGTTCATCGTGTTAAGACGGGCAATGATCTCTTGTTCTTGTTTATCAAAATCACCGTCACACCAGCAAAGCAGACGTGCGATGTAGAAAAAGCGGTTCCGGTCCTGTTGATCTTCAATGCGTGAAAACATCACATCAATTGATTGCGGCGTTTGCATATCGACCAGCAGCGTATCGCGCTGTTCTTCGGTAAAGGCGACCGTTTCCAGAATATTATTCATGAACGCCTTTTCACTATCCATAACGACGCCATCAGCATGCGCCACTGAAAAGACCGCGCGCCACATCGCGAGTTCACTTTCCGTGACAGAAGGCATTGTTGTCCGCAAATTCGGGAAAACCGTATGCAGGTATTCTTGTAAACTTTGCGCTGTGTCGAACCCATCCGGCTTTTCCAGCAACGGCGCAATCACATCCGAATTTTCACTTTTTGCCATTGCGGCCGCAAACGCTTGCCCTCTGCCTGATTTTTCGATTTCCGCGGCCAGCTCGCCTCGAATGGCTTCGGCCTGTGCGACCAAATCGCCGCCGTTCCAGTAAAACAGCCGCAGCACTTCACAAAACTTCACAAGATCGTCATCGGCAGTCACATGCTGCAAAACACTATGCAACTCGCTCGGGCTCAGGATCTCATCATGAATGATTTTATATTGCTCCGCCGGCATGCCTTTACGACTCAGCGTTGCTTCAAGTGCAACACGGTCATCCGGTGTCAAATGCTCTGTTATGTGTGCCACTTTCAAAATGGCACGCCACATATTAAAACGACTGTCGGAAACTGGAGCTTGCATGTGATATCCCCTCTTTGCTATTCGGCCTTCATTATTGATTATTTTACCTTACAGAGCAAGGCCTTATCACGTGGATATTCCGGACAAAAATCCCGCATATTTAATATAGTCGAATATCGTTATTGTTTTATGAACAAAATTTGCGCCTTTTTGCAAAATGGTTTAAAGGAATAAAAATGCAAATTTTGATCTATCAGGATTATGTCGAAAATAATCACGTCCTTTTCCGCGCGCTGCAGGATGCCTATCCCGCCGCGCACATTGCCTATTGCGATGCGGACGACATCAAAGGCGGCATTCTGACAGACAAAACAGATCTTTTCATCATGCCCGGTGGCGCGGACCTTTATTATTGCGAAAAATTGAACGGTACGGGTAACAGAAAAATCCGTAACTATGTTGAAAATGGCGGACGTTATCTCGGCATCTGTGCCGGCGCTTACTATGGCTGCGCAAATATCGCATGGGCGGAAGATACTCCCGAACAGGCCATCACAGGATCGCGCGAACTGGCTTTCTTTCACGGCACAGCCCGCGGCCCCGTGCATCAATTCATAGAAAACGGACAAATTGAAAAATCGTGGAAAGGCGCTCCTGCCGTACAATATGACACAGGCACAGCGATGATTGATGCGATCGCACCCTACGCCGCCGGCCCTGTCTTCATCGCAGACAACACAGCACACGTCGATCACGACATCATTGCGCGTTACACAGACCTGCCGGAGGATCAAGATATCGCGGCAGTCCGTTGTACCATCGGCAAAGGCAGTGCTTTGCTTTGTAGCTTTCATCCCGAGTACAGCGCCGCTTATGCCCGCAAAAAACATTATAAAAACGCGAACAGCTCCCACGCATGGGACAGCGACATTCTGCGCAAACTGGAACAGGACAACACGAACTGGCTTGCGTTTATTATCAATACAGTGATGGCGGAGGTGCGTTATGACAGACAATACGCCTGAGCAAAATCTCATCATCCACACAGACCATTTCGTCAGCAGCGGTGAAATTTCACGCACCCTGAAAGACAGCTTCAATAATGTCGCCTTTATCGAAGCATCAGGCGAAGATTTAAAACGCGGCGGCTTGCTCGACCCGCAAAAAACACTGGCGTATTTCCTACCCGGGATCAGCGGTGATCACAGCCCGTACAACGATCAAATAGGTCCGGCCGGAAACGCGGAAATACGGCGTTACGTTGAAAATGGCGGCGTGTTTGTCGGCACATGCGCGGGGGCGTATTATGCCTGTGAACATATTGTCTATGACGCGCCGTGGATTTATCCGGCAAAAACCAACCGTCCGGGCCTGAATTTCTTTAACGCACTGGCACACGGCCCCGTGCGCAGTAATGCCATTCAGGCACAGGACGATCAATGGTTCGGTGATTGCAGCGTCATTTCCGTACGCTACAAAGATAAAGACGGCACAGAAAAGCCCGGCGGCATTGCCTATGGCAACGGTCCGGCCTTGATCCCGCGCGACCCGAACGACCCCGACCTTGAAATCATTGCGCGCTATGATGACACACCGAATAATGACATCGCGCTGGCTGTGCAACGCGTCGGCAAGGGGCTGGCCATTTTCATGGGTGTTATCCCCTATATCCGGTATGATGAACAATACGCAGGCAGCCCGTTCCCCAAACTGGCCGCACTCACGGCTGATCTGCAAAAACACGAAGAAAGTCGCAGCGAGGTATGGTCATTACTGATGGATCGTATTCAGCAACATCATTTTGATCTTGGCACGCTAAACAAAGCTGTGTTAAGACATCAGCCATGACACACACGCCAACAGATACAAAGACAAAACCCCTTCACATCATCGGTGCCGGATTAGCCGGTAGCGAAGCGGCATGGCAAGCAGCCAATCTTGGCGTGCCCGTCATTTTACATGAAATGCGTCCGGACCGGAAAACAGATGCGCACCATACAGATTACTGCGCAGAGCTGGTTTGCTCGAATTCGTTCCGGTCCGACGATGCCGAAAGCAATGCGGTCGGCCTGCTGCACGAAGAAATGCGCCGCTGTAATTCCATCATTATGCGCGAAGGCGCAAAGGCCGCCGTTCCTGCGGGTAGCGCACTGGCCGTTGATCGGAATGTCTTTTCCGAAGGCGTCACAAAGGCATTGCAGGATCACCCGCTTATCACCGTTGAGCGCGGCGAAATCAAAGGATTGCCACCTGCCGAGTGGGGGCACACTATTATTGCCACAGGTCCGCTGACATCGGATAATCTGGCAAGCGCTATCAAAGAGCTGACCGGCGAAGACGAGCTAGCCTTCTTTGATGCGATTGCGCCTATTATTTACAAGGAAAGCATCAATTTTGATGTGGCGTGGTTCCAGTCCCGCTATGACAAAGAAGGCCCGAACGGCACAGGCAAAGATTACATCAACTGCCCGATGACCGAACAGCAATATAACGACTTTATCAATGCCTTGCTGGAATCAGATAAAACAGAATTCAAAGACTGGGAAAAAGATACACCCTATTTCGAAGGCTGCATGCCGATCGAAGTCATGGCAAGCCGCGGACCGGAAACACTGCGTTTTGGCCCGATGAAACCTGTCGGCCTGACCAACCCGCATGCAGACGAACGCCCTTATGCTGTCGTACAGCTCCGTCAGGACAATACACTCGGCACACTCTATAACATCGTCGGTTTCCAAACAAAAATGAAATATGGCGCACAAACAGACATATTCCGCATGATCCCCGGACTGGAAAATGCTGAATTTGCGCGTCTTGGCGGCATTCACCGCAATACATTCATCAATTCACCAAAATTGCTAGATCAGACATTGCGCCTGAAAGCGCGGCCTGACATCCGCTTTGCAGGGCAAATCACAGGGTGCGAAGGCTATGTCGAAAGCGCCTCTGTCGGCATTATGGCTGCACGCTTTGCCGTCGCCGAGATGCGCGGCGAAGAGATAGCGCCGCCACCGGCTGAAACGGCGATGGGCAGCCTGCTGTCACACATCACAGGCGGGGCAAACGCCGACACATTCCAGCCGATGAATATCAATTTCGGCCTCTTCCCACCGCTGGAAGAACGCATCAAGGGCCGCCGCGGCGAACGCAAAGCCGCGCGCAAAAAAGCCCTGACACGCAGGGCTCTTGACGTTATTGATAATTGGGCAAAGCCTGCAAAGGACGAAGCGGCCTAGACGTCAGGGTCAAAGGCCGGATCAAGGCCAAGCGGATAGTCCTGGTTTTTCGCAACGAGTTCCGCTGTTTCCTGCGCAAAATTACGAACTTTGCCAAGATCATCGGACGGCAACTCTCTTGCGGCATCCTGCTGTTCGAGTTTCTGAAGCGCTTCACTTGAAATCGCCACAACATCTTCGGTCGCTGACGCTTCACTTGCAGAAACAGGCTTATCCGTATCTGTCTTTGGCGTCGCACCCGTTTGCAATGTTTTCAGAACCGGTAAATTCGATAAAATAGATGAAATCGTCATTTTTATTCTCCCTCATATCCTATGATGGATTTCCGTGTACCCTTTTTAAATAACCCTAGCCATTAGTATACATGAAAAACGTTACCAAAATATATAATAAAAATATTATGGTTTCATATCAACGCGTTATACCCCAATTCAAAAGCGGGATGCAAACATAAACCAGAGATAAAATAACGGTGTTTTATGGTTAAGACGCGCATCGAAAACATCATATTCCATACGATATAAACGCTTTAGATAATAGCGCGTCATGTATTTCATCACCTTCAGATAACGGCTATTTACTTGCGTATCCTGATTATAAGCATGTCCATGCGTTGCAATATCTTGCACAGCCAGCTTCAGACCGGTGACCGGCCCGTTTCTATAGATCATTTCCGGGTCAATATCATGATGCTCCAGCAAGTTCTGCGGTAAATAACAACGGTGATGAGACGCATAAAACGGAATAGCCCGCAACAACCCCGCCAATGAAAAAGCCCGTGATACATCCCGCGCATTTTCACAGAAATCCTCGCCCAGAATCCGTAAACACAACTTCGTCAACGGTACAGACACGTGATCGATATATTTGACAAGTCCGTCAATATCCGCAGGCGCGGCATCTTCCAAATCAAATTCACGGCCATAGAGCAAATCATCGAAATCCGCACGCGGCAAATCATATACCTTGATCGCGTCCCGCAGATTTTCGACAATGACGTTCTTTGGCGGTTTTTCATCCGCATAGATTTTATCCAAGGCATCACGCCACCATTGCAACCGGATCAAACCGATTGTTGTATCGGATACAATCTCGCGCGTTTTTGCAATTTCATGATGGAACGCAAATAATGCCCACAACGCATCACGCTGATCTTTATTTCCGATCAAGCCAAGCAAGAAGCGGTCTTTGTCATGCTCTCTCACGAGATCACGACAATAGTTCTTTGTTGTATTCTCCATGATATATGAGCGTTTTTTCATGCGATCCCAATAGAAGGTCCTTGTCAAACCGTGTGAATGTTATACATTCATTCACGTGCTTACAAAAGGATTTAAACCAAATATAGAAAAGTAAAGGAGCAACCATGACTTTTACATTACCTGAACTGCCATACGCATATGACGCGCTTGATCCGTATATGTCTGCAGAAACGCTCGAGTTCCACCACGACAAACACCACAATGCCTATGTTGTCAAAGGCAACGAGCTTATTGAAGGTACAGGTCTTGAAGATGCATCACTCGAAGATGCGATGGTCAGCTCTTTCAAAGACCCGAACCGTGGCGGTCTGTTTAACCAGTTGGGCCAACATTACAACCATATCCACTTCTGGAACTGGATGAAACCAAATGGCGGCGGCGCATCCCTGCCCGGCGCACTGGAAACAAAAATTAAAGAAGATATCGGCAGCTTTGACGATTTCCGCGGCCAGTTCCTGACAAAAGGCGCAGGTCAATTCGGCTCAGGCTGGGTATGGCTGGCTCAAGATGGCGCATCAGGAAAGCTGGAAGTTCTCAGCACACCAAACGGTGAAAACCCGCTTGTGTACGGTAAAACACCACTGCTTGGTTGCGATGTGTGGGAACACTCCTACTACATTGATTACCGCAATGCCCGCCCGAAATATCTCGAAGCGTTCTTCGATAATCTCGTCAACTGGGAGTATGTCGGCGAGCTGTTTGAAAAAGGCCCAATCAAGCTGGCCGCTTAATCACAAAACAGCCATAAGATACAAATGCAAAAAGCCTCTTCATCTCGGAAGAGGCTTTTTTTATAGCGTTGCTCACTTTTTCCTTCGCCGTCGCACACAAAAACGGCACGGGCGCGCGGAGAGGGGCTCTCTCCCCGCCCGCCCCCACCTATAGTGGCCAGAGCGCCGCCACAACGCGCCGTCCTTCGGCCAGTAATACATTATACGTGCGGCACGCCGCACCTGTATCCATCACATCCAGCCCGACATGGCCCTGCTGAAAAATCGTACGATATTCAGGCAACACGAAAAACCCTTGCTGCCCTGCCCCGATCAGGCAGACATCAATATTTTCAAGCTTGGAAAATAAGCGCGAGAATTCATCTTTTGAAAAATCCGCAGGCATCACAGAGACATCCCACGCTTCGACACGATCCGGATAAACCAGAACAGGGCTATCATAGACCTGCCCGCTAACTTTGAACTGCCCTTGTTTATAGGACTGAATAACCTGACGGTCCGATGAAATGAGCGGTGTTACATCCATAAAAACAAATCAAAGCGCCATTATGAGGACGCTGAAGCCTCTTCCTCTGTTGTGGTGTCGTCACCCTCTTCTGTTGCCGGACGGATGCCGAAAAACAGCAAGACCGGCGCCGCAACAAAGACAGATGAATATGTACCGATCACGATACCAAAAATCAGCGCATCGATAAATCCACGGATAACATCACCGCCGAAATACCACAGCGCAATCAACGCCAGCAATGTTGTAAAGGACGTCATTAACGTTCTGGACAACATCTGGTTTGTGGACAGGTTGAACAGCTCGATCAGCGGTTTTTTCTTATATTTGCGCAAATTCTCACGAATACGGTCAAAGACCACCACCGTATCGTTGATCGAATAGCCTGCAATCATCAAAATGGCGGCTACGGTCGACAGGTTAAATTCCATTTGCGTCAACGCAAAGAACCCGATGGTCGCAATCGCGTCATGGGCAAGCGCAACAATAGCGGCCAAGCCGAACTGCCACTCGAACCGGAACGAAATATAAACCAGAATACCGATCAAGGAATAAAGCACCGCAAGTGCACCCGCTTTTTTCAGCTCCTCGCCAACCTGCGGTCCGACATATTCAACGCGGCGGTAATCAACCGCGCCATCTTCGGCAAATAATGTATCAAGCGATTCTTTGACACGCTCAATCGCCGCTTGCTGGGCGTCGTTATCTCCTGCCTGTTGTGGCAAACGGATCAGAATGTCATCCGGCTCACCAAAGGTTTGGATCGACATCGCGCCAAGACCAAGTTCATCAAGAACGGCACGCATATTCGATAGCACAGGCGCGTCCGTTGGTGTTTTGATTTCAATCACCGTACCACCCGTAAAATCGATCCCGAAATTCAGTCCTTTTTCAACGGTCAGCCCGATCGAGCCAATCACCAGTAGCGCCGATAACACGAATGCTACATAACGCAACCGCAGGAAATCGAATGAAAAATCGTCTGGTATAAATTGTATGCCACGCATTTTGTATCTTCCTTTTCTATTCCTATCTCTTAAATCGGCAATGTATCGGGTTTACGTTTACGCATCCAATAGACAACGATCAGACGCGTCACCATAATGGCCGAGAAGAAGGATGTGATAATCCCGAGCCCCAGCGTCACCGCAAAGCCCTTAATTGGCCCCGTTCCGAACGAGAACAGGATCAACGCCGCAATCAATGTCGTCATGTTGGAATCGACAATAGTTGACATGGCCTGACTGTAACCTGAGTCAATCGCGGACAATACACTGCGCCCCCGCTTAATCTCTTCACGGATACGCTCGAAAATAAGAACGTTCGCATCAACGGCCATACCGAGAGTCAGCACAATACCGGCAATCCCCGGCAAGGTCAGTGTCGCCTGTAAACTTGAAAGCAATGCAAACAGCAAGGCCACGTTCACAACCAAAGCAACGTTTGCGAAAATACCGAACAGGCCGTACGCGATAATCATGAAGACCAGAATAAAGCACAAACCAAACAAGCTCGCGATTTTACCGGCCTCGACCGAGTCCGCACCCAATGACGGTCCGACAGTCCGTTCTTCCAGAATTTTAAGCGGCGCAGGCAATGCACCGGCGCGCAGCAAAATCGCAAGGTCGTTGGTTTCCTGCACGGTAAAGCTGCCTGAAATCACGGCAGAGCCGCCACAAATCGGTTCATTGATATTTGGCGCACTCACAATCTCGCCATCCAGAACAATCGCAAATGGCCGCTGTGTATTCTGCTTGGTCACTTCACAAAAACGCTTTGCGCCGATTCCGTTCAAACGGAAACTCACAACCGGCATCCCTTGCTGGAATGATGGCTGCGCATTCACCAGCATATCACCCGTCAGCATCGCCCGGCGCTGCACAGGCAAGCGGCGCGCCGGATCATCAGCCATCGGCAATTCTTTGGCACTCGCCCCTGTACGGCCGCTCACATCGACCAGATGGAATGTCAGCTTTGCTGTTTTACCCAAGATATCCTTGACCCGTGATGGATCGTCCAAACCGGGCAACTGCACGATAATACGTGTATCCCCCTGCCGCTGGATCGCAGGTTCCCGCGTGCCTGTTTCATCAACACGGCGACGGACGATTTCAATCGATTGTGAAATCGTCTGGTCCGTAATTTCTCTTAACCCGACCTCGGAAAAACCGGCTTCGATAATCCGGTCATCTTCACTGATAGAAATCTCAAGGGATTGATCAACGCCATGCACCAGCTTTCGCGCAAGATCAACATCATCGGGATCGCGCAGTGTTAAACGCATACCGCTTGGTAACGCCACAATGCGTGTATAACCAATTCTGTTTTCGCGTAATTCCGGACGCAAAGATTGAACCAGCCCCTCGGACCGTTCACGAATGACATTATCAACATCGACTTCCAGCAATAAGTGCGAACCGCCTTGCAAGTCCAGCCCCAGATTGACTGTTTTATGCGGCACCCACCCCGGCAAATGTTCAGCCGCCCAAAGACGTGCATCTTCGTTAATCAAGTTCGGCGCGCTATATAAGACACCGAACAGACACACGAGAAGCGTCAACACCATTTTCCATCTGGGTATATGTATCATATTGTCACTCTTTCCAGCGTTTTCGTCATCCCGTGAAACAGGATATACGCAAAATCTTAGTTACGAATATTTTGAATTGTCGAACGCAGAACCGTCAACTTCACATTGCCGCCCATATCAAGCACGACTTCATCACTGTCTTTTGTGATTTTGTGAACATGACCGATCAGGCCACCTGCCGTCAGGACTTTATCGCCCTTTTTCATCGCATCGACCATTTCTTTATGCTTGCGCAATCTTTTCTGCTGCGGCTTGATCAAAAGCACGTAAAACAGCAGAACCATAATAACGATCAGCAACATATTCAGCGCGAAGGCTTCCCATGCACTCGGGGCTTCGGCAGCGGCTGTTCCTGCGGCGGCATAAGCAGCGGATATAAACATCTTTGACTCCTGTTATTGTCCAATAATAATTATGAGTCATTGGTATAACAAGGGGATATGACCCTGTACAGAGGCAAGCACAAGAAGCTTCAACTCATGCACAGCTAACTCGGGCACAGCTAAATCGGTTGCAAAACATCCGGCGGGAAAAGCGCGCCTTCCGTTAAATCGTCATATCCATATAACGTTCAAAGCGACGTTTATTGATTTTGAAATTCAGCCAGTTCCGCACCCCCAGCATAAAAAACAGAATGCCGAAACACATCACAAAGAATGGCTCAAGATTGTTGAAAATACCGCGATCTATTTTTGCGCGGGCGGGATTGCCGGGATCATACATCACACGGACAGTATCACCGACTCTGTAAGTCGGCCTATTTGTACCCCGTTTGCTGTCGTGCCGCATCGTTTTCCCGTCCAGTGTTTTAAAGGTGACAACAGGAGAATACATCAAGGTACGCACGGAAGACGAAGACGTATGGCTGTACCATGTGTTTAAATCGCTAATACGGCCTTCGACCGATACGGCCCGCATTTGAAAATCGTCATAGCGTTCAGCCCACACATAACCGCCACCCATCATACCAATCCCCAGCACAAGGGTAATGCAAACACCCAGCATAGCATGCCCCATATGCGCAACGTAACGGCTTGCAAACTCCTGCTTATTCAACAGGACTTGCCGTTTTTTCTTACGCTCACGTTTCACGCGGCGACGTTCAAGCACATCTGCCGCATCATATTGCGCATCATAGTTTTTCTTCGCTTTCATCAGTTTGAGCACAATGAAACACGCAAAACCGAGCGTCAGAAGCAGTGAAAAAACATTCAAATCATAAGACATCACACCGAGCGCCGTACACACCAGCCCCGGTATCAGAAAAAACAGACTGATAATCAGCCACGGCAACGAAAAACGGGACCCGCGTTCAGGGTCATTCCGATCAACACGCAATGAAACATCGGTCCCCGGAATACGGCCAACCACGCTGCTGGAGCTGCTTGGTGCAATAACATCATAGCTTTTACCGCCATCTTCATAACGATAAATATTCGTGTACATTTCACCGGTATAGCTTTCTTTTGTCTTCCCCATATCCAGAGCAAGCTGTTTTTTCTTGCGACGGTCCGGCAAGCTGATAATCCCCAAGAACGCCGCCCCTGCACTAACCCCGAACGCGACGAAGATAAGCGGCACGATCATATTGTGCCAAAAACCGCCAAGATTGATGCGCGCTGGCTTTTCAGGATCATAGACAATGTCGTATGTTTGCCCGACAATGAACTTACTGCGGCTGGAAGAGACATTATCAGCCACTTCGTGCGTCCGGCCATAGGCATCTTTGAAACGCACCACGGGGAAATAACTCGGGCCGCTATCCGATGATGTACTGACATTATAGCGCACGATTGTACCGCTGGTGTGAACGCCATTGGCTTCCACAGATGTGTAATCATACGCGAAATACAATCCGGCCAGTGCAAAGATGGCCGGAAATAAAATAATGAACTTACTTTTCTTTTCGACTTTTTCCTTGCGTGATTTGATCTCCAGCGCCTCTTTCTTCCCAAACGCGCTGTCCGCATCCCCTTTCCAGTCTTCCCGTACCTCTTCTGCGGCCTGCGCTTTACTTTTCACCGCGACCGCATGGATTTTCCCCGCAACCTTGCGCCCAATCGCGCGCCAATAAATCAAATTAACAAAGAAAATACTTCCGACCAGACTAAAGACGACGCCAATCAGAATAAGCGTTGTGCTGTGCCACGCATACATGGCCTGCGACAAAACATCAAACATGTCATCTCCTTTTACAGCCGTGCTTTATACGTGTCTCTTCCCTATCGGTGAACGGCTTATTTCCCCAGATATTTGACAGGGTTCAAGGCTGATGTCCCCCGCCGGACTTCGAAATGAAGTTGCGGCGCATCCACATTACCTGTGGATCCAACCGCGCCAATATGTTGGCCACGCTTCACCACATCGCCTTTGGATACAGACATCTTGTCCAGATGGGCATAGGCTGTCATCCAGCGATCTTCATGTTTCACCAGAACCAGATTGCCATAGCCTTGCAACTGATTATCCGCATAAACAACAACGCCATTTTCCGCCGCCCCGACAGATGTACCGCGCGGCGCAGAAATATTAATCCCTTCATTATGCAGTCCGCCCTCTTTCGGACCAAATGATGATACAACTCTACCATCCTGCACCGGCCAGCCGAATTTCCCGCCGGACCGTTTGGGCACGCGGGCATTGATCTTACGCTGTACGGCTTTCGGTGTCGGCTTTGCACCCGGTCTGCGCACGGACAATGGCTCATCACTACTATCGGTCGTGCGATAGACATCCCCCGACGGACGTCGTGACGGCAAACGTAATACCTCGCCTTTATGAATGGTATATGGCGCAGACATGTTATTCAGGCGGCTAAGCTCTGTCATACTGACATTAAAGGTTCGTGAGATACGGTATAAATTATCATCCGCGCGCACCGTATAGGTATTGGGCGGTGGTAACGTCAAACGCTGCGTGACATCCAGCACATAAGGGGCGCGCAACTTGTTCACATAGATGATATCCTGCATCGACAGCTTATACCGGTTCGCAATACTCCAGAGTGTATCACCACTTTCAACCGTATGAACGCCGGCACTGTCCGCCCCGCCATCAACACCGTAATGCACATAAGGGGCCGGTGTATCGCTTGTCCCGCAGGATACAAGCATCACCGCCGTCAGCGCTGTGACCAGCGCTTTATCAATCCTATATTTCCGGATAGAGAACATCATCATCAGCATTTTCACTGGCAGGTGCCAGGTTTGGTAGAAGTGGAACAAAGCGCACAGGCATCAAGTCCTTCACCGAGAACGTATCATCGCCTTCTTTTTTATAGCGCTTCAAAATCTGTTTATCTCCATCCGTGACCGGCACAATCATAATGCCGCCAATCCGCATCTGGTCAAACAGCTCTTGCGGCGGTTTATCGAATGCCGCCGCCGTACAGATAATTTTATCAAATGGCGCTTGGTTGGCCCAGCCTTTCATCCCGTCACCGGCGATGGCCGTAATATTGCGCAACTTCAGGTGATCAAAAACCTTTTCCGCATGGATCAACAACGGTTTGTGACGTTCGATGGAATACACACGGCGACATAAATGCGCCAGAATAGACGCCTGATAGCCTGACCCTGTGCCGATTTCCAGAATTTTGTCATTATAGGTCAATTCCAGCGCCATCGTCATTTTCGCAACCACAAGCGGCTGACTGATTGTCTGGCCGCGCCCGATCGGCAGGGCAATATCCTCGTAAGCCTGATCCTGCATCGCAAGCGGCACGAACACTTCGCGCGGCACACGTTCCATTGCGGCAAGCACGGCCGTATCCGCCACACCTTGCGAACGCAAATGCATAATAAGACGAATCTTTCGTGTATCCTGAGCCTTTAGGGTCTGGAGCATTTTATTTCCATTTTGATATCAACATGACTACGCCGCAGAACGCTGCGTAATGAAAGCTTATTGTCTAATCATCTCGTATTGCGCGCAGAAAATCAATATAAGATTGCGATAAACCGCAATCCTGTGCGCCACCAATAATTGTATCCAGATAGACACGAGATGGCAAAAACTGTTCCTCGCCGCTGCATGTCGGGATATAGGTTTGCGCCTCTATCGGTGCATCATCGCGCGTATAAACCGTAATCATATGACGGCGATATTTATCTTCATGCACGGCCTCCCACCAATCAAGGCGCGTAAAATCATCATCTGTCATACGGAATAAAAAGCCTTCGACAAGACTGCCTTGCGCCTGAATGATGCCGGCTGCGCCGCTTCCTTCCCAGCGTTTTTCAACCCAGAACGGAAAATTCAGCTTATACCCGCGTAACACAGCGAACTGATCCGGCGTTGATGCCGGACAACGGCTTTTCATTTGCGCATGGGACAAATTACTTCCATATGCAAAATACAAATCAGACATGCTTTATGATTGAACTTCCCGCGCCTCGATTTTTTCAAGACCGCCCATATACGGTTTCAAGACATCCGGTACGACAACGCAGTTTTCAGCCGGATCATAATAATTTTCAAGCACGGCGATCAATGCGCGCCCCACGGCCAGACCGGACCCGTTCAATGTGTGTACGAACTGTGTCTGCTTTTCCCCTTTATCACGGAAACGGGCCTTCATGCGGCGCGCCTGAAAATCAAGACAGTTCGAACAGCTTGAAATTTCACGGTAACGCTGCTGTCCTGGAAGCCAGACCTCAATGTCATAGGTCTTTGTAGCACCAAAACCGGTATCACCACTACACAGAATAACCGTCCGGTACGGCAATTTCAGTTTCTGCAAAATGCTTTCAGCCGCTTCGGTCATGCGTTCATGTTCTTCGACGGACTTTTCCGGTGTCGTAACACTGACCAGTTCCACCTTATAGAACTGGTGCTGCCGGATCATGCCGCGCGTATCCTTGCCTGCGGCCCCTGCTTCGGATCGGAAGCACGGCGTCCACGCCGTAAAGCGCAATGGCAGTTCCTCTGTATCAATAATTTTATCGGCAACCATATTTGTCAGCGATACTTCCGCCGTCGGGATCATCCAGTGCCCTGTTGTTGCCTTGAATAGATCCTCGGAAAATTTCGGGAGTTGTCCTGTCCCGTAAAGCGCATTATCACGCACCAGCAATGGTGGTGACACCTCCAGATACCCATATTCGGTTGTGTGTGTATCCAGCATGAACATCGCCAGCGCTTTTTCCAGCCGTGCAATAGCGCCCGTCAGCATCACAAAACGTGAACCGGACATCTGCACCGCTGTTTCGAAATCAATCATCCCCAACTTTTCGCCGATCTCTTCGTGATCCGGCGCATCATCCTGCGCTGCAACGTCACCGAGGGTGCGTATTTCAACATTTTCGTCTTCGTCAGCCCCGTCAGGCACATCATCAGACAAAAGGTTCGGCAAGCCGGATAAATGCATATTCAGTGATTCAGCCAGTGTCGCTTCGCGCTCTTCCAATTCGCCCATCTGACCTTTGATTGCCGCAACTTCATCCATAATGGCATCCGCATCACCGCCAGCGCGTTTGATCTCGCCGATTTTTTTCGACTTTGCGTTCCGTTCGGCCTGCAAGTCCTGTAATGCTGTTTGCACCGAACGGCGCTCTTCGTCCAGACGCAGAATTTCGGGCGTTTGCGGTTCAAGCCCGCGACGCTTCCACGCCGTATCGAATTTTACCGGATTTTCACGAATAGCAGCCAGATCAAACATAATTCATCCTTGTCATTTATAAGAAGCAGATTGTATTCTCATTCCCTGACGGCTTGCTTTGCCATATCCATGCCATATATTGGTCATGTATTTTGCAATTCAAACCGTGCGAATAAATATCAGGTATAAAGCGCTCATAGAAAGAGGTCAATGCCATTGCGTCCCCCTTCTTCTGAAAATATTCTGACAGTGATAAAGCCAAAAGAAAACGGCCTGCCACTTGTCTTTGATTCCCCCCATAGCGGCCGCATTTATCCGGACGACTTCAACCATGCCTGCGATCAGGACATGATGGAGCGCGCCGAAGATAACCATGTCGATACCTTATTCGCGGATTGCGGCAAATATGGCGCTGCATTTCTGAAAGCCGAATTTCCACGCACCTATATTGATGTCAATCGCGGGGCGGACGATATTGACCTGTCATTATTCGACAGCGCCGATGAATGGACCGGCACACCGGTCCGACCGACAAACAGATCACAAGCCGGTATCGGATTGATCCGCCGCCTGTTACGCCCCGGCACGCCGCTTTACGACAGATATCTCAGCGCCGAAGAAGTTACTCACCGTATTGAACATTATTACACGCCATACCATCAGGCGCTCGAAACCCTGACCAACGATGCGTATTACAATTTCGGGCAGGTCTGGCACATCAATTGCCATTCTATGCCATCAGCCGCATCAAAAAACCGGTTCACCCGCGCGCCGCTATCCTTGTTTCATGACGAACCCGATTTTGTTCTGGGGGACCGCGACGGCACATCATGCAGTGCGCATTTCACGCGGTCCGTGCGTGATTTCCTGAAATCGCTCGGCTACCGTGTTGCCATCAACCACCCCTATCGGGGCGTAGAACTTGTACGGCGCTATGCCGAACCGTCAATCGGCAAACACTCTTTGCAACTTGAAATCAACAAGGCCCTCTATTGGGATGAAGAAAAATGCAAACCGTCCAAAAAATACGACGCCTTTAAACAGAATATGGACAAATTTGTTTCATTCTGTGCCGATTACGTCTCCGAACAGCTCATTGACATGGCGGCCGATTAAAAAATCTCTTTCCAGAGTTTTTGAAACACAGCATCGACCTCGGCCATTGGCACATCACGGCCAAGCTCTTTTCTGAGTGATGTAACACCGTGTTCGCTGATCCCGCACGGCACGATACCGCTAAAATGTGATAGATCAGGATCAACATTAAGCGCAAGACCGTGATATGTCACCCAATGCCGCACGCGCACACCGATAGCGCCGATTTTATTTTCCGTGCCGTCATCTTTAGGCACCCAAATACCGACGCGCCCGTCACGACGCTCACCCGTTACCCCGAATACGGCAAGTGTGCGGATCATCCATTCCTCAAGCTGCCAGACATATTTCTTGATATCCGGTGTTTCCTGACGGGCTTTCAAATCAACCAGCGCATAAATCACACGCTGCCCCGGTCCGTGATAGGTATATTGCCCGCCGCGCCCTGTTTCAAACACGGGAAAACGCGCATCAACAAGGTCGCTTTGCTTGGCACTGGTCCCTGCGGTGTACAGCGGCGGATGCTCGACAAACCACAGTAATTCATCCTGCGCGCCGTCACGGATCTGACGCACGCGCGCCTCCATCTCATGCACGGCAAAGGCATAATCAACATGATTTTTCGATGTCATAATTTCCATACAGGCGAAAATAAGCACAAAAAGAGCAATATGCAATCATCTTCGGGCTTGCCTAAGGCGATTTACTTTGCTAGGACATACGACACTGTGAATATTCACGATATGTATATTGTGATTATTCGTTCTACCGTGCGGCCGTGGCGGAATTGGTAGACGCGTCAGACTAAGGATCTGGTGGGAGTTAAATCCCGTGGAGGTTCAAGTCCTCTCGGCCGCACCACTTCTCTCTTTCTTGAGAGAGAATAAAATTAAAACTGCACTTTTAATTTCTGACCTTAAAAGAGGTTCTCATATGACAGACGATGCACTCCGCGAAGCCGCGCTAGAATATCACCGTTCTCCGCGTCCCGGCAAAATTGCAATTAAAGCGACAAAAGCACTTGATACACAGCGCGATCTCGCGCTTGCATACTCCCCCGGTGTAGCCGCCGCATGCGAGGAAATCGCAAAAGACCCTCTGAAAGCATTAGAATATACATCACGCGGAAATATCGTTGCCGTCATTTCGAACGGTACTGCCGTACTTGGTCTGGGCAATATCGGCGCACTGGCCTCAAAACCTGTGATGGAAGGGAAAGCTGTCCTGTTCAAGAAATTCTCGAATATCGACTCGCTTGATATCGAGATCAACGAAACGGACCCCGACAAATTTATCGAAGCTGTTGCCGCGCTTGAACCTTCGTTCGGCGGTATCAACCTTGAAGACATCAAAGCACCGGAATGTTTTGAAATTGAAGAACGCCTGAAAGAGCGCATGAACATTCCCGTCTTCCATGACGACCAGCACGGCACAGCCATCATCGTCGGCGCGGCGTTTTTAAACTGGCTGCACCTGACGAAGAAAAAAGCAAAAGACGTGAAGCTTGTCGCCAACGGCGCAGGCGCATCGGCAATTTCCTGCCTGAAAGTTCTGCATTCTCTGGGCTTGCCAAAAGAAAATATCATTGTCTGTGACCGTAACGGCGTTATTTACAAAGGCCGCACCGAAGGCATGGATTCAATCAAAGAACAATTTGCCAGCTCAACAGAGCACCGCACCTTACAAGAAGCGCTGAACGGCGCCGACATTTTCCTCGGACTGTCCGGCCCGAATGTTTTGAAGGGCAAAGATATCGAAAAGATGGTTCAAGCCCCGTTGATTATGGCGCTTGCGAACCCGACACCGGAAATCATGCCCGAAGAGGTCAAAAAAGTGAAGCCGGAGGCTATCATCTGCACCGGCCGATCCGATTACGTGAATCAAGTCAATAACGTGCTGTGCTTCCCGTTCATCTTCCGTGGCGCGCTCGACGTTGGCGCAACAGCCATCAACGAAGAAATGAAACTAGCCTGCGTCAAAGCGATTGCCGAACTGGCCCGCATCGAAGCATCGGCCGAGGTCGCCGCTGTGTACAGCAGTGAAACATTGGAATTCGGACCGGAATACCTTATCCCGAAAGCTTTTGACCCGCGCTTGATTTACCAATTGCCTATTGCTGTTGCCAAAGCTGCGATGGATAGCGGCGTTGCAGCACGCCCGATCGAAGACTGGGTTGCCTATGAAGATAAGCTGCAAAGCTATACATACCGTACCAGCATGGCCATGCGCCCCTTGATGGACAAAGCCAAAGCCGATGTGAAACGCATCGTCTATGCCGAAGGTGAAGAAGAGCGCGTTCTGCGTGCCGTGCAAACCGTTATCGATGAGAAAATCGCAAAACCAATCCTGATCGGCCGCCGCAAAGTCATCGAAATGCGGATCAACAAGCTGAAATTGCGTCTGACACCGGATAAAGATTTTGAAATTTGCGATCCGGAAGATGATCCGCGTTACCGTGATTACTGGACGAATTACCACGAAATTATGGAACGCTGCGGTGTTACCCCTGCGGTGGCAAAGACAACGGTCCGCACGAACACAACCGTGATCGGCGCATTGATGGTACAACGCAAAGAAGCTGATGCCCTGATCTGCGGCACGGTTGGCGTTTACCGCGAACATCTGAAAAACGTGCTTGATATTCTGAAACTGAAACCAGGCATCGAAACGGCGGCAGCGATGAATATTCTGGTCATGGCGCGCGGCACCTATTTCTTCTGCGATACCCAGATCAATGCAGCGCCAAGCGTTGCACAGCTGAGTGAAATGACCATCATGGCCGCAGAAGAAGTTAAACGTTTTGGCATCTCACCAAAAATCGCAATGCTCTCGCATTCGAATTTCGGCACACATGACACAGAAAGCGCTGTTCGTATGCGCTCTGCGCTTGCTGATCTGCGTCAACGTGCACCGCATCTGGAAATTGACGGTGAAATGCATGGCGATTCCGCCCTGTCGGAACAAATTCGCAAAGACATCATGCCAAATTCCACATTGCACGGCACAGCAAATCTGTTTGTGATGCCGTCCATTGAATCCGCAAACATCACATTCAATATGCTGAAAGTCATGGGCGATGGTATTTCTATCGGCCCTATTCTGCTTGGCGTTGCAAAACCGGCTCATATCCTGACTCCGTCGGTTACACCGCGCGGCATCATGAATGCGACCGCTGTGGCCGCACTGGGCGCACAGGCCGAACAGGGATAAAACAACGACACGCCTTCACCGTTTTTTTGTGAAAGCAGTTGTGTAAAGTAAAAACCAAAGTACTATAGGGGCGATATGAATGATTGACCCTGTAGAAAGAGGTGGCGTAAATCATGACCTCTGAGGACAAAAAACCAGAGACCGAAGAAGAGATCAATGAGGCGGACAATGTAAACCAGTCCCCTCAGGACGATGATCCTGTCTATGGTATCAGCGACGATCAAATCAACGACATCGAAGAAGCGCTGCATATCGGGTATGAAGATGCACTCGTCGAGCATATTTACCAGCTTAGCCCCGCCGATGCCGCAGAGCTGATCAGTAAGGTCAGCGACGAAGACCGCGATTTGCTGTTAACAGAACACGCGCACGCTTTCCCCCCGTTCTTTTTCTTGTATCTGGATCCGGACCTGCGGAAACTGGCACTCGAAAATATGACCCCCGAGGAAATCGCGGCCATTATTTCGGAACTGGACAGTGACGATGCCCTTGACCTCATTCACAATCTGAAGCCCGAGTTCCAGAGCGATGTTATCCAGAAACTGTCGGCTAAAAACCGCTTAACCCTCGAAGAAGGCCTGAGCTTCCCCGAGGATAGTGCCGGTCGTATGATGCAACGCGAATTTGTTGCCATCCCGCAATTCTGGACGGTCGGAAAAACCATTGACTATCTGCGGGCAGCCTCGGCAAATCTACCGACCGACTTCTTTGACATCTTTGTGATCAGCCCAACATACCATGTCATTGGAGAAATTCCGCTCAGCCGTATTTTACGATCAGAACGATCACAAAAAATGGAAGAGCTGAAACTGGAAACACTATTCACCATTCCGGCCACAATGGATCAGGAAAATGTGGCGCACGTCTTTAAACGGCAAAACCTGATTTCCGCGCCTGTGGTCGATTCCGAGGATCGGTTAATCGGGGTTATCACGATCGATGACGTCGTTGACGTTATTGATGAAGAAGCGCAGGAAGATATCCTGAAATTGGGTGGTGTTGAGAAAGGCGACTTGTATCGCGCTGTCATGTCTACCACAGGATCACGTTTTAAATGGCTGTTTGTGAACCTGATTACGGCCATCATCGCCTCTGCCGTCATCAGCCTGTTTGATGCCACACTACAGCAAATGGTCGCGGTTGCGATTTTGATGCCCATTGTGGCCTCAATGGGCGGGAATGCAGGCACACAGGCACTGACTGTTGCCGTGCGCGCCCTTGCCACGCGGGAGCTGTCCGGCGTCAACGCCCTGCGTATCATCTGGAAAGAAACAATTGTCGGCTTTTTAAACGGTGCGGCCTTTGCCATTATTATGGGATTAATCGCAGGCTTCTGGTTCAGCAACTCTATACTGGGTGGCGTCATCGCCACAGCCATGATCGTCAACCTGATCGTCGCCGGTTTGTTCGGCGCAGGCATCCCGATTTTACTCAATAGAATGGGAAGCGACCCTGCCGTATCGTCAACCGTTTTCCTGACGACCGTGACCGATGTCATCGGTTTTCTGGTATTTCTCGGTCTGGCCGCAATGTTTCTGGTTTAAGCGAACTCGACCTTAATCGAACCGCCACGCCCCAAGAGCTTTAAATCCATTTCACTGACTTTGCCGCGATAATCATCGGCATTAATCACGATAGAATCGATGCGCTCCTGAAAACCGAAATCACAAGCCTTTTTGAAATCGCCGCAAAACGAAACACGCAAATCACCAACTCTGGCCGATTCCGGCGCGTTCCGGTTTGCATATTTCACAATACGATCATTGACACGAACGCGGTCTTCTTTTGCCGCATTAAAAATAAATATATTTCGGATGTACATCACACCATTCCTTTTCACCGTCTGGTTTACCGTTTTAACTGTTTTTCGTATTCTTGTGATACGTTATCTTTTTTATAAAATCAGGGGATAACATACGCTTAACCGCTATATTATGTCAAAAATTATTTTTCTTCTCTTGCTCCTCCATAAAAGATTCTGCATGCTATGGGCTGACACATTAACTGTAATGATATTGATCGTATGACTGCTTCGAAACTGACACGTCCATCTATTGAATATAAAGAGAGCTTCCTTGCCGCTATGGTGGAATATCACAAGGAAGGTCACTATCTTTATAATGACCTGGAATATCTGAATAATAATTTCGAAGAGTATGTAAAGCTGCTGTCCAAAGACCGCGGCCACCCCCACCAACCGCACCCGGAATGGGTTGAAAATGTACCGGAAACAGTAGCGTGGTTTGTCAAAGACAACGAATATCTTGGCACAGTTGATGTCCGTCATCGCCTGAACTGGCATCTGGAAAAATGGGGCGGTCACATTCATTTCATCTTACGCCCGTCTATGCGCGGCAAAGGATTTGGCAAAAGAATGTTGCAAAAAGCCATTCCGATTGCCAATTATCTGGGCATTGAAAAGGCGCTGCTGACCGTCGCCCCGGAAAACAAAGCGGCTATTCGCACCGTAGAAGCCTGCGGCGGCGAATATGAAGACACGCTTGTGGCGACAAACCGCTTTCCGACCAGAGCGCGCTACTGGATAAATTGTACGTAACCTCACCATTGTAAAACATCTATGGCAAAACCAAAGACAACAAAAGCCAAAAACAAGGCTCAAAAGAAAAAGAACAAAAAAGCGGCCAAAACGACGGCGAAAAAGACGAAAGCGTCAAAGAAGAAAACCGCGAAAAAGGCGACCCAGCCGGCAAAACACAGCCTGATCGGCCGCCTGTTTAAATGGTGTATTGTGCTGGGCCTGTGGGGCGGTATCTTTCTGGGCGGGCTGATTGCATGGTACGGTACGGAATTGCCGGATATTATTGAATCCCCGACATTTGAACGCAGCGCATCAACACAAATTCTCAGCTATGACCGGGAAGATTTGGTGAACTATGGCCAAATCAAAGGCGGCTCTGTGCATGTCTCCGAACTGCCGGATCATGTTGCTTATGCAGTCATATCCATCGAAGACAGACGCTTTTACCGCCATTTCGGGATTGACCCGATCGGGATTGCCCGCGCAATGGCTATCAACATCATGCAGGGCGGCTTGCGTCAGGGCGGATCAACCATTACCCAACAACTGGCCAAAAATTTGTTCCTGACCCATGAACGAACAATCAAACGCAAAATTCAAGAAGCGATGATATCTCTTTGGCTGGAAAAAGAATTTTCTAAAGACGAAATCATCAGCGCCTATCTTAACCGCGTATATTTCGGCGCAGGCGCATATGGCATTGAAGCCGCCGCGCAAGTTTACTTTAAAAAATCGGCAACAGAACTCAATGTCTATGAATCTGCACTGCTGGCCGGATTGCTCAAGGCACCGTCCCGCTATTCACCGCACGCCAACCCTGATCTTGCCAGAAAACGGGCGCGCACTGTGCTGAACGCAATGGAAGATAACGGCTATGACTTCACCAATCAGGAAACAACGCCGTCTACGATTGCCTCCTTGCCCTATGACAAGAAAAACACAAGCAATATCCGTTACTTTGCTGATATTGTTATGACAGAAAAAGAAGATTTAATCGGCAAACTCGATCAGGACATCACAATACAGACAACACTGGTTCCCGCATTACAGGATGCCGCAGACCGCATTTTAAAAGATAATTTGCAACGGTACGAAGATCGTCACGTCACACAGGGCGCTATTGTCGTGATGGATTTCGAAGGGGCCGTCCTTGCCTTATCCGGCGGCGTTGATTTCCGCACAAGTCAGTTTAACCGCGCAACGCAGGCCCGGCGCGCTTCGGGGTCGGCCTTCAAACCGGTTGTGTACCTGACCGCCCTTGAAAACGGATGGGATAAAGACAGCATGATCCTTGATGCGCCGATTGAGAATGGCGATTATCACCCCGAAAACTTCAAAGATGAATATCTCGGTAAAGTAACACTGGAAACGGCCCTGTTAAAATCACTAAACACAGCCGCTGTCAGACTGGCCAAAGATGTCGGCACGCGGAAAATCATCAACACGGCAAAGACACTCGGGATCGACAGCACGCTTGCCAATGATCTTAGCATGGCATTGGGCAGCAGCGGTATTTCATTGATGGAAATGACCAGAGCTTACGGCGCAATCGGAAATGGCGGATACCGCATTGATCCCTATTTTATTTTCCGGGTCGAAGATGCAAAAGCCGCAGACGACGAGAAAATTATCTATCAAAAAAGAAAATTTGATCGCGGCCCGCGCGCTATCAAAGCATCGGCCGCGAAAGAGATGAAACAGATGTTGCAATCTGTCATCGAAGACGGCACAGGCAAGCGCGCCGCCTTGCCCTTTGACACATACGGAAAAACAGGCACATCGCAATATTACCGCGATGCGTGGTTTGTCGGTTTTACCGATAAATTCGTCGCCGGCGTCTGGGTCGGCAATGATGATAACAGTCCGATGCAGGGTGTTACAGGTGGATCGCTTCCGGCGGAAATATGGCATGATGTCATGCTGACCGCGCATAAACAGGAAGGCATATCCCCTCTGTCCGATACATCACATTCCCCGTCTGACCGCAGCTCATTCACCCGCTTTCTGGATCGTATCCTGAACAACTAAAAACGGCGTAAAACATAACATCAAGCGCTTCTTGCCACGTTGATTTTTTTGACAACCATACAAATCAATAAAGGCTGCCCCAAAAGGCAGCCTTTATGACATCATAGCCAAAGCGTTTTATTCATGTGACACACATGCCGCGGGCGCGGGTCTATTCGTAACAGCTTTCCTTGTACACCGCATATTGCGTGCGTAATGTACCGGCGAATTTACTTTCCCCGATTTTGTCCCAGTGTGCTTTCAACGCAACGACCGAGGCCGGCGGTGTATCAAAATCCCAGCAGTTCCTTGATGTGGTTTTGTCCACGAACTCAAGGAACGGATAAGGAAACGCATTCCGCGGCGCACGCAAGCCCAGATCAATCAATGTCTTCGAGATTAACGCATCTCCTATTTCCATCATATCGGCTGTAAACTGTATGGATGCGAGGATTTTCGTTTCCGTGCGACTGCTGGGGACATGACGCAAATGCCGCATAAACCGCACGTAAACTTCCATTTCAAACGGCTTTTCCTCACCAACACTCGGCGGCAAAGGCAGCACAATATGATCATCCTTGTCCAGATTCTGACGCACCACCGGATTTGCAAAGATTTTATCATCAAAAATGGGTGTATAAGTATTTGTCATGTTTATCTCCTTTCGGGAGTTGTATATCCGTTGACGGATATGGTTATGGTCTTCTCTCTCTTTTTCGACCTCAATCACACCTACTTAAATTTTACCGCTTCCCCAGATGACCCGTTCACACGTTTTTTATCATCTGAGTTTAGCTTGGATTTGATTCGTTAACAGAGTCTTAACAGCAGGGTGAATCCACTATTCCCTACGGTTTAAGCTGTGGATAATTGATTTTCTGAGGAGATAAAGTAAAAAAGCGATTGTCTTTGACGGCAAATATTAACCGATAAAGCGAATCGCCCCCGTTGCCAATGCATCGGCCCGTTCATTTTCGGGATGCCCTGCATGCCCCTTCACCCAATGAAATGACACATCATGTCTGGACACGGCTTCATCAAGGCGTTTCCAGAGGTCCTGATTTTTGACTTCTTTTTTATTTGCCGTGCGCCAGCCTTTGGCTTTCCAGCCTTCCAGCCACTTGGTAATACCATCGCGCACATAAACACTATCGGTGTAAAGATCGACCTTGCATCGTTTCTTTAACACCTCCAGCGCCATAATCGCCGCCATCAATTCCATGCGGTTATTCGTTGTCTCCGGCTCTCCGCCTGACAGTTCTTTTTCATGGTCACCATATCGCAACAACGCCCCCCAACCACCCGGTCCGGGATTACCGCTGCAAGCACCATCTGTGTAAATTTTGACTGTCATGACTTATACGCCCTTAGAATATCTTTTTTACGCAACCAAAACCCGTGGCACTTTGAAAACAACATTTTCTTCTGTAATCGGCTCTTCGGAGACCGTCACATCAAAATGCCCGCGCGCCGCTTCAATCACTTCATCAACCAACGCTTCCGGCGCTGATGCCCCTGCCGTGACACCCAAACTCTCAACGCCGTCAAACCAGCGCCAGTCAATGTCAGCCGCGCGCTGTACCATCATGGTTTTTTCGCACCCATAGGATTTGG
Organism: Alphaproteobacteria bacterium; assembly: GCA_030750865.1. Taxonomy (GTDB): domain Bacteria; phylum Pseudomonadota; class Alphaproteobacteria; order Micavibrionales; family Micavibrionaceae; genus JASMHE01. Next base: position 544,552 of record JASMHE010000008.1, read on the forward strand.
CGACCTCCACCAGTCGATTGGAATTCGATGAATTCGGCGCGCCGATCACAATCATGGCATCCGCTTTGGGCGCAATCGCCTTCACAGCGGCCTGACGGTTTGTTGTGGCGTAACAAATATCTTCTTTATGCGGACCGTCTATCGTCGGGTATTTTTCCTGCAACCGTTCAACAATGTCCGCTGTATCATCAACAGATAGTGTTGTTTGCGAACACCACGCCAGATTGTTTTCATCCGCGACGGTCAGATTATCGACATCTTCGATTGTTTCCACCAGCAACACAGCTCCATCCGGCAGCTGCCCCATTGTTCCGATCACTTCGGGATGTCCGTCATGTCCAATCAGAATAATCTGACGACCATTTTTGTAATGCCGCTCAGCCTCGCGGTGCACCTTACTCACCAGCGGGCATGTTGCATCAATAAAGAACATCTCGCGGCTTTCTGCTTCCTGCGGCACAGATTTCGGCACGCCGTGCGCGGAAAAGATAACAGGTTGATCGTCATCCGGCACTTCATCAAGCTCTTCAACGAAGACAGCCCCTTTTTTGCGTAAATTTTCAACGACATACTTGTTATGTACGATTTCATGGCGGACATAGACAGGCGGCCCGTATTTTTCAAGCGCAAGCTCGACAATCTGAATGGCGCGGTCAACACCGGCGCAGAATCCGCGCGGTGAGGCCAGAATAATATTTAATGTTTTTTGTTTCGATGCTTCGATAGACATGACACCTATATATGAAAGTTTCGCCTGAAAATCCACAAAGGATTTATCAAAAAGGTTTGAAAGGTGCGCATGACTGCCTTAAAGTGAAGCTGCTTTAAAAATCACAACAGGGTGAACGCGCGCTGTGCGCCGCAAACAGACACCATGAAAAAAGAAGAAAATATTATAACCTCGCCGTTTCATCACATGCGTCTTATAACGCTATGCTTGCTTATGACCATTGGTCTCAGCGCATGCGAATCCGTAGAGCTTGGAAATCTTTTCCAATGGAGCAAGTCTGCCGAGAGCGCGCAGCATGATGATACAGAAGGCAGCATGGAAGATTTGCTAACGCACTCGGACGACGCAGGTACAACGCCGTCACAAACCATCACAAAGACATCAAACGCAACCACAGAGCCCTCCGTTGAATGTCCCGAGGTTTCTACCGTCGAGGAACTGGAAGTCGTGTACACCTTTATGCCCGAAACATCGCGCGCAGCCGAAGATTTGCTGGCAACCATATGGCTTGGCGACATCGAAACAGAGTGCAAAATACGCGACAACCAGCTTGTTTTATATATGGATGTGACCTTTGACGGGTTAATCGGCGCAAAAGGCCGTGAGAAATCCGATCAGGAAATCAGCTTCTCACATCCCTATTTCGTGGCCCTGACATCAAAACGCGGCACGATCCTGAGCAAAGAAATACATGCCGTGCCGATTACATTCCGCCGTGGCGACAAACATGCGCGCAAAGTCGTCCGCATTAAACAAAAACTACCCGCCGACATAACACAGGATAAGACGCTGAACGAAGTTCTTATCGGTTTCCAGCTGAATAACGATCAGTTAAACTACAACAAAATGGCGATGGAGCAGTAAAAACAGCTACCGCAACGCCATCGTCTTTCAACAACCAACGTGACATAACGCCCCATGACTGATTTTGATCTTTTTGAATTCTGGACATCTGAAGCCGAAGAACACACATCTGTGGCAGACAAAACATTCGAGACGCTCTGTGAACCGTTTGCCCAGTGGCTTGACGTCTCTGTATCCGCTGTCGAGAACGGAAACAAGATTATCTTTTTCGGCAATGGCGGCAGCGCATCCGATGCGCAACATCTGGCAACAGAACTTGCCGTGCGTTACATCAGTGACCGCGAACCGATCCCGGCCTTGTCTTTGGCGACAGACACGTCATCATTAACGGCTATCGGCAATGACATGGGGTTTGAGCATATTTTTGCACGCCAGATTAACGCGGTGGGCCAATCAGGTGATATCGCCGTCGGGATCAGCACATCAGGGAAAAGCCCCAACGTCATCAAGGCACTGGAAGCCGCCCGTAAAAAAGGCATTATAACCGTCGGCCTATCCGGCCGTGACGGCGGTGACATGCATGAGGTCTGCGATCTGCTTTTGATTATCCCTTCACACACAACGGCCCGCATTCAGGAAATGCACATCACACTCGGCCAGATGTTCTGCGGCGCAATGGAACAACGTCTTGGTCTTGTTTAATGTCTGCCGCCGATACGCCGCCATATAAGATTTATTTCAACAGGTCCGGCTTACAGCATGATACAGGCCCATCGCACCCTGAATCAGTGCGTAGACTGGAAACATTAGACACACTGTTCAGCCAGCCTTTATTCATCCCCTATATCGACGAAGATATTTATCCTGCCGACTATGACCAGATCACGGCTGTCCACACCGAAGATCACTTCATGCTGCTGGAGGACCGCGCCCCTGCTACCGAAAGCATCCATCTGGATGCAGACACCATTATGTCGGCAGGCAGTTTAAAAGCGGCATGTGATGCTGCCGGCGCCGCTTGTCAGGCTGTTGATTGTGTGCTGGACACAGACACGGAAACCAAACGGGTCTTTTGCGCCACACGGCCACCCGGCCACCATGCCGAACCCGACAAACCGATGGGGTTTTGCCTACTCAACAATATCGCCATTGCGGCCAAGCATGCACAAGACCATCATGGCATCAAACGAATTGCGATCATTGATTTTGATGTCCATCACGGTAACGGCACAGACAGCTTTGCGCGCCGTCACGAAGGCATTTTCTATGTCTCCTCGCACCAATCACCGCTTTACCCCGGCACAGGGGCAGAGATCGATAATATCCCCGGCAAAATCCTGAACAAAGAAATACAGGCCGGAGCCGGATCAGACGATATCCGCACCCTTTATACCAAAGATATCCTGCCCGCGATTGATGCCTACCGCCCGGAACTTATTATGATTTCTGCCGGTTTTGATGCGCATAAAGACGATCCGCTGGCCAATCTGAACCTTGAAACAGATGATTTTCACTGGTTAACCGCACAAATATGCGCGCTTGCTGATACGCATTGCGGGGGACGGATCATCTCTGTTCTGGAAGGCGGCTATGATCTTGACGCATTGCGCGCCTCCACCGAAGCACATCTTTGTGCGTTATTTCAGCTTTAGACGATCAAACCCTTGTCGAAAAAGACTTTCTGACATACACTTCTGGCTAGAAATTTCAGTATGACTTGAACATAAAATTCATCGGATCATCAATGGCACAAGACACGAAAAACATTTCAGACCTCAGTTTCGAAGACGCAATGGCCGAACTCGAATCGATCGTGCGCAATATGGAATCCGGCGATACAAAGCTCGAGGATTCCATCTCCGCTTATGAACGCGGCATTGAACTGAAAAAACATTGCGAAAAAAAACTGCGCGATGCCCAGTCAAAAATTGAGAAAATTACCATTAACGATGATGGCGCCGCGACAGCCGAGCCATTTGACCAAGAGGAGTAACCCCCTATGCCCTCACCAAGACAAGCGAGTGCGACCCTGAAGGAAGAAATGGAAAGATGCGTTGCGGACGTCAATAAGACGATCGCCCGCCTGCTTCCTGAAACAGACTTACATGAAGAACGTCTGTATGATGCCATGCGTCACGGTACAATGAACGGCGGCAAACGTCTGCGTCCGTTCCTGCTGATGCAAAGCGCCGCGCTTTTCAATGTGGATCCGGTCCGCGCCCGCCGCGCCGCAGCCGCGCTTGAATTTGTGCATTGTTACTCCTTAATTCACGACGATCTGCCATCGATGGATGATTCAGACCTGCGTCGCGGCAAGCCCGCTGTTCACAAGGAATATGACGAGGCCACAGCAATTCTGGCGGGGGATTCCCTGCTGGCACTCGCCTTTGAAATTCTGGCCGACCGTGAGACACACGCCGACCCGAATGTGCGCGTTCAACTCGTACGTCTTCTGGCGGAAGCAGCCGGTCCGAAAGGACTGTGCGGCGGACAGATGCTCGACCTGATCGGGGAAAACGAAGAATTCGATCTTGGCACAATCAGCCGTATGCAACGCATGAAAACAGGCCGCCTGATGACCTTTGCCTGCGAAGCCGGCGCCATCCTCGGGAAATCCGATGATGCCCACCGCAGAGCGCTTGCCAACTATGCGCATGATCTGGGTCTGGCCTTTCAGGTGACCGACGATATTCTGGATATTGAAGGGAACAGCAAGGAAACAGGCAAGCCCACCGGAAAAGATGGCGATGCCGGAAAATCGACATTCGTATCGACGATGGGTAAAGAACAGGCCAAAGCGCGCGCCGAAATGCTGGTCCAGCAGGCGACACGCCATCTGCATGTCTTTGGTGACCGCGCCGAAGTCCTGCGCGAGATGGCCGAATATGTGCTGGAGCGCCGCGCTTAACACCCCGCATATCCCTGCTCCGAAATTCACAATCGCACCGCCGGAACGCTTGAATTTTCTGGACCAACGGGATTTGCTGTGTTTATATCTGTGCACACAAAATAACGAAGAATACACATGCCGACAGACGCCGCAAAAAATGACCCGTCTTATCAGGACGAAAATCGGTCCGGAACACCGCTTCTGGATCAAGTCAGCACGCCCGCGGATATGCGTCACTTCTCAGACGAAGAGCTTATAAAGCTCAGTAACGAACTACGTCAGGCGACCATCAATGCCGTTTCCAAAACAGGCGGCCATCTGGGCGCGGGACTTGGCGTTGTGGAATTAACCGTGGCCATACATGCTATTTTTGATACGCCGCATGACCGGCTTATCTGGGATGTCGGACACCAATGTTACCCGCATAAAATTCTGACCGGACGCAAAGATCGCATCGAAACCTTGCGCAAAGGCGGCGGCCTGTCCGGTTTCACAAAGCGCACCGAATCCGAATATGATCCGTTTGGTGCCGCGCACAGCTCGACCTCTATTTCTGCGGGACTTGGCATGGCCACAGCCGCCGATTTACAAGATGATGACAAAAATGTCATTTGCGTGATTGGTGATGGCGCCATCAGTGCGGGCATGGCTTATGAAGCCATGAATAATGCAGGCGCCTTGAACAAACGATTGATTGTCATTTTGAACGACAATGAAATGTCGATCGCGCCGCCCGTCGGCGCGATGAGCCGCTATCTGACAAATCTTGTCTCATCACAGCCCTATCTGAACGCACGCGACTTTGCCAAACGTGCGTCTGATATCCTGCCCCCTCCGCTACGCAAGGCAGCCAAACGCGCCGAAGAAACAGCCCGTATTGCCTTTGGCGGCGGCACATTATTCGAGGAAATGGGCTTTTATTATATCGGCCCTGTGGACGGGCATGACCTGAACCAGCTTTTACCGATCCTGCGCAATATTCGTGATAATACATCAAATGGTCCGGTCTTCATTCACGCCATCACGGAAAAAGGCAAAGGGTACGTCCATGCCGAAAACGCCGATGATAAAATGCACGGTGTTGCCAAGTTCGACGTGGTGACGGGCGATCAGTTCAAATCCAAAAGCAGCCTGCCCAGCTATACCAATGTATTTGCAGACAGCCTGATAAAACACGCACAAACCGACGATAAAATCGTCGCTGTCACAGCCGCCATGCCCGACGGTACCGGACTGACCCGCTTTGGCTATGAATTTCCGGACCGCATGTTTGATGTCGGTATCGCCGAACAACACGCCGTCACATTCGCCGCCGGCCTCGCTGCAGAGGGCATGAAGCCGTTTGCAGCCATTTATTCGACATTCCTGCAACGTGGCTATGATCAGGTTGTGCATGATGTGTGTATCCAAAATTTGCCTGTGCGCTTTGCCATTGACCGTGCCGGCCTTATCGGTGCGGACGGATCAACGCATGCAGGGGCGTTTGACATTGCCTATCTGTCATGCTTGCCGAATATGACCATTATGGCCGCCGCTGATGAGGCTGAACTTGTGCATATGGTGCATACGGCCGCGGCCTATGATGATGGCCCGATCGCATTTCGTTATCCGCGCGGCACCGGAACGGGCGCCCCCCTGCCCGATCAGCCGCAAAAGCTTGAAATCGGCAAAGGCCGCATGATCCGCAAAGGCAAGGATATCGCGATCCTGTCACTTGGCGGACGCTTGCAGGAATGTGAAAAAGCTGCCGATATTCTGCAGGAAAAACACGGCATCGCTATCACGGTCGCCGATGCCCGCTTTGCCAAGCCAATTGACACAGCGCTTATCAACGATCTTGTCAAAGACCACCGCCACCTTATCACAATCGAAGAAGGGTCACGCGGCGGATTCGGATCAATGGTGCTGGAATATCTCGCCACGCAGGATATGCTGGACGGAAGAATTCAGGTAAACTGCATGCATCTGCCTGACCGTTTTCAGGATCAGGACACGCCGGACAACCAATATAAAGAAGCGGGATTGCACGCAGACGCAATCATCGCAAAGATTCTTAAAAACGCATGATAAGCAACAAACCCACCATTATTCTATTCGACATGGACGGCACAACGGTGCGTCATATCAATCCAAAGCTGTTGCACCTTTTGGAAACGCTGGATGATTACTGTTACAAAACGGGAAAGTTCTTTTCAAAATTATTCAAACGCAAACATAAACACGTGCATCTGGTCGAATTCCGTGACGGGAAACGCCAGAAACTGCTGGTGCACCGCGCTATTCACAAATTCCGCCGCAAGACAGTAGATCAGATCGTTGAGCCGTGCCCCGGCATTCACAGCCTGCTTGATTACCTGCAGGACCACAATGTCCGCATGGGCATTATCAGTAACGGTCTTGGCAAAGGATACGGCCACGATGTGCTGGAAACATTCAAGCTGGATGATTATTACGAAGTCAAAATTTTCCGCGAAGATATAAAACGTGCAAAACCGCACCCCGACCCGATCATTCACGCCATCAATAAAATGGAACCTGACGTCACGGAAAATGATGTGATCTGGTATATCGGCGACCGTCACAAGGATATCGAAGCGGCCGTTGCGGCAGCAGGTCACATCCCGTGCGAGATTGAGCCCTTTGCCTATAACATCAATGCCGCCCTTGCCATTTTGCGGCATAATTTCGGACCAAACAACATCATCATGTCATGGGCCGATTTCGAAGAGAAAATCAGACAAATCCTCGGCGGAACAGCACCTTCCAAAACAAGCCGTAAATCCGCCTGAGCCGATATCGAACACCTGTTTCAAACATCCCGCTCCCGTCACAAGCCAGACCGCCACGCTTTTACCTTGCCGTTATTACCTAGCGCAAATATAGCGGTGATTGATGAATATTGATCTTGCCGCTTTGTTGCAAGCTTTCCAGCAGGGCCTGTGCCTGCCGCTGATCGTCTGCCGAGATATATTGCCCCAGCACATGCAGCCCCTGTCCGGCGCGCACTTGCCCTTCCAGCATTTGTAGAACGCGTTCAAACGGCGTTTTCACAGATGGCAACATGACAACACGAATATCATGACGGTCTTCGCCGCCCAAGCGGTTGCCCGCATAATCAAGGGCATCGTTTAAACCGCCAAGTTCATCAACAAGCCCGACATCAAGCGCCTGATAACCTGACCAGACACGGCCGCGTGCAACCTGTTCCGCGTCATCAACACTCATTCCACGCCCCTCGGCGACACGCGCGATAAAGGCGTCATAGATCATATCGATCACATTTTCGAAACGGGCGCGTCCCTCGGCAGAAAATGGCTGGTTAAAAGACCACAAATCCGCATTTTCGCTGAACCCGATAGAAGCCCAGTTTACACCGACTTTTGACCACATATTCCCCAAAGAGAATTTCCCGCCGGCAACACCGATCGACCCCGTCAACGTGCCTGGAAGCGCATAGATATAATCAGCATTTGCCGCGATCCAATATCCGCCCGATGCGGCCATTTCGCCCATCGAGACAATCACGATCTTACCCTCTTCTTTGGCATCGATGATGGCGCGGCGAATGGTTTCGGAGGCCACCGGCGACCCGCCTGGGCTTGATATCCGCAGAACGATGGCTTCAATATCTTCGTCTTCGGTAGCGGCCTGTATCATGCCGGCAACATCATCTGCCGACGACAAACCTGATGGTGACATATCGGCACTTTCGACAATTGCGCCCACCGCATAGATCAGCGCAACGGATGGCTTGTCCTGCTGGTGCTTGATCGCCGCCAGCGCTCTTTCACGTCTCTGATGCGTCATTTCGGCGATATAATGGTCAATCTGTACAAACCGCACATCATCAACATCGCCGTCTTCGCCGGCCACATTCTGTTTGACTCGGTCACTCAGATCATCTTTGTAAATCAGTTCATCCACCAGCTGTTTTTCAACGGCCTGCTGATCGGTGAACAAGCCCTGATCGACAACGCGCTGTAAGTAATCAGGCAAGAACGAACGGTCTTCGGCAATATCGGCCAGCATCTTGTCGTTAATATCTTTCAACAGCGCCGTCATCATCTCTTTGACAGGCTTGGTAATCTCTGTATCCGTCACGGAACTAAAGACAGATTTATATTCTTTGCGGGCTTCGATCTGCGGCTCGATGCCGACTTTATCCAGCAACGCACGCGCATAGGGAATTTCAATAAACAGTCCGGATACATTCACGCTGCCGATGGGCTGCATGAAAATTTTATCAAAGGCCGATGCCAAATAATATTGGCCCAGTCCGCTGCCCATTTCGCCATAGGAGGTTGCATAGATATAGGCAAACTTGCCGCTTGTGCGGAAATCTTTCACCGCTGCGCGCAATTCCTGTATATGTGCCAGATTAACGCGCCCGCCCCGCATCGATAATACAAGGCCATTGATACGCGGGTCTGTCTTCGCATCTTCCAGTGCCGTTGTTAACTGCCGTATCGTCACCGGATCTTCAAAGGCATATGGTCCGGCTTCGTTCGGGTGCTCCAGCGGCGCATCAACCAGCTCATACAGCAACACCGATTCCTGCGGAATGCCGACACGTCCTTCTTTTAAAACCAGATTGGAAAACAAAGCGCCCGTGATCCCGCTGACAACAATCATAAAACCGATGGACAAGCACAGCATCTTGAAGCTTTTCCAGACAAACGGCAACAATCCCTGACGTTTGCGCTTACGCGTTGTCTTCTGCGGTTCTACCGCTTTTGGTCTTGCTTTGAAAAATAATGATCGTCTCGGACGGTAAGGCATAGATCAGGACTCCCTCTATGTATTTTCCTGCCAGTAAATTATACGACACATCAGGATGAAAACAATAGACAACACGCCTCCGCGCCAAGTCGCCAACGTCAGGCGGCACTCTTTACAGACATTGCGCCTTGTGCCGTAACCAGTGATCCGCCAGAACACAGGCCATCATTGCTTCGGCCACAGGCACGCCACGGATGCCGACACACGGATCATGTCGCCCTTTGGTCACAATTTCCGTTTCATTGCCGCCTTTGTCGATTGTTTTTGTCGGCGTTAAAATAGAGCTGGTCGGCTTGATCGCAACACGGGCCACAACATCTTGCCCGGACGAAATACCGCCCAAAATGCCGCCTGCGTGATTGGACTGAAAAACAGGCTGCCCGTCTTCACCGATGCGGATTTCGTCGGCATTGTCTTCGCCGCCCAGTGCCACTGCATCAAATCCATTGCCGATCTCGACCCCTTTAGCCGCATTAATCGACATCATCGCCTTTGCCAAATCAGCATCCAGTTTATCATACACAGGCGCGCCCAGTCCGGCGGGAATGCCTTGCGCGATAATTTCCAACGCGGCGCCCGCACTTGATCCGTTTTTACGTTGGCTATCCAGATAGGCTTCCCATGTATCCGACGCCGTTTTATCCGGCGAGAAGAACGGATTATCAAGCACATAATCCCAGTCCCAGTTTTCGCGGGTGATTTTATGCGGACCGATTTGCACGACCGCCCCGCGAATTTGAACATGATCACCAATCTGTGTTTCCAGAATTTTACGGGCGATTGCACCAGCCGCAACGCGCATTGCCGTTTCACGCGCCGAAGAGCGCCCGCCGCCGCGATAATCGCGAATACCGTATTTTGCGTCATAGGTGAAATCGGCATGGCCCGGACGGAACTTGTCCTTGATATCGCCATAGTCTTTTGAACGTGCATCCTGATTGTATATAATCAGGCCGATCGGCGTACCAGTCGTCACACCGTCAAACACACCTGACAGGATTTCAACCTGATCGGGTTCTTTGCGCTGTGTTGTAAAGCGGGATTGCCCCGGTTTGCGCAAATCCAGATATTTTTGGATATCCTCGGCCGTTAACGGGATACGCGGCGGCACACCATCAACAACGCAACCGATCGCCGGTCCGTGGCTTTCGCCCCAACTCTGATATTGAAACAATGTGCCGAAACGGTTCCCAGACATTTAACGCACCCCTGTAAAAAATAGGACCATCATCGCAATGGCGACAATAAACGTTAGAACAGAGGAAACATACAAAATATTTTTCAGAATATTAGCTACAACAGAATGACTCTCAAAATCCAAAGTACTAGCTAGACTTCTTAATTCTCTCTGACTAACTTTTGCTGAACGTGCTCCGCCAAAGGATATAAAGGCAAAACATAAACTCATGACAATAGGGAACAGCAATACGTATCTAAATAACTGCGCATCACTCGCGCTGGCAAAATAGAACGACAAAATAGATCCAGTAATCGCGTAATAAAAAAGATTTAGCTTTATCACTATATCTATGTATCCTCGATTGGTATCAATCTGATGTCGATACTTCTGCCAAAGCAGACTGGTGTTTGCTTCTAATTCTGCCATGTGTCCGACTACGTTAAGCGGCCTCTTCGCCTTTTTTGGGTTTGATACCTGCCAGCAACTCGGCTGTTTCGGCGGCTGTATCGACAGAACACATGCCAACCGTATGATACCCTGAATCAACATGCAGGACTTCGCCTGTCACACCGCTGCCAAGATCGCTCAGCAAGAACAAGCCGGAACGGCCGACATCTTCGATCGTGACGTTGCGACGCAGAGGTGAGTTCAATTCATTCCATTTCAGAATGTAACGGAAATCACCGATCCCGCTTGCCGCCAATGTCTTGATCGGCCCTGCGGAAATTGCATTCACGCGGATCGCCTTCGGCCCAAGATCAGCGGCCAGATAACGCACAGATGCTTCAAGCCCTGCTTTTGCAACGCCCATCACATTATAGTGCGGCATCACGCGTTCGGCACCGTAATAGGTCAATGTCAGCAAAGAGCCGCCTTCGTTCATGATCGGCACAGCACGCTGTGCAACAGCTGTGAAGGAATAAATTGAAATATCCATTGTGCGCTTGAAATTCTCGCGCGAGGTATCAAGATACAGGCCATCCAGTTCGCTTTTGTCAGAGAACGCAATCGCGTGCACCACAAAATCAATCGAGCCCCATTTTTCTTCGATTTCGGCAAAGGCACGATCCAGATCTTCGTCATTTGTCACATCACACGGGATCACAAGATCGGAACCGACACGCTCTGCCAGTGGTCTGACACGGCGCTCAAGTGATTCTCCCTGATACGTGAAAGCAAGCTCAGCACCTTGCTGTGCGAGCGCTTCGGAAATACCCCATGCAATAGAACGATCATTGGCAACGCCCATAACAACGCCGCGTTTGCCAGCCATAAATTTGCCATCAGAAGACATAGTTTTATCCTTTATTGATTACCTTTAAAACGCCCTTATCCTACACATTTAAAGGCCTACGTCCAGATAATATTCGGCGAATAAGCAGGTTATCCAACAGCAGATCATGTCTTCGGCAGGCCTATCTTTTCCCGGACATTTTCTCCAGCACAGGATTGGCCGCAATCAAGTCTGTCAGCGCCTTTGACGCACCTTCGTTCGTCGCACCGCCCGGCAAGACAATCACCATATTGCCCTTATCACCGACATCACGGATGGTATCAAGACGCATTGCTTCTTCCATGAAACGATCCGCCACCGACACATCCACGCCTTCTTCGACCAGTTCCCGGCGGATATTGGCATATCCTTCGGCGATCGAACGGCGGAATCCCGCAACACCCTCACCGATCAGAATGTTACGCTGCTTATCAGCTTCGGCGGCCTTCACGCGGCGGATATAATCAGCCGCCGCTTCGTTTTGGGCCGCATCTTTTTCACGTTCGGACGCGCGAACACGGTTATAGGCATCCTGCACATCCATCGGTGCGGTCGGTTCATCCACCACGATACGGCGAATATTGATCCCGTATTCCAGTATTTGCTCTTTCACATCACCGATCACGCCCTCGCTGATCTCGTCCCGTTCATCGTAAAGTTCCTGAAAATCCTTGCCGGATGTATATTTACGCACAGACGCACTGACGATTTTACTCATCTGATCGATCGGCACATCGGTATCAAAGTAGAAGCGGCCGGTATCGACAATTTCGTACTGAATGGTAATCGGCAGACTGACAAAGAGATTATCACGTGTTTTCGTATCAAGCGTATCGGCGACCTGCCGCAAATCGGTCGGAATTTTGACCGTCACAATATGGAACGGCCACGGCAGTTTCAAACGCAGCCCCGGATTGATTTCTGTGCGCACATGGCGGCCAAAGAACGTAATCAGCGCCTGCTTGCGTTGCGGTACAGTGAAAAAACACGTTGTAAGATAAGCGAGCGCGACGCCCGACACGATCCAAAACATTGAAAACCCCTTTTCTAAATTTCTTTTCGGAGATAGATTACCTTATTCACTATGCCCAGAGAACAGTAAAAGAACGGTAAAAGAACAGTAAAAAGAATAAAAATAAAAAAATGATGGATATCAGTACATTAAAAAAAGCAGACCTTGCCCCTGAAAACCCGCTCGACATCTTCGGCGCATGGTTTGAAACGGCAAAAACGACCGAACCGAACGACCCCGATGCCATGTGCCTTGCCACCGTCACGAAAGACGGCAAGCCGAGCGCACGTATGGTGCTGTTAAAAGATGCCTCGGACAAAGGGTTTAAATTCCACACCAATTCAAACAGCCGCAAAGGACACGATCTGGCCGCAAACAGCTTTGCCGCGCTCTGTTTTCACTGGAAGTCGATACAAAAACAGGTCCGCGTTGAAGGCCGTGTTGAAATCGTGGACGCGGCAGAGGCCGATGCCTATTACGCCACACGCCCGCACGGACGGCAAATCGGCGGCTGGGCCTCTGCACAATCGGAAAAAATGACAACCAGAAGCGACCTGCAGGCCAGCATCCAAAAGGTCGAAGACAGATTCAAAGATACAGTTCCCGTGCCGCGCCCGCCCTATTGGAACGGATATCGCGTCATTCCCGAACGGATCGAATTCTGGGATAATGGCGAAGATCGCCTTCATACACGGCTGTTATACGAAAAAGATGGAGAGAACTGGGTGAGATCACTCCTCTACCCTTGATATCCGTGATTAATCTCCCTAATTTATCATCATTCAGATGAAGGAGATAAAAATGGCCACGGAAAAACTTGATTTTGGTGCAGATGTATCACGCTTATTGGAAATTGTCGCACACGCGCTTTATTCAAATCGCGATGTGTTCTTGCGTGAACTGATCTCGAATGCCTCGGACGCGTGCGACAAACTGCGGTACGAAGCCATCAAAACGCCTGAGCTAACCGGCGATTCAGGCAATTTACAAATCCGCATCTACAAAGACACAGATTACCGCGCCCTGCATGTTGCCGATAACGGCATCGGTATGAATAAAGATGAGTTGATCGACAATCTGGGCACGATTGCAAAATCAGGCACAAAGGCCTTGATGGAGCAAGTCAAAGCCACGAAAAAAGATGATGAAAAACTCAGCCTGATCGGACAATTCGGCGTTGGATTCTATGCGTCATTCATGGTGGCAGACAAGGTTGAGGTCATCTCGAAAAAAGCCGGTGATAAGGATTGCTGGCACTGGGAATCAGACGGCAAGACCGGCTTTGAAGTACGCAAAGCAAAAAAAGACGAAGCCGCCAGACTGATCGGCGATCAAGGCACAGCCATCATCCTGCATATCAACGCCGATTCCAGCGAATATCTGATTGATGACATGCTCAAAAAAGTCATACAGGATTATTCAGACCATATTGATTTTCCGATCTATCTGGGCGCACCGGACGAGGTCGACGATGAAGAGCAACCTGTAAACAGCGCAACGGCACTCTGGGCAAAATCACCGCAAGACTGCACGCAGGAACAATATAACGAATTTTATAAGCATATCGGCCATGCGATGGACGAACCGCTGCACACGATCCATTGGCGGGCCGAAGGCGTGATCGAATATTCCGCCCTGCTCTATTTACCGACATTGCGCCCGTGGGATTTGTATGATCCGTCACGCAAACATGCGGTCAAATTATATGTGAAACGTGTCTTTATCGCGGATGACTGCGAGGGTCTGATTTATCCGTGGCTGCGTTTCATGCGCGGTGTGATCGATTCACAGGACCTGCCGCTGAATATCAGCCGCGAGATGCTGCAACACAATCCTGTTGTGTCCAAAATCCGCAATGGCGTTGCCAAACGGGTGCTGAAAGAGATCAACAAGCTGGCCGAAGATAACAAACAAAGCTTTGAAGCATTCTGGGCGCAGTTCGGTTCCGTGCTGAAAGAAGGTCTTTATGATGCCGTCGAGCACCGCGAAGACTTGTTAAAAGCCGTGCGTTTTTATTCCACGCACCAAGATGGCGAGCTGACATCACTGGCCGATTATGTGGAACGCATGAAAGACGGACAGGATGAAATCTATTATATCAGCGGCGAAAATCTGGAGACCCTGAAAAACAGCCCGCAACTGGAAGGCTTCAAATCGCGGGGTCTGGAAGTCCTGTTCTTTACCGACACGATTGATGATTTCTGGCTGCAATCCGTACCGGACTATAAAGACAAAAAATTCAAGTCCGCAACAAAGGGCGACATCGCACTCGATAAATTCGATACGGACGATACGAAAAACGAAAAAGATGATAAAAAACAAGATGATAAAAACGAATCCAAACCCAAAGGATCAAAAAAATTCCTTTCCACCATTCAGGAATTACTGACCGAAGATGTCAGCAATGTGCGCTACAGTAACCGCCTGACAGATTCGCCCGTCTGCCTGATTGCCGATGAGGCGGCTGTCGATTTGCGCATGGAACGCGTGCTGAAGATACATCAGCAATACCAGCCGGAAACCAAACGCATTCTGGAAATCAATCCCGATCATCCGCTCATCAAAAAAATGACGGACTGGGCAGAAAAAACCGATGCAAATCATGCCGAACTGGATAATGCGGCCCATTTGCTGCTCGATCAGGCCCGCATCATTCAAGGCGAACCCGTGCCCGACCCGGCACGTTTTGCCAAAACATTATCAACCTTTATGGAACGTGGCATTGCGGCTTAACAGCCAGCAACAACCGGAAATACCACAAAAGAATAAAGAAAGCGCAATAACAATATGGACTACGACACACTGGTCACGAAAATTGCCCGTAACCCCGATCTGCTTTTGATCAACATCATGGCAGAAACGGATTACAACAAAGCACACATCCCCGGATCATTGAACATGCCACTTGATTCGGACAGCTTTGTCGGTGATATCGATTTTTACGCTGACAGCAAATCCGATGAAATTATTCTGTATGCCGATAACGAGAATATGAGCCTCATTCTGGAAACAGCGGCTGACAAACTGACCGAAAATGGTTTTCAAACCATACAGTTTTTTGAAGGCGGCCTTGCCGAATGGACAAAAAACGGCGGCCCCGTCAAATCTTACGACCCGCCGGAAAGTAGCGGCGGATGCGGCGGATCATGTGATTGTTCCTGCGGATAATGCTCATCACACCATTTTTATTCCACTTTTTATAATCCCGTTTAAAACTTTTTAATCTTTGCTTGCTATTCTGGAAACTAGACAAGCGCATTCCAGCGCGAAGCTATATTTTCAAAGATAAAAGACAACAAGGGGACACATCCAGATGGAATCCAAGACAAAACTCTCTCAAACAGCACTATCTGTTATGCAAGGCAACAGCGAATCGTCTGCCAAAGCAAACGCAGAACATGATACGCGCAGACATGACACATCGCTTGATGATCGTATCGCCGAAGCAAAAGCGCGCCAGGGTTTTAATCTTTAAATAAACCGAAGACAAACACCATAGACAGAACAAAAGCCGCTCGAAGGTTACTTCAGGGCGGCTTTATGTTTTTTGAACAGATGTAAAAAAGACAGTGCGTTGTTACGCGGCCGCTTTTACAAACTGTGCATATTGTTTTTCGGGACGCGGTCCGATATGCGAAATCACTTCAGCCGCCGCGGCAGAGCCCAAGCGGCCGCATTCTGCCAGATCACAGCCCTGCGTATATCCATACAGGAAACCGGCCGCATATTGATCACCCGCCCCTGTTGTATCCAGAACCTTACCGACCGGCTCGGCGGCGATATCATGGCGCGCGCCGTCAGATGATAAAATCACAGATCCTTTTTCACTGCGTGTAATCGCAGCCACCTCACAGGCTTTTGAAATATGGGCAAGCGCCTGTTCAAAATCATCCGTCTGATACAGCGATTTGATTTCATCCTCATTGGCGAACAGGATATCGATATGCTCTTCTACCAAATCCAGAAAATCGTCACGGTGGCGATCAACGCAGAACGAATCCGATAACGTCAAAGAGACTTTGCGTCCGGCCTTCTTGGCAAGGCGTGCCGCTTTATAGAAAGCTTGCTTGGCATCACTCTTGTCAAACAGATACCCTTCCATATAGGTCACCTTTGCATTGCCGATCACGGCCTCATCAATATCATCCGGATCAAGCTCGGTTGCCGCGCCCAGAAATGTATTCATTGTACGGTCCGCATCCGGTGTAATCAAAACCATGCAGCGCCCTGTGGCCACGCCATCTTCCAGCGACGGCGTACCGAAATACACGCCCGCGCTTTCCATGTCTTTGCGGAAGCTGTCGCCAAGCTGGTCATCTGCAACTTTGCCGATATAAGCGCCCTTGCCACCGAACGACACAAATCCGGCCATTGTATTGCCAGCCGATCCACCGGAAGACACTTCTGCGTTCTGGCTGATTTCACCATACAGGCCAGCTGCCCGCGCTTCGTCAATCAATGTCATGCCGCCGCGCTGCATCTCAGGATGGGATTTTTGCTGTTCGACGATAAAGTCATCGCTAACATCGGCCAGCACATCAACCAACGCATTTCCGATTGTCACCAGATCAAATTCATTTTCAAAATCACGCATGTCAGGTTTGTCTTTCTTCTTTCATTTTTTGTTTTATTTGTGATACTCATATCACGGACAATACAAGGCAACAAGCCGCCCGCAAGACAAAGCGGCCTGATGACCACACAAAAATAATAAACGCGAAACAGCACAACAATCAGACCAAAGCCAAATGGCGGCACAGATGACAAACGCAGTAACAAACGACATTGTAAACGACAATAGCTCTCTCAAGGAACGCGCCACGCTGGCCGCCCTTGATCTGGCGGCTGAATATGGCTGGCTCAATGTATCCTTGCAGGATGTCAGCGCGAAAGCGGACATCGATATCGACACGCTGCGCCAATATTTCGAAGACCGCATCGACCTTTTGGTTACGTTCGGGCACATGATGAACCGCAAATCAATGGCAAGCCTGCCCTCTGATATAGACGGGTTAAGCCAGCACGATATTCTGTTTGATTTGCTAATGGATCGTTTTGATCACCTGAACGCTTACAGGGGCGGCGTAATTGCAGTGCTGGACAGCTTTAAATTCGACCCGAAGCAAGCCTTGTTATGTGTGCCGCATTTGGGGCGGTCAATGGCATGGATGCTGGAAACAGCCGGAATCGACACAAACGGGATCAAAGGCATGATGCGCGTTGTCGGTCTATGCGCCATTTATATGCGCACGGCCTATGTCTGGTCACATGATGACAGCCCCGATATGGGGAAAACAATGGCCGCACTGGATAAGAATCTGGGCACAGGCGAGAAGCTGGTCAACTTACTCGGGCTTTAATGTCGGCACATTATCCGGTGTAGATGCGGCATGCGTATCGGGCGCATCCGGTGCGATGATTTCATCACAGCGCGCACATACATCCTCGAGCATCTGCACATCAACACCGACCAATTTCGCAATTTGCGTCGGTAAATTCAGAATATAATGGCTTTCGGAAGAATCCTTCAAAATGCTCATCTTGTGGTTTGGCAGGTTGCGGCCCATTGTTTCCAGATAGTCCGTATAATCAATATCGCAGGTAAGCCCCATACGTGCCCCCGCCGCTTTCAGTGTGTCCGCACAGCGCACCATCTGATCCAGCACATCCGCATCGGATGTCATTTCACCCAGTGTCTGTTGTGTGATCAGGGCATAGGACGACATTGCAAAGCTTCCGGCCGCCTTGTTCCACAATGTTTCGAACACATGCGCTTCTGTTCCGACATCAAGAAACTGCTCCCCCAGCAACGCCTGTGTATCGGCAAGGCGATCCGCCTGTGCCCCGAAAGGCTGCCCAAGACGCACCTTGTTTCCGCCTGAGTGACGGATCAGTGCCGGGTTATCGTCATCCAGCGACGCACCGAACGACACCAGCATAGAAATCAGATTATTCATATCAATATGATGGGCAATGCGCTGATCCGGATCTGTCACCGCAGAATCAATGGCGTCATGCGCATAACCTGTCCACCACTGCAGGCCGCCTTGCGCAAAAACAACCGTATTGTCATCATTCATCAGATGCGCCGTATTCGCCACAGCCTGTTCGACATAGGGTGCTTTCACGGCATAAATAACCGTATCAAACGATTGCCCGCAATCGCTGTCCGTCGCGCGAACTTTGAAATCCACCGGAACCGGCGCCTCAAGCGCGGGGCTTTCAAACAAAAAACCATCTTCCGTTCTGGCGTCTTTTAATTGCGTAGCCGTATTCTGCCGCGCAAACAGCGTTACATCATGTCCTTCGAGGGTCAATACAGACGCCAGAACACGCCCCACCGCGCCCGCGCCGACAATCGCTATTTCTGCCATAAGATTCTCTTTTTCATTTTTGTTACTGAAGAAAGCGACCATACACGCCACAAAAAACTTATGTCAAGAAAATCAAAAATCTTGATTTACGCCCCCATGCATTATAAACATGCCCATCAACCGAGGGTAAAACATGACACACGACACAATAAAAACAGATTTTCTGGTCATTGGCGGCGGCATTGCCGGAGTTTCCGCAGCTTACCATCTGGCCGCAGAAGGCCACGCCATCGTTCTTGAAACCGAAGATGTATGCGGACATCACAGCACAGGGCGGTCCGCTGCAATTTTCAGCGAACATCACGGCCCCGAAATTATCTGCGATCTGGCGCTGGCCTCGAAATCCTTCTTTGAAAACCCGTATGACGGCTTTACCGAAACACCATTTTTGTCAAAGCGCGGCGTTATCTTTACAGGCGATGCCTCGCAGCAAGACGCAATGGATAAAATGCTGGCCGGATCACGCGATGGTGACGGCGCATTGCGTGAAATTTCGAGCGATGAGGTCAAAGCCCTTGTGCCCGTCATCAATCAGGATGTGATCGCGCGCGGCATTTATTATGAAGGTGGACGCGAAATTGACGTACATGCCGTACATCAGGGCTGGATACGCGGCCTGAAAAAACGCGGCGGCGAAGTCCACACATCACAGGAATTACTGTCAGCGACCTTTGACAATGATGTCTGGACTGTGAAAACGCGCAATAAAACGTATGAAGCAAACTATATCATCAATGCATCAGGCGCATGGGCGGATGTAATCGCAGAGCGCTGCGGCGTGCAGAAAGTCGGCCTTGTGCCGAAAAAGCGCACCGTCATCACCGTTCCTGTGTCAGACGACTATGATGATTACCACTGGCCGATGGTCATTTTCACCGATGGCAAGCTTTATTTCAAATCGGAAAAAGGGGCGATCATGGCCTCCCCGATGGATGAAACGGTTGTGGAACCGATGGATGCATGGGCGGATAATATGGATATGGCGGTCACGGCCGACCTTGTCGAAAAACGCACCAATATAGACGTCACAAAACTGATCAATCACTGGGCCGGTTTACGCAGTTTTGTGTTTGATGACATCCCCGTTGTCGGCCCTACGCCGGACAATGACCGTTTCATCTGGCTGGCTGGACAAGGCGGCTACGGTATTAAAACATGTGATGCAATGGGACGGATTGCAACGGCACTGACACTTGGCCGCGACCTTCCCGACGATGTCAAAAAACTTGGCATCACAAAAGAATCGCTCGGCGCGGAGCGCTGCATCAAACATTTAAAGGAAGCGGTCTAAAAGGGTCCGTTACGCCGCGGCGTATTCGTAAACGTGGTTTTCAACCCACAGACGTTCCAGCACGTCAACCAGATGATCAACATCTTCCAGCGTATGTGCCGCTGTTGCGGTCAGACGCAAACGTTCAGTACCTTTCGGCACAGTCGGATAATTGATCGGCTGCACGTAAATGTCATGGTTCTGCAACAATAAATCCGTCACATGTTTACAACAGGTCGCCTCACCAACGATCAGGGGCACAATATGACTTTCCCCTTTCATGTAAGGCATACCGGCTGATTCAACCCGTTCTTTCAAACGGGCGACATTGCGCCGCTGACGCTGACGTTCAATATCGGATATTTTCAAATGCTCGACACTGGCTCTCGCGCCGGCCAAAACCGCAGGCGGCAATGATGTTGTAAAAATAAAACCGGATGCAAAAGAACGCACGGCATCCACAATTTCGTTGCTGCCCGCAATATACCCGCCCATCAAGCCATAGGCCTTACCGAACGTGCCCTCGATAATATCGACACGGTCCATCAGACCGCGTTCTTCGGCAACGCCCGCACCGCGCGGACCATACAGCCCGACACCATGCACTTCGTCCAGATATGTCAGCGCGTTATATTTCTCGGCCAGAGCAATGATCTCTGCCATCGGCGAGATATCCCCTTCCATCGAATACACAGATTCAAATGCAACAATCTTCGGACAAGCAGGATCTTCGGCTTTCAAACATTCTTCCAGATGCGCCACATCATTATGGCGATAGACAACAACCTTCTGACGGCTGCTTTTCATGCCGTGAATCATCGAAGCGTGGTTTAAAGAATCAGAGAAGATAACGCAATTCGGTAAAAGCCGTCCCAGCGCGCTAAGCGCCCCTTCATTGGCTACATAACCGGATGAAAAGACCAGTCCGGCTTCTTTGTTGTGCAAATCGGCAATCGACTGTTCCAATTCGACGTGATAGCGCGTCGTGCCGGAAATATTCCGCGTTCCACCAGCGCCCGCACCGCAATTTTCAAGCGCATCGGTCATGGCGGCCAGTACCGTTTTATTTTGCCCCATACCGAGATAATCATTACTGCACCAAACAGTCACTTCACGGCAAGACCCGTCATCGGCATGATACAGTGCGCGCGGAAAACGCCCCGCCAGACGCTCAAGCGTCGCAAACGTTCTGTAACGTCCTTCCTGTTTCAAACCATCCAGCTTATCTGCGAAAAACGCGGTATAATCCATTTTTCATCTTTCTGCTTTTTTCGTCGTACCCGAGCAGTACTATTTCTTTGCAACGCGGCATCTGTGCGGCTATGATAAACGCACTGCCTGCAAACTCCTTGATAAATGTCAAAAATGTGATTTGCAACTAATATTACCCTTTAAACACATTAAAAGAGGCATGCAACAATGATAATTGTTTTCGGATCGATCAATGTCGATATGATTTTTCCCGTTGACCATTTTCCCGCACCCGGTGAAACAATCGCCAGCAAGCCGCACGAAATCAGCTATGGCGGCAAAGGCGCAAATCAGGCTCTGGCAGCATCCCGTTTGGGCGGAAAAGTCGCATTGGTCGGTGCCACAGGGGATGACGATATCGGCAACCGCATGTTGCGCCATCTCCGCCGCGAGGGGGTCACAACCTCCGGCGTTGCGCACTTAAAAGACCATCCGACAGGCACGGCCATCATTACCGTTGATAAAACAGGTGAAAACCAGATTATCATTTCCGGCGGGGCAAATCTGGCCGCCGCAGAAGATCAGATTCCCGATGAAATCATGACCGATTCGAACATTCTTCTGATGCAAATGGAAACGCCGACAGATCATATCGAAACCCTGATCCACCGCGCCGATGAAAACGGCATGCGCGCAATTCTGAACCTTGCACCGGCAAAGGAAATCAGCCTCGAAGCCCTTCAAAAGCTGGAATATCTGATCGTCAATGAAACAGAGGCCGCTTTTCTGGCCGAACAACACGGCATTGAAAATGTCGGCGACGGCAATGACGAAGACCTCATCATTGCCATTGCCAAAAAGCTCGGCATTAAATGTATTCTGACTTGCGGGAAAAAGGGATCGATCATGTCCGATCATAACGGTACAATTCTGAATACACCCGCATTACCGCTGGAAGCAGAAGACATCGTTGATACAACCGGCGCAGGCGATGCATTCTGCGGCACATTTGTCGCCGCGCTTCACAGCCGCATGTATGTCGAAGAAGCTTTAAAATACGCAAACATCGCAGGCAGCCTCGCCTGCACGAAAAAAGGCGCACAAAGCTCGTACGCCTACTTTCAAAAAATCGAAGAAATTTACAACATGCTCTATCCGGAATAACCCGACACGAACACAGCTTCGTCTCTCCTATACAAGAATGTCCAGATTTTGTCCGCGGCCAGATGATGCCGCAACGGTCTGCGCCTCTTTCGCTGTTTCCTCAATCACATTGGCAAACTGCTTGTCTGCCTCGGCTGATTGCTTGATTGATGAAAGCGCCACGTTTTGCTGTCCTTGCGCGATTCCTGCCGCAATTGATGGTGGTATAGATGTCATGCATAATCCTCCTGCTGTCCGTCCATTATACACGAATGAATCTTAATGTGAATTTAAGATATCACATGCCGACAAAAAATGGCCGTGAATACTGTGGAATTTTGATTATATAATGCCCGTTATGATTGCTCTGAAGCGCGTTTCAACCTACAATGCACGTAAGAATCATTTAATTTATATTGAAAAGGTACGGACACGGCCATGAGCCAACAGCGTATTATCATGAACTATACAACGCCGCCAAACAGTGACGACCTGCAGGTTATCGCTGAAGCCGCGCTCGAAAATATGCCGGAAGAAATTCAGGAATATTGCGACAATGTTGTCATACATGTTGAAGATATCGTTGATGAAGGACTGGAAAACGACCTTGATCTTGATGACCCGTATGACCTATTGATGCTGTACCGTAATGGTAGCGAGATATCGCCGGGCGTCCAACGCAAAATTGCGAACGATGATAACGTCCTGATGGTCTATCGCCGCCCGCTTCTCGATTACTGGTGCGAAACCGGTGACGACCTGAACGACCTTGTCCGCCAAGTCATGATCGAGGAACTCGGACAAACATTTGAATTTTCCGATGATGAAATCGAAGATATGGTGGAGCGCCCCTATCAAGGAGCGATGTGATTACTATCCGCACGACAGCCTGCATTTTTACGCTCTTGCTGGCCGCCTTTCTTGTGCCGGTCACAGCCTCGTATGCCGACACAGAACAAAGCGCTGTACAGAGCAAGGCCGCACCATATGGTCTGGCGATGCACGGACGCGCAAAATATGATCAGACAGACACACATCTTTCCTATGTGAACCCGGACGCACCAAAGGGCGGCACACGCACCGAAGGAACATCGGGTACATTTGATACGCTAAACCCCTACTCCATCAAAGGGATCGCCGCACAAGGGCTGAACCTTTATTATGACCGCCTGATGCAGCGCGTCTGGGATGAACCGTTTACCATGTATCCGCTGATTGCCGAAAAAGCCGTTGTCGCCGACGACCGTTCGGCCATCACATTTTTTATTAATCCGGCCGCCCGTTTCCATGATAGTTCCCCGATTACACTGGATGATATCAAATTTTCTTTCGAAACATTGCGCGAAAGCGGCCGCCCGAACATGCAGCGCCTGTATAAGCTGGTTGATGATGTCACGCTTGACCGCGATGCAGGCAGCATTCGCTTTGATCTCGGCGATGGGTATGATCAGGAAACCGTACTGATCCTGTCAATGATGCCGGTTCTGTCCAAAGCGTGGTGGAAAGATCGTGATTTCGCGGCCACGACCCTTACTCCCCCCTTATCCAGCGGACCATACATCATTACAGACGTTGATCCCGGACGGCGGATTGTTTACGAACGCGATCCCGATTATTGGGCCGCTAACCTGATGGTTAATGTCGGTCACTATAATTTCGACCGCGTCATTTATGATTATTTTCGTGATGACACAGCCGCCTTTGAAAGCTTCAAAGCGGGCGATCTGAATTTCAGACGCGAATGGAATGCCGGCAAATGGGCCTCCGGCTATGACTTCACTGCCGCACAAAACGGTGATGTGATCACAGCCGAAATTCCGCACCAACGACCGGAACGCATTCAATCCCTCATTTTCAACACACGGCGCGCCCCGTTTGATGATATTCGCGTGCGCAAAGCGCTGTCCCGCCTGATTGATTTCGAATGGATCAATGATAATCTCTTCCACGGCAAATATAAACGGATCGAGAGCTTTTTTGCGAATTCGCCGCTCGCCGCGCCTGACACGCCATCAGCGGAGGAGATGGACCTTCTATCACCCTGGAAGGACAGTCTACCCGCAGCGATCTTCGAAACACGCTGGCACGCGCCGACGGCAACCAACAACAAAGAATGGCGACAGGAACTGCGCACCGCCGACTCGCTGTTGAAAGAGGCCGGATGGATTGTACAAGACGGCAAGCGCGTCAATAAAGACACAGGCGCGCCGTTTGAATTCGAAATCATGATCTCATCGCCTGCGGAAAAGAAAATCGTTCTCAGCTTTGCAAAAAACCTGTCCAGACTTGGCATTCAAGCCAATGTCCGTTTACTGGATGATGCGAACTTCCAGAACAGACTCAGCCGCTATGATTACGACATGACGCTGTATTACTGGCGTAATAGCCTGTCACCCGGCACGGAACAAACCCTGTATTGGAGCTGCGAATCCGCAGACATTCCCTATCGCTGGAACTATCCCGGAATATGCCATCCTGCCGTCGATACACTCAGCCGGAAAATTGCAAATGCCAAAACGCGCCGGGAACTGGTCACCGCCGCGCATGCGCTTGACCGAATCCTGACCTGGCAACATTACGTCATTCCGCTGTTCTATGCTGGATACGATATGGTTGCCTACGATAAAACAATAAAACGCCCGGACGTGACCCCGCTTTACGGGATGGTCATTGAAAGCTGGTGGATAGAAGAATAAAAACAGCGATCTGGAATTGCCCAACATCCCCCGCATTGCTATCATCGCCACATCTGGTTTTCACAATAACAGCGGAACAATTATGTTTTTACGGAAACTTTTTTCAATCGGACTTCTTACGACGACACTGCTGACAGCAGCATGCGAAACACCGCCCGTTGATCGTTATTCTTTGGAAAATATGTCTGATTACTGGCAACGCTCCAGCGCATCTTCGGCCATTTACCTACAAGGCCCGAAAGCGCAGCAGATGCTGAACCGCGATATTGCGAACTGCGTTATTGAAATCCGTGAACTGGAACGTCTCGGCGCCTTACGTCATACAATCCCCGCAGACACACCTGCGAATAATGACACGCCCGAAGGCAACCTGTCTGACTGGGATACGCCCGAACATAACGGCGCGCTGCGCTCGGAACATCTGCCATATCATGACTTTGAAAGCTGCATGGCGTACAAAGGCTGGGAACGTATTAAATATGTGCCCTACGATGTCCAGAAAAGAGCGCGTGATACATACCGTGAAACAGTACTGGGTGAAAAACAGCGCACCACATTCGACCAGCGCGGCACAGACAAGAAAGATGATGATGGCGAGTTTAGCACGTTGAACGAGTAATCATCGCCTCGGCTTTTTTCAGCACATCGTCTGTTTTCAAACTATCCATCAAACTATGGGTCAGGGTTTTCGGATCATATCCGTCAAAATCCGTTAATTCATCAAATGTTTCAGGCGTTGCGATATAATCCGCATGCGCGCCGCACGGACGGTAAAGATGCGGATAGCTCGGCCCGAAAACACCCAATGTCGGCACGCCTGCGGCCGCCGCGCAATGCATCAAGCCTGAATCATTCCCGATATAAAAATCACAGCGCGATAACACCGCCGCTGCTTCCCCCGGTGATGCTTTGGCGATCATGTCGATCGCGCGTGTTTTTGGAACGGTCCGCAATAATTCATGTGCGATAACCTCTTCGCCAGGTGCAGCGAACACAGCAACATGCGCCCCTTCCAGCGCGCCGCCCTTTGCGGTCAACGCCTTCACAACAGCTTCAAATCGTTCGACGGGCCATGTCTTGCCAATCCAGTTGGCCGTCGGCCCGACAGCCAGCACCGTTTTGTTATCCGGAACGATCGCATCCGCAAAAGCCTGCTGTTCCGGTGTAAACCATAAATGCGGTGCAGGCACATCGGTTAGCTTCATCACATCTGCGCACTGCTCGACCTTATGTTTTTGCTTATCAATCCCGCGCGAATAAATATGACGCTTTCCGGCCATCAAAAGCCGCGACACGGCACTATCGCGCAAATCGACAACCATATCCCAGCGCCGCAATCCGACCGTTTTCCAAAGATCAATCCAGTGACGGTTCATTGACCGTTTACGGATCAGGATTAAATCCTGTAGATTGGGCACGCCTGCAAAAATTGATGCTGGCAATGGGCCGCAAGCAATTGTAATCTTGGCGTCCGGATAGGTTGACACCATATGACGGATAAGCCCCGTTGATAAAACGGCGTCGCCCAAACGGTTCGATGTGATAAACAAGATATTATTCATAGAAAGATGTTTTATAGATTATGAGCGAAAAATCCAACGCATATTTTGTCCGATTGAAAAATAGAGGCCTTATTCATATTGAAGGTGACGACCGGAAAGATTTTTTACAGGACATCGTCACCAATGACATCAACGGCCTGTCTCCGGCAACACCGATCTATAGCTGCCTGTTATCACCGCAGGGGAAATTCCTGCATGATTTCTTTATGATCGAACTGAACAACACCATTTTGCTGGACTGCGAAGGCGGCGAACGCGCGCAGGATTTATTCAAGCGTTTAAAAATGTACAGCTTGCGCCGCAAGGTGACATTCTCGGTCGAAGACGATCACGACATGTTCGCCGTCATCGGCACAGATACCCCGCCCGTGCCAACCGCATTTAAAGATCCAAGACACCCCGATATGGGCTGGCGCGTACACGGAACGCATCCCGAAGACATGCCCGAAAAACCGTTTGATGTCTGGGATGAACATCGTATCCGCCTGTGTGTCCCCGACGGCAGCCGCGACATGGAAATTGACCGTTCCACCATGCTGGAATGCAATATCGACACATTGCATGGTGTCTCTTTCACAAAAGGCTGTTTTATCGGACAGGAACTAACCGCCCGCATGAATTATCGCGGCCTGTCCAAAAAGCATCTCTATGCCATGCAGATCAATGACACCGCACTACAAACAGGTGATAACATCCAGATCGACGGAAAAACGGTTGGCACGTTGCGCTCACACTGTAACGGCGTTGCGATTGCCCAAATCAAAAAAGATGCGCTTGACCGTCTGGGACCAAGCGCACCTGTCATGCGTATAAGCGGATAAAACCGTTATGTCTGTTTAGACGATTTCCGGTGCAAAGATTGCTTTGAACAAAACGTAAAGCAACAAGATCGCAATCAGTATAATGACCGCGCGCACATCGTGACGGCTGAAATAATGATAAATATCAAACGTCATGCCCTTGCTGTCCGTCACAGCGTTGTCTGTCGCGGCGCTATCTGTCGCTGTCGCACTTGCCTTTGTGGCCTTTGGTGCTTTCGTTGCCGTATCAGATGCCTTCTTCTTCGGCGCGGCCTTCTTCTTGGCTGTTGACGCTTTCGGAGCTGCTTTCTTGGCTGCACCGGTCTTTGCGGCTGCTTTTTTCGGCGTCGCCTTCTTTGTCGTCGCGGCTTTTTTCTTCGTTGTTGACGCTTTTGATGTCGTCTTTTTAGCCGCGGCTGTCTTCTTCGCCGCCGCAGGTTTCTTTGCGGTCGTTTTCTTCGCTGCGGTCTTCTTCGGGGCAGCTTTCTTTGCGGTCGTTGACGTTTTCTTTGTCGTAGATGCCTTTTTTGCCGCCGGTTTCTTTGACGCGGTTTTCTTCTTGGCCGTTGAAGCCTTTGTGTCTGTTGTTTTCTTTTTCGTTGTTGCCATTATTAAGCGACCTTCCGTTGTTTTGTCTGTTTTATGTCTGCGGCATCCCGCGCACGTAGCACGGATTGCGCGGCGGCCAATCTGGCGATCGGCACACGATATGGCGAACAGGAAACATAGCTAAGGCCTGTCTTTTCACAAAAGGCGATCGATTCCGGATCGCCGCCATGTTCGCCGCAAATACCCATCTTCATATCTTTTCGTATGATTCTGCCTTTTTCACAAGCAATTTCAACAAGTTGTCCCACGCCTTCCTGATCAAGCGATGCAAACGGGTCATGTTCAAAGATACCCTGCATGCGATATGCCTGAATAAACGACGCGGAATCATCCCGTGACAGCCCCATTGTCGTCTGGGTCAGATCATTTGTGCCAAAGCTAAAGAATGCGGCATGTTCGGCGATTTTATCCGCCGTCAGCGCCGCACGCGGCAATTCAATCATGGTGCCGACCTGATATGTAACGCGCTGGCCTTGCTCGGCGAAGACCTCTTCGGCTTTGGCATCAATCGCCTTTTTCACCGCGACAAATTCTTCGGCTGATGCCACAAGCGGCACCATAATTTCCGGCAGAACCGTTTCACCGCTTTCATTCTGCACAACAAGGGCGGCTTCAATAACGGCCTGCACCTGCATTTCATAAATTTCGGGATATGTAATACCGATACGACAGCCACGATGCCCCAGCATCGGGTTCATTTCATGCAAATCGGCAAAACGCTGACGGACCTGCTCCAGATCAAGCCCTGCGGTTTCCGCGAAGCTCTGCATGTCGGCCTCCGACTGCGGCAGGAATTCATGCAACGGCGGGTCCAACAGGCGGATTGTAATCGGCAGGCCCTGCATAATTTTGAACAAGGCAACAAAATCTTCACGCTGCGCCGGTAATAATTTTTCCAGCACATCGCGCCGTGATTGCGCATTATTGGCAAAGATCATTTCACGTACATTCTGGATGCGAGACGGTTCAAAGAACATATGTTCCGTCCGGCATAGACCGATCCCTGTCGCGCCGAATTTACGTGCGGTTTCCGCATCTTCGGGGGTTTCCGCATTTGTGCGCACATCCATACGGCGAATATCATCAGCCCATTCCATCACGGCAGCGAAATCGCCCGTCAGCTCCGGCTGAATGGTCGGCACTTCGCCCATCATGATCTCGCCGGATGACCCATCAATCGTGATGACATCGCCTTCTTTGACGACAGCCTCACGCACGCGGATCAAGCCCGCATCATAATCAATGTGCAACTCGCCCGCACCTGCAACGCAAGAACGTCCCATCCCGCGCGCAACAACAGCCGCATGGCTCGTCATACCGCCACGTGAAGTCAAAATCCCCGCCGCCGCATGCATGCCGTGAATATCTTCAGGGCTTGTTTCCTTGCGGCATAAAATAACCTTATGGCCTTCGCCTGCTTTCTTTTCTGCTTCATCGGCAGAGAAAACGACAACGCCACACGCTGCCCCCGGTGATGCCGGTAAACCGCGCGCCAGAACATATTTATGCGCAGACGGATCAAGTGTCGGGTGCAAGAGCTGGTCAATCGCCTTTGGTTCGATACGCATCAAGGCCTGCTCTTTTGTAATCAGCCCCTCTTCAACCATATCCACGGCAATCTTCAGGGCCGCCGCCATTGTCCGTTTCCCTGTGCGGGTCTGCAACATATAAAGCGTGCCCTTCTGAACCGTAAATTCAATATCCTGCATGTCACGATAATGTGTTTCCAGCGTTTCGCGCACATCATCAAGCTGCTTGAAAATATCGGGCATCACTTCTTCCATTGCGGGCAATGTGCTGCCTTCTTTTTCTTTGGCTTTGATCGTCAAAGATTGCGGCGTCCGGATACCGGCCACAACATCTTCACCCTGTGCGTTAACCAGATATTCGCCATAGAACATATTTTCACCATTGGACGGATCACGGGTAAAGGCAACGCCTGTGGCGCAATCATCACCCATATTGCCAAAGACCATCGCCTGCACATTCACAGCCGTACCCCACTCTTCGGGAATGTCGTGAATATCACGATATGTGACCGCACGCGGTGTCTGCCATGAACCGAACACAGCGCCAATCGCACCCCAGAGCTGTTCATGCACATCCATCGGAAACGGCTTGCCAAGCTCTGTCTGTACCATGCGTTTATATTCATCGACGACAAAGCTCCACCCTTCGGCGGTCACTTCCGTATCAAGGGATATGTCTTCATCGCGCTTATGCTGTTCAAGGATATCTTCGAATTCGTGATGATCGATGCCCAATACGACATTGCCGTACATCTGGATAAAGCGGCGGTAACTATCCCACGCAAAACGCGCATCGCCTGATTTTTCCGCAAGCCCTTTGACTGTTTCATCATTCAGCCCCAGATTTAAAACCGTATCCATCATCCCCGGCATGGAAACACGTGCGCCACTGCGCACAGACACCAAAAGCGGGTTTGATGCGTCACCGAATTTCATACCGTCGCCAATCGTGCCTTCAATATGGGCCACGGCATTTGCGACATCCTTTTCAAGGCTGGCCGGGTATGTCTGGCCGTTTTCGTAATAATATGTGCAGACATCCGTTGTAATTGTAAATCCGGGTGGAACAGGCAAGCCAATCAAAGCCATTTCAGCCAGATTCGCGCCTTTGCCGCCCAGCAAATTTTTCATATCGGTTGTGCCTTCAGTACTGCCCCCGCCGAAGTTGTAAACCCACTTATCATTGCGTTTGGTGTCAGCCATTATGTGTCTCCGCATATTTGTGATTCGAGATAGGGTATCGTAACGTCAAAATATACGCTCTGCCAACCCTCATCCTATCGTGCTAAGCAGCATTTTTGTATAACTCTGCGTCAATTCTGCGCCACGTAAAACACAGGCGGAAACCCGACCGGGAAAAGAACGAAAAGGCCCTAGTAAACCCGCCCCAGTTCCTTGACCATCATCAGGCACAAATCATCATCCACGGGGCGCATTTCATGACGCGTGACAGGCTTTCTGTCATATGTCACGCCATTGCCGTCCGGCACATAACCGCGCCGCACATAAAGCTGCTGCGCAGGACCAAACCCGTCATGCAAACCGACACTGACCCCGACGGCGCCATATTCCATCGTCTTGACCATTTCCTCGCACAGATCGAGCAAGGCCTTCCCGATCCCCTGACGGCGATATGCGGGACGCACATTCAGATCCTGTATTTCAGGCATCGCAAGCTTGCGATAGAGTGCATAGCGTGGTTTAAAATTCAAAATCACATACCCCGCAGGCTGTTCGGCCGCATCAAAGGCAACAAAAATCTGACGGTCCCCGTTTTCCTGCAAATCATAACACTGCCGGAAATACCCGTCTTCCAGCGCAAACGCCGATATATCGGGGCATGCCTGTAAGGCCGGAATGTCCGCCTCTTTCATCTTTTTGATTGTAATCATGTTGTTTACAGCCCCCGCTTCTCGCGTTATACCTAGTACCGCTATTATTTAATAACATTACGAAAAGAGATACAAGACAATGTCAGACCCTGCCGTACTTACAGAAACAGACGAACAGACCGTTGATATGAAAGATATCGTTGCCCTGTGTAAACGCCGTGGCTTTATCTTCCCCGCATCCGATATCTATGGCGGCCTGAACGGTTTCTGGGACTATGGCCCGCTTGGCACAGAGCTTAAAAATAACATCCGTGACCTGTGGTGGAAATCAATGGTCATTACACCGCCGATCGGCCCGGACGGTCTGCCGGTTGAAATTGTCGGTCTGGACAGTGCCATCATTCAAAACCCGAAAGCATGGGTCGCATCCGGCCATGTCGGCGGTTTTTCCGACCCGATGGTTGATTGTAAGGAAACAAAACTGCGTTACCGCGCGGACCATCTGATGGTTTTGGTTCCCAAAGACGGCGAAGGCCGCTGGATCGCCTATCAGGAAGGCGCGGAAAGCGACGAAGTTGAAAAACGCGTCAAAAAGCTGGGTAGCGGCCGTTCAATCAGTGCATTTGAACCGACACCGCTGATGGATATCGACG
Organism: Alphaproteobacteria bacterium; assembly: GCA_030750865.1. GTDB lineage: Bacteria > Pseudomonadota > Alphaproteobacteria > Micavibrionales > Micavibrionaceae > JASMHE01. Next base: position 576,879 of record JASMHE010000008.1, read on the forward strand.
TCGCCGATTACGACAAGGTGTCCGCACCGGACACAAAAACACAAGGCACATTGACCGAGCCGCGTGAGTTTAACCTGATGTTCCACACATATGTCGGTGCAACAGCGTCCGAAGACAGCAAAGTCTATCTGCGTCCTGAAACGGCGCAAGGCATCTTCCTGAACTATAAAAACGTACTGGACAGCAGCCGCGTCCGCGTACCATTCGGGATTGCGCAAATCGGCAAGGCATACCGTAACGAAGTAACACCACGTAACTTTATTTACCGCAGCCGTGAATTCGAACAAATGGAAATGGAATGGTTCTGCCATCCCGACGAGGCCGAAAAATGGCATGAATTCTGGATCACCCAGCGCAAAGACTGGTGGCAGTCCATCGGCGTTAAAGAAGACGATGTCTTTATTCGCCCGCATGACGCCGACGAACTGGCGCACTACGCCAAAGACGGTCTCGGCACGGTTGACGTTGAATTCAAATTCCCGTTCACCGCACCTGATTTCGGCGAACTGGAAGGCATCGCGCACCGTTGCGATTTCGACCTGACACAGCATCAGGAACATTCCGGCACGAAAATGGAATATATCGATCCCGTGACCAATGAACGCTATATCCCGCATGTCATTGAACCGGCGGCGGGTCTGTCACGCGGCGTGCTGGCTATTATTTGTTCGGCCTATACCGTTGATGAATCACGCCCAAGCGGCATGTATCTGGATTTCCACCCGTCTGTTGCACCGAAGAAAGCCGCGATCTTGCCCCTGACGGCAAAAGAAGATCACGTCCCGCTGGCGACAGAGCTTTATAAGGAATTGCGCGAACATTACAATGTCGATCTGGATATCAAACAGAATATCGGCAAGCGTTATGCGCGTCAGGATGAAATCGGCACACCGTTCTGTTTCACAATCGATAATGACACGATCGAAGACAAAACCGTCACGGTCCGTCACCGTAACACGATGAAACAAGAACGTATCGCGATGGACAAGGTTCTGGATTACATGCGCGAAGAACTGAAAAAGTTCTAACATCTGTCATCATTAGAAATCTTTGGATGGAAAACGTTGTACGTTTTTCCTGATGTCTGCGTGTAAGTCTGCACGGATATCCGGCAAGTGCGTTGCGCTTATCTTTACATCGCATCGGCATAAAGCGGCGCGGCATCACGTAATATTTTATCAGCCTCTGCCGTATATGTCCCGTCATCGCGATGCAGTACCACACCGGCCCGCAGAATTGCCGGACTTTTACGGTCTTTACGCGCCCGTATAATGACCCGTTTTGCATCAACACCGGCCTTCGGCCACAGTGGCATAATCTCGACCGCGCCAAAGCGCTTCCCGAAAGCCTGAATAATTTTATCCGTCGTATCAGCCCGGTGAATAACCGATATCGATCCGCCCGGTTTCATATTATGAAAGGCGCAATCAATCCAATGCTTTATAGAAACACCCTCACCTGATCCGCCATGTGCGATTGCCTTCCCTTCTTTGGGTGAACGCAAATGTTTCCCCCCCTCCATAAAAGGCGGATTACACATCACATGATCAAACCGCGCGTCCGGTGCGCTGACACGATATTGACAAATATCATCACAGATCACCGCGCTGCGCCCATCAAAACCATTCAATGCGGCATTATCCCGCGCAATCACGGCCACATCCGCCAGCAATTCCACGCCCGTGACATGTACATCCGCAACGCGCGAGGCAAGACTGAACATCGCACCGCCGACCCCGCACCCCAAATCAAGCACACGTTGCCCTGCTTTGGCCGGACAGGCCGCCGCAAGCATCACGCTATCCAGGCAGGTCCGGAAACCATTCGGCGCTTGCACCAATCGCACAGCGCCGTTCAAAACAGTAATTTCAGGTGCGTCCGCCATTATGATTTCCTTGATAAGCCCCTTGTTTTCCATCCATGCTGATCTCAATGCTCCAGCAGTCAATGTTCCAGCGATTAATGTTCCAGATCTTGTGCGGCACGCTGCAAACACCGCTTGGCTGCCTCATAATCCTCTTCGGCAACAACCAAACGCTGTTCTATGGCAGAAATACTGCCCTCCATCACCGATGTATGCCGATCAAGCCAGACAGATTCAATCCCGCTTTGCTGTAACATAGACTGCGCCCAGCTTAACTTCACCAAATTATTTGATCGCAACAGTTCTTTCATCTTTGACCTTGCCTAATGCCTCTTAATCGTCTAATCCAATAGCATGCAGAACGTTCAGCCACAAGATAAGTCCACGTCATCCGCCTCTCCGCTTGAAAAGCTGGTCGAAGCGCTGTCCGGTGACATGCAGCACGTCAATCAGGCCATTCTGAAAAATATGCAGGCCGATATTGATATGATCCCGCAAATCGCCGGATATCTGATTGCATCGGGCGGCAAACGGTTGCGCCCCCTTCTGACTCTTGCAGCAACGCGCATATATGACACGCAGACCCCGCGTTGTTACGGTCTGGCCGCTGCGGTCGAATTTATCCATACGGCGACATTACTGCATGATGACGTTGTTGATGAAAGCAGCGAGCGGCGCGGCAAGAAAACAGCCAACCTTGTGTTCGGCAATCAGGCTAGCGTGCTGGTCGGTGACTTTCTGTTTTCACGCGCCTTCCAGTTGATGGTCGCGGACGGATCAGTGGATGTTTTACGTATCTTATCGGATGCATCGGCGATTATTTCCGCAGGTGAAGTCAAGCAGCTCGCCATCACAGGTGATCTATCCTCTACGGTTGACGATTATATTGATGTCGCCCAATCAAAGACCGCCGCCTTATTCGCAGCGGCGTGCGAAATCGGCCCCGTCATTGCCGATCAAGACGCGGAACAAGCAAACGCCTTGCGCGATTACGGCCATAATCTTGGTATCGCCTTCCAGATCGTCGATGATGTTCTTGATTACAGCGCAACACAAGAAAAGCTCGGCAAGACGATCGGTGATGATTTTGCCGAAGGAAAAATGAGCCTGCCCGTTGTTCTCGCCCTTGAAAGTGCGACAGAAAATGAACGGACATTCTGGGCCCGCACCCTGACAGAGAAAGACCGGCAAGACGGCGATTTGCAAACGGCGCAGGACATTCTGCACCGGACCAAATCTCTGGAACGCGGCATGGATATGGCCCAGCGTTACGGCCGCAAAGCTCTTGAGGCGCTTGCCCCATGCCCCGATACAGCGCTAACAAACATGCTGCGCGATATCGTGGAATTCACAATATCCCGTGATTTTTAAGAACACCTAATTTTCGTTACAAAACAACGCATTATACCAAAGGCACCGTCCTCTTAACGGTGCTTTTTTGCTGCACTGCGATTTTTTTACTTGACTCAAACCATGCTTATTATGCAATAGTGCTATGCATTAATTGCATGGGTGTGTTGCAATGATCATTTTTACGAAGAATCGTTAATCGCGCAGAACACCCATCCAATAAAAAAACGGTGTAAGTTATTTAAAGATGGAGGAAATCAAATGGGCGAAGCGACAGAACTCTCATTCGTTCTCAATACAATGTTTTTATTATTCTGCGGTGCATTGGTAATGCTGATGGCAGCAGGTTTTGCCATGCTCGAAGCGGGCATGGTGCGCAGCAAATCTGTTGCGGTTATTCTGGTGAAAAATATAGGTCTTTATGCCATTGCGGGCCTGATGTTCTTCGTTGTCGGTTACAACCTGATGTATAAAGGCGTGCCCGAAGGCGGCTTCTTTGGCATCCCAAGTCCCTTCTCGGCAGATGATACAGCCGCCACTGCGGGAGATTTTTCCGCCGGTTATGCATCAGCCGCAGGCTGGTTTTTCCAGATGGTCTTTGTCGCAACTGCGGCGTCCATCGTATCCGGCGCCCTTGCAGAACGCATTAAAATCTGGCCATTTATGATTTTCTGCGCCATTTTATGTGGCCTGATCTATCCGCTTGTCGGTAGCTGGACATGGGGCGGCGGGTTCTTGTCATCTCTCGGTTTCAGCGATTTTGCCGGTTCAACAATCGTGCATTCTGTTGGTGGCTGGGCCGCCCTGACTGGTGCGATTTTGCTCGGCGCACGACGCGGACGCTTTGATGAAAAGGGACACGCCCAACCGCTGCACGGTTCTTCATTGCCGTTGGTCACACTGGGCACATTCGTCCTGTGGTTTGGCTGGTTCGGCTTTAACGGCGGATCACAACTTGCCATCGCCAGCGCAGATGATGCGATCGCCGTCGGCAAGATTTTTGCCAACACAAATATTGCGGCCGCCGCCGGTGTTGCCACCATGCTGTTGATCGGTTACGTCTTTGACCGCAAAGTCGATGTCACACTTGTACTCAACGGCGCTCTTGCCGGACTGGTCGCCATCACGGCCGAACCATTGATGCCCGGCTTTGCAATGGCCGCTCTGGTCGGTGCGATCGGCGCCCTTGTTATGCTCGGTGCAACAAAGACACTTGAAAAGATGCAGATTGATGATGTTGTCGGCGCGGTGCCCGTCCATCTGGCAGCCGGCATGTGGGGAACAATTGCGGTTGTCCTATCCAATCCGGAGGCCTCGCTTCTGGCACAGCTGATCGGGATTGCCTGCGTCGGTACATTCGTATCCTGCGTCAGTCTTCTAATCTGGTCTGTCATGAAAGCAACGGTCGGCATTCGCCTGCACTGGTCACACGAAGATCTGGGCAGTGACATGGCCGAACTTGGCGTGCGGGCCTACAACCTCGATTTCGGCAAAACATCTGCCATGTCCATGTACGAGACAACAGAAACGCCAAGATCGATTGCGGATATACAAAAAAGCATGAAAGCAGCCGCATAGCAGATGAATTTTTAAGAATAGAAGTCTCCCGTCCCCTTTCCCGAAAAGCGTGTAATAGAGGATCAACGGACGGGAAAACGCGGGAGGCTTCTAGCCCACAACAATAAACGGGCATCTCACGTGTTTTTTCGTGTTTTTTGTAAAAAACACGCAAGCGAGAATGTTTCTCCATTCGCAAAACTCAACAGGCATGTGACCACAACGTCACATGCCTTTTTTCTTTTGTGTGAGGCCGACACAGCACGAACAATTCTCCCCGCGCAAAACCGTGCAAACCTTTGCGCGAGAACGGCTGGCCGCACTACAACTAAAGTTTGCAAAAAAAGACAAAATATTATATATTACGCGAAATTAATGGCTGTTGTGTGGGCAATAGCTTTAAAAATGGGGAGAAAAAGATGTTTTCCAACGTTCGAAATATTTTCAGCGCTGCCGTCCGCAATATTGCGGCCGCAGGCCTTGCATTAATGATTGCCGCTTCACCGGCGTGGGCTCAAGCTCTCGACGTTGGTCAGGTCGACACCCCAAACGCAATCAAATCCGAATTTTTGGCTGAAGGCCATCAGATTTCATCCGCTTACAATCAAATATCGATTTTCGAAGGCGATGAGACACGCGAAGCCTATGTCAGCCACTTCGCAAATATCATAACTGCCGACAATGACGGTGATTGGTATTTGATCTTCAGCAATGCACCATTAGGCGGCGAAAATACTCTCTTGCGCGTTGAATCCAAAGGAACGAACCTGACCTATTACCAACCTGACCCTGATACGCATATTATTCCACCGGGGCCAACAGAAAATATTGATCTGATGCGCGAGATGATCGAAAACGGTCGGGATGTAGTTTCGCGTAGTTATATGCTGAGATCTTTCCTTGAAAAAGATAGTACTTCGTATCTGGCTTTTTCAGGACAAGTAACGGACGCAGACAATAACGTCGTAGGGCACATAGACGGTATCGTCAGTGAAAACGAAAGCGGACGCAAAGGCTTAGGGATATATTATACCGATATGAACGGCATCGCGACCATCGTGAAAGATGGTATCGATTATGTGGCAAATCCGGAAATATTGGCCGGTGCCATTGACCTGAATACACTCAACCTTGCGGAATCAACGACAACAAGCGATGCGGCACAGCGATTGCAGCAGCCTGCATCCGTTGATATTGCAATGGGGCCAACATCGCCATAATTAAGGCGATATCCCTACATCATATTTTGAATTTCATAGAAAATTAAACGAAACCGTTGCCAAAACCAATGTTGACGCTGGCGGTTTGCGGAGGTAGTTGCACGTCATCTTCCGATGATGGCGTACTTACATCCGGCGCTGTCGTGACATCCGACGGCTCTCCGTTTGAAAGTGCCTGACTAAATGCAGCCGTCAAACCGGGAGCATCATCAAAATGCGACCCTGAGGCCGATACACTCCGTGCTGAATCTCGAGATATATTTGCTACGTCTTGCGAAGCCTCCCCGGTCAGTCCCAGCAAACGTTGTTCGTCCTCGGCATCGCGCAACAGATCAACCGTTGACAAAAAACCTTCTGTAGGAACATCAAGACCTTCAATATCCGTGTCACGCGCGCCAATTTCATTACCAAATTCGCTTGAAATAGATGCATCCCGACGGGCAAGAACGTGATTCATTTCATCTGGGTAATCGTCTGCAAATGATTGAACGAGTTCTCTTTGCTCTTCATCCATCTTATGACCGTCACCTGGATCGGTGGCCTCTTCCACTTCCTGCAAACGTTCCAAAAGACGTAAATCTGCTGCAGATGGCGTGCCGCCAGCTTGGCGAGTTTGTTTGATTTGCTGTTCTAACTGTTGTCTTTGCGCTTTGAAGCCCTTATGCAGATCACCCTGTTTGATCTCGACATCCTCGCCGCCGATATTCAGGGATACTTCATTATTATACGCCGCCTGATATGCGGCTTGTTGTGCCTGCATAGCTGTCGTCATCTGCGCTGTTGCAGCGGCAGAGCGATCTTTCTGTGCTTGTGTCTGTTGTTGTGAATTGCTTGCGTTCTGCGCGTGAATACTGCCAGCACCCATGCCGCCCGATCCGTCATAACCAACCGCGAAAGGACCAAGCACCGCCGATGCGAAATGCGTTGAATCAAAATCTCCGACAGATGGTGCAGCGGTCTCCGTCGAGGCAGATGTCTCCACACCTTCTTCGACGAAACCGGCATCCGCGCCAGCGTCAGCCGCTACAGCTTCTTCTATAGTGAAATCCCCCACCATAATGTCTTACACACACTTTCTTTCTTACTTATACACTTGTATTTCGTTCCACACATTTACGACCATTTTTATCAACCACACATCGATAGAAATCCGGTCGTGCTATACATAATATCACCCAAAGTATTAATATTATGTAAAGTCATATCTCTTTGTTTTTTCATCGCTTTCTTACCCCGCTTCTTCTTCCTCTTCCGGTCGATAAGGCACACCCTCTATCAACCGCGTCTCCCCTTTCGTTCATAGCAATTGTGCCCCCACACACCTGCTATTTACACACACATTTTCTCTACCGCGCGCTTGTCCGTTACCGAACATGCTATGCGCACGTTTTATCGTTTCATCGTTGTTTCAGAACTGCCCTAAAGCAAAAGGATCGTTCCCCAATAGTTGCCATTATGTCAGTCAAACCTATCTGAATATTTAAATTTAGATTGCATTTTATACGATTGTTTGCTCTGCTGAGATTCGACGATCGCTAAGCAAGAGAAACCAAGCGTTTCAGACTTTAAAAAGATTGAGAGTTTTTTATGTCACCATGCTGTTCCACGAATAATGACGGTCATAATCACGGTAAAAAAGCATCATTTGATTGGCTTTTGTGGGGATCACTGACCATTATTGTTGGCGCATTGCTGGTTCATTTTACGCTGCCACAGTTGCCATATTTAGGTGATTTTGCACATGGCATAACATCCTTACTGAAGAAAATGTGGTGGGGCGTGCTGTTCGGTCTTGCCGCCGTCGGTATGATGCACAAAGTACCGCGCAGCCTGTTCCGCGCCGTATTGGGACGCGGTGACACGTTCGGCGGCCTGTTGCGCGCTGCGCTTGGCGGCTTGCTGCTAGACTTATGCTCGCACGGTATCTTGATGGTCGGCGCAAAGCTTTACGAGCGCGGCGCATCACTGGCACAGGTCATGACATTCCTGATCGCCAGCCCGTGGAACTCTTTTTCCCTGACACTTATCCTGATTGCCCTGATCGGTTTAAAATGGACACTACTTTTCATCGTAGGCTCTGTCGTCATCGCCCTGATCACCGGATCGATATTCCTGTTTCTGGAACGCACGGGCGTTTTGCCGGAAAATCCGTATGCAAAAGAGGATGCGCAAAACACAGACGAGGACGCACAGTCCGCATCTGCCGAATTCAAAGCCATGTTAAAGAAAATATCCTTTAAACCAAAATCACTGGCTTGTTTCGGCCGCGATGTGTTCCGTGACGGTTTTGCCGAAGGCCGCATGGTGCTACGCTGGCTGTTCTTCGGGGTCATTCTCGCCGCCCTGATCAATGCCTATGTCCCGACAGATGTTCTGACGACCTATTTCGGCCCGTCTTTAGTGGGACTTGTACTGACACTGGTTGCCACAACGATTATCGAGGTCTGTTCGGAAGGATCAGCCCCGATCGGCGCCGAATTGATGAACCGCGCGGGCGCACCGGGTAACGGCTTTACGTTCCTGATGGCGGGCGTTGCAACGGACTATACAGAATTACTTGTCATTCGGGAATTCACAAAACGCTGGAAAACAGCACTCTTCCTGCCGCTGGTTACAACTCCGCAGATTTTGGTTATCGGCTATATCATGAATGTGTTCGGCACTTAAGCCCGATACGCAAGCGGTGTCTTACCCTTTTTTCGAATTCTGAAGGTCTTTCAGCACATCAAACGGGTTACTGGTTGCACTTTTGTGCGGGCCGGATGAAATCACGCGGGGCTTAGACGGACCACCGGATTTCTTGTTTGGCTTGCCGCCTTTTTTCTTGTTCGGTTTCGCTCCTGATTTCGGCTTACCCTTACTGGCAGGACGACGCCCTTTTTCATGCGCCTTGCCGCGTTTTAACGCAAATGTCGCCAGTTCCGGCTTTTCCTGTGGCACGTCCGCCGCCTTGTCCTGCGGTGCGTCTTTTGACGCATCCTCAGATATATCTGCAGTCTCTTCAACCTTTGCGTCTGCTGCCTTTTCGTCAGACGCCTTATCACCTTCTGCGTCCGCTTCGGCCTTTGTTGCGTCCGCTTGTTCTTGCGGCGCTTCTGCGGTCTTCGTTTCCGCCTCGGCGGCCGCCTTTGCTTCGGCTTCTTCTGCCGGATCATGAATCTTTTTATGGCCCAGTGCCTCGATCACCTCATACAGATCGGCAATCGTTGACCCCAGCCATTCAGCCATTTCATGCTTGGCCTGAAACTTGCCTTCGGACGCACTGTCATAAATCGCGCCGACAATCCGGTCCAGAATATCAACACGGATCGCACGCGGTCCGTAAACCGGATAACCGATCGCACGGTAATAATCCGCATCGATTGTCTTCGGATCAACAACCTGCGATGTAATGCCGTCTGCCGGCACGTCCGCCGGTAACGATCCGCCATGCCAGATCGTCCACAACATCGCCTTCAAACGCACGCATGCAGGCTTTGTCGCCTGCGGAAAATAAATCAGCACAGGGGCCATGCGGATTTTACGGCTGCGCAGGGCATTGCGTCCGCTTTCATCCAGTTCATCAATCAAGCCTTGTACATTTTCACGCGGCAAAACCCCGCACGCCTCGAAAAGCTGAAACCCGATCCCGCGCGCAGACGCGCTTTCCGTATCGGTCATGACATCCATTTTCGGCAACGCGCCGAGTGTTTCAATCAGATGTACCGCCAGCCAGTCCGCCAGACGTTTTTGCGCCGCGTCTTGATCCGTTGCGTCAACCAAATCGCCTGCGATGATTTCCACAGACGGTTTCAACAAAGCATCCCCCTTCACCAGCTTGGCAACGGCAACACCCGGTGTCGGGTTGCTTTCCTGCGCCTGATAAAGGATTTCTCCGTCTTGCGTTAAGGTAAACTGCGTATCTTTTGCATTTATCATTCTATTTACTCGTCGTTTCATTTCAGGGATTAAAACCTGTCGTGCGGCTTTCATCACAGCTTTGTAATCCGTGCCTCTGGCATCACCGTCGGGTTTAAACACAAAACCGTTTAAAGTACCGATAGGCTCTCCTTCGACAACGACCTCACCAGTTCTTTTTACACCAGCAAGAAGATCAATGCCACCCTCCATTGCCTTTATAAGCACAGAAGAGCGTCTGTCAACAAAACGTCGCGTTAATGCCTGATGAAGTGCATCGGATAATTTATCTTCAATCGCGCGGGTTTCTTCCTGCCAGCGGTCAGCATCACGTACCCATTCGGCCTTATGCGTAATATACGTCCATGTCCGCACGTGAGAAATCCGCGCCATCAGCGTATCAATATCGCCTTCCGTATTGTCCAGCCGCCGGATACGACGTTCAACCGTTTCGTCATGAATTTTGCCAAGATCCATCAAGTCTGTATAAATGCCGCCCAGCAATTCTTTGTGGGCATCGCTTAATGTCTTGCGGAAATCGGGAATCTGACACACATCCCACAACATACGCACAGCGGCGGACGATCCGGCGCGCGCCAGAATATCTTCGCGCTGCATCAGACCGGACAGCGCGATGTAATCATCAGCCGGACGGCCACGCATAAATACGTCACGATCCGGCGTCTGATCCAGACTGCGTAACAAACTGTGCGGTGACTGAAAATCAAGCGCCGCGTTCCGCCAGTAAATCTGCTCCACCGGTGCATAAATATGTTCTTGTATAGCCGCAACATCATCGGGTTCGATCCCGCGCACACGCCCGGTCACACCGAATGTTCCATCACGGCGGTAACGTCCGGCCCGTCCGGCAACCTGCCCCAGCTCTGCGCGCGTTAACGGCCGCATCATCTTGCCATCATATTTGCGCGTCCCGCCAAACGCCACATGACCGACATCCATGTTCAGCCCCATGCCGATCGCATCGGTCGCCACCATGAAATCAACATCACCGGATTGATACATCTCGACCTGTTTGTTCCGCGTGCGCGGGCTGAGCGCACCCAGAACAACAGCCGTGCCGCCGCGCTGCCGCTTCACCAATTCGGCAATGTGATACACATCATCCATTGAAAACGCCACAATCGCCGAGCGTTTAGGCAGACGTGTCAATTTCTTGTACCCTTTATAGGTCAGCGTCGAAAACCGTTCCCGCGCTGTGATCCGCACATCGGGAAACAGGGACTTCATGATCGGGCGCATTGTATCAGCCCCCATAAAGAAGGTTTCTTTGGTGCCGCGCGCATGTAACAGACGGTCTGTAAAAATATGGCCGCGATCAGGATCGGCGCAAAGCTGTATTTCATCCACGGCCAGAAATTCGAAATCCTTCGTCAGCGGCATCGATTCAACCGTACAAAAGAAATAACGCGCATGCGGCGGAATAATTTTCTCTTCCCCCGTCACCAGCGCGACCTGTGATTTCCCTTTGATCGCTGCAACACGCTCGTAATTTTCCCGCGCAAGTAACCGCAACGGAAATCCGATCACGCCCGTGCGGTGCGACAGCATTCGCTCTATCGCATCATAGGTCTTCCCCGTATTAGTTGGCCCCAAAACAGCCTCGAAAGGTCCTGATTTTTGTGGGTATTCCGCTATTTGGCGCATTGCGACCTGATTCCTTTTCTGCTAAAAGTAATGCGCTGAAAGATATTTTTCAAACCACAAAGGCTTTAATCATGCATCTTATCAAGACTTCTTCTCGCGTTCTTTTGAATTCATTCATGACGCTTGCATTCTTATTTTCTGTTTCGCAAGCACAGGCAAACACTGTTTCACTCAATGGTGCTAAGGATATTGAATCCGACATCGAAGCCATTATCCAACAACTTGACGATGGCACAGCCGCTTCAGGCATGAAATTAATGCAAGATGGCGAACTGAAAGTTGTGCCACGTGCGGATTCATACTACGCCGTGACATTCCCGCACTTGTCTATCGTGATGCCTTCGGAAGAAAAGCTCGATATCGGGGTCATTTCAATGAATGTCATGCCGACAGAATCCGACAAGATGTGGAAGATTACAATGGCTATGCCAACACCAATGGCTGTGTACGATGACGACGAAGCGCTGGCATTTACGATTGATATCGGCGAACAGAAATTCGCAGGTGTCTGGCACACAGAAGCACAATATTTCATTCAGGAGCAAACCGAATATAAAAATATTGTCGCCAAAGATGCGCAAGACAACTTTGTATTCACTATTCCGGTTCTGACATCGCAAACAGACCTGGACGAAACATCCCCGGGTCTTCTGTCCGGCGGCACATACATGAACATGAAAAACATCAATCTGGATGTTGGCGCAAAATCGATGCTATCCATCGACGGCATTGTGCTGGAAGCCGACATCTCGGACTATGACTACAAAAAGATGCACCAATATCGGGAAGATGTTTCAGGCATGATGAAAGACCTGCAAACAGCCCAAGACGGTGAGATGGATGATGATATCGGGTCTAAACAAGTCAACCAGTTGATGACATCGATCATGGATAACCTGATGTCCGCATGGAAGGGCTTTGATGCCAGAGCGACCATCACAGGAATCCGCGGGTCCGACCCGACCGGCATGATGCCCGTTTCATTGGACGGTCTGACATTTTCTTACGGATCAACAGATTTCAACACGGATGATGCCTCTATTTACTACGGATTCAGCCACAGCGGCCTGAACGTACAAGTCCCGGACCCGACAACACAGGCTATGATCCCGACGGCATCCAACTTCAAACTGCGTTTTGACTCTGTGCCATTGCAAAAACTGATGCAGGAAGCCAAAACCGTTACGGAAAAAGCGGCCGCTCAGCCAAACGCTGCGCAAATGCACACAAACGAAATCAAGAACAAAATCCCGCAAATGCTGACGGATGCCGGAACACAACTTGAGATCAGTAACAGCTTCGTCGAAGGCAAAGATTATGCTGTGCATTATAGCGGTAACGTCCGCGCAGATGCATCCGCCGCGAAAAAGGCTGTTGGTGATGCACTCATTACATTCCACGGCATGGATAAGATCATCCAGCAAATTCAAGCCTCACAAGCCGAAGGCGGATCAATGATGCCACCGATGTTGCAACAAGGTCTGGCAATGCTCGGCTTTGTCCAAATGGTTGGTCAGCAAGGCAATGATGAAAACGGACGCCCTGCCCGTGTTTATGAGTTCGAATTAAGACCTGACGGCACAGTAATGCTGAACGGCACGGACCTGCAAACAATGATGAGCGGTGCAATGGGCGGACAGCCCGGTGCGGCAGCCCCTGCGGCCAATTAATCGCGAGAAAAATACAATAAAACATCAAAACGCCGTGATTTCTCACGGCGTTTTTTTTCATGACAATCTTTGTGACATTCTATGTTCGTAACATATTATGAAAGCAAATAGCCCAGCATTGCATTCAAACGCTGTAACCCCGCAATGGTCGGCACGATGCGGTCATCATCAGGGCAATTCAGATACCCTTCTTTTTCAAGCCTGACCAGCTTGTCTTCGGCGATTTGATCTTCGAAGATACAGCCTGATACAGCATTCAGATGCGTTCTGGACACGCCTTCTCTCAAGCGCAGTCCCATCATCAAGGCTTCGGCAAACCGTTTTTCCGTATCAAGCGCTTCGAACGGATGCGCGCCATGACCATGCGCGCGCACGCGATCCATCCAGACCTCCGGCGCTTTGTGCGCACGTGTTGCCCGATACTGTCCGTTGACATGCACGCGGCCATGCGCGCCCGGCCCGATACCGACATATTCACCATAACGCCAATATGTCTGATTATGCAGTGATTCCTGCCCTGCACCAGCGTGATTTGATACTTCGTACAGCGGCAGACCCGCACCATCCATGATCTCTTGCGTCAGTTCATAGAAATCGGCCCCACGATCATCATCCGGCATAATGAAATCGCCGCGCTGATGCTGCGTGTAAAATGCGGTCCCTTTTTCGATAGTCAGCTGATAAAGCGACATATGTCCCGCGGCATATTGCAAGGCATCCTGCAATTCCGTGCGCCATTCTTGCAGCGTTTGTTCCGGACGGGCATACATCAAATCAAAGCTGTAACGATCAAAAACCTGACGCGCTGTTGCGATCGCGCGCAGGGCCTCTTCGGCTGTATGCTGACGCCCTAAAAAGCGCAAGATATCATCGCGCAAGGCCTGCACCCCAATGGACACACGATTGATTCCTGCGCTACGGAACCCTTCGAACTTGGAAGCTTCGACCGATGTCGGGTTCGCCTCCAGCGTGACTTCACCGTGATGGGCAATGCCCCAACAGGCAGCGATTTCATCCATAATCACCTGCACGGTCTCAGGCTTCATCAGCGACGGCGTGCCACCGCCAAAAAACACGGATGTCACCGTGCGGTCCGGCGTCAGGTTATAATAATGACGAATTTCCTGACGGTAAGCCTGCGCCCAGGCATCATGATCGATTTCCTCGCGCACATGCGAATTAAAATCACAATACGGGCATTTGGCCGCACAAAAGGGCCAATGCACATAAACGCCGAATAATGGTAAATTTTGTGACACAGACATCAATAGTTCTTGGCGACCTTAATACCGCCATCGGGGAACACGACAATCGGTTTTTTGTCTTGTGTTTGTTCGTGATAAATATTGGCATGGTGACATAAAATCGGCACGGCACAGAACGCAGACGCAAACACGGTCAGCACAAACCATTCCCGCAACAGAAAATATGACTTGGCAATACGGAATTCATTCAAACGCACAAGCGCATAAGTGAAAATACACGCCGCAACGAAGTAACAGATTTTAAAGATAATAAGTGGAATGGCCTCAACCATCACCGGACACCTTCTATTATTTATTATGATCGGATAATATACGATCCGAAAATAATTGGAAAGCCTTTGCCCGGTGACTCATAGCATGTTTTTCCACAGGGTCGATTTCGGCAAATGTCTGGGTCATGCCATCGGCAACAAAAATGGGATCATAACCAAACCCTTTGTCACCGCGCGGCGGCCACACGATTTCGCCTTTCACTTCCCCGTCAAATGCAAATGTCTGCCCATCCGCCGTACATAACGCCAACACACAATGAAACGAGGCGCCGCGATCATCAGCATCGCCCAGCGCATCATTCACTTTGCGCATGGCCAGATCAAAATCTTTATCCGGTCCGGCCCAGCGTGCCGAATAAATACCGGGATCACCATTTAACGCCCGTACGGACAGGCCACTATCGTCGGCCAGTGCAGTCAAACCGCTTTCTTTGGCCGCAGAGCGCGCCTTAATCAAAGCGTTTTCTTCAAATGTCGCGCCATCCTCGACCGGTTCCGGTAGCCCCAATTCCAATGAGGACACACAGGAAATACCGTACGGCTGCAACAAATCATTCATCTCGCGGACTTTGCCGGGATTATGGGTTGCAATCACCAGTTTATTATCGGGAAAGAAAGCGTTCATCACATACCACTACTGTACAGCATTACAACATGACACAGAATAACATGACGCAGACCGTCGCGCTTGCGCGCGGATCACGCCACTATTATGCCGCAAGTGCCTTTTCCTGCAAAACTCTGTATTGTTCTTGCTTCAAATGGTCGCACCCTTGCTTTGCCAGCTCCAGCAGCTTCAGAAATTCGTCTTCACTGAACGGCTCTTTTTCTGCCGTGCCCTGAATTTCAACAATGCCGCCCTTGCCTGTGACGACGAAATTGGCATCCGTATCCGCATCGGAATCTTCGGCATAATCCAGATCAAGCACAGGCGTTCCGCTATACACGCCACATGAAATGGCCGATACACTATCAACCAGCGGCGATTTCGCGCACAAACCGATCTGCACCAGATGTTCCAGCGCCATCGCCAGCGCGACGTAAGCCCCTGTAATTGCGGCGGTACGTGTGCCGCCGTCAGCCTGAATCACATCACAATCGATCCGGACCTGACGCTCACCAAGCGCATCCATGTCGACAACAGCGCGCAACGCGCGGCCAATCAAACGCTGGATTTCCTGCGTACGGCCGGATTGTTTGCCCCGCGCTGCTTCGCGGTCCATGCGATGTCCGGTTGAACGTGGCAACATGCCATATTCCGCAGTCACCCAGCCCATGCCTGTATTCCGCATCCAGCCCGGCACGCGTTCTTCTACACTTGCCGTACACAACACATGCGTATTGCCGAATTTTGCAAGACATGCGCCTTCTGCGTGCATGGATACATTTTCCGTGACCAGTTCGATTTGTCTCATTTCATCGGCGCGACGCCCTGATGGCCTTGTCATGTTGTTGTCCTTTCAATATATTCTTTTGTAAATTGCGGTGGCTAATAGAACGCATTGTTACAAAAATTGCAAGATTTACAACAAAATCGATACAACAAGACCCTTGAAAACGGCTTATGATTGAAGAACTGAACGAAAGATCACAGCAAATATTGCGCCATATTATCGATATTTATATGGCAACGGGAGAGCCTGTCGGCTCCAAAACGATTCTGGACAAATCCGGTCTGGATGTGTCGGCCGCAACCATCCGTAATGTCATGGCCCAGTTGGAAGGCGAAGGTCTGCTTTTCTCGCCGCATATTTCAGCAGGCCGCCTGCCGACACAAACGGGGCTACGATTTTATGTGGACGGCCTGATGGAAATCGGCGATCTGACCGCCGAAGAACAGCAGGAAATCGAATCCCGCTGTCTGGCGGCCGGACGGTCCATGAATTCCGTTATGGAACAAGCAACAACATTACTGTCCGGACTATCCCTCGGCGCAGGGCTTGTCATCGCCCCGAAAAAAGAAGCGCCGGTCAAACAAATTCAGTTCGTACAGATTGACAGCAAGCAGGTCCTCATCGTGCTGGTGACCGCAGACGGCATGGTCGAAAACCGCCTGATGCACACGGACCGGATTATTTCACCTTCTACGCTGATCGAGGCCTCGAACTATCTCAGCGCAAAATTACGCGGCAAAACACTGGGCGAAGCGCGCGCCACCATAGACAAAGAAATCAAATCCGGCAAAGAGCGGCTGGATAAACTGACAGAAGACCTCATCAGCAAGGGAATCGCCTTGCCATTTGGTCATGGCAATCAAGGGCACATCATTGTTCGCGGGCAATCAAACCTGCTGAATGATATCCGCGCCATCGAAGATCTGGAAAAAGCCCAGAAACTGATGGCAATGCTCGAAGAACAGGAAACGATGGCCGAATTACTCGGATCGGCACAAAACGCCGAAGGGGTGCAGATTTTCATCGGCACGGAAAATAAAATGTTCGAACATTCCGGTTGGTCGATGGCGATTTCCCCCTATAAAAGCCAACAAAATGAAATCATCGGCGCGATCGGCGTGATCGGCCCTAACCGCTTGAATTACAGCCGGATTATACCACTGCTTGACTATACCTCACGGGTCGTGGAAAAACTTCTGTCAAATTAAGCGCTTGATTTTTGAACACAACATCATCACCTTATGTGCAAAGATATTGGAGTGACAACATGAGTCAAAACGAACACGAGAATAAAATCACACCGGAAGAACTGGACGGCACCGAAGAGTTTGCCGCCGGCGAAAGCATGGCTGACAGCTATGATGACGAACAGATTCCGATGGACGAACAACCAAAAGAAACAGCCGCAGACACCAGCGAAGCCGACGCACTGCGTGCGGAGATGAGCAAATACAAAGACCAGATGCTTCGCGCAATGGCTGAAACGGAAAATGTCCGTCGCCGCGCTGTCAAAGACCGCGAAGATGCCGGAAAGTTCGCTATTTCGGGTTTTGCAAAAGACCTGCTCGACTTTTCCGATAACTTCAAACGGGCACTGGATGCCATTCCCGAAGAGGTCGCCTCTCAGGAAGGGCCTGTTAAAGCCGTCCTTGACGGGATCGGCAGCATGGAAAAAGAACTGCTCCGCGTTTTCGACAAGCACGGCATCGAAAAAATCGAACCAGAGGGACAGGTCTTTGATCCGAACTTCCACGAAGTCATGTTCGAAGCCCCCATGCCCGGCGCAAAAGCCGGACAGATCATTCAGGTCATTGAACCGGGATATATCCTGAAAGGCCGCCTGTTGCGCCCTGCCCGCGTGGGTGTTGCGCGCGACGAAGGACAAGGCGACGGCAATGCATCCGGTCAAGCCGTTGACACAGAAGCATAATAAAAACGTCATAAAATAAGTGATCCGTTTTACGCATTCCGGCGTATATGGGATGTAGGAAAAAAGTTGCCGATTACGGGACATTTTTCTTATGCGGGGCTGGATATTGCATAAAGATATGCTATATATAGCCCCATCCTTAGCGGAAATAGAAACAGTGCCTATGGTAGGGCTGTATTTAATTTGCCAAATGAAGAGGAAATAAAATGAGTAAAATTATCGGTATCGACCTCGGTACAACAAATTCTTGTGTCGCCATCATGGACGGCAAAGATGCAAAAGTGATTGAAAACGCCGAAGGCGCACGCACAACCCCGTCTATGATCGCCTTTACAAAAGACGGTGAACGTCTTGTCGGTCAACCGGCCAAGCGTCAGGCTGTCACCAACCCCGAAAACACACTGCACGCCATCAAACGTCTGATTGGTCGCCGCTTTGACAGCGAGACAACAAAAGACATGATGAAGAAAGTCCCTTTTAACATTGTCAAAGGCGACAATGGTGATGCATGGGTTGACATTGACGGCGAAAAATATGCGCCATCACAAATTTCTGCGATGGTTCTGCAGAAAATGAAAGAAACCGCAGAATCTTACCTCGGCGAAGAAGTAACAAAGGCCGTTATCACAGTGCCTGCCTACTTTAACGACTCACAACGTCAGGCCACAAAAGATGCCGGTAAAATCGCAGGCCTTGAAGTCGAGCGCATCATCAACGAACCGACAGCGGCGGCCCTTGCCTATGGTCTGGACAAAAAAGAATCCGGCCAGATTGTCGTGTATGACTTGGGTGGTGGTACATTTGACGTATCCGTCCTTGAAATCGGCGATGGTGTTTTCGAAGTAAAAGCCACAAACGGTGATACATTCCTGGGTGGTGAAGACTTTGACCTGCGCATCATTGATTATCTTGCCGATGAATTCAAAAAAGAAGAAGGCATCGACCTGCGCGATGACAAACTTGCCCTGCAACGTTTGAAAGAAGCCGCAGAAAAAGCAAAGATCGAGCTTTCATCTTCAACACAAACAGAAGTCAACCTGCCTTTCATCACAGCAGATTCATCAGGTCCGAAACACCTGAACATCAAACTGACACGTGCCAAACTTGAAAGTCTGGTCGAAGACCTTATCAAACGCACAATCACACCTGTGAAAGCTGCGCTGAAAGATGCGGGCCTGAAAGCATCAGACATTGACGATATCGTCATGGTCGGTGGTATGACACGCATGCCGAAAGTGTTCGAAACGGTCAAAGATTTCTTTGGCAAAGAACCGCACAAAGGTGTGAACCCGGATGAAGTTGTTGCAAACGGCGCGGCCATTCAGGGCGGCGTTCTGCAAGGTGACGTGAAAGACGTTCTGCTCCTTGATGTGACACCATTGTCACTGGGTATCGAAACACTTGGCGGTGTCTTCACACGCCTGATCGATCGCAACACCACGATCCCGACAAAGAAATCACAAACATTCTCGACAGCCGAAGATAACCAGAACGCTGTGACGATCCGTGTTTTCCAGGGTGAACGTGAAATGGCTGCGGACAACAAGATGCTTGGTAATTTTGACCTTGTCGGTATTCCGCCTGCACCGCGCGGCGTACCACAGATCGAAGTCACATTCGACATCGATGCCAACGGTATTGTGAATGTGTCTGCAAAAGACAAAGCAACAAACAAAGAGCAAACCATCCGCATTCAAGCCAGCGGCGGTCTGTCCGATGACGACATCGAGAAAATGGTCAAGGATGCCGAAGAAAACGCCGATGCCGATAAGCAAAAACGCGAATTGGTTGAAGTAAAAAACCAGGCAGAATCCATGATTCACCAGACAGAGCAGTCACTGGAAGAAATCGGCGACGAATTGCCCGAAGACGAAAAGCAATCCGTGACCGACGCGAAAGAAGCGCTTCAATCCGCACTGGAAAGTGATGATCTGGATGATATCAAGGAAAAGACAGATGCCTTGATGCAAGCCAGCATGAAGCTCGGTGAACTTGCATACCGCAAAGCACAGGAAGAAGCGGCCGGTGATCCGGACAATGCCGACGCAGCAGCGGCAGATGATGACAGCGCTGCGGATGACGATGTTGTTGATGCCGACTTCACAGAAGTCGACGAAGACGACAAAGGCAAAGACTAAGCAGTAATCAAAGATCAGAGGGGCACATGCCCCTCTGCCATCTTTAAGCAAAAGAGCGTTCAGAAGAATGTCTAAAGATTTTTACAAAACACTCGGCGTGGATAAAAGCGCTTCGCAAGACGAAATCAAAAAAGCATACCGTAAGCTTGCGATGAAGCACCACCCTGACCAAAATAAAGATAATCCCGATGCAGAAGCCAAGTTCAAAGAAGTGAACGAGGCCTATGATATCCTGAAAGACGAAGAAAAACGCGCCGCCTACGACCAATATGGCAGTGCCGCGTTTGACGGCAGCATGGGCGGCGGCCCTGGCGGCGCCGGTGGATTTGGCGGCGGCTTCGGCGGTGGCGGATTCGGCGGCTTCTCCGATATTTTCGAAGATATGTTCGGCGGCGGATTTGGCGGTGGCGCACGTGGTGGTCGCAATGCATCACGGCGTGGATCTGATCTGCAATATACGATGGAAGTCAGTCTGGAAGACGCCTATCGAGGCAAAGAAGCCACAATCAAGATTCCCGTACATGAAACATGCGATGCATGTAGCGGCTCTGGCGCGTCACCGGGCACAAGCGAAGAAACATGTGGCACATGCGGCGGCGCAGGACGTATACGCGCACAGCAAGGGTTCTTTACCATTGAGCGCGCCTGCCACACATGCGGCGGTTCAGGCAAAGTCATCAAAGACCCGTGCAAGAAATGTCACGGACAAGGCCGTGTGCGCAAAGACAAAACACTCAAAGTGCAAATTCCTGCGGGCATTGACACAGGACGCCGCATTCGTCTGGCTGGCGAAGGCGAAGCCGGAACACGCGGTGGACCGAATGGCGATCTGTATGTTCTGATCGCGGTCAAACCGCACAAATTCTTTAAACGTGACGGCACGAACCTGCATTGCCGCGTCCCTATTCCGATGACGACAGCCGCACTTGGCGGTGAAATCGAGGCCCCGACAATCGAAGGCACCAAAACACGCGTCAAAATTCCGGCCGGCACACAAACCGGTCAGCAATTCCGGTTAAAAGGCAAAGGCATGCCGGAAGTTCGCGGTATCGGAAATAATGGCGATATGTATATCGAAGTGCGCGTTGAAACGCCTGTCAATCTGACAAAGAAACAGCAGGACTTGGTGAAAGAACTTGATTCAAGCATCAGCGGAAAATCCGCCAGCAAGCACAGCCCTGAATCAACAGGCTTTTTCAAAAAATTCAAGGATGTCTGGGACGATCTGACGGAATAAGCTCAAATCTCCATAAGATCAGGACTCCACAGAATCAAGACTCGGCGGTCAAGGCAATGCCACGACTTTGCGCAACTTGCTGCTCAAGATCACGGCGGCGCAACGCTTGGGCCGCATCATCCGACACAAACTTATATGGTCCGAATGACGCATCATCCTGCAAACGGATCACCTGCCGCATATCGCGCACCTCCATCGTTTTGCGAGCGACATCATTATAGGGCAGCGGAATACCCGTATTGCCCTGCGGATCCAGTTCATTGACCGATTTCAGCCACGTCGAAAACGCATCGGATAATTTTTCATCCAATAATGTCAGATCGACAACAGTTTGACGGCCAAATTGTGAGCGCAATTCCGGATCAACATCCAGCGATGCCGTCCAGCCTTTATTCTCTGCAACAGTTTCCAGCAAAGCCGTTCCTGCCTCCAGCACAGGGCGGATCGCCAGTTCCAGATATTCCGGTATTTTGCTGATATCATTGATGGGCATGCCGTTCCACTCTCCGTCTCTGATTTCATCCAGTGTGAATTCCAATTCATCGACAATACTCTGCACCGATGCATCGATTGATTTGGCTTCTCCGGTAATCCGGTCTGTACGCACGATATTTTGCAAAGCACCTAAATACGACATGATCCCAACCTTTGTCATTCCTGTTTCTTCTACAAATAATAAAGACAACACATTAAATTATGGTAAAACAAGTACGGGTTTTTATAACACGCACAATCTTGCACGATTGCAATTCCCCCGCAGGGAATTTATGGTGTGTTGAACAAAGATAAAAAGGCGAAGAAAAGCATGACACAGACAATCAAAATCGGCATTACCGGATGCACAGGGCGCGTTGGCGCGCTACTAACGCGGGAGATTCTGAGCCAAAATCAAACGCAAGCGGCATTGGTTCTGGCCGGCGGCACGGTACGTGAAGGGTCCGACAAAGCCGGACAGGATATCGGCGCACTGAACAACATGCCCGACTGCGGCATCGCGGCCACATCCGATACGCAGGCACTCTTTCAGGCAGCTGACATTGTTATCGATTTCACAACGCCTGACGCCACAATGAAACATCTCGGCCATGCAACAGAAACAGGCACGGCGATCATCATCGGCACCACAGGCCTTGATGATGCACAGGAAAGTAAAATTCGTGATGCAGCCGCAACAGTGCCTGTCGTTTATGCCGCCAATACAAGTGTCGGTGTCACCCTGTTACAGGCTTTGGTCGAGAAAGCCGCCGCCCTTCTGGGAGAAGACTTCGATATTGAAATCACCGAAGCGCACCATAAACACAAAGTTGATGCCCCCTCCGGTACGGCACTGGCGCTTGGAAAAGCGGCTGCGGCCGGACGCGCTGTGGACTTGCAAGACAAGGCCGTTTATGAACGTTACGGTCATACCGGTGCACGTCAATCAGGCGATATCGGCTTTGCCACCGTACGCGGCGGTGATGTTGTCGGCGAACATACTGTCAGCTTTTTCGGCGATGGCGAACGGGTCGAACTGGTACACAAGGCCAGCAACCGCAGTCTGTTTGCAAAAGGTGCACTCCGCGCCGCGAAATGGCTAAAAACACAGCCTGCCGGTCTTTACACCATGAAAGATGTGCTCGGTCTTTGAAAGAAATAGATGCCTGTCTTCAGCATCAGCGCTCTGATCCCGTCTCCATCGACGCATCACACTCAAACCCCAGCAAAGCACGCTTGCGGGATGATCCCCAGGCATAATTTTCGACAATGCCGCTTTTCTGAATGACCCGATGACACGGGATCAATAAAGAAATCGGGTTTTGGCCAACGGCGCTACCGACAGCCCGTGATGCAGATGGCTTCCCCAGATGGGCCGCAATATCGGAATAAGACACGGCGCCGCCTTGCGGAATTTGCAAAAGCGCCTTCCAGACATTGATCTGGAAATTCGTGCCATATAAATCAAGCGTAATGCGCGCATCCTGTTTTTGTAAGAATTTCTCGATCTCTTTTCCGGCCATCGCGACATAGGCCGCATCAGCAATAAAATTCGCCGCAGGCCATCTGTTCCGCATCGCCTCTTCGGGATCATTTTCCGCACCCGCAAAACCAAGCCAGCAAATCCCCTTTTCCGTTTGCCCGATAAAAATATGGCCGACAGGGGATGCATACGTGCCGTAATAAATCGTCACGCCCGCGGCCCGCCGCTGTAGATGCCCGGGCGTCATGCCCGTCACCGACACACACACATCATGCAAACGGCCATTACCGGACAGCCCCGCATCATAGGCCGCTTCAAGTGTCGGATATTGCCGTAACAATAAATCCTCGGCCTTGCGCGCACGCAAATATTGCTGAAACCGTTTGGGACTGATCCCGACATAGCTTGTAAAGAGCTTCTGGAAATGCGTTTCGCTATATCCAGCATGTGCCGCCGCGTCCGACAAACGCACCGGCTGTTCCGCAGTCACCAGAAAATCAATTGACTGCGCTATGATATCACGAATATGTTCATCCATAGATTTTCTCCATCTCTTATTGGGTGTAGAGAACACAGCAATAAAGCGCAATCCATTTCTTGTGATCACACAAAACGCACCGTATGATAGCCCCATGAAAAAAGCTGATGTCATTGAATTTTTCACACGCTTGCGTGACCAGAACCCCGCACCGAAAGGGGAACTGAACTATGTGAATGATTATACATTGCTGGTGGCCGTTGTTTTATCCGCGCAAGCCACGGATGTCGGCGTCAACAAAGCCACTGCCGCATTATTCAAACAGGTTGATACACCGGAAAAGATGGTGGCGCTTGGCCTCGATGGCTTGAAAGAGCATATCAAGACAATCGGGCTTTATAACAGCAAAGCCAAAAATGTGATTGCGCTCTCTGAGCTGTTGATCGAAAAGCATCACAGTCAGGTACCGCAAAATCGTGACGATCTTGTAAAACTCCCCGGTGTCGGCCGTAAAACCGCCAATGTCGTGTTGAACATCGCATTCGGACAGCCGACAATCGCCGTCGATACACATATCTTCCGCGTTTCAAACCGCACAGGCCTTGCCCCTGCCCCGAATGTCGATAAGGTCGAGGCCAAACTTGAAAAAGTCATTCCCGAGGAATTCAAACGCGATTCCCATCATTGGCTGATCTTGCACGGCCGCTATGTCTGCAAAGCACGCAAGCCGGAATGCGGATCATGCATCGTGCGGGACTTATGCGCCTATAAAGAAAAAACCGCCTGATACAGGCGGTTTCAATAAAGGTAGTGCCGCATAAAAACGGTCCGGCCTAGATTTTCAGACTACGCAAACACGCCCGTGAATAAGCATCGCTGTCCGCAGCTTGTGATTGTGTATCATCTGTCAGGAACGTTGCCGTGCGGCGTGGACGCATTTCATAATGGGCGATCACATCACGCTGATCCGGTCCGGATACGGCATAAAACTCAACAACACACTGCGCAGAACGATATTGCAGAACCTGCACATTGCCTTCAACACGCCACAAAGCGGGTTTATCATATAATTTCAGGATATGGTCGAGTGATAATTCCGACAGGCCAGCCGGCTGCTGCGTAATCAATATATTTTCCAGTGCCGCACGATATAAGCGTGCCTGATTATCCGGCGCCGCATCAATAAAATGACCTGTGGCCGCGTTGGCCGCATTGCCTATATTCACCGCTGTATTACAGCTTCCGACCAGACAGAGTGACACCATACCCGCCATCATGGACGATAAAGCGAAAGAAAACAGATTCTTCTTTCGTGCCTTTGTTGTGTCCGTTACACCGGACTTCACTAAAAACATTGCTAAACTCTTTTTTTATTACCGCTAAAAAATAAAGGGGCCTTTCGTTTTTCGTGAAGGCCCTCTTTTTATAATTATCTATATAAAAGTACCCGTAACCGGATTACTCAGCCGCTGCTGCGTTTCCTGAGAATGGAAGCTCTGCGGCGTTTTGTGTCTGCCCCTGATTGTCGTTACGGGCTGGTACTTTTTTTGTTGTTGGCTGGGACTGGGCCGCACCGGCTGCTCTTGGGCTGATTTTACCGTCGATAGATGCGCCGGATTCAACCTGAAGCTCGCCATATGAGATAGACCCTGTTACAACACCTGACCCTTTGATTGTTAGGCGACCATTGACAGCGATCTCGCCTTCAAAACGACCCGCGATTGTTGCTTCGTCAATTTCAACAGAACCGTAAAATGTACCTGTCTCGGCAATATCAAGAACGTTTGCACCTTGCAGAGCCGCTTCAACCGTACCTTCAACAACCAAGTGATCACAGGCCGCGATTTCACCGGACATTGTAATGCCTTCGCTGATAACAAGGCGGCGTCCTGATGATGTCTCTGTATTTGATGATGTCGCAGATGCTTGCTGCTGTACTGCGGCCGCGCCCGGATATGTTGACGGGGCGAATTTTGAAACAGGTTGCGCGGCGTGTGTCTGATACATCGTACCCGCTTTTGCTTCTGCTTGCTTTTCTCCGCCGTGTGGTTTTTCTTGAGACATATTTTCTTCCTTCTTGGTTTGGTTGTCTGTGTCTACTGTTTCTTCTGTTGCCGCATCATCTGTTACAACAACTGCTTCCTCTACTACATCAGAGCTTGCATCAATAACTTTCACGTCTTCCTGTGTGTCCTGCGTCTGGTTCAAAAGATTTTTTTCTTCCGCCGCATTCTCATTCTTTGTTACCTGCTCTGTTTTTGGTCTATGAAACATAAGCTCCTGCTCCTATATTCATGTTTGCAAATTACGGATATCGATTTCCTGTATCGATCTTGATGCCACTTTGATACCGCGAGGCATAAAAAAATCGATACGCACCGACCTGTAAATCGTTTTTTATCGTGATTATGAGGGCGACATTATCAGCGTCTTTTTGAATGCGCAAGAAAAGATTTATAACTTTTTTAAAGAAAAATTATAAACAATTGATTCCGCGTAAATTTTTGAAAAAAACTAATTTTCATGGAAATAGCCGTAGATTATTTCGGCCAGAGAGTCCGAAATGCCTTCTACTTTCTTCAAATCAGCCAGAGCCGCAGTTTCCACGTTTTTGACCGATCCAAAATAAAGCAAAAGCGCTTTCTTCCGCTTGCCGCCGACGCCCGGAATATGATCAAGCGCGGAGCCCTTCATTTCCTTGTCTCTGCGGGCACGATGCACACCGATCGCATAACGATGCGCCTCGTCTCGCAATCTCTGTAAATAATGCATCACCGCATCATTTGGCGGTAACGTAAATTCATCCCGCCCCTTCATGAAAAAACGCTCTCGCCCGGCATGCCGATCCACCCCTTTGGCGATGGCGACAACCACAAGATCATCTGCGATATTCAAATCTTCCAGCACCTCATGCACGGCATTTAATTGCCCCAGACCACCATCAATCAACAGCAAGTCTGGCCATATCCCCTTTTCTTTACTATGCCCCTCTTTGATTGCCCGTGAAAAACGGCGCATGATGACTT
Source organism: Alphaproteobacteria bacterium (assembly GCA_030750865.1). Lineage (GTDB taxonomy): Bacteria > Pseudomonadota > Alphaproteobacteria > Micavibrionales > Micavibrionaceae > JASMHE01. The sequence continues at coordinate 603,799 of JASMHE010000008.1, forward strand.
CGCGCATCATTCCGTAATCATCCGATGCATCCGCAGAACGGATATTGAATTTGCGATAGGCATTTTTCTGGAAACCGTCCGGGCCGGCAACAACCATCGCACCAACCATATTCGTGCCGGACACATGACTGTTATCATAGACTTCAATACGCGATGGCACATTCTCAAGCTCGAACAGATCAACCAGCGCATCCATAATTTTCTTCTCACTAGTGACACGCAACAATTCCCGATCCAGCGCGTCCTCGCAATTTTTCAGCACGAAATCAATCACGCGCCGCTTCTTGCCCCGCTGCGCCGTGGTAATGCTCACTTTGCGCATGGTGTCCTGACGGGAATTGAACGCATCTTCGAGCAACGTATGTTCAGACGGCATCATATTGACCAATATATCCGGCGGCACAGGCCTGCTCTCATAAAACTGCGCCAGAAACGATGCCAGAATATCCCCGTCAGGATCATCATCACTGTGACGCGGGAAATAAGCCTTATTACCGTAATTTTGTCCGGCCCGAAAAAAGAAGACCTGAATACAGGCGCGCCCCTCTTTGCGCACCAGGCAAACGACATCACAATCTTTTAGCCCCTGAATATGAATATCCTGACGCCCCTGCAACGCGGCCATCGCCTTAATACGATCTCTGTACTTGGCAGCCTGTTCATAATCCAACGCATCGCTGGCGGCCTGCATCTTTGCTGCATATTCATCTTGAATAGCGCGGCTCTCGCCCGACATAAACTCTTTGACGTGCCGGATTTGCTCCGCATATTCTTCCTTGCTGACATAGCCGACACACGGCGCCGTGCAGCGTTTTATATGATATTGCAGACATGGGCGCGCCCTGCCTGCGAAGACATTATCCGAACAATTGCGTATCATAAACGCTTTTTGCAGAAAGCCGATCGTCCGGTTCACCGCCCCTGCATTTGCGAACGGACCGAAATAGCTGCCTTTGATCTTTTGCGCGCCACGGTGCTTCGTCAAAAGCGGAAAATCATGATCTTCGGTAATCAGCACATAGGGAAATGATTTATCGTCCCGCAATAAAATATTATATTTGGGCTTTAACTTCTTGATCAGGTTGGATTCCAACAAAAGCGCTTCGGCTTCCGTATGGGTGTGCACAAACATCATATCACGTGTTTCCGCGATCATACGCGCGATACGGTACGACACACCATTCGGATTTGTATAGGATGCAACACGGCTTTTCAGGGATTTGGCCTTCCCGACATAAAGCACATCACCGCTTTCATCAAGCATGCGATACACACCTGGCGTGGCCGACAAATGCTTTACATGCCCCTTAATGATATTGACGCCCTCTGCCAGAGCCGTATTATTCTGTTCTTCCGTCATGACATTCATACATATAACACGCTACCTCAACCAGTAAAGCGCAAAGGGAGACACGCTCAGTCATAAACACATCGCTAAATACAACTTTAGATTGATTTTGCCCTTGACATTACTACCGATGTATCAACAATATGCGAGCCCTACAGCAAAAACAGCGAATTTATTTAAAAACAATAAATTAAAAGGAAAGACGAAGAAATGACATTAACTATAATAAAGTCTAAAACGGGGAAAATATTACATCAGGGACACTTCGACACCCTCAAAGACTGCCTCGAAGATGCCATTCAGCATAGCAAACCGCTGAACGGTCTGGACCTTTCATTCCAAAACCTCGCCAACGCGAATATGGATGGCCTCCTCATTGAAAACGCAGATTTCAACGGTTGCAACCTTATGGGCGCCAACCTGTCCGAATGCACCTTCAAGAATACATCTTTTGACAACGCAATATTACATGGCACATGCATGGCTTACTCGACACTTGATCACTGCAGCTTTATCGGCGCACTGTTCGGTGGCACTGATATTCAGGGCTGCACCATCAAACACACTCTTTTCACAAGCATGTCTGCATTACAGCTGAATTTCACAGACGCAGATTGCATCGCAAAATGCATTTACCGCAATGAAATCAGTGCAGAAGAATGCATCTTTGAACAGCAACCGATCATGCTGCCCGCTCCACACACCACGATCAGTATCTTTGAAACACATATCAAAATTGGCAATCTGGTCCGCACACCGCAAGACTGGATCAACGCACCTGAACATCACCCCAATCCCCTGTCACCTTTAGAGAAAACAGCAAAAACGCACGATCCTGCCACCCTGTTTCACACATACCGGAATATCATCATGACAATCTTCCACAGCCGCCCGCCGATGACCGGACAGACAACATCAGAACAGACCGAAGCGACTTGACAAAAAGCAACCTTTGGTTGTATATGTGTGCTGAATACGCATGTATCCACATCTATTTATCTTGTGTGCAATAACTCTATTCTGGGGGATAATCCTATGTTTTATGTGAGGATCGCTAAGGTTTTCGCACTCTATTATGAGTGGAACACGGCATTCACAAAAAGACCTTTTCTACATGTATATGCTTGTCATGATGATCTCATTTTTGATATGCCATATAGCCAACTTATTATTACAGGCCCGCGTGGACTAAAGAAAAAGAAGGACGTTATAAATGCAAAAGGAAATGCTGTTGTTCCTATCAGTGTTAAGGGAGCTACAGACCATCAATCAGGAATTTCCTATCCAATACGCGATATGCCTTACAGAAATATCACTCAGCGAGGGCATCTCTCTCACAACGCTCTCCGAAAAAGTTAGCATGCCCTTATCGACAACCTCCCGCATTGTCGGCGCCCTGTCTCAAAAGCGCCAAAAAGGCAAACCATACGATTTAGTCACGATCCATATTTCCCCCACAGAGCGGCGCAAAAAGCTACTCTACCTCAGCCCGCGCGGACAAGATCTTTTACGGAATATCGGAAATTTACTGACAGAGCCGTGTGAAAAACGATCAACCACGCAAAAGGACGATTGCATCGCCTGAAAAACTGTGGTTATCTAGCTTCGCTATTCTACCGCGATTCCCATATTGATGGCCCCTTGGCGGAATTGGTAGACGCACACGACTTAAAATCGTGAGTCTTCGGACGTCCCGGTTCAAGTCCGGGAGGGGCCACCACTTTTATCTCTCTTTATATGTGTGCTGAATATACTGATATAGTTGCGCGGCGCTTATCAGAGCGCCTACCTCGCAAGCTTAATTCGGCATGCGCATTGTCAGGGCTTTTGGTTCGTCACCAAATTTGCGGATCAATTCGACCAGCTCATCTGTTGCCGTTTTCAGAATGGATGCATCCGTACTGCGCAACACAAGGCTAAGCCCAAGAACACCGCCACGGTAATGCGGATAGCTGCCAATCTCTATGTCCGGATACGCATCCTGCAATTTTCCTAAATCTTCGGCAATCTGACTTTCCTGCAAACCACACGTCACGGTGCTGGACAGAATGGGTTGGCCGACCTCTATCGCGCCAAGCACATGGTCGAACATCGCATGCATGATACGCGGCACGCCCGCCATCACATGTACATTTTTGATAATAAAGCCGGGCGCGGATGTCACTGGGTTCGGGATCAGCTCTGCCCCGACCGGGATCATGGCCATCTTGGCACGGGCCGGTGTTAATTCATCAATGCTGTAATGCTCTTCGAGCAAACCATAAGCTTCTCTGTTGCGCTCCAGCTTGACCTTAAAGGCCTCCGCGATACTTTCGGCCGTAATATCATCATGTGTCGGACCGATACCACCCGTGGTAAAGACGTAATCGTAACTGTCCGACAAATCACGCACAGTGCGAATAATCGCGTCCTTGTCATCCTGAATGATACGGACCTCTTTCAATATCACACCGTGATCGGTCAGACGTTCAGCCATCCAGTGCGTATTGGTATCCTGCGTACGACCGGACAGAATTTCCATCCCGATAATCACCAGCGCGGCATCTTTGTTGCGTCTTGTATCCTGATCTGACATTCCGATATTATCCTTAAAAAATCTTAAAACGATCTTACTTTGTGAATCCGGCTGGTATATTAAACCAAATACGCCCTATTCACAAAACCCTAATTTAAAAACCCCATTTCAAAAGAATTCTACGCCGTACAGAGACAATACTTGCCATCTGTTTTACGGGCCTATAATCTACTAGCCAAATGGACGATTAAAAAATGGATCAGAAAAACGTGTTACAAGCTAGATTTTCAAAAGATGGTATAGAGCTTCACGACGAAGCCGATTTCGAAGGTATGCGCGCAGCCGGTCAACTCGCGGCAAGCGTACTGGATTTCATCACGCCCTATGTCGTGCCGGGCGTCACAACCGAAGAGCTGGACAAACGCTGCTATGACTATATTACAGAACATGGCGCTGTGCCTGCTCCGCTAAATTATAAAGGGTTCCCGAAATCCATCTGCACCTCGATCAACCATGTGGTTTGCCACGGCATTCCAGGCGAGAAAAAATTGCAGGAAGGCGACATCATGAACCTTGATGTCACTGTCATTCTAGATGGCTGGCACGGCGACACCAGCCGCATGTATAATGTCGGCGAGAAAATCAGCCGCAAGGCAGAGCGTCTGGTACAAGTAACATATGACTGCCTGATGGCCGGGATTGAGGTCGTAAAACCCGGCGCCACACTTGGCGATATCGGTCATGCCATTCAGACATTGGCGGAAAAAGAACGCTTTTCCGTTGTCAAAGATTTTTGCGGTCACGGGATCGGCAAAACATTCCACTGCCCGCCCTCTGTCGTGCATTACGGCGTACCGGGCACCGGCCCTGTACTGGAAGCCGGTATGTTCTTTACAATCGAACCCATGATCAACACGGGCGACTGGCGCACAAAAATCCTGCAAGATGGCTGGACGGCTGTGACACGCGACCGCGGCCTATCGGCACAGTTCGAGCACTCAATTGCGGTCACCGAAGACGGGTATGAAATCTTTACCCTGTCGCCAAAGGGCTATACATGCCCGCCCTATAATGGAAAATAAAATCCATGCCGGACCCATCTGCCGCAGAGAATAGTAAAGAGAAGAACACGCCGCATTATCACGGTCACCGTGACAGGCTACGCGGCAAATTTCTCGACAACGGCGCAGAAGCCCTCGCAGATTACGAACTGGTTGAATTATTGCTGTTCTCGGCCATTCCGCGCCGTGATGTAAAGCCACTGGCGAAAAAACTGCTTGAAACATTCGGCGGCATATCCGGTGTTCTGAACGCATCCCATGCCGAACTTGGCAAAATTGGCGGCCTGTCGGAAAAAACGATCATCATGCTTAAAACCGTGCAAGCCCTGCAACACCGCGCAGCGAAGCAGGACATCATGCAAAAACCGATCCTGAACTCATGGAACCGGCTGATGGAATATTGCCAGCTGACGATGGCGCATGAACAAAAAGAACATTTCCGCATTCTGTTTTTGAATAAGAAAAACGAACTGATCGCCGATGAAATCCAGCAATCCGGCACGGTTGATCACACCCCCGCCTACCCGCGCGAAATCATGAAACGCGCATTGGAGCTTGGCGCAACAGCGCTTATCCTTGTACACAACCACCCCAGCGGCGATCACACCCCGTCCGAAGACGATGTGGACATGACCTATGCCATCAAAGCCGCGGGCGAACCATTTAACATCATCATCCACGATCATATTATCGTCTCCAAAAACGGCACGAGCAGCTTTAAGACACTCGGCCTGCTCGTATAAATAATCTCACTGAATAATCCCCCAAATAATCCCATTGAAAACGGCCCTTATCGCCCTACGCGCTCTTGCTCTTGTCACAGACATGGATTAGGGTCTGTTTTGTAATCAACACCCCGCAAATATTGAAGAAGGAAACACGCCAATGATCCCTCGTTATTCCAGACAGGAAATGACACATATTTTTTCAGAAGAAAACAAATATAAAATCTGGTTGGAGGTCGAAACACTTGCGTGTGAACGCATGGCTGAAATGGGAACAATCCCCGATACAGTGCCGAAGCTGCTGCGGGAAAAAGGCGATTTCGAAGTTGACCGCATTCACGCGATCGAAGCCGAAGTCAAACATGACGTCATTGCCTTCCTGACAAATGTTGCCGAATATGTCGGCGAAGAAGCCCGCTTTGTCCATCAGGGCATGACATCATCCGATGTACTGGACACCAGCCTTGCCGTACAGCTGACACAAGCCGCCGATATTCTGATTGATGATATGCAAGCCTTGCTCGGCGCATTGAAAAAACGCGCACAGGAACATAAAAACACACTCTGCGTTGGCCGCAGCCACGGCATCCACGCCGAACCAACCACATTCGGCTTGAAACTTGCCGGACATTATGCCGCGTTCAAACGTGGTCTGGATCGTTTGATCGCCGCCCGCGAAGACATTGCAACCTGTTCGATTTCCGGCGCTGTCGGCACGTTTGCGACCGTTGATCCGTCTATCGAAGCTTATGTCGCAGACAAGCTTGGTCTGAAGCCGGAAACCGTTTCAACGCAAGTAATTCCGCGCGACCGTCATGCGGCATTCTTCTCTGCATTGGGGGTCATCGCCTCTTCGATTGAAAATCTATCGATTGAAGTGCGTCACCTGCAGCGCTCCGAAGTGCGCGAAGCCGAAGAGTCCTTCTCGAAAAATCAAAAAGGCTCGTCCGCGATGCCACACAAGAAAAACCCGATCCTGACAGAAAACCTGACCGGTCTGGCCCGTATCGTCCGCGCCGCTGTCATTCCAGCACACGAAAATGTTGCGCTGTGGCATGAACGCGATATTTCACACTCTTCGGTGGAACGTGTTCTGGCACCGGATGCCTGCATCGCACTGGATTTTGCCCTTGCGCGCCTGACAACGGTTGTTGATAATCTGGTCGTACACGAAGATAACATGATGGCAAATCTGGAAAAACTCGGCGGGCTTGTCTTTTCACAGCGCGTCTTGCTGGCTCTGACACAAGAAGGCATCAGCCGCGAAGATGCATATCGTATCGTGCAGCGCAATGCGATGCAGGTCTGGGATCATTTGGGTAAAACAGATTTCAAGACAGAACTTCTTAAAGATGCTGATGTGAAGAAGAACCTTGATAAGCAGGTCATTGAAGATATCTTTGATTATGATGCCTACACAAAACATATCGATTATATCTTTGCGCGCACATTTGCCTAAGCGCACAAAAATACATGGCTGCGGCCGATGAGGACACATCAGATGCATATCATTTTATCGGCCGCCATTTCAGCCGATGGCTATCTGGATGATATGGCGGATACACCGCTTACTTTCTCAAGCAGAGAAGACATAGAAGATGTCCATGCGTTACGCGCCATGTCCGATGCTATTCTGGTCGGCGCAAATACCTGCCGCAACGATAACCCATCCCTTACGGTGCGACACGGCAATACAGACATTCAACCGACCAAGATTGTTATGACACGGTCAGGGAATTTTGACCGCAACACCCGTTTTTTCACCGAAGGCACCGCCGAGAAAATTGTACTCACAAGCGGCGATCCATGCGATCACCTCAAAGACATCGCAACGATCATCCCCTTTGACGGCAGCGCAAATGATGCTACCTGTCAGCTTCAAGCACATGGCATAAAAACATTAATGATCGAAGGCGGCGCGCAGATTCAGCAATATTTTCTTGATGCGGGCACGATTGACGAAATCAGATTATCGAAAAATCAGCATATCATCGTGAATGATCCACGCGCACCGGCCTTCCCGCAGCACGCGCTTCCGTCCGCTACGGTTATGCGGGAACAAACATACGGCCAGAACAGCGTCACATGGCATGCCACCGCAAAAAACATCGACCAGACCCTGTTGCGGCATGCCGTCGCACAGGCTGAAAAAAGCCCAGCGGCAGACCGGTATCGCGTCGGCTGCGTCATCGCAGATACGCATCATCGCATTATCAGCACAGGATTCACGCAAGAAACCGACGCAACATGCCACGCCGAACAAGCCGCCATCGACAAAGCCCTGAAAAACGGCTTTGATCTGACAGGATGCGCCATTTACAGTTCAATGGAACCCTGTTCAAAACGAGCCTCCGCGCCCAAAAGCTGTAGCGAACGCATCATTGATGCAAAATTCAAAAAAGTCGTCTATGCCTACCGCGAACCTGCCATTTTTGTCGATTGCGAAGGCCACGCTATGCTGGAGAAAGCAGGTCTGACCGTCATAGAAAACACAGTTTTCGCACCGCTGGTCATCCGGCAGAATGCGCACCTTCTATCCGGCGCATAGTCTGTCACAAAACGGCTGTACACACCCCTATTCCAGATAAAGCTTGCAGTTGAGAATGATTATCATCTATACTAACCCTCAATAATAAATAAAAAGAACAAAACACAGGGAACAGTAAGGGGCATGCCATGCATGTTTGTTTTTGCTTTCAATTTAATGACAAAGCCGTAAAAGAGGCATTGGACGAAAAAGACGGGTCCGAGCGCGTCCGAACGCGTGACGTGCATGCCACATGCAGCGGTGCCGACCGACCGAACTGCGGGAAATGCCTCGGGCATATTGATGAACTGATTCAGGAACATCCCGTTCACGGAGAAAACCATCCTAAAAATCGCAATAAAATAATCCCGACCCTGAATTGCGGTTAATCCGGCAAAATTATTTATCCTCATCACCTTATCCCGACCATCCACGCGCGCGAACAATGCATTGCTTGCATTCAAACACCGCCTGTGGCAGTTTCGTGCCATCAAAACATAATCTTGTGAGAGTGTATCCTATGAAAAAGTTACTTTTAATTACGATTTGGAGTTTATTCGTTATGACATCCACAAACGCGGCAAAAGCCGATGAAAACAAACTATATCTGGAACTGGAAACAGGCACGGTCACCATTGAACTGCGCCCTGATCTGGCCCCGAAACATGTTGAACGCATCACAACGCTGGCCAAAGAAGGCTTTTATGACGGCGTTATCTTCCACCGCGTTATTGACGGTTTCATGGCGCAAACAGGTGATCCGACAGGCACTGGCACAGGCGGATCTGATTATCCTGACCTTCCGGCTGAATTCACACCGCAACCTTACAAACGCGGTACAATCGGCATGGCCCGTACAAGCAACCCAGACAGCGCAAACTCACAGTTCTTCATCTGCTTCACAGATGACGGATGCAGCTTCCTGACAGGACAATACACAGTCTGGGGCGAAGTTGTGGACGGTATGGAACTGGTTGACAACATCGCCAAAGGCGAGCCGCCACGCAACCCTGATAAAATCGTAACAATGCGTGTTGGAAGCGAAAGTGCTGAAGAAGCAGCAGAATAAAAGCGGCTCAACACACCTATAGACATATCAAAGAAAAGCCCCGACAAAACGGGGCTTTTTTTATGCGTCTTTTTTATTTTTATGTGTCTTTTTTAGAGGCATCTTCGGAAGTATTGTTTCCGTCCCCGTCTTTTCCGCTTCTGTCTTTTTCGGTCTTGTTTTTATCCGCTTTATCTTTTTCAGCGTCATTCCCGGATGTATCTTGACCGGACGCGGTTTCATCCGTCTTTTTCTTGTCCTGCGCACCTTTGTCTGCTGCGTCATCCGGATCATTCAGTGTGATATCGACCTTGTCATCTGATGCACCGTCTTTTGCTTTATTGATCTGCACCGTATCCTGCGCAGCACCCTGACGGGCCGGCAACTCTATATCCATTTTCTGCAATACAGGCTTGTAACGCTCTTGCTCTTCAGCCGTTAACATCAGCTTTTTCATCGCAAAAACCATGTTTTTGGTATATTTATCAAGCGTTGAAGGCTTCACCAGCGGATCGGCTGTTTCAAGACGCAACACGGCCTCAACCTCATCAAAAATATACAGGATCGATACATCTTTTTGCTTAAAGAGCTTGCCGATAATCTGGATGCGGTCCTCGGTCAGATAATCTTCCAGCAAGGCCGCATTTCTAGACCGTGCGATATACTGCCCCTTTTTCCAGACTTTTGTTTTCTCATTGTAAGGCTGGTTAAACGACAACCCATCAATGATAGAACGGAAATCTTTGTGGCAAATCACACCACCGGTCGGCATTTTACAATCAACATGAAATTCAAGAACTGTGAAAAAGCGCTGCCCGCGCACGTCCTCGGTCGTGCGTTCGCCTGTATAGAAAGACAAATTCACGCCATCGACTTCACCGGATATGGTCGGCGGATCGGTGATTTTGCCCCGATCATATTCAAATCCCTTTTTCTTGGCGAAAACGGACCATGCATATTTTTGCTGGTATAGCACGCGCAAAGACCAGATATAAAATCCTATAACAAAGACGGATAGCGCGATCCAAAGAATAAACCACATAATGAAGATGCCCCACAATAAGAATAACGAACCTATTCGCTTACCATTGTAAACGTTAATCCGTTAAAATTCTACCAGCAAAAGGCGAAAACTTATAGAAAGTCAGCCGCTTAGCCTTATTCCTTATCAGATTCAGCATCTGTTTCAGGCGCCTCGGCGACATCATCAGCCTGTTGTTCTGCATCGCCCGATGCGCCATCAGTTACGCTGTCTTCGGCGTTTGCATCAGCACCCTCGACCAAAGCCTGTCCTTCGGAATCCTCTTCGTCATCCTCTTCAACAAGCCAAGCAACAGAAACCACATGCTCATCCGGCGCAACCTTAAACAATGTTACCCCTTGCGCAGAGCGGCCCGTAAAGCGGACACCATCAACCGGAATCCGGATCAGCTGCCCCTTGTCAGAGACAAGCATCAACTGATGATCATCCGTAACCGGGAAGATCGCAGACACTTCGCCGCCGTTTTTCTTCGTCAGCCCCATGCTGGTCACGCCTTGACCGCCACGGCCAGTCACGCGATATTCATAGGCCGATGTGCGTTTACCAAAGCCTTTATTCGTCACGGTCAGCAGGAATTCTTCATTATCCTGCAAAACTTTGAAACGGTCTTCAGGCAGATCGCTGACGGATGTATCAATATCACCATCTTCATCTTCTGCGCCGCGCAACTTATTGGCCATTTTCAGATAGGCTGACCGTTCATCCGGCGTTGCTTCGACGGATTTCAGGATCGACATTGATATCACTTCGTCCCCTTTGCCAAGCTTGATACCACGCACACCGGTTGATGTCCGCCCTGCAAAGACACGCACATCATCCAATGAGAAGCGGATCGCTTTGCCCAGCTTGGTTGCCAGCATCACATCATCCTGCGGCTCACAAATTTTCACAGAAACCAGATTTTCACCGTCACCCAGTTTCATCGCAATCAAACCGTTCGAGCGGATATTCTTGAAGTCCGACAATTTGTTACGACGGACAGATCCATGCGATGTCGCAAAGACAATATCCATATTATCCCAGATATCTTCATCTTCCGGCAAACGCAGATAGACAGAGATATTTTCATCATTTTCAATCGGTAACAGGTTCACCAGCGCCTTACCACGCGACTGCGGCGTTGCAAGCGGCAATTGATAAACCTTCATTTTGTGTACAATACCGCGCGATGTGAAGACCAGAATTGGTGTGTGCGTTGACGCGACAAACAGATCGGATACGAAATCCTCGTCCTTCAGGGCTGTGCCGGAACGGCCTTTACCGCCGCGGCGCTGCGCACGGTATGTATCAAGCGGCACGCGCTTGATATAGCCGCCATGCGTCATGGTCACAACCATTTCTTCACGCTGGATCAGCGATTCAACATCTTCTTCGAATTCGGCTTCAATGATTTCTGTGCGGCGCGGTGTACCGTATTTTTCCTTCACCTCTTCCAGCTCCATCACCAGAACCTCGAGAAGTTTGTCGCGGCTGCCCAGAATTTCAAGATATTCAGCGATGCGATCCGTGATTTCCTTCAATTCGCCGCCGATCTTGTCGCGTTCCAGCCCAGTCAAACGGTGCAAGCGCAGTTCCAGAATGGCTCTCGCCTGCTCTTCGGACATCTGATAGGTATTGTCGTCAAAGACAGGATATTCGGGATCGTCAATCAATTCGATCAGCGGTTTGATATCATGCACAGACCATCTTTTGCCCATCAGTCCGGCACGCGCTTCTGCAGGGTCTTTGGCTTTGCGGATCAACTCGATCACTTCGTCGATATTCGCGACCGCAACCGCCAGACCGGCCAAGATATGCGCGCGATCACGCGCTTTGTTCAATTCATAGACCGTACGGCGTGTAATCACATCTTCGCGGAACTTCACAAACGCGCCGATAAAATCACGCAAGACCAGCATTTCCGGTTTACCGTAGTTCAGCGCAACCATATTTGCCGGGAATGTTGTCTGCAACGTTGTATGTTTGTACAGCTGGTTCAGCACAACATCGGCAACCGCATTGCGCTTCAACTCGACAACGACACGCACGCCGTCACGGTCTGATTCATCACGGATTTCCGCGATATCCTCAACAATTTTATCACGCGCAACTTCGCCAAGACGTTCCAGCAAGCGGCCTTTATTGACCTGATACGGCACTTCGGTCACAACAATTGCGTCACGTTTTTCGCGCACTTCTTCAACATGCGCTTTCGCCCGCATACGGATCGATCCGTTACCGGTCATGTAAGCCGAATGCGTTCCTGCACGGCCCAGAATCTGCCCGCCTGTCGGGAAGTCCGGCGCGGGGATATACTGCATCAAATCTTCGGTCGTAATTTCAGGATTGTCGATATACGCCATGCAGCCATCAATGACTTCGCCCAGATTGTGCGGCGGGATATTTGTCGCCATCCCCACGGCAATACCGCCTGCGCCATTCACCAGCAGGTTCGGCACGCGTGACGGCAACACTTCGGGTTCCAGCGTGGATTCATCATAGTTCGGGTGGAATTCGACCGTGTCCTTATCGATATCGCCCAGAAGACTATCGGCAACTTTTTCAAGGCGCGCTTCCGTATAACGCATCGCGGCCGGCGGATCACCATCCATAGACCCGAAGTTCCCTTGTCCGTCAATCAACGGCAGGCGCATCGAGAAATCCTGCGCCATACGCACAAGCGAGTCATAAATCGCAGAATCACCATGCGGGTGATATTGACCCATCACGTCACCGACGATACGCGCAGATTTTTTATAGGCTTTGTCCGCTGTATAACCACCGCGTTGCATCGCATACAGAATGCGGCGATGCACGGGTTTCAGACCATCACGAATATCCGGAAGCGCACGGCTGACGATCACGCTCATAGCATAATCGAGGTAAGATTGCTTCATTTCCTGTTCAAGGGAAATTGTTGGCATTTCTGGCTGGTCAATGACTGTGTCGGACATAACGAATCACACTTTATTCTTTGTTATTAAAATGATCGTTATTCCTAGCAAATTGCGGCATAGAGCACAAGGCACGACAGCAAGAAGCTATCGTTTTATCCTCATTGCTCTTACAGACTTTGCAAATGGTGCCTGAATAAAATTACAGTCCGGCGGGTTTTGCACTGTTTGACGCATTTTTCTGACGTTTTTTGTCGTCTTTTTGCGCCTGTTCCTGTGCTTTGCGCTGTTCTTGCGTAAACTGTTCCTGTGCCGCGACGTTCATTTGGGTGTCATCGGCACGGCGCGCCACGATATCGGCATGGTCGCCATCGGCAAAATGCTCTTTCATCGCAGCGGCAAACAGATCATAGCTGTTCTTGGGCACGCGGTTTTCCTGCAAATATTCCATCGTACTATTGGCAAGCTTCAGAATATCCGCCCGCAAGGCTTCTGGCAGGTCGGAACGGGCCGTTACATGCGCCGCATTCCCCAGTCGCAGTGCAGCAACCTGACGCAGGGCGTCTGTCACCTTGAATGCATTTTCACCATCTTGTACATCCAGCGCAACACCATGTTCTTTATGCAGCGCGGCATAAATCTCGGCCAGATGTTCGGCAGATTGCGTCAAACCGGAAATCAATCCGATCGTCTGGCTGAAATTATCTGACACCTGACCTTGCTGTGCTTTGGCTTGCAACGCCGCAAGCGCCTCATCAAGGTCATCATGCCCTTCCAGCACCTCTTGCGTTGCCGCGGCATCAATCTTATCCGCACCGGCTTCGATTTGTTCTGCCAAATTCAGAATATGGGCCGCCGATTGTGCGACCTGTAACGTATTGCGCAAATCGTCCGGAATGGCCTGCACCTCCAGATTATCCATTGTGACTACACCTTTTGGCATTGCATCACTTTGTTCGACATGGCTACGGGCCGCGTTTACCACAATCTCGGCCACGCCTGTCTCTTCAAGTCTCTGGTCAAGCTCATGCATATTTTCCGGCGTGATGTCCGAGAGCGTTTCGGAGAAATCAAGGTCGTTGATTTTCTCGGCCGACAGCTCAAGATTTTCGAGCGTCGCATTCTCACCTTGCTCCAGAATATACTGATGCAAGCCCAGTGCAACCATCTTGGTCTGAACCGCACGCAGCGGTCCTTCCATGCCTGCAACGTCATAAGATTTCACAATATGATCAACGGATTGTCCAAGCCTGGATTGACCGCGATCCAAATCTCCTTTTGATAACAGGCTTTGCAATGGATCTTGTTTCTGTCCCGTGGCCGATTCAGAGAATTTGTCCTTCGCGTGCTGCGTTCCGTCCTGATCCTCTTGCTGTGCCCCTTGTTGTGGCTCTTGCACGTCAGAATCTTCCTGCAAAAACGGCAATGCCCTAGTCGGTTCATCGCCGACCAGCGCCAGCGGTCCGCCTCCATCAAGATACGGCAACAACCGTTCATTCTGTGGCGGAAGAACCTGTGTAAAATCACCATCAATCGTGAGCGGATCAAGCGCCGCAACCGGCTCTTCCCGCACAGCAATTTCAGGAGCAAGAATTTCATAATCCGCATAGCGGGGTTCAACAGCGCCCGTATCCGGCGTTTCATCATCCGGCAGCGCTGTTTCATCTGAAGCGGCTTCGGGCAATGCGGGCTGTTCTTGCGTTGACGCATCTGCGTCCTGCGATGTTTCAGCATCATTCAAGGCTTCCGTCACAGCAAGGGCGCCGGCGTTCACATCGGCTTCGGCATCCTTCTCCGCAGCAGCACCCTTTTCCGCAACGACATCGTCAGCGGCGGCTTCCACGTCGGCATCTGCATCAGCACCTTCACCGGCTTGCGGTTGCGCAATCTGTCCCGCCAAAAATGCTTCTGGCGTCGCTGGGCCGAACGCAACATCTTTCGGATCAATGTCTTGCACGACCTCGGCTTCAACAGACGGCACATCATCGTCGGGCTCATCACTCTCTTGCGCAGGCTGTTCATCAATAATGTCTTCGATAATTTGTGCGTCTTCAATATCGTCGGACGTATCGGCATCTGCTTCGGATAAATCCGTTTGGGCGGCATCTGTCTCCGCATCATCAATATTACCAATATGTGGCTCTGTTCGGGTCGGATCATCCACATCAACATCGTCAATATCGCCGACTTCCGGCCCTGCCTGCTCTGCATCAGTTTCAACAGCGTCAAGATCGGCAATAACAGGATCAATACGCCCTGCGGCACCGCCGCCACCAAGATCACCGTCCGGCCCGTTATCCGGATCATTATCCGGTGCAGGTGCGTCATCGGGTTCATCATCGGACTGGTCTTCACCATCGGTTGTATCCGTGCCACCTGTTGTATCATCTGCGTTCGCGGTCACGTCATCGCCCGGCACTTCGTCCTCAATAGGATCGGGAATCGACGCAACATCATCGCTCTGCCCCGCGCCGGCGTTCAAATCTTCCGCCGCATTTGCCTGCGGTCCGGCAGTCACGTCAGGCCCTGCGACAGCTTCCGGTCCGGCGGCCCCCGCATACTGCGCAAGCAGATTACGGCGCGCCTGCCCTAAATCGCCTGCCACATCATTAAAGGCTTTCACATGGCTTTTATGTAGGCCGTTCGCCTTGATAAAGGCTTGGTAATCTTTTTTGGCTGCGTTCTGGATTGCCTTATCAATGCCTTTAATCTCGTCCAGATTTGCAATCTCCAGCACTTCTTTTGTGCCGAACGCCTTTTTATCCTGTGAGAAAAGATAGAGCAGGTACATGTTGTACGGGCTGCCGTCAATATCAACCGGATTGCTGCGCAATGTACTATTTGCGCGCGCCGTACTCGTGAAGAAAAACGCTTTTTCCGGTGTCAGTTCCGCGCCTTCTTCCAGAAATGCAACAGACGCGTCACGCGTAAATTTCGTCTTAATGCCGTCAAACTCACCGACAAGATAATGTGAGGTCACATTCGGCGCGTCCGGATCCGGTGTCTCCTCGATGCGTTCTTTGCGCTCATAAGACAGCGGCAAAACATCAAGTGCGGGGTTTGTCTCGTCAAACCAGCGCGGATCGCGCATGAAAAACGGATCAAGATAATGACCCGGCTGTAGCGGCGCATCACTCTTGTCGAAGTTGGCGCTCAAAGCCGCCATAAATTCCATATAGGCTTTTTTGTTACGTTCGATCAAACGGCGGCGTTCTTCAATATCGTCTTCCGCTTTCTGGCGTTGCGCTGCAGCCGAGGCCGCGCGCTCTTCTTCCTGACGCTTTAGCTCGTCATCACTAAGAATGCCTTCTGCCAGATCGACATTCTCATCGAATGTTCTCTGCTTCAGATCCTGACTAATAAAACCGGTTGCTTCCATGCCCCTTAACTCCGCTCTGTAAACCTTTTAAATACACGGTATCCCGCGATTTTCACATCGCCATTATTTATCATAGTCATTAATATAACGTAAATAAAATAATTATGGAAATTAAAAATATAGCAACACGGATAAAAAACATCCAAAAACAAAGAAAAGCCCCGAAAAATCAGGGCTTTCATTCATTACGTTTATCAATAGCGCTCACGCCCTAGAACGGAATTTCGTCTTCCAGGTCATCAACGGGTGCCGGTGCGGCCTGACTTGCGGCCGGAGCGCCACCACCATAAGACTGTCCCGCAGGAGCAAAACCACCTGCCCCGCCTTCGGCGCGACTATCAAGCATGTTCAGCTCACCTTTATAAGGGCGCAACACAACTTCGGTCGAATATTTGTCCTGACCGTTCTGGTCCTGCCATTTACGAGTCTCTAACTGGCCTTCAAGATAAACTTTCGAGCCTTTTTTCAAATATTGCTCTGCAATTTTCACAAGCGGCTGACTGAAAATGACAACACGATGCCATTCCGTACGCTCCTGACGCTCGCCATTACGGTCTTTCCAACGTTCACTTGTTGCGATAGACAGGTTACACACCTTGTCACCGCTTTGCATTGATCTGACATCCGGATCAGCGCCCAGATTGCCGACTAAAATTACTTTATTAACACTACCAGCCATATTGCTCCTCGATTCGTATCATGCGTGTCTTACAAAAGCAGAACACCGCGAAAAACGATGCTCTTCTTCAGAATTCTTTACGTTTGTGTGTGATGCCCCACTATAAAGATGTCACATAGACATGAAAGAGTTTTTTTGAAGTTATCACGGACATAATCAGAACAATTTTCCGTGACAAAAGCACATTTCTCCGCAATATCATTAATATGAAAAATATTTTTCTTGTAATAAAACATATTTTCTGCTTAATTTTATCACCAAGCAATATTATACATAAAAATAAAATGACGAGCACAGGGGTAGCGTACAAATGAGCTTAAGAAGTGGTGTAAAGAATCAAAGAACAAAACAAACCGCCAAACTGGTTGATGATATCCAGAAACTCTTCGAGGAAATCAACATTGACCAGAAAGACAGTGACGAGCTTCAAGCCGCTGTCCAGCAAGCGCCAAAGGAAATCCGTCAGGGACGCGGTTTCGACAAGATCATCTGGGACGACATGATGGATGCGTTTTATCGCATCATGGCGACGTATCTGATCAATAGCGATGTTGATGAGACAGACCAAAATCAACTCAAAACATCCTTAAAAGACCTGCCGCACGAGATTCACTATTATCTTTACCGCAAGGTCAACGAAATTACGGCAGATCAGGATGAAGCCGCCAATAAACGCGCCGCAGACAAGCATCTGTTCCAGCAAGTCGGTCAGGAAATGACAAACATCAAAGAACACGGCCGTGACCGTCCGGAAGATGATCTGCCCGATTTCTATCAAGTGATCAGAAACAAATTGCATCCCGGCACAGTCAGCCTGGTCACCTATCACTGGAAAGAGGTTATTTCAGGCTTTTCCGCCCTGCTTATGCCGGATGAAGGACTGGAATCCTATCTGGATTTCGAACTCATCACGAAAAGAATGCGTAACGAACAGCAACTGCGCGGCAATAAAATGCAGCAAGCCGCCCAGCAAGCAGGTGCCGCAAATAGCGGCGCAGGCAAAAAGAAAAAGAAAGGCGAAAAAGATCCGGCCTATAAAATTCTTGATGTCGAAGAAATCGGCGACTTACAAGAAGAGCTTGACGATCTGGTTGGCCTTGAAAAACCGAAAGCATTATTGCCAAAACTGGCGGCCAGCAAGAAATTACAGGCAACTCTTGTCAAAAATTTCGGTGCGGACGACAAAGTTTTTGACGTGTTTAACCATTATATCTTCCGTGGCAGCCCGGGCACAGGCAAGACAACCTTCGCCCGCTTGATCGGGAAAATGGAACACGACTCCGGTCGCCTGAAAAAAGGTCACGTCGTTGAAGTTGACGCCGGTGATCTGATCGCGGGCTATGTCGGACAAACAGCCGAGAAAACCAGCGAAGCCATTCAGGCCGCGCTTGATGGCGTTTTGTTCATCGACGAAGCCTATATGCTGAATGACGCCGTCGGCAGCGGCAAAGGGTTCGGCCCACAAGCCATTGCGACATTGGTCAAAGACATGGAACTGTATAAAGACCGCCTGACAATCATTTTTGCCGGCTACCCGAAAGACATGGATCTGCTTGTTGATATGAATTCGGGTCTGACACGCCGGACAAAAACGATTGATTTCGAAGATTATACGCAAGAGCAATTGATGCAAATCTTCGATACAAGACTGGAAAAAGTCGGCCTGAAGATTACCGAAGATGCCAGAAACGCGGTCGCCGACCGCATCGAATATTCAAAACGGCGCGACGGTAAAAACTTCGGTAATGCCGGTACGGTCATCAATATTCTGAATATGGTTATTGATCAGCACGCCGTTTCACTGGACGGTCTGGGCGTGATCGACCAATTCAATGCGGCGGCCGATTCAGCCTCTGCAGACCTAACGGAAAAATTAACGATGATCACACGTGAAACTGTTGATTCCGTTGATTTCGCCAACAAAACATCAGACAGAAAACCAACACTGAGCATGTCCTGAGCATGCCAAAGCAATATAAGAAAGTTCTACGCAAGAAAGGGAGTTTATTATGAGTTCAACAGATCCGAGAGATATTCAGGGAAAAGGCAACCTGTCCGGTCAATTCGACCAGCAGTCAAAACAGACGCCGGCACGGGGCGCACCTTATCATCCGAACGTCACCGAAGAAGACAAGAACGGCCGCGAATATCTGACCGACGTCTTTTCCAAAATGTACCAGAGAAACGCTATTCTGGTACAAGGCGGCGTTGACGAACATATGGCCACATCCATTGTCGCCCAGATCATGTTGAAAATACATGAAATTGAAGAAGACAATGCGGCCTCTACACCAAAAACAGAAGCAGAGATCATGGAGATGAGCGAAGCAGACCGCGAAGCCTATGCCGAGCATAGAAAACTTCTCATTCTGATCGACTCGCCCGGCGGATATTGCAGCGAAGGTCTGCGTATCGTTGATGCCATGATGCAGGCCCGCAACAAGGGCGTTGTTGTTGAAACCGTCGTAAACGGCATTGCGATGTCAATGGGGTCTGTCATTCTGACGGCAGGTACACCCGGCTTCCGTAAATGCTGGCCGCATTCCGAAATCATGTTGCACATGGCCAGCGGCGGCGCACAAGGCACGGCGCGCGATGCGACAATCAGCATCGATGAATTGAACTTCACCAACGAAAATCTGAAAGCATGGTTCCGTACATCAACAACCATGACCGAAGAGCAACTCGCGCAATGTTTCGACGTTGACAGCTTCATGCGCGGCGAAGAGGCACTGGATAAAGGCATCATCAACAAAGTCACATATCCGGAAAATCTCGGCACAGATTATCAGGAATACCTGAAATACGAGAACATGCGTCACTGGCACATGAACGAAGAACGCCGCAAAGCCAAGCATGTGAATACACATTGGGCACCAGGCAAATCTATGTTGCTAAAGCCGGAATAACAACACCGCGCAACGCGCCGGTACCATGACCACTTATCGAAAAAGCCCCGACCATCGGGGCTTTTTTATGCCTTTTTGAGCCAGGTGCGTTGATTTTATAAGGCATGCGCCTATTTCTATTGGCAAAGCTGTTTCCAACGATTATAAAAACACCATGTTAAAAGAAATTACAGTTTCCGGCGCACGGGAACACAACCTGAAAGACATCACAGTGACCTTGCCGCGCGATTCTCTTGTCGTCGTGACGGGGCTGTCAGGGTCGGGGAAATCGTCCCTCGCCTTTGACACCATCTATGCCGAAGGGCAGCGCCGCTATGTCGAAAGCCTGTCTGCCTATGCGCGCCAGTTTCTGGAATTGATGCAAAAACCCGACGTTGACCAGATTGACGGCTTATCGCCCGCAATTTCTATCGAACAGAAAACAACAAGCAAAAATCCGCGCTCTATCGTCGGGACTGTTACCGAAATTTACGATTATATGCGTCTGTTGTGGGCGCGCATTGGTGTGCCGTATTCCCCCGCCACAGGCAAGCCCATTGAAAGCCAGACAGTCAGCCAGATGGTTGACCGCATCAAGGATATGGGCGACGGCACACGTCTTTACCTGCTGGCGCCAATCGTACGCGGCCGCAAAGGCGAGTATAAAAAGGAAATTATCGAGCTGCGTAAAAAAGGGTTCCAGCGGATCAAAATTGACGGCACGCTGTATGAAATCGAAGACACGCCCGCGCTCGATAAAAAACTAAAACATGATATCGAGGTCGTCGTGGACCGTCTTGTCATCCGCGATGATATGGGCAACCGCTTAGCAGATTCCGTAGAAACGGCACTGCGCCTAACCGACGGCCTGATGATTGCCGAAAACGCCGACACGGGCGAACACACGCTGTTTTCCGAAAAATTTGCTTGCCCTGTCTCCGGCTTTACAATCCCGGAAATCGAACCGCGCTTATTTTCGTTTAACAGCCCGCACGGCGCGTGCCCGTCTTGTGACGGTCTGGCCGTAAAATTGTCTTTTGACGAAAATCTGATTATCCCCGATAAAACAAAACCGGTTTGTGATGGCGCGATCGAACCCTGGTCAAAGAGCTTTGCCACATACTATCTGCAAGCGCTGGAACAAGTCCTGCACCATTACAAGATGAGCGCAAAGACACCCTTTGAAGACTTGCCCGAAAAAATACAAAACATCGTTCTGTATGGGTCCGGCACAGAAAAGATTGCCATCACCTATGAATCCAAAAACAATACATACCGCAGTCACAAACCGTTTGAAGGGGTAATCCCTAATCTGGAACGCCGCTTGCTTGAGACCGAGAGCAACCATGTCCGCGAAGAGCTGGAACAATATCAATCCAGCCACCCGTGCGAGGCCTGTAACGGCCACCGCCTGAAACCCGAAGCACTGGCCGTCAAAATTGCGGACCACCATATCGGCGAGGTCACGCAAATGAGCATCGAAGAAGCCGACCTGTGGTTCAAGGCGCTGCCGGACAAGCTGACAAAACAGCAACTGGAAATCGGTTCCCGCGTTTTAAAAGAGATCACAGAACGTCTGACATTCCTGATGAATGTCGGCCTTGATTACCTGTCTTTATCGCGTAGCGCGGGGACATTATCAGGCGGGGAAAGTCAGCGTATTCGCCTCGCCAGTCAGATCGGATCGGGCTTAACAGGTGTATTATACGTACTGGACGAACCCTCCATCGGTTTACATCAGCGCGATAATAACCGCCTGCTGACCACATTGAAGCGCCTGCGCGATCTGGGCAACACCGTCATTGTGGTCGAACATGACGAAGACGCTATCCGCGAAGCCGATCATGTCATTGATATGGGACCGGGCGCGGGCATTCACGGCGGTGCCGTTGTCGCCGAAGGCACGCCGCAGGACATCATTAAAAACAAAGACAGCCTGACCGGCCAATATCTAAGCGGCACAAAAGAAATTCCCGTCCCGCAGGAACGCCGCAAAGCCAAAAAAGCAGGCAAGAACGGGCAGCAATTTATCGAAGTTGTCGGCGCGACAGGGCATAATTTGAAAAATATCTCTGCAAAAATTCCGCTCGGCACGATGACATGCGTGACGGGCGTGTCCGGATCGGGGAAATCGACATTCACCATCGAGACGCTTTACAAAACCGCCAGCCAGCGCGTGATGAAGTCCAAAGAAGTGCCCCTGCCCTGCAAAGACATTCAGGGGCTGGAATTCATTGATAAAATCATTGATATCGACCAAGCGCCGATCGGCCGCACACCGCGATCCAATCCGGCCACTTATACGGGCGCATTCACCCCCATTCGTGACTGGTTTGCCGGACTTCCGGAAGCAAAAGCGCGCGGTTATAATGCAGGCCGTTTTTCATTCAACGTCAAGGGCGGGCGCTGCGAAACCTGCCGCGGTGATGGTGTCATCAAAATCGAAATGCACTTCTTGCCTGATGTGTATGTCACCTGTGAAAGTTGTGACGGCAAGCGCTATAACCGTGAGACGCTCGAAATTAAATTTAAAGATAAAAATATCGCCGACGTACTGGATATGTCGATCGAAGAAGCCGCCGATTTCTTCAAAGCTGTGCCTTCCATTCGTGACAAGCTGGAAACACTCAAAGATGTCGGCCTGTCTTATATCAAGGTCGGACAACAAGCCACAACGCTATCCGGCGGCGAAGCGCAGCGGGTCAAACTCGCCAAAGAGCTTTCCAAGCGCTCGACAGGCAAAACCCTTTA
Source organism: Alphaproteobacteria bacterium (assembly GCA_030750865.1). Lineage (GTDB taxonomy): Bacteria > Pseudomonadota > Alphaproteobacteria > Micavibrionales > Micavibrionaceae > JASMHE01. Next base: position 626,635 of record JASMHE010000008.1, read on the forward strand.
TATTCTGGATGAACCGACCACAGGCCTGCATTTCGATGATGTGCGGCAATTGCTGGACGTTTTGCACCGTCTGGTCGAACAAGGGAACAGCATCGTCATCATCGAACACAATCTTGATGTTATCAAAACCGCAGACTGGATTATCGATATCGGTCCAGAGGGCGGCGATAAAGGCGGCGATGTGATCGCAACCGGTACGCCCGAAGATATTTGTCAGGTGAAAGACAGCTATACAGGTCGTTTCCTCGCCCCGCTTTTGCAACCACAAAGCGGAAAAGCCAAGAAAACGGGCAGCTAACGTCTATCGTCCCCTGCTAGCACGTCACTCTGCCTATACTTACTGGACCTTACACGCAGACATCACGGACGCACACCTCACGGACACAGACATCACGGCGCAGACCTTACCCCACGCACCTTTCCCCGTAGACCTCACGACGCAGGCATCTCTCCGCGGCGCTTTCCTGTGCACCATTTTCTTACCTCCTCATTTTCTTACAATTCTTCTTCTTGCAACCTTCCGTGCATTATGTTAAATTAATATTCCGGTAATTTAGTGTGGCGACAAAAATATGAGCAATTTATCTTCATATCAAAAAACAGCGGCTTCTGGAAAAACACCAAGCGGCAACCCGACAGGCTTTAACAAGTCGAAGTCCGGCCCAAAACAAGACAAACCCGGCTTTTTGCGCCGTCACTGGGCCTCAGCCGCCAGCTTACTTGTGGTCGCCTTTTATCTTGGCGAAGCCTATTATCACACTGAAAAAGCAGAGCATTTTGTCGATCACCAGAACATGTTCAGTCACGCCGCAAGCGAAGTGCAATATGATATCGGTGATGTAATTCATTTTTACAAAGATGCGGCCGGCCGCGTCACACGCATGTTTTCAGACGAACCCGCCCCGTCTGATTTATATACGGCATCCTCGCCGATATCCGAAGATAGCCGCATGAAAATCGTTTTCCATACACCCGTGCTGTATGACGATGATCAGAATATCGCACCGCCGGATGCCCAAACACAGCGTTTTTATGATTACCAGAAAGAATATATTCTGGATCAGGTAGAGCTGAAAGGCACGCCGATCGGCCAGCGTATCGCACATGAACAATATCTCGATATTTTTCTGGCGACAGAATATGACACATTAAACAATCTGAATCCCAAGCGTGAACGCCGTCTGGAATACACGAAGGATCCAGAGCGCAGAACAGCCTTAATGGCGCTTTATGCCGTGCGCGACCAGTTAACGGTCGAAGCATCACGCGATTACAGAAATCAGGGCGTGACCGCATATCCGTCACATTATAATTCAACCATTACATATCTTGAGCCACCCGCCCCTTAACAAATAAGGCGCATGACAAGCTTCACACAGGCAAAAATGCCTGCAAACCGGGAATAATACTGGGGCAGGAAAATATGGTGCGGGTGGAGGGACTTGAACCCCCACGGCCTTGCGGCCAGTAGATTTTGAGTCTACCGCGTCTACCAATTCCACCACACCCGCACATCAGGAAGGCTTTCTCGTCGGTAAAAGCGCTCGTAAGACTTCGGACTATACTGATTTTGATTTAAAATTCAAACTGAAAATTTCATTTTCCCAAAAAAATAGCCGGCCCAATGGCCGGCGAGTTGAACAGGGAGGTATTACCTGTATCTTTAAGAATAAATCCCAAAGATTAAGAATTCGTAAATGTAAAGCGCCAAAAGAAATTATTCGGCTAAAAGAGAGAAGTGTTTCCAAAAACACAAAAGAGAGATATAAATTAGATAAGCGGGTTTAGAAAATATCCCACCGTATGACTTAAGAATAACATCTTATAATATAATGTCAAGAGTCTTAATGATTCTAGTAAGTTATACGGCGAAACTAATACGAAACAACGAGTAGCACAATGCATATCAGGCCCCTGTCTGAAGTTCTGGAAGACTTTACTGAGACTCATCTTCAGGCCGAAGAGAACATCACCATTCAGGCACTTATTCATTATTTTCGCGATCGCGGCATCGCGATGGTGTTACTGGTTTTTGCCCTGCCGATGGCCTTACCTATCCCTGTACCGCCGGGGGTTAATATCGCGCTCGCCTCACCGCTTATTTTCCTAACGCTCCAACAAATTCTGGGGCTACATGAAATATGGCTTCCGAAAAAGGTGCAGGATAAACAACTCGACAAACAAGGCACACGCACCCTTTTTCGCAAAATGATCCCGTTTCTACAAAAGCTTGAATATTTAACAAAGCCGCGGATTGCTGCGCTCACCGCTCCCTCTATGATGCGTCTTTGGGGGCTACTCGGATTTATTATGGCGCTAACAGTCTGTATTCCCGTGCCGTTAACAAATACCGTCCCCAGCTTCGGGATCGCCCTGATGTCACTGGGCGGCATCATGCGGGACGGCCTGATGACCCTGACAGGCGCCCTTATCGGCATTGCATGGGTTTCGATGCTGGTAATTACAGCACTTGTTTTCGGACCGGAAGCAGTTGATATTATCAAAGATGTGATTAAATCATTTCTGTAGGCTCTATAAAAAAGGCAAAAACATCATGATCGCTTACTTACGTTCTTCCCTTACAAACGCACGGCTCGTCAGCGCCTTTGTTGTCTTTATATCTGCATTTTCATTGGTGTCGGCCCTGATTGCCGAACATGTCTTCGGCCTGCAACCTTGTATCCTGTGCTTGTATCAGCGCGTTCCGTTCGCGATCAATATTGTGTTGGGGCTTGCTGCCTTCGGTTTCCTGCTGTTGCCCCGCCCGGCCATTGCCCGCGCATTTCTCTTGCTGTGCGGTCTTTCATTCACAGCATGCGCCGTAATTGCTTTTTATCATACAGGCGTAGAACAACATTGGTGGGCATCTTTTCTGGAAGCATGCACCGTATCATTCGACAATCTTGATCCGGAAACGTTACTGGCAAAGATTGAAAGCACACAGGCCGTGCGCTGCGATGAAATTCCGTGGCAAGACCCGATCATCGGTCTTTCGATGGCAAATTACAATATCGCGCTATCTGCCGTGTGCGCTGCAATCTGTTATTACTGCGTCTTTAAGAAAACGCAATAATATCCACGATTGTTGACGCGCCGATAAAGAGCATCAGATAGAACAGATAAAAACCGACAGATTGTTTAAAACTGCGTTTTTTGGATAAATCGAATAAATCGTCAAACATTGCCGCCCCCGTGACCGCATACATATAGATAAAAACCGCCCTAACTCTTTTCTAAAAAGAGATATAGACCATAAACCATTAAATAAATATGGAATTACATTTCTACAAAGAATGCAATAATATGTCAAGATATTATTTTGCAACGCAACATTACGGAGGTGGAACGCGATGATGCGGCGCGCTTCTATGTTTGACCAACGCCAGCGGCGTTTTCAGGAAAATACCGATATCATAGAACAATCCTTTGACAGCGCCTTTTTCACGCATTGTGTCAATATAGGCATGATCCAGCGCAACCATTTCCTCGCGCGTTAGACTGTTTGCGCCGCTAATCTGATAAAGCCCTGTTAAACCGGGCTTCACAGACTGCCGCACGGGATCGGCCGCCGTTTCCCAGATCGCACGGATCGGGCGCGGTCCGACAAGGCTCATATCACCTTTTAACACATTGATAAATTGCGGAATTTCGTCGAGCCTTGTCTTGCGCAAAAACGCCCCGACACGCGAAACACGTTGATCATCCGGCAGCGGCTCGCCCGCATCATTAAACGCATCACGCATTGTTTTTATCTTGAATATTTGAAACGGCTTGCCGTGTTGTCCCACGCGTTCTTGCACAAAAAGCGGCGATGATTTTGTAATGAACGCCATCGTCACAGCCACAGGCAACACAATAGGCGCGCCCAACACAAGGCCCGCACCGGCAACAGCAATATCAAAACTGCGTTTTAACGACATAAAACATCCCTATCCGGCGTTTTTACGCTGTGTTCGCACACGCCCCTTTAATTATTATGACAATATATTCAATCCGCAACGAAAAAGCAAAATAAAAAAGCCGGGAAAAACCCGGCTTTTTGTCGTGATATTTATTTGTCGTTACTTATCGTGAATAGTCGTCATCAACGCAATCGGCACAAGACCGAGAATAACGCTGAAGGTCCATGCAAGATAGATACCTGCAATCACCATAATAACAGACATGATGTCGTTATTTTTGCCTCTTTTGCTAACCATCATACCACCGAGCCACATCACAAAGAGTGATCCGACGATCGTATGGAACTGGCCACCTTCGAAGAAGCCGCCGATACCTGCATCAACCATTCCGGTCATTGCAAAGAAATGCAATGCCACTGATGAGATACCAACTAACAGAATAAGATGAACGATGAAGAACATAAATGCTCCACCAAAGTCTCTCTTCTCTCCTACATCAAAATATTTTCCAAACATGACAACCTCCTTTGGTTTGGTTTCTTTGACGTCAAAAATACTAGTCCACCAACTCGGTGTCCCAGTACAGAAAATCCCCCCAGCTTTCGTGCAGGAAATTAGGAGGGAACTTTCTTCCGTGTTCCTGGAGTTCGTATATTGTCGGCTGTCGCGGATTATGCACCGGAAACATATTGCACTGATCGGGCATCTTGTTTCCTTTGATGGTGTTGCAATCACGACATGCTGTGACAATATTGTCCCAGGATGTTCGTCCGCCGCGTGAACGCGGAATTAAATGATCAAACGTCAGATCATTGGTTTTGAACCCATCGCTGCAATATTGGCAGGTGAATTCATCACGCAGAAATACATTAAATCGTGTAAAGGCCGGCCGTCTCGCCATCGGGATATATTCTTTGAGCGCCAGCACACTCGGTAGCTTGATTTCCCGCGACGTGGAACGCACAACGCGCTCATATTCGGATAAAACAACAACGGAATCTCTGAAAACAGCTTTGACAGCTTCCTGCCAGGACCATAATGACAATGGAAAATAACTAAGCGGTCTGTAGTCGGCATTTAATATAAGCGCCGGACATTGTTCTAGCGGGGTTTGTATATCACTCAATATACGTCTCCTTTCCCAAGATCACTTCGTCTATAGAGCGCTATAGTCAAAGTGACGATCCGCTGGCTGCGGCGGAAGTCCTTTTAGAGTTACTATACAAATCAAGGACTTCGCGTAGTCTTTATAATTATATTATACAATATTTTCGAAGTTATACCTAGAAAACCCACAAAGATTCCCACAATGCACCGCAGCATTATGCGTTTTATTTCAACAGCTTATATTTTTGGGTAATTTTATTACAATCGTTAACGATTTCTTAGGAGAAAATCTGCGATAAAAATGCAGCACCATCACGAATCCCTGATTCGTCAATACCGTGCGAAAGCCCCTCTGTGACCTCTCCCTGCACATCATAACCGCCCTCTTCCAGAGTCTTTTTGGCTTGTTTATACGCCGACAGCGGCACAACATCATCTTCATCCCCGTGGATCAACATGATCGGCATTTTGTGCAGATTGGCGGCAATCGTATCATCGCCCCAGACCAGCGCGCCGGAATACCCCAGAATACCAGCAAAACACTCTTTGTAACGCGGGCCGGTATATAAACTCATCATCGTGCCTTGTGAAAAACCAAGCAGCGCCGCTTTATCTGCGCCCAGATCATATTTGGCGAGCTGCGCGTCAATATAGTCGCTTAAGACCGGATGCGCCTCTTCAACGCCTTTTATCAGCGCTTCATCCGTACGCACCTGTAACGAAAACCATTGATAACCGAATGGCGCCATATCACACGGGAACGGCGCATCCGGCGAGACAAAAACGGTATCAGGCAATGTTTTGGCCAGAAACGGCGCAAGCGAAATCAAATCCTGCCCGTTCGAGCCAAGACCATGTAACAAAAACACGATATTTTTCGGCTTCAACCCTGATGCCGGACCATATGTATATGTTTTTAATTCTTTGCCTTGAACCATATCGAACCACCTTGTGACTTAATTTTGTCCGTTCCGTATTTTACACTTGTCAATGTAACATGACCGCCCTATTAATTGAGAATGATTTTCATTAACAACATATCATAAAGGTAGATATCATGTTTGAAACAATGCTTATCACGTTTCGCGAAGGGCTTGAAGCCTTTCTTATTGTCGCCATTACACTGGCTTACCTGCAAAAAACAGGACGCGCCCATCTGGCCAAAGCTGTGTACGGCGGTATCGCGGCAGCCCTGCTTATCAGCGCAACCACAAGCTTCCACATTCAGGAGCTCGCCGAAGATCCCGTCATGGAAGGCGCACTGGCGATGATTGCAGGTGTCCTTGTTGCAAGCATGACATTCTACGTCATCAAAAATGCACGCAACATCAAAACAAACATCACAGATAAAATCGAACACAGCGCGGCAAAAACCGGCAACGCGGCTTATATCGGCGTTTTCCTGTTCATCACACTGATGATTGCCCGCGAAGGCATGGAAACAGCGTTGATGCTGGGCGGCATATCCACATACGCACACGCCACTGCTATTTTTGGCGGCGCGGTCGGCGGCTTGTTAATTGCAGCCCTGTTCGGTGCGCTATGGGTCAAACAAAGCAGCAAAATCAACCTGCGCCTTTTTATGCAGGTCACAGGTATCTTTTTATTCCTGTTTTCTATCCAGCTTTTCCTGTACGGCATTCACGAGCTTTCAGAAATGAATGCGTTGCTGCCTGTTGAAGAATGGAATTACCCCGTTCATATGGCGACAGAGATGTTTGCGCACGGCCACTGGGTTGCACAGACGATCACCTACAGCCTGCTTGCCGTTCCGTGCGCATGGCTGGCCTTTTCATTCATCAGTGAAAAATGCGGCACAAATAAACAATTCAGCGCCGCCGAATAAACGCCGCATAAAAAACACAGCAATAAAGGCCTTGTCTTTTCAGCAAGGCCTTTTTGTTATAGTGATAAAGCTATGGAACATCTCATCACGCGGTTCGCACCGTCACCAACAGGAAGATTACATATCGGGCACGCTTTTTCCGCGCTATTTGCCTATCGCAAGGCAATGGAAAGCGACGGAACATTCATCTTGCGTATCGAAGATATCGATCTGGGCCGCTGCCGCGATGAATTTATCGATGGCTTTTACGAAGATTTATCATGGCTCGGCATCACGTGGGCGCAGCCCGTGCGCAAACAATCCGATCATTTTGAAACCTACGCCGCCTATCTGGACAAGCTTAATGATATGGGCGTTCTCTATCCGTGTTTCTGCACACGTAAAGATATCGCGGCTGAAATCGAAGGAATCGGATCAGCCCCGCATCACATCCCCACAGGACCGGAAGGCCACCATTACCCCGGAACATGCCGTCATTTATCCACGCAAGAACGGCAAGACAAGATCAATAGCGGCGCGCCCTATGCCCTGCGCCTTGATCTTGATAAAGCCCTCGCCATTGCCGGTACAGACCTGACATGGACAGATCAAGACAAAGGCAAGCAAATCGCGACCCCTGCGATATTGGGCGATGTGGTTCTGGCACGCAAAGATGTGAAAGCAAGCTATCACCTCTGCGTCACCATTGACGATCATCTGCAAGATATTTCCCTTGTGACGCGCGGCAGTGATTTATTCTATGCCACACATCTGCACCGCTTATTACAGGCGCTGCTTGATCTGAATGTACCTGAATATTGCCATCACCCGCTGTTACTGGACGAACACGGTAAACGCTTTGCCAAACGCAATAATGCCGTCACACTCCAGCATATGCGTGAACAAGACGGCCTCAGCGCCGCACAGGTCATTGCCCAAATAGACAGCTACGAAAAATCCGAACACCCCGTTCAATAGCGACATTTTTTATGATATGTTGCGAATAGAAACATGATTCTCGTCATTGCGCGCCTATGTCGTCTTCATTTTATTTTTTTAGCAGGCACAAATGACGAAGCGCAGTCAAGCTGCGTGAGGAATGACGTAACGCACTAAAAAGATAAAAGGACAAGACAGAGATGAAGCATGACCTCATTCACATTCAAGGTAAACCTTACGCGCTTGTTCCGTTGCATGAATACCGCCTCATGAGCGGCATCAAGCAAGACAACACCAATGACGACCTACCTGATGACTTAAAAGACGCGCTCTTTGCGCGTCAGGAACATCCGGTTAAAATCCTGCGGGAATATCGCGGCTGGACACAAGCCGAACTGGCCAACAAAGCAGGCATATCCCGCCCTTACCTCACCGAAATCGAAACAGGCAAGAAAAACGGCTCGGTCCAGGCGATTAAATCCCTCGCGGACGCACTGGATGTTGATACAGGCACGATTATTTAAGATGAAAAAAAATAACGCAAAAACGATTGAAATCTTCTTACCAGACGGAAGCCCCAAGAGCATAAAAGTGGCGAGCATAACAAGTCGCACTGCTGAAGTCACTTACATCCCTCGTTCAAAATTAGAACATGCAAAAAAACGAGATAGTCTCCACAATGTAGGCATATACCTATTGGTAGGCTCTTCAGAAGAACACGCAAAAAAAGAAGTATATATCGGAGAAGCAGAAAACTGTTTAATTAGGTTATCTCAGCATAACGCGACTAAAGATTTCTGGGACTATGCCCTAGTCATTACGTCGAAAACAAATCAGTTCACAAAAACACATGTAAAATATTTGGAATGGCTTGCTTGCAAACTTGGGCGAGAAACCAAAAGATGTACTATAAACAATTCTACAACGCCATCAAAACCTTACGTCAGCGAATCTATGGAAGCTGACCTAATTGACTGTTTCGAGACTATCTCAACACTGGTATCCACTCTTGGCCTTCCTATTTTCCAATCAACTAGAAATCAGGAAAGCGCAGAAAAAGAAAACCAACAAATTTTCACAATTTCGCGCCGTGGCATATCAGGAAACGGTATGTATACCGATGAAGGTTTTGTTGTACTAGCAAACTCCAAATTTCACAAAGAAACAACTCCTTCTCTTGCCCCTGCCGTCATAAAAGAGAGAGAGCAACTCTTGAATGATGACTTACTACAGGAAACTGACAAACACTACGAACTGAAGGAAGATGTCTTGTTCAACAGTCCATCCTACGCAGGTGCTTGTGTTACGGGCCGAAGCACAAATGGCTGGACAGCATGGAAGCTACAAACTGGGGAAACACTTTCCGATGTCTACAGAAAAGACACAACAAAAGCCTGAAGTTATTTAAAAATCTCCGGCGTATCGAGCTGCTTATGATGCATTAAAATCGGGAATCGTTTGCGAATACGGTCCAGACGGTCGTGACTGATTTCCGCTGTGATGTACCCGACCGCATCGGCGGCCTGCGCAATGACTTCGCCCCACGGATCGATGATCATTGAATGGCCGTAACATTTGCCTTTATCACCATAATCGCCCGTCTGTCCGCAGGCAATCATGTAACACCCGTTTTCCAATGCGCGGGATTTCAAAACAGGCTCCCAGTGCACCTTTCCTGTCGGCACGGTAAAAGCGGCGGGCGCGGCAAATATCTGCGCGCCGGCCTGTGCCATTGATGAAAACAGATACGGAAAACGGATATCATAACAAATCGACAAACCGAACATGCCAAGATCGGTATCTACCATCACGGCCCGCTTACCTGCCCGTATAAAGGCGCTTTCCCTGTGTGTTTCACCATTCGGCAGGCACACTTCAAACAAGTGGATTTTGTCATAGGTCGTCATCAGGCGGCCATCCGGCGCAAAAAAATGACTGCGATTTGCCGTCAGATCATCCGTGACACGCACGGATAATGACCCGATATGCAGGTAAATACCCAACTCTTTGGCCAGATCACTGAAAAAGGCGGGCGCAGGATGGTCTGCTTCATACGGCGCGTCGCGAATCCAGCGCTTTTTATCATCATGCTGATAATCCGTATATTCCGGCGTCAGAATATATTTGCACCCTTCTGCGGCTGCCGCCCGGATCATCTCTGCGCTATCCGCCAGATTTTTGGCACGATCCTCGCGGCTGTTCATCTGGATACATGCCGCCTTGAAAGACCGTTCCCCACTTTGATTTGCCTCTTTTTGATCTGTCATGTGCGTTATTCTCTTTAAGTTCAGTTCCTTTGCGTTATATTAGCATAAATATCGTTAAAAACGTGATAGCAAAACCATGATCGGCCGGAAAAACACACAAACAGATATCGTCATCAGCGGCGCAGGCGCACCGGGTTTGACGCTTGCGATTCTGCTGGCACGGCTGGGGTTAAATATCTCCGTTATCGACCCGCACACACCGCAGACGCTGAAGAACATTACACCCGAGGGCCGCACATCTGCGCTGATGGACAGCTCCATCAATATCATCAAGGCGACCGGCGCATGGGATCATTGCGCCCCCTATGGCGCGGCACTATCAACATTACGTATCATTGATGATTCCGGTCAGAACGCCGCCAAAACAGTCGATTTCCAGTCAAAAGAACTCGGCCTTGAGACATTTGGCATGAATATCTCGAATAATGTCCTTCACGCCGCCCTCGCGCATGTTGCCGCCAAAGAGAAGAACATCAAGACGTTTTACGGCGATCTGGTTACGCAGATGACACAAGATGACACCACGACCAACGTAGAATTACGCGGCGGCAAAACAATATCCGCAACATTGATGGTTGCCGCAGACGGCCGCAATTCACCGACGCGAACAATGGCCGGCTTGAGCGCCGATATCACGACCTATGACCAGAAAGCCATAACCTGCATCCTAAACCACACCAAACCGCATGATAATGTCTCGACCGAGTTTCACCGTCCGTCCGGTCCATTTACCCTTGTCCCGATGCCCGGCAAGCAATCCAGCCTTGTCTGGGTGGATACAACCGACAATATCGACAACATATTGCGGCAAAACAAAGACAGCCTGCAACGCGCGATACAACAGCGCACAAACAACCAGTTGGGCGAAATCACCCTTGCTTCGACACCGCAATCATGGCCGTTAATTTCCGCCATTGCCCCAAAGCTGACAGGCAATCGTTTTGCCTTAATCGCCGAAGCGGCACATGTCCTGCACCCGATGGGCGCGCAAGGCCTAAACCTCAGTATGCGTGATGTTGCCGCCCTTGCCGAAATTATCGCAGATCAAGCCAGAATCGGTATGGATATCGGATCGGACACAACATTAGCCATGTATGAAAAACGCCGCCGTCATGACATACAATTACGGCATCGCGGCTCCTTTGCATTAAATAAACTGGTCAGCAACCATTCGACGTTTTTATCAATGGCGCGCAAGAAAACATTATCGGTCATTGAAACGATTGAACCGCTGAAAAAGCATTTGATGCAGCAAGGATTACAAGATTACGCCGATCAAGGACGCTTGTCACAAGGACAGCCATTATAAACAGACCTGATTGCACCGCACGGTACAGCACGGCACACCGTCGCTATGACTTAATTTCGCTATGACTTGATCACACGCGCCACCGTCAAAACAGAAACACCGGCCGCGCCGCCATCTTTCTTCAACACACGCGCACATTCCGAAATGGTCGCCCCCGTTGTAAACACATCATCAATCAGCACAATATGCTTATCCCTGATCTGCGACTGACAACGGGGATTCACGGCAAATGCTTTGGCCACATTCTTGTGCCGTGCGGACGATGATAAAACACCTTGTGTGGCCGTTGCCCGCGTCCGTAACAAGCCATCAAGCAAAACGGGGATTTCATTTTTACAGGACAGCGCTTTTGCAAGCTCGGCCGCTTGATTATAGCGCCGCCGCACAAGCCGCGTATAATGCAGCGGCACAGGCACAAGATAATCAGCACGCGCGAACAAAGGTTGCCCGGCCCGCACAAGCCACGGTGTTAAGGCGTTCACAAGATGCATTTGATCGGCATGTTTAAATCGCAAAATAATATCGCGGCTCGTATCATTATAACGTACTGCGGACCGCGCCAGATCGAAAGCCGGTGTTTCATGATGGCAAGCCGCACAGATTTGATCGTCACCACCTGCATCAAAATCAAACGGATAGCCACACGTGTCGCAATGCGGATCGGATATAAACGCCAGCCCGCTCCAGACTGCCGCCGATAACATGCCGTCATCATCAACGATATCCCCCGTCACCGGACAGCGCGCCGGGAGAATAAGGTCGATGCCTTGCCGTATCATGTTCTTGAATCGCTGCAATATAGACTATCCCTGTCTTTTGATAAAAACCCCTTCGTAACGTAGCAAAAAATTGCGGACGGTATAACTTTTTTTATTGCACTGCGAAGGGCAAAAACAGTATAAGATCGCTATTAGGTAAAGTAAGAGTAATAGAGTGTAAATCACAAGGGACGTCCTTGATTAAAAAATTGAAAGATGTGCAAAACGAAGCCTTTGCATCGGGTTTCTCTGAAAAGGAGAAACAGGAGAGGACATCTTTAACTCCGTTTACAACATCCCTCCCCGCGACGACCTTCCTTCAAGACTATTACAGCAGACACGAAAAACTTCGTAACATTAAACCTTCTATTATCCGCCGCGCCTGGTTTGCGATGTCGCATTTATTGCTCGCAAACGGCAGCAAAGTACTGGATATCGGCTGTCACAGGGGGGCTGTTACTTACGTGATGGCTGCGCTGAACCCGCATCTGGAATTTGTCGGCATGGATATCAACGAAAAACGCGTTGCCGTCGCCCAAAGCCGTTATCAGTTACCGAACCTGAAATATATCCACGGCGATCTGTCCGATGCTGACACCTTCCCCGATAATAGCTACGATGCCGTTGTGCATTCCTATGTTCTGCACGAAATTTATTCAAAATATGCCCCGAACGAACAACCGGTCATCGAACATCTGGATGAATCGCTGCGTGTCTTGAAAGAATACGGACTTCTGTTCATCCATAGTTATCCGATGCCACCGCCCGAGGAATTCGTGTTGCTGGAACTGCCGGACCAGAAAAGCGACGGCGAAGACATTGAAAATCTGTCAACGGCAGACCTGCTTGTCTATTACTCGGAAAATGTACGCCCCAATCATGATAACAGCCATGACGGGTTTCTGCTGGAGGAGATACCGGCCCGCACGCCGCAGACACGGCTCTTCCGCCTGCCGTTCAAATGGGCCTATGAATTCATTATGCGCAAAGATGACCGCGAGGACTTCAACGAAGATCTGGACAAGGAGTTCACATTCTTCACCAAACGGGAATTCCGCAAAAACCTGCGCTCCCTCGGCGCGCGCGCGCTGTACACAACGCCCTATTGGAACGAACAATATATCAAGCAGCGCTTCGAAGACCAATTCCAGCTTTATACAACAGACGGCCGGAAAATCAGTAATCCGCCGACCAGCTTCATTGCCGTATCCCAGAAACTGGCCAACGGAAAAAGCCTTCAAATCAATGAACGCCGCTTTTTGAAAGATGCCGTCGAAACAATCGAAGTCTCCGCCGTACGGAACGATTCCAACAACAAGACCTATGATATTATTTCACGCGGGATTGAATATACCGAAGTACTTCCATTCCGCACAACGGCCGACGGGCAGCTCTTTGTTTATATTCATGAAAATCTGCCGCGCGGCATTGCCAATTATATTCCGCGCGAAGGTAAGCCCGTTGACGGTAAAAAATGGTCCGGTCACATGACGGAAGCCATCGCTATCCCGACAGAGAAAATTGCCGAGCTCGGCGTGCCGAATTATAAGGATCTGGTAAAGTTCTTCATGCATGAAACCGGCCTGAAAGTGGCACAAGATGCCACATTGATGGAGGGAACGTCATATCTGCCCGCCCCTGATTTGATTGATGAACGCGTCCATACGCGGTATGTCCGTGTTCTGGAACAGGACTCTGTGATCCACCCCAAAGAGGTCAACAGCGATATTGACGGCTATTCCACGCAAGGCTGTTACCGCGAGATCAATGCGCAAAACCTGCTGAACGCCATTTCGGTCGGATTCATTCCGAACGCACGACTGGAAATGCAAATCCACAATCTGTACGAAAAGCTAGGCCTGACCTATGAAAACTGGGCCAACTGCCCGCTGAAACTGGAACTGGAAACACCGGAAAATATCGGCAGCGTTGAAAAGCTGAAAGAACAGATGGAAGAAAAAGACGACCGTTTCAAAAAGGTCAAAGGCATCGCCGGACAGGTCCGCGCCATGCACTCCCTGTTTGTCGAAGAAGGTTGGATTGATAACGGTATGAAGGGGCTGAAATCGCGCAAAGTCGAATTCGCCATCGCCGAAGACCAGATCATCAATCAGGCTGTCGTCCTGCCGCTGACAAAACACGCCAAATCCGGCAAGGTCATGGCAGGTGTTGTGGCCGAATATCTGCCTGTGCCGCAACGCTATAAAGGCAACGGCCTGTGCCTGAACGCGCCGAGCTATAAATTACCGGCGTCTGTTAAAACAATGGAAGATGCACGTCATTTCATTGCCGAAGAATATAAAGTGACACCGGACAAAGTCTCGGCCCTCGGCCCGAGTTATTTCTGTCATGTCGGCGTCACACCAATGAGGATATTCCCCTTTGCCGTGGCCGCATCGAAAGCCGGAAAAACGCCGTTTGGCGGCCCTGTTACCTTTATGCCGGTTGCCGAACTTTACAACATGATCAACATGGATAAACGGCACAATTATTTCTCCAGCTTTACGCTGCTGAACAGCATGAAACACGTCAATTTCTTCATGTGCGGCGAAAGTAACGTGCATGATTATGACTGGATGGGACTGGCAGAACAGGCGCAAGCCCATGAAACAGGATCGGCCATTCAATCTTCGATCGAAACGGCCCGCGCCGGTGCAGTCAGTATCCTGAAGAGCGCGCAAAACGATACAGATCACAGCACACGCGAAATCCGCACGGCCGTCGGCGGACATCAAAAATACGAAGCAAACTAACCCTTTCCAATGTTCATCCAATGACGTAAATTGGGCCTCGTATGAAAAATGATATGCACATATTCGACCTGAACGCCGTGCGCCGCAACCGCGAACGCGCCATGCGCGGAGATGCTAATTTCCTGCATGACTGGTGCCTCGATAATGTGAAAGAGCGCCTTGCCGTCATCAAACGGGAATTCGATACAGCACTGATTTCAGGCGCGCGCGATTCCTTCAATCACGAAAAAATCGGGCACACTATTCATCTTGATCTGTCGCAAAAAACATTACCCGCGCAGAATGCGCATCCGGCGCACCTGATTTGTGACGAAGAAACACTGCCCCTGCGCATGAACAGCGCGGATGCCCTCATCGACATTTTATCCTTACACACAAAAAATGATTTGCCGGGAACCCTTATCCAAATCAACCGCGCCCTGAAACCTGACGGCCTGTTCGTCGGCACATTATTCGGCGGGGAAACACTGTTCGAACTTCGCAAGTCCCTGACCCATGCCGAAATGCAATGCCGCAACGGGGCGCGCCCGCGCGTTTACCCCTTTGTTGATAAACAGCAAATGGGCGCATTGATGCAGCGCGCCGGATTTGCCTTGCCGGTGATTGACAGCGAATTAATCACCGTTAGCTACAGCGATATGTTCAGTCTGATGCGTGATGTGCGCCATATGGGCGAAGCCAGCGCGTTACACGACCGCACAAAATCCTTTACGGGGCGCGATATATTTATGACCGCCGCCGAATATTACCACAATACATTTGCCGAAACGGACGGCCGCATTCCCGCAACATTCGAGATTATTTTTGTGCTGGGCTGGTCACCACATGAAAGCCAGCAACAACCGTTAAAACCGGGCAGCGCAGAAGTCCGCCTTGCAGACTTGCTCAATACAACGGAAATCACAACAGGGGAGAAAGCAAAGCCATGACCGCAACCGTAGAGATCATCCCTATTTTGGAAGATAATTATTGCTATATCCTGCAGGACAGCGCCACACAGAAAACGGCTGTGATTGATCCCGGCGAAGCCGAACCGGTCATTGCCTATCTGGAAGGCCGCGATATCACCCCTGACTTCATTCTGAACACCCATTACCACTGGGATCACACAGACGGCAACGCCGCCATCAAAAAACAGTTTGGCTGCAAAATTATCGGCCCGACATACGAGGCCGCAAAGATACCGGGCATCGACCAGACATTGCGCGATGGCGACATTTTCCAATGCGGGGATATTGATATCAGCGTCAAATTAACCCCCGGCCACACGCGCGGCCATATTTGTTTTTACCTGCCACAGGATCATATTCTGTTTTCCGGTGACACCTTATTTTCAATGGGCACGGGACGCTTATTCGAAGGGTCTGCCGAACAGATGTTCGAAGGATTATGCTGGATCAAATCTCTGCCGCCGGAAACGATGATCTATGCCGGTCATGAATATACGCTGGATAATGCGGCCTTTTGCCTGTCTATCGAACCGGACAATGCCGCCCTGATCAAACGCGGAGAGCAAGCCCACGCCCTGCGCGCACAAGACAAGCCAACCCTGCCCGTTTCACTGGCGACCGAGCTTGAGACAAACGCCATGCTACGCGCATCAACAGCGGCGCAATATGCAGATTTGCGCACAAAGAAAGATCATTTCTGATCGGCTGATTTAATTAATTACCGGATTTATTATTGTTGCGTGATGAACGGCCGCGCTTTGGCTTGGTTTCCACCTGCACGGACGGTTTGTTATCATCATTATTTTTATTGCCCGCTGAATTATCATTGCCGTCATTATCGACTTTACGTTTCGCGGAACGGTGCGGCGGCACGGGGATAGGCTTATTCTTGCGCAGATCGCGTTCACTGACAGCCATTTCAATCTCAAGACGGGCTGACACTTTGCGCAACTCGTGCAACGCTTCCATCAACTGCTCACGGGAACTTTCGTCTTTTTTGTTCTGAGACCAGGCATCGTAATGCTGCAAACATTCTTTGGTTGCTTCTGTCAGTCTGTCTTTAATCTCTGCCATGATGCCATCCTTCACTTATATTCATTCAAACGACGTACAGAATAGCGCGATGACTTTAAAATCGCAAGATCAAAGCACGGGCATTTTACGACGAACCGAAAACATTATTGATCTGCTGTGTGACACGCACAAATGTTGTGCGCTTTGACAGTTCTTTCAGTTCAACCGCGCCGACATAAGTACAAGCAGACCGGATACCACCAAGCACATCCTGCAAGGTCGGTTCAATCGGACCGCGATACGGGATATGCACGGTTTTACCTTCGCTTGCGCGATATTCGGCGACACCGCCGGCATGTTTATTCATCGCGGTGCTGCTGCTCATGCCGTAAAATTCGAGGAACTTCTTCCCGTCAATTTCAACGACTTCGGTTTCGCTTTGCTCGTGTCCGGCAAGCATACCGCCAAGCATCACAAAATCAGCACCGGCACCAAAAGCTTTTGCCAGATCACCCGGCACGGTACAGCCACCATCGGCACACACAAACCCTTTCAAACCATGCGCGGCATCGGCACATTCAATCACGGCAGACAGTTGCGGATACCCGACGCCTGTCATTTTGCGTGTTGTACACACACTGCCCGGACCGATACCGACCTTCACGACATCAGCGCCGCCAAGAACCAGTTCTTCAACCATTTCACCGGTCACAACATTCCCGGCCATGATGGTTGTTTCCGGCAATTTATCGCGCATGCGCTTTACAAAATCGGCAAAAGGCTCACTATAGCCGTTTGCCACATCGATACACAGCTTATCAAGCTTACCGTCCGTTTTGGCCAGAAAGCGATCCAGTTTTTCGACATCGCGTTCTGTGACACCAATGCTGTACCAGACATTATCACTGCCGTTTTCCGTGTAAAAATCGACCAGCTCGTCAACCTCGTAATGTTTTACAAGGGCTGCAGTCAGACCGTTTCCGTCAGCGACAAAAGCTTTGGCCATTGAAAATGTGCCGACCCCGTCCATATTGGCGGCAATAATTGGCACGCCGTGATATTCGCGGCCGCTCCACTTGAATGTATAGCGCCGCTTGATATCAACTTCGCGGCGGCTTGCCAATGTGGAACGCTTCGGACGGATCAATACATCTTTGAAGTCCAGCTTTATATCTTGCTCAATACGCATAATGAATACTCACCCTTATATATTACGATTCATGCACTTTGTGTGTTTCAGGCACTGTGTGTATTTCAGGATTTAAAGAATGCATCGGCGGCGTTTTTGGATGCTTCTTTCTTCTCAATCTCGGCCTCCACACGCGCAATTTCCGCTTTCAGATTATCGATATATGTCTCGAGTTCATCAACCGACATATCATCCAGAACACGCGGCGCAGATTTTTTGCTCGTGAGGGCGTCATCATCCTCAAACATTACAAATGATCCTCTTGATTATTGCCTGAAATCACTCCAACATTAAAAGCTGAAACAGCAAAAGGCAATGATTTATGAAGGCAATCAACATAAAAGACGCGGGCAAACAGGCCCGGCTGGATATCGGCACGGCAGAGCGCCCCATACCGGCACAAGACGAGGTGCTAATCAAGGTCACAGCGGCCGGAATCAACCGCGCCGACCTGTTACAAAAACGGGGATTATACCCTGTCCCCAAAGGCGCGTCTAACATTCTCGGGCTTGAAGTCTCCGGCATCGTCGCCGAAACAAACACCCCGCACCTGAAGATCGGCGATCAGGTCTGCGCGCTTGTCAGCGGTGGCGGCTACGCCGAATATTGTACCGCGCATGCAGCGCATTGCCTGCCCGTTCCTGACAATATAGCGCTGTCCGATGCAGCCGCCCTGCCCGAAGCGGTCTTTACCGTCTGGCAGAATATTTTTCACAAAGCAAAACTCAAATCCGGCGATACGCTTTTAATTCATGGCGGCAGTTCCGGCATCGGCACAATGGCAATACAGATGGCAAAATATAAAGGCGCACACGTCATTGTCACGGCAGGCACCGATGAAAAATGCGCCGCATGCCTTGATCTGGGCGCGGATCATGCCATCAATTACAAGCAGGAGGTCTTCGAAAAGCGCGCGGCCGACATTACACAAGGCAACGGCGTTGATATCATTCTGGATATGGTAGGCGGTGATTATACGGGCCGGAATATAAAGGCACTCGGTTTTAACGGCCGCCTGATGAATATTGCCTTTATGGGCGGGCGCACCTCGGAAATTGATATGGCGCAGCTTCTCACCAAGAATATCGCGCTGCACGGAACGACACTGCGCGCCCAATCCGATGATACAAAAGCCTTGTTTGCCACAGAGATTAAAGAACAGATATGGCCCGCCATTGCAGATGGCACCATTTCACCCGTGATTGACCGGACATTTCCGCTCGCCGACGCCGAAAAAGCCCACCAACATATGGAACGAGGGCAAAATATCGGCAAAATCCTGCTTGCGGTGTAAAAAGAGGTTGGATTTTACGGGAAAAAACGTTATAACACCTTCATTCCCTACAGTGCTCCATAGCCTAAGGCCGTTGATCTGCGGAAGAGTGATCGACAAAGCGCCCCTATCGTTATTTTGCACTGTACAGGACAACAGATTAAAATATGCAGATTGAAACATGCGGAAGGATTTAGACATGAGCGCAAAGAAAGAAACTGCCCCTCTTCTGATGCCAAAAGCAACAGCTGTATGGCTTGTTGAAAATACAGGGCTGACATTCGAACAAGTCGCACAATTCACAGGATTGCACGCCATCGAAGTGCAGGCACTGGCCGACGAAGAAGTCGGACGCGGTATTGTCGGACGCAACCCTGTCGATAATAACGAAATCACACAAGAGGAGCTTGATAAAGCGGCAGAAGATCCGACATATGAAATGAAGCGCTCTTCTTCGAACCTGCCACCTGTGAAGGCCCGTTCAAAAGGACCAAAATACACACCTGTGTCAAAACGCGGTGACAAGCCGGATGCGATTGCATACTTGCTGAAAAATCATCAGGAGATCAGCGAAGCACAAATCACGAAACTGATCGGCACAACCAAACTGACGATCGAACGTGTCCGCAGCCGCACACACCCGAACAGCCCGAACATCAAGCCGCGCCACCCTGTGGATCTCGGCCTGTGTACATATGCTGAACTGGAAGCGGCCTCAAACAAAGGCTTCAAAGCACAAGGGAAAGACCCCGAAGAAATGAAACGTCAAAAAGAAGAAGCGGCGCAAAAAGAACAAAACACCGCCAACCCGTTTGACGATACATCATCAAACAAAAACGATATGAATGGCTTTGATTTCAGTAACTTCATCAATTCAGGCACGTCTGGTGATTCAAGTAACTAATTCTGCCACGCATATAACATTATAAAAAAAGCGCCGTGTCCTCTGACAACCGGCGCTTTTTTGTTTTCATTCTATCTCTACGCTGTTTCGTGAATATGTGTAATCTGCTCTTTTAAAACAAGTTTTTCTTTCTTGAGTGCGGCAACAGAGGTCTGGTCCACAAACGGCCTACTCTGCTCCTCCGATATTCGTTTTTTCAACTGTAAATGTTTCTTTTTCAATGTGTTAAGATGACTATTGAGGGCAGCGCTGCCCGTCTTGCCTTCCTGCATAAAAACCTCGCGATATTTCTATTTTATTTAATGGCTATACTTCCAGTATGCCGCGATTCGGTTTAAAGAAGCGTTAAGGCACAAAAAACAACCGTCCAGAAGTGGGATCTGAGACGGTTGAGTAGTTTTTGCGTGTGAGGAGGATCATAGGTCTTCCCTATACCCTATAATTTAATTATACATAATAAATATTAATTGAGCATAAAATATAGATAAAATTCGAAACAAATATAATATTTGTTTTATATCAACGATTTACAGATCAAAACTTACGCCCTGCGCCAACGGCAATTCCGACGAATAGTTAATTGTTTGCGTCTGACGGCGCATATAAACCTTCCATGCATCCGACCCGCTTTCTCGGCCGCCGCCCGTTTCTTTCTCGCCGCCGAACGCGCCGCCGATTTCTGCGCCGCTTGTTCCGATATTGACATTGGCAATACCGCAATCACTGCCGCCTGCCGACAAAAAGCGCTCTGCTTCGCGCACATTCATCGTAAAGACAGCCGATGACAATCCCTGCGGCACATCATTTTGTTTGAACAGCGCATCGTCATAATCTGTATAGCGCATCACATACAAGATCGGCGCAAATGTCTCGTCTTTAACAATTTGCGTTTGATCCGGCATTGCGACCAAAGCCGGACGCGCATAATACGCATCCCCGCCGCAATCGCCGTCTTCGTAACGGCCGCCACCGGCAAGAATCTCTCCGCCCTGTGCTTTGGCTTGCTCCAGCGCATTTTCCATTGCGTCAAAAGAGGCCTTGTCAATCAACGGGCCAACAAGTGTATCCGAATCCAGCGGATTGCCGATACGCACAGCATCATAGGCTTTTTGCAAGGCAGGCATCACCGTGTCATACACACTGTCATGCACGAAAAGACGGCGTGTCGTCGTGCAGCGCTGTCCTGCCGTTCCGACAGCCCCGAACAAAATGGCACGCACAGCCATATCAAGATCGGCCGTATCCGTCACAATCATGGCGTTATTACCGCCAAGTTCCAACAAAGACCGCCCCAGACGTGCGGCAACACGCGGTGCAACCGCTTTCCCCATGCGCACACTGCCGGTCGCACTGATCAGCGGTACATCTTCGTGATCGACCAGCTTCTCGCCGACTTTGTAATCCCCGATCAACAATTGAAGTAACCCTTCAGGCACACGTTCGCCGCTTTCTTCTTCGAACTGGGCGCACGCATCTTCGAATAATTTACAACAGGCCATTGCCGTTAATGGTGTCTTCTCGGACGGCTTCCAGATAATCGGATCACCACAAACAACCGCGATCGTCGTATTCCACGACCAGACTGCAACAGGGAAGTTAAACGCGGAGATCACGCCAACCGGCCCTAATGGCTGCCACATTTCACGCATATGGTGTGACGGGCGTTCAGACTGGATTGTCAGACCGTAAAGCTGACGGGACAAGCCGACAGCATAATCGCAGATATCAATCATTTCCTGCACTTCACCCAGTCCTTCGGAGACGATCTTGCCGCACTCAATGGACACAAGCTTTCCAAGCGCCTGTTTATTTTTCCGCAGTACATCACCAAAAAGACGAATCAAATGACCGCGCGTCGGCGCAGGCATCACCCGCCAGACATTGAACGCATCCACGGACTTTGCGACGATACCGTCAACATCGGATTCTTTATGCGCTTTCACAGACGCAATTCTCCGGCCATGTATCGGTGAGTTCACATCAATATCACCCGCAGTATCCGTCAAATCCTGTAAACCGAATATCGAGAGCGTTTCTTTAATCTGCGTGTCCAGTTCCTGATGAGCCATCCTGTTTCTCCCTTATGTTTATATATCAATACGCCCGTGATCTCTTACGATTGTGACGACTTTGATGTCTTGGATGTTTTTCTTGTTTTCTTTTTATCCTGCTTTTTCTTGTCATCTCTGTCAATCGGACGGAGTCTGTTTCGGCGCAAATCCCCCGTTGTGTGCAAGATCGGATAGGCCACTGACGCCATGTAGCTGTTCAAGCGGCGGTAATCACGCATAATATCAAGATGCAGGGAGCTGCTGGTGATGCTTTCCGGCCGCCCTTCACGAATACGGTCAAGGTGGTTTTCCGTCGCATCTTCTTCCAGTAACCGGACCTTATCTTTGCTTTGCACCAGATCGCGTGCAAGCTTACGGTCACCCATCAGGAACACATTCTGCGCCATACGCATATTTGTCAGCACGGTTTCGTGCATCTCCTCGATTTCTTCCCAACCCTCTTCCGAGAACAGCTTCTTGTCCTTGATTTTCTTCAGCGCCATATCAATCAGGCTTTTATCAATCAAGTCACCGGCACTTTCCAGATTGGTCGAGAATTTCAACACCTGCGCATATTGCTTGGATTCGTTGTCATCCAGCTTTTCATGCGCAAGGCGGGCAATATACATTTTCACAGCCTTATAAATATCATCGACCACATCATCGCGCTTACGGATATCACGTGCCAGTTTTTCGTCATTATCACGCATCACCAGCAAAGTATCTTCCAGCATTGATTGTAAAATATCGGACAAGCGCAATGTTTCACGCACCGCAGCCGACAACGCCACAGACGGCTTATCAAGTTCGCTTTCCTTCAGATAAATCGGACGGCCGGGATCTTTGGCATCATCCTTTGCCGGCACAATGGATTTCACAAAAGAAGAGACCTGTTTTGTCAGCGGCAGGAAGATAATCGTAAGCGCAACATTAAAGAATGTATGGAAGTTCACCAAAAGGCGTTCCGGCGCATCACTGATCACCATCAGATATTCGCCGATGATATGAATAAACGGCAAGCACAGAATAACCCCGGTGACACGGATCACAATATTGGCAATCGGCACATATGTCGCTTCAGGATTATCCTTGATCGTCGCGATGAACGGTGCAATTACGCCGCCAAGATTGGCACCAAGCACCATGAACATCGCAACATCAACCGTCACGATACCACCGACAGACAATGACACGAGCAGCAAGATAATCGCCAATGACGAATGCGCCAGCCATGTCAGAATAGCTGTAATCAAAATGGCCATAACCGGATCATTCTGCAATGACCCCAGAACAAGCCTGATAATTTCGGATTCTTTCAACGGTACAGATGACTGCGCAATCCAGACCAGCGAGAACAGCATAATCCCGATACCGATCAAAAGCGTTCCGATATGCGGGGCTTTGCTATGCCCTTTGCCAAGCCCGTTAAACACAAAGCCAGAAATCATCAACAGCGGCGCAAACCACGACAGGTTGAGCGTCAAAAGCTGGGCGACAAGTGTTGTTCCGACATCCGCGCCGAGAATAACCCCGACACCTGCGCTCGTACTCATCACACCGCGACCGCAGAATGATGCAATAATCAAAACCGTCGCCGTAGAGCTTTGCAGCAACGCGGTCACGCCAATACCGGACAAGAACGCAGAAAAACGGTTACCTGTGCTCTTGGCGATAATCTTGTATAAATTGGCACCGAATGCTTCGGTGACACTATTGCGCACATGTCGCAAGCCCCACAAGAGCAAGCAAACACCGCCGATTATATTGAGTAATATGAGGGTTCCGCCCATAAAAATCTCCACAATAGTCAAAGCTCTAGATCATCAACGCCCCATCACGGAAAGTCATGGTGCAGCGCACATAAAAATTATTTAGAAACAATGCGATAGATGATAAAATCCACACCCATTCTACAGAACAGATCGGGGATCAGCAAGATATTCTTCTTCTTCCGGTGTATTCTCGCGTCCCAAGACAGCATTTCTTTGCGGGAAACGGCCAAATGCTTCAATCACCTTGCACCGTTTTTGCGCATGCATGTATGCGACGGGATCACCCTCTTTGTTTTTCTCGAAATATTGTACCGACTTTTGCTGGTCCGCCAAATTCTCGCTTTGCGTAAAAGGCATGTAAATAAAGCGCTGCTTGATTAAATCCAGTGCCTGATCACACTCGCGTGCAATCGCGCGCTTTGCCACCAGTAAGGCTTGTTTGTCGGCATGATAGGCCTGTTCAGTGCCGCGAAACATGCGGCGCGGGAACTGATCCAATAACAAACACAGTGCAACAGTCCCGTCCGGACTATCCTGCCAGCCATCACACGCCCCTTCGCGCGCCAGCTTGTAAGATATCTTGAAACGCTCCAGAATTTGCTGGTCAAACACATCGCTCTTTTGAAACCATTGCGGTGACGGCGTTTCAACAAACCAGAAATTCAATATGTCTTGGCGTGTATCACGCATAATAAGCCCTCCTTTTTCAGGAGTCCTCCCGGCATTTTCAAAAGAATTTTATTGTTTATTTTCCTGTCTTATCAGACGGCGCGCCCTTGCTCTTCTCAAGCTCGGCGTAAATATTCATGAATTGTTTTTCAACTTTGGCGGCAATGATACTGAGAACAATCGCCGGCAAAAGCGGCACAATAATCGCAACGATGATAACAGGCTCTTTCAACGCAATCGCGATGTCGCCTTCATATTGGTGCGCATAAATAAAGATGAACAGCACCAGCCCGACAAGCGCAAAGACGCTGGCCAAAATTTTATAGACCTTCGCTTTAATCAGAAGCTCCCGCGCTTGTTGGCGTTTTTTATCAATATCAGACATAAATATAACTGCTCACAACGTTGGTTCAGAGCGCACGCGACACAACGATCTACTATAAATAAAACAGCGCATAGCTGAGATTATTTTTTCAGATCAGACCATACTTTGCGCTTCACGGCATACATGATAGAAGCAAAGACAGCGAGAAACAAGAGAGTCATAATACCAATGCGTTTACGCTCTTCCATATCCGGTGCTGCGGCCCATGTCAGGAAATGCGCAACATCACGTGAATATTGTTCCACCGTTTCGGCCGTGCCGTCTTCGTAAGCAATCATACCGTCAGCCAATGGCGGCGCCATCGCGATTACATTACCGGCCATTGCTTTGTTCCAGTACTGACCGTCAAGCAAATGCGCATCCTTTGGCGCATGCTCATATCCCGTCAGAATACTGTAAACATAATCAGCGCCACCGGCTCTGGCTTTTGTAATCAAAGACAAGTCCGGCGGAAAAGCCCCGTTATTGGCATATGTTGCCGCTTTACGGTTCGGGAACGGCGAAACAAAACGATCACTTGGTTTACCGGGACGTGAAAACATCTCGCCCTCATCATCCGGCCCGTCTTCGACCATATATTCAGATGCAATCGCTTTGACCTGCGCTTCGTTATACCCAAGAGCGCCGATATTGCGGTAATACATATGCTTCATCGAATGGCATGCAGAACAAACCTGTCTGTAAACCTGCAGGCCGCGCTGAAGGGCGCCGCGGTCATACGTGCCAAACGGACCGTCAAACGACCATTCCAGATTTTCCATGTGCGTCTCATGACCACCGGCGGCCAGCGATTTATCGCTTTGTACAATCGCACCCAGCATCAGGACCGATACAAAAATAATAATAGCTGTGTTTTTCATTCTTATACTCCGTAAATCCTTATGCTTTTCTTAGGCTTTCTTTTTCTTCTTTTCCAGTACAGCGGCATTAATGCTTTCCGGCACAGGCGTCGCTTTTTCAATGCGAGAGAGTACAGGAACAATCACAAAGAAGAACAGGAAGTAATAGCCTGTCAGCAGTTGCCCCAGAATAACCCAGATGCCTTCTGCGGCCTGCGCGCCGACATATCCCAGTCCGAACACAGCCGCAACAAGTGCAATCAGTGACAAGCGGTAAAGCGGTCTGAAACGGGCACTGCGCACTGGATGTGTATCAAGCCACGGCAAGATGAACAGCACACCGACCGCACCAAACATTGCCAGCACGCCGCCAAGCTTGGCTTCGATGAATACGATATCTGTAAACGGAATACCAATATCAAACGTGATCGCACGCAAGATGGCATAGAATGGCAAGAAGTACCATTCAGGCACGATATGCGCCGGTGTTTGCATCGGGTTATATTCCACAAAATGGTCCGGATGCGCAAAGATGTATGGCAGGAAGAAACTGACCAATACATAAAGCATCAGGAAGACCAGCAGACCGAACGTATCCTTGACTGTATAATAAGGATGGAACGGAATTGTGTCTTTCTTGGTTTTCGGCTCGACACCCAGCGGGTTGTTTGACCCTGTGATATGCAGCGCCCACACATGCAGGAAGACCACAGCAAAAATCACAAACGGCAACAGGAAGTGAAGCGCGAAGAAACGTTTCAGTGTCGGGTTATCGACAGAAAAGCCGCCCCACAGGAATGTCACAAGTGTATCACCAATACCGGGAATGGCAGAAAACAGGTTTGTAATAACGGTGGCACCCCAACCGCCCATTTGGCTCCAGGGCAATGTATAACCGAGGAAAGCAGTCGCCATCATCAACAAGAAGATCAGCACGCCTAAAATCCAGAGCAATTCGCGCGGCTGCTTATATGAACCGTAATACATACCACGGAAAATATGGATATAGACGGCAATGAAGAAGAACGACGCACCGTTCATATGCAGATAACGCAGCATCCACCCGTAATTCACATCACGCATAATACGCTGCACACTTTCAAAGGCCAGATCGGCATGCGCCGTATATTGCATGGCAAGAACGACCCCTGTGATGATCATGGTCACAAGCATCACCATTGCGATCGCACCGAAATTCCAAAAATAATTGAAATTCTTCGGTGTCGGGAACACGCCATATTCTTTTTGCATCAATGTAAAGACAGGAAGACGGGAATCGATCCACTCTACAACGGGATTATCAAATTTTTCACGCTTGCCAGAAGCCATATTTCTTACTCCAATTATCCAATTTTCAGCGTTGTGTCATTCAGGAATTCATAGGGCGGGATCGCCAGATTCTTCGGGGCCGGCCCCTTACGGATACGACCGGAAATATCATAGTGGGAACCATGACATGGGCAGAACCACCCATCAAAGTCGCCTTTCGGGTCTGTTGGTTTTTGTCCCAGCGGGATACAGCCCAGATGAGTACACAAACCGATCATCACAAGCCATTCCGGCTTTTCAACGCGATCCGCATCGGCTTGTTTATCGCGCAGCGCCGATACGTCCACCCCTTCGGCACGTGCAATTTCTTCCGGTGTTCGGTGACGAATGAAGACAGGTTTACCTTGCCATGTCACCTTCGCACTCTGCCCGACCTGAATGGGCGACAAGTCAACCTCAACCGTTGCGAGTGCCAGCGTATCTTTGGCCGGGTTCATAGAATCAATAAAAGGCCAAGCAAAGCTGGCCGCCCCGACAGCGCCGAATGCGCCTGCTGTCAAATAAAGAAAATCTCTGCGTGTTTCGCTTTGTTGTGGTTTTGACGGAGCCTTTGTTGCCATGACATCTTACCTGCTGTTACCAATCAATAATTCCAATAATTCGTTACATACGTCTGGACGGGTATCCAGACAAAATGAAAATTGCATGGACGGATAATAAAGAAATAGTTTTGCTTATCCAACCATTTAATTTTTAAAAAATCAGTATAAAACTTCTTTCTTGCGCATTTATTTGGCATGTTGCACAACTCTATGCAACGACTTTTAACATTAGAGTATAAGAATTTGCAGGATTAAAAGACATGCATCTGGCTTTATATCAACCCGATATCCCCCAGAACACAGGGGCTGCAATGCGTTTATGCGCCTGTCTTGGCCTGACGCTGGATATTATCGAGCCATGCGGCTTTTTGTGGAATGACAAAAAAATCCGGCGCAGCGGTATGGATTACACAGAATCGGTTTCCCTGACACGCCACACATCCTGGGAAAAATTTTGTGACACTTATCAAGGAAAACAACGGATCATCCTGATGACAACAAAGGCATCTGTTCCATATCACAATATCGACTTCCGCGCCGATGACATTCTGCTCGCCGGACGGGAAAGTGCGGGCGTTCCGGACAATGTCCATGATGCGGCCGATGAACGCATCCTGATCCCGATGCACGCAGGACAACGATCCATGAACGTGATTAACAGCGCGTCTTTCATTCTGGGATACGCACTCCCGCAAACAAACGGACTTATATCATGAATGACACAGCCCAACAGCCCATACAGACAATGGATGACCGCAAAGACGCCGCAAGCGCGTGGTTTTCTGCCCTCCGGGACCGCATTTGCAACAGTTTCGAAACACTCGAGGATGAACTGACAGGCGGGCCGCTCAAAGACAAAGCGCCGGGCCGTTTCAAACGTAAACCGTGGACAAAGGAAGACCAAAGCGCGCCACAAACAGCACCTGAACAAGCCACATCTGAGCAAGACACGCCCGAAAAAAGCGGGCAAGCCCTGCATGGCGGCGGCGAAATGTCGATGATGTATGGCCGTGTTTTTGAAAAAGTCGGCGTCAATATTTCAACCGTTTACGGCACATTTTCAGAAGAATTCCGCAAAAAAATCCCCGGCGCACTG
The DNA here is from genome assembly GCA_030750865.1 of Alphaproteobacteria bacterium. Classification (GTDB taxonomy): domain Bacteria; phylum Pseudomonadota; class Alphaproteobacteria; order Micavibrionales; family Micavibrionaceae; genus JASMHE01. The sequence continues at coordinate 655,508 of JASMHE010000008.1, forward strand.
GAAAGCGACGGCGTGTTTTGGGCCAGCGGCGTATCGTTGGTGGCGCATATGCACTCCCCGCTGGTCCCTGCCATTCACATGAATACGCGTATGATCGTCACATCAAAACACTGGTTCGGCGGCGGCACGGATTTGAACCCGATTTACCCGGACGATACCGAAACGGCACAGTTTCACGCCGCACTGAAAGCGTGTTGCGATCGCCACGACGACACCTATTACCCCGCCTATAAAAAATGGTGCGATGAATATTTCTTCAACAAGCATCGCGGTGAAGCGCGCGGTGTCGGCGGTATTTTCTATGATTATCTGGATTCCGGATCATGGGATGACGATTTTGCCTTCACAAAAGATGTCGGTCTGACATTTGATCAAATCTATCCCGAGATTGTCCGCAAACACATGAATGACAGTTGGACAGACGAACAGCGCGAACAACAACTGATTAAGCGCGGCCATTATGCCGAATTCAATCTGGTTTATGATCGCGGCACACAATTCGGTTTAAAAACCGGCGGGAACACCGAAGCTATCCTGATGTCTCTGCCGCCCGAAGCGAAATGGCCTTAAACCAAAGCACCGAAAACAACAACACCGCCAGCGCCATACGCGGCGCGACTTAACGACCTTCATCGTCCGCATCAATCAAATCCGCCAAACGGGCCAGGCACGCCTCTCTGTCTGCCACACAGCCACCATCGGCCCACCATGCTTCGACCTGCCCCAACAAAGCCCCCAGTAATGGCCCGGGATCGATGCCCTGCGCAATCACATCACGGCCGGACACCGGAAATACCGGAATATCTGCCGCTTTGATCATCGCCACGCAAGCCTCAAGATCATCCGGCGGGCATTGCAACAAGCAGGTCTGCAACGTGACATCCCGATCATAAAAATACAGCATGCGTCTGATATATGGCTGAATGCGCGCTGCACCCCAGTCTGCATCCGTCTGCGGTGCGACAGACGCGCACGCCCGCATATCATCAAAAAACCGTATCGTCCGCAGCGGCAACACAAAATCGGATTGCAACGCTGCAAACAACACATCTTCGCGTAATAACACAAAAAAGCGGGCCGCATTATGAGGCGTCCCATATGTATTTTGCCGTAAAACAAGCGCGCCCAGACGCGATAAGAGCGCCCCGTCAAACGCTTCAGAAACAGCGGACAACACATTGTTTTCAAACATAAGTTCAATCGCATCAACAACCCGCCGCGCATGTAATATTTTAAAAAATTCCTCTGTAATGCGTTCTTTCGACAACCCATCCAGCAAGGTTACATGACGGGCGCATGCCTGCACGGCCGCATCATCGGGTTCCCCCGTATCATAAGCCGCATAGAACCTGAAAAAGCGTAAAATACGCAGAGCATCTTCGCGGATACGCTGGCCGACATCGCCAATAAAACAGACATGCGCTTGCTGTGCCGCTGAAAGTCCGGTGCCGAGCGGGTCATAAACCCCGCCATCCAAATCCATATAAAGCGCATTCATTGTAAAATCACGCCGCTTTGCATCTTCCCGCCAGTCCTGCCCGAAGGCGACTGTAGCATGGCGGCCATCACATTCAATATCAATACGAAGCGTTGTGATTTCAATAGAAACACCTTCAATCACCGCTGTCACAGTTCCGTGCGCAACCCCCGTCGGAATAACTTTGATACCGGCAGATTCTAATTTCTCCATCACGATTTCCGGCGTAAAAACCGTCGCAACATCAACATCTTTCACCGGCACGCCCAGCAAAAGATTACGGACGGCACCGCCAACGATTAACACCTGCGGGTCTTTAGCGCCCCCTTTGGCTCCATCGTCGTCACCCGCGCCAAGCACACCAAACAGATGCCTTAACGGCTTTACAGGGAAATCGTCAGGCAATTCAATATGATGCACAGGATTCATGACAAAACACCCAATGTAAAATCATGTGTGCCGCAATGTAAAACATACCCCGCATCAGCCTCATCAAGAACACCGTCAAAAATCAGTGATGCAAAAACCGCGCGACTAACACGCGCCACCAACCCTTTGCGTACATGACAATATAAAACAGGCTCTCCGCACAGCGGTTCTTCCTTCAAAAACACATCGCCAGATTCCCGTACAAAGACCTGTTCATCAAAATTTGTAACAAAAACAAGATCGCCATTGCTGTCAAAGCTATAATCGACGATCACAAACGGGACATCTTCAACATCGACCCCATATTGCCCGTCCGGACTCCGCAGCCAATACTTGCCGTCTTCATCAATCAACAGCCCCTTGCCCGCCATAAAGCCATGCCCTGCACCGCCAAAAAGCGCCGCCAGCTTCTCACGTTTGATCGGTCCGGCCAGCGCACCGGAATGGTAATACCAGTTCCCATCATAATCGATCGTGAAATCATACCCGTCACGCTGCTTTTGCGCATGATCATATGATCGGTACTGTTTTGCTGTGGTATTGTCTGCATTCATGGCACAAAGGTACAATCTGTGATGGAGAAAGTATAGATCGTTTGTGCGGCAAACAGGGTGTCTAAATGCAGATTATCCATTATCGGTCGCTGAAACAATCAACAAGGGCGCGTTCCAGCGTCGCTTTGTCCACTGGCTTTTTAATACTGGCTTTCACATACGGATATTCTGCCAGCACATCTTCCAGCTTTGCCTGACTATATCCCGATAACAAGACAAACGGCAGTTTCGGAAAATCTTCATGAGCTTGTTGTGCAAGCTCCAGCCCTGTCACATATGGCATGGTGTAATCCGTTAGAACCGCGTCATAACAATCAGGATGTTCACGCAAATGATCGATTGCTTCCAGACCATTTTCGCACGCATAAACCTTGTGTCCCATGCGTTCCAACATATAGGTCAGCATTTCCCGAACAGAATCCTGATCTTCGACCAACAATATAGAAATTTCATCCTGCATTGTCGCTGTCACAGAGACATCACCATGATTTGCGCCACGTATTACATCATCCTGCACGGGGAAAAACATCTCGAATCGGGTTCCCGCCTGCGCGGTTGATCGTACGCGCATAGCAGCCTGATGCCCGATCAATATCCCCAGAACGGATGACAGGCCAAGACCACTGCCTTTATCAAACGATTTGGTTGTAAAAAACGGATCAAAAACCTGTTCCATGATTTCGGCAGGGATTCCGCCGCCCGTATCTTCAACCACCAGCCGGATATAGGGCAAAGAACGACACACCGTGCCCAATGTATAAAGAGCCGTCCCATCCTCCGCTGTTTCGAAATGATGTTCATAGTCTTTTCTTACCGTAATCAACTCATCCGCCAATAACGCCTCATCATCGAAATCTTCCGGTTTTGCAGGCGATAATGATAATGAAAGCGTGCCATGCTGCTCACCAATTGCGTCAACCGCATTCAAACACAAATTCATCAAGAGCTGCGAAAGCTGTGTTGTGTTGCCGTATAAAATATACTTACCGGGCGCGACATCGAGCTCCACCCGCGTTGTCTTGGATAGCGTTGATTTTAACAAAAGGGCATTATCAGACACCAGATTTGCAAAATCCACCACATCACGATCACCGCTGGACTGGCGCGAGAAGTTCATAATCTGATCGACCAAATAACGCGCTTGTATCCCGGCCTGACGGATTCTGGCCGCAAAACCATGCTGTGCGCTCTCCGGTGACAAGTCTTCATAAAGAAATTCGGCATAGCCCATGATCGAGGCCAGAATATTATTAAAATCATGCGCAATACCGCTAGCAAGACGTCCGATTGCTTCCATCTTCTGGCTCTGAAATATTTGTTTTTGCAGCGCTTCATTTTCTTTTTCAGCGCGCACACGGTCCGATACATCACGCGCCGTGCCGACCAGACTGCCATCATCCAGACGTGTCAGCGACAGCTCGGCATATTTCAGCGTCCCATCCTGACATTCCACGATAGATTCACCAAACCATTCTCCGTGCCGGGAAAGATGCGGCAACACATGATCACGAATTTGGCGCTGTCCTTTGACCGAGTACACCAGTTCCCACGGCTTACCAAGAACGGCCTGCTCTTTTCCGGATGGAATTTCATGAATATCGCAGAACGCCTTATTCATATAAATAAGACGCCCTTCGGCATCAATAAAGCCAATACCGTCCCGCAACCCTTCGATCGCGGTCAACAGATGCTGCTGGCTCGAAAATGAGTCATAATCGATCTTGTCATACAAAAAACCGCCACCCTGCTTACGCGTGCCGTTTTTGTCTTTCTCTTGACCTTTTTTGGCAAATAATTTCATGCTTATTCATTTGCCCCTTACACTTTAAACTTATGATTTCACTGGCTCGACAAGTTCCATTTCCTGCGCAATTAACGCGGCCTGCGTTCTGTTCTTTGCACCCAACTTGCGGCACACGCCCCTGACATGCAGCTTGACCGTCACAACCTGCAGATCAAGCGCCCGCGCAATATCTTTGTTGGATGCGCCTGCCAGCAAATAAGAGAGAACTTCACTTTCACGCCGTGTTAAATTGCTGCCATCCGGCATATCTGTCGTAGCCGTTTTCTTATCCTTGCCCGTAACATGCGCACCGCCATTGAAATAAGACGGCATAATGTCATTCGTATTGTGATCCATCGCGACAAACACCTTGTCATGTTGCACAATGTCGCGCATACCGTTTAATAGCGCCTTGCCCGTCAATGTCTTGGGAAAATAGCCGACAGCGCCCATATCCAGCGCTTCGTCAACATCTTTCTTTTCCGCAAGACCGGACAATAGCGCCACTTTTATATCGGGGAATTCGTGCCTGATTTTGCGCATACCTTCCAGTCCATCCATCCCCGGCATCTTGAAATCTAGCAAAACCAGATCAATACCCTCATGCGATTCCATTTTCTCGATCGCTTCATGAATATCTCTGGCAATGATAATTTCCGTGTCCGGGTCGGCACGACCGATATATTGCACAAGCGCTTCCCTGAACAATGTATGGTCATCGGCAAATAAAATTTTCAAAATTAGCCCCACGCTTTTATTTACACACACATAAATCACCCACAACCCAGGGTAATCAACGCATTATCGCATGGTAGCATAAATTGGTAAATTTTTTATTGTGATGAATACGCGGATATTGGTCCACAGACAGTGATCACGCGCGAAGCTATCAACAGCTTCTGCACTGTCCCATATCGTTGAACATATGCTGATAGACATACCAGCCTTCCATCACGCGTTGCACATAATTTCTGGTTTCATAGATCGGAATCATTTCAATCCAGTCAATCATGTCGATTTGGCTTGTGCGAGGATCGCCCATTTCCCGCAACCATCGCGACACACGCCCCGGACCGGCATTATAAGACGCAATGGCAAGCGGCGCGGATTGATCAAAGCGGTCAAGCATTTCGCGAATATAATACGCCCCCAGCGATACGTTATATTCAGGCCGCTGGGTCAACCATGCCTTGCTGTATTTCATGCTGTGTTTACGCGCCACACCTGCGGCCGTCGATGGCATCAACTGCATTAAACCGCGCGCACCCGCAGGGCTTTGCGCCGTATGGTTAAATTCGCTTTCCTGCCGGATCAAGGCATGCACAAGCCCCCAGTCTATGTCCATGTTCAAACGGCTAACCTTACTGAGGATCGTCGGGTACGCATACGTAACAGGCAGATTCGTTTTACCCATCGCCCGTTTCGACAAGCGGATGGCATTGTGCAGATGGTTAAAACGGACCGACAGGCGCGCCAGCAAATCAAGCTCGTTATGATCCGATATCTGCACAATCAGCGCATCAAGGAAATCGGTTGTCTCTTCACGCAAGCCCGCCTCATGTAAAATCATTGCAATCTGGACCATATCCCTGCTGTAAAACTCCGCCGCACTGCGCGGGTCAATCGACTGCATGACCGGATCTTTGATTGATGGCTTTTGCTGCAAGATATCCAAAGCGCGCTGACCGTAAAACGTTGTTTCATAGCGCGCCGCAATTCTATACCACTGTGTGGCGACGTCTTTACGCCCCATCGCCTGACTTGCCCGTCCCGTCCAGTATGCGCCGCGCGAAAGGCTGATCGGCATGGATACGTTTTTGTACAAACGTTCAAAATGAACAAAGGCCTGATCCGGCTTATTCAGAAAACGCAACGATAGCCAGCCACATAAAAATTCGGCCTGCGCAAAACCGAACCCGTCCGTCTGAATATGCCGCGACGCCAGTACATATGCGCTTTCATATTGTTTTTTCTCGATCAAACGCCGGATAATCACGTGCCGTTCATGCCACCATTCATATTGGTTTGTAATACGGTTATCACTGGACGCGTAATGTAGCAGTTCCATCGCGCCAAAATCATCATCATGTTCGCGGCGCCATTTGATACGGTCCAGTGTCAGTCCCGGATCACGTGTTAACCGCGCAGGCACTTTGCCAATCAACGCATCCACACCCGGCGTATTTGTAGCCAGTGCAATACGGGCCTCGATCAATGCGGCATAGCCGTTTGGCATGGTAGCTGCCAGATTACGGGCATTGGTGTAATAATCATGCTGCAATAACAGATCAAGGCGCCGGGCATTTGTATCCGTATCCAACAGCCGTCCGTATTTTTTCAGAAATTCCGTTTGCGTTTCCGTGGCCAGTAACGTTGTCGCCCACCATTCCCGGAACACATCTTTTTTCCGGTGACGCAACCCAATCGCATCAAGCGCGCGCAGATAAAGCGCCATACCATCAGCCGTGCGCGGCTCATGCTCTGTGAACCATTCAATAATATCCCACGCGGACAAGCGGTCTGACATGGCTTTTTCCGCCTCGAAAATCAACAAGCCGCGCTTGGGCCAGTCCGGATTCTGTTTCACGAAGGCCGATACGCGTTCGAACTGCACGTTATTACGGCCTTTTGTATAGTAAAACCAGTAATATAGCCGTTCTAACAACGGGTCTTGTGCTGCGACGACCAGCTTTTTCGCTTTCGTCCATTGGCCTTTATCAATCGCCTGCAAGGCCTGTATCACCTTTTGTTTTTCGTCTGCGGATTCAAGCCAGCGTGGCGTGGATTGATCCCATGCGTAATCCTGTGCCGAAGATGGCGCAGACACGCACAAAAGCCCCATCAATAGGCTGCCAAGAAAAACACGGCTTTTCTTGCATGACACGAAAGATAGCGCTAGTGTAGCGGCACGACTTATATCATGGAGAATAGCACAATGTTTTATGGATCGATCACAGCGTTGGTAACACCATTCAAAGATAACGAAATCGACTGGGATTCCTTTGAAAATCTTGTCGAACGACAGATCGCAAGCGGCACGCATGCGCTTGTACCATGTGGAACGACCGGTGAATCTCCTACGCTTTCTCATGAAGAACATATGCGACTTGTAGAGCGCTGTGTCAACATTACACAAAAACGCGTACCCGTTATTGCGGGGACAGGATCGAACTCCACAAAAGAAGCCATCTACCTGACCGAACACGCGAAAAGCGCCGGTGCAGATGCCGCACTGGTGGTTACACCCTATTACAACAAGCCGACACAAGACGGTCTTTACGCCCATTACAAAGCGATCAACGATGCTGTTGATATCCCGATTATTATTTACAACATCCCGGGGCGCTGCGTGATTGAAATGAACGTCGAAACAATGGCCGAACTCGCAAAACTGAAAAATATTGTCGGTGTCAAAGATGCCACAAACGATTTGTCACGCGTCAAGAAAACCCTTGATGCCATCGGACCGGATTTTTGCCAGCTTTCCGGCGAAGACCCCACCATTTACGAATTCCTGAAAGAAGGCGGACATGGCTGCATTTCCGTCACATCCAATGTCGCGCCCGAATTATGCGCCACACTGCATGAAAAATGGCGCGCAGATGATCACGCCGCGGCGCATGCCCTGCACGAACGCCTATCGCCCCTTCACGAGGCTCTGTTCGTCGAGTCTTCTCCGCAACCTGTTAAATATGCGCTGTCCCGTCTTGGCCTGTGCACAGACGAAGTCCGCTTGCCCCTGATACCGGCGTCGGCGCATGCACGCCAGACTGTCGATGCGGCGATGGAAAAAGCAGGTATCGCAACAGAGACGGCAAGTCAGGTCGCATAACAGAACAAAATAACAACACTCACATCGTCACAAATCAGTTGATCCCATGTCTTCAGGTAAAAAGAAAAAGTCCGGTATGTTATCGGTGAACGCAACATTCGCCGAAAACCGCCGTGCAAAATTCGAATATCATATCGAAGACACATTCGAAGCCGGCATTGCGCTGACCGGCACCGAAGTAAAATCACTACGCCTGTCCCAATGCAGTATCAACGAAGCCCATGTCGGGTTCAAAGACGGTGATGTCTGCCTGTTTAATGCGCATATTGCAGAATACATGCAAGCTGGCGAACATTTGCAACATGACCCGAAACGTATCCGCAAATTGCTGTTACACAAGCGCGAAATTCATAAGTTACTCGGCGCCGTAAACCGCGAAGGATATACAATCGTTCCGCTTAAGGGGTACTTCAACGAGCGCGGTATCGCCAAGCTCTTGATCGGGCTGGCAAAAGGTAAAAAGCAGCACGACAAACGCGACACCATGAAAAAACGTGACTGGGGCCGCGAGAAACAGAGACTCCTGCGCGACAAAGGGTGATGGAGCAGCGCAATAAAATTTGCATTATCGCAAATAAAAGCGTATAAGTCTTACCATTCCAAAATCACAACGCGACAGGACATATAAAGATGAGCCACACCGTAGATACGACAAATCTCGAACAGCGCATTGATGCAGGTCAGGGACACAAAAAAGCCGATCTGGTCATTAAAAATGTCAACATCATGAACATGAAAATGGGCAAGACCTATCAAGGGGATATCGCCATTGTCGATAACCAGATTGTCGGTGTATGCGATTCTTACGACGGTGTCGAAGAAATTGACGGCACGGGCCTGTATGCCGCACCCGGTTTTATTGATACGCATGTACATATCGAAAGCTCTCTTGTCACACCGATGGAATTTGACCGCATGGTCCTGCCGCGCGGTACAACAACCGTTATTTGCGACCCGCATGAAATGGCCAATGTGCGCGGCACGGAATCATTTGATTTCTTCTTTGAATGTGCCGAAGCCGCGTTGCTGGATATCGAAGTCAACCTGTCATCCTGTGTCCCTGCCACACCGATCAGCACATCCGGTGCGGCGATCTTTGCAAAAGACCTTATTCCGTACATGGACCGCGCACTCGGTCTCGCCGAGGTCATGAACATTCCGGGCGTATTGAACAAAGACCCGGACATGATGCAAAAACTCGGCCTTTTTCAAGGCCGTCATATTGACGGTCATATGCCCGGTCTTGGCACCGATCGATCACACGGCCCTATGATTAACGCCCTGTCTGCTGCGGGTATTTCAACAGACCATGAATGTTCCAAACAAACACCGGCGCACGAACGCAAAGCCCCGTCCATTACAGAAATTTTCGAGAAAATGAAACGCGGCGTCAACATTCTGGTCCGCGAAGGCACAACAGCCCAGAACCTTGAAGATTTGCTGGAAATCATCACAACGGAAAACTCTTATTCAACAGCCTTTTGTACAGATGATTTCCACCCTGCCGATATCATTGATAACGGCCATATCAACCACCTGATCAAAAAAGCCATCGCGCTTTACGATCCTGAAATTCACGAAACATCAAAAGAACGCCACATCATGAATGTGTACCGTATGGCAAGCTATGCGGCCGCGCTGAATTTCGGCTTACATGACAAAGGCTTGATCGAGCCGAACAAACGCGCCGATATCGTATTGTTGTCCGATCCGGAAACATGTGAAATCGCAAGTGTGATTAAAGACGGCAAAGTCATCACAGAACAAAGTTTTGAAAACCGTCCGGTCGTTGAACTGAAAGGATTGAATTCCGTTCATATCGACCCGATCACGGCAGACAAGCTGCAACTCAAGTCCGACAATCCGCAAATTCCTGTGGCCCGTGTTTTACCAAACGATCTGATCACACCGGGATTTGACGCAGAGCTGGATATCAAAGACGGCACGCTGCAACCCGATCTGGATAAAGACATCCTGAAATGCGCCGTTCTGGAACGCCACGGCAAAACAGACGGGAATATCGGCATTGGCTTTGTAAACGGTTTTGGCTTCAAAGACGGCGCGATCGCGGCCTCTGTCGGCCACGACGATCACAACATCACCGTTGTCGGTGCCAATGATGATGATATGGCCCTTGCGGTCAATACCATTCGTGACATGGATGGCGGATATGTTGTTGTCAAAGACGGCGAAGTCAAGGCCAAGCTGGCATTGCCGGTCGCAGGTCTGATGTCGGACCAGACATTCGAAAATGTTGCCGCACAAGAGCGCGACATTCGCAGAGAAGCACTGGCCCTGTCCGCGGAAGGTAATTCACCATTGACGCAACCATTGCAAACACTGGCCTTTATTTCTCTCAGCGTTATTCCGGATGTGCGTATTTGTGATGTCGGCATCACCAGAAATGACGGCAAAGGGCCGGTTCTGGTAAATGACCAACGCCCGAAACCATAAAGACCGATGCTACTAGCACCCTAGCACCACAAGATGGCGCAAGCCTATGGCACACTATGGCACAGTACGAGCCGTGACCAGTATAGCCCACAAGCACAGGCAAGAGAAAAGCGCGGCCTGACACGCACCACGACAGCACGGATTACAAAGGCACGCACCCCGAAAACACACAACACGACGCGCACAATCATAATAAAACGCCCCGCTCCCGCAGGAGAAGGGCGTTTTCTTTTATCTAAAGTCTTCGGTAAGGCGCACGCGTGGATTAGCGCACACCGACACTTATATTGTTTTTTATTCTTTGTCTTTCTTTGGCGTTTCGGCCTTCTCATCCGTTTCTGCAGCCGGTGCCTCAGGCGGATTGTCCTGATCAAGACCAACCAACATTGCATCCGCCACAAGACCCGCATTTTTACGGATTTTCGCTTCGATTTCATTCGCAACGTCCGGATTTTCCCGCAAGAAGTTTTTCGAATTCTCGCGGCCCTGCCCCATACGCTGATCACCATAAGAGAACCACGCACCGGATTTTTCAACAATATTGCCCTGTACACCCAGATCCAGCAATTCACCGAGTTTGGAGATGCCTTCGCCGTACATGATATCGAATTCCACCTGACGGAAAGGAGGCGCCATTTTGTTTTTCACAACCTTCACGCGGGTCTGGTTTCCGACAACAATGTCACGATCCTTGATCGAACCGATACGGCGGATATCCATACGCACAGATGAATAGAATTTCAGCGCGTTACCGCCTGTTGTTGTTTCCGGTGACCCAAACATGACACCGATTTTCATACGAATTTGGTTAATGAAGATCACCACACAATTCGATTTTGAAATCGACCCTGTCAATTTACGCAAAGCCTGCGACATCAAACGTGCCTGAAGCCCGACATGTGTATCACCCATTTCGCCTTCAAGCTCAGCTTTCGGCACAAGCGCGGCGACCGAGTCAACCACCAGCACGTCCAGCGCACCCGAGCGCACCAGCGTATCGGCAATTTCAAGAGCCTGTTCACCGGCATCGGGCTGTGAAATCAAAAGATCATCAACCTGCACCCCAAGCTTACGGGCGTAAGACGGGTCAAGCGCATGCTCGGCATCCACAATGGCACATGTTCCGCCCAGCTTTTGCGCTTCGGCCATGACGTGTAGTGCAAGTGTCGTCTTACCGGAGCTTTCCGGTCCGTAAATTTCCGTGATACGACCGCGCGGCAAACCACCAATCCCGAGACCGATATCCAGCCCCAGCGATCCCGTTGAAACCGCTTCGATTTCGTTGGGTTTGTGTTCGCCATTCAGCTTCATGATCGAACCTTTACCAAAGGCGCGTTCGATCTGCGTTAATGCAGCATCCAATGCTTTTTGTTTTTCTGAATTCTGTGCGCTCATATTTGCCCCCGAATCTTTCTTATTTGCGGCTTTTAACTGTGTAACACTCATTTGTAGCTCCTTTTGTGATCGCATAGATAGGTGCTGATTGCAACGCTATCCGGTCGGTTGAATTGTTTCGTCAACGAGAATTTTCTGAAGACAATAGTACACGCTTTGTTCTCACTTACAAGCAAAAAGAACAAAAATGGAACAATTTATTTTAAGCAAGAACACACCCGCCGATAGGAACATCGCACAGGAAACAGAAAAAACGCTTTATTATCAGGTATCAAGAACCTCTTTCACCTTTGCGGCAAGCTGCTTCAAGGTGAACGGTTTTGCCAGGAACCATATATTTTCACCCATATGGTCCTTGAGTTTTTCTTCCGTATAGCCGGACATGAAGATGATTTTAAGATCAGGATTCTCTTCGCGCATCTTGGCGGCCAGCGTCGGCCCGTCCATATCGGGCATAATCACGTCCGTCACAAGCAGGTCAAGGGAATGAATATCTTCGGTTTTCAGGATATCAAGCGCCGATTCGCCGCCATTGGCGTCCATGACCTCGTACCCTTTGTTCGACAAAGCGCGGCTGCTGAACGTGCGCACGGCATCTTCGTCTTCCACAAGCAGGATACGCGCCGTTCCGGTCAAATCCTGCGCTTCGTCTTTCACATCTTTTGCATCACTTTCCGAATCGTCTTCTTCGGAGGCCGTCGGCAAATAAATCGTAAAGGTCGTTCCCTGCTCGACCACACTTTCAACACCGAGATAACCGCCCGTCTGGCGCACGATACCGTAAACCGTCGCAAGGCCAAGTCCTGTGCCTTGCCCGACTTCTTTTGTGGTGAAGAACGGTTCAAAAATACGGCCCAGATTTTCATCGGTAATACCGCAGCCCGTATCGGTCACGGCGATCGACACCCATTCACCGGGCGGCATTGTATCACCACTGCCAAGATCGAAAGGCCCGTCATTTTTCAACAAGCCCGTTTCGATCTTCAAATGCCCCGATCCATCCATTGCATCACGTGCATTCACCGCCAAATTCATCAAGACCTGTTCAATCTGGCCCATATCGACCTTAATCAATCCGGCATCCTGTCCGTGCAGGACTTCCAGCTCGATCGACGCCCCGATCAAACGGCGCAACAAGTGTGATACTTCCGACAAAATATCAGACACGTCATGCACACGCGGCCGTAATGTTTGCTGACGCGAGAACGCCAGAAGCTGACGTACCAGATTGGCCGCACGGTTCGAATTTTGTTTGATCTGCATGATATCGGAAAAGGACGGATCGCCGGGTTTGTGACGCAACAACAGCAGATCACAGAACCCGATCATCGCCGTCAGCAAGTTATTAAAGTCGTGCGCAACACCGCCTGCAAGCTGCCCGATCGCCTGCATTTTCTGTGACTGGACAAATTGCGCCTCCAGCGCTTTTTGATCTGTCAGGTCAATAAAGTGAAGCGCAAGATGCTTGTCCTGCCCTTCAATCCGGCGGGCATACATCTGCACGGTTACTTCATGCCCTTCTTTGGCAATCATGCGGACCTCGATCGGTGTCATGGAACGGCGATCATCGAATTCGATCGTATCCAGCGCCCGAATCGTCTTCTCGCGCACATCTTCGGGCAATAAATCTTTGAGCGGCTTTTCGGCAAGTTCTTTCATGTCATAGCCGATCAACTTCGAAAAAGCAGGGTTAAAGTCGTTAATCACGCCTTTCTGATTCACGATGGCAATCCCGAGCGGCGCTTCTTCGAAGAAACGCTGGAAGCGGTCTTCTGACATTTTCAAGGCCTGATACATTTCACGTTCGGCCGTCATGTCATGCAAAACGCCGCGCGTGCGGACAATACCGTTACCTTCATGGACAACCGCCTGACTGATGGATGCCGTGAATGTGCGGCCGCCATGCCCCTTCATCACGACTTCGGCAATTTGCTTGGCCCCGCCATTTTCAATCACATCATAGGGATTTGCATTTTCCGGTACATTTTCAAAATAGGTATGTAATGTGCGCGTCTGCATAATGGTGCGGATATCATCACCAAGCCAGCGCGCAAGGGTCGCATTCACAAACACAAAACGGCCTTTTTCATCAACGGAAAAGAACCCGACCGGCGCGTTATCGGTGAAATCAATCAGCTTTTCACGTTCATCCCGTACAGCCCGTTCAATCGCATGGCGCTCGGTAATATCATCAATCCGCCAATGCACATATCCGGCCCAACCGGCAATTGGCTGCGCTGTGACCTGATACCAGACCGGATGTTCTTCGAAACGGCTTTCAATTTCGATGGAATCCGTCAGACCGCGAAAGGCCTGATCGGCCAGAAAACGGAAATGCGCGCGCGCTTCTTCGTCTTTATCAAATAATTTTGATAAAGACACCAAAGACGGCGCACCGATTTTTATACAGAGCCGTTCGAATTTTTGATTACAATACACCGTATTATCTGCCGCATCGGTAATCAGGCGTGCGCCGCGACTACCCTCCAGCACTTCGTAAATCAGGCTGTCATGCTTGCGTTTTTTGCGTATTACATGCACCACATAGGCCACAGCCGACACGACCGCACCGACAACAACCGCAATCAATAATCCCTTTGCAACATAGACAAACGGATAATCCAGCACGAATAATCCCAGCACAACCCACGCCGCACACAGCACGGCAAACAGAACCGGCGCATGCCACCGGAACCGTGATTTCTTTTCCAGAAATTGTTCACGATCCGTGGTGCGGTGATATTTCTCAATAAATTCAGAATGGTCGATTGTCATACTCGTATCGCTCTATCATATAAACTTCTAATTTAAACGTCCTTTTAATCCAAATACATAGGAAATAATCTCTGCAACGGCTTTATAATGCTCGGTGGGGATAATTTCATCAACATCGACCGTATCAAACAATGCCCGCGCCAGCGGCCTGTTTTCATACAGCGTAATATCATGTTCTTTGGCAATCTCACGAATACGCAGCGCGACTTCGTCAATCCCTTTGGCCACGCAGACCGGCGCATCCATTGTATCGGGATCATACTGCAGGGCGATGGAATAGTGAGTCGGGTTTGTGATGACCACATCGGCCTGCGGCACATTCTGGATCATCCGTTGCTGGGCGCGCTGCTGGCGCAATTGCCGCAACTTGCCTTTAATTTCCGGATCACCTTCAGATTGCTTATATTCGTCTTTCACTTCCTGCTTGGTCATTCGCATTTTCATGTAATGCTCATGCCGCTGGAACACCAAATCCATCAAGGCAATGATTGTCATCACAATCAACACCCCTGTCATCAACCGCAAAAACAGCGTCATCAACTCTTGCAACACCAGAATCAACGGTAGCCCGATCATATGATCAATCTGGCCATAGAACGGCTTGATCAGAATGAACCCGACCAAGGCAATAACCGAAATTTTTGAAACACCCTTTAGAAATTCCACAATCGACTTTTTCGAAAATAAGCGCTTCGCCCCTTCGAGTGGTGAAATCTTGCTGAGTTTCGGTTTAATCGATTCGGCGGAAAAGAGCGGTCCGACCTGTAAAAGCGGCCCGAGGATGGCCGCAACAAATAAAATCAATAGCGGAAACAACAACATCATACCGACCGTCAGGACCCCTTCACGGAAAATCGTCGTGACGCCCTCCGGCAATTCCGGCATCTGGTCTGAATTTTCAATAAAAAGTTTTAAATGATCTTTCAGGCGCGACATAAAGCTGGGCCCCATCGTGGCCACAACAATTGTAGAGGCCAGCAACATCACCCAGCTATTCACCTCGCGGGAATTGGCGACCTGCCCTTTGCGGCGGGATTCATCCAGCTTTTTCTGGGTAGGTTCTTCGGTTTTCTGTGAATCGTCCGGCTGTTCTCCGTCTGACATGCGTGCGCGCTCCCCTTATCCCAGACTAAACAGATACACCAGACCGTTTTCAAAACGACTGATCCAGAAAAGCATTATAACAGAAACCGTACCAAATAAGGTCAGCATCGAAAGCAGAATTTGGATCGGCAACGACAGAATAAAGACCTGAATTTGCGGCATCAGACGGGTTAAAACCCCCATACCGATATACACCAGAAGCGACATCACCATAAACGGTGCAGACATCTGCACCCCGATCAGAAAGCTTTGCGATACGGTTGCAGCGACCATCTCGCTCATATCCGCCGTATCGGGAATATTGCCGAGCGGGAACAAATCGTAACTGCCGATAATGCCGTAAATCAGCAAGTGATGCATATTGGTTGCAAATAAAATCAGCATCCCTGTGATCGAAAAGAGCGCACCGATAATCGACCCTTGCGCCGAAGAACTGGGATTAAAGATTTGCGCGTTACCAAGACCTGACATAAATGAAATCACCATCCCGGCCGTATCCAGTGCCGCCATCAAAATCCGTGCAATCGTTCCGATAAAAATACCGATAATGAATTCCGCAACCAGCAACACCGCCAGCGTTGCCATCGGCGGCAAAGGTGACGGCATATATTGCGATACAAACGGTGACAGTGCCAACGAGATTCCCAGCGCCACCACAAGACGCACACGCTGCGGCGTGAAACTGTCACCAAGCCCCGGCATAATCATCAATGCCGAACCGATCCTGACAAATGTCAGGATGAAGGCGAAAACGCCGTTCGTTACAAAGTCTTGTAGTGTCATTTCTAACATGAATCCATCATAAAAGCTTAAGAACGCCGACACAAACCCAAATATAGGCTTCTCCCGCGCAAAACGACGTTTTCATGCGCATGGCGTCAGATAAATGATATCAGATGATTGAATTACATCGACGAAATACGGTCCGCGATAATCTGCATGAAGTTCTGCATAATAGAAATCATACTGGGAAACATCACGGCAATGGCGGTAAAGATCGCCAGAATTTTCGGCACGAAGACCAGTGTCATTTCCTGAATTTGTGTCAAAGCCTGGAACAGTGCCACGATCACACCAATACACAATCCGATCAGCATCGGCGGCGCGCCAATCTGCAGCACCAGAAAAAGTGCATGCCGCAGTAAATCTATGATTTCGCCTTGTTCCATTGTACTACCCTTAATTCATGCCGCAACAGTGATATCACGACATCATGTCTTAACACGGCAACTATAGCACAGCTTTTTTTGAATGTCTTGAGGGCTTGATCGTCTTATCCCGCCAGAATACCGTTATCCGCAAGCAACCGGCCCATGTCCCAGGCCGCGTATTATATCGGCATTCTCATAATTTCCTGATAGGCGCTGATCATGCGATCACGCACAGCGACAACTGTTTGCAATGTAATTTCCGCTTTGTTCACCGCATCAACAACAGCAGCAATATCCGCATCACCCGTAATGGCCGATGCACTCGCTTTTTCACTGTTTCGCACGGTTTCAACCGCATCAGACAGGCCTTCTTTGACCATGTTGCCGAATGACACGCCATCTTTATCCGAGGCAACGCCCTTATCAGCGCCGATATTTTGCGCTGTCTTGTAAATATTTGCTGCTGCTGCCGTGTTTACTTTATCAATTGCCATTTTTAAAACTCCTACCCTCTATTATACGCCTTTCAAGTGCTTAACGCAAAAGGTCTATTGTCTGCATCATCATCGTTCTGCTTTGCTCGATCATACCGAGGTTTGCTTCATATGTGCGCTGTGCTTCGCGCATATCCATTGCTTCGATCAACGGATTTACGTTCGGCAAACGGACATAGCCTTGCTCGTTCGCGCCCGGATGATCCGGCATAAATTTCAGCGGGTATGGCTCTTTTGTTTCCTGTTCGACTTTATCGACCTGCACCTTGTTAACCCCGATCTCACGGTCCAGTTCGTTTTTAAATGTCACGACCTTGCGTGTATATGGATCTTCTTCCGGTGTCGGCGCCGCTGTGTTTGCGTTCGCCATATTCTCTGAAATCACCCGCATACGCGTCCCCTGCGCGCGCATACCGTATGAAGAGATTGTCATTGCTTCGAATAAATCACTCATTGTTTGTTACTCCTTAATCCTTACCCGTTTTGAACCCGTTTTTTATTGATTATCGTGCGCCCTGTCCGATGGCCGTGCGCAGCATGTTCATGTTTTTCATGTACAGATTTGATGTCATTGTGTAATCCATCGTTGTCTGTGCGGCTTTCATCATCTGTTCTTCCAGAATGACCGCGTTTCCTGATGGTGACACTTCATACGCATGAGACTGTTTTTTGGCGCTAAAATCATCCAAGACTTTGCCGCGTGCGCTGAAATGCTCTGAATCCGTGCCGCCCAGACGCACGCTTTTTGTTTTGCCTTGCGCACTTTCAAGCACCGCACCGAAATCGATAGGCTTTAAATCCTGTGGCTTGTAATTCGGTGTATCCGCATTTGCAATGTTCTGCGAAATAACGGTCTGGCGCTGGTTCAGATAGCGCATCTTGGCCGAAAGTCCCTGAAAAAGTCCGATATTATCTATTGTCATTGCTCTTACCCTATGTCTTTGTATAATTATTGTTCAGATGCGTATTTTTACGCTTTTTCCCACTTCTACAGGGAAATGTTGCAGAAACCGTGCCAAAAGGGATCAACATGGCTGATGACTACGGAGAAAAAGAAGAGAGCTCCATAACCCATTCAAATATAAAGAAAAAACCAAAGAACCCTGTCGCAGTCTCCATTGACGATGCCAAGAAAAAAGGCGATTTACCGACCATTTCTGCCGCCGGACGGGGAAAAATTGCCGAGCAAATTTTGCAGCTTGCCTTTGAAAACGACATCAAAGTGCGTGAAGACAGCGCGCTGGCCGAAATGCTGGCCAACATCGAACTCAACAGCCCCATCCCGTCAGAAGCCTTCATGGCTGTTGCAGAAATCATGTCATATGTTTATAAAGCCAATGGAGCAGAAAATCCTTTTGATACTGTATTACAGGAGGAAATTTTGCGGGCCTATGAAGATCATATGCCCGAGACCACCGAAAATAAAAATACAGAAACCGGCAGCCCCGACAACGCTGACACCGATACGCAAAAAACGGGCCATCAGGCCGACACGCAAACAGAGGAGTAAAGGATGGACGTTATCGAACTGGATCAAATATTGCGATTTGCATTTTCGCTCATTCTGGTGCTGTGCCTGATGGGGATTCTGGCGCTTATCCTGAAGAAAATAAACGCCGGATCATCACACATCAAAACCAAAGAAAGACGGCTTTCCATCATCGAAACCCTGCATATTTCACCGAAAACAAAGCTGTTTCTGGTTGCCTGCGATCATAAAAACTATCTGATTTGCTCCGGCCCGCACGGTGAAACGGTTGTTGATCCGTCCATTTATCCGCCACATTCATTCACATCGGGCGACGACGAATTAAAAACAAAAATTGAAACATCCGGAGAATCAACGCAAACTGCTTCTTCATCATCACCAACGGGATTAAGAGCACCCAAAAAGAACGCACTGTAACAGCTCACCACAGGGATTATTCATGTCATCACCTCTTCAGCAAAAACAGCTTCGGCCTACATTTGATATGAAGCGCTTTGTCACAATCAGCGCCTCTTTGTTTTTGTTTATGGTGATTGCGACATGGCTGATTTCGTTGTTTAACCCTGCACTGGCACAGGCACTCACACTTGATCTGGGGCCGGATGCCGAAAATGGCAGTGTCACCGGACGCCTGATCCAGATTGTCGCAGTCATGACAATTTTGTCACTGGCCCCGTCGATCCTGATCATGATGACATCCTTTACCCGTATCATCGTCGTGCTATCGTTCCTGAGAACCGCGATGGGTATTCAGCAAACACCGCCGAATACCGTGCTTATTTCACTGGCGCTTTTCCTGACCTTTTTTATCATGAGCCCAACTATTCAGCGGGCCTATGTTGATGGCGTCGAACCGCTTGTACGCGAAGAAATTGACGAAATCACCGCCTTTGAACGCGCCACACAGCCTTTTAAAGAGTTCATGGCCGTTCACGTGCGCGAAGATGATCTGCTACTGTTCCTTGATATTGCAGAGATCGAAGACCCGCAAACACTGGACGATATTCCATTGCAAACCCTTATTCCGGCTTTCATGATCTCGGAACTGCGACGTGCCTTTGAAATCGGCTTCATGCTGTTTCTACCGTTCTTGATCATTGATATGGTGACGGCCTCTATCCTGATGTCGATGGGTATGATGATGCTGCCGCCGATCATGATTTCATTGCCGTTCAAGATTGTCTTCTTCGTGTTGGTTGATGGCTGGTATCTGATTACAGGCTCACTGGTCCGCAGCTTTGAAGGCACGGCGGCAACGGCCGCTATCCCCCTCGGCGGCGGTGGTTAGAAATACACGCGATACACTTAGTCATGACAGGAGAGCAGCGCGCATAGACCTGCGCAGTGCCGCGTGCTCCATCTGCGCGCATTCTCTCTCTTATGCTTCTCTATGAACCGGATAGCACGCAAATCAGTGCCCCTTATGCTTCTCTTATGCCTCCCTTATGCACGCTTCATGTGTGTGTGACATTACCCGCTACACAACCCGCACGCACAGACCACTTTACGCCTGCCCCTTCTTCCAGGGCCGGATCAGCACGACAAACGTGACGCTTTGGTACACGTGAGGGTATTCTTGCAAATGATGGTGTATTATTCTTCGCTCTCGCCAGCTCGATCGGCTTGATCAGCGTTATATTCGTCGAGGAAGTCTTTGAACATATCAACTTCGCTGACAATGCTGCGCAACGTTTCCTGATCGGCGATAATCGTGTTCTGGCGCGAACGTGAAATAACCTCGAACAAACGCGCGCGGGTTGTGCGCTTCATCTTGTCTCCGAAGCGGGAGCGCAAATTGGCGATCGCCACACGATCCCCTGCAAGGTTCAACGCCACAGCACGGTTTAGAATAAGTTCGGCCTGCTCTTCGGTCAGCGGCGCATTATCGCCGATTTTCTCGTCCAGAATTAACAGATTGATGGCATCCGCCGCATCTTCCCAAAGCCCGGCTTTCCAAGCAATATCGGCGCGCAATCGATTGACTGGTATTGATGTCCCCAGCGCATCTAACGTCTCCAAAGCTTCCTCGGCCTTGCCTTGTTGAGACAAGGCGCGGGCTTGTAACAGGTTAATTTCAAACAATCCGGCATCATCATCAAGTGTCGTCCGGATATCCCGCGCGATGGCAAGGGCATCGAGTGCTTTTTCAGGCTTTTTATCCAGCAAGTAGATCGTTCCCAAACGCACAGCGGATTCCGCACGATCTTCGTTCGCCAAACGGAAATCAACCTGATGCTGCAAGAGCTGTGATGCACGCCCCATAAGTTCGGCTTCGACCAAGCGTTCAGCCAAGCGGCGAATAACGACATCGCCATCTCTGCCAGCAGGTGTTAGCTCGCGGAATTCTTCGAATAACGTCACAGCATCCAGCGCCGACAAATCCTCTTTATGCACCAGAATATCTTCGAACTGGTCACGCATATAATCGGTAATATCCTGACTGATATTCGCATCCGGTCTGAGGCTGGTTGCCTCACGCAAAATGGTAAAACCACGCATAAAGACGTCTTGTTCAATATATAAACGCCCCAGCATAAAGTTGATTTGCGCCTCAAGCTCGTCACCGCGCCACGCAAAACGCAAGCCCTCTAAACGATCAATCGCTTCTTTGGCCGAGATTTCGTCCTGACTATATTCCAGCATCACCAGCGCAAGTCCGGCCTTCGCACGGAACAAATCATCATACCCCTTTGTCAAAGGCACCCAGAAGCTTTTCGCCAGGTCATATTCACCGCTAATACTATGCGCAACGCCCTTCAGATATGCCGCATTTGCGCGCTTGGCCGGCCATAAATCATCTTCGTTAATCTTGATCACGGCCAGCAAACGTTCGGCCGTCAGGACATCACCATTGCGCAGCGCAATCTCGGCCAGTTTCAGTCCGATACGCTGCAACAGATCATTCGGATAATCCATCAGGACATACATATTATCGGGCAATATTTCTGCCGCCTGCCGCCAATCTTCGAGCCATGCAAGCGTATAAGCCCGCCAATAATCCAGTTCGGAATATTCTTTCAATGACGGATGGAACAAGTCCTGATACGCATATTCATATTTCCCTGAAATCGCATAAGCGGCCCCGCGCAATGCTCTGTATTCCAGACTATTCACCACCGGCGGATAAATATATGCCGCATGTTTCAGAAAACCGATCGCTTCTTGCCCGCGGTTATTGGATAGATTCATCTTTGCCAGCGTTACAAGGTCTTGTGCTTTACCTGCATTATCCTTGTTCGAAGCCGAAGTCAGCAAAATGCGCTGATTTTCTTCCAATGTCCGCTTTCCACCCAGCATCCAGCGGTCAAAGTCGAAAATCTGCACAATTTCTTCTTTCGTGCCTTCTTCTGCCTGCGGGCTCTTCGGGGCTTCCTCTTCAGAGATAACCGACGCATCCCTTACATTTTCGCGCATTTTCCGTGTGTTCATATCCCGGCGGGACGATAGCGCCAAACCATCCGGCCGCTTGATACCGATACCGGTTGATTGCGTTTCAACAACCAAATCGTCAGCTTCCGGTTTTACAGCCAGACCAACCGCTGAATAGAATGTGTCAAAATCAACAAAATCATGCGGCATGCCTGCAAATTGCTCGGCCGAACTCACCGTCACCAGAACAAGTTCATCACCAACCGCAGGATCGCGCACTTTGAAAATGCCCGTAATATCTTTCAGCGGCCAGACAACCTCGCCATTACGCACCTTGTCTTCTTTCGAGAAGACCGTGCGGAAATCAACAGGCGGAAACGGTCCCGGTTCTTCTTGGACATAAAGACGCCAGACGAGTCCGCCGCCCTCACCATAGAAATGGTAATCTTTATACGCGTCGGGCAGACGGGCATGGTACAATGTGCCCGCCGGTGTATCGACACGTTTAAACGCGCCAATTTCATCGGCCAGCGGTCCGCTTGCCAACGGCTCGACCTGCAAAACAGTATCAACAAAATAATATAAATTCGTACCGCGTTTATACACGGCAATCCCGACCGCTTCGGTCAACGATAATGTGAACACGGTCGGCTCGGCAAAGGCTTCGTCCCCTTCATTTTCCAACGGGTTCGTTTTGACAACTGTCTTCGCCGGTTCTACATCCGCGCTTGCCGCTGCAGACTCTGCCGCTGTTTGGGCCTGTTCGCTATCCGGTTTATCAGCGGGCAGTTCCACTTGAACAGGAACATTTTTCACAGTCCGGTTAAGCGGTTTCGGCAAAGGCGGCGGGACCATATCGCTCTGCACAACCTTTTTATCTTTTGTGTCTGCCTCCGTAGAATCATCCGTTTGTGGCGGCGTCTGTACCGCGTCACCGGTACTTTGATCCTGTGCGTCTTGCGTCTGGTCTGACGCAGGCGGCGCGCCAAACACATCAAACACCAAACGGTTTCCGATTTTAAAATCACGCATATCGCGCGCTTGATCCAGCGTCAATGCAATCACGACCTGCCCTGTCCGGGGGCGGCGTATCGTGGCATCTTCAAAAACGCCGAGAGACAGAATATCCGTCAAATCAACGTCATATACGGCATCTGATGTAATGGTAATTTCAACACGATCATCTGCTGTCTTTTCGACCTGATGGTCAACCGTTTCGGGGAAATCAAAAACAAGGCGCGTATAGTCATCGTGAATACCGCTACGGACATTCACAGCTTGCTGTGCATATGAAGGAGAATTACACAGGCAAATCAATGACAAAACTAAAACCAGAACTACGCGTTTCATATATTAAAACTGCCACAGGAAAGGACTCACGGCAAGAGACCTTGCGGTCCTACGGTCATTTTATCATCATTGAAAAATCAAATCGGGGGTAAAAGTCCGTTTTTCACCATCATCTGACATAATAATAATGTCAATACGATCGGCCACTTCCCGCCTTTCCTGCTCATCCGTGATTGAATCAAGACTATCGTACAAGGCACTGGAATAGCCTGAAATAGCAATATTTCTTCGGTATCCGACGGCTTCAAACACAGCGGCAACCGTTGCCGCCTTTTGCATAGAGGCTTCCCATTGCCGCTGGTATCGTTCGCCAGCCGAAGAAATGCGCGGAATCACATGACCCTGTATCTCGATACGGTTGCGAATGCGCCGTAAAATACCGGCCACAGCGTAAAGTGTTTCCCGTCCCTCATCCGAGAGCGTGTCATCATCACCCACAAACAGAAAATCAACCGGCACCGATAGAATCAGGCGGTCTTTTTGCAGCGTAAACCAAACTTTGCGCAGCGCTTCATTTTCATCAATGTCCGATAAAATAATTTTTTCGACATACCCCAAATCCAGCGCTTCGTTCGATCCGATATGCTTTAAACTGAATGACTTTTCCGATCCCGCCCTGAAGCGCGCGCCATACTCGGTATAAAACTCTGTCTTAAGCGCCGTTGTCATGCCATCCCATGCATCTTTATCCGGATCAGACATAGAGAACAGCAAAACAAAGAACGTTAGCATCAATGCCATCACATCCGTGAAAGATACAAGCCACGCCTGTGACTGCTCTTCCTGATCACCGCCGGATGACGGCAAAGCCTTGCCTTTTTTGTTTTTCCCCGACTTGGATTTCGCGGATGCGGGCGATGTCGACAAAACCATATTACCGCCCCCCTCTTTCATTCATGCTCTGTTCACTTACAAGCGGCACATAGCGACTGAAGAAAAGCTCGACAAAGTAACTGTTCTCATCGCCGGATAAGCGCTCTCCGCCGGAATCCGAAATATTCGCGTGCAGTAAATGTTTGGGGATACCTGCCTTTTCAAGGCGCGCCGTCAGCGATGACACTTTATCAAAATAATCTTTCAGCAATACCGGATTTTCATTGGCTAGCTGCGCCGGACTTGCATCCACATTCAGCACAACCGCAACCTGATAAGGGCGCCCTTCATATTTTCGTTTCATGAAGGCGGCAAATGTCGGGGCAAAATCCTGTCTCGCACCCTCTTCATCCCCATCGGCTGTAGAAATTTCCGGCGGCTGTGTTTCACCGGATGCGACACGGGCGGCAAATGTTTCTCCGTCGAGCATTTCGTCAAACACATCATACGGCACTTTCAGATACAACTCGCCACGAATATCATTGATTTGCGCTTCATATCCGGTCAATTCCGCATTAAACATGGCCTGCAGTCTTTCAAGCGCACTGCCTTGCCCCGACGATCGATCTTCATGCGCTGTTTCGGACGGCATATCGCCACTTTGGACTTTTTGCGCAAGTAATTGATCATAATGCGATCCGAATGTCTTGCCGATGCTTTCCATGATCGGATCGACTTTGTCTTCTTCAAAATTTGAAATCGCATTCATGACAATAAAAAAGGCCAGCAACATAATAAACAAGGCCAGCGCCAGCAATTGCCCTGACTTGCCGTTTCCTTGATCTTCTGATTGTTGTTGCTGTGCGTTATCTAATAGTGTCATAGCGTGTTATTATACCATTTCGTTGGTTAATAATAACACCTAATCTGCAAAAGATTTAGTCAAAATCCGCCAATAATTTATCGATATCCGCCTGAGTCGGAACATCATCCGGCATCTGTGGCCCGTTCAGAAGTGCGCTATCATCATTCCGCCTCTTCTCTTCTTGCCGATCAGCATCACCTTCTTCAGACGACGCATCCACATCATGCCCTAACATCGCCAGAATATGACGCACCTTTGCATCAATGTCCTTTAATGTCCCCACGACTTTACTGATTCGCTGCCCCGTAATATCCTGAAACGTGCAAGCTTCGAATATCTTGATAACCTGCCCTTCAATCGTCTGTTTATCCGGCATCTGTTCAACCAGACACGCCTGTATCGCTTCACAGGAATCCATGATCGCGCCGGTCGCATCTTCCGTTGCGCCGACAACCGCATCCAGTTCATCCGTTGCCGCAGGAATATGCCTTTGATTAATGTCACCGGCCCCTAACTTCCCTATTTCAGCCCGCGTGTCCTGAATAACACCCTTTAACGCACTAATTTCTTTAAATATACCGGCGTCATGCGCATCTTTTTTATGAATCGCTTTTGCAAGAACAGAATTAATCAACTGAATCACTTCATCCCGTTCATAAACATCGCGATCAATCACAACAGTGTCGCAATTGTCTTTAGTAAGTGAATCATCAGGGTGATTGGTCATACTGACAAGCCTTTCCAAGAGAACATCAAAATACGAAAAACAGAAGAGTCAATCCGTTAAAATTCACCGAGAACGCTGGTGATTTTTTGTTTTAATGTGTCGGCATTGAACGGCTTCACGATGTAATTATTCACACCGGCTTTCTTCGCCGCCACAACATTTTCTGTTTTGCTTTCCGCCGTCACCATAATGAAGGGCACATTGGCATTATCATCGCCTTTCGCGCGCACCTGTTTCAGTAAATCCAGTCCTGTCATCGGCTCCATATTCCAGTCAGAGATCACCAGCCCATATCGCTTATTCTTCATAGAATTCAGAGCCATTGTACCATCGGTCGCTTCATCAATATTACGGAACCCGATCTGGCGTAACAAATTCCCGATAATGCGCAGCATTGTTTTATAATCATCAACGATTAAAACATTCATATCCATATCAACAGACACATCTATATCCTTTCATATGCGCTTCATTTTCTTCGTTGTGCAGGCGACACCATCATCATAAGACACTGGCATCATAAGACACTGGCATTCCGCACAATTCACGTTTGGCACGACATCGCCGCGCCGGACACAATCAAGGATAGCGGAGTTCAAAAACGGACCAAACTCATTTTTCAAAGGGAATTCAGGTGTAACCACCATCAGGAAAATAGGCAACGCGCATAGAGGCCGATCGAGATCGGATTAGCGTGAGAGGTTAACGTGAAAAATTAGCGTGAAAGGGCTGGCATCTGTTTTTCTTGCGCAAGCATCAACGTCACGGTACGCGCACGATCCGCATTCATCGCCGCGATAATCGGGGCCGATTTCCGTTCGGACATATTCATCAACACATCCACCAGAATATCCAGATCAAGCGTGTTAAAGATACGTGCCGCATCTTTTGCTTTCATGCCTTCATATATTTTCACAAGGCTTTGCATGCGCCGTTCATTTTCGGCATCCTGCTTATCAAGCATCTTTTCAATTTCGCCTTGCACGGCTGTCAGCTCACGCATTTTCTGCTCAAGCTCTCTTTCAGCCGCTTCAAGAAGTGCTTCACGCATCAGCAATTCCTGCTCGCGTTGCTCGATCACTTCGCGCCGCTCGGCCAGATCTTTGTAAAGCTGTACCTGAACGTCCGAAAATTCAATGTCATCATTCACCGGATCAACCCAATCCGTCAGCGGGTTATCCTCATCCATAATATCCTGTTCGGATTCCATGCCTTGAAATTCGTCTTCATCACCCAGAATGATCACGCCACCGGATTCATCGGCATTGTCGGCCGCCGCATCACCTTCTGCGGCGCTCTCCTCCTGCTGCGCAAGCGCATCACCAACACCCTGAACACCAACAAGAAAGTCACCAATTCGTATCGAAAAAGAAAGCAGCGACACAAGAATAAGGACCGACAGAAAATTCGGACGAACCAAACGCATTTTTACGCCCCACTTCCCTTCTTGGCCTTACTCTGCACCAACGCTTCGTAAAGATCGCGCTCTGCTTCAGAATAAAAATCTTCATCACCCGGGAAGTCTTCTTCCTCATCATCAAGATCATCAAGCGCCGCGCCATCTGCATCAAATTCAGGGTCACGGATGACAAAGGCAGGAAAGTTTTCTTCGATCACGTCTTTGGTTGTATTCAAACGTTGGCGCGGTTTGTCCTTGCCATCATCAAAATGCGCGATATGGCCTTCGTCAGAATCTTCGCCATTGCTGTCTTCGTCATGGTCGCTATCCGCCGGTTGTGCGGTAATACCGCCACGACGGCCTTTTGATGAATGATCGATCGACTGTTCAAGACGACCGGCCAGACGATCTGCCGTATCGTTCATAAGCGATAATTCATCGCGAAACGCCACAGCATCATCAATCAGTTCCTGCAAATCACGGCCGGCATCCTTTGACGCCTGTCTCATATTGCCGATCACATTTTCCGCATGCGTAATCTGTGTCGATAATTCCTGAATCAGTTTTTCAATCCCCGTACGGTTTTCTTTAAACGCACGCAGTGCCTTCGACAATTTTATTGCAAAAAAGATCGTGCCCGCCAGAAACAGCAGAATTAAACCGTCCATAATGACCGATACGAGTTCGTTCATTGATTATCATCCTCCTCTGCCGGTGGAATGTAGCGTTCAATCCGGACAGATGCATGCCCCTGACGCTGGCCAACCGGCCCCCTGAACATCGGGAAGTTACCACAGCGCAGTTCAAGCTCGTCATCAATCGTCGTATTGAACATAATCTGCGTACCGACTTCCCAGTTCAGCATATCGTTCAACGAGACCGTTTTTTCACCGAGAATGGCCTGCAACTTCACATCCGTTTTATACAGCTCTTGCGTCAAGTGCGTTTCCCAGATCGAATCGCGACCAAATTTTTCACCCATGAACATCTGCAGCAGCAATTCACGGATCGGTTCCAATGTCGCGTATGGAATTAAAACTTCAATACGGCCGCCACGGTCGCCCATATCAACACGGAACCGTGCCAGAACACTGGCATTACCACTTTGTGTAATTGTCGCAAAGCGCGGGTTTGTTTCCATCCGGTCCAATGAAAAACTCACAGGTGACAACGGATCAAACGCCGATGATAAATCATTCAACGTCACATTCACCATGCGTTCCACCAGCTTGGTTTCGATTGTTGTATAAGGACGCCCTTCAACGCGAACCGCGGGCGTGCCCTTGCGACCGCCCAGAAGCACATCGACGATCGAATAAATCAGCGCGCTATCGGTCACCATCAGACCGTGGTTATCCCATTCCTCTGCCTTGAAGACCGACAACATTGCCGGCAACGGGATCGAATTCATATAATCACCGAAACGGACCGTTGAAACCTGATCAAGGCTGACTTCTACGTTGTCGGATGTCAGATTGCGCAAAGATGTTGACATCAACCGGACCAAACGGTCGAAAACGATATCGAGCATCGGCAAACGTTCATAGTTCACCATCGCGGAATTAATCAGCGCCATCACACCGGATGATGCGCCGCTGGCTTCCAGATCTTCATCAAAACCAAGCAGACTGTCGATTTCATCCTGATTCAGAATCCGTGCACCGGTTTCATCTTCAAGATCGTCGGCGTCATCGGCGGCAACCGTGCCGTCGTCGGCCACGTCAGAATCACCGCCTTCGTCAGCCATGCCTTCCCATTCTTCCATCATGGCCTTTTCTTCGTCGGTCATTTCTTCTTTTTCTTCGACTTCGTCTGACATTGTCTTTCCGTCTTGTTCCTACCTAATATTTATTCCGCACGCACTGCGTTACTGGATCAAAATTTCCTGAAACAGAACATCCTGCACTTCAACCGGATACGCCGCCGCATTCACGCGGGCCAGAAGTTCCATTTGCAATCTGTATATGCCTTGCGAGCCACGCAAATCCCGCACGCGCAGTTCCCGTAAATATGTCTGGAACTGATCCACCACGCGCGGCAACACGGCCGCAACTGTTTCCTTATCACTTTCTGTTTTCAACTCGAGCTGAACACTCAAACGCAAATAGCGTGTGCTCCCGTCTTCCGAACTCAGATTCACAATCATATTCGGAATCTCGAGAAAATATGCATCTTTATAGCTGACAGATTCGCCGTGCCCGTCATCATGCCCGCCTTTTTTAGACTCTTTCTTGGCATGTCCGTCATCACCATGCTCTGCTGTCTCGGCAGATTTCTCTCCGCCGCCAATAATGCCGCTGAAATATAAGCCACCACCGGCACCGGCCAGCAAGAATATCGGAATAACCACAAAGAGCAGCACTTTCTTTGCGTTCAGGCCGCCTTTTTTGCCATCTTCGGCATCGCCATCAACGCCGTCGGCACCGTCCAGATTTTCATTGACTTCATTGTCAGCCATAAAACTCTCCTATTATTCCAAAATAAATACTAGCACATATTGTGCCAAAAGCCGTTAATTTTATAAACAATATTAGCAAAATACAGCTTTTAAGCCAGTCGCACCAGTACAAACCCCACAGGCCATACACAGGGAATATTTTTCCACCCTGCAAAAAAATCCGGCATCAATCGCCTGCCGGACAAACATCACCGCCACACCAAAAACATCATAACACATTGATAATAAACAAAAATACATCTTGGCACGATATGTGCAATTCATCAGGGCGAGAGAAAATCTCGTTTAACAATAACAAGGCGCACATAAAAATAGCGTCATATCGGGTAAGGACAAAAACGATGGAAAATACATTTATAACAGGTTTATCCGGCCAAATGGCTCTTCATCAGCAAATGGACATTGTTGCAAACAACATTGCCAACATGTCGACACCCGGCTTTAAAGCGCAAAATGCTGTCTTCAGCGAATATATGCAAAAACCGGGCCCGTCGATAGAAACGGATACAGACGATCCGACAAGTCTGGTCATGACCTACGGCCAATTCCAGAATGACGCGCAAGGCCCTATTAAGAAGACAGGCAACCCGCTTGATGTCGCCCTTGAAGGACCGGGCTATTTCGGCGTCAACACACCGGATGGCGTTATGTACACCCGCGCCGGTAACTTTTCCGTCAGCGCAGAAGGCGAACTTGTCACATCAAGCGGCATGAAAGTCGCAGGCGAAGGTGGCGGCCCCATCAGTATCCCCGCAGATGCCCGTGAAATCAAAATCGGCCATGATGGCACAATCGCAACAGATCAGGGCGCCGCAGGTAAACTGATGATTGTCGAGTTTGAATCATCGCAAGCATTAGAAGCCAGAGGCAACGGGCTGTATTTCTCGGACACGGAAGGTGTGCCGACAGAAGGCAAAACACGCGCACTGCAAGGAACACTTGAAGGGTCCAACGTACAACCCGTGCTTGAAATGACACGCATGATTGATATTTCACGCAGCTACCAGCGCACACAGCAAATGCTGCAAAGTGAACATGAAAGACAGCGTTCCATGATCCAGCGCTTATCAAAACCACGTTAATGAGCTGAAATAACAAACAAAAACACAACTAAAGACAGACACATAAATTAGAGAATAGCGGCACAAGCCGGAAAAGAAAGAAAAGGAGAGAAAAATGCGTTCATTAGATATCGGTGCAACAGGCATGCTCGCACAGCAGATGAATGTGGACATTATTTCCAACAACATCGCCAACATGACAACGTCAGGCTTTAAACGCCAGCGCATCGACTTTAAGGATATGGTCTATCAGAACATCGACCGTCCGGGCGCGCAATCATCCGACATTGGCACAACATTGCCATCCGGTCTGCAGATCGGTCTGGGTGTACAGGTCGGCGCCGCATACCGCATCCACGAACAAGGTGCTGTGCAGATCACAGAAAACCCGCTTGATATGGCCGTGACAGGCGATGGGTTCTTCCAGATCCAAATGCCGAACGGTGATACAGCGTACACACGGTCCGGTGTGTTCCAGATCAATGAAAATGGTGAAATCGTGACAACGAAAGGGTTTCTGATGGAACCAAATCTGGTTGTACCGGAAGATGCCATTTCCGTTGAAATCAACCAGAACGGCGAAGTCTTTGTTGAACAAAGCGGTCAGGCCAACCTGAGTAATATCGGACAAATCGAGCTGGCAACATTTGTGAACCCGGCCGGTCTGGAAGCCATCGGTGACAATTTGTTCATGGAAACAGAAGGCTCCGGCACACCGACAACAGGAACGCCGGGCGATACGAATTTCGGCACAGTCCGTCAGGGCAGCGTTGAACAATCAAACGTGAACGTCGTCGAAGAAATCACAAGCCTGATCACGGCACAACGTGCGTATGAAATGAATTCAACTGTTATCCGCACAAGTGACGAAATGCTGCAAAGCGTTGCACAGCTTCGATAACAGGTAATGAACCATAAAATAAAAAAATACAAAGAACACAAAAAGAAAGAAGGGTAAGACAATGGATATCACAGTTTTAAATTTAAAGATCGCATTTCGCTTTGTTGTGCTGATTTTGATCGTGACCATTGGGACATTCTTCTTGTTCGCCGGTACACAATCAGCATTGGCCGCAACGTTAAAATCATCAAGTCTGGTCAAATCGAACGAACTGACCGTCGGTGATCTGTTTGACGGCGTGCCGAAAGAAAAGGCCGAGTACGTTCTGGGACCATCCCCCTATCCCGGCCGCGATATGACACTGAACGCCCGCACATTATTGCGCGTTGCCATGACAATGGATTTGCCCTGGCGCCCGTCTTCCAGTGCGGACCAGATCGTTGTACGCCGCGCGGCAACAAAGATCGACAGCCAGATGATAACCGACAAGCTGATCACCGAACTGATGGATGAAGGCATTGAAGACGAGTTTGATATCACATTTCATTCCGAAAACCCTGAAATGATCCTGCCATCAGACTTGCCGGCGTCGTTCGATCTCAGCGATTTTCGTTACGACCGCACACGCGGCATTTTCGAAACAACATTACGCGCCCCGTCAAACGACCGCGCCCTGACAGAATTATTCGTCAGCGGCACAGTCCACCGCGTGATCAAAGTGCCTGTGCTGAAGGAAACAGCGCGCCAGAATAAGATCATCCGCAGTAACGATATTTTCTGGGTCAAAATGCATGACGAAAATGTACAGCACGACATCCTGCTCAAGGAAGAAGATCTGGTCGGCATGACCCCGCGCCGCATGATCTCTGCCGGCAAGCCAATTCGTGCCAACGAACTGACACAGCCGCAAATTGTGAAACGCGGTGAAAACGTAACAATCATGTACCAGTACGGTTCAATCACACTCACAGCAGAAGGAAAAGCACTGGAAAATGGTGCAAGAGACGATTTGATCCGTGTTGTAAACACATCAAGCAGTAGACCGATTGATGTCTTCGTTTCAGGCGAAGGTCTTGTAACCGTCAGCAACTAAAAAACAAAAAAAGAAAGTGGGAAAGGAGATTTGCAATGACAAATCATAACACAAAAAACAACAGCAGAAAGATGCATAGGCTTTGCCTGTCTCTTTTGGTCGGCATGAGCCTCAGCGCCTGCAATACAATCGACCGGCTCTCTAACGTGGGCAATCCGCCACCGATGAGCAAGATTGAAAACCCGCAGCTTGAGGCCGATTACCGCCCTGTCAGCATGCCAATGCCCGCCCCGCGCGTGCAAATCAAACAGGCAAATTCGCTCTGGGCCTCCGACAGAAAGAACTTCTTTCAAGATCAACGCGCCAGCGATGTCGGCGATATTCTGACAGTCATGATTGACATTCAGGACGAAGCCGCCCTTGAAAATGAAACAACAAAATCACGCACGAACGGCGAAGAAGCAGGCGTTGATGCCATGCTCGGCATTGAAAGCAGCCTTGACCGCGTTCTGCCCGAAGCCATCGTGCCGGGATCACTGGCAGACTTTGATTCCAGCTCTAACCACACAGGCACGGGCGAAATTGAACGTGAAGAAGAAATCACCGTACAGCTTGCAGCCCTGATTACACAAATTCTGCCAAACGGCAATTTTGTAATCCACGGCAAACAGGAAGTGATGGTGAACTTCGAAAAACGAATTCTTCAGATTGACGGTGTTATCCGCCCCGAAGATATTTCGACCGATAACACGATTTCACATCAACAAATTGCAGAAGCGCGCATTGTTTACGGCGGCGAAGGTGCCCTGTCCGACATGCAACAGCCGCGCTACGGCACACAAATTTACGACATTCTATTCCCGTTCTAAGGAACAAGAATGCGTTAACCAGTTGTCATAGGCTGTATGCCACACATCACAGCCTATGCCTTACCCACCCACTTTCAACTATGCCCCAAGCCTCCCCCGGCCCGGGGCTTTTTTTTTTGCATGAAATACGACACGACTTACCACGCGAAACAAAACATACAGAACACGAGAAACAGGGAACGGAAAAGGGCATCAAAAAGAAGACGCTCTATCAAAGACAGCACGATCAAAGACACAGGCTGGAACACACACCATAAAAAAAGCCCCGCAATATGCGGAGCTTTCCGAATAGAGATAGACCGGACCGGCTTATTCTTCGTCGCGGTGTGTTTTTTCCAAACGCTCGTGACGTTCCTGTGCTTCAAGGCTCAGCGTCGCAATCGGACGTGCATCAAGACGCGCAACAGAAATCGGCTCGCCGGTTTCTTCGCAATAGCCGTATTCATCTTCATCAATACGTGTAATCGCTTTGTTGATTTTGTTAATCAGCTTGCGTTCGCGATCACGTGTGCGCAATTCCAGCGCGTGATCCGTTTCGGCAGAGGCGCGGTCGGCAAGATCGGGTTTCTGCAATTCCGTTCCTTGCAATGTATTCTGAATTGTTTCAGATGATTCTCTGATCAGATCCTGACGCCATGCAATAAGCTTCTGGCGGAAATATTCCTTCATGACAGGATTCATAAATTCGTCTTTATCTTTTTTCGGATCGTAATCCGGCGGCAACAACACGCTATCTACAGCTCCCATAATGTCTCACTCTTCCTTCTTCATCGTATGTTTAAGACGCCAGAGACTATATTACGCTCCTGACGCCCTCGCAAGATATAATCGTTTATTTGTTCTATTTTACCCTTCTTTTTTAACGTGATTAAACGGCTCACGTCAAAAAACCAATCTGGCGGATTAACGCGCCAGCGCCGCACTGACCTTCGCGATTTCGACTTGCGCCCGCAAATCAATTTCGTCAAGCAAGGACGTTAATTGCGGATCGACCACTTTTTCACGGTGCGATGCCACAACATCGGCAACATTGATAATATCACCAACGGTTAACGTACCGGTTAAAAGCCCCATGCGAATGGATTCCAATTCATCAAGAATGCTTGACGCGCGCTGTTGCATGCGCTTGCGCGCCGCTTTTTGTGTCGGATCTTCGGCGGCCTGCACCGCCAGCAACGCATCAACATTATAAATCGACTGAGATTCCGACGTGCCGGATGTCTCCGACGCGCCGCCGGACACCATATCACTAAACGTCTTATCGCCGGTCGAGACTTTCTTTTTCTCGTCCGTCTTTCCCGTTTTTCCGGTCGATGATGTTTTATCAATTTTCATAGATCAGTTTCCTTCCCATCCGTTCATTATTGTAACACATCTTTCTATCGTCAAGACAGTGATAATTGACAGACATCCCCGCAAGACTCCCAAAGCACCCCACGCGGTATTGAAGGCGATATCAAGGGGCATTTTTTTCCGTGCGCGGCGGCATCGTACTGAAAATTCTGCCGAAGAATAATGTCAGAAACATGACTGCGTCCAATCGCAAACAACACTAAGACATTGAAAACAAATGATTTTACCGCAAAACAAAACTTGGCACGGTCTTCGCATAGTAAAGGACAGGAAAATTATAAAAAGCGCATCAAACAAGGTGAAAAAATGACTTTGAAGAACGCACATAAAAATAAATTAACGAAAGTGGGACGCATCCTGATGCTAACTCTTGCAATTTCCATGCTATGGATTGCGGCAGGACCATCAAATGATGCCAATGCAAAAACAACGCGTATCAAAGATATCGTGGACATTGAAGGTGTCCGTGAAAATATGTTGATCGGGTACGGTCTAGTTGTCGGTTTGAACGGCACAGGCGACAGCATCAACAATTCACCTTTTACACAACAAAGTCTGGTTGCCATGCTTGAACGGCTTGGCGTCAGCGTCAAAGGACAAAACCTGAACACCGGAAACGTTGCAGCCGTGATGGTTACAGCCACCCTGCCCCCCTTTAAAAACCAGGGTTCACGCATTGACGTTTCGGTATCCGCACTGGGTGACGCAGAAAGTTTGAACGGCGGTACGTTGCTGGTCACGCCTCTCCTCGCAGCCGACGGCGAAGTTTACGCTGTCGCGCAGGGTGCGGTAAATATTTCGGGTTTTTCGGCCGAGGGCGAGTCTGCGACATTTATTCGCAACATCCCGACAGCCGGTTTAATCCCGTCAGGGGCGATTGTCGAACGCGAAATTGATTTCGATCTGGATACATTCAAATCCGTGCGTTTGTCACTCAAGAACCCTGATTTCACGACATCACGTCGGATTGAACGCGCCATTAACGGCTTCCTGTCGAACAGCATGGCCGAAGCAGAAAACAACGCCAGCGTGCGTCTGAATCTGCCAAAGGATTATGACGGCTCGATTGTTGACCTGATTACAGATATCGAACAACTGCCGATCCAGCCGGATCAACCCGCCCGTGTTGTGATTGATGAACGGTCCGGCGTGATTGTGATGGGTGCAGACGTTCGCATCAGCACCGTCGCCATCGCACAGGGCAACCTGACGATCAGCATCACGGAAGCGCCACAAGTATCACAGGCCAATCCTTTCTCCCCTCTGGGTGAAACGGAAGTTGTCCAGCGCACAGAGATCAATGTATCCAGCGGCGAAGATATGGAGATCGGCATTCTTGAAACAGGTGTCACACTGCAAGACCTGGTCACCGGTATGAACCGCATGGGTGTATCACCGCGCGACACGATCACAATCTTACAGGCAATCAAGGCCGCCGGTGCCCTGCAAGCCTCGATCGAAACACTTTAATTGTAACAACAGATAACGAACCAGAACCGAAACACAGGACTTAACAGGACAGAAACAATGACAGAACCACTGACAAAATCATTATTTCAGCAAGATCCGGGCTTTGCATTGAATCGTCAGGCCGAACTGCACTCACGTGTGATCGACCACAAGCTTAAAAACGCCAATGCAGGTGCTGTTCGCAATCTGGAACAAATTGAAAAAGCCGCAGAAGACTTCGAAGCTGTTTTCACATCGGAAATGTTAAAGCCCATGTTCGAAGAAGTGAAAGTTGACCCGATGTTCGGCGGCGGAAAATCCGAAGAGGTTTTCAAAGACATGATGATTCAGGAATACGGCAAGCTGATCTCGGAACGCGGCGGCATCGGTATGAAAGACCAAGTGATGGCCGAGATGATCAGAATCCAGGAAGGAGCACAATAAAATGACAACGGAACAATACACAACACACAACGCGAGCAACGCGCACGGTGCACCATCACCACAGAATACGGCAGACAAACCGGAAGCACTTGTTCTGGCCCGCGACCCGAAAAAAGCCATGAAACAAATGCTGGAAACAATCGGCAACCTCAGCGCGCTGTATGAAGAAGAAAATGACGCACTGGCAAAGGCCAACACGCAGAAATTCTTAAGTCTGCAAGACGAGAAAATCAAAATCGCACGCAACTATCAAAACGGCATGCGCCAAATTCTGGACCGCAAAGACGAGTTCAAGGATTTCTCGGAAGAATTCAAAGCCAAGCTGATCGCAAAGCAAAAAGCCTTTGACGAGATCGCACGGCAAAATCTGACCGCAATTGAACGGACCCAGAAATCCGTCACGCGCCTGAATGAACGCATCATGGAAACAGCGCGCGAAAAGGCGTCAAAAAAGAACGTAAATTACAAGGATAACGGCCGCCTCGGCAGAAACGAGCGCCCTGTTTCGATGGGACTGAGCGAATCCGTATAACAACGTGATAACAGCAAGACACAGAGACACAGGCTCACGCAATAACGCCACAGGCAATTAAAGGACGACACAATGGACATGAACACAACATATGCAGGAATAAACGCCCAGCAAGAAACCGGTAAGAGCACTTATCAGGGCAATACGGGTGTGTTCGCCTTTGCGCCGGGCGAAAGCTTTATGGACCTGCTGAACACTGTCTCGTCAAAAGACGATTACTACAAACCGCAAACAGACCCTTACAAGAACACCGACGATAACATTCCGGCGGACGACACAACACGCGCCGAAGACATCAGCACGTCATTGAATGAGTTTATGGACGACAATGATCTCGACAGCGAAAAGCTGGCGAATGACCTGCAGGATTATCTGGATGAAAACGAAGATATCCCGTCTGATTTACGTGAAAAAATCAAAACAATCATCAGTAAGCTTGAAGAGTATAACGCCGAAGATGTCGGCGATGTACAGACCCGCAATGCCGGACTGATCGCCGCACTCGAGATGATCAAGAAACTGGATACGGATACCGTAGAAAGCATCCCTGCCCTGAAAAAGGCAGACGCTGCGATCGACAAGGCCGCACAAGCCAATGTCCTGCAAATTCACAAAGACGGCGCGATCACAATCAAGCCATCCGTGTCAGGACAAACCGAGATTGCACAAGATGCTACTCACAATGGAACCGAGACAGGCAAAACAACAGCTGACGGCAGTGAGAAAACAGCCGGACGCCTGCCTACCGAAGAAGAATTGGCCGCCTTTCAGGATTTTCTGAACCACCTTCTGCGCGGCATTCCGCAAGAACAGCGTCCCGAAGTCATTGAACTGCCGCGACACCTTCTCGGCAAAGCGCTGCATAAACTGAACGCATCCGCAGACGGTACTGACGGCACGCCGGAACTGATCGCCACGGAATTGACACCGGAAACACTGGATAAGCTGGTGCAGGATATTATGGATCAATCACAGCAAAATGACGCCGTCATTGTCGGTTTCGTCAAGATGAGCCCGCCCGCGACGAACGAAGCGCCGGTGATCATCCCCCATGCGCTAATGATTCAAACACCAAAAGATTTAAAACTGAATACACCACAGCAAAATGCGGGCGCACAAAACGGGCAAATCACCGGAAAACTGAATGCTCTGACAGCACCGCAACAGCAGGCGCAAGCCGCGGCCGCCGCAACAAGCGGTAACGCACAACAACAAGGCGTACCGCAACAGACAACCGAAAACGGCACGCCGCAGTCCCTGCCAAAAGGCGGAGAACAGGCGACAACCGAAGCGAACGCAAATGCAACAAAAACAGGCATCAACGGCAATACCACAGCCAAAGAAAGCGCCGGATTTGACCGTATTCTGCAAATGATGCAGGACGCACAGAAACCGCAACGGGCCGCCAATACAATCGGCACCAAGTTCGAACGTCTGGACGCGACTGCACAATCTGTCGGCCAAAACACGCAACAAAGCACCGCCGATATACAAAATGCGGCAACGAAAGCGGCCGCAAAAGCATCTGGTTTGAATATCACAGCGCCGGCCAGCGGCAGTTTGACGGCAAACCCCGCCAGTCTGCAAGGCTATTTACCCGACGGCATGCTGTCCTCTTACGGACAAATGGGCGGCGGCGCGACTGTGACGCAAACATTGGGGTCGACCGCACAACTGGCCAGCCCGATTACACAAGCACAACATGCCACGCACCCGCACCCGAGCGCACAAAATTTGGCTGTTAAAATATCGAAAGCCGCAGCGCCTGGTGAAAACAAGAATATTTCGATCCGCATGGACCCACCGGATCTTGGCAAAGTGAATGTTGAAATCGAAGTCAGCAAAGATTCCAGCCGCGTGAAAGCGCATCTGGTTGTCGAAAAGCCGGAAACATTGGCCATGCTGCAACGTGATGCCCACACACTGGAAAAGGCATTACAGGATAGCGGCCTGGACAGTAGCGGTGCCGACCTCAGCTTTGAACTTGCCCAAGACGGCAATTCCGGTGAAGGCCGCAACGAAAAAGACCATAACTTTGGTCAAGGTAACAAAAAAGGTGCCAGCGGCGATGCTGAAGATGAAGAGATTACAGAAACAACCATTGAATGGCGCAC
Organism: Alphaproteobacteria bacterium; assembly: GCA_030750865.1. Classification (GTDB taxonomy): domain Bacteria; phylum Pseudomonadota; class Alphaproteobacteria; order Micavibrionales; family Micavibrionaceae; genus JASMHE01. Next base: position 695,122 of record JASMHE010000008.1, read on the forward strand.
AGACCCGCAAACCGGCCTGACCCGCTATGACATTCTGGTTTAACCGCACACCAAGCGAACCAAACCAGCGCAAAAACGACAAAGGATAAAGAAAGAAGGATATAAATCATGAGTTCAGATGCAGTCACAAACCAAGCCGTTACGGCCGCAGACGTCGCGAACCTGAAAAACAATACGTTGTCATCCGGCGCGTCATTGGCCAGTGATTTTGATAACTTTCTGGTTCTGCTGACCACCCAGTTACAAAATCAGGACCCGATGAACCCGACGGACTCAACCGAGTTCACAAACCAACTGGTACAGTTCAGTCAGGTAGAACAGGCGATTAACACAAACCAGAAACTCGACTCGCTCGTACAGCAGCAATTTAACAATGCGCTGGGGCAAGCCGTTGGCTTTGTTGGTCTGGATGCAACATACCCGAGCGCAGAAATGCCGTTTGATGGCGAAACACCCGTCGATATCTCTTACTACATGCCCGAAGATGCGCATAAAGCGACCATCTATATCTATGACGATGAAGGCAATGTCGTAAACAAACAGGATGTCAGCCGCCGCTCCGGCACGAATAAATTCACCTGGGACGGTACGGATGATGAAGGTTTTGTACGGGATGCCGGCACATACGGCTTTGCGATCGAAGCCTCGGATGCAAGCGGCGATAGCATCAAAAATATTCAAACCATCGTAACAGGCAATGTGGACGGCGTTGAAAGTCAGGGCGGATCAATCTTCCTGCTCGTCGGTGAACGTGCCGTACCACTTGAAAATGTTATTAACGCACAACAACCCAAAAGCGTCTCTTCCGGTTCCGGATCAGATTCTAGCGACCAAGAAGACGACACAACCACAGAAGATGAAGGAGAGACAGCATGATGAATATTTTTTCAACCCTGCACGCGTATTTTAACCAGCGCGCGCTTACAACAACCCAAAACGCATAACGCAACAACCATAACAACAACGAAACGATCAACTATAAGCAACTTGATTAGAAAAGGAGACTAACTATGGGACTTTTTGGATCACTCTTTACCGGCGTATCGGGCCTGAATGCGGAATCGCAAGCAACAGCCATGATTGCCAACAATATTTCAAACACAAACACGATCGGCTTTAAACGCTCCGAAGCATCGTTCTCATCATTGGTGACAACGCAGAGCCGCTCTTCTGAATTCTCGCCCGGTACGGTGTCTGTGACCCGCCTCCAGCGTGTGGATCAGCAAGGCGCATTGCAACAAACATCATCATCAACAGATGTGGCGATCTCCGGTAACGGTTTCTTCCCGGTCAAACAGGACGCACTGGAAGATCAGGAATTCCTGTACACACGCAGTGGCTCGTTCAGTGAAGACTCACAAGGCCTTCTGCGGAACACAGCCGGTTTCGTTCTGTACGGATGGCCGATCAACCAGAACGGCGAACTGCCTGCCGATCAGGGCGACTTGTCATCACTGCAGCCACTTGATGTTGCCTTCCTGGGTGGTTTGACACGCCCGACGACAGAAGCCGAACTGGCCATCAACCTTGATGAATCAGAAGCCCAATATAACACGGTCAACATCGCCGGGGCGGAAGGTGCAGGCGGCATCAGCTTGCCAACCGATGATATCGAGGCGCACTTCACACGTGGTCTGACGGTTTATGACTCTGTCGGGTCTGCCCAGACAATGACAATGGAATTCCGCAAAGTAACGGGGCCGATGGCCAACATCACATCCCGTAACGGCGTTTCCCTCGAAGGTGACGATAACATCATCGGTACACTGACAGGCATCGACGATGGTGACGCAATTGACATCACAATGGGCGGCGACACGCTGACAATCGAATTTGTCGATGAATCAGGCGACACACCGACAATCGGTGGCGCGACAGGCGTTGCAACCGTTCAGGAAATGCTGGACGCCATCAACGGCGCGACATTCGGCACAACTGCCGGTATGGAAGCCCGCCTGAACAGCAGCGGACAGCTTGTTGTCAAAGCCGCATCGCCGGATGAGTCATTCGATATTGCCGATAACACGACCACAAACGGTACATCCGATGCGGTCAGTGGCGGCGGTGATACGTTCGACTTTGGTGACGATACAACAATTACCGTTGATTACACCGATTACGAAACAACCTATGGCGATCAGACATCCGTCTTCCCTGACCTGTCAAACACATCAACACCAAACACACAAGGCTGGTGGGAGATGCGCGTGAAGCTGCCAAACGGCTCAACGCTGACAGAAGGTTTGCTGAACTTTAATGGTGACGGCTCTCTGAACGCCGCATCGGACGCCGATGGTAATATTGATCTCGAATTGGACAATATTGACTGGGGCAATGGTTCGGAACTGCAAGACGTCAATATCGACATTGAACGTTTCAGCCAGTTCGCAGGGAACTACGACGTGATCTTCTCTGACCAGAACGGTGCCGAGCTAGGCTTGCGTACAGGTGTCGAGATCGACAGCGACGGGATTGTGTCCGCCCGCTTCTCGAACGGTGCAACCACAGCGCTGTACAAAATTCCGCTGGTAACCTTTGCGAACGCAAACGGCCTGAACGAGAAATCAGGTACAGCTTACAGCGAGAACAGCACATCAGGTGAGGAGAACCTGCGCGAGGCCGGATCAGGCGGCGCCGGCTTCCTTGAGCCATCAACACTGGAAGGGTCTAACGTTGACCTTGCAGACGAATTTGCGAAGCTGATTATTTCGCAGCGCACATTCTCCGCGAACTCCAGATTGGTGAGTACGGTTGACGAAATGACACAGGAACTGCTGCGTCTGCGTTAATCGCTAACCTAACGACTTCCCCCGGCCGGCAGAAGCCGCCGGGAAAGGGCGTCCCAACATCACAGGCAGAAGGCCTGCGATAGAAGGATCAAGAACCGGTCCTTCCAGTGGACGCCCTTCCCTTCGGGGACAATTAATGTCATCCTATAGTTGGCATAAATTAATCAGGGAAATATTTCAATCATGCAAACATCCACGAACATTCAGACACAATCGGCAGATACAATTGGTTATTGCACATCACTTGCCCGTTCACTCAAAGAGAACAAAACCAATCACGCCGCCCGCAAAATTTCGATGGCACAGGCCCTAAGACGTAATTTTGTAAAATATCTGACAAGCACATTATTCCTTGATGATTCCAAAATCACAGATTACTGCAAAAAATTCTCGGCCCTGACCGGACAAGAGTTCAGCACATGGGAACAAACACTGGACTATGCACCGGATCTTCCGGTTACCTCCCGTAAAATCGACATCAAACAACGCGATAACAGCGATTTATGCCCGCCAGCGAAAACACTGTCAGATTTATGCACCGACCTTGATTTCGACGGCTATACCGCCATCGTACACGGCAGTCTGGCCGACGGCAAATACACGCATTACAGCGATGTCGATATTTCTGTGTTCATTGAAAAAGACGCGCTGACCGACACAAAAAAACGCTCTACCCTGCTGCATGAAATCACAACCATAAACCAGGCAATTGAACGGATTGACCCTGTCGGACACCACGGCTGTTTTATCAATCTTGCACAAGATTTAGACTGCTATCCCGAAGCGCACATGCCGCTTGATGTACTCAATGGCGGCTTTTCCTTGAACGGCAAAGCATTTTCCCGCGACATCATGGTGCGCGACAGTCTTGATTACGCCTTTTTGACCTTGATTGATCTATGCGGCTTTTTCATCAATTTGCCACAACAGAACATGCCTACGGATGCGGCCACCATCAAAAATATTATCAGCCGCTTTTTCATTATCAATCTGTTGCATTACGAACTTTTTCATCAGGATTTTGCGGAAAAACGCGCCATCCTGACCGGCGGCCTGCAAGATATAGCGACGCCAACGCAACAGGACACGCTGGATATGTTGACCGAGATCCGTGACATATGGCCGGAAACAACAGAAAACAAAGCCTATGCCATTTCAAGACCGCTGATACAGCACTGCGCCGATACCGCCGCCGACATTCTGGATCATCTCGTCGAGAACGGGAAGATCGCGGCAATCGAGAGCGCATGGACCTAAACATCAAAGGACACGCATCATGACAAAAAGACTGACAAAAGCAGATTACACCAATGCCTGCAAAACCCTTGCAAGCGCATTTGAAGACTGCCCCGACACGATAAAACCGGTCACGATTATACAGAACGGCAAAGTCGGCACGCCCGGCGTGTCCGATATCGATCTGATCTTTGTGTTCCCCGCAGATTTCACAGCGGGAGATGAATTCAAAACCTATTACGAGAATGTCATTAACAACATTCCGCACAAAGAAACTTTCTTTATCCATTCCCCGATTGTCATTGATGAACATAACGTCAAAGACCTGCCGCTTTACACCATGAATCCGGCCCGTAACATGAAAATTATCTTCGGCAAGAAACCGGATTTCAGCGCGCAAGATACATCACGCATGCAATCGGCGTTAATCAGCATGGAATTTATACAATTCCGTCTCATCCAGCTGATGAGCATGCTGGTCAACAACCATTATGACCTCAACAGTATTTTGCTGCGTGGACATACACTGGCCCATTCCATTTCACTGGCCAAACGCGCAAAGATACAAGTCGATGACAAAATGTTCAAAGGGCTTGGCTATGTTGAAGAGTTCCGCGATCAGATGGCAAAAGGACAAGCGGTGCAAATCAGTGACGCCGACACCAAAAAGCTTTTCATGCGTGTTGTGAAGGAATTTTATATCCTTTACCTGCAATTCTGTAACCTGATGGAAGAGCATATTCATTTTTATGCCCCCGAAGACGGCCATTACGAATATACACAGAATGTCTTTCTGGCCGGCGTTCTAACCCGCAGCGAAGAATTCAAAGCCCATACCGCCGAAGGAAAAACCGTTTATCAAGGCCTGCACTGGACCAATATGGCGCTCCGTGATCTCTATTTCGGTCTTGACCAAAAAAACAGCAAAATTCTAGTCACAGAGGAATTGCGTGCGGAGTGTGAAAAACGGCGAGATTTTATGAAGAACGTGTGGGCATGGAACGTCAAAGCCTTTGGCAACATGAATGCGGGCCTTAGCCATAAACCATGCGTGGACGGCACTGTCACAGAAACACTGGCCGCACAGCATCTCGACCTGAAAACGTACGCAGACGCCGCTTAAAAGCGTCAGAACACCGTTGTCCAACACAGCATAGCCCCCTTATTACGCCGCACGGGCATATTGCCCGATAACAGCATCTAATTCCTGCAGTTTGTCAGCAATGCCAAAATGTGTGACGGCATAATCCCGCCATTGATGCAGCTCCGCATCCGCAATCATTTCCGCCGCACGGTCAACAGACGCAAAACGGATGTCATCGGGCCAAAATTCATCCGCACCGATATAATCATACACAGCCGGGAATGCCCCGACGGCCATCCCTTCTGCGATATTATAGCCGAAGCTTTCATGCACGGACGTTGACAAAACAATGCCTTTATCCGCGTAAAAGGCGGGCATGTCCTCGATCCAGTTATTGAAGAATGCATTCTTCTGCAATCCCAGCCGTTCTACAATATGCTTCATATGTGGCCCGATAATACGTGGTTCGAAACCACCGGCAAAATGCATTTCATAACGTTCATCCACCGTCACAAGTTTATGCAAGATTTGCAGTGCCATCATCGGGTTCTTGCGAATAATCGGTTTGGCGACCCACGCGATCTTGAAACGGTCCAGCGCATCAGATTCCGCATAACGGTCAAAATCAAGGCCGTTACCCACAACAGAAACACGTGTTTTCTGTTCCAGATCAGGCACTTTTTCAAGCATTACACGTTTCATATCATTTGAAACCAAAATCAGATCATCCACGCATGTCCAATCAACCTTGTTCGGATACGGCATATCGGTGATTTCGTAACGGTGCCAACGGCAAATCACCCGCTTGCCGAAATTTGAAAGATTTTTATTAATGGCCTGAATAAAAAGATTGTCACAAAACTCGAACCAGATCACATCGCCCCAGATAATGGCCTTTTCCAGATCAGACACCGTATCAACGCGAAAAACCTGCACATCGAATTGTTCGGACAAATGTTCACGGATATCACCGATAAACGTGTCTATTTTCAAAACAATGGCAATTTTCGTTTTCATGCGTGCGCTCCCTGCCTCAGTCTTTTTGTTCGAGCCAATCTTTCCACATAAAGCGGAAGGCCTCTTCGATATGTCCGGCAAAGCGTTTGCCGTCAACCAAAGGCGATGCAGCGACCTTATCACGCATACCCGCACGCAGCGCCGCCAGCCCCTCCAGATCATCGGCCCATTTCACGGCACAATCAATATAATCCTGCCGCGAGTCCATAATCCATTCCGGATAGCCCGCATTATGCAGGTGTGTTGCCGCATGCCGCCCTGCGAAAGTCGGGCCAGGCAACGCCAGCACAGGCACACCGAGCCACAGCGCTTCGCATGTGGTCAGGCCGCCTGAATACGGATACGGGTCAAGGGCAATATCAATGCGGTTATATGTTTTGATGAAATCCTTATGCGGCGCGCCACTTTCAATGATCAGGCGCTCTTCGCCGATCCCGTTCTTTTTGAATGCGCTCAGAACACGTTCTCGCAGTTCCGGCGATGTCAGCGCAGCACTACTGAACAACATCTTGCTGTCAGGCACAGCCTTTAACACATCCGCCCATAATTTTAGTGAATATTCATTGGTTTTTGCCGGACTGTTTAAATTCCCGAATGTGATATAGCCGTTTTCCAGCGCAGGCAATGGCGCCACGTCAGGGGCGTAGTGCGGCGGTTCGTAACAGATATAATCATCCGGCATGCGGTACACACGTTCGGTGTACCATTCATCGTCCCCTTCAGGAATTTCGATATGGTCCCCGATAATCCAGTCCATCTCGGACAGTCCCGATGTATCAAACAGACCGCCGATCCATTCGATCTGCACAGGGGCGGCGCGCTTGGCAAAGACGCGCAAACGGCCGCCACCTTCGGCATGTCCCGTCAAATCCATCAACAAATCAATTTCATCTTCGCGGATTTGTGCGATCAACTCGTCATCTGTCATACCCGCCGTATCGTGCCAAATCTCACAATTTCCGCGAATACGGTCTGTGAAATCATCCGTCTTATCTTTGCGTAAATCGGAATAGCCCACATAAGACACCTTTGTCTTATCGTGGTGATCAAGACCGGGTAGGATCATATAGCCGACCGGATGGCGCTTCAGGTTTGCCGACACCATCCCGACGCGCAGGGGTTTATCGGCTGAACGGTTATTTTCGAACGCAACCGGCTCTTCCGGTTTTAATGGCAGACAATAACGGCGGTCATATTCTTTATGCGCGGCAAAAATTTCTTCGCGCTCGATTTTATCCATATAATGGATACACATCAGATAGTTACTGTAGATATTCGACCGTTGCGGTGCCAGTTCGAGCGATTTTTTAAACAGCTTCACCGCTTCTTCAAAATATCCCAAGCGACGTAATACACCGGCCTTATTACCCGTTGCATGCGGGTCTTTCGGATTGAGCTGCAACGCTTTATCAAGATATTCCAGCGCCTTTGTCGTTTCCGATGTGTAGTGATAGCAGACACCCAAATTGCCGTATGCCGATGCAAAGCTTGGATCAGCCTCCACCGCCTTAATCAGCCAGGGCTTGGCGTCCTCATACCGTTCGTAAACCATATATAATGCACCGACATGATTTAACGCCTTTGCACTTGATGGATCAAGACGCACCGCCTGCACATAAGACTGCATTGCATCTTCATACCGTGCAACCGCCTCCAGACAGCTTCCCTTATGCATGTGTCCTTCGGCCAGATTGGGATTAATCTGCAAAGCCTTGTCGATACACGCCATTGCGTCTGCATATTTCTGTATGGTTGTCAGATACCGTCCTTTTAAACTCCATAATTCGGCCACGTTCGGATTGCGCGCCAATCCCGTATCCAGAATTTTAATAGCCTCGTCATTTTGATCAAGCGCGTTATACGCATTGGCCATATGGTAATAGACTTCCTTATTTTCCGGCGCTTCCTGTAATACAGAGTCGAAATATTTCAGTGCCTCTTTTGTTTTTCCGGCCTGATTCAGCGCAATACCGTAAAAAAGACGTCCGGCACGGTTGGCCGGATCAGCTTTCAGAACGAGCTTATAACGCTTCAAAGCACCCTGCACATCGCCTGATTGGTGCATCTGGATTGTTTTGACAAGTTCCTGCTGTATCTTTTGCGGTGTATTGAGTTTTGGCGCCATATCCTGTCCTTATGATCGAAATGATCCCGATTTTGTCTTATGATAACGCAATAATAACATGTTTTCATTACATCTTTACATTTTGTTAAGAACTGTTGTATTATCATTAAACATGAACCGAGAGGATTTCGGTTCTTACATATGCAACAAAACCCTAGGAAAGGAGATTCACTATGTCTAGTGATGTTGTTCTATCGTCAGCCCTTAGAAGTAACCTTCTAACGCTGCAAAACACTCAAAACCAAATTGACAGAACGCAGTTCCGCCTTGCGACAGGTAAGAAAGTTAACTCTGCGCTTGATAACCCGCAGAACTTCTTTACAGCCCAGTCTATTGGCAACCGCGCGAATGACCTTAGCCGCCTTCTGGACGGTATCGGTCAGTCAATCCGTGCAATCGAAGCAGCTGATAACGGCGTTTCCGCTTTGACTGGTTTGCTTGAACAGGCAGATTCTATTGCCACACAAGCACAATCACAGTTGAACAGCGCAAGCAGCTCTGCTGTTGCCGCATCCGATTCATCCGAACTGGACGGCACAAACGCAAGCAAAGCGTTGCAGGCTGAAACAACCGTTTCAACAAACGATGCTTTCTCAATCGCTGTTGGTGAGGAAACTGCTGAAACATTCACAATTTCCGACACAACAACATTGAACTCCCTTGTTTCAGAAATTAATGACCGTGCGTCTGCAGAAGATAAAAGCTTCCGCGCCTCGATCACTTCTGAAGGTCAGCTTCAGATTTCATCAACAAATGGTGAACGTCTGACACTTGACGACACCACAGGGACAGCACTGAACGACCTCGGTGTTATTGAAAGTGCGTCAGCTGCGGAAACGTTCCTTCCTGGCGGGTCTCTCGAGATCTCGTTGTCAGGCACAGGTACGATTGACGAAAACACCGACCTGTCTTCATTGACAGAATTTACCGGTTTCGACACAACGTCTGATACACTGACAATCAGTGTGGACGGTGCCGGCACCACGACAATTCTGATTGGTGACTCAGGAACAGGCCCACAAACAATTGATGACTTGATCGATGCGATCAACGAAGCAGGCGTTGACGGTGGTAACCTGGAAGGTCTGACAGCTTCATTTGATGACTCAAACGACTCGATCACAATCACCGCAGACAGCGCTGAGATCGACACATTTGAACTGACATCAAACGATGGTAGTGCTGTTGATCTTGGTGAAGGTCAAAACACAAGCGGTACGGCGACGATCTTCAGATCAGGTTCCGGTGCGAGTGCAAACGATACACTGACCGATCTGGCTTCGGACTTTAACGAGATCCGTTCACAGATCAACTCGATCGTTGATGACGCGAATTATCGCGGGACCAACCTTCTGTCCGGTGACGACTTGATTACAACCTTTAACGAGGACGGATCAAGCACACTGACAACTGAAGGCGTCACGTTTACAGCGTCAGGTCTTGGTGTATCAGAAGCTGACTTCACAAGCGCATCAACAATTCAAGCAAGTGTTGATGACATTGAATCAGCTCTGTCTACAGTCCGTCGTTTCGGTAATACAATTGCCAACGACCTGTCTATCATTCAGACACGTCAGGACTTCACACAGCAGTCAATCAATACGCTGGAAGCTGGCCGCGACGACCTTATCGTTGCCGACCAGAACGAAGAAGGCGCGAACTTGCTGGCACTTCAGACCAGACAACAACTTGGTGTTACATCGTTGTCTCTGGCTGCTCAGTCACAGCAAGCGGTTCTTCGTCTATTCTAATCGTAGACACGACGCTAAAAATTATAAAGAGAACCGGCCGTTTGGTCGGTTCTTTTTTTACAGAGAATCCGCTTACTCTTTTTTAATGAAAATGTTATACTATAAAGTGTGCTGAAAGAATTTCGGTAACGGAAAGGAAGAAGTCCGATGGCGCTTATTATTGATCTCAAACCAGGTGAAAAATTTCTCGTTGGCGATGCTGTCATTACAAATGACGATCAGCGAACAAGGTTGCATATTGCCGGGGACTCCCCCATCATGCGGGAAAAGGACATCCTGAAAGAAGAGAACGCCGACACACCGTGCAAGCGCGTCTATTTCCTTGTGCAGTGTATGTATCTGTCCCGCACACCGCAGGACTATCACGAGGCATATTTCAAGCTTATCAATGAAATCCAGAAGGCTTCGCCCCATTCCAGCTTTTACTTCATGACCATCAACGACAAGATTATGGACGGTCATTACTATAAAGCCCTGAAAGCAGCAAAAGAACTCATCAAATTTGAAGAGGAGCTAACAACCAATGTCTAAGAACTCGACAGAAAACCCATACGCACAGGCTGCTGGAACCTATGGCGCTCACGCCCAGAAACACACGCCGGACCAGAGAGAGCTCGAGGCGCGCATTTTGCTTAAATCCGCAAAGATGCTCAAAGACCTGCAAAAAGACTGGGACGCTGCAAACTCAGAGATTCTCGCCGAAACACTGAAATATAACAGACAAATATGGATGATGTTCTATGATACGGCTCTGGAGAATCCGGAAGAAAACCGCCCGAACGACCTACGCAGTAACATTATTAATCTCGCGAACTTCATCTTTAAACGCGAACTGGAAGTTCTGAACCAACCGGCAAGCGAAAAGCTTGATATCCTGATCAGTATTAATCAGGACATCGCAGCCGGCTTACTCGCGAAACCGGATCCAGACGCTATGAAAGATGATAAAAAGCAGGATGAGACCAACGGTCATGCAAATCGTCAAACCGATTCGCATGCGTAACTGCGCAACAAATACACTTTCAATCAAGAAAGCATATTAGGCAAATAGTGATATACTACCTGCGTTCGAGTTACCTGAGCGTGCTGCATTCTCAAAAGCGGTAATTTGTTGAACCGCTGTTTGGGAGACACCTCCACTCTGTGGTGCAGAACTGTCAACAGATCCAGTTGCTGCCCGTACATCCTGTACGAAAGCCTGTGCACTCGTCGCTTGGCTTGGCGAAATATCCTGTATCGCCTTCTCACTGCTAGCTTCCCGACGGGCTTGCTCGCGCAGTTGAGCCTCCAAGCGAGGATCAGACGGTATTTGTTCAACAACATCACCTGTGGCCCGATTACGAATCTCGAGCACAGCTGTGTCATATTCAACATTGACCGCTACAACAGGGCTAATAAAGGGTGCACGTACGATTTCACGCGGTGCCTCTTGCGCTTTCTGAGCTGCAGCCTGAACGGCCGCTCCCTGCGCATTTGCTTGCGTTAAAGGCGTACTCTGAACGACTGAATTTACTGATTCAATCATGGTTTCCCTAACCGTTTTTAGTTTCCCTAAAAAGCATATCTATAACATATACATTATATAGACATACTACCCTATTATCATGTTAACTTAAAACAGCACAAAAGTCAAGAAAATCAGCAAAATAAATGTGAGAATCCGCCCGCACCACCAATCACAGCCTTTGCTTCATACAATCCGGTTATGCATAAAAAAAATACCGCCCACTGGACGGTATTTTTATTTGCCCCGACTTCCCCTTAGCCTTTTTGCTTGCCTCACACTTACAAAAAACTACTCAATATCCGCAGAGACAGAAGTCGTATAATGTTTTTGATTCTTTTATGCTTCTAAACTTAACTTATATTTTTATTTTATCTAAAATTTTATGTAAATACAAGAGGTTTTTTATACAAAACGCTAATCTATTGATTTAAAACGGAAATAATCCCATCTAAATCAGACGGCATTGGCGCAGAAAATTGCATTTCCTCTCCGGAAACAGGATGAATAAAGCGAATATGCGCAGAATGCAGAGCCTGACGCGGGAAAGACTGCAGCAACGTAATAATATCCTCATCATATCCAGCACGGCGCAACAAAGAACCTAATTTTGTCGCCTCTACCCGATATAGCGGATCACCCAATAACGGGAAACCGATATGATCCATATGCACGCGAATCTGATGTGTGCGTCCCGTATCAAGCTTACAGGAGACCAGCGACAGAGCGCGCTTATACCCTTTCAGCAATTTATAATGCGTGACAGCATGCCGCCCACCACGCACATTTGCGGCCATTTTCGTCCGGTGCGTCGCATGACGACCGATAGACACATCAACCTTACCGGTACCAGGTGGCACTTCTCCTACCACGAGCGCCAAATATTCACGCGATAGCGACCGGTCGGCCAACTGGCGCGCCAGCCCCTTATGCGCCTTATCGTTCTTCGCAACCAACATCACACCGCTTGTATCCTTATCCAGACGATGCACAATGCCGGGGCGGCGCACACCGCCAATACCGGACAAACTGTCTCCGCAATGATACAAAAGCGCATTCACAAGCGTACCGTCATGATTTCCGGCACCAGGATGCACCACAAGTCCGGCCTGCTTATTAATCACAAGCAACGCATCATCTTCATAAAGAATATCAAGCGGAATATCCTGCGCTTGGGGCAATGCCTCTTCCGGCGCCGGAATTTCAACACGCAACTGCTGATCTGCCACAATTTTATACGATGGCGATGTCTGCACGCTACCATCCACACACACGCACCCATCTTTGATCAAAGCCTGTATCCGCGCGCGCGACAAATCATCCAGAAGGCCGGCCAGATAACTATCAAGGCGCTGCTTCTGAGGCGCATCAAGCTGCACCGTTATTTCTTCAACTGAAAGCGTGTCCATAAAATTCCTGTCTGTGTATTACTGCGCCTGCTGCGGCACACAAGGATTCTCATAAGGGTCCAGCGCTGTACCAACCAACACCCACCCTTCATAATTCATTGTTTCGGGCGGCGCGCCCCCCTCTTTAGATGCTTTGCGACCAAAATTCATACCGAGCAACGCCGACACACGATCATTCAGCGATTGTGGCTTTTCATCTTCTTCACCAATACCGATGACCTGAATCGCATTTTTATCCCGCCCTCTCGATGACGTATCAACATAAGCCGTACCAAAGACAACACGTTCGCCACGCCACCCTAAAATCGCATCATGTATCGTTGCACCATCACCGGATAAGTACGATTCATCCTGCATTAACAATCCGTTCGGCGACAGAACCAGCATACGCACATGATCGTATCCCGTTTTGCCTCCGGCATAGTCCGCGCGACCAAACAAAACGATACGGCCGTCATCGTATCTATTTATTCGCAGTCCCGACAAGGCATAAGACGGTACGCGGAAGTAACGCTCCCACTCCGGATCGCCAAGCGAGCTGACCGCGACAACCCAGTTTGCGCGCGCACTCTTGTCCGTCGGATCAACAACGCCCGTTAAAACAAAATGCGGGAACACGGCACCCGGCGGACTATAATCAACAATGTCATTAAACGATCCGTACAGCCCCTTACGATATGTTCGTTGCCACAGAATACTGCCTTTTGCAGACACTTTCATGACCCAGCCCGCCTTCATACCGGCATCCGTTTCAATTTGCCCCGCCGCGACGATGTTTCCTTTTGTCGTTTCCTGAACAGCGTTAATTTTATTCGGAATACCAACGCGATACGCCCGGCGCCATTCCTCTTTTGCGTCCGCATCAAGACTCATCAGGACCGTATGATTTTCATCGGCCTGTTCTTTGGAATGCGCTTGCAACGCCACAACGAAACCACCATCTGCGCGCTGGACAATATCCTGCGCGGTATAATGAAAATCATCGTGAGACAGATTCACCTCATCGACAATGCCGCCATCGTCGTCAAACCAATGCAGCATCGCATACCGGTCCACGGGCTTGACCGGCGGCGTGCCGGATTCTTCGTTTTCAGCGGCGGATTGACGGCTTTTGGAATCGTTCTTTTTATCGCCATACTCCACGTTGCCATGATTTGTGATCCCGAGAAAATGCCCATCCTGTAACTTTATAAATTTGACCGGCACAGCATCATCCGGCGCATCATACTTATATTCATCCAGAACACGGCCACGCCTGTTCAGACGCGCCAAAACAAGTTCCCGCTGCGCTGAAACGCCCTCATCATGCCCGGCAACCGTCTTTTCACCATCCGCGTCCGCGCTTGCCGCACCATCGCTTTTTTCTGCGGCGATATCTTCTTCAGCCTCATCTACGGCCGCGGCCTCATCCTCTTGATCCGTTTTTTCGACAGGCTGATATTCCTGAACGCCGTATCCCAATACAACGCCGGGCTCTAACGTAACACCCGAATGAAATGCAACACGGTAATCCGGCCTGGCATAATTTCCTGTCCAGACGGATGGCACACCATAAGATGGCGGGCGCAATGTGGTAATCAATTCGCGATACACCGTACACGCGGCAGAACGCTGCGCCGACGCTTGCGGCAATAACGGCAGACCGATCATGACCATCAGCGCGACCAGCAGAATTGTTCTCTGTATAAAATTCATTTCACTTGCTCTAAAATATCTTCTCATCTGATTTTAAATTTGTTTTACTGACATGTCTATCAATCACTTCATTTTAATATTGCAACGGGTGCGGCCTCTTACATGAAAATTCTGATTATAAGCGATGCATGGAAACCGCAATTAAACGGCGTTGTTCGCACTTATGAATACCTCATGACCCACCTGCAAGAACAGGGCCATGACGTCAAAATCATCGGGCCAGATGCCTTCCCCGCCCGCTTCAAACTGCCCGGCTATGCTGAAATCGAACTGGCCGTCATGCCGTACAGACGACTGGCAGCCATGATTGATGCCTATCGACCTGATACAATCCACATCGCCACAGAAGCGCCGCTGGGCCGGGCTGCCAGACGATATTGCCTCAAACACGGCCTGCATTATACATCGTGTTATCACACGCACTTTCCCGACTATATCGCAAAACGCTTATCCAAATATCTGCCTTTTCTATATAATCCGGTCAGAAATATGGCGATTTCATCTTTGCGTAAATTTCATAACACATCATCATGCCTGATGGTCGCAACCCAAAGTCTGGAAGACGATTTAAAGTCATGGCATTTCACCGCCCCCATGCATCGTGTAACGCGCGGTGTCTTAACACATATCTTCAAACCCGCAGAGAAAACACGCTTTACCTCCCTCAAAACACCGGTCGCCCTGTATGTCGGCCGTGTTGCGATAGAGAAAAACATCCACGCCTTTGCCGATATGGTATGGGACGGCAGCAAAGTCATTGTCGGTGACGGACCATCCTTGTCATCACTCAAACAGCGCTACCCCGATATTCATTTCGCAGGCCGCCAAATGGGGGATGATCTGGCCGCCCATTATAACAGCGCCGATATTTTTGTATTCCCGTCAAAAACAGACACGTTCGGCATGGTGCTGGTCGAAGCATTGGCCTGTGGCCTGCCGATTGCGGCCTATGACGTTACCGGCCCCAAAGATATCGTCACAGAACCATTTCTAGGCGCGTTAACGCACGACAATCTGGCAGAAGCCGCGACACAAGCGCTGGCACGCAAGGAAGACAGCGATAAAAGAATCGCGCATGTTCACACCCATTTCACATGGGAAACGGCGACACAGCAATTTCTGGATGGCTGTATTCCGGTCCGCACAGACGATAAAGCGCCATCGCCATCCTCATAACATCACCGGAACGCGCAGCGCTTATTCCTGCGCCGACGACATGCGCGCAATATCGTCCTGAAGCCCCAAGAAAGCCGTAAACGGGTCGTTAATCACAAATGTCGGAATATCGGACAAATAGTTTTCAAGTCTGCCCTTAGCCAGAAAGCTTTGACGGAAGCGGGATTTCTCGAATGAATCACCCAGCTGCATGATAATGCCGCCCGCAATATAAATGCCGCCGTGCGCACCCAACGTCAGCGCCAGATTACCGGCAACAATACCAAGAAAATCCATCATCATATCAAGCGCTTCCACACAAACCGGACAGCTATCGGCCAGCGCTTTTTCGCTGATTTCCTCAGGCGTTAACACTGGCAAATCCCTACAATCATCAAGCGTTTTCAACGCATTATAGATGTTTACAAGCCCCTTGCCGGAACACACACGCTCGGCAGAGACATGACGATATTTATGACGCAGCACTGTAAACACGTCATATTCACGCTGGGTTTTCGCCGGCATTGTGACATGCCCGCCCTCACCGGAAACAGGAATATAGCGCTCTCCGTTCCAGACAAGCGACCCGACACCCAGCCCCGTGCCCGGACCGATAATACCGATCGGCTCACCGGAAACAGCACGTCCGCCGCCGATTTGCGTCACATCTTTTGACTTCAAATGCGGCACGCCCATTGCCATCGCCTTAAAATCGTTCATCACCTCGAGCGCGCGCAAATTTAAGTGAAGTTTGGTCGATTCAATTGAAAAACTCCACGGATGATTCGTCATTTCAAAATGATCCCCGCGCACCGGACCAGCAACGGAAAACGCGCCGACAGTAGGCTTGTCCGTTACACCGATTTGCTCAAGATAATGCTTCGCCGCGCCGACAATACCGCTATAATCATCGCATTTCAGAACCTCTATATGGCGAATTTCGCCGCCCTCCGATAATGCAAACCGTGCATTGGTCGCCCCGATATCCGCCATCAATCCAAGAGTATTACCTGCCATCCTTCATTCCTTTGCCGTAGAATACAAACCCGATATGCGCTCACACGCCCTTTTTAAACGGTATCGCCGGATGTGGACAAGATCAAGGAAACTATTGCGAACATCCCCCATTTCTCATTGAATGAACCCAGAATGAACCGGCAAATTAAGGGGTGCTTATGGCCAAAATCCTCCTCGCGGAAGATAATTCTTCAATGCGCCAATTCCTTGAAATGGCCCTACGCAACGCAGGACACGACGTTGCCGCCACAGAAGACGGACTGAAGGCCTATGAAGCTTTTACTGCTGATAACAGCTATGACTTATTGCTTGCCGATATCGTCATGCCCGGCATGGATGGCATTGAACTTTCACAGAAGATTACAAAACAGCGCCCCGAAACAAAAGTGATGTTCATTACCGGATTTGCGGCTGTCGCGATGGACACGGATACAAATGACACCGACGCATCCGGCGCACAGGAACGCCCGCCGGTGCTTTCAAAACCCTTTCACCTGAATGATTTGATCCGTCGCGTGGACGAATTACTGATGGCCGATGCATAAGCCGTGCACATCACGCGACATTTTGCTTGAAAAAGAAAAATGACAGTGCTAAAACCCCTCTTGCTTATCGCTTGCGGTAAGGGCACGTAGCTCAGTGGGAGAGCACTACGTTGACATCGTAGGGGTCGCAAGTTCAATCCTTGCCGTGCCCACCATTTATTCCGGTTCCCCTCATAACAAGACTGTTATTTCCCCATATTCACCGTGAATTGCGTGATGAAGGCAAACGCGGCCTTTTCACAGGCTGAATTCTAGCGTAATATGGAGCCAAATAAACAAAACCAGTGATTATAATGCTTTTTCGTATCTTATTTTTATGTCTTCTCGCGATCTCTGCCGGCCTTGCGCCGCTTGCCGGTGCCTCAGCACAGGATTTACCTGCGCCAAAGGTGATAAAGCGCGATATCCCCACAATGGAATATCAGGCACCGCAATCTTTGATCGAAACAGATTCCCCGCTTTATCTGACACCGGATAAATCAGAAATCATTGATCTGGACACAGATGTCGGCAGTGTCATCATCGGCAATGACCAGCACGTGAATGTTCTGGTTGATTCTGCACGTCGCCTGATTTTCGTACCGCGCCAGCCCGGCGCATCACACGTCACTATTCTGGGGGCAAACGGACACGTCATCATGCAGCGTCACGTTATTGTTTCCGGTCCGAAAGAAAGCTATATCCGCATTCGCAAGACCTGCGCACTGAGCGGGGAAAGCGACTGTCAGGAAGTCGAAACATATTACTGTCCCGACGGATGCCACCGCATCAATAATCCACCGGAAGAACAAGCCGCAGAGCAGGAAACGCTGGACGAAAACCCCGGAAACTCTCCATTTTAAGACACATCATATAAGAGTGAAGCGATCATCAAAAAATGAAAAACAACACATATAAAAAACCGTTCCGTCTTGTCTTGCTTACAGCGTCCGTGCTGGCGATTACCGCCTGTCAGACGACAAACACCAATTATGATTCCAATATGAACAAGGTCGATAAAGTGTTGGAACGCGCCACCTATGACGCGGCCAGCAGCGGCCAGCTGAATGAATCTCTCGCCTTGCTTGAACGCCTTTACAAACGCAACAGCGGCGATATCGGGGTATCTTTACGTTATGCACGTGCATTGCGTTACACCAAAAACTATCAAAAAGCGTCTTTGGTGCTCTCCCCTTTCATCAAAGGCAATCAATATAACAGCGACGCTGTTGCAGAATACGCCTATCTGCAAGCCGCAATGGGCAACTATGTCATGGCCGAAGATTACGCCCGCAAGGCCGTACTCGATAAACCGGAAGCCGGACAAAACTATCACATTCTTGGGGTCGCCCTTGACGCACAGGGCTATCACAAACAGGCTGAAACAGCCTTTCGCCGCGCCCTTGACCACTGGGAAGGTGACCCGACACCTGTATTGAATAATCTGGGCCTCAATCTGGCCGCACAGGGCTTCCTGGACGAGGCGCTTGAAATCCTGCGCCGCGCCCACCAGACATCACCAAACCGCCGTGAAATCGAACGCAACCTGCGGATCGTTTCCGCCCTTGCAAGCCGTCCTTACGAAGGCTATGTCGAAGATAAACATATCCCTGTACCGCCAACAAAACCGGGCGTAACAAAGGAATCTTCGAGCAAAAAAGAAGCGGCAAGCCCCCAGACCAAAGCAGAGCCAAAGCAACCTGTGGAAGATGTCAAAAGCGAGCCGCTTGACGATCAGACGGAAAAGAGCACTTCAAAAGATGACGCAGCCACAGACGACGTTGCTGCGGACAAGCCCGCTCCTGTTTTCCGCTCATTGAATAATTAATCAATCCGCATAGGCCGCCACCATATGCCCCGCTTTTACGATCGCATTGATCTTACAGCGTTTCCATCGCCTGCATGACCGCAGGGCCGAGAATGACAAGAAATAGAACCGGTAGGAAAAATAAAATCATCGGAATCGTCAGTTTCGGCGGCAAGGCTGCCGCTTTTTGTTCTGCCGCCGCCATACGCAAATCACGCAGCTCATCCGACATCACGCGCATCGCCTGCGTGACTGATGTGCCGTATTGTTCGGCCTGAATAAGCGCTGTCGCAAATGATTTGGCTGCACCGCCACCAACACGCCGCGCAAAATCCTGCAGCGCCGTGCGACGATCATTCAACATCGCCATTTCCGCACTTAAAATTCCCAGCTCTTCGGCCAGTGTCGGTGAATGTTCGGCGATTTCATCGGCGATACGGGATACAGTTTGCTCCAGACCAATACCACCCTGCACACAAATCAACATCATATCGAGCGCATCGGGAAACGCCAGATTGATCTCCTCGGACCGTTTCAATATCTGGTTTTTAATCAAAATCGCGGGGAGCTTATACCCCAAAAACGCCGCCGCAAGCTGAATCAGCAAGGTCACAGATCCCGACAAATCCTTATCGCTCGAGGAAATAAAGAACATCGCAATTCCCATGAACAAAAAAGGCAGTAAGGCGCGCGCAATCATGAATTTAATCGGTGCGGACGGATCACGAATACCGGCTTGCAACATCTGGTTTCGCACCTGATCGCCCACTTCACCCAGCAATTTTTGGGCCTTAAAGAACATCGCCATCGAATCACCAGCGCTGACTTCTTTTATCACTTTCGGCGCTGTATAGGCATCACGTGTCTTTTCAAACAAATCCTTACGGGTTTTGGATATCACCGATTTATAACGCGCACTCTTTTCCCCGCGCTTTAACAGCGGTAACGAGAAGGCAACAAAAGAGATTGCCGCCGCAAGCGCGCTCAGCAAAACAATAACAATATCGCCGGATTCACCCATTCATTGCCTCCTTTCCTATATCTTGAAGTTAATCATAATTTTCATGACAAAAATGCCACATGCCATCCAAAACGCCCCCAATAACAGCAGCAACCGCCCCGCCATCGTGTTCAGCATAATATCCATATATTCAGGGTTCACGGCAAACAGGCCGCCACCGACCAGAAACGGCAAAGCGCCAATGATCGCAGCCGACGATTTTGCCTCTTGTGACAAGGCCTGAATTTTCCGCTTCAGGCGAAACCGCGCCCGAATAACGCCCGACAAATTCATTAAGACCTCAGACAGGCTCGCACCGGTTTGTGCCTGAATAGAAACGCCGGTTGCAAACATCTGCATTTCTGTCAGCGGCATACGGCGACACGCATCACGCGCGGCTTCGGGCAATGTCACCCCGATTTTCTGCGCATCGTAAATACGGTTCATTTCTTCGCCGACCGGACCGGTAAATTCTTTGCCCGCCATTGCAATCGCTTCGGATACGGGCATCCCTGATCTCAACAAACGCACCATTGCCTCAAGCGCATCGGAAAACTCTTCCAGAAACTTCTTCTGCCGCTTTTTTATTTTGCGTTTCACAAACCATTTCGGCAGCCCGAGGAAACCGGTAATAAAGACCATCAGCAACACAAACCCCGATTGCCCCAGCATTTTCGCAACCAGCGTTATGCCCACAGCGAACAAAAACGAAAACAGAAAATATTGTTTCACACTGATATCCATACCGGCCTGCATCAGCAAATCGGATAAGCGGGCCTTTTTCTCTTCATCATCCTCTTCCGACGATGTTTCTTTTAGCTTGCGGGCTATTTCGTCCCGCCGCTTATTCTGGGCATCTTTTTTAGTCTTTTCACCTTTCGGGACGGCATTTTTACCCATAATAACCGCCATCTGACGGTCCTTAATCGCTTTACGGTTACTGATAACAAGCGCGGCCACCATGCCGACAACAACCACAGCGATTAACACGGAAAATATAATCAGGACGAGCGGGTTCATTCGTCAAATGCCTCTTCCATTGCATCCAGCACCAGCTTATCCACGCCATATTGTCTGGCCTTATCAAAGAATTTGGGGCGCATGCCTGTGGACCGCTGTTTTGTGATGAGATTCCCGTCATCATCTTCGCCTTCAATATCAAGGACAAACAGATCCTGCATCGTCACGACATCACCTTCCATCCCTGTGATCTCGGTGACATGCGTTGTCTTGCGTGACCCGTCCCGCAGGCGTTGCACCTGAATAATCACATTCACCGCAGATGCGATCTGCTCACGCACCGCAATGGTCGGCAGATTGAGCCCACCCATCGCAATCATGTTCTCCATACGGGAAACGGCTTCACGCGGATTATTGGCGTGCACGGTGCCCATAGACCCGTCATGCCCCGTATTCATAGCCTGCAACAAATCAAACGCTTCGGGGCCACGCACCTCGCCCACGATGATCCGTTCGGGACGCATCCGCAGACAGTTTTTCACCAGATCACGCATCGTCACCTCGCCAACCCCTTCCAGATTCGGCGGCCGTGTTTCCAGCCGGACGACATGCGGCTGTTGTAATTGCAACTCGCACGCATCTTCACAGGTAATAATACGCTCACCCGGTTCAATATAGCGCGTCAGACAGTTCAGCATCGTTGTTTTACCCGACCCTGTACCACCGGACACCAACACATTGACGCGGCAACGGCCGACTGCCATCACAAGCTTGGCACAGGATGGCGTCATCGACCCGAAATCAACCAGCTTTTCCAATGTCAGCTTTTCTTTTGTAAATTTACGAATGGTCATGCACGACCCGTCCACAGCCAGCGGCGGAATAATCACATTCACACGTGAGCCGTCCGGCAGGCGTGCATCACAGATCGGCGAAGATTCATCGACCCGTCGCCCGATCGCCCCCACAATACGCTGGCATATTGTTGTTAAGTGCTGGTTATCACGAAAACGAATACCGCTTTTTTTGATTTTACCATCTTTTTCGATATAGACCGTATCCGGACCGTTAATCATGATATCTGCAATACCGTCTTCTTCGAGAAGCGTTTCGAGCGGTCCGTACCCAAGCATGTCATTGGCACATTCACGTGCAATCAGGTCCAGTTCGGATGGCGTGATATCAAGATTACGAAAGCGTGCAATTTCCTGAATAGCCGAATTCACCTCTTCGCGCGCCGCCTTTGAATCCATTCGCGCCAATGCCTTCAAATCGATACCATCGCGCAAATCCAGCCAGATGCGATTTCGGGCGCGCTGTAACCGCAAATTCGACATGCTATCATCGGCCGAAAGCTCTTCTTCCTCGTCTTCATCATAAAGGTCGAATACATCTTCAGACAGGCTTGCGCCCTGCCCCGCAGGACGTTCTTTTTTCTTCTGCGGCGGCGTTTTCTTTTTCGGTGTGTCCGCGAACGTATCCTTTTCGGCAGCAATGACAGGCGTTTCTTCAACCACGTCATCAATCACTTCACCGCGTTCACTGGCCAGCGCTTGCAACTGCGCCACTTCCTCGACATCAAGCGTGCGGTCTTCGGGAACAGGTGCAGACGATGTCTCCACAGACGAATCCTGCGCCTTTTCATCATCAGAAGACGGTGCAGGTTTTTTCTTCGGCTTCGCATCCGAAGGCGTTTTCTTAGCTATATTGGAGTCATCAGACTTTTTCCCGAACATGGATATCTTTCTCTCCCACAGACATTAGTTCTTTTTTAAACCGCTCAGCACAGCGCCGAGAAGCGGCTTTTTCCCATCAGCGCCTTTGTCGGCACTCTCTTTTTTCAGCGTGCGGTCACCGATCAGATCAACCACCAGATTTTCAAGTTTCTGCAACGTATTTTTGGCCGCTTTCATATGCGTAATCAGCGCGCCCTGTGCTTCTGCCTGCGGAAACAAAGACGGCTCGAACGGAACAACATCCGTCAACGCCTTTTCAAGACCTTCTTCGATTTGCGCTTTCGGTACTTCGGTTTTTCCGGCCATGCCCTGCATATTCAACAAAATCCGGACATCTTCGTCACTGTCACCGCGCAAGCGTTTGACTTCCTGCAATAATGTGCGCGTCGCGCGCACCGATGTCAGCGCCGCTGTGGTTACCAACAGAACGCTATTGGCACGCGCCAGAACAGCTTTTTTAATCTCAGGTGTGCAGGCTGACAAATCAACAACAACCACCGGATAGGTCACCATTAGCTGTTCAAGCAATGTTTCATATCCGTCTGCATCAATATCATTTTCAAGCATCGGATCACCCGCACTGCTCAGCACCGATAACTTATCCGTTTTTTCCAAAATCATGCGTGAAAAACTGTCCTGCTTTTCATCAACGGCCGCCTGTACGGCTTCCTGCATTGTTGTGGACGGCTCGAAATCCATGCCCACACTTAACGTGGACCATCCCGCCGCCGCATCCAGCAAGAATGTCTTTTGTCCCAATGTTTCAGCGCTGATCGTTGCCGCAGCTTGCGCCATCGACGATACGCCGACACCACCTTTTGCACCGACACAGGCGATCAAACGGCTGCCGCTTTCACCAAGCTTTTCAAGCAGCGTGCCTGCGATATCATTGGCAAAGACCTCTTTATCCAGCGGCCGGACAAGATAATCACTGACCCCCATGCCGACCAACTGGCGGTATAAATTCACATCGTTCACAGGACCGATGACAATCGCCGCCGTTCCCTCACGGCAATTTGTGGCTAAGTCCTCCAGCAAGGCCGGAAAGTGATCATCAATATTATCAGTCTGGACAATGATCAAATCCGGCGATTCATATTCCGCATAAAAGCGGATTGCATCATTCACATCGCCATCCTGCGCATCCATTTTCACACGTGCAAAACGCCAATCATCCGCGATGGATTCAAACGTCCCCCGCGTTGTATCGTCTTGTGTAAATAATGTGATCCGCGCCTGCGGCAATAATGTTGATATATGTGCTTTTTTCTCAGCGCCCATGCTTATTTCCAACCCGTCCTTATCAAAGCGTTTTGTACGATTGCACCAAAATAGATAATAGACTGATTTTATTACGATATTTTTAAGATTAGATGTCTTTTTATCTATTTATTCTTCGGAAAGAGACTCACCGGACAGATCATCATTCTGTTCACCGGAACGGTAACGGTCAATGATAGCCGATTGTCGTCTAGAATCCGCAGGGTCCAGCTCTTCGCGCCCCATCAGGTCTGCCGAACGCGACACTTGCTTGGCCAAAATCCCATCCATCGAGCACCCGATTTTATACTCACTGTTCGGATACGGATTATTGCTTTCCAGTCCCGGCAGTTGATGTTCACAATCCGGCCCTCTGGCATGGGCGGTTTTATAGGAAATCAACACACGTGCATGCGGCACATCACGGTCCTGCACGGGCATGATATCCCCCGATATATCGCGCACGCCTTCTTTGCGCAGCATTGCCGTAATACGGGCCAATTCAACAGACGCATCCATCGATGCATTATTTTGATTGTTCGGATTATAGGCAACCGTCAGATGCACCGGGCTGTTGCCATAGCGGCGATAATGATTCCAGATATCATACGCATAGGACTCATCAAACGCCGACGTTTTCATCGTGCGTGAAAACGTATCCTGTTCGACGACAATACGTTCCTGATTAAAGCTTGTCGGCTCGCTCATATCCATACACGCGCTCATCAACCCCATAGAGGCTGAAAGTAAAGCTGTCAGAAAAATGTGTTGTCGTCTCATTATTGTCGTCCCCATCATTCATCTATTCCAGCAAATAGCCGTACATCGCATCTTCGTTCAACAGCTCGTCTGCTACATCACCGTATGTTCTGCGGATTGTTGCCGCAAAGGCGTCTGCCAGTGGATAATTTTTATGTTCCGGTTCTTTTTCCGCATAAGACTGGTCGGCAAACGGCTCTACCAGATACGCCGTCACAATGACCAATACTTCGGATTCATTCCGTCTGAACTGTTTTGATTTCACAAGATCGCCAAAAATCGGAATATCCAGAATACCCGGCACGCCGGATACGCCATCAACCGTTTGCGAGTCGATTAATCCCGCGATCATCAGACTGCTGCCGCTGCCCATTTCGACCGTCGTCGAGGCACGGCTAACATCAAAAGCAGGCAACTCGGTACTGCCGACCTGCGCGTCATCGGCTTCGTTTCGCTGTGACACTTCTGTGTTCAGTTGCAGCGAAATGCGATCACTGCTCATGACGACAGGACTAAAATTCAACGCGACACCGAACGGACGATAGGTAAAGACCGTATTACCGGAATCATCAACCCCGCTCGGAACAGGAAACTCACCACCGGCCAGGAAACTGGCCTGCTCGCCGGACACGGCCGTTAAGTTCGGTTCAGCCAGCGTATTCAGCATATTTTCTTCTTCCAGTGCACGTAACAACACTTCGATTGTGCCCAGGCCACTGACCCCCGTATCGCGGAATAAACGCGATGCAATCGCAGGCGTACCGGATATCGATCCATTTGATATCATTTGCCCCGTCAACTCCGTACCCAGATTAATATCTTCCGGTTGCACCAAATCGAAAATCGGGTTGCTTGTCGCGGAATCCACCGGATCATTCAGACTGGTCTGGATACCAAGTTCCTTAATCAACGTGCGGGACATTTCAACAATCTTGACGCGCAGCGTCACTTGCTGTTCGCCACGCACATCCATCATATTGACAAAATCGGCATCAGAATCATCGACAAAAAAGCGCGCCGCCAGATCATTAATTTTATTGGCTGTCAGCGCATTTGACACCGTTCCCGTCAGGATTAACTGGTTGCCAATGGATTTGACCGACACATCTTCTTGCGGGAACAACGTTTCCATTGCTTCTTGTAGTGTCTGCGCGTCCATACGCACATGCACGTTCAAGCGTTTGACGATATTACCGTAAGCATCCAGTGCAATCAGGTTCGTATCGCCGATTTCACGCCCGACGATATATAAACGGTTTGATTTCAAAACAGATACTTCCAGCACGGACGGATCGGCGATCATCACATCGGCCACGGGGCCGTCCAGATCAATGGTTTCGGCTTTCCCGCGCGAAATCAACAGCGTCGGATCACGGCGCTGCGCATCAGTCGCATCAATCACCAGACCTGCACGCGCGGCCAGCGCCGATATCTGCGGCACAAACAGCACCGCAGCCAAAGCAAACATTAAAGCCCCTACATAACAATATGTAGACAACCTGTTATTCATATTCATCATCATCCAAAACCGATTTTTACGGTTTTACGGTTCGTTGTGAAAATTAAAGCCTCGGACGAGAACTTCATTAATGAGATGGGAGGGACTGTACTTTTTCCCCTCTATAGACTCTCACAAAATCATTCTTTTGGCCAGTATTAAAATGCGCGGGCATTTCATATGCCGGTGCACCGACTGCATCCATGCGCTTCAAACGCTTCATCACCTCTTCGTAAGCACTGGTCACAAGCGTATCCGACACCCAATCATAATCTCGTTTGGCGACCGTATCATCACCCATACGGCGTAGCGCAAGGCGCATCTCGCCCATTTCACTACCCAGCGCCAGCACCTCGGCACCACGCATATCAACCTCCAGCGTGACCGTGCGGCCAAGCTTTGCGCCGTCTTTTTCACGCGCAGGTGCTTGATCGACGGCCAAAACCTTAATGTTCTGCAACACGGTCTCTGAGGCGGAGCGGCTGATTGTCTGGTTGATTGTATTTTCAACATCAGGACTATCTTCGCCCTCATAATCAATCGACATTTTATAGGTCAGAATGACATCGACATGATCGCCCGGACCGATAAAACCAGCAACCATCGACGCCGCATCAACATCAATCGACACCGCGCGCATGCCTTCGGATAACAGAGCAGACATGACGCTTTTCTCGTCTTTATTCACGACATCCGCCAACGTGACGGGCTGTCCGTCTGCAATTTCGCGCTTCAATGTCCCTTGTAAAAGTTCTTTCGGGATTTTGTCATTCTCTTTGCGGACCAACGCACCGTCAAACACAGCCCCTTCCGGCCATGCCTGCCATTTCACATCCTTTTCGCCCAGCTTCACGCCCACAGGCAATTTTTTGGCCGCGACAATGATCTGCACCTTTGGCTCTTCTTTCACAACGACCGGCTGTTCAGACTGGTCACCACTCAACAAAATCTGCACCATCAGCGCAACCAGCACGGCAATTAAAAAACCGCCAGCCATCACAATTACAAGATTTCTATTCATTCCCGGTCCTTTCCCGTGTCACTGTCCTGCCCCTTATGGCGCGAGAAACAGTTGAATTCTATTCTATCGTAACGGTACAACCTTAACAGTGCCTAAACAGACTATGTCAAAGCTGCCCCCTGCAAACAAACGGCCCTTCAAGACATCGTCAGAAATTGCAGTAACGTGTCTTTCGCCAGATATCCTTCACCAATGAAAGATACAATCATACCCGCCGCAATTGCGATCCCGTATGCAACGCGCCCTTCGCCTTTTTGCAATCGGTCAATCCAGCTGCCATCCAGCGGTTTTTTAAATGGCTTTTTCTTTGTGACGATCAAGGCGAAAATACCAAGCAACGCTCCAAATACGGCCGTATAAAATAAAAATGTGATCATGCCGGATAAGCCCATCCACAATGCATAAGCCGCAATCAACTTGGCATCACCACCACCAAAAACGCGCAAGATAAACATGACGAACGTGATGGCAAGCATCACACCACCAGCGGCAAGGTGTTTCAAAAAACTATCCATAACGGTAACATCGGCCAAAAAGACAACACCCGATACAAGGACAAATGCCCCCGCCACCAACAGCACGACGCTATTGGGGATCTGCATTATCTTTGCATCGCTATAGGCCGCATACAGACCGCCACCGATCGCCACAAAAACGCAAAACAAATATAATGACAGATAAATCAATCCCATCTACGCAGGCACTCCCATAAAAAAGCCCGCCAGACGAATGTACGGCGGGCTCTTTTGTATCATGTTCTTATTTTACTGGATTCCCTCAGCATCAGTTCTTACGCCTTCTGAAGCGCTATCCATAGCTGTGCCAAGATCAGAGAACAGTGTATCCAGACTGTCACCAAACGCAAACACACCTGCCACAATCGCAAGCGAGATGCCGCCGGCAATCAAACCATATTCAATGGCTGTCGCGCCGTCTTTATCCGCAGCAAAAGCCTGAATTTTTGCAATAATATCATTCACCATAATGAAGTCTCCTCGTTTGTATTAAGTTAAGTTTATTCAGCATATTTTGGTCCCCAACTTCCGTGTTTATCTTTATAAGGAAGCCCAAACCATATTCTTAATCATACTATGCAAGCCATTAAAAAGAAATTAATTTTATCTTGTATTGCATTGATTTTACAGAATAATTTCGATTGGATACATATAAAATTTTATCTATCTACGAACATAAAAATACAAAAAGTGCGGTGACACTGGATCACCGCACTTTTCGCTGCAACAAATAGAGGAGGTTAATTTGTGATATGAATAATGCTTAATTCCTTGCTGATTTTTTCGAAGGCCGCAATCAAATCATCCTGACTGGGGGCAAGGTAATAATTTGTCGGTCTGGTTGCGCAATTTTGAAAATCTTCGCGCAGATCGGCATAGCCTGATTGCGCCAACTTACTGCCAAATACAATCGTGTAAATCTGGATATCGTCTTCCTTCATCGCCGCACAGGTCTCCATGAAGCGGTCCTGCATAATATCCTCCGCATCGGATTTACTCGATCCGACAGGGGTGCTCGGCCCGAACGGATGGTATGATTTTGCAAAATAACCATAGGCAGAAAAGTCGGAATCTTTACCGCTATGCTGCGTGCCCTTGTCGAAGAACTGGTTTTCACCATCTGTCATCATAATGGCGACTTTTTGCCATTTTTCATCGTCAAAATCCGCCCCCTCTTCGAACGGGTAACCAGGCGATAAAACACGATACCCCCACGTCATACCGACATTCCCCAGCGTGCCGCCGCGACACCAATATTGCAAACGCTCTGTCGCTGTAATCAGCGCCTGCTTGTCTGACGTCAGCGGGATAATCGGGTTGGCCTCGGGGCAGCCCAAATTCGGCGTACGGCGATTATCGCATTTGGAATATTCATGCACAATCTTCCCGGCGTTACCGTAATAATCATCATAATCGCTGTCCCAATGGTTATCCGTATTATCAAACGGCGTTGACGGCGCCCAATATGGCGTCCAGTACCCGCCATCATCCATGGATTCATCCAGTGTATCGGCAGGATAATCCCGCGCCATCACACAGCCATGCCATTCCACATTCGAATTCAGATCATCCGCGTCATCCAGATATTGATACGGCACCTTTACCCCGCGGTAAAGCGGCCGGTTATCGTTCACCAGGTCGGGCGCAATATCGCCGACATTCACGGCAATCGAATATGGCACGATGCCGATTTTTACAAACTCATCATCACTGGTGCGGTCATAAATAATATTGATAAAGTTCTTGCTCGCCGTCCGCAGCGCTTCGATACTCGTCCCCCGCATAGAGCCCGTCACATCAAGAATAAGCGCAACCTCAAGGCCGCGCACATCACGCTTCACCGTTGTATCACACGATACATTCATGGTCGGAAACCCGACAGCGTGAACAAAAGAGGTCTTATAAACACCAAAGGCTTTGGCATTTACATTATCATCCGTCACACTGACTTCGGTATCAGTCATTTCACCGATGCCGCCTTCGCGGAAATTTTCTTTGATGACCGTTTCCAGCCGCATTGTAATGTCATCTTGCGTCGTGTATGTCGCCGCCGCAGAGACAGCCGCCAGATCAAGCGCACCGCACAAACGTTCACGCATATGATAAGCCTGCGCAATATCAAGTGCCATGCCCGCCGCGCCCATAATAATCGGCAACATCACGGCAAACACAATCGCGATATTCGCGGCCCGATCCTTTAAATAAGACATGATCATCATCACACAATACTTTCTCAATACGCTTTTATACAGTTTCCGCTTCATTCCCATTCCGCCTGAATAACCGCCGTCTTACGGCCACGGGCAAACGCCGTTTCTTTCATCTCCAGCCGGTCGATAATAAAACTCCCGAATGTCGGTTCGTAATCATACGTCACCCGAACGGCTACAACACCTTCATAGGGAATAGCCAGTGGTTCGATTTTATCATATAAATCCTGCTTCACAGGCGCGTCATCTGTTGTTTTCTGCCACGTCGTTTCAGGATCATCGTCAATATTCCCTTCATCATCAAACCCGACACTCAAGACCTCCAGATAAAAACGGTCTTCTGTCGGAAATGGTGACATCACCAATTCACCCGCCAGCATCGCTTGCGTCACCTCATCCTCGCTGACACGTAATTGACGGGCCACCAAATCCGCCACCGTATGCGAAGCCGCAATCGCCTTTTGATTCACCCACAGCGCATGACCAACATCCCATACCCCCAACATCATCGTCAGCAACAGTGGGAAGATCAGCGCGAACTCAATAAAGGCCAAACCGTCTTCGCGGTTATAAAAGGCGTGCAATGTCTGTTTTGTTTTTTGTATCATACGCGTGCCTGTCAACTAATCTCGCAATTGGCCGAGGCATTAAAATCATACGGCTCTGTTTTTACAACCGAAGTCGCCATAATAAGACGCTTCTCATCCGGATAATTGCTCCACAGCTCCGCGAAAAACGGAGTCATAAAACGATAACCGTAAACCAGTCGTACCATCACAACACATCCGGCCGTCACCTGATCCATTTCAAATGCGGGACTATCCAACTGCCCTTCACTTGTAATATTAACGCTGGCATCAGATGCGAATGAATCCAGCTTACGCACCTCATATTCAATATCGCCACAGCGTGCGATATATCCGGCATGATCGCAGACCTCCTCTACAAAGCGGTCCTCCATCGCTTGCAAGCTGGCCTCTTCCTGAATATCTCCGGTGCGAATAGAACGCACCACATCTACCAGCGCACCTTCCATCACTGTTGCCGTTGCGAAATAAAGCGACAATTCAATCAGGGCAATCACCAACAACATAAACGGAAAAATCAGCAGACTGAATTCAACAGCCGTGCTGGCATCATCCTGACGACAAAAAGCCCTTATTTTTGTGTGCATCTAATTCACCAAACCCTCGACCAAACTCTCGACTAAACCCTCAAAATGCGTAAAAAACCGACGAGAGTCGGCATAATATCCTGATGCCCAGTGTGACAGAGAAAGTTTAAGAACAGACTTATTTTCGATCAAATTTGAAACGTATTTATCTATATTTTTCAGTGATGTACCGCACACACAATGCCTTCGGCGCGTATATTATTCACTCTGTCCGTCTTTAACGGCAAAGCCATACATATCAAGCCGCACCTCGCCTGTGACCTCTTCGCCCCATACATCGACCAGTTCTTTTTTGCGCCGTTTAATTTCTTTCAAACGCATCTGCCCCTGACGCGTCATGATCGATTCAACAACGCCGGATACCCCCCAGTTCAACAAATAGCCCATTGCCGCAGATGCATAAATCACCGCCAGCGCTTTCGGGTCGGCGATTGTATCAAGCGCCAGCTCGAGCGTATGCCCCTTGAGCCATAAATTAAACATGAACGGGCTGCATCCTGCCAAGTTCATCGCGCCGACCGTGATCACCAACGTGCCGCGCCCCGTTCTATCAACCAGACTGGACACAGCCGTTGGCAACATGCTGACCGCAAACAGCAATGTCGTCTGCATAAAAACCACCGCCATCAGCACACTGAACACAAGAATTGTCTGACCACGCCGTCCCATTTTCTTTTTTTTGACTTTTTTACCTTCTTCCGACATATCAATCACCACAATGTTGCATTGTTCAGCAGTTGCATAAACGCAAACGCAATAATAATCAGTCCGCTGATCACACCAGCTACAATCGCAGACACCTCTTGTCCCATACCACGGCTATAGCGCGCAGGATCCAGCAAATCATGTTCTAACTTCTCGGCTTCGGCCTTGATACGCTTGTATTCCTGCCGCGCCGCTTCAAAACCGTTATAGTCCTGATTCCAGACTTCCGGACTATCAATCAAGCCGACCATGTCGCTCAAATCCCCTTTGGAGGCAAGACCGGAAACCTTCTTGGTCAACTCGTTCTTGATTTTCTTGTTATGCAGACGTTTTGTCACATGCTCCAGATTTTCAAGCAGCCACTGACACAAAGCAGGCATCGGCGGCAAGCGCCCGCGTTTTTGAATGGTCGCCAATGTTTTAAAGTTTCCTAACACCTTACGCGATTCATCTTTTGCCCCTAGCTCAGATAGAAAACTGTTTATCGCTTGCGGGTTTTTCACGGATATAAACGCAGCAATATGCCGGTCCAACGGCAGACCTGGCTTGTCTGCACCACGCTCCGCTGCGACATTTTCCAGCGCCATCACCACATCTTCTGCCGTAACGGCATAATGGCCACGCAGCAGCGGACTCATACACGGCGCGCCGGCACAGCTTGCGTATAAACAGCGCTCTATCCCGTATCCAAGCCCCGTCTGCCGCAGAAATTTTTTGGCTTCGGAAAATTGCGCCAGAATGCGGGATACATCCAGCCCCACCAGCGAAGGCTGATTATCGATCCAGTGTTTCACCAAATCGGCATTCACCAATTCGACATAGGCATGCGGATCATCGCCATGTGCGATGATTTTTGCCAGCGCATATGGTATGCCTTCCGGCCGCCAACTATGCCCCTTATACCGTATCGGACTTTCCGGTGACATCGCCATTGATGCCACAGCAAGAATGCGGTCATCAGCATGACTACCTGCCGCCTGCATCCCCGGCGCATTCATCAGCTTATCAAAACGCGCCGTCATTTTTTTATCTTCAAGAGAGCGCGAAATCCACAACTTCAAATCACCATCGCGAATCAACTGAATGGCCTCTTTCGGAGACTGCGTCAGTTCCTGCGCAATATAAATCGGACGATTATATTGATGGCCGTTAATTTCTAGCGGACGGGCTGCCTTTTTCGGCCGCACGACCTGACGCGGGCTATGACGCTGCCCGTCTAACCACGACATCAATTCTTCCACTGTCCAGCGCTGCGATGCAGAATCGTATAAAAGGCCGCGCAATAATTCCAGAATGGGACCACTGAACCGTTCCCCGCTTGTCATCAACGCAAAACTGCCCGTTTCGATTTTTTGCTGAATAATGTCTCTGTCACTCATCTTCGCAAACGGGCTTTTATGCCGCATCAACATGGCAACCGTCACACCAAAAGCATATAAATCATCATCCGTACTGCCAATGCCGCGCCCGATCGGATCGGCCATTGCGCGTTCAACCGGATGATATAACGATGGTAATAAATAAGATGGCGGCGTTGACAGACATTCTCCCAAAAACACATGCGAGGCATCCTGTTCGATATCCTGACAAAAGATATTATCCGGCGATATCGCACCGTGGAAAATGTCTTTATCCCTGAAATTCAGCAACAGCTTTGCAAAAGGCTCGATCACATGGTGCAACATGGCATCATATTTCCAGCCGAGCATCCCCTTGTTCTCAAGCGCACCCGATAATGGCGTGCCGAGCGGGTCTTCGTAAACATAGACATAACGCTCTTCGCGCGCAGGTGGCCAATATGTTACGCCTGATGCCACCAGACGCACCGCAGACGGCTCATCAACATTCATGAATTTTCTGGAGGCAGCCAAACGCGGCACCAGATCATTTTGACAAATCAGCGCGAAATGAGGCGTTTCCGCGTTACCCTTGTAACGCGCGGAAAAAGCCTGCACCGGACCGCGATCCAACCGTTCAATACGCTGTGTCGGAAATATCTGAATGGAATCGCTAAACGAGACCGCATGCGCAGATGCCGCGCCCGGTTCTTCCACGAAACTTCCTTTTTGATTATTCTCTTCGGCCATTTCAATATTTCACAACGAGAGGTTACAAACACACAGCATTTATAATACTTGCGTTTCACACAGATGTAAAACACTCGTTGAACATATTGAAAATAATGATTTTTATGTGGTTACGCTACACAACCTGCGAGAAGAACGGATCTTTCACCAAAATTGTATCGTCACGCTCCGGACTTGTTGACAGCAACGTGACCTGCGTTTCGATCAATTCTTCGATACGACGCACATACTTGATCGCAGCCGCCGGTAAATCACCCCAGCTACGCGCCCCGTATGTTGTTTCGCTCCACCCTTCTATGGTCTCATAGACCGGCTTGATCTCTGCCTGATGCTTTTGGTGCGCGGGATAGTAATCATATTTTTCGCCATTCAACTCGTACCCGACACAAATCTTGATTTCATCAAGGCCATCCAGCACATCAAGTTTTGTCAGCGCAATCCCGTCAATACCGGCAACTTTCACAGCCTGACGCACCAACACAGCATCAAACCAGCCACAGCGACGCTTGCGTCCTGTTGTTGTGCCGAACTCGTGGCCTTTTTGACCAATTTGTTCGCCGATTTCATCATGCAGTTCTGTGGGGAAAGGCCCTGTGCCCACGCGCGTTGTATAGGCCTTTGTAATCCCCAGAACATAGCCGACGGATTTCGGACCGACACCGGCGCCGGACGCAGCCTGCGCCGCGATTGTATTGGATGATGTCACAAACGGATATGTCCCGTGATCAACATCAAGCATGACGCCTTGCGCCCCTTCAAACAGGACTTTCTTATTCGACAAGCGCGCTTCTTCCAGCACCTTCCACGGCACACCGGAAAACGGCAAAATCTGTTCGCGGATTTCCATGAGCTTTGTATAAATATCATCAACGCCGACCTCATCCGCACCAAGACCACGCAGGAATGCATTGTGATGGAACATCAGCTTATCCAGCTTTTCCTTCAGGAATTCCGGCTCTTCCAGATCACACAGACGAATACCGCGCCGTGCAACTTTATCTTCATACGCAGGACCGATACCACGCCCCGTCGTCCCGATCTTGCCGGACGGATCGCGCGCCGCCTCCAGCGCTTTATCCAGAATA
Source organism: Alphaproteobacteria bacterium (assembly GCA_030750865.1). Classification (GTDB taxonomy): domain Bacteria; phylum Pseudomonadota; class Alphaproteobacteria; order Micavibrionales; family Micavibrionaceae; genus JASMHE01. The sequence goes on from JASMHE010000008.1 coordinate 730,245, forward strand.
GGATGGATCGGTAAAATCAGATTTGCATTTTCGGCAATAATCAAATTATCCGGCGTAATACTAACGCCCTGTGCGCGCACAGTTTCGATTTCTTTCATCAAGGCCCACGGATCAACAACAACACCATTGCCGATAATCGACAATTTCTCGCCACGCACGACACCTGACGGCAACAAATGAAGCTTATAGGTCACACCGTCAATCACCAATGTATGACCGGCATTATGCCCACCCTGAAAGCGCACAACAACGTCCGCACGGCTGGAAAGCCAGTCCACAATCTTGCCCTTGCCTTCATCACCCCACTGGGAACCGATCACCGCAACATTCAACATTTTTACTCTCTCTATCGTTCAACAGATTATCGAAACAGGTTCACGCACTTCTGTGCTTAAACGGCTTTGCCGCATTTTTCTATGGTCTGGCATAAATCATTCACAACAGATTCCACCAGACCGTTATCGTCACCTTCGGCCATCACGCGAATAACAGGCTCGGTCCCTGATGGCCGCACCAATAAACGTCCGTCATTCGCCAAACGCGCTTGCGCCTTGTCAATCGCCGCCAGCACATCCTGATTTTCAAGGATATTGACCGTGCGGTCATATGTCACATTTTTCAAAAGCTGTGGCACGGTATCAAACATTTTCAAACACACGCTGGCCGGTGTGCCGTGTTCTTTCATTGTCAGCAGAACCTGTAACGCGGCCAAAAGCCCGTCACCGGTCCGCGCATAATCACTCAGAATGATATGACCGGATTGCTCGCCGCCCAAATTAAAATCACCGGCACGCATGGCTTCCATCACATAGCGGTCGCCAACCCCTGTGCGAATCAAATCAATATCCATATCATCAAGAAAACGTTCCAGCCCCAGATTAGACATGACCGTCGCAACAACACAATCCTGCGACAGCAGCCCTTGTTCCTGAAGCGATACGGCCAGCGATGCCAGCAGCTGATCTCCGTCAACCACGTGCCCGGCCTCATCCACCATAATCAAGCGGTCCGCATCCCCATCCAGCGCAACACCGATATCCGCGCCATGCTCGACAACAGCGTCCTGCAAGGCTTTCGTATCTGTTGCCCCAAAACCGGCATTAATATTCGTACCGTTTGGCTGCGCGCCGATTGCGATGACATCGGCTTCGAGTTCCCACAAGACTTTCGGCGCGACTTTGTACGCCGCGCCATGTGCGCAATCCACAACAACCTTCAAACCGCTCAGGGTCTGTCGGTTCGGAATACTGGCTTTGACAAATTCGATATAACGGCCCTGCGCGTCATCCAGACGGCTTGCCTTGCCCATATCCGACGGTCCGGCCAGATGATCGTCCAGATTTTGATCGATCAGCTCCTCGATATTCACTTCCAGATCATCCGACAATTTGTAACCATCCGCACCAAACAACTTAATGCCGTTATCTTCATACGGATTATGGGACGCGGAAATCATCACACCGATATCCGCCCGCAAAGAGCGTGTTAACATCGACACGGCCGGTGTCGGCAACGGGCCGAGGAAAATAACATCAATCCCCATAGAGATGAATCCGGCCGCCATTGCCTGCTCGATCATATAGCCGGACAAACGTGTATCTTTGCCGATAATCACGCGCTTTTGACTCTCCGCGCCATTATGTTCACGGAGGGTAACCGCCGTTGCCATCGCCATCTTCATGGCCATCTTTGCTGTCATCGGGAATTTATTGGCCCGGCCACGCATACCATCGGTGCCGAAAAATTTCTTTGATTTCGTCATATTTTTCTAAAAACAATCTTATTCTACGCCGCCTTTAAACCATATAAAGCGCGAAAAAGAAAGATTTATTTACCCCTGCAATCGTAACGCTATGCCCCTTGCGGCAACGAGCCATCATCGGAAACATCATCCTGATCATCCTTCTCGTCACTGCCCAGATCAGAACTGGACGGCACAGATGAACGCGGCTTGCCGATATCGTCGTCATCACCGGTATCCCGTACGATTTTCTCGCCGCGCAATACCTTGCGGATTTCATCGCCCGTCAGCATTTCATACTCCAGCAGCGCCTCGGCCAATCGATGCAATTCATCATTATTGTCCTTCAGGGTTTTCTCTGCATGATTATATGCGTCCTGCACGATACGTTTGATTTCTTCGTCCACGATAGCCGCCGTTTCGTCAGAGACATTCTTGCTCTGCGCCACAGAATGGCCGAGGAAGACCTCTTCCTGATCCGAACCGTAATGAAGCGGCCCAAGCTTGTCAGACATGCCCCATTCCGTCACCATACGGCGCGCAATATCGGTCGCCTGCTTGATATCGCTGGACGCACCTGTTGTGACCTTTTCTTTCCCGAAGATCATTTCTTCGGCAATCCGGCCCCCCATTGCAACGGCAAGATCGGCCTTCAACTTGGCCAGAGACATCGAGATACGATCCCGTTCAGGCAGGCGCATCACAAGACCGAGCGCCCGTCCGCGCGGGATAATCGTTGCCTTGTGAATCGGATCGCTTTCCGGTTCATGTAACGCCACAATAGCGTGCCCGGCTTCGTGATAGGCCGTCAGTTTCTTTTCTTCGTCCGACATCACCATCGATTTACGCTCGGAGCCCATCATAACCTTGTCTTTGGCATCTTCGAATTCTTCCATCGCAACAACGCGTTTGCCGCGCCGCGCGGCCAGAAGAGCGGCCTCGTTCACAAGGTTCGCCAGATCGGCACCGGAAAATCCGGGCGTACCACGCGCCAACACAGCTGCGTCAACAGATTTCGCCAGCGGAACTTTTTTCATATGCACTTTCAGAATTTTTTCACGGCCGACAACATCCGGCAGCGGAATAACAACCTGACGGTCAAAACGTCCCGGTCGCATCAATGCCGGATCAAGAACATCAGGGCGGTTTGTCGCCGCAAGGATAATCACACCTTCACTGGCTTCGAAACCGTCCATTTCAACCAGCAACTGGTTCAATGTCTGTTCGCGTTCATCATTCCCGCCGCCAAGACCGGCGCCACGATGGCGACCGACCGCATCAATCTCGTCAATAAAGATGATACATGGTGCATTCTTTTTTGCCTGTTCAAACATATCGCGCACACGGGATGCACCGACACCGACAAACATTTCAACGAAATCGGACCCCGAGATCGTAAAGAAAGGCACGCCGGCTTCACCGGCCACAGCACGCGCAACAAGTGTTTTACCTGTGCCGGGCGGACCAACCAAAAGCGCCCCTTTTGGAATTTTACCACCAAGACGCTGGAATTTATGCGGGTCTTTCAAAAATTCGACCACTTCCTGTAGATCACTTTTGGCTTCGTCAATACCGGCAACGTCATCAAAAACCACTTTGCCTTGCTGTTCTGTCAGCATCCGTGCTTTGGATTTACCAAAGCCCATTGCACCGCCGCCGCCTTTTGACTGCATTTGACGCATAAAGAAAATCCAGACACCGATCAACAGCAGCATCGGGAACCATGACAACAAAACGCCAAGCGCGCTGATTTGCTCGCCTTCTTCTTTTTGTGCCGTAATCCGCACACCTGTGCCCTGCAAACGCTCTACAACATTTTCATTTTCAGGGACAAGCGTTGAAAATTCATCGCCGCTTGAATAATGGCCTGTAATTTCCTGCCCCTTGATAGACACATCGGAAATGCGGCCGCTCGTTGCCTCGGACATAAAATCGCTATAGGCCAGCGTACTCTGCTCCGAATCCATTCCGTTTTGCGACCCTTGAAAAACATTAAACAAGAAAGCCAGCAAAAGCGCGATTGCAAGCCACATCACAAGGTTACGACTAAAATTATTCATGGCCAAGCCACCCTTTCATTAATTCGCCCCCATCATAGTCAGTTTTACGCCATGATGGAATAGAAGAAGCGTAAAATAGTTCTATAAATATCTAGCCCGTTATAGCTGCGGCTCAATAGACAAGTACTGCTTTTTTGTATCAACTGAGAATTTCGATCCGCCCAACGTCGCGCCTGGAAAATCACCGTCTTCAAAAATGCGGCGCACCAAATCTTCAACACGTTCCATGCGCGGCCCGTAAACGGACGCCTGATCCCCTGCGTTAATATCCATCGCCTTCATCAAAATCCGTTTCTGGATTTCGAAAGGGTAACCGCACATCATCTGGTAGTCAAAGGCAACGCCACGGCCATGCCCGCCATCATCATGATTTTCAATAACAGCCTGATCAAACAATGTATTTGTGCATGTGTCCAGCGCCTCTTTCGCATCACGCATACGGCGCGCTGTCACAGCAATACGTTTTCCCGTCAACCCTTCTTCTTCCAGCGCGTCGCGCACCGCCCGCAGACGCGGACGCGCATATTTCGGATCGGCGTTCGACGGATCGCGGACATAGTTGATTTTATAATCATCACAATAACGGATCAGTTTGTCTTTGGGGACATCAAGGAACGGCCTGCATAGCAGAATACCGTGATCCCGCACGCTTTGTTCTTCCATACAGGCAAGGCCATCAAGACCGCTGCCTTTGGCCAAACGGAACAAAAATGTTTCAAGCTGGTCATCCTGATGATGCCCGACGAACAAATGGGTAATCATGTTGTCGTGACAATATTGGAACAGCAACGCATAGCGGTCATGCCGTGCATTTTCCTGAATACGCGCCTCTTCTGCAAAGCCTGCCGGACGGTTTAAAATATACGCCTGAACGCAAGGCCACTGCGCGACAACATCACGAACGGCAGCCGCTTCGTCGGCTGATTCCGCGCGCAAACCGTGATCAATAATCAACGCATGAACCTGACAGTCCACGCTTTCCTGATTTAAAAATGTCGAAATGTCATGCAACAAGGCCATACTGTCACAGCCGCCGGACAAAGCGACGGCGATAGCATCTTGTTCACGTAGAATCTGTTGAAAATTGCCTTTAATCATACTGGCATTATTATGAGATTAAGGGGGATTGCAATCCCCCTTTTCCATCTTTTGAAAGATTATGAAAGATCGACCCCTGGTACAGAGACTCGGGTCTCGTCGAGCAGTGGCGGCTGTACCTGAGCCAGTTCCGGCTGTTGTGTTGATGGTACAACACCATGCGCTGCAGCTGAAAAATCTGATATCCACTGGCTTTGTTCCGGCAATTGATATGGCGCATTAACGAACGACGCACCGTCTTCTACAGATGCCGCAACATCTATCGTGTTTTGCAATGCTTCGTTCCGCAATTCTTCAGACGCCACCAGTTCGGCAACATCATATTTCTGCGGATCGACGCGAATTAACTGGTCTTCACCATCGCGCACCCATAATTCACGCGCCATGATGTCACTATCCAACGGGATTTGAACATCAGCACTGACGGCAAGCGACGTGTCCGTATCAACGCTCATGCCATCCATCATATAAGATGGTGCATTTGCTGCATATTGCGAATACACGCCATTTCCGTGATCGATGACAAAGAAGCTGCTATCGGCAACATCCGTATATGTCGCGTCCACATGCTCGCCCGCACGCTGGATATAAGCAATTGTGCCAGCGGCTTCGGGTGTCAGTCCGTCTTCGTATGAAAAATCTGATATTTCTGCGGCCTGAAACTCACCTGATGGCAAGAAACCAAAATCTGTTTCAACTTCGTCCACAACGGGCTCTTCAACTGCCAATGCGGGATCACTGCCATCTACAGCACCTGCCGCACCATCGTCCAGCGCCGCATCTTCGTCCACGCCAGCCGGATCAGTACCTGCTGCCGCCGGGTCTGTTGTAGCTGGGTCTGTTGCTTCGGGGTCTGTCGCAGCCGGATCAGTTGCCTCAGATGCATCTGCACCCGGGATCCAACTTACCATATCACTGGCTGTTTGGCTGAATGCATCAACAAAACTGCCGCCATTTTTGGCCCATGTCGCCAATGTACCACCAGCCAAAAGACCGCCAATAACGACTGTTCCTGTTTTCAAAAGACCGCCAATAAACGGACTATCCGGCATAATCATATTGATCATGCGCGGTGCCATAATCGCAACACTCATAAAACCGAGCGCAAAGCCGCCATATTTTACAATTGGATCGTCATGTCCTGAAACCGCATCTGTGAATTCAGACGCAAGTGAACGCACGCCGTCAACAACGCCGGAGACCATCGGGCTGAAATCATCAGCCAAAAAGCTCTCGCGATCAGCGCCTGCTGATGGAAAACTCTCCGAATTATAAGTGACGTCCGCTGTCATAAATAAATTCCCTTTAATTCATGCAACCTGCCCGCTTGAAAACCCATTCAAAATACAGCGCTGCACATTTACATATATTTAAACGGAAAAGTATGAACAATTCGTTAAAGTTTATTAAAAAACGATATTTCTGAGACGGAAAGGTCATAAAACCGGCAAAAAGCGCGGGAATACGCAAAAAATAAAGCCGCAGACCAGCGAAAGCGCGGAAAAAAGGCTTTCCGGCACATTGTCTTTCGAGGAGATTTAGAGAGAGAGAGAGAGAGAAATGATATCGTAACGCATATTTGCAGAACGATTAAGGACAGCCAAGAATTTCCATCTCGCGGTTTGCGCGGCTGATAATCGATGGTGCAGCCGACTCATATTGTCTTTTCAACTGGGAAAAGGCAATGCAGGCATCTTCTTTCTTCTTCAAACCGGCCAAAGACATACCAAGCTTCAGCAAATTATCCGGCCCCTTCGTGCCATCAGGATATTTCTGATACGCCTCGGCAAAGATGCGCGCCGCACGTTCATAGTCATTACGCACATAATATGTCTCGCCGAGCCAATATTGCGCATTTGATGCCAGTTCATGATCCGGATATTCCGTAATCAGTTTCTGAAAATAGCTTGCGGCGTTCTCGTAATCTTTCTGACGCAGGTAAGAAAAGGCCATATCATAATATTCATTGGCCGTTGCATTTTGCGGCAATGTTCCGGCGGACACATCACCACCATTGACGGCATTGCGATCCGCACCAGTCTGATCACCGCCCTGCTGGCCCTGATGGTCTTGTTGCATTTGCGGTGCATCCAGTTCCGTTTCAATCACGCGAAGGTCGGCTGCACTACGCGCTGATCCGCCGGATGCTGTCGCATCACCACTCGGGTCAGCGTGCATCAATACATCATTACCACGAGACACAGATGACGGCGCAAAATCACGCGAAGATGCACCAACACGCGCTTCGGTATCAGCGATCCGCATTTCAAGATCAGCCAGACGTTTTTCAACCAGCTGTTCCAGCTTTTTGATATTAAAATTATTTTGCTCTAATTGACCTGTCAGGCTCCGCAGTTCCATTTCAAGCTGCGAAACGCGCAATTCCAGATTGGCAGGCAAATCAGCATTGCCGGACGAATTTGCAGCTTGCTGCCCTTCTGCCGCACGCGGCACAGGATACTCGCCTTTAAACACCGCTTCGCTTAAGGTCTGTATCTCGTTTTCAAGACGGCGGACCTTATTTGAGAGTTCATAGTTGGATTGCGCAAGCGCCTGAGTCGAACAAGAGAAAGCAACGACACCCATAAAAATGGCGCAAAAGCCAAGAAGATTTGTTTTTGCAAAACACGTCGTTTTCATCGTCTCCCTCTTATTCGTCAGTCTTTATAGATAGGACATCATAGATATGACACCCACAATGTGGCGTTGTTATTATTCAACCACAATCACAGAGCGTCTGTTTTGTGCCCATGCCGCTTCGTTTGATCCCAGCACAGCAGGACGTTCCTTGCCATAGCTGATGGTTGTCACACGGCTGCCATCAATGCCAAGCGCCACAAGATAGTTCTTCACTGATGTGGCACGCTTGTCACCAAGTGCAAGGTTGTATTCACGCGTACCGCGTTCATCACAATGCCCTTCGACAATCACGTTCACATTCGGATAAATTTTCATCCATTCAGCCTGACGTTCGATTGTCAGCTGTGCTTCGCGGCTCAAATCATAACGGTCAAAACCGAAGAAAACACGGTCACCGACATTGACGACCAAATCTTGCTGCGAGCCCGGAGCCGGACCTTCTTCAACCATGCGATCCTCAACAACAGTGCCGTCCAGCGGACCTGTTGTAATGTCTTCACGTTGTTCAACAGACATATCACTGACCGTTGCTGTTTCTTCTGTTGTCGAACACGCAGACACACTCACCAGAATGGTTGCGACCAATAAAATACGACGGATCATTTTTTTCTCCTGCGTTAAATTTTCTTCGGTTAATATCGAATCCCGATACCATTATTGTCAATCTGGCACCCTATGCAAGTATAGAGCAATGACAAAGTCAAATTATACATATATTCCTTGCAAATCCGGCATTGTCATACACGCGCATTAGACTTGGCAGGTTTCATTACGGCATTGCTCCGCCAGCACAATGAAGTAGTGCTTTTTATGGTCTTGCCAACCGGACAACGTCATCTCGCGAAACAGAATCAAAAACTCATTTTGCCGCGCCTGCTCCATCACCGGCTGAAACATATTCTGATCCGACATGTAATAGCTGTGAATGCGGTATGTATTCTCTTCGGCCGTACGCTTTTCCTTGAATTTCAATTGATCACCAACCTGCAAAGCGAACAACGCTTTCGATAGCCCGCTATCCGATGCATTGATAATTTTGGCCTGCCCTGAAAAATCACCGCGCATGCCGTAAGAAAACTGATTATCCGCCAAAACGAACTCTCTGTCATGGACATTGATCTTCGATACGGGCTGCCAGAAACCTGATACAAAATCAGGCTTGTCCTGTGGCTTCAGGCCGGACCACAACAAAAAGGCCGACAAGGATAAACAAAACAAAAGAAAGACAGTCGCAAAACGCATGATATTGAAATCTCCTGAAAACGGATGACGGTACATATCTAATGCTTTAGGCGAAAAAAATGACAAGAATAAGGCAGATATGATTTTTTTGCCGATTAATTCATCACTTAATTCATCATATGCTTGATTTCATGCAGCAATGCCTGCGCTTCGGCGCGCTCGGCCTGATCATCGACTTGATCAATATAATCTTCCAGCAACGACACCGCTTGCTTATGCTGCCCTTCCCGTGCGTATAAAATACCGGCTTCAAATAATAATTTTTCTTCCTGCGGCGCGAATAAGCGGGTCATTTCGATAATGTCCAGCGCTTCGTCATACGCTTCCTGTTCAATCAAACGGAACTTATGATTATTCATCAAGCGCACCAACACATCACGTTTGGAAACCGGCGCGTAATAGGCCGTTGACATTTCAGCCTGCGGCCCGATATGCGCCTTAATCAGACGGCGTAAATCAGCCGCATCAACCGTTTCAAATGCATTAAACGGATCAACAATCATCTGTTCGCCGCCCCGATCAATGCGGATCAGAAAATGCCCCGGCATATTCAGGCCATAAACATCACAATCAAGACTGTCGGCAATATGCATTGCCAATATTGCCAGCGCAATCGGCATTCCCTTACGACGGTCGATCACCCGTACAATATCCGCATTTTGCAAATCATCATATGTGTCCCGATCACCTTCATAGGAAAATTCATCGCAAAGCACCTCTTTCAGAATATTGGCTATAAAGCGCGCACCGTGATTGTCGGCCTGACCATGTCCTTTTTGAAACAGCGTGTGTGCCGAGATCACAAGTTTTTCGAGATGGGTATAATAACGATCCAAAGATAAACCGGGATGCAGCAGGCCTGAAATAATTATGGCCGTTTTTGCAACAGAAATATCGGCATCGTCCTGTGCGCCGCACTGCCGGAGTGCGTCTTTAAGGTCTTCTGCTTGTTCTGTTAGCTCCATAAAACGCTATTCCTGCAGGTTTTCCTCGTTCACAGGTTCAGACACAATACGGTTATCACCGGGACCGGCAATCTTCACGTAACTGACGACCTGTTTTACATTCGGAATGGTGCGGGCTTCTTCAATCGCGCGGTCAATCTCGATCTGGTTCTGCGCAACCCCCATCAGGTAAACCGTGCCATTAACCGTATCAATCGTGTAATTAATCGATTGTACATCCTTGTTAAATGTTAGCGCCGTCCGCAGACGCGTCGTAATCCATTGATCCTTGATATAACCGGAAACACCTTCGCCTTCGGCAACGCGGATTTCATTGATGACCTGACGCACGCCGTCAACCTGCCATGCAAGACGCACAGCCTCGACACGGTCCGTTGAATTTTGCACAACCCCCGTCAGCAAGACGCGCCCCTGATTGACCGTGATGTTCAGCTTCGAAAACGTATTCAAATCATATTTGAACCATTTATCGTTAATCAGCGCCTTGATCTGCAAATCTTTGGCCGTACTGCGAATCCCGCCTTCACGTGCCGCACTTACGCCAACAGCAGCGCCCGTGCCGGCCGCCATGCCAACGGGCGTACATCCGGAGGTCAGCAACAAAGAAGACAAGGCCAAAACAGCCACAACAGAAAAAGAAATCGTTTTCGACATTTTTAAGACACCATTGAAATTAAGCGTTGGTAATAAGATGATATAACATTGATTACTGTACGAATATACAGCAGCTTTGCGCATTTGGTACATATATTATGTAGGCATCTGCCACACATTGTCCAGATACCGCCATTTCAAGACGGACGAGAATGCAAAGAAATCAAAACGCATTTCGTCATCCGCATATTCGGGATGACGCTGAATATATAACAAAGCCGCCCGCCCGATCCTGCTCTGCATCCGTTGATCCAGCGATTCCAAAGCTGTGGATAAATCACGCCGTGCTTTCACTTCAACAAAAACAATCGTTTTCCGGCGACGTGCGATAATATCGATTTCGCCACTGCGCGTTTTATAACGACGCGCCAAAATGCGATATCCTTTCAAACGCAGCACCAGCGCCGCAACAAACTCGGTCCATAAACCGTAACGATACGATCCGGTTTTTTGTTTGTCTGTCCGGCTGTTTTTGCTATCAGACGCCCCCATATTCTAAGTCTTTCCGGCTTTGCTTAGGGCCAATGCGCGCGCATAAATTTCCTTTTTGGATAAACCCGTCTGACCGGCGACCAGCGTTGCCGCATCTTTGACACGGTGCGCTTCCAGTGCCTGCGCAATCAACGCATCAACATCCTGCGCATCCGGTGCGGATTCCGTCGCCGGGCCGATTACCAATACAATTTCCCCCTTTGGCACGCCATGTTCCGCATAATAAGCCATTAAATCGGCGGCTGTGCCGCGCTGCACATCTTCGTACAGCTTTGTAATTTCACGCACGACCGCCACATCCCGCGCCCCGAGTGTTTCATCGATCGCCTGCAAGCTTGCACCAAGACGCGGCCCCGTTTCAAAACAAATCAGTGTCATCGCCTGCCCGTTCCACGGCTCAAAAAAGTGGGTACGCGCTTGTTGTTTGGACGGCGCAAACCCTAAAAACACAAAACGGTCCGACGGCAATGCTGATAATTGCAAGGCCGCAAGCGGCGCGCTGGCGCCGGGAATGGTTGTCACATGAATATTTTCGGCCACACAGTCCCGCACAAGTTTATATCCCGGATCGGAAATCAGCGGCGTGCCCGCATCACTGACAAGCGCCACGGTCTTACCGTCTTTCAACATATCAATGATGGTGCGGCGTTTTGCCTCATCGCTGTGGTCATTATAAAAGAACAGCTTGGCGTCAATGTCGCACGCGCTGAGTAATTTTCCGGTCACGCGCGTATCCTCGCACACGACAATATCAGCCTCACGCAGAACATTCACCGCACGGAACGTCAGATCCTGTAAATTGCCGATCGGCGTGGCCACCAAATAAAGACCTGATGCAAAATGTTGCTTTTTGTTCAAAAAAGGGAAATTATAATCATTCATACTTTTTGGATAGGATGAAATGTGCTAACGATCAAGCCATGAAAAAATATTTTGCCCCGCTATTATTGCTCTTTTTACTTGTAACACAGATCAGCTGCGTCCCGGGCGCATATCGCACGCCGTGGGATAGCCCGTCCGCACAAACCGGAAAAGCGGCCCAAGCCCCGCATGTCTTACTGAATTCCGGCACATATGCCACCGTCGAGCCACAGCAGGATTCTTATCTGACCGAAGCGGCGGCACAAGCAAACACGGATCAGGGCAATACGCATATCGAAACCGCACAAGCCCCTGCCGCACAACAGGGAGCACAGGACACAACAGCCACAGCGCCCCAAGATCAGGGATCGGCCGACGATATTGTCGTCGCACAGAGCTATAGTGAAACCCTTTACGCAGAGCAAAACGCGGAACAAAACAAACAGGCCTACACACAAGGTCGCACATCAAACCGTTACGGACAGCAAAAACAAGATGCAATGGCTACATCGCCCTCTATTGCACCACCTGCCGGACGCAACACATCGATCACAATAGCACTTCTCGCCCCGCTGAGCGGTGAACAGAAAAATCTCGGACAAGGGCTGTTGCAATCTGCGCAGATGGCCATGTTCGAACTGGACGCACCGAACATCAATCTGTTGCCACGCGACACCAAAGGCACACAACAAGGCGCGGAACAAGCCGTTCAATCCGCGATTGATGCGGGCGCACATCTGATTATCGGGCCGCTTTTCTCACACAGCGTGCGGGCCGCAAAACCTTACGCAAGACGTGCGGACGTGCCGATGGTTGCCTTCACAACCGACTGGACGCTGGCTGACAGAAACACCTTTATCATGAGCTTCCTGCCTTTCGCGCAGGTACAACGGATTGCCGAATACGCGCACCGTATGGGTTACGAGAATATCGGCATCCTCACGCCGAATACGGAATACGGCAATGCCGTCATCGCGGCATATAACTCTATGGCTTATCGTCTGGGCATGCCGACGGCACAGATCGTGCGTTTCAGCCCCGAAGAACGCGACATCTCCGGCGTTGTGAAAGAATTTGCGCATTACGACCAGCGCAAACTGGCACTGGAAGAAAAAATTCTGGAAACGGAAGAATATCTGGCGACAACCCCGAATGATTTCGCTGCGCGGGCAGAACTTGCAAAACTCGAAGAAATGACACTTCTGGGTGAACCACCATACGACGCTGTACTCTTGCCCGTCGGCGGTGAACAGGCCCGCACGATCGGCAACCTGCTCAGCTTCTATGAAATGCCGCCATCCACCGTCAAACGTCTTGGCACAGGTCTTTGGGATGAAGAAGGCCTTGCAACAGAACCCGGACTGGAAGGCAGCTGGTTTGCCGCGCCGCCACCGCAAAGCCGCGCAGAATTTGAACGCCGTTACAGAGATATATACGGCCAAGCTGCGCCGCGTCTTGCGACGTTATCTTACGACACAATGGCACTGGCTATTGCATTGTCACGCTACAGCATGGCACATTACGCCCCATCATCCGACCACACGCCGTTTAAACGCGACACCATAATCAATCCGAATGGCTTTGCCGGTATCGACGGGATTTTCAGATTCAGAAATGACGGTCTGGTTGAACGCGGGATTGCCGTGATGGAATTTCAAGACGGCCAGATCAAAGTCATCGATCCGGCGCCGCGGACATTCCAAAAACAGCCCCAAGCATCAGATCAATCATCCGTGCATTCGGGCGTGACACGATAAACATCGTCATACCGACGCAAGCCTAAACTGACAGCGGCCTGAAACGCGTAACCCTGAAAACAAGTCACGATGTTTGCGGCGCGTAGCGCGTCGGCAGGCACGTTCTCATAATAATAGATGAAAGTAAAAACGATCCACGTAAAGGCTTAGTTGCCCAAGAAGGCCTGCAGTTCATCTTCCTCGGCAGGAATAATTTCACCATACTCGGCATTCATATTCCGGCGCATTGCCGCAAAGATTTTCTGCGGAATATTCACGTGCGAGGCCTGCTCCAGCCCCTTGAAGCCAGGAAATGTATTGGCTTCGCAAATTGTGTAACCCTCTTCGGTAAACAGCAAATCAATACCGGCAACCTGAATATCCAGAATTTTTGCGGTCTGGATCGCAAGCTCCACAGCCCGATCATCCGGTTCAAAGGCCATGACCTGACCGCCTGTGCTGTAATTCGCCTTGAAACCACCATCTTTGGCGCGGCGCTCCATCGCGGCAACGACCTCGCCATCAACGACAAACAGGCGCAAATCGCGCCCCTTGCTGACGGACATGAATTTCTGGAAGATCATCTGGATATTCGGGTTTGTTTCACCGATCAATTCCATCAGATCGTGGAACGCACCGGTATCCTCAATCAGGAATACACCGCTGCCGTTTGATCCCAGAATGGTCTTTACGACAATCGGAAAACCGATTGTGCGCTCAATCAAATCAATATCGACAGGGAATTTCGCCAGCATCGTGACAGGCGTCGGAATGGCATTTTCGGCCAAAATCTGGTGCGTGTGCAATTTATCGGCAACGGTTTCGATGGTCGATGCTTTGTTAAAGACTTTTACACCCAAACGTTCCAATTGCCGGATAATCGAAAGCTGGAAATACCCACGGTCACCGTGGTGCAGATAAGGAAAACAATAATCAGGCAATGCTGTCGGGTTTCCATCAATCAAAATGGAATCACGATCACCTTCTGTCACAAGAATATCGAATTGCGACGGGCTGTACACTTTCAGTGTTATCTCATCAAGCTTTGCAGCCTCGGCAACCAGTCGTCTGACTTCAAACGCCAGATCTTCGGTGGATTCAACATCACCACCATATATAACCCATACTTCCATCGTTTTACCTTTTCGTCCCTGAGGCCTCTTTGCTGTTCTGCAAACAAGATGCAACCCGCCTCAATACGCTGTCTTTCATATCTCTTTTCACACCACACCTTAACGCAAAAAACAACAAAACTCAAAATCTGAAGTTATTATTTTTCCAAGATAGACTTGGCATAGCGCTAAAAATAAGAAAAGCATCATATAAGCCAATCTATTGTCTGTAAAGCAAACAATAGCATGCCCCCACAAATTCAATAATATTCTTATTTATCATAGCGTTAAATACATTCACTCAAGAACAAAATTCCTTTTCATCCAAAAGACCGTATTAAAAGCTTCTATACTGAAAAAGTTTTTGCTATAACGCGCACAAATGGTTGCATTCCGGAAAAATATAGTTTAATACGAAACGGATCGTAGCTCATAATAAACGATAAATAACATATTGAATAAACAGCAGATAACATACTGAGGTGAAACGGTGTCTTTAAAAACGGAACAAGCGCAGGACAATACAAGCAACAAAAAAGCCGGTCGTCCACGGTCGAAAGAATCGCGAAAAGCGATCCTGAACGCGACGAAAAGATTACTGACACACATGCCGCTGAGCGAACTGTCTATCGAAGCTATTGCAAAAAAAGCAGGCGTCGGCAAAACCACAATTTACAGATGGTGGCCAAACAAAGCGGCTATCGCAATGGAAACATTACTTGAACAGCCCGGCGTCCAGACGATTATCCCGACCACTGCGACATCCGCACAATCCATCGCCAAACAGTTGGAAAGCCTGATCCGTCAACTCAAAGGGCAAAACGGGCGAATCATTGCGGGCATCATCGCCGAAAGTCAGGCCAGCGAAGATGTGCTTGAATTACTGTACACAGCTTTCCTGAAAGACCGCGTTGAACCATTGACGCAGTCCATTGAGGACGGAAAAGCAAACGGTGAGTTCCGCGCAGAACTGGATACAAGCATTGCTCTTGATATGCTACTCGGCCCTCTTTTCATGCGCGTTCTCAGCGGTGAACACGGCATTGACGATCATTTCGCGACCAATTTCCCAACCGAAGCGATCAAGGCATTATCCCGGGACTCATAGCGTCATTTTTTACATACACCCCAGATACGCCTTTTAATTCAACTGGATATTTCCGTGAAAGGTATATCGTAGTAAGGTTTTTTTAAGTATACTCGTCTAGAATGATAAGACGTAGGGTAATGTAATTCTGGAATGTAAAATGACGTCACAAAACAGCAGCGGTATTTGCGCACACGCAAATACGACAAACAGTTGTAAAACCAAGATAAAAACACCATCGACACCGTTGGCGTGCCGGTCAAAGGCCGGCTTTACGCTGATTGAAATGGCCATTGTTTTTATCATTTCCGGCCTTATCCTCGCCGCTTTCTTTTCGATTTTGAACAATAAGAGCGAGCTTCAGGGCGCGCAAATGAACAGCAAAGTTGACCGCATCCTGACCGCAATCGCAGAACATTACAGAATCACAGGCACATATCCGTGTCCCGCAGATCCGACACTTGAAAAAGATGATGCTGATTTCGGCATCGCCGATTGTAGCGGCCTGCCGACATCCGGCGGTGTTGTCCAGGGTGCTGTGCCCGTACGCACGCTTGATATGTATGTCGGCTGTAGCAACCGGGATTTATTGCCCGCCGAAGAACGCGAACGTCTGCGCCGCCGCATGAATACCGTTAAGCAACTGGTAAACCACGCTGCCGGAACGGGTAGCGGCAAATACGAAGTGATGGTTGATCAGAATGACCTTGCCTTGAACGCGGGTGATGTGCCCGATAATGTCTCCGCACAGCTGCCGGGATGCGTCGGTGATGATTTCATGGAAGACATCTTCCAAAGTCAGTTCACCTATGCCGTCACCGAAGACTCGACGGATCTTGGCACAATCGATCATGATGCAGGACGCATTGAGATTATTGACGATAGCGGTGCTGCCGCGACACGTGCCGATGTGCATTTCGTTCTCGTCAGCCACGGCAGAGATCAAAAAGGCGCATATCTCGATAACGGAAATATCTCCGGTTTCAGTTGTGATCCGGGACCGCAAGACTACGAAAACTGTGATGGCGACTCGACATTCCGCATTGTGCCCTCGGCCTTCTTTGAAGATTCCGGCAGCGCACGACATTATGATGACCGCGTTGAATTCTCGCTTGTCGGCTATCTGGTTGAAAATGATATGTGGCGCATGAGCAACTCAAGCAACACGATGGTGCTCGGCCCGACATCCTCCGAAGAAGCGCCGCGCGGCCTTGTTCTGGGAACACCGTCTGCGACAATGGTGCAAGAGAATGAAGCAACCGGCAAGCCATATCTGAGCGAGAAAGAAAAAGTACGCGTCATCGGTCTTGAAGATGGCCAGAGCGTGCACGCCGAAACCATCAAAGGCCTGACAGGCGAAGTGTCGCACATTGATGGCGGTGATGCCAGCTTGCCCGACGATCAGAATTTCAACCTGTCAAACTTTGTGACAGGACCGGAAGATTTAGCCGTACAACGTGTTACATCCAGCGGCACGGTAAATGATCTGTCATACGGATCAGACTATACGGTTTCTGGGTTCAGTGACGGTGATGGTGACGGCGTGGATGATGACGGACAAATTGTCGTCACGCTCAATACGCCTTTGTCTATGCTGGAAGACCTGATCATATCCAGACACAGTAACGTACAAGCCGGACGCAACATATGCGCGGGTTTCAATTGCGGTGAAGTGGCCGGAACAACCGGTGATGTCGAAACGCCGGAAGATGTTATCGGTAAATATTACTGCTATTCCGGCTCGACGGCCGCATGCTGTAAAGATCCGCCCGATCCCGGCTGCTAATTGGAAATAGAAAAACGTGAACGATGATAGGAAAAAAAGAATGATGAAGTTCAGAAAACATACACAAAATGGTTACCGTGATGAGGGTTTCTCCCTGATCGAGGTCGCTATTGGCATTATTATTCTTGGCTTGCTTATTGGCGGTCTGTTTCAGGCCTATAATATATACATTATCCAAAAAACAGAAGATGTGAACTATAAGTCACATGACCGCATTACACAGGCGCTTGCCCTTTTCCTACAGGAAGAAGGCCGTTTTCCGTGCCCAGCCGATCCGACACTGATACCGGGTGATGCCGATTTTGGTAAAGGCGGCGATGTAAACGGCGCCGGACAATGCCCTGATGCATTGGTGAATGCGGGTGGCGTATCCATTGGTACAGTTCCTGTCTGGGATTTGAACATCCCATTCACACAAATCTCTGATGCCTATGATAACAAGCTGACTTATGCCGTCACGACAGTTCTAGCCGATGCGGCAACATATGACGGATCACGCGGCATTACCGTACAAACAGCCACAGGCGACCAGAACGCCCAATTTGTTGTGATCAGCCACGGACCTGACCAGAAAGGGACGCGCCCGCGTCTGTCGGCCTCTGTTTCCCTGCCCTGTGTTGACGGTGCGGGTGACGGTGAAAACTGTGACTGGGCGGACAGCGTTGTTGGCGCAACACGCGCACGAACCTTCACAGATATCGATATTTCGCGTTTACCGAATACATCTGATCCGAACCATTTCGATGATTTCGTGACCTATTCACTGGCAATGGCCGAAAGTACATTATGGGGCATGTCAGCCAACGGATCGAACGGTATGAATATCGTCAACCGTGATGTTGCAAATGTCGGTATCGGCACAGACACACCGACAAGTAAATTGCACGTCAGCGGCGGTGATCTGGTTGTATCGCCAGGCAGCACAGGACGCGGCGGTGACATTCGCGCAGATACCGATATTTCAGCCTCCGGCAAAGTGAAAGCCGATGGCGATATTGAAGCCGGAAACCGCGTGAAAGCACGGACGTTCTATTACGATTAAAATAAAAGAATACAAAATACAAAACGACCCGCGCCTTGCGGGTCTATTTGTATATTGTTTGTGCCACGCATTTTTCTACAGTCTTTCCCTTGCCCGCGGCACGAAATCACTTAGACTAGACGACAGTATAAATGGGGATGCAATGGAAAAACTGAA
>JASMHE010000009.1 GCA_030750865.1 Alphaproteobacteria bacterium
TGTCGACAGGCCTGCCCGCATTCTCAAAAAATTACAATCTCTTTTGCGGCCTGATGGATCACTTATTGTGAGTGTTCCCCAGGAACGAATCAGAGGAGATTCGGCTTTGCCGGAAAATCTTTTTAACCTCAGCCGTTTCAAGTTTGAAAATGTTCACAGACAAAAACATTCTTTAAGCTCACTTTCCTCTCTTCTATCTGAAACTGGTTATTCATATAAAGATCACCGGTATATCCACTCTATTATCAAAGCAAAAAACAAAAAGTGTTTTGGAAACCACAGTCTGGTGGTTTGCAGCGAACTGGCTAAAGCCTAACAAGTATTATTTCTATATTCCCGTATTTCATTTGTCTGTGACTATTGCTCACAATCATCTTGAGAAACGCTTGAAAGATTTCGAAAAATCTATACCACTAAAAAATATTGCAATGAAACCAGAAAAATAGCAAATCTCAAAACAGTAAGTATGAAATGCTTAGAAGAATTGATTAGAGATTAATGGTAGGTTGAGCCACCGGAGGGATTTGAACCCCCGACCCACGCATTACGAATGCGTTGCTCTACCCCTGAGCTACAACGGCATAAGATGATTATCGATTTTTACAAAAAGCAAAATGAAATTTCAACGAGATTCGTCACGTAAACGGATTTTTACTTGATTCTAATATCAGACACGCCTATATGTCTTGGTGGAAGGTTGGCGCGGGCGACAATTTCGCCAAGCCGGTCAGGTCCGAAAGGAAGCAGCCGTAACGAATTTTGACGGGTCGTGTTCAACCTTCCACTTTACTTCCCCCACCACCACATTTTTTCTCCACCATGTGCGAAACGGTACATGCGGCACGCGTTATGACAACGCGGCACATCTTGTTGTGCGCAAACACCACAAAAGAACCATCACAAAATACAAAAAATACGGGAAAAACAGACCACATCGAACAGATCTGCGAACATGCCTGCATAAGCGGAAAACATAACAAATTTTACCGCAGCGCACAAGAAAACATTTTCGTTGTAAAACAATATGTTACATGAGATGTTCAGGCAGGCAAAAAATATACGGGACCTTAGACATATGCAAAAGACCGACGCGCTAGGCGATCACTTCTTTAAGCACACACATAGTGTTTTTTCCTTCGAAACCGTTTTCATATCCGACATTCATCTCGGCAGTCGCAAAACAGCATCCCCCTATCTGTATGAATTTCTGACGCATCTCGATCTGGACAGCCTGAAAGAAATTTATATCGTCGGTGATTTCATCGGTGGCTGGGAAATGATGAGCATGAAACAGCAAAAATTCCCCGAAATTGAACGCCGCATTCTGGATGTTCTGAATTACGCATCAACGCAAGGCATCAAAATCAATATCATTCCCGGCAATCACGACGAAAAATTACGTCCGCTTCTGCCGCAATTACAAAATCGCCGCGACAAGACAACCTTTAATGACAATTATCATTTCGCCCATGAAATGTTTTACACGGCAGAAATCGACAAAACAGAAACGAATGCCCCTCACACACAAACGGGCCCACAAACGGGCACAGACCATACCTCTGCAATAGACGCGGACAAAAACACAGCGCAAGATACAAAACAAAACATCAAATTGAAAATCGTACACGGGGATGAATATGAACCGTCACTATTCATGAAACCCTGGTTCCGTCCGGTGACATATGCCGTCAGCGAAGCGTACGACATGATGGTCAAAGTGAATTATCACGCCTCCAATTTTCTATATAAACATTTCGGTATTCATATCTCGCTGGCCAAACGCCTGAAAAACGGTTTCAAAAGTGCCATTGATTATTTCTTCTCGCACGATTCACTGGCAGCCGGTCTGGATGGTACAGAATATGACGGTGTCATTATGGGCCACACCCACATGGCAGGCATCAAAACCTTCGTCAATGACAAGAGCAACGAGACATCATGGCTGATTAATGACGGCGACTGGGTCGAAAGCGCCACGTTTGCCGCTGTGCGGGAGGGCAACGGTCTGCCGGAAATTTTTGACTACAAAAAAGAGCGCGAGAAATGCGGCTTCGGCGAATTAACCGATGAAGAAGACCACCATCCGGCACATTTCATGGCCATGCGCCCGATCACCAACAGACAGGTACGGCATATCCAGCGCCTATGGCCCGCGCGAAACAAAGACAAACACCTGCAACGCCTGCAACATGCCCGCACAAAAATTACGCAGCACAATAATGACAAACACGGCTTATCGGCCATCATGACAGAATTACACAACACGGCCAGCTTATCCGCACAGGCCCGTAAAACCCTGACCGAAATCTTTGAACGCACAAAAGAGCATTCCTATAAAACACAAAAAGAAGGCCTAAAACGCATCTTTAATCAATATGCCGCAGATGAAACCATCGATAACGATAATGACCTGCTGTTTGTCAAAACCGTGGTCCGTGAGTTTGGTCAACGTTGCGAACGGAAAATCCGCAAACATGAAGCGCGCATTCAAACCACGATGGATAAACTGGACATCAAACAAAGACAGCCGATTACGCCATCATAAACCGCTGCATATAAGCGCCCCGTGCGCGCGCCAGTGAATACCCCATGAATGGCCCGATGAATGGCCCCAACGAATTCCCCAAGCACGCCACCCTCGCCCACACCGCCCCGAGAAAGGCTGAATAACCTGCGAATAATCCGCGACAGGGTTTGCGCTTTGCGCCGAATCCCGCTAAAAAATTCATATGTCTGAAGAGAAAAAAGAATCATATCGCGTGCTGGCACGGAAATACCGTCCGCAAAATTTTGACGCCCTGATCGGGCAGGATGCCCTTGTCCGCACCCTGAAAAACGCCATTGAAAGCGGCCGCATTGCGCATGCCTTTATGCTGACCGGTATTCGCGGGACAGGCAAGACAACCACAGCCCGCATCATTGCAAAAGCCTTGAACTATAAAGGCCCTGACGGTAATGCCGGTCCGACGACCGGTTCGACAGATGACTGTGAAATCTGTCAGGCGATCTCCGCAGATCGCCATCCCGACATCATGGAAATGGATGCCGCATCGCGCACAGGCGTTGACGATATTCGGGAAATTCTGGACGGCGTTCGCTATGCACCGACATCGGCCCGCTACAAAGTCTATATCATCGATGAGGTACACATGTTGTCGAAAGCGGCCTTTAACGCGCTGCTCAAGACACTGGAAGAACCGCCGGAACATGTCATTTTCATCTTTGCGACAACAGAAATCCGCAAAGTGCCTGTGACCGTTTTATCACGCTGCCAGCGCTTTGATCTGCGCCGCGTTGATATTGAAACACTGGCGACATATTACAAAGAAATCTGCGGCAAAGAAGAAATCGGATTCGAAGAAGACGCCATCACCCTGATTGCCCGCGCCGCAGACGGATCGGTCCGTGACGGCCTCAGCCTGTTGGATCAGGCCATCGCGCTTAGCAAAGACAAAATCACCATCGAACTGGTACAGGAAATGCTGGGTCTTGCCGACCGCAACCTGATCCTTGATTGTCTGGAAAACGGCATCAAGGGTGAATGCGGCGCTGCGCTCAGCATTCTGGATGATCTGTACCGCAAAGGCAGTGATCCGGTCATTGCCATGCAAGACATGCTTGATTTCGCGCATCTCCTCACGCGGTTAAAAGCCGCCCCCGACAATACGAACATGAACGCCGCGATCTCAAGCGATCTCCTCGGCCGCCTGCAAACATTATCATCCGAACTGTCCATGCCGACATTGGGACGCAGCTGGCAAATCCTGCTCAAGGGGCTGGATGAGGTACGCAATGCGCCAAACCCGCAAGCGGCGGCAGAAATGGTATTGATCCGCTTATCTTATGCAGCCAACCTGCCCGATCCGGCTACGCTGATCAAAAAGATCGAAAATGGCGAAGGGTTTTCTCCCGCCGGCGGCACCGCGCCCTCCACGGGCACGGGTGCAGGCGCGCCATCAACGGGCGGCGGCGCTGCGGCAACAAACACCGCAGCCGCGCCGCAACATCAACACGCACCGGCGACAGAGACAACACAGGCAGCAACACAGGACTCACCTGTCACAGCATCTTACGGCGCACAATCAACCGCGCTTGCCTCTGCGCCGGAAAATGTCATCGCGCCAGACACAAAAAAAGCGACAGAAACAGCCTTCATCGAAGATCCGCAGACATTGGAAGATATCGAAGCGCTCTTGCGACAAACGCAAAATCTGGTTCTGGCAGGCAGCGTGTTCCAGCATGTTCACCTTGTCAGCATGAAAAAAGGCAAGCTGGATATCCGGTTACATCCACATGCCAATCCTGAGTTACCAGGCGAGCTTTCAAAAAAATTGCGTGAAATACTGGACGAACCGTGGATGGTCACTATCTCTAAGGAAGGCGGGCAGCCGACCCTTGCAGAGAAAAGAGACGCAGCCGAGCAGGCTGCACTGAACGCGGCCAAAGAACACCCGCTGGTAAAAAACACGCTTATCGCTTTTCCCGGTGCGGAAGTGCAGTTAAAAGACAAACCGGTAAACACAGATAACGAACAATAAAACAACAGACCAAAAGACAAAAAGGATCCCGATATGAATATTCAGGAAATGATGCGTCAGGCAAAAGTCATGCAGGACAAAATGAAAGAAATGCAGGACAAGCTCGGTGAAATGGAAATCGAAGCCCAGTCCGGCGGTGGCATGGTCAAAGTCACAATGACTTGCAAAGGCGATTTGCGCACATTGAACATCGACCCCGAGATCATCAACGCGGGTGACAAGGAAACAATGGAAGACCTGATCAAGGCAGCGATTAATACGGCCCGCACAAATGCAGATACCCGCATGTCCGAAGAAACACAGCGCATGATGCAGGAAATGGGCTTGCCGCCGAATATCGATCTGCCGACGTTCTAATCACCTCGCAGTCACACAAAAAGGCAAAGCCCATCTTTGCCTTTTTTATTATCTATCGCACAGGAAACGGACCGACACATGAAAATAGCAACATGGAATATTAACTCTGTACGTCTACGGATGCCGCTGATTGAAAAATATACGCAATCACACGCACCCGACATATTGTGCCTGCAGGAAACAAAGGTGATTGACGAGCTGTTTCCCTATGATGCCCTGCATGCCCTCGGCTATGAACATATCCATATACACGGTATGAAAAGCTATAACGGCGTGGCGATCCTGTCCAAAATGCCGTTCCGGTCAACCGAAGTCCACCACCGTGTCGGAAAAGAGGATTGCCGTCACATATCAATAAATCTGGATGATTCGATTTGTAAGAATGGCATGGACATACACTGCCTTTACATTCCCGCAGGCGGCGATGAACCGGACCGGACCGTGAACGAAAAATTCGGCCATAAACTGGACTTTCTGGATGAAATGAACCGCTGGTTTCAAGACACGTACACGCCAGATCGCAACGTGGTGGCCGTAGGGGATTTTAACATCGCGCCATTGGAACAGGATGTCTGGTCCCATAAACAACTTTTAAAGGTCGTCTCCCACACTCCGGTCGAAGTTGAAAAACTGACCGCGATGCAGGATTCGATCGGCTGGGTCGATGCGATGCGTCACTTCGTGCCGGAAGATGAAAAATGCTATACATGGTGGTCCTACCGCAACCGTGACTGGACAAAATCAAATCGCGGGCGCCGCCTTGATCATATCTGGGTGACAGAACCATTGCGCGACCGCCTAAAGTCCCTTGATATCCTGACAGAAGCCCGCAGCTGGGAAAAACCAAGCGATCACGTCCCTGTCATGGTCGATCTCGACCTGTAAAGATCACGCCAACAAGACTACCTCCGCAGGATAACATGACAACACCGGCCACACTTATCGTGTTCGTACCGTGTCGCATGCCACGCCGCGCGCAAACGTCTTATCAAGAAAATATCATGAACACCATCCCTGCCGCTTGCCACCGTCATAGTGACGGGCATAATCCCGGTCCAGCATAAGCTGCGCAATATTCTGACGATCACTCGTCAAGAGATCGGCGACGACACGCCCACCATATTTATCCTGTGCAATATTACGTACATATAAAACAGGCGCTGTACGCAACAGTTTTTCAAGGTATGTACGTGCTGCCAACGCCTTCTTCTTCTCGGATACACAAGATGCACGCAGCTCGGCTGCATCAATACCACGTACACGTACATTCGTCGTAATATCCTGATCAATCCAAATACGAATACGCAACCGCACCGTATCACCATCAATCACATCGACAAGCGCCGCTTCATAAGCCCCTGTCGGCATATGAAGCGTTGCAGCAACTGCGGACCGAAAGGGTTGCAACGTAATCAGGAGATAAAATATCAGACAAGCATATCGCATAAACCCAAAATACAACCATAGGTTTTATGACGCAATTTGCCTCATAGCATGCATATCACCGTATGCCACGACAGCATACAGTCAGGCGATAGGCCGCTGGTATCCGGCTTTACGCATTCGGCGCATTCGTCACAGCCTGACGGAACAAATATAAAACCGCAAGACCGCCAATGGCCATCACCACGCCCAACATCGCCGTGCCTGCACCAATGCCGACATCATCGGCAATCAGGCTGACGACAAGCGCAACAGGCATAAAGACGAAACGGGCGCACAGCATTGCCGTTGATAGAATGGTTGCGCGGCGCTCGGAACTCACCCGTTCATTAATCGCATGCTGAACCATCGGCAATCCGACACCATATGCAA
Source organism: Alphaproteobacteria bacterium (assembly GCA_030750865.1). Lineage (GTDB taxonomy): Bacteria > Pseudomonadota > Alphaproteobacteria > Micavibrionales > Micavibrionaceae > JASMHE01. Next base: position 6,711 of record JASMHE010000009.1, read on the forward strand.
TGGAAGACGCGTATAATAAAACTACGCCGTGATAGCCCGGTATAATCCCGCTGATCAGATAGGCTACTATCAACACCAGTACCATCAAAACGAAGACCGTTTGCGGGCGCAGATAATCATCGATCAAATGCCCGAACAGCCCGCCGGACCCCGCGATCATCAGACCGACAAACATCAGCGGTCCGTAATACATCTCTGGAATATCCAGCAACACATAATAGGCCTGTTGCACCCACAGCCCCGCTTGCGTCACACCGAACACAAGGGCGGTAAACGCGATCAATGCGGCAACATATTTATGACCGTGCAACGCATAACGCATTGTTTTCACAAGATCATGAAATACGGATTTCTCGACCGTTCTTTTCATGCGCACAGGTTCGTGAATGAACAGCGCAACACAGAACGCGCACAGATATGCAAAAATCGTCATAACCATCGGTAATTGCGGGTTCACAACATACATAAAACCGCCTGCCAGTGATGCAAAACCGGCCACATACAGTCCACTGCTATGCCGCTGCCCTTCAATACGGCGGTAATGTTTCTGCATCCGGTAAGATAGCAATGTATCATATAACAATGCCGTGTTTGTACCGCTGCACAAACTGCACCCGACACCGATTGTGGCCTGCGCCACTACGGTTTGCGCGAAACTATCCGCCAGAAATAACAAAAGAAAGCCGCCCGCGTTAAACAAAGAGCCAAGCGCCAGCACCACCCGCCGTTTCCAGATATCGGATAACCAGCCGGACGGCACTTCCATCAAAACGATCACGGCAGAAAACGCAATTTCCCCGATCAGGAACTCTTTGAATCCGAGCCCCAGCACATGCGTATAATACGGCACAAAGACCGGCAGCATAAACAGCATGGCCTGTAACCCGTTATGCGTTGTCAGCAAAATACTGTTCCGCCGCACGGGATGGCCGTATTTTCGTATCATTGCATTCATCACTTCACCTTTTCTTCCGCAAAGGCCGAAGCAACAAGTGTACAAGATATAGAGAAATTACATATGTCTATTTTGAAACGTTGCTATCAGCCTGTTTTTCGTTGTGGCCGATAACAAGAAATGCTTATTACATGGCCCGCAAAATACGCACAGACGGTTTACCGCCGGACAGCGCGTCGGCGTCCGTTGCATACGTCATAATGAGTGCATTATTTTGTGGTGTCATAAACATCATGACACCCAGTAAACCATGGATTTGGTCAGAGAACAAGAAAATTGTGCATCGCACAAGAGGTGCTAGGCCAAAGCCGCATTAAAAATCAACGCATTTGCCTTTTTGCTCCCAATCACCGTAACGGGTCGGTTCCGGTCCTTTCGGACCGCCTTTTTCCTTTGGCAAAGGCGTGCTTTCGGCAGCCTCAGACGCACCGTCAGACTTTTTCTGCTGTGTATTTTCTTGCGTTTGTGTTTGATCTTCATCTTTACTCATAGCTTTTAAATAGCTACATTATGCGCAAATGAAAAGACCTTTTGACAATTTATTATCGGAATATCGGGATCGCATCGACCAAGTTGACAGCGAAATCATTGCGCTACTTGAAAAGCGCGTCGGCATCATACGCGAAGTCGCCCACATCAAAGCCGAACATGATATCCCGTCTGTCATCCCCGTGCGTGTTGACGAAGTTCGTGAACGCGCGGCATCAATGGCCGCCGACCGCGATATAGACCCGCAGGTCATTCGCGAAATCTATGCCCGTCTTATTCAATATAGCTGTGATCTGGAAGACGAAATCAAAAACAAACTGGGCGCAGCCTAAGCATACAAACCGCAATCCGCACAAACGGCGCGCACAACGCGTGCCAGTGCCGCCACCCCACACAACTACATTTTTCTGCAATCCGCATCAGAACCACATCACCATCATGTGAAATCGTCGTATAAACCGGTGTGTTTATATGTGACAGAACGGCCGTGACAATTACGGCGTCAGCGCACTTAGAAAACGTTGCATTCTCTGGACATGATCAAACTGGTTACTTGAAACATCAAGACATGTCAGGACCAAGTCTTTGGATTGCGGGTAATCCGGATCGAATTCAAGCAATTCGACGGCTTCCTGAAATGCCTCCAGACCGATAGATCCCGGCTCTTTATTTGCGGCGGCAATTGCGAAAGCTTTGTTTGCTTTTTCTATACTGTCAATATTCAGTGCCATGTTTAAACCTCTCTGTTATACGCCTAATATAAAACAGCCTCGCGCCCTGACGCCAGAAAAAACTGGTATTTTTTATCAGGACGATTAGGATGGGCACGAAATATTCGATATGAAACGCACAGCACCTTAAAGTACATTTTAGATATGACAGACGCACAGCATAACCCGATCCAATCGCGCCAAGTCGCGCTTGACCTTCTTCTTTCCGTTCTTGATAAAAAGCAGCCGCTCGACATCATGCTCGACCGGAATGAAGCCTACCGCGCGCTTGACCAGCGTGACCGCGCCTTTACCCGTATGATCGTTTCCACAACATTGCGCAAGCTGGGGCAGATTGACGATCTGATCCGCCGCGCCGCAACACAATCAAGACCGCCATCGCCCCCTGCATTATATTGCTTACTGCGCCTGTCCGTGTGCCAGATTTGCTTTATGGATGTACCTGATTATGCCGTGGTTGACAGTGCCGTCCGTCTGGCTGAACGCAACAATATGGTCCGTCAAAAAGGATTCGTGAACGGACTGTTACGCACAATCGGCCGCGAATGGAAAGACTGGGTCAAAAAACAGGATGCAGGCAAAATCAATATTCCCGCATGGCTTTTGAAATACTGGATCGCTGATTACGGTTTGCGCTGCGCGGCGGAAATCGCCCTTGCCAGCCAGAGCGAAGCCGCAACGGACATCACCCTGAAACAGACACACGATCCCGCCGCACCCGATATGCAGCATTGGGCCGATATGCTGGACGCCACCATATTGCCGACAGGCTCGCTGCGTTTACATCAACCACGCCCGATACCGGATCTGCACGGTTTTGACGATGGTGACTGGTGGGTACAGGACGCATCATCAGCCTTGCCTGCAACATTATTCCCCGGCGACATACGTGGCAGCACAATCGTTGATTTATGCGCCGCACCGGGCGGAAAAACAGCCCAGTTGGCCGCACAAGGGGCCAACGTCATTGCTGTCGATCGTTCTGCGCAACGTTTAAAACGCCTGCACGAAAATCTCGAACGCTTAAAACTCGGCGATCATGTTCATGTGGAAACGGCAGATGGTTCTGTCTGGAAACCGCAGCAAAAAATTGACCATATACTGGTTGATGCACCATGTTCTGCCACCGGTACAATCCGCCGTCACCCTGATGTTATGCATTTACGCGACATTTCAGATATTGAACGCATGCAAAAAGCGCAGCAAAAATTACTACGTAATGCATGGGATATGTTACCGATCGGCGGCGTGATGATTTATTGCACATGTTCGCTTCAACATGCCGAAGGCGAACACCAGATCACGGCCTTTCTGGACGCAAATAAAAATGCCCGCCGCCTGCCCGTCCAAGCCGCAGAACTCGGCGATTTGTCCGAAATTATAACGCCCGACGGTGACGTGCGGGTCTTGCCACAAACATTGACAACGACCGGTGGCATGGACGGATTCTATATCGCCCGCCTTCAAAAATCATAAAAAAATCATAGACGAAGAACATAAGAGCATAAGATCATCAGGGGCACAAAACCGATGCGCACAACAGGTGCGTAAACAGACGCTGTTATAGAGAGAGCTCGACAGATTTGGCGCGCGGCGCATTCCGTTGCGGATAAGCCACGCGATACATGTCATTGGTTACCATCAAAACATCACGATCACGGCACGCACCTTTTGATGCACGCTGCACATCCCAGAACACAGACCCCTGCCGTTCGATATATTCACCCCGCGGCAAGTGCAAACGGGTACTTTCCACATAACCAATGCCCACCGCACAGCGCAAGAACGGCTTTTTCAGCCCTTGTGATCCCAAACGTTGCTGGTGATAGGCCACAATCTGACGTGCAGCATGTAACGCATTTTGTGCAGCAAATTGCCCCAGATCATCATAACGGTCCTCTGGTATTCTGAACATCAGCCATTGGCCGTCACCCTCGCACCGCAATACTTCGCCGCCATATGGTTCGGCGATACAGGCTGCATCTTCCATCAATTCATCCATATAACGCCGCAAGGCCGTATAATCCGTGCGCGCAACCTGTTTTGATCCCGAGACATCCCAATTCAACACAAACGCGTTCGGGGTCACCGGCACATTTAAATGAAGTTCATCGGAAAAACTGCGCCCCGCACCGACACGGGATAAAACCGTATGCACGGAATCGGAAATGTCATCACCATGCCGCTTCCATGTTGCCGCAATATGCGGATCAAACCTTGCAGGCAAGCCGCCATAATCACCACTGGCGGCTTTGTTAAATGCCATCTGCATGACAGCATGTTTGCCATGATCCAGCGCAATCGGCATATTATGAACGATATGGTTATCGTTCATCAGACTTTCGCCAAATCCCTTATATCCTGTTTTGATTGTGTGCCCGACATTGGTACGCGGCATAAAAACACGCCGCCCGCGAATGGCATCCTTCACAAAGGACAAATGGCTTTTCGGGGCCGTATCACGATCAACCACCGCCAGCACGCCCGCATCTTCGACATGCCAGTCATCCGGCGCGAAAAGCGCTGCGCCCAAAAGCGGCAAATCAGGGCCGATATCAGACACGACAGCCTGCAAAGAACGCTCAGCCCGCTGCACCGCCGCTACGATCAACGGATCAGACGGGTATAATGTCTCCGAAAATGTGCCTGTTGTTGCCATGTCATCCTTTATAGCGAAATATTATACATAATGAAAGTTTTTTGTCATGCGACCGCGCACACACGCCAGAAAATCTCACCTGATAACACGCCAACAACAGAAAAGGTGACAGAAACGACGGCTAAATATACCCGCAAAACACCCTGCCACACGCGCCACGCCGCCGCACCGCCGCCATATCCCGTAACACGCCGCGCACCATCCTGCGTCTATTCTCGAATTTTGCGAAATAAAGTGAATTTTTGTTTTGTTTCTGCTATGATTATGCATAGTATAAGACGTCCACATGCATACACATGCACCACTTCACTTTTTGCCAGATTTTATATTCACATGACTGACACACAGAACACACTGATTGCGCCCTCTATTCTATCGTCCGACTTTTCCAAACTTGGCGAAGAAGTCAAAGCCATCGACGATGCCGGCGCGGATTACATCCATATCGACGTGATGGACGGACATTTCGTTCCGAACCTGACATTCGGACCGCCTGTTATCAAGTCCATCCGGCCGCATACCAAAAAGATTTTTGATGTCCATTTGATGATTGCACCGGTCGATCCGTATATTCAGGCCTATGCCGATGCGGGCGCCGATATCATCACCGCCCATATCGAGGCCGGACCCCACATTCACCGCACATTACAAGCCATCAAGGCCACAGGTGCAAAGGCCGGCATTTCCTTTAATCCGGCAACACCTATTGACGGGTTAAAACATGTCATTGATCTGGTTGATCTGGTCTTGATCATGACGGTTAATCCGGGCTTTGGCGGACAAAGCTTTATTCCGTTGATGGATAAAATCACAGCAGCCCGCGATATTGCAAAGGCCGCAGGCAAACAGATTGATATTCAGGTTGACGGCGGCGTCACACCGCAAACAGCGCCCCTTGTCAAACAAGCCGGGGCCAATGTACTGGTCGCCGGAACCGCTATTTTCAAAGATGGTCCAGAACACTACGCCCGTAATATTACAAACATTCGTAATGCCTAAGACAGTACTGCAACATATTAAACGCAAAGCGCGCCATCTGACATATGGCAACGCGATCTATGACTGGTCGCTGGGCGGGCATGCCTCGGCTTTTGCGGACCGCATGCCCCAGACGATCTGGAACGGCGATGCCGAACAAGGGCAGTTTTTGTGTGAAAATTATTTTGTACTGACCGGACAGCCCAAACAATTCGACCCGCACAGGTGGCATGCCGATGAAACAGACCGCGCATGGATACGCCTGATTCACGGTTTTTCATGGCTTGCGGATTTAAAAGCCGTCGGCGGCGATGCCGGACGGCGTCACGCCCGCGATATGGTCACAAGCTGGATTGAAACATACAGCCACTGGCACACACTGACATGGCAGCCCGACCTGACAGGCGAACGTCTTGCAAACTGGATCGGCTTTTATAATTTTTACGGCGAAACGGCCCATATCGACTTTCAGGACGATTTACGCGAATGCATGATGAAACAGGCGCGCCATCTGGCACGCACGCTGCCGGGTAATTTGTCGGGCCTGCCGCTTTTCATGGCCATCAAAGGCTTGATCTATGCGGGTCTTGCCTTCGATAAACATGACCACTGGCTCGAACAAGGGCTGGACCTGCTGGAACAGGAAACGCGCAAGCAAATCCTGAAAGATGGTGGCCATATCAGCCGCTCGCCTGCCATGTTACAGGAAATCCTGCAACTTTATATCGATATCCAGCAATCACTGGCCCAATGCGGATACCCCGTGCCGCTGGACATGAATCACGTCATTCAGGATATGGCGCAGGCCTTGCGCTTTTTCAGACATACCGACAAAGGATACGCGCTGTTCCACGGCACACAAGAAGGCAGAACAGCCCATGTCGATGCCTTGCTCAAGCGCGTCAATGCCCGCAGCAGAACCGCAAAATCCCTACCGCATACAGGCTTTGAAAAAATGGTCATCGGGCGGTCTGTTATCATCGCCGATGCCTCACCGCCACCGCCATACCCTTATGAAACACAAACACATGCCGCGCCGCTTTCCTTTGAATTCTGCTATGGCAAAGAGCGTGTCTTCGTCAATGCGGGCACGCACCCGTTTGATGACACATGGCATGACGTGCTGCGCAATACGGCCGCGCACAACACCCTGACGATCGATAACCGCAATGCCGCCGAAATTCTGGAGAGCGGACATTTCGGCCGCAAACACCGCAAAGTCACACGACACCGCGAAGACAAACATGACGAAGCCTTGCTGGATATGACTCATGACGGCTATATGGATGTAAACGGCATTACGCACCGCCGCCGCTTATATCTGGGGGATTACGGCCATGACCTGCGCGGGGAAGAGTCGCTGACCTGTTCGATCGGCCTGAACAAAACGCAGGAATTTGCCATTCGGTTCCACCTGCACCCGCGCGTGCAAGTCTCGTTAATCCGCGAAGGACAAGAAGCCCTTCTGCGCTTAAATGGCGGGTCCGGCTGGCGCTTTTTGCAAAATGGCGGCACGCATATTGCGCTTGAAAACAGCATCTATCTTGGGGAGGGCACGCGCCCGCGCAAAACCAAGCAGCTCGTTATCTATGGCACGATCGACACGGATTACACCGCCGTGCAATGGGCGCTGAACAAAGAAGGCTAAAACATATCACCATATTTTGATGCTTTGCGGTCGATTAGACGCTTGCAAATGTACTTGTTTTGTTCTATTGTTTTTCAATGGCAAAAACGAGCAAATCATATATCTGTCAATCTTGTGGAACACCCCATCGCAAATGGGGCGGCAAGTGTGACGGGTGCGGCGAATGGAATTCACTGGTCGAAGAAATAACCGAGGCCGCCGTCCCCAAAGGGATGAGCGGGTCACGCAAAGGACGCAGCCTGTCCTTTTCCTCTCTGAAAAGCGAAGAAACGGAAAAACGGCCGCGCCTTGTCAGCACATTAGGCGAATTTGACCGCGTTTGCGGTGGCGGCTTGGTACCGGGATCGGCGATGCTGATTGGCGGCGATCCGGGGATCGGGAAATCAACATTATTGCTGCAGGTTGTCTGCGCGCTCAGCAAGAAAAACGTGCGCTGTGCTTATGTCTCGGGCGAAGAAGCCATCGATCAGGTCCGCCTGCGGGCCGACCGTCTGGAGCTGGCCGATTCCCCTATCCGGCTTGCGGCAGCCACCAATGTGCGCGATATTGTCTCGTCGATGGAAGACCGCGACAACCCGATCGACCTGATCGTCATCGATTCCATCCAGACCATGTATGTCGATAATGTTGACAGCGCGCCGGGCACTGTGACGCAAGTCCGTACATCATCAAACGAAATTATCCGCTGTGCCAAGAAAAACGGCATCTGCGTTTTATTTGTCGGCCATGTCACAAAAGACGGACAAATCGCCGGCCCCCGCGTTCTGGAACATATGGTCGATACCGTCCTTTATTTCGAAGGGGACCGCAGTCACCAGTTCCGCATTTTGCGGTCTGTCAAAAACCGTTTTGGCGCGACCGATGAAATCGGCGTATTTGAAATGGCAACGCACGGTCTGGCCGAAGTGGCAAACCCGTCCGAAATTTTCCTGGCGCAACGCCAACAAGATGTTGCGGGCAGCGCCGTTTTTGCAGGACTGGAAGGATCGCGCCCCGTTCTGGTTGAAATTCAGGCGCTTGTCGCGCCGACCTCCCTTGCTACACCGCGCCGCGCGGTGATCGGCTGGGACAATAACCGTCTTGCGATGGTACTGGCCGTACTCGAAGCGCGTTGCGGTCTGCAATTTTCCGGACGTGATATTTTCCTGAATGTGGCCGGCGGCATTCGCATCAATGAACCCGCCGCCGATATGGCGGTTGCCGCCGCGCTCATCAGTTCCATGACCAATGTTGCCACCCCCAAAGATGCCGTCTTTTTCGGTGAAATCGGTCTTGGCGGTGAAATCCGCCCCGTTGCACAGCCGGATTTGCGTTTGAAAGAAGCCTCAAAGCTCGGCTTTTCCTATGCCTTCATGCCTGTTTTGAAAAAGAAAAAAGGGCAAGCCGCAAAGGCGTCTTCCACACATGGTATCGCCGTTGACGAAGTGAACAACACGATTGATCTTGTCGGCTTGCTCTCGCACGAGACAAATGTGTCGAAATATGCGTCCTGAATGGCAGAACAGACTTGCAAAAACAAATGAAATTCCCTATCAATAAGGCCTGATGTTTTTAGATATAGCCGTCCTTGTTGTTCTTATTATCTCCGCTGGAATTGCATTTTTCCGCGGATTTATTCGTGAGGCCCTGACAATTGTCGGCGTTGTCGGTGGTGCCGTCGCCGCAATTTACGGCAGCCCCCACCTGACACCGATGATTGCCGACATGATGGGCGGCGATGTCACAGGCCGCGTTTTCGGTGTTGTACCGATCAGCATTCTGGCACCGGCTGTTTCATATGGCGGGCTATTTTTACTGGTTGTCGGTATTCTGTCTTTCATCAGCCATCTGATTTCACGGGCCGTGACTGCTGTTGGCATGGGTCCCGTTGACCGCACGGTCGGCGTTATTTTCGGACTCGGACGCGGCTTGATCTTGTTATCCATCCTCTATTTACCGTTTTACCTGCTGACAGACAACGCCACACGCGATGAATGGTTTGGCGGCAGTAAATCGCGCATCTATGTCGAAGGCACATCAAAATGGCTGGCCAGCCTGATGCCGGATTCCGCCAAAAGCGACATCGCATCGCAAGCCGCGGCAAAGGCCGCCGAAGCCCAGAAGACAATCGGGCAAAAAGCCCGCGAAAGAATGAAAGACATGGATATTCTGTCCGGCAGCGGCACAGCATCGCCGGTCGTCACCCCGTCAAATAATACAACGAAATCGGAAAACGGTACCGGATACGAAGACGAACAAATCCGTGCCCTCGACCAAATCATTCAGGAGCAATTCCAGAACGGACAATATAATGAGTAATACGCCATTTGATGATGATAAACTCCACGAAGAATGCGGCGTCTTCGGCGCATTCGGTCACAAAGATGCCGCCGCTCTGACGGCACTCGGGCTGCATGCCCTGCAACATCGCGGACAAGAAGCCTGCGGCATTGTGACAACAGACGGCGATCATTTTTATGCGCACCGCGCACTCGGGCTTGTCGATCAAGCCTTTGAAGATGCGGACGTGATGAAGGGGCTGAAAGGCCACATTGCAATCGGTCACAACCGCTATGCCACAACGGGCGCGACATTGGTGCGTAATATCCAGCCCCTTTACGCAGACCTTGCGTTCGGCGGCTTTGCAATGGCCCATAACGGCAACCTGACAAACCCGAATACGTTGCGGCAGGATCTGGTCCAAAAAGGTTCGATCTTCCAATCTACAACCGACACCGAAGTCATCATCCACCTTGTCGCAACATCCAAGAAAAATACAGTACCCGATAAAATCGTTGATGCGCTGTCACAAGTAACAGGGGCGTATTCCCTTGTGGCCTGTGATGAAAACCAGATGATCGGTGTGCGCGATCCGCACGGCATCCGGCCGCTTTGCCTCGGCAAACTGAATGACGCTTATATTCTGGCCTCGGAAAGTTGCGCACTTGATATCATCGGTGCGGATTTCGTCCGCGATATCGAAGCCGGTGAAATGGTCGTCATCAATGAAAAAGGCGTGCAAAGCCATCATCCGTTCGGCAAAAATGCATCACGCTTTTGTATTTTCGAATATATCTATTTTGCCCGTCCAGACAGCTATGTTGACGGACATTCCGTTTACGAAATGCGCAAAAATATCGGCGCTGAACTTGCCCGCGAAGCGCCCGTTCCGACAGCGGACATTATTGTGCCTGTGCCGGACAGCGGGGTTCCTGCCGCGATCGGATACGCCGAAGCCAGCAACATTCCGTTTGAACTGGGCATCATCCGTAACCATTATGTCGGCCGGACCTTTATTGAACCGACCGATCAGATTCGTCACCTCGGCGTCAAAATGAAACATAATGCCAACAAAGCCTTTATCGAAGGCAAAGAAGTTGTGCTGGTTGATGACTCGATCGTACGCGGCACGACATCGCGCAAAATTGTTGAAATGATCCGTCAGGCAGGGGCGAAGAAAGTTCATATGCGTATTTCTTCACCGCCAAACAAACATAGCTGCTTTTACGGCATTGATACGCCGGACAGTCAGGATTTGCTGGCCAACCAGAAAACGGTCGAGGAAATCGGCAAATATATCGGCGTTGATTCCCTCGCCTATATTTCGGATGACGGACTATATCGCGCCGTTGGTGAAACAGAACGCAACGCCGAAAATCCGCAATATTGTGATGCGTGTTTCACAGGCGACTACCCCGTGCGTTTGATTGACCACGAAGATCAGGACAACATCAAACGCGTCACAAATCTGCAGGAACATTCCGCAAAATAGGACGTCTTATGACTGATGAAAATACACCATCATCCGCCGTTGATCTTTCCGGACGCATTGCACTTGTAACCGGCGCATCGCGCGGCATCGGTGCCGCCGTAGCCAAAGCCCTCGGCGCGGCAGGGGCACATGTTATTCTGATGGCGCGTACCATTGGCGGCCTCGAAGAAATCGATGATGAAATCCGCGCCGCAGGCGGCAGCGCAACCCTGTTACCCCAAGATATGAGCGACCTTGATAAGCTGGATAATCTCGGCCCCGTCATTGCGGAACGGTTCGGCAGGCTCGACATTCTGGTCGGCAATGCAGGCTATCTGGGTGACCTCACCCCCCTTGCCCACATGGATGCCAATGACTGGCAAAAAACCATTACACTAAATCTGGATGCGAATTTCCGCCTGATCCGTACGCTCGATCCGCTTTTACGGGCATCGGATGCGGGGCGCGCCCTGTTCGTGACATCGGGCGCAGCAGACAAAGCCTATGCCTATTGGGGCGCGTACTCCACGACCAAAGCCGCCTTGAATGCAATGGTCAAAACCTACGCCCACGAAGTGGAGAAAACGAACCTGCGCGTTAACCTTCTCTCACCGGGCAAAGTCGATACGGCGATGCTGAAATCGGCATTTCCCGGCGGCGTTCACGAAGACCCGCCGCCATATCCGCCCGAAGCCATCGCGCCTGTGTTCCTGAAATTTTTGACACAGGATACAACCGCAAACGGCGAGATTATCAACGCGCGGGATTATCTATAGACAGTCGGCTCAGACAGCACAAACATCCATGTGCACACAAAAACCCCGCATCATTTTACACCATGACACACAACGCCACGCGGGGACCACATCAGATTATCTTGCATTTTTGCTATGGATATTCTATAGAGATAGACATAATAGGGAGATAAATTTCATGACAAACATTTTAGACACATTCAACAACGTAATGGCCGGCTTCATGGCCCCCTCGAAACTGAGCGACTTTGCAGGCGCTTTTGTCGCGGCCGCAGGCATTACAATCGCATCTGGTCATCCGGCCGGTGTCGTACTCGGTATCGCCGGACTGACAGCAATCGGCTATGCCGCCAACGAAGTCGGCAAGCAAAGCCCGCTGGCCATGACACCGCCAACGCCCCGATAAAACAAAAAATAAAACAAAACGGGCGCGCCGCGCTTAAGTCGATTTTCTGAAACGTAAATAGATCACGGCTAAAATTGCGCCGACCGTGTTGCTGACCATATCCCAGCCTGTGTTGATATAGCCGCCGACATTGGTTTCCGGCAGGCTGAGCGTTGCCAGAAACTCGATAATTTCATTCACGCAGCCAAGCCCCATTGACGTCAAAACCAAAATCGCAATCACGGCAGCATTGACCTGCAATGTCTCGATACCGTAGCGTGCTTTGACATGCGCGCTCAGCGCCTCGTAAGTGATAAAGACCGTCAAGCCGAACCCGTAAACATGAATAATCTGGTCATATTTCGGGAACCACGGAAACGGACGCATATTATACAAAACCTGTGATTTGTCCGGTTCTGTAATCGCCTCGGGAATTGGCAAGATGCCGCCCGAAATGTGAAACAGCCCCCAAAAGGCCAGCGCCCAAAGCACGGCAGGGGAAAAGGTTACACGCTTATCCATAAATAACGTCACCGCAATCAGGACGACCATGACAACGGCATAAAAGGTGAATTCCTGATTACCGTTTATCACGGCATAGCTGACACCCGCCGCCATATAGGCCAAAACAAAGGCCGCGATGTAACGTAATCTTGACGAGAAACAATACATCAGTCGGCCTTCACTTTCATAGATATGCGATCAGCGTCTTATCGTTATGCCGCCTTCTTCTTGGACGATGATGATGACGATTTCTTGGACGATGATTTTTTCGGCTTTGTTTCTTTTGCAGGTGGCGTTTGATCGTCTGCCATTTCAAGCGTGCGGATCGGATACGGAATTGTGATCCCTTCTTTATCAAAGGCCGCCTTGATGCTGCGGAACAGATCGCTCTTCGCGCCGATAAAGTCGGCTGGTTCGCACCAGAAACGGACAACCAGATCAACAGATGATGCCCCAAATGCCTTCACGAAAATAACAGGCTCTCTGCCTTCGGTCTTCAAAATGCTGTCTTGCTTATCAACGATCTTCTGGATCAACTTGATCGCTGTATCGATATTATCGTCATAGCCGATACCAACATCCAAATCCTGACGCCGTTCGACCGCGCGTGAATAATTCTGGATTTCACCGTTCCAGATTTGACTGTTCGGGATAAAGACATCCACGCCGTCAACTGTTGTACATTCCGTACCGAACAATCCAAGAGACCGGATTTTCACAAACAGGCCGCTAACATGAATGACTTCATCAACACTGAACGGACGGATAAGCAACAACATCAAACCGGATGCCACGTTACCAAGCGTACCCTGCAGTGCAAGTGCGATCGCCAAACCGGCGGCACCAAGAACAGCCAGCAAGCTTGCCGTTTGCACACCAAACTGGCCAAGCACCATAATAACGGCCAGGGCCAGCACAACATATTTTGCAAAGCCGCCCAAGAAACTGGACAATGTCGCATCAAGTCGTTTCGCCGATGCAACGCGGTTTTGCAGCCATTTACCGATGACCCATGCCGCGATCATAATCGCAAGTGAAATCAAAATTTTCGTGCCCCATGATATACCGGCATCAATCGTCACGGTTGATAGCTCTTCCATCTTTATCTCCTTATAAAGTCTGTGTTCTAAAATCTATATTCAAATCATGCCACGTTCCAAAGATGTAGCGGCACAGTTTGTAAATTCGCATTCTAGTTATACGGATTCTTACTCGTTCTGACAAGCAGCCTGACAGGAACACCTTCCAGACCGTAATCTTTGCGCAAGCCGTTAATAATGTAACGCTTATACGCTTCGGGCAATGAATCAGGACGCGACACCCACATTGCAAAGGTCGGCGGACGCGTTTTGATCTGCGTGATATAGCGCAAACGGTTCGGACGCCCCTGCACCAGCGGTGCGGGATGATGGCTTTCCATATAAGACACCCATCTATTCAGCTTGCCGGTCGGCACGCGTTTGTTCCAGCGCTCATATGTCCGCATGACGGTTTCCATCAATTTACCAATATTCTTGCCATGCAAGGCGGATGTTGTCACCATCGGCACATGGTCAAGCTGTCCGAATGACCGCAGCAGGCGATCTTCGATCACTTGCAGAATTTCTTTCTTACCACGCACATCATCCCATTTATTAACCGCCAGTATCAGAATGCGGCCCTCATTAATCACATGGTTGGCAATCGCCAAATCCTGCTTTTCCAGTGTCAGATTTGCATCGAGCACAAGGATCACGGCCTGCGCCAGACGAATAGCACGGATCGTGTCATCAGCGGCCATTTTCTCGAGCTTTTGTGTAATACGGGCTTTCCTGCGCAAACCGGCCGTGTCCACCAAACGGAATGGCTGACCTTCATATTCCCACTTCACGGTAATGGCATCACGCGTAATGCCTGCTTCCGGCCCTGTCATCACACGCTCATCCTGTACCAGCGCGTTCAACAATGTGGATTTCCCCGCATTGGGGCGGCCAACAATCGCAATTTTGATCGGGCGGATTTCATCTTCCCCTGCATCTTCATCTGCATCAGCCTTTTCTTCGGCCCCTTCGTCCGCGATATCATCATCTGCATCGCCTTGCGCATCGACCTCATCATCATCCAACGCGGCAAAATCGAACGACGTATCCCCTTCCAGATCATCCAGATTTCCGGCAAAGGCCAGATCATCGGGCTCAAGATCATCTTCGAGGTCATCTTCGATATCACGGTGTTTTTCGATATGCGGCATCAGAACGTCGAGCAGATTATCCATGCCGATCCCGTGCTCGGCCGACAAAATCACAGGTGTACCCATTCCCAAACGATAGGCATCGGCTTCGGCCTCCATCGCAATACGATGGTTTTCACATTTGTTGATCCCCAAAATGACCGGAATTTTCTTTTTGCGCAGCCAGCCGGCGAAATGTTCATCCACTGGTGTCACGCCCGCACGTCCGTCAATCACAAACAGGATCGCATCGGCATTATCAAGTGCATGTTCGGTTTGTTTACGCATGCGCGATTCAATGGAATCGTCATTGGCATTTTCAAGCCCCGCCGTATCAATCAGCAAGAGCGGTTCGCCATATAGCATACCGTCCGCCATCCGCCAGTCACGGGTGACACCCGGCGTATCGTCAACAATCGCAAGCCGCTTACCGGCCAGGCGATTGAACAACGTGGATTTCCCGACATTCGGGCGACCAACAATAGCAAGTTTCATCGGCATGGAAATAACTCTTTCACATCAATTCTGTGTCAACTGTACGATCATGCAATGACCGTACAATTTGAGATCGTGACGTTTATATCGGATGTCCTAGCGATATGCCAGCAAAATCCCATCTTCGCCAAGCAGATACAACGTGTCACCGGATACAACAGGCGCTGTGCTGACATTCTTGCCCGTTTTCCAGTTCCGTATCATTTCACCGGTTTCAGGATCAATTTCGACAACATATCCGTGACTGGACGCCAAGATCAAACGGCCACCGGCCAAGACAGGCCCCTTCCAGAAAATATAATCATCTTTATCGTCAGGATCTTCGTAACGCGGCAATTCCTTGACCCAGCGCAGAATACCCTTCTCACGCGATAACGCCACCAGCGCATTATCCGCAGACAAGACATACACCATATTGCCGGAAACCCACGGCGTTTCCGTGCCGCCGATTTCACGGCTCCAGACCCGTGTGCCGCTACGTTCATCAATCGCAACAATCCGGCCGGAGAAGCTGACCGCAATGACCAGTCCTTTGTCAATCACAGGCAAGGCACGAATATCGGCAAGGCTGGCCATGCCACCTGCCGACCGTACAACAGCCAGATTTTCGGCCCATGCAACAGCACCGTTTTGTACACGCAAGGCAAACAGCTCGCCCGAGGAAAAAGCCGGTACAACAATCTCACGGTTCACCGCGGGACTTGCCGCCCCGACAAGCCCTGCCGTTTCACTGATGCCAGCAAATTCCCACAGCGATTGCCGCGTTTCAATATCGAACACAACCAGACGATTATCCAGCGTCATCACAAAAATGCGGCCATCCATAATGGTCGGCGCCGCACGGGCAGGCGCAGGCAATTCCTTGCGCCACAAAATATCGCCGGACCGTAAATCCAGACCAAGCAATTCATTATAACCGTTTGTCGCATAAATCACGCCACGCGAATAGGCGATACCGCCGCCGATCACGCGCTCTTCTTCATATTCATGCGCAATATCTGTACGCCATTGCCGGTCGCCCGTTTCACCGTCAAATGCGGTCACCTGATGTCCGGCATCAAGCGCCAAAACCGTATCACCGACAACCACCGGCGTCGATGTCAACGGAAAGCGCACAGATGCGCCATCACCGATATCGGCCTTCCACATCAAATCCGGCTGGTCTTTTGTGAAACCCAAATGCTGCATTGTGTGGCTGGGATACCCGCCTGCCTGTGGCCAGAATTCATTATTCCATGCCTTTGGCAAAGCAACCCCTTCTTTCATCAAAGACGCATCTTCGGGCTCAAGCTCGGTCTGCAAATCAAGAACGGAAACCCGTTCGCCCGCAACTATCATTTCGTCTTCGTCCGAGGAGAACCATCCGCCAACAGTCGAACAAGCGCCCAACGACACGGACATAGACACAAACAACGCCGTCATAAAAATATGTCGTAACATCTGTTTGTCTCTGGTGATGTTTTGCATCATTCTGCGGCCTCCTCAATAACGGTCCGGCTTGCTTCAACTTCATAGACATGTTTCAAGGCCTGCGCCCGCTGGCGCACGGACTGCAAAATCTCCGGCGCATTAATCACAGGATCAAGATACGCAATCGCGCCATTATAATCATAATTGTGATGAGCCGTGAACACGGCCGCCTCGATACTGGCCAGCGGCCACCACGGGCTATCCTGATCCGCCGCTGTTTCATAAGCAGTGGCAAGATACGGGTTATCCGCGTTCAGATCATCCGATCCTTGCAGCGCCCGCAACGCGACAATCGCGGCATAAGATGCAAAATAATCCGGTGTATCGGCATGTGTCGCAATCCGGTCATACACGTCAAGCGCTTCGGCCGTTTTGCCATCATCAAGGAACAACTTTGCCGCATGGAACTGCAACAATACTTTCTTACCGGCACGCAAATCCGATGCGATTTCCAGAATTTCATCCGGCGCGGCATCTGATTCAATGGCTTCAACCACGATCACCGTCTGGGCGCGGTCAACCTTTTGGTTCCAACTGCGCCAGCCGACAATAAATGCCGTAATCAAGACAGCCAGTATCATCCCGGTAATCAGGCTGCTGCCATATTCGTCCCATATCTTCTTTAAACGCTCCTGACGAAGGGATTCTTCGACATCCAGCATCAGATCGTCTGACATAATCGGCGCTCCTGCTTGTTCGGTTTCATATCCTGTAATTGTGCCATAACGGGCCCAGTTTAACGCATATTTTTGTATATTCCAGCGTTTTGTATTATAATATTAACATGAGTTTCAAAGTCATAGACAACCCGCAATTCGCCAAGAAAAACGCAAAGGCGGGCTTTAAAAACCACGAATTCAAGAAATTGGCAGGTCTTTTTTCGCACGGCGCAACGCACAGAGTGCTTTATGACATCGCCGTTGATGTCGATTTTGACGAAGGACTGGCCACATTCACCTATTACCGTTCAAATGCCTATATTCCTTTTCTGACCTTCATTGTCCGCCAGGTCGGGCCACGCACCATGATGTATGAAGTCTGGAAAGACGAAAAAGGCCGCATCACGAAAAGCGGTATGTTTGAACGCGCTTTCGAGAAACTCGAAATCGAAATCAATGATCTGATTGAGTCCTGATTTATTAACGAAACAAGAAAAAAAAACGGATAAGATACACGGCTTTTCG
Source organism: Alphaproteobacteria bacterium (assembly GCA_030750865.1). Lineage (GTDB taxonomy): Bacteria > Pseudomonadota > Alphaproteobacteria > Micavibrionales > Micavibrionaceae > JASMHE01. The sequence continues at coordinate 24,903 of JASMHE010000009.1, forward strand.
GCAGATCATCTCATGCTATGCCGCAATCTCTTATGACTTAAACTATGGCTTAAACGTGGTATGGCTGTCCAAATCAGCTTGCTTTATACGACTGCCTGCGGCACGCATTAAATGCGAATCCGGCGTTTCTAAGCCGTACTCCTCCACCGAATCATCATGCAATGACTGCCCGACCAGCGGATATCCAAGCAAACCGGTTTTCACGTATTCCTGACTAAACACCCGCGCCTCGGCCACCAATGACCGCTCGGCACTGACCGGCAACAGCTGGACATTATAACGGTCCATATCAATCGTCCGCTCCACGGCCTGCAAGGCGCGCGGCATGTGATAGTCGGATGTAACAATAATGACATCATCGATATGCGGATTCATATCAAGCCAGTTCTTGATTTCCAGCGCATTCCCGATCGTGTCTTTGGCATTATAGCCGACAATAATTTCCGTGTCAGCGGTGCTATACATCCGCTCGACCTGATCGCGGTAGGTTTCATTCGCACCGGACACAAAGACAGGGCATTGCAGCTTTTCGCCCAGCTCAATCCCTGCGCCCATACGGCCCGCGCCGCCTGTTAATACAAAAACACCGCAATTTTCTGCCATCGCGGCATCGACCATACCGGCATCAATCGTGCGTTGATCGATTTCATCATCAAGCGCCGCATTTTCCGATATAAACGGGGCAACAGCCAGCGCCGTTCCCAACAGGGCCGCGATGCTGAATTTCCGTGCCACAGACATGCGGGGTTTTTCCGTTTTCTCGTGACGCCGGACATCATGCGCGTCCAAACCTTTATAATCGCTGCCGACAGCATGGCGTGAGGGCACATATCCCTGATCCTGCCCGCGCTGTTCACGACGGCGTGCCAGCTCTTGTCTGGTCTGCTTGTCGGTCCAGGGCGTTGCGCCGCGTGGTCCGTCTGAATTTCTTTTTCTTGCCATAGCGCAATCCCGCTTTACATGGTGTTCCAGTTGGTTATAGGATAGGAACAAATATTCAATATTTTCTTAACGTAGCGCAGAATTTCAGGAGGCCCATATGTCCAAAATCAAGGTAGATAATCCGATCGTCGAAATTGACGGCGACGAAATGACTCGTGTCATCTGGGAAAAAATCCGTGAACGCCTGATCCTGCCTTATCTGGATATAGACCTAAAATATTTCGATTTGTCTATACAAAACCGCGATAAAACCGACGATCAGATCACGGTGGATGCGGCAAATGCCATCAAAGAACACGGCGTCGGCGTCAAATGTGCGACCATCACGCCGGACGAGGCACGGGTCGAAGAATTCGGGCTAAAGAAAATGTGGCGTTCCCCGAACGGTACAATCCGTAATATTCTGAACGGTACGGTCTTCCGTGAACCGATCACCTGCGACAATGTGCCGCTCTATGTTCCGGGCTGGAAAGAACCGATTGTCATTGGCCGTCATGCATTTGGCGATCAATATAAAGCAACCGATTTCAAAGTTACAAAACCCGGCAACCTGAAACTGGTCTTCACACCCGAAGACGGCAGCGAACCCGAAGAACACGAAGTATTCGATTTTCCGGCGGGCGGCGTTGCAATGGGCATGTACAACCTTGATGAATCAATCGAAGGTTTTGCGCGATCCAGCTTCAATTACGGTCTGGCACGCAAATATCCCGTTTACATGTCAACCAAGAACACAATTCTGAAAGCCTATGACGGGCGTTTCATCGAGATTTTCCAGCGCATTTTCGACGAAGAATTCAAAGACCAGTTCGATGCGCAGGGCATCTGGTACGAACATCGCCTGATCGACGACATGGTCGCACAAGCCATCAAATCCAAAGGCGGATTTGTCTGGGCGTGTAAAAATTATGACGGCGATGTGCAATCCGATATCGTGGCGCAGGGCTTTGGCTCTCTTGGTCTGATGACATCGGTATTGTTGACGCCGGACGGCAAAACCGTCGAAGCCGAAGCGGCACACGGCACAGTCACACGCCATTACCGCCGCTGGCAAAAAGGCGAAAAAACATCAACAAACCCGATTGCGTCCATCTTCGCATGGACACGCGGCCTGAAATATCGCGGCGAGTTTGACGGCAATGACGCCCTTGTCGATTTTGCAAGCGGTCTTGAAGCCACCTGTGTCGAAACAGTCGAATCCGGTCACATGACCAAAGACCTTGCGCTGCTGATCGGTGAAGATCAGGCATGGCTGACGACCGATGATTTCATGGATAAAATCATCGAAAATTTCGAAAAACACATGACGGCATAAGCACCGGATAACGCACCTCCCTGAGATAACGTACACCTAGATAACGCACACCATGACAGGAACAGTCCGCCTTATTCTTCTGACCCTTTTGCTATGCAGCGGCATCACGCCGCATCATGCCGCATTTGCACAAGATGACGCAGAACAGCAACCATCTACTGTCACCGAAACACAAACAGATGAAACGGACACCGCCGAAAACAGCGATGCCCAAAACAGCGCCCCCGAGAATAGCGATAAAGACACGGCCAAAACCGATAAGACTGAAACCCGTGAAGAAGAAACCAGCGCAAAAACCGATGAAAAGGAAACCGGCACCGAAAGCGTTAATCCACAAACACTGGATTATATCGGCGATATGATCGTGCATAAGACCAGTTACGATGACACGCTGATTGATCTGGCACGGCGCAACAATCTCGGTTTTGTGGAAATACGGGCAGCCAACCCGTTCATTGACCCGTGGCTACCGGGTGAAAATGTCGAAATCGTTCTACCCACCCGTCATCTTTTTCCGGACTCACCACACGAAGGCATCATCATCAACCTGCCTGAAATGCGGCTTTTTGTTTTCCCTGCAGATGGCACGTCTGCACCCTTCAGCTACCCGATTGGTGTCGGTCGCGTCGGATTGGAAACACCGATAGGCACAACAAAGGTCCGCGCAAAAACAATCGGTCCGATCTGGCGGCCAACCGACCGCATGCGTGAAGAAGACCCGGATTTGCCAGAAATGGTACGCCCCGGACCACGCAACCCGCTGGGCACGCATGCGCTGTATCTGGGATGGCCGGAATATGCCATACACGGCACCAACAAACCGTTTGGCATTGGCCGCCGCATCAGCAGCGGTTGTATTCGCCTTTACCCCGAAGATATCGTGAAGCTCTATGATAAAATTGCCGTTGATACGCCCGTGGCCGTTGTGAACCAGCCGGTCAAAGCCGGATGGATCGATGACACGTTTTATGTCGAAGCCCACCCGTCTTTAACGCAATCCGACAAGGTCGAAGAAAATGGCGGCATACCGAGCTTCGAATTCGAAGACCGTGATATGAAACTGATTATCAGAAAAGCAGGGAAATATGCCGATGATCTGAACTGGCACAAAATCCGCCAAATCGTCAGAGAACGGCGCGGCTACCCGGTCGCCGTTATGGCCAAAGACAACGCCAAATAAGAACATGACTGCACGCACGGCACAGACAGATCATCAAATCATAAACTTGAAATAAAGCAGCATCAGGCACGCCCACAGGAACGGGCCGATAATCGGCGCAAAGAGATATAAAAAGCGCTTTTTCGTTGCGATAAAGAAGAAACGCAGCCCCAGAAAACCACACGCCCCGTAAATCCATAATGAACCACCAAAGAACCAGAGCTGGAATGTCTCGGTCAGGTGCGGCACCTCAAAAACGGGGAGCACCTCAATCAAGGCCAGTCCGATTGTGAATGCCGGCACGGTATAGAACCCAACCACCAGCGCAAACACAAACAACAGAAGATTTAAAATATGTTTCCAAATTCCAGTCATAACATCAGTTTAGCAGAGTTAGAGAAAAACTGACAGATCAAAAAAAAAAGCTGCTTGCAAGAACAAGCAGCTTTTTCGCATTCTGTAGATAAAGCCTTACTTCACTTGTGCTTCGCGGAATACGCGTTTTGCAGTTTGTGTTGAAACTGTTGGCTCTGGCACAACGCCGACTGTGCGACCTTCTGAGTAAGGTGCTGTTTGCTCATAACCATAATCAACAGATGATGTTGATGTTTCACACGCTGACAAAGCGATTACTGAGCACAAAAGAGCAGATGCCGTAAATATTCTCATGTCTAAAATCCTTTTCTTAATCTTCCAAAGAGTAACTATTATTTAAATGGACTAACCAAATGCAAGAAAAGCGCACTTTTCAAGTATGATCCAGTGTCTGTTATACATGAAAGAATATAAAATGCACGCCGTTTTTCAAGTTTTTTTTATTTATTCATAAGTTTAGCCGACGTTGAGCCGGAACAACCATAACCGCACTACATATTTTTGTTGCGGTCAACCGTCGAGAAATATGCCTCGACACCGGACATGATCGAATTGGCGACTTTCCCCCGATAATCCGATCTGGACAGCATGGCAGCCTCGGACCGGTTTGACAAAAAGCCGACCTCAATCAGGATCGACGGAATATCAGGCGCTTTCAAAACGGCAAACCCTGCGGAGCGGTGCGGATTTTCAAGAACGCGCATACCGTCCTGTTTCATATTGACCACAAGCGTATTCGCCAGAAAGTTGGATTGGTTCATCGTATCCCGCATGACCAGATCAACCAGAATATCGGCAACCTGCTTGTCCTCGTGCGATAAATCAACACCGGCAATCTGGTCCGCTTTGTTTTCCCGCGCCGCCAATTTTGCTGTCTGCGCGTCTGATGCTTTTTCAGACAAGGTATAAACCGACGCGCCGCGCACGCTTGATTTTCCGATCGTATCGGCATGAATAGAGACAAACAGATCGGCATTATTATTACGCGCAAATTCGACCCGTTTATATAACCGGATAAATTTGTCCGTATCACGTGTCAGCAAGACATTATAACGCCCCGTGCGTTCCAGCTTGCGTTTCAGGTCTTTTGCAATGGCAAGCACGACGTTTTTCTCAAAAACGCCATTCGCACCGATCGCCCCCGGATCAGCCCCGCCGTGACCGGCATCGATCACAACCGTATGACGGACAAAGGGTTTGGCCTGTTTTTGCTGATACACAACATTATCCACCGTCGGCTTGACAGACGGGCGCACGGCATCCGACACAACCGGTCTGTTATCAACCTGTTTTACGGCCGCAGCGGGCGATGCTGTCTTTCCGGCCATACGACCATCCGTTGACGCAGACGATGTCTTTTTGCTTGCGGCCGTGCGATCAACGGTCAACTTTCCGTATATTTTACCCTTTTGCGCCATATATTCGGACATAGAGGCCGGACGCACATCAATTACAAGACGTGGCGGCTTTGCCGGTGTCCGTTTGATATGGAACGCAGACTGGATCACATGCGTTTGATCAAGATCAAGAACAATACGGGATATATCCCCGTTCAACGCGCCGTGTCGCACAGAACTGACACCGCTGCGCGGCGGCAATGACACTTTGTTGTTTTGCCACGCAAATGTCGGCATATCAATCACAAGACGCCAGGGGTCCTGCAACACAAACGCACGGAAATCTTCAACTTCGCTCAGGTCAAATACGATACGGGTTTTGCTTTCATGCACGCCCAAACGCACATTTTCGACAGTGAACGCATATGTCTGCGGCACAAAAACAAACATCGCGGCCAGAAGCAAGCAGGCCGCGAAACAGAAATGCTTTACTGCAAGAAGATTTGGTTTTTGCAAAATATTAAATCCGTACTTTGATGGTGGAACCCAGATAATCAAGAGATTAGCATAAATAAGATTGCAACTTTGTCAAAAATTTATTGCGCCTGTCTATTTTTTAGTTGCCGAAATCGCAAACAAAGCGTATTGTCTGTTCATGCGATGCGTTACGACTTTAGCATATTGAAAGTTCAGTAGAAAAATTAAGGTTTCGCTAGTTGTAACGGCTAGAAATGATAGGATTTAAACGGTGGGCACGTCCCATCCGACAGAGATAGACAGAAAAGTTTAACAGGCCAGTGTTGAGAATTCACAGAAAGACATTATTCAAACCAATACGATCATAAGCCATATTTTCATATGGCTGAACCTTCTGCCTGCCTAAAAAAAAATCCTATCAGACCCATTAATAATTTTGGGCTTTCGCGCCCCCTTTGCAATCGCATGCAAAACACGGCGCGCAAGCTGATAAGGAGTTTTGAACATGGCAAAGAAAATGTTAGTGGATGCAACCCACTCAGAAGAAACACGTGTTGCAGTGGTTGACGGAAACCGTCTGGTTGATTTTGATTACGAAAGCAAAGTCAGAAAACAATTAAAAGGCAGTATCTTCCTCGCGAAAGTCACACGGATCGAACCGTCCCTGCAAGCGGCCTTTGTAAATTTCGGCGGCAATCGCCACGGCTTCCTCCCTTTTTCTGAAATTCACCCCGATTATTTCCGCATTCCAATCGCAGACCGCGAAGCGCTCCTCGCAGAGCAAAGCCGCGAAATGGAAGAACGTCAGGCCAAAGAAGAAGCCGAAGACGAAGGCAATGACGACGATTCATCCGATGAACCGGATGTCGAGGAACTCGGCGGGATTGACGATGTTGATGACGCATTGGACGGTCACGAAGACGACGATGTGAACGGCAACGCCAAACCGGATGATGACGACGAAGATGATGATCGCGGCAACCGCAAAAATAATCGCGGCGGCAACAAAGGGCGTGGCAATAACCGTAAAAATAATCGCGGCGGCGGCAAAGGCCGTGGCCGTCAGGCATCCCGCAACCGTCAGGTCGAAACCGTCGGCGGCGACAGCATTGAAGGCGACCAGCCGGTCCGCCCTGCAATGCGCAAGAATTACAAGATTCAGGAAGTTGTGAAACGCGGTCAAATCATGCTGATCCAGGTTTCCAAAGAAGAACGCGGCAACAAAGGCGCTGCGGTGACGACATATTTGTCACTGCCCGGCCGTTACTGCGTTTTGATGCCAAACAGCCCGCGCGCCGGTGGCGTCAGCCGTAAAATCGCGAATTTCAAAGACCGCAAGCGCATGCGCGAAATTCTAAAAGAACTGCAAGTACCCGAAGGCATGTCCGTCATTATGCGGACAGCCGGCGTGGCACGCACAAAAACCGAAATCAAACGCGATCTGGATTACCTGATCCGCCTTTGGAACAATATCCGCGAATTAACACTGGAATCGACGGCGCCCGCTCTGGTGCACGAAGAAGGCAACCTGATCCGCCGCTCGATCCGTGATATTTATTCACGCGATATTGACGAAGTCCTGATTGCCGGTGAACGTGGCTATAAAAGAGGCCGCGAATTCATGAAGATGCTCATCCCTTCACATGTCAAAAATGTGAAAGAATACAAGGATGACCGCATCCCGCTCTTCCACCGTTATCAGGTCGAAAAGCAAATTGACGAAATCGGCACACCGACCGTTATTCTGCCATCAGGCGGCTATCTGGTCATCAACCCGACCGAAGCGCTCGTGTCCGTCGATGTGAACTCCGGCAAGGCGACAAAAGGCCGCCACATCGAGGAAACGGCACTGAAAACAAACCTTGAATCCGCCGAAGAAGTCGCACGTCAGTTAAAACTGCGCGATCTGGGCGGACTGGTTGTGATCGACTTCATCGATATGGAAGACCGCCGCAACAACCGGAAGGTCGAACAAAAACTGAAAAACGCCCTGTCTTCGGACCGAGCCCGCATTCAGGTCGGCCGCATTTCATCATTCGGTTTGCTCGAACTCTCGCGTCAGCGCCTGAACCCGAGCTTGACCGAAGCACAGTTCAAAAAATGCCCGCATTGTGAAGGCACAGGAAACCTCAAAACGATTGATGCGCTTTCTATTTCTGTCTTGCGCGCATTGGAAGAAGAAGGCATTCGTGATCGCGCCGAAAAGGTTGTGTTGAAAATTTCAAACGAGATTGCCCTTTATATCCTGAACAATAAACGCAAAAAACTGATGCAAATCGAAGATCGTTATAATTTCGATCTGGAAATCTGCGTTGCCGACGATTTGGGCTATCAGGGCTATGAAATCGAGCCGGAAGCCAAAAGCTCGGGCGGCGGCTCACAGAAGCCAAACGAAAACAGCAACAACAATAACAATAACGATAACGCCCAATCGGATGACGATAACAAGCCATCCAGAGGCGGACGCCGTCGCGGCAAGCGCGGTGGAAAGCGTTATAAAAACAAAAAAGGGAACGACGATAACAACAATGACGACAACGCCCCAAAGGCCGAGAAGTCAGACAGTGCAGACGACAATAACAAGCAGAGCAAAGCTGATAAGTCGGATGATGCGTCGAATAACACGCAGGATGATAACAACAAGGACGATAACAAGAAGAACGAAGACAACAAAAAGTCTGATTCCAAAAAGCCTGCACGCGGCCGCAAAAGCACCAAAAAAGATGATGGTAAAAGCGTAAGCGGCGATAAGGACGACAACAAGGACGAAAAGCCAGCCAAAGGCAACGCAAAAGACGACACGGATAAAGGTGACGATCAAAAAAGCGAAAAGCCAAAGGCAAAACCGAAGGCAAAAACAGCCGCCAAAAAGACATCATCCGGTACAAAGAAAACCGCGAAAAAAGATGACACAGATAAGGCGGATGATGCGCCGACTGCAAAAGACGATAAAAAAGACGACAAGAAAGACACGAAAAAGTCTAAAGCGAAAACAACGCGCAAAGCATCAAACGACTCGAAAAAAGCAAAAGAAGAGTCTGTCGAAAAAAAAGACTATGAAGTCGTGAACGAAGCCCCGAAAGAAAAGAAAAAAGGGTGGTGGAGCAAGTAAAGCGCCCCAAATTACGATAAAATCGCGACAAGCGCCTGCTCATCGTCAACGATCAGAACACACAAAAACCCCGTGAAAGCGGGGTTTTTTGGTATAATCCTCCCATATTACAGAAAATAGATAAAATTTTATTTAAAATCGTATGATAATTTACGACTATTTTACCCCGCGATGATATTATGAAAAATGAGCGGGCCGTTATTTTCAACAAAATGAATGCCCGCGATAATGTCTCACATAGAAAACAAAGGGAGTTTCATTTTTGATCTTTAAAGCATGCAACGCTATCTGGAAGCCGCATTGCCCCGCACTTATTCCATAACTTTCAGATAGAAAAATTGTATGCTTTCCCCTTAGCCGCCGGAGCAACTCCGGCGGCTATTTTCTTTCTGCCATTTGAAATCGCGACGCAAAATCACCGAACGCCACCACAAAAACAATCACAAAAATTCACAGAAGATATGGATATAAGTCACGTCGGGGACTATACTAATCTTGAAAAAACTATATGATTCTTATAGTTTGTTTTAAAAGAGGTCCGAACAATATGTTTTTCAAGAAAATATACGCATATGGTTTTTTGATGGCGTGCATGGTTGCCACGCCCGCTTTTGCGCAAGATGATGCGGCACAAGCCCCTGCGCAAAATCCATATATTGAAGACATAAAAGCCAAAGCAAACGAACTGACCGAGACCTTTTCCGAAAAGCAGGCCCGCGACCTGATGCAACTACGCAACGCACACGGCATGATCGAAAGTATCTATATGGTGCAGGGCAATGTCGCAAACGCACAAGGGCTGTGTATTTCACAGTACCCCGAAATGACGGACTTCCTCGAACAAAGCCTGCAAACATGGGAAAAGAATGTCATTCCTGTGGTCACAGAGAAAAGCGATATTCTCTACGCAAACATCAATAATGACCGTTTTCCCGATGCCGATGCCGTACGCGGTTATCTGGAACTGATTGACAAAGCCGCTGAATATGCGGACTCGCAACTTGTCAAAGAACCTGTTGTCACACAAGATACATGCCGCGCACTCGGCAAATCACTGCGCAACACCAGCGCCGAACTGGTCGGCATGCTACACAGTATTGAATGGCCGGATGATGTCATTAATCCATCCGATGCGCCGCTCACGGAAAAAGATGTACCGCTGCGCGATATGGATGGCGACCCGCTGACAGATTCAGAAACATATCCGGCAGACAACTCCGTCAGTGAACCTGCGGTTACAGCTCCCGCAGAAGACGATGACACGGCAGAAGATACACAACCTGCACCACAGGTAGAAGAAGAAACCACCGCACCGGAATCGGCTGCTGCTGAAGAAACATCCGATTCCATACAGGACGCGAACGACACAGACAACATGGATGAACCTGTCGCAGACGAAGCGGAAGAAGAAGAAAAAATATCATTGGATGATATTGTACCGCAAAATGCCGAAACAGACACACAAGATACGGACGACACAGCCTCGGAAAATACTGATAATGACAATGCCGAGAATATGGTCGAAGAAGATATTGTCGAAGATGTCGTAGAAGAGCAAATCTCTCCCGAAGACATCCCCTCACGCAGCGCAGAAATTGATCGCGCACAAGACAATATGGATATGGGCACAGCCCAATCTATGGAACAGCTTGAAAAAGAAGCACTTGAAAGCGGGAACACGGCACAGTGAAACTTGTATTCGTCATGGCGGGCGCAGCACATGGCGGCGCAGAGACATTTTCAATGGATCTGGCCCGCGGCCTTCACCGTAAGGGTATCGAAATTCTGGTGATTACCCGCAACGACCCTGACAGGGTTGCTGATCTCAAACAAAATGGCATCCCGCACGAAACCCTGCCCTTTGGCACATTTCTGGACTTCAAAACACGGCCAAAACTGAACAAGATCATCCAGCGCTTCAACCCCGATATCGTGCAAACTTTCATGGGTCGCGCCTCGTCTTACTATACACCGGGACCACGCAAACATATTGGCTGGTTCGGCGGCTATTACGATTTAAAACGGTTCAAGGATTGCGACGCTTATGTAGGCGTGACCTATGATATTGCAGCCCACATTCATAATCAGGGCGCGCCACTGGAAAAAACACACACCATTCATACCTTTGCCGATATGGATCTGGACAGCCCCGCCTTAAAACGCGCCGATTACGACACGCCGGACGATGCCAAACTTTTTTGCGCACTGGCGCGGCTCCATTGGAAAAAAGGGCTGGATACGTTGCTGGATGCTTTTGCAAAAATCGAAGACCCGAACGCTTATCTCTGGATTGCAGGATCAGGCGAAGACGAACAAAAGCTCACACAACAAATGCATCATCTGGGGCTTGCAGACCGCGTGCGCTTTATTGGCTGGCAAAATGACCGTGCGGCCGTACTCAATGCTTCGGATTATTGCGCATTCCCAAGCCGTTACGAACCGTTCGGCACGGTAATGGTCGAAGCATGGGCCACCAAAACCCCGATCATCGCCGCCGCATCACAAGGACCGGCGGCCTACATGAAAAACGAAGAAAACGGCCTGCTGATCGATATTGATGATACAGACGGCCTGACCACTGCGATGAACCGCCTGTTAACAGAGCCTGATCTGTGCGAGAAAATCATTCAGGGTGGCCTGCAAACCTATCAGGAAACGTTCACCGAAGACGCCGTTATTGCGGAATATATGGACCTTTACAACAGCCTTCTTGACGCAGGAAATGCGCGGAAAACTGCATAATAGCGCCCATCCATATCCCGCAAAAGGGTAAGAAATTAACATATTATTAAGCATTTTAAGTTATAAAAGGGCATGGTTACGGTCAGCGACATAGAAGATAAACAGCGTGCAGCCGCAGAAGACAGCGGTCTGGCGGGCTATGCGCATGACCCGCAAGGGGCCGACGCCCTTGACGCAGACGATCCGGAAACAAACGCCGGAACGGAGTCCAAAACCCCGTCATCAGATACAACCGGCTACACACGTACCCGGGCAGAGCAAGAGGAAGAAGAACGTCTCGCAGAAGAAGCGTCCATTCGCCGCCGCCGCGAAAAAGATTATGCCTCTTTCACGAACACCAATCAGGACGATAACCCGACAGGCAAAACAGGGTTCAGCCTGCAAGACGAAATTGATGATGTTTTCAAAATGTCGTGGCTGCGTTACCGCATGCACGGCATTTTAAAATATCCTCAGGATGGCCGCCTGACTGCCATCGCAGGCAAAGACGGGCAACTAACAGACAAACAATTACGCGTTGCCATTATCGGTATGGTCCGCGAATTCAAATATACAAAACTTTACGCCTATCGCGGCAACAACATCGATCCGCAGCTTTCACAGCGGATGCAAAGCATGCTGGATGACCTGACAAAACCGGGCCATATTTTACAGGATTATCGCGGCAAAGTGGCTGTCTCGATGTCACCGATGGAAGGGCTGGAGCCGTGGAAGAAATACAAACCGCATATCCTGCCGAATTTCAAAAACGGTGAATTGGTGCCGGGCTTTCTGAAAGTCAACCGCCTGATCAGTGCAGGCGCGAAAAAGCTGGGCCAGTTACGCGACAAAACACAGACAAAGGCCGGACAAACAGCGGCCAGCATGAACGAGTCCGGCGGACGATCCCATAACGGGCGACGCGGCCTGTTCGAACGCATTGTATCGGTCTTTGCACCGAAAAGCGTGAAAAAAGAAGTCAAGACAGCGCGCGAGGAGCGTAAGCTCGGTAAACAGTTCCGTTCACAGAATTCCGGCAAGACCTTGTCGGAAAAAACGCCTGTGAATACATATGGCGCGATCGGCGAACAAGTGGCCGAAGAAAAACGCGCAAGGAGCGCTGCGGCAGACGAATTCAACCACATGACCGCAGGGGCTGGTCCGGCATCACCACCGCCACCACACGGTGCACCCGCACCTGACGCGCCGCAACATGCCGCATCGACAGGCGTACCAAAAGACGATTTCGGGGCCGCCGCCACAGGCGATGCGCCACAGACAGCCCATCACGCAACACCGGACGCTGACAGCGCCGATCCATCAGCCGGACAAGCTGATGATGACACACGTGAACATCCGGCCGCACCCGCCGCCGCGAAACCTGTTGCCTAACAGGCGATACGCGACTTATCCTAAAAACCATTTTGTATATTTATGATGTCCGGTGATATGCCGTACGGTGAAGCGCATGCAACAACAGTCCGATCAACAAAAGCGCGCCGGCCTGATGCAGCGCTGCTGCGGGAATCCAGAGCACCGTCAAAAGCGCCGTAACACCAAGAGCAACCTGCATACACACCATCGCGCCCAGCCAATAGGCTTTGTGCTGATAGGCAAAGACCAGCACAGCCACCGCCGTCAGCTTGGCAAGCCAGCGATGCACAAATTGTACCCACCCGTGGTCATGAATAACCGCTGATGCGTGAAACGCTTCATCAGGGAATAACGCCCCGTTCATCAATGGAAAACTGTTATAGACACGCCCGGCATCCAGCCCCGCGACAAACGCGCCCCAGACCACTGTGACAGCCAGCAGCCCAAGACACAGCCAGCCAAAAAGCGGCCGCGCGCCGCGACCATGTTCTGTCGCGCTTTCATCCGCACGTAAATCAAAGACCGTCCACAATAATAACCCATAGATCAAAAGTGCCATTGATAAATGCACCGCCAAACGGAAATGATCGACATCCGGCCGGTCAATCAGACCGCTTTTGACCATCCACCAGCCAACAACGCCCTGCAATCCGCCCAGAAAGAACAATCCCCATAACCGCAGCGCATATCCGCGCGGAATCATCTTACGCACCAAAAACACGATAAACGGCACCGCAAACACAAGGCCGATCAACCGTCCCCACAAACGGTGAAACCACTCCCAGAAGAAGATATTCTTGAATTCGGCAAGCGTCATCCAGTGATGTTTATGCGTGAATTCGGGGGATTGCTGATACAAACCGAACACGCGTTCCCATTCCTGTTCATGCAATGGCGGCAACGCCCCGATAAGCGGTCGCCATTCCACCATCGATAACCCTGATTCCGTCAGGCGCGTAATCGCCCCGATGACGGCCATACAAAAAACCATCGCCGCGCAAATCAACAGCCATATCTGAAGGGATGTATATCGGGGACGTTCTGTGGTCATAGGATTTATCCATATGTGTTTTTAGCATTTATACAAGACCGATATCTAAAACCGATCACATCGAATTGCAATAACAATCACGCCGTCACAACATTGACATATCATAAATAACTACGCTATAGATCGAAAATGTCCGAAAATAATGATGATCATAATAATGCGCCCAAACGATATCATGTCGTCCATATCGGCACGGGAGTCAGGCAAAAAGCACTGCTCTTCCCTTACCTGAGCGCGCTTATCGCTGCCGATTTCGAAACGGCGGCCGGCCGCGTCAATGTCGGCGCAATCGGTATGGTGACAGATGACGCATGCGATCAGGACAGCCCGCAACAAGACCACGGCACGATTATGGATGCCTTGCTGGCGCTGTGCGATGATGACTCTGTCCATCCAGATGATGACAGCCCACAGCGGGATATCAACAGCTTTATCACCGCCATCGCCCGCGCCGCAGAGGAACTGGAATATCCGGCAGAATGTATCCTGCCACGCGAAGAAAAAACCTATCCGGCGCGGCTGGACAAATCATTGAACCGTCCCTTACCCAAACAAAAAATTCTGGCCGCAGAACGCCGCCATAATAAAGATTTACGCTTCATCCAGCGCTATCACCCATAACGCCGTGCGCGGCAACACGCATCCGTCCCATGTCTCTTCCGCCCGATCTTCACAGGCGTCTCAATCAGACCGCTGCGAATAAATCGGGATCGTGGCTGGATTTTGCCATCATTCCCCTGTAGAAAATAATGTGTAGAAAATAATGTAGCGTATAAAACTGTAATAAATAAACTTGTAATAAAGATATTACGGTACAATATAACGAAGACGAACCGGACAAGAAGTAAAACAAGGTAGATCATGACAGATCAGGACACCCCCATCCAAACAGACGTTATCATTGTCGGCGCAGGACCGGTTGGTCTTTTTGCGGTTTTCGAGCTTGGCCTTCTGGATATGAAAGCCCATCTGGTCGATATTCTGGACAGACCCGGCGGCCAATGCGCCGAGCTATACCCCGAAAAACCGATCTATGACATTCCCGCCTTCCCCGTTATATCGGGTCAGGAACTGACCGATAATCTGATGGAACAGATCAAACCGTTTCACCCTGTTTTCCACTTCGGCCAAATGGCAGAATCCATCGAGAAACTGGATAACGGCAACTGGCGCATGACGACGGACCTCGGCACAGTGCTGGAAGCCCCCGTCATTGTGATCGCCGCAGGCGGCGGATCCTTTGTCCCGAAAAAGCCGCCTCTGCCCGATTTGGAAAAATTCGAAAATAAATCCGTATTCTATGCCGTCCGCAAGCGCGAGATTTTCAAGGACAAACATCTGCTGATCGCAGGCGGCGGCGATTCCGCACTGGACTGGACACTCAACCTGCAAGACATCGCAAAGCGCGTTACACTCATTCACCGCCGCGATGATTTCCGCGCCGCGCCGGACAGCGTCAATAAAATGCGCGCCCTTGTCGCCGACGACAAGATGGACCTGCATATCGGCCAGCCTGTCGCCCTGAACGGCGAAGACGGCAATCTTGACAGTGTTACCATTCGCACAAAAGACAAAGAAGAATATGACCTGTCATGCGATATGTTATTGCCGTTTTACGGCCTGACCATGAAACTCGGCCCTGTTGCAAACTGGGGGCTCAATCAACATGAAAACCTGATTCAGGTTGATACGGAAAAATTCGAAACGAACGAAGACGGTATTTTTGCCATTGGTGATATCAACTGGTATCCGGGTAAGCTGAAATTGATTTTGTCAGGCTTCCACGAAGCGGCGCTCATGGCGCAAAAAGCATCAACCTATGTTTACCCCGACAAAGTCGTTCGATTCCAATACACAACATCATCCAGCAAACTACAGAAAAAACTGGGTGTTGCCTGACCGTCAATTTCGGTTAGGATAGTTCATATTAACAAGCAGGGAGAAGATAAGCGTGTCTTCTATCGATATTATTGATGCAGCAGGAGACGGTTACCGCTTTGTATGGCGTGAACGTACTTATCTTGCCAGGCTCGCACTTTTCCCTATCCTGATCAAATTGATCTGCTTTAACCTCGTTTACAGTTTCGGATTCGAACAGAATTTCATCGCGCAGGCACTGGTATTACTGCCGTCCTTTTTTGCTGACGGCTGGATGCTCGCGCACGTTGCACGCACAATTTTGGTCGATCACCGTTGGCCGTTCCGCCCGTCCGGTAATATGGACAAGGATATGGTCAAATTGCAGGAACGCGCACTTGGTATCTTGCGCGGCACACTTGTCTTTGTCTTTACCGAATTCCTGATTACGGGCGTTGTCGGCATCGTAAAACGCTATTTCGAAATTGACTTCGCACAGGCGATCAAAGATGAAAACATGGCTATGATCTTCGTCCTTATGCTAGCCATCAGCACGACAATCTGGACCTTCCGTTTTCTGTGGCTTTACATTCCTGCGGCGGTCAACTTCCCGATCCGTACTTTTATTTTAAAGCTGGGCAGTTTTTCCACATCACTTTACCTCATCGGGTTGTGGCTGGTCTGCTTCCTGCCGCTTTTATTTGCCTTCAACATCTTGGTATCTGTCCTGTTCCCCGGCTTGGTCGAAAATGGCACGGCGGGTGTATCGGCTTTTGAAGATGCGGCCTTTAAATCCCTGCGCGTCCTGCTTGATACGGCTGTCATTATCCTGACAACAGCCAGCATGACATTTGCCTTCAAACAGCTTTACCAAAAACCGGACCCGGAAAAGAAAACGTAAAAACCACCGGATTTTGTTCTCACCCGACCATGATGTTGCAATATCATGATATTGCAACATATTGCGATGATCCGGCCACAATATTCCCCGCCTTCCCTTTTTAAAGGCTTTTTCCCGACCTGCGCCTATGCTATGCTAAAATCCTGCATGATTCATTTTCATGCATTTCGCGTTTGAAAAATAATTATATAACATCAAATATCCAATAACGTTGGATGCCGAAACATGCCGCACAACAAAACAACATATAACTTCAGAACAATGCGCCACTTGCTGACCGGAACAACAGCCATTATCGGCTGTGCGTTTTTGGCGCATACAGCCCATGCACAGACCGTGATCAGCGGCACCGTCAATACAACGCAAACATTATCAAACGGTGAAGAACTTGAAGTCACTCTGTCCGGTGTTGTCTCTAACGCAGAACCTGCGGTTGACGTCAACGGCGTCACAGCAGACAGCATCACCAACAGCGGCACGATTCAGGGCACAACGAACGGCATTCTGCTGACAAACACCGCCGATATCCAGAACGGCATCTCAAACACCGGCTCGATTATCGGCGGCGATGTGGGCATCAACGTCCAGACAAGTTCCGATATCGCAGGCGGCATCAACAATACAGGTTCCATCACCAGCGGTTCGACCGCGATTTTGATCGGCGCGGCTTCGGACATTTCCGGCAATATTGACAATAGCGGCAACATCACCGGTCTGGTTAACGGTATCGCGCTTGTCTCCACCGCCGCGATGAGTGGCAACATCAACAATAGCGGCACGATCACATCTGTGTCCCTGACAACATCCGAGATCCTCGGCGTTGTGACCAACCAGACTGGCGGCTTGATTGAGCGTGTTGAAATTTCAGGCAGTGATATTTCAGGCAGTCTTGTCAACGAAGATACAGGTATCATCAATGAAATCATCATTGATAACAGCTCGAATGTAACGGGCAATATTGACAACCAGGCCTCGATCACAGGGGCGGCCATCGGTATTTCCATTGATAACGCAACCGTCAGCGGCGATGTGACCAACAGCGGCACGATCTCAGGCTCGAACACAGCCATCAAGCTGGTCACAACCAGTGACATGAATGGCGGGTTAACAAACACAGGCACAATCAGCGGCAGCACAGCCGGTATCGTACTGGATAATTCAGACATGTCCGGCGGCATCGACAATAGTGGCACAATCAACGCGAACAGCATTGGTATCGGCGTTGATAACGGCTCTGACATGACAGGCACAATTGACAATAGCGGCACAATTTCAGCCGCTGCCGGTGTCGGTATCGCAGTCAATTCGGCATCGGGCATTGACGGCTCCAATGACGGTAATGTCGCCATTGAAAACACATCAAGCGGGACGATTTCCGGCTTGATCGGTGTCAGCGTCACAGCCAACGGTGATATTTCCGGCGCGTTTTTGAATGACGGTACGATTTCCGGTAACAGTTACGGTCTTTATGTTGATGAGTCGGATATCTCCGGCACGATCTCAAACACAGGCACAATCAGCGGTGACACAGGTTACCGCATTCAGGACAGCACCCTGACCGGTATTCTGGACAATACCGGCACAATCAGCGGTGATACAACCGGTATCCTTGTCACGGAAACCGCCGACGTTCAGGGCACTATTACAAACACAGGCACGATCAGCACAACGGGCGGCGCGGCCATTCAGGTTGAATCAAGCTCGGATATTTCCGGCGGCATTTTGAACCAGACGGGCGGCACGATTTCCGGTGTCACAGGTATTCTGGTGGATACGGCATCTATCAGCGGCGGCATTTCATTGTCCGGCGGCACGATCACAGGCACGGGCGGCACAGCCATCGACCTGAACGGCCTGACGGGGGCGACACCGATTACGTTGTCGGGCGGATCAATCGTTGGCGACGTCATTGACGACACGCCCGCAAACGGCTTTTCCGATGTCACTGTTTCAGGTGATTTCCAGACACAGGGCGATTTTAGTGTCTCCGATGTCATCATTAATCCGTCTGCAACATTGACGATTCGCGGCGGCGACAGCTTCACCATCAACGATATGACCGCATCGACAGGAACATTATCCTTCGGCGTTTCAAGCGGGGCGACCGGCGGCGTACTCAATGTATCGGCTGGTGATATTGATTTGACGGGCGCGACTGTGGCCATCAATTTGACTGCCAATATTTCAGATGGCGATGAAATTCTGATCGGTGACGGTTCGACACAAGTGACCGGCCTTGCAGGCGGCGCAGGACAAACAGCTGTTGATGTCACCGACAACTCGCTGTTGTGGAACTTCCAGATCGCCGACGGTTCACAAGCCGAAGTCACAGGCAGCACAGACAACACACAGCTTTATGCCATCGCCAGCCAGAACACCAGCATCTCGGATGCGGCGAATGAACGTTACGGCGAAATGAGCCTTGTTGTCGAAAGTCTGCTTTTGTCCTCTGATCCCGAAATCACAGGACTGATCAATAATCTCAGCGCCGCAAGCACGGACACAGCCCTGAACGAAGTTCTGGAAAGTGCTGCACCGTCTGTTGACACAGTCGGCGTTTCCGCAGCCGCAGGACTGACCAACACAACACTGGATATTGCCGCACAACAAATTGCAGGCGCGCGTAAATGGTCACGGTCAACGGGCTTCGCATCCGGCAACAGACCGTACAAACGCTATACACACGACCAGCTCTTCCGCAAGACACCGTTTAACCGCCGTCACAACAGACAGGCCGATCATCCACGGAATTTGCGCACATGGGGGCAGGTCTTCGGCAGCAGCGCCAATCACGATACGCGCAGCGGCATTGATGGCTATGACGCGGACACATACGGCTTTGCACTTGGCATGGACCGCAAAGGCCTTGATGAAAATCTGATTGTCGGGCTGGCCTTGTCGTTCGGTTCAACCGATTCCGAAAGTGACGATGCCAACCGCACGCAAACAGATGTTAAAAGCTATCAAATCACCGCCTATGGCGATTACACACTCGACAATGACAGCTATATTACAGGCTTCCTCGGCTTCGGATTCAACGATAATGATCTGGTCCGCAATGATGTCGGTGGTGTCAGCGGCCTGACAGCCGAAGCAGATTATAACAGCTTCCAATATTTCGGTCGCCTGGAAACGGGCCGCCATTTCGAATATGGCGCTTACAGCATTACACCGAATGTGATGGGCCATTACATGCATTACGACGCCGAAGAATATGACGAATCCGGTGCCGGCGGCCTCAGCCTGACTGATGTGGATCAGGAAAGCGTTGATGTCTTCCAGATCGGCGGCGGCCTGACCGTTTCAAAAGAAATTCGCCAGCGTGACGGCAATTACACCATTCCGGAAGTCTATGCGACCTATAAATATGACGTGATCGGCGATGATATTGAATCCAGCGCCCGCTTCCTCGGCGGCGGCGGTGCATTCTCGCTATCTGGCGCCACACCATCACGGCATACCTATAATATGGGCGCGGCCATCACCTTTACCGGCAATAGCGACTGGGAAATGCGTGCGGCGTATGACTTCGAATATAAAGAAGACTACAAAGCAACATCCGGCTATTTACGCGCGGCGTACAGCTTCTAATGCAACAAGGCACCCCGCAAAAAGCCGCACCACAAAACACCAAAGCCCCGTATCATACGGGGCTTTTTGTATAATAAGCGCAATCGTCAAGACATGTTAATCGAGGAAGAATTCCTGTTCCATATGCGTGAAATCACCGGCCGTCACCACTTTCTTGCTGGCGACATAAACGGAGTGTAGTTTGCCATCCAGCTCCCGCGTCCAGAAATCGAGAAATTTCCGCAATTCGGGGAATTTCGGTGCGTAATCATAATCCTGCCAGATATAAGTTTGCAAAAGATCGGGATAGTCGGGAAACCCGTACAATATCTCGGCCGTCGTTAAACGGTACGTTTGAATAAACTGCTTTTCAAAATCGGCCATGTGCGGTTTTCATCCTCCTTGATGTCTTCCTTTACCGGCGATCCTCCCTTTTTTTGCCTCGTATGTCCGGCGGTGTATGTCCGGCGGCCGGATTTCTATCCCCGTCAGACAAAAAGCCAAACAAAAAGCCTTTTTCACTATCCCTATTATCGGACAAATTTGTAAAGAAAGCGTGAAAACATAGTTCCAAACAGTTTTGTATGTTTCTCTATGCATTCCTCTTGATTTTTTTACGCAGACTCGCTATGTCTTTAGCACTCACATGATCTGAGTGCTAATGATTAGGCTCAAATCTGTGAGATGTTTCATTAAATCAACCATTTAGGAGAAAGCAAAATGAAATTTCGTCCTTTGCATGATAGAGTTCTTCTTCGTCGCGTCGACTCAGAAGAAAAAACAGCTGGCGGAATCATTATCCCTGATTCAGCCCAAGAAAAACCTATGGAAGGTGAAATTGTCGCAGTTGGCTCCGGACACCGTGATGAAAGCGGTAAAGTAGTCCCTCTCGACGTTAAAACAGGAGACCGCGTGGTCTTCTCGAAATGGTCAGGCACAGAAGTCACCCTCGAAGGTGAAGAACTGCTGGTCATGAAAGAATCAGACATTATCGGCATTCTGGCCGCGTAATTGTCCGAACACACATAAAACGACAAACCCACATTAAATCATTTCAAATGAGAGGAGATACAAAATGGGTGCTAAACAAGTAAAATTCCACGGTGATGCCCGTGACCGCATGCTGAAAGGCGTGAACATTCTGGCAGACGCCGTAAAGGTGACATTGGGACCAAAAGGCCGCAATGTTGTTCTTGATAAATCATTCGGTGCACCACGCATCACAAAAGACGGTGTTTCTGTCGCCAAAGAAATCGAACTGGAAGACAAGTTCGAAAATATGGGTGCACAGCTCATCGCCGAAGCTGCGAAAAAGCAGAACGACCAAGCCGGTGACGGCACAACAACTGCAACTGTACTGGCACAAGCCATCGTCAAAGAAGGCGTAAAAGCCGTTGCAGCAGGCATGAACCCGATGGACCTCAAACGCGGAATCGACAAAGCCTGTACTGCCGTTGTTGAAGACCTGAAAGGCCGTGCAAAACCCGTTAAAACAAATGACGAAATCGCACAGGTCGGCACAATCTCTGCCAACGGCGACCGTGAAATCGGTGAGAAAATTGCCGAAGCAATGGAAAAAGTCGGCAAAGAAGGCGTCATCACAGTTGAAGAATCCAAATCAATGGAACTGGAACTGGACGTTGTTGAAGGGATGCAGTTTGACCGCGGTTACCTGTCTCCGTACTTTGTCACAGATTCAGAAAAAATGGTTTGTGATCTGGAAGACCCATACATTCTTCTGCACGAATCAAAACTGTCCAGCCTGCAATCAATGCTGCCTGTTCTGGAAGCGGTTGTGCAATCAAACCGTCCGCTGCTGATCATCGCCGAAGATATCGAAGGCGAAGCACTGGCGACACTGGTTGTCAACAAACTGCGTGGCGGTCTGAAAGTTGCTGCGGTGAAAGCTCCTGGTTTCGGCGATCGTCGCAAAGCAATGCTTGAAGACATGGCCATCCTGACAGGTGGTGAACTGGTTTCAGAAGATCTTGGTATCAAACTGGAAAACGTCACACTGGACATGCTGGGCACAGCCAAGAAAGTACGCATCACCAAAGATGAGACAACAATCATCGATGGCGCTGGCGATAAAGACAGCATTGATGCACGTTGCAACCAGATCCGCGCACAAGTCGATGCCACATCATCAGACTACGACAAAGAAAAACTGCAAGAACGTCTGGCCAAACTGGCTGGCGGTGTTGCTGTCATCAAAGTCGGCGGCGCAACAGAGATCGAAGTGAAAGAACGCAAAGACCGCGTTGACGATGCAATGCACGCAACACGCGCTGCTGTCGAAGAAGGCATCGTCGCAGGTGGTGGTTCCGCACTTCTTTACGGCACAGCATCTCTTGCAGACCTGAAAGGCGACAATAACGACCAGCAAGTCGGGATCGATATCGTACGCCGCGCTATTCAGGCGCCTGTTCGCCAGATCGCGGAAAATGCCGGTGTTGAAGGCTCTATCGTTGTTGGCAAACTGCAAGACCAGAAGAGCACAGACTTCGGTTACAACGCACAAACAGATGAATATTGCGACCTTGTAAAGGCCGGTATCATCGACCCTGTGAAAGTTGTCCGTACAGCGCTGCTTGACGGTGCCTCTGTTGCCGGTCTGTTGATCACAACAGAAGCAATGGTCACAGACGTTCCTGATGAAAAAGGCGCAGCCGGTGGCGGTATGCCTGATATGGGCGCTATGGGCGGCATGGGTGGTATGGGCGGCATGATGTAAGCCCTCCCCCTCATAAAAGACACATAAAAGCCCCGCGATCTTGCGGGGCTTTTTTTATCATTAAGCCCTATTGTTTTGCTTGACATAAAATGAAGGGCGCTATAAAACGGGCCGAAATCTGCCCCCACACAAGCAGATTTTACACACACACTTAGAGCGGGTTACATATCGGCGGTATGTAACCCGTCTCTTTTAAGAGCCGATTTTTCTCCTGCCGCACACACAGACAACGCACAACAGCACATATGCGTTTGCAAAGATCAAAATCATGCCCCATTCTTACTTGCATCCGTGCGCATTTCGGTTTAATTACTCCATCTGTAAAAGCATAAAAACCATCTTTGGTAACAAGAGAGAGTGTAAACTATGGATATCACAAAAATCCCGACCGGCCGCAACGTACCACAAGACGTCCATGCCGTGATTGAAATCCCTGTCGATCAATCCCCTGTGAAATATGAATTCGATTACGGATCAGGTACGATGCAGGTTGACCGTTTCCTGAACACACCGATGCGCTATCCGGGCAATTACGGTTTTATTCCGCACACATTGTCCGATGACGGCGATGCGGTTGATGTACTGGTCATGACCGATGTCCATATTGAATCCAAAGCCTATCTGTCCGTGAAACCGATTGGCGTTCTGGTCATGGAAGATGAAAGCGGTATGGATGAAAAAATTATCGCCGTCCCGACACCGGATCTGAACCCGTTTTATGCAGACATCACACAAATTGATGAACTGCCGACCAACACAAAGAACAAAATCCAGCATTTCTTCGAGCATTACAAAGACCTCGAACCCGGCAAATGGTCCAAACTGGTCCGCTGGGGCTCCAAAGAAGATGCCGAAAAGATTATTATGGATGGCGTTGAGCGCTATACGGCAAAATACGGCGAAAAACCGACACGTCCGTAAGACAGCATATAGCGCACACAAGATAGCGCATTGCTCGCATAAGGCATAACACAGACGATATCACGCACCGCCGGAACACCCTGACGGTGCGTTTTTCTTGACAAAAGCACTGGGATTTTATAGTTTACATAAAATTTTAACACAGGTAGTACAATACAAAGATAGTACGCAGCGCATTTGCCATGACACACCATCACGACCACAACAGCCACGCAGACCGACCACGATTGAAGGTCTTATTCAAAACAGCGACCGAAGATGCGCGCTGCGGAGCTTGCAATCGTCCGTTGCGTACAGGCATCGGCGTGCGGGTCGAAGACATGGACACAGGCGCGATATCACATCTTGGTCCGACCTGCCTTGAAAAGAACACAGGCGTAAAACATTATAATGTGCCCGTTGTCAGTGTCGGTGATATCACCGAAGGCGGCGCATCCTCCCAAGACACAGCACAGGGCAAAGGCGTCCAGAAACATACATCACGCAGCGATTACACACGGGCCGCCCATGACGCGTTGAAAGAACGCCGCCTGAATGCTATCGCCAACATCGAACTGCGCGCATACGAACTTCCCGCCCGTGGCTTCCGGCAGGATATCCTGACACCGCAGGTCTTTTATGAATTACCGCGTGATCCGGCCGCGCTGACCACAGACAAAGATATTCGCGCCGTTGAAAACCGCGTTGAATTCACCATGCGGCGTGATAAATTCCGTGCCCCTGATCTGGAAACACTCCAGCATTGCATGCTGACCGTGGTGCAGATTGATCACCTGCTGAAAACGCGCGACAAAATCAAATCACGCGATCTGCAAATGCTCGATAGCTTCCGCACGCAGTTAACGCGCAATTTCGGCCTGACCGATGCGCAAATGACACAGATCGAGCGCATGACCTATTTTTACAAATCATTCCATGTGCCAAACCGCATCAAGGACATCCGTTTCCCGCAAACAGAAGAACGCAAGCAGCAGCGCCTTGCCGCAGCCGACCTGAAAAAAGGGCAGCTCACGCTTGATTTCGGATAAAAACCCCTCTATCTAAACGATATGCCTGAATTACCGGAAGTTGAAACTGTGTGTGGCGGCCTGCGCCAAACAATACTGGACGATCCCATTGCGGATATCTGCCAGCGCCGCGCTGATTTACGCATTCCCTTTCCCGCCACGTTACAAGACGACCTGAACGGCCAGACCATCACACATATCCGGCGGCGGTCCAAATATATTCTGGCGGACCTGACAAACGGCAAAACACTTGTGATCCATCTGGGCATGTCGGGCCGCATCCTGATTACCGAAGCCGGACAATCCTATACACCGCAAAAACACGATCACTTCATTGTCGATTTCCGGTCCGGCCGCAAACTGGTGTACACCGACCCGCGCCGCTTCGGTATGATCTTCACCGAAGACACGGACGCGCTCGATGACCATAAAGCTTTCCGGCATCTCGGGCCGGAGCCGCTTTCCAATCATTTCGACACAGACTATTTCCACCAGCAGCTCCGCAAACGCAAAACACCGGTCAAAACCGCGCTGCTGGATCAAGAGCTGGTCGTCGGCATCGGAAACATCTATGCCTGCGAAGCGCTGTATTTTGCCGGCATTCATCCGGCGCGCCCTTGCAACAGCTTATCCCGCGATGAAACCGATGCGCTATACCGCGCCATTCGCCATGTTTTGCGCATTGCAATCGAGGCCGGGGGTTCAACCCTGAAAGATTACAAACATGCCGACGGTCAAATGGGCTATTTCCAATTCCAGTTCGCCGTGTACGATCAGGAAGGCAAGCCGTGCAAAAATTGCGACTGCGGGCAGACATCCAAAGAAGATCGTGTACAAAAGATTGTCCAGAGTGGACGTTCCACCTATTTTTGCGCTACAAAACAAGTATGAGATTTTTTACGGCACCATATCTGATGATTTTCGGTACATGCGCCCTGCTGATAGCTGGCGCAGCCGTAACAAGCGTGCCTGCACAGGCACAATCCGGCGCGGCACAATCCGCTGATCCGTCAGCCACGCAAATGGCCATGCCGCCTTTTTTCGAAATTCTGCCTGATATACCGGTCATGCCGGGCATGCAGGAACTGGTCGATGAAGCGATCATTTTCGACAAACCCGAAGGACGCTTTATCAAGACAACGGCCATTTCCGAAAGCCACACGGAAAAACAGATCATCCAGTTCTACAGCAAGGCGCTTCCGGCACTTGGCTGGATGAAAATCAGTGATTTAAAATACAAACGCGGAACCGATTTATTAACGATTGCCGTTGAACAAACTGATAATATTCAGATTATTTATTTTACGGTTGAACCGGAATAAAAAATCTCGAAAAAATTCACAGCTTTTTCTTGACAAAAGCCTGTGTATAAGCGTAAAAACACCCTTCGTTAGAGATTAAAAATGTGCGCGGCACCAAAGCACCGATAAGTGCGGTTGATAATAAGGACGCGAACATTGATTAAGAGAGATAGATTTTAAGAAAAGAAAGAGACTAAAACATGGCTAATCATGCTTCTTCAAAAAAACGCATTCGTCGCAACGAGCGCCGCGCAACTATCAATGGTGACCGTCGTTCACGCATCAGAAGTTTCATCAAGAAAATTGAAACAGCGATCAGCGAAAATAATGCAAAAGACGCAGAAGAAGCATTCCGCGCAGCCAAACCGGAACTGCAACGCGGTGTAGCAAAAGGCATCTTCCACAAGAAGACAGCATCACGAAAAATGTCTCGTTTATCAGCCCGTATCAAGGCGATAAAATAACACCGGAATAGTTCGATTATTCCATCCCTGACAGTACAAATGTGACCAGAGTGGCGATCAACGATCTCCGCTCTAAAATCCTATGTTTTCAATGGGTTATTTCCAAAAATTTCTTTCTTCATTTTTTTTGATTCTTCTCATTGCAATCAAAAAAAAATCTGTATAGGGTGTATTTCATCACTCAGGGAGCGGCGGATTTTTGAAATCCAAATCTGCTTCGCGGAAAGTGAAAAAACGGCCAGTCATGCGGCCCTATTTTTCAATTTTCGGGATGAATTGTGCTGTTATAAACGACACACAAACTCACCGGGTGAGAGTGCGGGGCACTCCAGAAGAGGCTACGGTAATTTAGAAGAAATTACCCCCTTTTATGAGACATGTTGAAGAGCATCTTCGTAAAAGGTCGCCTTAAAATTATGACTTAATATCGCGAAAAATCTTGGGGCCATCCGTTGGCCGCAAACCCTTTCGTTCTGCCTGATTTTGACGGAACAGAACGTAATCCGAAAGGGCCGGATAACAAACCGGACCGACCGATATGGAAGTTGATTTGAATGTAAACATAACACAGAGAGACATATTAAGGAGTATATGAAAGATGACTGACACAGCGGGGAAAAGCGCGGTACTAAAGACAAATGATAATGCAGGGGAATCATTTGTACCTTCAGATGAGGTTATGTCACTCTGGAAAAATGTGCATAAAAGCATGCGTGACGAATTCGGCGAAGCCGTGTTCCGTAGCTGGCTTAAGCCATTGACATTACAAGCATATTATCACGGCACACTGGAAGTATCCGTGCCAACACGCTTCATGAAAGACTGGATTCAGAAAAACTATGCCGACCGCATTCTGGAAATGTGCGTTGACGCGGATGAGTCCATCAAACGTTTTGAAATCGTCGTTGTCCAGACAGCCATTCTGTCCGAAGAGACAGAAGACGAACTGGAACAACAAAAAGCAAACCAGAACAGCAAAGATGCCGACCCTTATAATCTTTCAGCGCCATTCGATCCCCGCTTTAAATTCGAGAATTTTGTTGTCGGCAAACCGAACGCCCTGGCACACGCTGCGGCCCGCCGCGTTGTCGAAAGCGCAAACGTACCGTTCAACCCGCTTTTCATCTATGGCGGTGTCGGTCTTGGTAAAACACACTTGATGCACGCCATCGGCTGGGAAATGCAGAACCAGAATCCGGACCTGAACATCATGTATTTGTCCGCCGAGAAATTCATGTACCAATTCGTGAAATCACTACGTGCAAAAGACACAATGGCGTTTAAAGACACATTCCGCTCTGTCGATGTTCTGATGATGGATGACATCCAGTTCATCAGCGGCAAGGAATCAACACAGGAAGAATTCTTCCATACATTCAACGCCCTTGTTGACCAAAACAAACAAATCATCATCTCTGCAGACAAAGCACCGTCAGACTTGCTGGGCATTGATGAACGCCTGCGTTCACGTCTTGCATGGGGTCTGGTTGCCGACATCCACCCGAGCACATATGATTTGCGTCTTGGCATTTTGCAGTCAAAACGCGACCAGCTGGACGCCGACGTCCCGAATGCCGTGCTTGAATTCCTGGCACTGAAAGTCACATCGAACATCCGTGAACTGGAAGGCGCACTAAACCGCATCGTTGCACATGCCGATGTGTCGAAGCAGGAAATCAATCTGGAAACAACGCAGGAAGTGCTGCAAGACCTGTTGCGTTCACATGACCGCCGCATCACGATCGATGAAATCCAGCGCAAAACAGCCGAACATTACAACATCAAAATGCCGGACATGCATTCCGCGCGTCGCGCCCGTAACGTTGCGCGCCCACGTCAGGTTGCCATGTATCTTGCAAAGCAACTGACATCACGCTCACTGCCTGAAATCGGCCGTAAATTCGGTGGCCGCGATCATACAACAGTGATGCACGCCGTGCGTAAAATCGAGGAATTGATGGATCAGGACGCACAGATCGCACAGGATGTCGAAATCATCCGCCGCGCACTGACAGGTTGATAAAACAGCCGATCACCCTACGTTAATAGGACTACTACACAAAGCAGGAGACCAAGAAGAATCAACAGCTTTTCTATCTCCGAAGACAAAGAGAAGCGGTACTTTCATGGCGAAAGTGCCGCTTTTTTTTCAGTAACGTTTTATCAGGATACCACCTGTCACCTGCCATACAGACCGACATACACACATGTCGTTAAACACGGTCACCCGATGATTGATCGCTAATCACTTCTGCTTCTTTCCGGTAAAGCTGTGACATGACCTCGAAGATGAAGGCCGTGCTCCAGCCAAAAAGCAGGAAACCATTGGCGGCTTCGATACTGCCCATCAAACGCCATTCATCACTCAGCACCACATCGCCCATGCCTAATGTGGTGAAGGCCGATGTCGAGAAATAAAGCGCGGCCTCCAACGTATCAAACTCACCGGCCAGCATAAAAAACAACCCCCATATCCATATCTGGATAATATGAGCCGTATAAACGGCCAGCACGACACAGACCAGCGTCAAAGCGCGCCGCATCCGTACAAAGAAACGAATGAACATCGTCTCGATCAAACCGACCTTCTTGACCACCATATCAAGCATAAAAGCATGCACCATAATGGTCATGACAATAAGAAGCGCGGCGATCGTAAATTGCAGAATCATGGGCGAATATCCCTTTTCTTGAAATTTTATTATAAAAATGATTTCAACGACTGTAAATAGCGCAAAAAACCGTGAAAAAAGATGGATATTCTGCATGAAAGCGTTTGGCTTTATCATGCGCTGTGCTATATTTTGAGCGGATTCACATACATATTAAGAAAACGCAGGAAGAAGATTATGAAACTGACGATCGATCGCGCAGCCTTACTGAGATCATTAAACCACGTGCAAAGCGTCGTTGAGAAACGCAACACGATTCCGATTCTGTCCAACGTTCTGATGAAAGCCGAAGACGGCACTTTGTTTCTGACCACCACAGATATGGATCTGGAAATCAACGAAGCCGTTGCCGCAGACGTTGCAACACCGGGCGCAACAACGGCACCGGCGCACACATTCCACGATATCGTACGCAAGCTTCCTGAAAGCGCGTCTGTCGAACTGGAACTTGATACAGCCGGAAACATCATGACGATCAAAGCCGGACGCTCGACATTCAAGCTGAGCTGCCTGCCGACAGGTGATTTTCCTGAACTCGGCGCGGATGCACTGGATTCAAAATTCTCGATCTCCGCAGATAATCTGCGCGCCCTGATCGACCGTACAAAATTCGCAATGTCGACAGAAGAAACACGTTACTATCTGAACGGCATCTATCTGCATGCCAGCGAAAGTGACGGCATCAACGTTCTGCGTAGCGTTGCAACAGACGGTCACCGTCTTGCCCGTTTTGACATGCCTCTGCCGGAAGGCGCGGAAAACATTCCGGGCGTCATCATCCCGCGCAAAGCCGTTGGCGAACTGCGTAAATTGATCGAAGATGCCGCAGACAGCATTGAAATCAGCCTGTCCGAAAGCAAAATCCGTTTTGCGTTCGATCACATCGTGCTGACATCAAAATTGATCGACGGCACATTCCCGAATTATGAACAGGTTATCCCGTCCGGCAACGACAAAGTCATCGAAGTCAATCCGGCTCTGTTCAGCGGCGCGATCGACCGTGTATCTACGATTTCAGACGGTAAATCACGCGCTGTTAAAATTGCGCTGAACAACAACACCATGACATTGTCCGCCAATTCACCGGAAGCCGGAAGCGCGACCGAAGATTTGGAAATTCACGGCAATGACAATCTTGAAATCGGTTTCAACGCCCGCTACCTGCTGGACATCACAAGCCAGATCGCAGGCGAAGGATGCCGTTTGACATTGGCCGACGCCGCATCACCGACCATCATTCAGGATACAGCAGACCTCAGCTCTCTGTATGTTTTGATGCCGCTGCGCGTTTGATCGGACATCGTAAAGACAACAACAAAAGGGGCGTCACAAGGACGCCTCTTTTTTTATGCGCCATCCTGAAAGGTGTGTAGGCCGCTAAAACACATCTGTCACCGCAAAATAATCTTCGGACATTACCGTCCCTACCTGCAATATGGTTTTGCATGTGGATTCCTCCGTCTCTGCCGATTTTATACGTGCAAAACAAAGACGAAACATGGCATGATAGACGCATCATGAGTTGGATCAGCAAATTACAGATCACGAACTTCCGGAATTATGAGACCGCATCAATCATAACCGAAAGTGCCGCACCCGTTGTGCTATACGGCGCAAACGGCGCGGGCAAAACCAACATTCTCGAAGCCATTTCAATGCTATCCCCCGGACGCGGCTTGCGAAACGCCAAGACCATTGACATCCAGCGACAAGGCGCCGATGCACGCACCGCGCCGTGGGCCGTGGCCGCCGTTGCGCAAACTGAAAAGTTCGGCGATGTCCGTCTTGGCACGGGACTTGACCCGAAAACAGAAAAACGCATCATCCGCGTCAACGGTGAAACCTGCCGTGGACAGAATGCCTTTTCAGAATACGTCTCCACACTTTGGCTGACACCGCAAATGGACCGCCTGTTCCTGGATGCATCCAGTGCGCGGCGGCGCTTTTTCGATCGGCTCGTTTTCACCTTTGATCCGGCACATTCGGGCCGCGTCACACGCTATGAAAATGCCATGCGGCAACGTTCCAAAATTTTAAAAGAAAGCCAGAATCCGGATACATCATGGCTTTTCGGTATCGAACAGACAATGGCCGAAACGGGCGTTGCAGTCGCCGCAGCCCGCCTTGATTTTCTGGCCCGCTTGCAACAAACCTGCGATATGGCGCCGCAATCACAGGAATCACTTTTCCCACGCGCACGCCTTGCCCTGACCGGCACAATCGAACGGCTGCTACAGCGGTCATCCGCGCTTGAAGTGGAAGACATGTTCAAATATCAACTTGCAGAAACCCGCAAAGTTGACGCCGTCACAGGCGGCGCATCCACGGGCCCGCACAAAACAGACTTGCGCACCGTTTACCGCGCCAAAGACATGGTGGCCGAACATTGCTCGACCGGTGAACAAAAAGCCCTGCTGATGGGCATCATCCTCGCACACGGCGAATTGATTAAAAAGAACAAAGCCGTACCACCGATGATCTTGCTGGACGAAGTGGCTGCGCATTTCGATGCCGACCGCCGCGCACTGCTCTATGACCGTCTGCGCGATATGAATGTGCAATTCTGGCTGACCGGTACGGACCGCAATCTGTTCGACGACATCGCCCCCCACGCACATATACACGAAGTATCACACGGCAATATTGACGGCCGGATCGATCAGGTCGCTGTTGCCTGATCCAGCACACCTGACTTCATACATCGGCCGCGCACCACGAACAAAGCCCCCAAAACCGCATAAAGCACGCCCTGCACAATCGGAAATACGTATCCGCATACCCCAAAAAATACGGGGGAAGATGCGCGGAAAAATACGGGCCGGAACATCTGCCCGATTTCCTCCACAAAAACGCAATAAAAGCTTGGATTTATGCGCTTTTCCTGTGTATTTACCCGCGCGCTGTGCTATAAATATTCATTAATTTTACGCAAGATTACGAGAACAGAAAACAGATGGCTGATACGGCAGAAAATATGGACAATTCAGAAACACAAAATGCAGATTACGGCGCCGATTCGATTAAGGTTTTACGGGGTCTGGAAGCCGTGCGCAAACGCCCCGGCATGTATATCGGTGACACCGATGACGGTACGGGTTTGCACCACATGGTTTACGAAGTCGTCGATAACTCGATCGACGAATCACTGGCCGGACATTGTGACCGCATCGACGTCATCATCAACGCAGAAGGCTCTGTAACGGTCCGCGATAACGGCCGTGGCATTCCCGTTGATATGCACAAAGAAGAAGGCGTGTCCGCCGCACAGGTCATTATGACCCAGCTTCACGCCGGTGGTAAATTCGACCAGAATTCCTACAAAGTGTCCGGCGGCCTGCACGGTGTTGGTGTTTCTGTTGTGAACGCGCTGTCGGAATGGCTGGATATTACGATCAGACGTGACGGCCAAGAATGGACGATGCGTTTTCGCCACGGCGAAGCCGAAGCGCCGTTGAAAGCCGTCCGTGATCTGGAACCGGATGAACGAAACGGTACGGAAATCACATTCCTGCCATCACCGGAAACATTCACCATGACGGAATTCGATTTCAGCACACTCGAAGACCGTCTGCGGGAACTTGCGTTCCTGAACTCCGGTGTGAACATCTATGTTCATGACCGCCGTGAAGATAGCCCCAAAGAAGTGCAATTCCATTATGATGGCGGCATCAAAGAATTCGTGAAATGGTTGAACCGGAATAAAAACACCCTGATGGAAGAACCGGTTTCCCTTGCCACCGAAGAAGCCGCGAACGGCATGGCCGTGGAAGCGGCGATTGAATGGACAGACGCGTACCATGAATCACTGCTCTGTTTCACCAAC
Source organism: Alphaproteobacteria bacterium (assembly GCA_030750865.1). GTDB lineage: Bacteria > Pseudomonadota > Alphaproteobacteria > Micavibrionales > Micavibrionaceae > JASMHE01. The sequence goes on from JASMHE010000009.1 coordinate 58,016, forward strand.
AACATTCCGCAAAAAGATGGCGGTACGCATTCCGAAGGTTTTAAAAATGCGCTGACCCGTACCATCAAAAAATATGCCGAAGAAACCGGTCTGATCAAAAAAGACCTGAAACTGACCGGCGATGATATGCGCGAAGGCATGACATGCGTTTTGTCTGTCAAAATGCCCGATCCGAAATTCTCTTCCCAGACGAAAGACAAGCTGGTCTCGTCTGAAATCCGTCCGATTGTGGACAGCGCCATCAGTGAACATCTGGCAACATGGCTTGAGGAAAATCCGGCTGAAGGCAAAAAGATCGTCAGCAAGATGATCGAAGCCGCTGTTGCGCGGGAAGCCGCACGCAAAGCGCGTGAGCTGACACGCCGCAAAGGGGTGATGGACATTTCAAGCTTGCCGGGCAAGCTGGCCGATTGCCAGGAACGCGATCCGTCAAAATCAGAACTTTTCATCGTGGAGGGTGATTCCGCGGGCGGCTCTGCCAAGCAGGCCCGTGACCGTAAATCACAAGCCATTATGCCGCTGCGCGGTAAGATTTTGAACGTTGAACGCGCCCGCCTTGATAAGGTCTTGAATAACAACGAGCTTGGCACATTGATTACGGCACTGGGGACCAGTATCGACCGTGAATTTAACCTTGAAAAACTGCGCTATCACAAAATTGTGGTCATGACCGACGCCGACGTCGATGGCGCGCACATCAGAACATTGCTTCTGACATTCTTCTATCGTTTCATGCCGGAAATTATCGATGCCGGATATCTGTATATCGCACAGCCGCCATTGTTCAAAGTCAAACGCGGCCAGTCCGAAGTCTATCTGAAACATGAATCATCGCTCGAAGAATATCTGATCAACACGGCGCTTGATAATCTGGTCTTCTCGGATCATTCCGGCAATGGCCGTTCGGGACAAGACTTGTATGACCTGATCAGCAAAGCGCGCAATATGCGCAATGCCATTTTGGCGTTTTCCGATAAGGTCGGCAGCAAAGAGCTGGTAGAACAAGCCGCCCTCGCCGGTGCGTATAACGAAAAAGTATTGGAAGATGCTGCCCTCGGTCAGGAACTTGCCGATAAAATCGCGGCGCAAATGAACAGCCGTTCCCATGAACGGGAACGCACATGGAAGGGTGAGTTTACACCCGTGTCCGGCTATATTGTGTCCCGTACATTGCGCGGCGTGACAGAACGTTTCATCATCAAACCCGAACATATCAAATTGCCTGATGCCGTGCGCCTGCATAACAATCTGGACTGGCTGCAGGAAAATTTCGCAAGCCCCGGACATCTGCAAACAGGCTCTTCTGAGAAAACCGAAAAAGTCTATGGCCCGATCAGCCTGTTCGATAATGTTCTGGCCGCCGGTCGCAAAGGCATGTCGATCCAGCGCTATAAGGGTCTTGGTGAAATGAACCCCGATCAGCTGTGGGAAACAACACTTGATCCCGAAGTACGGACATTGCTGAAGGTGAACATCAAAGACGCGGAAAAAGCCAACGACATCTTTACAACCCTGATGGGTGAAAAGGTCGAACCGCGCCGCGAATTTATTCAGGACAACGCACTGAAAGTTGTCAATCTGGACGCCTAACCGGATGCCTGATCCGGCACGCCCATCAAAATCATTCGCAGATTATTCAAAGATCAGATGCCGTTTATAAAACGCATCTGATCGGCTTTTACCCTCTTTTTCCTCGTCTTTCTTGCCTTGTTTTTTGCCTTGTTCCGCCTCACCCTATTGCCGCCTTGCCCTGCCCCATCCTGCCGCGACATCATTGACGCCTTTATGGGCGCTTTTATGGGCACTCTTATAGACGCCGTTGCAACCAAATCCGTTTATCGCCCCCCCATCAGGCATAGGCATCGCGGCATCGATTGCAGCACTTTCGGTACGGCATTGATCGCCTGGCGCCTGTCACCCCGCCGGACACGTTCTTTTATGTCATTATTTTGTATTTTGACATATTGACTTATTATGAAAAAAAGCCATATAACATATATCTCTTTTAAGACTAAATTTGTTTTTGCGATTTACAATCGTATAAAGAGACATAGAGACGATGGCAAAATAATAGCGGTAAACAGGATCAAAACCTGTAGGAGTGTGACCCATGCAAACGGCAGCAGCAGACGTACAAACACAAACTGACACAATTTCACGCGAAGATCTCGCCCCTCTTTTCCACGGCCACACGCCGCAGGAATTCGCCGCAAGTGTTCTGGCATATTTCAAAGCCGACCTGGCAGAACAAAATGAAATGGGCGCAACATCCGTTAACGCAAGCATTCACCAGATGCCATATGACGATCTGAATGTCTGGCTTCAGGGCACAGACGCGGGAGATGCTTATAAAGCCGCCACAATGGACACGCTGAAAGCACATGTCGATACACTTATGGAAGCGGCCGTCACAGACCCGCAGCAAACAGATGCCTTGCAGGACTTCCTGCGCGGTGATTTCATGTATCTCTGGATCAATTGCGGCGACCTTAAAGACAGCCCGTTCTATGGCTGTTTTTCCGAATATGCCGCCCTTGTACAGGATTCAGACAATGAACAATTACTGACGATCCTCAGCGACATGTCAAAATTCTGGGCGACCGAGAAAGATACATATGCGCTGAAGCAGTTTTTGGAGCACCCGCATCTGCCACCGCGCAGCCACACAATCGTTGACGCATTTTCTGAAAATGCGGCCGGACATGTTGACACATCCGTGATTGAATCATTCCTGAATGATGCATGGCACGATGCGGCGGATAACGAAGACCGTCAACTCACACGCGATATCGAAGCGGTTGCAAAACGCGCACAAAGCCGACTGGGTGCGACATTTACATTCCAGCCGCGATAATCGCCCGCCCCCTACATCAACATTAAAAATACCGTTTCCGGTCACATCGCGCGTTTTTCCCTATGGAAATCTGCACGGCGATGTGTTTTAAAAGAAAACGGTATTTATTTCAGGACGATAACACTTACATTCTACGAAGGCTCAAAACGTCATGGCATCACTTGCACAAAAACTGACCGACATTGTCGGCGATATTTTCGAACAAAACGACCTGCCAAAAGAACTTGGCGAAGTCCGCTTGTCCGATCGTCCCGACCTTGCGCAATTCCAGTGTAACGGTGCAATGGCCGCCGCCCGCATTGCCAAGAAAAACCCGCGTGAAATTGCCACGCAGATTGTCGAATCCTTATCGCAAAATGACATCTTTGACAAAGTCGATATTGCCGGTCCGGGATTTATCAATCTGAACTTGACCGATGCGTATATCGCCGCGCATCTTGCGGCCGTTGCAGACGATGAAAAATGCGGCGTTGCCCTGACCGAAACAGCCGACACCGTCATGCTTGACTATGGCGGCCCGAACATTGCAAAACCGATGCATGTCGGCCATCTGCGCGCTTCTATCATCGGGGATACATTGCGCCGCCTGTATTCATTCAAGGGATACAAAGCCATCGGTGATGTGCATATGGGCGACTGGGGCACACATATGGGCATGATCATCAGCGAATATATGATGACCGGTCAGGTTGACCGTATCCTGAACCTTGATCTGGATGATGACACCGTGGTTGATGATTTCATGAATGAACTGACCGCGCTTTATCCGCAGGCATCCGCCGCCTGCAAAGAGAACGAAGACCGCAAGGCCGCAGCCCTGGAAGCTGTGTTGCGCATGCAGAAAAAAGAAGAGCCGCACATTTCCATCTGGCAAAAAATTCGTGATGCATCCGTGCAATCCATGAAGAAAAACTTTGCGGCCCTGAATGTGTATTTCGATCTTTGGAAAGGCGAGGCCGACGTTAATGATTACATTGCCGATATGGTTGACGATCTGCGTGAAAAAGGTCTGGTCGAGGAAAGCGACGGCGCACAGGTCATTCGCGTCGAACAGGATGATGACAAAAAAGAAATGCCGCCGCTTATTCTGTATAAACGTGACGGCGCGGTGATGTACGGCACGACCGATCTGGCCACCATTGTCGAGCGGATGAAGCTTTTTGATCCGGCGCGCATTGTCTATGTCGTTGACCAACGTCAACATCTGCACTTTACGCAAGTGTTCCGTGCGGCCGAAAAAAGCGGTATTACAAGCCCCGACAAAACGGTCTTGCTCCACGCCGGTTTTGGCACCATGAACGGACCGGACGGCAAACCGTTTAAAACACGGGCGGGCGGCGTGATGAAGCTGGAAGATCTGATCGAAACAGGCCGTGAGAAAGCCCGCGCCCGTTTATCCGAAGCCAATCTGGCCGCTGACATGGATCAAGACGAACGCGAAAACATTGCCAATATCATTGCCGTGGCCGCCATTAAATTCGCCGACCTACAAAACCAGCGGATCACGGATTATATTTTTGATATGGACCGTTTCATGAGCTTTGAAGGCAAAACAGGCCCGTATCTGCTGTATCAGATTGTCCGCATCAAATCACTGCTGCGCAAAGGTGAACAGCAAGGCCTTGATATCAAACTGGCCGACATTCACATCACACATGACAGCGAACGCGCATTGGCACTGGCGCTGGCCGAATTCCCCGATGCATTCGACACGGCACTACGTAACGATATGCCGCATTATTTATGCGAATATGTCTACAAGCTGGCCGGCCTGTTCAGCAGTTTTTACGGCAGTTGCCATATCCTGTCAGGCGATGATCAAGACGTACAGGCTTCACGCATTGCCCTGTCGTTGATGACGCAAAAAACAATCGAAACCGTGCTTGAGCTACTGGGCATTGATGTGCCCGACCGCATGTAAATTGCACGCCAGTCATACATCGTTCGCCGCACTGCAATATTTTGTTGACATAACTTACAGTTTGGGCTTATGGTCTATCCCTACATTTTAAGGGGATTTACAAAAATGGCAGAAATTATTCAAAAACGTGACGTTGTCCGTGCAAAAGACCTGAACATTGTGGTTTACGAAGACCCGTCAATGTCCGAAGGCCTGTCTTACAAATTTGACGCGCAAGTAGCGCTTGATGTCGGCTGTGAACCTGTGTTCACCGAAAGTCTGGACGAACTGGCACAGGCCATCGACCATATGGAAACATTGCCCGATGCCATCATCATCAAGGACAAATCAACACCGTCTGTTCGTGATGTCATGCCCGAAATTGCGTTTTCTGACGCATTGCTGGGTGCAATGGGCCACAATACAACACCGCGCCTTGACAAGGGCACGGCCTCTGTCGGGGTGCATGCGTTGACACTTCTGAAAAATGAAAACTCACCGGTCAAAGATGTGCCTGTCATTATCTGGGGCGCTTTTTCCGAAGAGAGTTTCCGCGATGCCGGTGCAGATGCCGTCATTACAAGTACCGACATGATGTATAATAAATGCATCCAGCGCACATTGGAAACATTGCTCGGCAAGACAATCCGCACAACAACTCCAAATCAGGACAACAGCATCACGGGTTTGAAACCGTCATAACGGCCATATCAATCACATCCGAATAAATAAGAAAAAACACGAGCACGCGCGGCAGAACAATTTTATTCTGCGGCTTGCGCGTCGCCATCATCATCCGGCGGTCCGCCGCCGCCTTTTCTGAACAGGGAATCGCGCATTGTACGTCCGGCCCGCTTCAGAATATTCGCAGCTTCCGGATCGATCGGCGTATCAGTCAAGTGACTGCCTGAGGACTGCGCCGCATCTGGTGCTGCACCACCGCCCGTATTATCACCCGCTTGACTACCGACATCACCACCTTGTCCATCTCCGGCAGCAGGCGTACCACCTTCGGCGCCTTTATCGATTAACTCTTGCCAGTTCACAGACGATTTTGCCTCCGGCGGCGCTGCATTATTATTCGCATCACCACCAGCCTGATTACCGGCCTGATTACCCGTCTGCTGGCTTGCCTGCGCGTTGTCGGCAGGCGGCGTAGATGGCGGCTGTTGCGGTGGCGGCGCTGTATTGCCGCCCCCTTGATTTGCATCACCCTGTTGCGATGGCTGTTGCGGCGGTGGCGTTCCGCCCTCTTTGTTTTTACTAAATCCGGCCAGCGGATTATCCGGCGGCGTTTTGGCACCCGCACCATCTGCCGGCTTTGCGTCGGCGGGTGGTTGTTGCTGCTGCGCGGGCGGTGTCTGCGGCTGTTGCGATTGCGGCGCAGCTTTCTGCTGGGCTGATTGTGGCGGCTCTTTTTTCTGTGGTTGCGGCGGCGTGTTCTGTTGCGCATTCGGCGCTGCCTTCGCGGGTACGGCTGGCGCTTTACCGCCTCCACCTTGTGCGCCGCCTTTTGCAGTGCCACTGCCTTGTCCCGTTGCCGTCAGATCAACCTTATTACTCAATGCATATACACCGGCAATGGCAATCATACCCGTTTCGACACCGGTATGATCGGCCTCTTCCGCTTTGGTGCAATATTCGGCCAGCGCGGCAATTTCATCCGGCGTTTCCAATGCAACATCGGCCTTTTTCGCCGTCCATGTTTTATGCACCATCAGATCGCGCACGCGCGTGATCGTATCGGCATGTTTCAATAGATTTTCATCAGGCGGCGGCAGGGACAAAAAGCGTGTCACCCGCATCGCTTTGGCATGCCCCGGATTGGAATAGAAGATTTTCACTTCGTTCACAGATGTCCCGAATGTGATCAGCGCCTCGCCTTCTTTCAAATCACGCAAATCATCATATGTCGCCCGTGCACGCAATTGCAGGCCGGCTTGCTGTGTATCAAAATAAGATCCCGTACTTGCACCGCCAGACAGCTGATATCCCGATGCCTCCATCACCATTGCCGAGCCGATTGTCTTTTCGAAGAAATCTTTGGTGTCGGTCGGGTCTTCCAGTTTCCCGAAGATTTTCAAGTTACAGTTCGCTGTGATCGAACGCGCTTCTTCCTTCACCCGTTTTTGCAAGGCGGGCAAATCCTGCGCGGCAAAGATCAAACAGAAACCAAGCGAACGCGCCTGCGCGGCCATCACAGCCATGCCCTGCGCGGTATAGTAACCAACCTCATCGAACACCGTCATAAACGGCGTGGAAGAGTTTGTCGGTTTGTTTTCAATCACGGTTGACGATTCGCCCTCAACCGTCGCACCCAGCGCAGAACCCATCATCCCTTTGATGGTCGCGGCAACAATTTTACCGAGGTTGGCCGTTTCATCACTGGATTTTTCCAGCGCCGGAATCAAAACGATCAGAATGCGGCGATTCAAAACAACGTCCACCATATCCACGTCAGCGGCCTGCGTATCAAAGATGTACCCGTATTCATCACCGAGTGACTGCAAGGCACGCGTAAACTGCATCGACAGATAACCGTGCTGCTGGCTGGGTGTTGTTGTATCCACCTGCGGCACATCCGGCCCCGGCGGCTTTGGCTGACCATCATCACCATAGGCGGCATCAATGTAACCGGGCAACGTATCAAGGTAACCCATAATACCTTCGTTAATCTTGTCAGGCAGATGTTTATCACGCGACAGCTTAATCACATTGGGCAGATTCAGATATTCCCGAATGGTCGACACAGACATCGGAATATCCTGATGGTCACGCTTCCATGTCAACGCAGGCATCACCGAGCTGATCAAGGAAACCGCACGCTCTTTCCACATCGCGTTATCGCCTTCCGCATCCGGCATCAAGCTGACCAGCATTTGCGTCAAATAAGATGCCGAACCGCTCGAAAACGGGTTCATCGTATTGGATGGCGCTTTAACGTCAGAGTTACCGGTCATATAGTTCAAGACCAGCAAGTCATCATCCCGTCCGAAACGGCGCACCAATGATGACAAAGACGACCACAAATCCGTATCGGCTTTACCATCGATATACACAAAGCCCGAGGCCCACGCCATCGCATTGGTCGCCATTGATTTCAGTCCCTCGGTCTTACCCGCACCCGTTGTCCCGAGATACAGAATATGCGTACGCGCATCCGAGTTCGTGAACCATAGCTCTTCATTTGTGTCGGACTTGTTCCCGACGAACAAAATACCTTCACCCTTACCGCTGCGGCCCGGACCCTCGTTATTTTTATCCGGCCACGGACTGCCCAGCGGCATCTTGAACGGCAATGTCCGTTCCCGCGTCCACAGCCACCAGAAATAAATGATATAGACCAGGAAAATGATATCGGCAAAGTACAGCACCGCATGGAACAGATGCAGCAAAACAATCCCTACCGTGAACATGACAAACGAATTCGCCGGACGTTTCATCCAGTCGGCAAGACGCATATACATCGGCCGCGTATCACGTAGCAGCTCGAGGTGGGTCCGTTCAAATTTACTGTCTAAAACCATCGGCTAGGCTTGTCCCTTTCATCGCCGCGTTTATTTTTGTTTTCACGCTTGTGTTTATTCTTGTGTGTTTATGCCGTATTTATTTCCGCTTCATATTATCCGCCGGGCCTGATTTCCCTTAACGTTGCCGCAAAAAGTCGTCCGCGCTCATCGGTACGCCGGCCTGTGAACCGCCGGATACAGCGCCAGTCGGTGCAGCACTCTCACTCACGCCGGAATTCAGACGTGTCGGTTGTGCGTTCATCAACATGAAGATCAAAAAAGCCAGAATTGCAAGCCCCGCAAGCGAGGCAATCATATGTCCTTTGCCGTTTTTCTCCGGCGCAGCACCACCATGTCCGGCCGCTGCATTTTGCTTATGCGTATGACCACAGGCATGCCCGTGTTGCTGGCCATGCTCCAATGCCGTGCTGGCCGCCATCAATGCATTGACCGCCATGTCTTTTGTTTCATAAGACGCCACAACCTTTGTTGTCTTCCCGACCAGCGCCATAAAGACATGCTGGCCCTTATCGTCTTCTTCCACCTGAAACACAACATCCTTGCTTGATCCCAGATCATAGCGCCAGACCGCCGGTGTCAATGCATCCGGCATCGACATCACCAGACTGCCGTCAACAAGCTGTGCCGTTGTGCCTGTCTGCGCCTTTTTATTCTTTGAACAACATAATTTCATGATTTTCTCTCCTATCGGGCCGCATTACCATATCAAGGTTATGCTGCCTTTTTCTTTCCTTCTTTGCTTTTTGCCTTTGCTTTGTCCTGTTTTTTATTTTCTTTCTGCTTATCTTTCTTTTGAGCCTTCTTGCTTTTCGGCTTTTTGATGCCACGCTTCTTCTTCGCGCCGCTGTAATCAAGTTGCGGGATCGGCCGCAGCTTGCTTGATTCAACATATTCGCGGATCGTCGTCAGTGCATCTTGTAATTTCGGCCGCGGAATCGGACGGTTTGTACGCTTTTCCGCCTTGAAATGCGACATCGTGCCCAGCGCTTCGGCATGGAACGCCTGTCGCCCCAGATTGTTCAGCGCATACCATAAATCACGGTCATGCGCCCGCAGCCAGACAAAGGTCGCCGGCGCCAGAACACCGCCTTCTTCACGCGCCGTCTGTAAGCCGCGTAACAAGGCCGTATTTTCAAAACCGTGCATATTGCATTTCGCCAGCGTATCTCCGGCCATTTTCTTGTCCCGCAAGATAGCACGCGCTTCTTTAACCAATGTTTTGTCTTGCCCGAGCTTCAGACCCTTTTCATGCGACCAGCACGCAGAGGCACGTCCCAGAAAATCATCCGACTGGCTTCTTTTGCGCACAGCCTTCAGACAAAAACCGGCCAGCAGAACCTGCTTGTAATCCGGCAAATGCTGCGCGCCCTTCCAGCGCTTCGATAACTGCTTGGCCAGCGCTTCTTCGGTTGCATCTTCATCCAGCTTGCCATCGGGTATCGGAATCTGGTTATAGGCAATCCATTCCTCCGGCCCCAGCGCTTCGGCAAACGCAGGCAACTCCGCAGGCACAGGCGCGCCCGGCGGACGTGGCGGCACATTAGACGGGTTAAACTTGATAAACGGTGTAATCGATTTGAAATTCGATGACTGAATCTCGATCAACTTATTAATATCGACCGAACGGCGGAATTGCGTTTCCGGCCCGCGAAACAGCGCCCAAAAAGCCATGCCAGCCAGCACGGCCGTAATCACCCATTTTAACGGGCGCATCGCAACATATGAAATCAACGCCGTCAGCTCGTTCGATAAGGCCGTTTTCGGCAAATTTTTGATCTCTTCCACGGACTGATCATAATTCATCGCCGTGCCGTTCCAGACAATTTCATAATCAGACGGCATCACTTGTGAAATCAACCAGATTTGTCCCCACCGGATCCAGCGGAACATATTCTTGACCTCAATTTGGTAGAAATACCAGAAAAAACCAAGCAGAATCAGCATGATCGCGCCCATGATCATCCAGCCAATGGCATTATCGTATAAGGTATTTTTATTATCAGACATTAATCATTCAGGCCTTCAAAGCGGAAAACATAAAACAGATCGAACATAATACATCACGCGATATGCGGCTTACATATTGAAATAAAAGCATATTATCTCTCAAAGACGATAACAAGCATGATAAAAACGTCATTTAAAAATCCGCACCAGATCAGTATATGCAAAAAATGTAAAGAACACGTGAATATGCTCTTGAATCAGGCTGTTATTCTATCAAGAAAATACAAGCTTGACCAGCCGTTAGAACAGCCCTTCTGTCCATCAAAGCACACCGGCGCACACGCAACACCTCAGCCACCCGAAATCACAGATTATATCCAATATCCATCCCCGACCCATTTTACACCCGAAATACCCACAAAACCCTGCAAATACAAGATCATAGCGTGCCAGAGCCCCACAACAGAAAAACCGACGATTTTTTTGATAAATTGTCTTGCGTCCCGCGCCACAAAACGATATACATTCTCTTCGTCTGCGGGTTTCGACCTTGCCCCAGTCTGCAAAAAGGCTATGAAAAGGTCGGTGAAAAGGAAAATTGTGTTGTGCCGCAATAGCTCAGTTGGTAGAGCAGTTGATTTGTAATTTTAAGGTCGACGATTTGTAGCGCGCTATTTCCAAGGGGTTTCGACTTTACCCCAGCCCGTAAAAAGGCTATGAAAAGGTCGAGATAGATTTGATGTGCCGCAATAGCTCAGTTGGTAGAGCAGTTGATTTGTAATCATCAGGTCCGCGGTTCGAGTCCGTGTTGCGGCACCATTCTATCGCTTCTTACACATCCATGGTGGGGTGTAGCCAAGCGGTAAGGCAGCGGTTTTTGGTATCGCCATGCGCAGGTTCGAATCCTGCCACCCCAGCCATTTCTTTGTTCACTACTATAACTTTAGAAGAGAAACGACGTAAGACACTCCCTGGTTCTCGTGCTTGCTTAATATTGCTTCATTTTCAGAACGCCTCATAAACACATCAGAAAAAAGCCTATCCAGTGTAACCGATGTTCGATGTTCCAACATTTCAGACATAATACTAGAAATTAAGGTACGGTAATAAGTATCCATATTAATCACCAAATTAGCTATGTAAGGCAGCGAGCTTCCGGAATGCACGATACTGTTACGCAGCCTATAGATCCTGCCGATTTGCCACTCGACTCTCTGCTTGTGCTTTTCACAAACCAATAGAGCATCCTTTGATGCTCTAAACTTCCTGCGTAAATTATAAATTCGGAACACAGCCAATGGATTTCCTTTCACTAAACTTAGTAGTTCCATTCGCAAGTGATCATATTCTGAAAGCAGGATTATGCATGAAAATCTCAATAACTTATCATCTGAATCCAAGCCAGGCTTATCAATTATTTCTAAAAAATCATCCTTATATATTTGACAAAAGTCATTGACCTTGCCCCCTAAAATCGGTCCATTTTTTGAGTTAGGAATTGGTTTATAAAAGTCTTTATGAAAGGAGACAGATTATGAGCCGAGGCAAGAGATACAAAACAGAGGAAATCATCAAAATCTTACGCGAGGTAGAGATT
>JASMHE010000010.1 GCA_030750865.1 Alphaproteobacteria bacterium
AATAATTACTTGATTTATGGTGCACAAATCGATTATAACACCATTTCCTAATCAAGCTTCTGTGCGTCCCGTTCGTCTAGAGGCCTAGGACACCGCCCTTTCACGGCGGCAACACGGGTTCGAATCCCGTACGGGATGCCAATTTATCAAAAAACGCCAGCCTCGGCGTTTTTTTATTTTCAGCGTCATGTTTTTCGGCTCTCTGCAGCATCAATGCAAAACTGTTACAAAAGAAATGTTTTGTGACTCAGCGAAGTGTGTTTGCTGTGTTACAATGCCGCCATGAATCACTCATGACTTTCTCATGAAATGTTTGTGAGATACGCATGAATTATTTCCAAATGATGGAGGTCATTTATCATGGAGGCACCAATTTCTTCTCTTACCGATTACAAACATATCTCTCCCCAGTCAGAAAAATTTGCGATGGACCGCAACCTTGCGCTTGAAGTTGTGCGCGTGACGGAGGCGGCCGCGATGGCGGCTTCGATGGAGGTTGGGCGCGGCGATGAAAAACAGGCCGACCGCGCCGCTGTTGATGCGATGCGCGAGGCTTTGAATAGTCTGGCGATCAAGGGAACGGTCGTGATTGGCGAAGGCGAACGCGACGAAGCGCCGATGCTGTATATCGGTGAAGAGGTCGGTGCAGGCGGCCCGCCGCTGGATATTGCACTTGATCCGCTGGAGGGAACAACCATCACGGCCAAAGGCGGACAGAACGCAATGGCCGTTGTCGCGATGACGGATAAGGGCGGCTTTTTGAATGCGCCGGATGTCTATATGGATAAACTGGCTGTCGGGCCGCATATCTCGCCTGATATTCTGGATCTGGATGCGCCGCCTGCGGATATTGTGCAGAAAGTTGCGGCGGAAAAAGGCGCGCGTGTTGAAGATTTGCTGGTGTGTATTCTGGATCGTCCGCGACATGAAGATTTGATCCGTGAGGTGCGTGATGCTGGTGCGCGCATTATTCTGATACAGGATGGTGACGTGAGTGCGGTTATGGCAACAGCCGATCAGCAAACAGGTATTGATATTTATATGGGCTCTGGCGGCGCACCGGAAGGTGTGCTGGCCGCAGCGGCGCTGCAATGTATCGGCGGTTCGATAGTCGGGCGGTTGACGTTCCGCTCTGATGAGGAAAAAGAACGCGCCGAACGCTGGGGCATCAAGGACCTGCATAAAACATATGTGATGGATGAACTGGCCAAGCCCGACAATGTGATGTTCGCGGCAACGGGCGTGACAGATGGCACAATGTTGCGCGGTGTACGGCGTTATGCAGGGGGCGCGAAAACACATTCTATTGTGATGCGTTCAAAATCCGGTACAGTGCGCCAAATTGAAGCAACGCATAACTTTACACGCAAAAAACAGCCGTAACAGCCGCAAGAGGCGCGGTGTCTTTCGTGCGGCTCTTCACGGTCTTTGATGGGGTGTGCTGTAGGCGTTTTAGGGCGTTTTGTGGCGGCGTTGCCGTCATTCCAGAATAATCTGGACGCGGCGGTTTTTCTGACGTCCTTCGACCGTGTTATTGGTGTCGATGGGTTTGGTTTCGCCATAGGCAACGGCGCGCATGCGCTGCGCGGGGAATCCCTGGCTTTCGAAATAGTTGATCACGGAAACGGCACGTGCTGCGGAAAGCTCCCAGTTGGATGGGAAGCGCGGTGTTGAAATGGGCCTGTTATCGGTATGCCCTTCGATAATCACGTCATACTCTGTCTTTGAAATGGCAGGCAGAATTGTATCCAGAATGACCTGCGCCTCATCAAACAGCGTTGCTTCTGCGGATGCAAATAACACATTTTCATTCATGCGGATTTCGATTTGATCGGGGCGTATATTCACCTCGACATCATCGCTGAATCCGGCATCACTAACGGCGGATTGCAAGCGCTTGCCTTCCGACATTTTTTCCTGATCAAAGACGGGGCTATCTTCGGCGTGTTTTTGTGGCGGTACGGCCGCAGGGGCTGTTTGTTCGTTGGATGTTTCGGCGTTGATCAGACCTTTGCGGGGATTGTCATCGGGCCGGATAACGTTGCGTTCTGCCGTGTCTTGCTGCCGGCGGTTGATGCTGTCCTGAAACAGAATGCCTTGCCCGGCGATTTGACGGTCTTGCCCGATTGGCGCGTCAGGCGATACATCCGTCGGCTGTTTGTCTGTCTCCGCGATTTGATGAACGGACGGATCGTCGGAGGGCTTTGATTGGGTTTCATCGGCCATGTTGAATGTGGAATGGGCTAGAAGCGCAACAAAAAGCGTGACAAGCAACGTTGCGATGTCCGTATAGCTGAGCAGCCAGTCACCGGCTGTGTTTTCGTTTATGTCATTATCATTGTCTTGTGCGAACAGCTGTTCGAAATCGGTTTCATAATAGGCGGCATTATTCGTATGGGAAGGGTGTGCCGTCGATGAATCCTGTGTCGCGTTATCTTCCGCCGCCGTAGATTCTGCATCATCGGTGCCGGGCGCGTTATTTTTCTTCGGTGCTTGCTTGTCGGATTCTGTCATATTATATCGCTGTGACCACTTCGTCATGGGCGTGTTCGAGATATTTGCTCAGAATTTCTTTCGTATAGGCTGGCGGGTTGCCTTGTGAGAGGAGGGTGACGGCTTCTTTTGCAACGCTCAATAAGACAATATCTTCCTGCAGCTTCTGTTCCAGCTTTACGGCAAGCGGTTTGAACAAAGCATTTGACAGCAAGATGCCGTAAAAGGTTGTGACAAGCGCGATCGCCATATTTGTACCTATGGCTTCGATGTTGCCGCTATCCAATACGCCAAGCATATTAATCAAGCCGATCAATGTGCCCAGCATGCCGAATGCGGGCGCATAACTGGCCATTGTGCGCAGAACGGCGGCGTCCGTTTTGCGTGTGCTTTTGACCCGTTCAAGGCGCCAATGCATGACCTTCATCACGTCATCAATGCGGTTGCCGTCAATAATCATTTGTGCGGCGGCTTCCAGATAGGGGCTATGAATGCGGTAAATATTTTGTTCGACTTCGTGAATATTGCCTTTTTTCAAGGACGCCATTGTTTCCGTATAAAGATTAATACGGTTTTGTATGTTCTTTTTCGGGTTGCCGCGAATGGCCGTGAGAACGGCAACGCCCGCACGGCGAATAACACGGTACGGGTAACTGATGAATGTCGCCATGACTGTGCCGCCAAGCACAATCAGGAATCCTTGCAGATTAAAGAATGTCAGGGGATTTTCCGCAACCAGGGCGAGAAATATAACGAACAGCACAAAGCATATCGCAATGATGCTGTACACGTACACGGGTTTCATTTTCGGCTCTCCTGCCTTAAAAAATAGACAATTTCATTCTGTAATTGTCTGAATAGTATAGCATTTTTGCGTATTTAAGCAAGGAAATAAGCGTGCCGCGCGCTTTATGACAGAATCTGAAACTGCTCTGTTTCTTTGTCAAGGATACGCAACTGGGCTGAGCCGATATCAAAATGCAGGCCGTGTATATCGAGTTGACCAGCGTCGATAGCGTCATTGATAAACGGAAATGTCTGTAAGTTTTGAATCGATTCCTTGATCGCTTCCAGCTCTGTGACAAGCTGTATGTCGCTGGCTGTTTTATCCTTTGCGACGATTTCTTTTGCTTTTTCCGCGACGTCTTTGATGATAGACATCCATGATCCGATGAAATGGGTTGTATCTTCTTCGCCCATCGCATGATCGAGGCAGGCTTTCACGCCGCCGCATGTGCTGTGCCCCAGAATAACGATATGTGATATTTTCAGGCCGGTGACAGCGAATTCGAGCGCGGCGCTGGTGCCGTGGAATTCCCCTTTTTCTTCGAAAGGCGGGACCAGATTGGCGACATTGCGGACGGTGAATATTTCGCCGGGTTTTGCCGAAAAAATCAGATCGGGGCTGACGCGTGAATCGCAACAGCTGATGACCATGATGTTCGGGGATTGTCCTTCGGCAAGCGTTTCGTAATCATGCTCTTCATTCGCGTTTCCGTCTAAGAAAGAAAGTTTATAACGTTCGATAAGGGCTTTGAAATCTTTCATCTTTTGTGTCTCTACTTGTTTTTGTGATGTGTGATATTGTAAAGGTCCGTGCGGCGGTCTTTTAGGTTTTTGACGCTGCCTTTTTCATGGAGGCGCTCAAGCTGGTTCATGTCCAGATCGGCAAAGAGTGGCATTTCGATTTGTGGCGTTGCTTCGGCGGCAACACAATCGTGCGGGAAGCCGTAATCAGATGGTGTCAGAATGCAGTTATGCGCATATTGCGTGTCCATATTCGTGACTTCCGGCAGGTTGCCGGTATTGCCGGAGAGAACGACATAGCATTCATTTTCGATAGCGCGCGCTTGTGCGCAATGACGCACACGTTGATAGCCGCTGCGTGTGTCTGTCCAGTAAGGCACGAATAAAATCTCGATCCGCTCTTCGGCCAGAATGCGGCCAAGTTCGGGGAATTCAACATCATAACAAATCAGGATGCCAACCTTGCCGAAATCGGTGTCAAAGGCGGTGACCGCATCTCCGCCCTCAAGGTTCCAGCATGTTTTTTCATCCGGTGTCAGGTGAATTTTCTTTTGCTTTTCATGGCGGCCGTCGCGATGAAACAGATTGGCCACATTGTATAGTGTACCGTTTTCGATTTCGGGGACGCTGCCCGCGATAATGTTGATGTTATATTTCTGTGCCAGTGCTTTGGTGAGCTCGTTTATCTTCGGAGCGTTTTTGGCAAGTTTTTCAATGGCTTTTTCCGCTTTTCTTTCGCGGAATGTATTCATAAGCGGTGCGTTTAGAAATTCGGGAAATAAAACGGCGTCGGCTCTGTATTCACTAGCTGTTTTGACAAATTTCTCAACTTTATCAATGAAGTGGTTCTGGCTTTTAAGCTCATGCATTTCCCACTGCACGGTGCAGATGCGCACATCCATTTTGCGTGCGGACGGTATTTTGCTGTTTGTCAGTTCCATCATATCCATAGCCGCATTTTTTACATTGATTACGCATAAAATCAAAGCATAAAAAGCATGATTTAAAGAATCGGGATATTTCTGCGGGGTGCGCGCTAAAAACTTGACCCGCTTATGCAAAAGACGTAGAAATGAGGATCAATAAATAAACAATAAAAAATAATAAGAAAAACTGCGCTAACGCAGTGATCAGGGAAGGTTATATTATGACAGAGCATTTTCAGCTGGATAACGGCGTACACGTTGTATGTGAAGAACGTCCGGGCACACGTAAAGTATCAATGCAATTTGTGATCGGGTACGGCAGTGACCATGAACCGGTCGATGAAAACGGCCTTACATTTTTAACGCAGGAAGTTGTCAATGGCGGAACGAAAACCCGTTCCCGTAACGAGCTTGCCGATATTATCGAGAATTCCGGCGCCAGCCTTGTGACAGTGACATCCGGTGATAAAACCCGTTTTGGTATTACATCGCTGGCCGATGATGCAGAAGACCTGTTTGATGTCTTGTCTGATGTTATCTTGAATCCGGCATATGAGCAGGCTGAAATTGATACCACCAAAGAACAAATCAAATCCTGGATTGATTCAGAGGCGCAGTCCCCGAACAAACAAGCGGCAAAACTGTTCGCACAAGCGGCATTTAAAGGGCAGGCGGCTGCCGAAGATTCAATGGGGACCAAAGACCGTGTTGATGCCTTTACGCGAGATCAAATTATTCAAAAACATGCTGATCTTTTGTCATGCCCTGAGAATATCTGTATTTCATTTGCCGGTGATATCACGGCTGAAAAAGCCAAAGCGATGGCAGAGCAATATTTTGGTCATTTACAGCCTGTGACAGAAAAGCCGGAGCTGGATGTTGAATTTATCGGCGGCGATAATCGTCAGGAAACGGATTCTGCGCAGTTGAACCTGATTTTGGGTTTTGAAGCGCCATCTTTTCATGATGATGACCGATATGCGGCCTATATTCTGAATCAAATTCTGGGCGGCGGCATGTCGTTCCCGCTCTTTATTGAGGTGCGTGAAAAACGCGGTCTGGTGTACAGCGTACATTCGCAATATGCACCTGATGCCACAACCGGCAAGTTCGTGATTGCGGCCGGTACTGGCAAGGGGCAAGCTGCTGAATTGCTGGATACGACGTTTGGTATTTTCGAACAATTTATGAAAGACGGCTTTACGGACGACCAAATCAAAATGGTTGCAGATAAACTGCATGCGGGCAGAATTGGCGGCCTTGAAACGATTTTGGGCGCGTCGAAGAGTAATGCATCTTCTATTTTAGATCATGGCGAAATCAAAGATTTTGACGAAGTGTATGAGAAATTGCGCGCGGTCACATCCGAAGATTTGAAAAAGCTGTGTCATAAAATGTTCTCCGACGGGAAATACGCATTTGGCGGTTTCGGACCACTGGATACGATGCCGACAGAAGACGAGATTAAAGCGAAAATGCAGAAGATCGCCGATCTATATGCGCCGGATGCCAATGCGCCGGCAGCACCAAAATCAACTGATAAGCCATTGCCGTTCACGCCGAAGACAGGGCTTGCCGAACCGCAAGTAACTGAACTGGCAAACGGCATGAAAGTCGTCAGTGTCGAGCAGGCCGGACCGCTTGCCTGTGGTGCATGGGTCGGGGCCGGTTCTATCCATGAAACCGAAGCGCTGAGCGGCGCGACCCACATGAATGAACATATGATGTTCAAAGGCACGCCGTCCTTCCCGGCCGGATCAATCGATACCTATGTCGAACAGGATTTGGGCGGGCATTTGAATGCCTATACCAGCAAAGACCAGACTTGCTATTACTTTTATGATCTGAAAGCCGAAGCGCTGTCAGGTGTTCTGGATTTGTGTGGCGAGATGGTCTTTGAGGCCGATATTGCGGAAGTCGAATTTGATGGTCACACCATTACCGACGATAAAGGCCAGCCGAAAAAGATGAAGGGCGAGCGCGATGTCGTGATTGAAGAAATCAAACGCAGTAATGACAGCCTGATGTCCGTGTTATGGGATACTGTTTATAAAACGGCTTATCCGGATCAGCCGCAAGGGTGGCCTATTTTGGGGACAGAAGACGGATTGCGTGCGATGACATCACAGATGTTACGTGATTACCGTGATGAATTTTATGTGCCGAATAATGTTGTTTTCAGTGCGGCCGGACCAATCAAGCACGAAGATTTTGTCGATATGGTCGAGAAGAAATTCGGCCAGATGCCGCAATCGCCGTTCCCGGCAACACAGCCTCCTGTTTATAAGGGTGGTGTGGCGTACACAGAGATGAGCGCCGCACAGCTTTGTAACTATTCCGTGACGGTAGAAACGGTTGATGCGGGGCATGATGATTCCGTTGTGTACAACATGTTGGCATCGATTGTCGGAGAGGGAGAAACGGCCCGCCTGAAAGAAAAACTGGTCTATCAGGATAAATTGACCAGTGTTGTTGCTGCATTCCAGCAGGAATATGCGCATTGCGGTCATTTCACAATCTTTTCATATGCAACGGCGGATAAAGCCAAGCAAATCCATGAAGCGATCTATGCCACATTGCGTGATACGGTCGGAACCATCACGCAGGACGACCTTGATAAGGTGAAAAAGCGTTTTGAGTTGATGGCGATCAGCGAGTATGAGAAAAATCGCGCTGCGTGTGACACGATGGGATCGGAGTTGATTGAAACAGGGCGCGTCACAGACCTTGAAACACAGCTCGAAAACATCAGTAATGTCACACTGGATGATCTGAATGATGCGCTGGAACATATCTTGTCTGCTGACCCGACAGTTGCGGCTGTTGTTCCGAAAGGAACGGATTTGTCACTTTTGCCGGATGAACAGGAGGTACTGGTCGTGCGAGACCAGTATAAATTTCCAGGTAGCGGCGCAGGCAACAGCGTAGCGCCAGGCATCAATCCGCCGCAGCCTTGATATCTTACGATAGGCGGATGCGTGCCGGATTGTTTTCTTGATTATTCCCTGCGAAGGGAATAAGTAGGAGACATGAAGGAAATAAGCTTTAAAGATTTTATCGATATCTCACAGCCCTTTACCCTGATTGAAAAGCGCGGCCATGTGTCGTGCTATCAGGGGGCTGTGCATCATCTTGAAGCCCTTGATGATATTCATCACTTATCGGAACAATCGGAAACGGATGTTGTTTTTGCGCTGCCATACCGCGTTATTCGTGAGCGCGGTTTTGAAGCCAAAGGCGATGAACCGATTCTGGCGATGACGGTCGAGCGTTGCCTGACGTTGCGCCGTGAAGATTTTATTCATCAACTGGACGATATACCGGTGACGGTCGATGCGGATATCACGCCGTCAATGTCTGATGCGGCGTATGCTGAAATGATTGCGGCATTCCAGACAAATGAAATTGAAGGCGGTAATGCGTCGCAAACAACATTGTCACGCTATTTCAGCGGGACGTTGAATGATTTCGATATGGATGTCTTGCTCAGCGTGTATCGCAGACTGTTATGCTCGCGTGGGCAATATATGACGGTGCTGTTTGCCAATGTGCCGGATGAGCAATATATCGTGGGCGCGACGCCGGAACGTCATCTGGAAATCACCGGTAATGAAAGTATCATGGTACCGATCGCAGGCACGCTGCGTAAGGGCGAAGGCAAAGGTAAGGCCGATTTCGAACAGCGCCTGGATGCCTTCTTAAATGATCCGAAAGAAATCAATGAGCTGTTTCAGGTTATGGATGAAGAAATGAAGCTCATGGGCACGATCGCGCCCGAAGGCGGCACAATCTATGGCCCTTATATGCGTGAAATCGGGGCTGTCGTGCATACGGAATATGAATTGGTCGGCAAGCGCTGCCTGCATTCGATGGATGCGCTGCGCCTGTCTGTGCATGCACCGACTGTTGTCGGCTCGCCGATGGAAAGCGCTGCGCGTATCATTCATAAATATGAACCGGAATCGCGCCGTTACTATTCCGGTGAGTTCGGTCTTTATACGCGGGCCCGTAATAAACAGGTCAATGGCGATCTGGATACGGCTATTTTGATCCGTAGTGCTGAAATCAATGGTGAAGGCGTCTTCCGTATTCAGGCGGGGGGCGGTTTGGTGCGTGATTCCGTACCGGAAGAAGAAGCCAAAGAAAGCCGCGCCAAAGCAATGGGGATGCTTGGCATTCTGACGGGGGCGGCCGTAACATCTGAAAGCTACATGACCGATGAGCTCATGGCGAAGTATGAACCTGTTTTACAGGCGCGCAATGCCTATCTGTCTCCGTTTTGGCAAACAAAGCAAAATAAATATGAAAGCGCGGTCCGTGATCTGAACGGGTTGAAAATATCGATCGTGAATAACGAAGATGACTTTGCTCATATGATCGGCCATATGATCCGCACATCACATGCCGATGTGCGTGTGACAGACACGTTTGACTATGATTATGATGGTGATGACTGTGATATCCTTGTGCTGGGGCCGGGGCCGGGCGATCCGAATGACCGCAATCATCCCCGTATGGCCAAATTGCATGCGATTGCCGAAAAGGCGCTGGCGGCGGGCAAGCCTGTACTGGGTGTGTGTCTGGGGCATCAGGTGCTTGCCATTCAGCACGATATTGCTGTGGAACAACAGCACCAGTCAACACAGGGCATGCAGCGTGATGTGAGCGTGTTTGGTGAAATGCGTAAGCTGGGCTTTTATAATTCTTTCTCGCCGGTTTACGATGCGGCACTGGATGACCGTGCTGATTTTGCGTACGATCTGGACGATAAAAACCGTTTGATTGCCATGCGTGGCCGTGGGTTTGTCGGGTTCCAGTTTCACCCTGAATCCGTCATGTCGTACGATGGCTATGACTTGCTGTGTGACGCGCTGATTTCCCTGATAAAATAATTTTCAAAAAATGCAATTATCCTGTTGCAATGAGAATGATTCTCACTATTATGGTCGTGAATTTAAGAATCGTTCTCATTTAGGGTGTTGTAAGTGTCTTCTGATGTAAGTGCATATAGAGCGGATTTTGAAACGCAATCAATGTTGGATAACGCAGCGTCAGTCATGGCGTCGGCCGACAAATCTGTTGCCAGAGAGGCAATGGAAAATGACGGTGCGGTGGGTGTCTGGATGCGTGAAACGCCGGCTGATGTGCAACGTGCTGTCAATGATGCAATTTCATATGCCGTATCAGGGCATGTTTCGATGAAGCTTGTGACCCGTGGTGAGCCATCCGCTGTTGCCTCCGAAATTATGACGCAATTACTCAGCCGTTTTCCGGCCTCTTATCACGACGCCGTGCGTGCAATGGGGCAGGATGTGATGAACCGCCTGTGTGATTATTGCGAAAGCAGCAAATCAAACGGTGTGTCAGCCCGCTTTGAATTCAGAACAAAAATGGTTGAAAATCTGCCGGGATTCGAGTGCAAGCAATACAGTATCTCGACGTTTGCCCACAGCAATAATGCGGCGTTTCAGGCGTCGCAATTCGCTGATAAGTTTGCGTCTCATCAGGTCCAGCAATTTAACCCGAGTTGGGTCGGAACGACAACAGGATCTCAGGATCTCAGCGAATATATGGCGCTGGGTGATAACCCGCATTTCTTGTTCGTGGTTGGATCTGTGTCTCTGGATGATTTGAACGAACACGAGCAGGATACCGAACTTGATATGGTACGCGCATTGGCCAGTGAAGCCGGTGGTGGCGGCGCGGCCGAAGCAGGTGAAGATGCTGATTTGATGCAGGAACTCTTGCAGGCACTGGCCGAAGGCGGAGAGCTTTCGCCCGAAGCGGCCGAGGCAATGATGGCATTGGTGGAAGAAATGGCCGCGCTGGAAAAAGCCATTGATGGTGTGACCCCTGACAATGTGACAGAGCAGCAAGAAGAAGCGATTGCTGAAATTTCCGAGAACATCGAGCAAATCCTCATGGATTGTGAAGCTGCCGGTATTGAAGTGCCTGCGGCGTTGGCTGATGTTGCGGAATCAAAAATCGAAAAAGCGGCAGATCGGGTTTATCCTGACTCTGAAGCATCAATGGATATGGACGCAGATATGTCGGCTGACGCAAGTGATGCCGAACCGATGGATATTGCCGCCGATGATGGTGCGGATGTTGATGCCGCTGATGCGGATTCTGCAGATGTTACCGCCGCTGAAGAGAGTATAGATGCAGACGCTGCCGATATCGATGGTGAGGCTGTTGAGGTCGAAGCGGATGTAGAAATGGATGATACGCCCGAGGCTGATGCGGCGGACGTAACAGCGGATGATCAGGATGTCGCCGTTGATGAAGATGCGCCAGCGCAACAGGACGCCGCGGCAGACGATGTTGCTGCCGATGATGTTGACGCGCAAGACACAGGCGCTGACGCCGTTGCCGAGAATGAAGAGGAGGCCCCAGCTGCAGACGCACCTGACGGACCTGCGGATCAGGATGGAACGGCTGGGAAAACAGAACAATCATCGCAAGCGGATGACGTGGCGGCCGATAGTCTGGTTGCTGAAGCTGCCACTGTCGATGCTGTTGATGGACCTGCGGAAATTGTGGCTGATGATGGTGCGCCTTCGGCACCGGAAGCGCCAGAAGCATCTGAGCCAGCCGTCGCTGACAGCGGTGCGTCTGACGTTGCTGCCGAGAGCATGATACAGGATTCAGGCGACCAGCCAGCCGCGGCGAGTGCGGAGACCGTTGACGTCAGTGCACTGGACGCTCCGGAAGGGGTTGAACCAGCCGTCGCTGACAGCGGTGCGTCTGACGTTGCTGCCGAGAGCATGATACAGGATTCAGGCGATCAGCCAGCTGCTGCGAGTGCGGAGACTGTTGAAGCCAGTGCGCCGGACGCTCCGGAAGGGGCTGAGCCAGTCGCCGCTGACAGCGGTGCATCTGATGTTGCTGCCGAGAGCATGATACAGGATTCAGGCGACCAGCCAGCTACGGCGAGTGCGGAGACCGTTGAAGCCAGCGCGCCGGACGCGGCAGAAGCATCTGAGCCAGCTGCATCTGACAGCGGCGCATCCGAGGTTGCTGCCGAGAGCATGGTGCAGGATTCAGGCGACCAGCCAGCTACGGCGAGTGTGGATACCGTTGAAGCCAGCGCGCCGGACGCGCCGGAAGCATCTGAACCAGCTGCCGCTGACAGCGGAGCATCTGATGTTGCTGCCGAGAGCATGATACAGGATTCAGGCGATCAGCCATCTGCGACGAGCGCGGACGCACCATCTGCGGAAACGCCGTCAGCGGAAACGCCGTCAGCGGAAACACCATCTGCGGAAGCGCCATCAGTGGAAACACCATCTGCGGAAACACCATCTGCGGAAACGCCGTCAGTGGAAACGCCATCAGCGGAAGCGCCATCAGTGGAAACACCATCAGCGGAAGCGCCATCAGTGGAAACGCCATCAGCGGAAGCGCCATCAGTGGACACGCCGTCAGCGGAAGCGCCGTCAGTGGAAACGCCATCAGTGGACACGCCGTCAGTGGACACGCCGTCAGTGGAAACGCCGTCAGTGGAAACACCGTCAGCGGAAGCGCCGTCAGCGGAAGTGCCGTCAGTGGAAACGCCATCAGCGGAAGCGCCATCGGTAGAAGCGCCATCGGTAGAAACGCCATCATCGACTGTGTCGGCGCCGCAACCGTCCGCATCTGCGGCATCAGCCACATCTTTTGCAACGTCCGCACCTGTAAATAATAATAGCGCTCCCGCACAGTCTGCACCTGCCGCGGCGCAACCGCAATCACAAGCTCCGCAGCAACCGACAGCCAGTCAGCCGCAGGCGCAAGCGCCACAACAACCACAGGCACAACAATCACAGAAGCCGCAAGCGCAACAGCAGCCTGCGCAGAATAATTCTGCTCCGGCAGCGGCACAGCAAAAACCTGTTGCCCCGGCACAGAAGGCACAAGCGCCGCAGCAACCACAGGCACAAAAGCCGCAGGTACAAGCACAACAGAAGCCACAAGCGGCCGAACCGCAGAAGCCACAAACGCCGCAAGCACAGCAAGTGAAGGCGGAGGCGCCGCAACAACAGCAAGCGCAGCCACAGCAAACTGTGCGTCAGGATGCGCCCGCTGCAGCTACGATGGCGGCAAGCGCAACTGCGGAAGCACCGCAAGCGCCAGCGGGTGTGCAGCAATCCGGCACAGATGCATCGGCCATGAATGCGGCTTCAACGGATGTGCCGCAGCAGAGCGCCGCAGCGCAGTCAACACCAGTTCCGGAGCCGGAGGTGATTGATATTGCGGTTGTAAGCGAGAATACAGCGCCATCATCATCTGGTCCGACACTATGGACGCGTGAGGATATTGATGCCCATAAAGCCGAGCATGGTACATCTGCCGCCAATGAAGTTGATCCTGCAGGAGGCTGTGGTGGTAAAAGCTGTGCAAGTTGCGGGGAATGTTTTGCGTCTGCTGTTTCTGGCGATGACCCGGAGATAGCGGCCAAGCTTGCGGAAAGTAAAGCGAGTCTTGAAAACGATCTGATGCATCTGAAAGTGGCATAAGATTTATCTGTAAACCTGATCTGATGACGGATTATGTGTTGTCTATGTTCCGATATCGTGGTGTGTCGCGCTTGATGTGTTTTATCGCCTGAGGCATACGCAATCATTTCTTTCGATATGCTTATTTGAAACGGCGATCTGCCTATTTCTTATGTCTGGCATGATATTTGTGTGAGATGAAAAGCGCCCCGTCTGTGTGTACAGAAGGGGCGTTGTTAGGACTGTGTGTTGTGTATCAGCCGGATTAAGCGATGGTCGGTTTGCCGCTGTTCTGTGCAGGATCGTACATCAGCAAATTCCCCAGCGTATATTTCGGTTGATCGGGGTATAGTTTTGCCGCTTGTTCAAATGCATCAGAGAGGTTCTTTCTGGCAAATTTCGCTGTGATACCGGATGATGACGGGCATCCGGAGCACGCACCCGTGACCGAGATGTGCACGTCAACTTCGCCGTTGTGGTCATCGACTTTCAAGACTTCCATGCGTCCGCCATGTCCGGCTGTCATGCGGCTGACACTGTTGAATGCGGCTGATACCACTTGTTCCAGAAATGTTTGGGGGATGAAGCGGTTTTGATATTGGTCTTGTTTTAACAGTTCTTTTTCATCGGCCAGTTTGTAATTTTCAAGCTTTAAGGCGTGTTCCAGAACGGTCTGGATATATTCTTTGTAAGGTTCAGGCCATTGTGTGCCGCCGCGGCGGAGTGTGATCTGGTCACCCTTATCGTCAATCGCTTTTGATAATGTGACGCTGTATGTACGCAGTTTTTCTTCGCCGAAGAAATGTTTTGCGATTTCGAACCCGTTCAGGTCGTCTTTGGCTGTGACGGTGTGTGTGTCCAGAGATTCCAGAATATTGACGCCGAGATAAAAGCTGATCGCAGTCGGATTTTTGTCTTCGGATTCTGCATTATATTGCACAGTCATGGCCGCACCCTTTTTTCTTTGAGAATGATTGTCATTTACGTTTATTGGATTTCGCGCAGAATTGCAAGATTTCTTTTGTGCTTTTATCGGCGGCAGCGCGCGGATGCCGCCCGGTATGATCCGGTCTTATTTATGACGCTCTTTATCTTTTCCTAATAATTCACTGATAAAATTAAAGATAGTGGTGTTGTACATATGCGATATATCAGGAGGGTTGGCATGAAAGACATGATCGTAAAACATAAAAAATGGGCGATTGCCTTATCTGTTTTGGTATTGTGTGGTGCGGTCAAACATGTGTCCGCCGAAATGGTTCTGAGTAAGAAATATAGCGTGCAACGCTCCGCCACTGACATTTATGTGATCCCTGAATCAAGTAAGCATTCACAAATTCCGCCTAAACTGAAAGAACAGTTACGTGCGGTATCCTCACCATCTTAATCGCTGTCTTCATCACGAATCTTGGAAAATGAGAGGTGCTGGTTAGGGCGGTTCTAGCGCAATGTTCCTGAAAAAATCATCAAGCGGTATATCCAGTGTTTTGTGCAGGATATAGAGGTTCCCTGCCGACAGTCGATTGCGGCCGTTTTCGTATTTTTGTATTTGCTGGAAGGTTATACCGAGTATGGTGGCGATCTCTTTTTGGGATCGTTTGAGCTGTTTGCGAATGCGGCGTAAGTTCTTGCCGATTTCAATATCAATAGAGGCTGTATGATGATGCATTATATTTTCCTTTTTGGAAATAATGTACGCAATATTTCTATTTTAGCAATATTAAATTTCCATTTTTTCGGCATACTTGCTGTATGGACAAGCAATGGCTGGAAACACAATTTCGTTTAAACCCCGAGAAAACAAAGGCTGCGTTGGCAAAGGCGCTGAATCTTGAACCGCCGGCAATCAGTAAAATGTTAAGCGGGACGCGGCAAATCAAAGCGGCCGAATACGTGGGTATGCGTAAATTCTTCGGTATGACAACAGAATCAGGTCAGGCAAAGCCTTATCTGGAGCGGGCCTATCAGGTTAAGCCGTTACAGACGCAAGCGCAGGCGCAGGCGCTGTATGATAGTCGCGCAGACGGTGGTATAAAAGAGGCCGAGGCACAGGATACATGGGTGATGCCAGCGTCCTTTTTTGAAAAACGCACGCAGGCGCCGGCCGAGAAAATCCGCTTTTTCGAAGTGAAAGACAAAGCCATGATGCCCGATATAGATGCGGGAGATCATGTGCTGGTTGATTTATCGGACAAGAAGCCGTCACCGGCAGGGCTGTTTGTCTTGTATGACGGTATCGGGACGGTTATCCGCCAGTGTGAGTTTATTCCCCAGTCCGATCCGCTGAAGCTGCGCATATCGGCGCACAATAGCCAGTTCCGCTCCTATCAGGTGGAGTTCGATAAAACAGAAATATTGGGCCGCGTGATCGCCCGTATGGAATGGCTTTGAATATGTTGGGCGTGCGGAAAGCACGGGAAGACGCGGGGCAGGAGAAAACAGAGTCGGGCACACGAGACAGGGGAAAACAGGCAATAAAAAAGCGGCTTACTTGAAGCCGCTTTATTTGTATATGCTGTAACCGTCTTAGTTTTTCTTTGACGGTGGCATTTTCTTTTCAACAAACTCGACATGGCAACCTGTTTTGCCGCTGTCTTTGTTGAATGCGCGTGGGTCGTACTTTTTCTTTGCGAGCTTCTCTGTCGCAAGACGACCTTTGTTTGTGTAGTATGTGTAACCTGTTGGCTCACCAGCTTCGGTTGTGCCTGTGCTTACCAATCTAACTTTTGTTGCTACGCCTTTTTTAGCCATGAGTATTCTCTATATAAAAAATGTTAATCTGAGCCCCGCAAAATAACGTTTTTTACGGGCTTGTCAAGTTTTTCGTCGTTATTTTTGTTTCTTTTTGAAATTCTTCTTCTTTTTATGGGGCGCGTTCTTCTTGCCATAGCTTGATTTTTGCCCTTTTTTACCGTGTTTGTGCGGTTTTTTATGTTGTTTTTTACCGTCGTTATTGTGTTTTGCGCGTGATGCTTTCTGGAAGTTCGCGCCTTCGATATCCGCCCCTTTATCATTGGTCAGTTCAAGAATTGTACTGCCTGTCAGCGGATCGGCTTCAATCAGGCGCACATCGATTTTTGCGCCAAGCCGGAAGATGCGTCCGTGTCGCCGTCCGATCAGGGCGTGTTGCCGTTCAACATGTTCGTAATAGTCGTTCTTCATCGACCGCATCGGAATAAAACCGTCTGCGCCAGTGTCGGCGAGTTGGACGAACAGGCCAAACCGTGTCACGCCGGTAATACGGCCGGAAAATTCTTCGCCGATCTTGTCTGACAGGAATGCAGAGGTGAAACGGTCAACGGCCGAGCGTTCGGCATTGACGGATTTGCGTTCGGTGTCCGAAATATGTTCGGACTTTTCTTCCATTGTGACGCTTTCCTCATCGGACAGGCCGCCTTCGCCAAGCTTATAGGCTTTGATCAGGCTGCGATGTACCAACAGATCGGCATAGCGGCGGATTGGCGATGTGAAGTGTGCGTAACGTTGCAGTGCCAGCCCGAAATGCCCTTTGTTATTCGTGCTGTAATGCGCTTGGGATTGCGTGCGCAAAATGACTTCGCTGATCATGTGGCTATAGGGCAGCTCTCCGGCTTTGCGCAAGAGGGCGTTAATTTGCGGCGAGCGCACAACTTGCCCTTTGGGGAAGGAGAGATCAAAGGCCTCCAGAAAATCACGTACGCCGTCCAGTTTTGTGGCGTCGGGCTTTTCATGTACACGGTAAACGCATGGTGCATCTTTGTCTTCAAGTGCACTGGCGGCGGCAACGTTGGCGAGAATCATAAATTCTTCGATCAGGCGATGACTGTCAAAACGTGTGCGCAGGGTGACACCTGCCATTTCGTTATTGTCATTGATCACAATTTGCCGTTCCGGCAGATCAAGGTCGAGTGCGCCGCGTTCTTCGCGATGGGCCAGCAGGATATCAAATGCTTTGTAAAGCGGGGTGATAACGGCATCCATCAACGGTTCGGTCTGGTCGTCGGGCAGGCCGTCTTTGGCGGACTGCACCTGTGTATAGGTCAGGCGCGCCTTTGATTTCATCAAGCCGCGCACGAATTTATATTTCTGTAATGTGCCTGTCTTATCGATCCACATATGGGCGGCAAGGCACGCACGTTCTTCGTCCGGGCGCAAGGAACATAAATCATTACACAGCCGTTCGGGCAACATGGGAATGACGCGATCAGGGAAGTATGTTGAATTGCCGCGTCGATAGGCTTCGTTGTCGATGTCCGAGGCCGGTCTGACATAGTAGGAGACATCGGCGATCGCCACGATCAGATGGAAGCCGCCATCGTCTGTTTGTTCGGCAAAAACGGCATCATCGAAATCACGTGCATCTTCGCCGTCAATAGTGACCAGTGGTACGGTGCGCAGATCTTGTCTTTTTCCGAGTTCAGGGACGCTCATATCGACGGTTGCGGCAACGACATCCGGCGGAAATTCCTCGTTCAGGCCGTTTTCATAGGCGCTGAGGATGCTGATAATCTTGCGGTCGCTTTCATGGCCGATGACATCAAGAATGCGCACGAATTTCTTGCTCATGCCGCGTGGTGTTGGCTGGATAGACGCTGTGACAAGATCGCCTTCTTTGGCATCGCCCATATCCTGATCGGGGATGATATATTCGTCTTTTGCCTTTTTATTGGCCGGAGTCAGCAGATAGCCTTTTTTGTTCTTGCGCACCAGACCGATGATGCGGGTCTCCGCACTGTCCAGAACGCGCATGATATGGGCATCATATTCGTCGGCGTCAACTTTGCGCAGTCGCGCCAGAATGCGCGTGCCGATTTGCAGATCATGCGTATGCGGCGTGTCCGCAATCACGTAAATTGTCGGGATGTCTTTATCATCACTGCCGATACGATCGGTCGGAATAGCGATCATCTCACCGTCAAGGCTCATGTCCGTGATGACAAGCGTTGTCGTTTCCGGCAGGGCGTCCGGCAATGCAAATGCACCGTCATCCTGTTTTTCGATCAGGCCTTTTTTAACCATTTTGCGGAGTTGTTCCCGGAACGGGCGGCGCGCATCCCCCTTGATACCAAAGGCTTGCGAAAGCTCGCGTTTGGTGGCGGGCGCAGGACTCTCTGCGAGGAATTGCAGAATGTCGTCATGACTTGGCAGATTCATATGATCTTATTTCTTTGCTTTTGTCTTTTTTGCGGCGGTCTTTTTCTTTGCCGTTGATTTCTTGGCCGTCGATTTCTTCGCGGTGGTCTTTTTCGCCGTCGATTTTTTCTTGGCTGGCCGCTTGCTTTCCTGTGCCAGAACGTCAACGGCGCGGTTCATCCCGACGGTCAGAACGTCATCATCCTTCGGCAGGGATTTGAACTTGCCGTCATGTTTCAGATACGGACCAAAACGGCCGATACCGGCTTGTATCATTTTGCCGGTTTCCGGATGTTTGCCGATGTCACGCGGCAGAGACAGCAGACTGACGGCCATCTCTAGCGTGACGTTTTCGGGCGATGTGCCGCGCGGCAATCCCTGACGTTTTGGTTTGTCTTTTGATTCCGGCGGTGGATCAAGCTGCACATACGGGCCGTATGGTCCGCGGCGTAACGTAATTGTGCGGCCGGTTTCCGGATCGGCGCCAAGTTCTTTTGGCTCATTGGCGAGTTTTGCTGCCTCGGCATCCGCACCGTCTGTGACGTTTCCGTCATTGTCTTTCACGACCAGCGGCCGGGTAAAGCGGCAGTCCGGATAGTTCGAGCAGCCGATAAAAGCGCCGTATTTTCCGAGCTTCAGTGATAATGTACCGTCACCGCATGCCTGACAGGACCGCGGGTCGGACCCGTCTTCGCGTGGCGGGAAGAAGTGCGATCCGAGCTCTTCGTTCAGATGGTCGATCACTTCGGTGATAGTCAGTTTCTTTGTTTCTTCGACTTTGGCAATAAATTGCGTCCAGAAATCACGCAGCGTATCTTTCCAGAATGTATGTCCGGCCGCGATCGCATCAAGCTGTTCTTCCAGTGTTGCGGTGAAGTCGTAATCGACAATGCGGTTAAAGAATTTTTGCAGGAATGTTGTAACAATCCGGCCGCGATCTTCGGGGATAAAGCGTTTTTTCTCCAAGACCACATAGTTACGGTCACGCAGAACCTGCAGAATTGAAGCGTAGGTTGACGGACGGCCGATGCCTAGCTCTTCGAGCCGTTTCACGAGAGAAGCCTCGGAATAGCGTGGCGGCGGCTGTGTAAAGTGCTGGTTTTCAAGGACGTCGAGTGTCTTCAGATTGTCGTTTTCTGCAAGTGGCGGCAAGCGGCGTTCATTTTCGCTTTGCAATTGCGCGTCGTCTTTTTCGTCATCACTTTCCTGATACAATGTCAGGAAACCGTCAAAGGCGATGGTCGAGCCTGTGGCCCGCAAGACAACATCATCTGTACCATCAGAAATATCGGCAGCAACCTGATCGAGGATGGCATTTTCCATTTGCGATGCCATTGTCCGTTTCCAGATCAGATCGTAGAGCCTGAGCATCTGGTCGTCCAGATGCGGGCGCAGGCGCTGCGGTGTTTTTGTCAAATCTGTCGGGCGGACCGCTTCGTGTGCTTCCTGCGCGTTTTTGGCTTTTGATTTATAAAGGCGTGGCGCATCAGGCAGATATTTGTCGCCGTAATCTTTCTTGATTAGTGAACGGCACTGGCTGACGGCATCTTGTGATAATGTCGTCCCGTCCGTACGCATATAGGTAATCAGACCGACAGTTTCGCCATCAAGCGGAATCCCTTCATAAAGCTTTTGTGCAAGACGCATGGTTTGTGAGGCGGAAAAGCCGAGCTTGCGGGAGGCTTCTTGTTGCAGGGTCGATGTGATAAAGGGCGGCGACGGATTGCGGCGCTGCTGTTTTTTCTCGATCCGGTGTATTTTCAGCGCTTTGTTTTTGATGCGGTCTGCGGCATGCGCGGCATCTTTGATGGATGGAATATCCATCTTGCCGAGCTTGTTGCCTGACAGATGCGTCAGCTTTGCAGTAAATGGCGCGCCGTCAGGGGATTGCAGCTTTGCTTCAATCGACCAGTATTCTTCGCTTTTAAACTTCTCAATTTCGGTTTCGCGTTCACAGATCAGGCGTAGAGCAACCGATTGCACGCGGCCCGCAGAACGTGAGCCAGGCAGTTTGCGCCACAAAATAGGCGATAGGTTGAAGCCGACCAGATAGTCAAGTGCGCGGCGAGCAAGGTAGGCTTCGATCAGATGTTCATCCAGATCGCGGGCATTGTCGAATGCCTCTTGCACGGCTTTTTTCGTGATTTCGTTAAACGCAACACGGTAAAGCTGGCGGTCGCCGATCAGTTTGCCGTCTTGTAACATTTCCTTGATATGCCATGAAATGGCCTCACCCTCGCGATCCGGGTCGGTTGCGAGATAAATGGCTTTGGCATCTTTGACTGCTTTTTTGATATCACCGAATGGTTTTGCCGCGCGGTCACCCAGTTCCCATTTCATGGAAAAATCTTCGTCCGGCAGGACCGATCCGTCTTTGGCAGGCAAATCGCGGACATGCCCGAAGGATGCCAAGACAATATAATCCTTCCCAAGATATTTATTGATGGTTTTTGCCTTTGCCGGCGATTCGACGATAACTACATTTGATGCGCTCAAAGTAAAACCTTTTCGGATTTTTGAAATTAAACTCTATAAGGAATTGACATGTCGCAGGCCATTCGTCAACCGTTTTAGACAAATTAGCCTGTCTTATGTCTCGCGGATACGCACAATTTTATTGCCCGGAACACGTTCTATATCCCCTGTGATTTCAAGCTCCAGTATCGCAATTTGCATGGCTGGTGCCGTGATTTTATGCGTCTGGATTAATTCATCAATTGCGGTCGGGGTAAAGGATAAAACGTCCAGCAAAAGGGTCTTTACATCGGTGTCAGCAGATGGCGAAGGGGGCTGTGACGGTGTTGATGTGTCTGTATTTTGGTTGTGGGGTATGTCTGTCTGCGTGTCGCTGTGATCCGTTCCGGTTTGAATGGTATAATTGCGTTTGGGGGCGTGCAGGTCGTGTCCGGCAAAATCCTGCAAATCATCCAGAACATCGGCTGCGCTGCGTACCAGCAAGGCTCCATCGCGGATCAGGCGATTTGTACCGCCGGCGCGCGGGTCCATCGGGTGGCCCGGCACGGCATACACATCACGTCCTTGTTCTGCGGCAAGGCGCGCCGTGATAAGCGAGCCGGAGCGCTCATTGGCTTCGACGACGACAACACCGGAGGACAGGCCCGATACAATGCGGTTGCGGCGCGGGAAGTCCTGTGCACGGGGTGCTGTGCCCATCGGATTTTCGGCGATGACCAGACCTTGCGCCGCGATGGCTTTGAACAGGTCTGTGTTTTCCCGCGGATAGATATGGTCCAGTCCGCCCGCAACAACGGCGATTGTCCCTGTGTCAAGACTGCCTTTATGGGCGGCCGTATCAATGCCGCGTGCCAGACCGGAGGCCACAGTTATGTCCTGTTTGCCGATGTCATGAGCCAGTTTTTTGGTAAAATTCCGGCCGTTATGCGAGACATTGCGCGATCCGACAATGCCGACGCAGTTACGCTGTGCCAATGTAATATCACCCATCACGCAAATGACAGGCGGCGCATCATCAATAGCGCCCAGAGGCAGGGGGTAATCAGGGTCGGCTGCCGTAATCAGGCGCGCGCCGTATTTCTCGATCGCTTTTAATTCCCGGTCTATGTCCCGGTCGGACGGTATGCGCATCCGGCTTTTCTTGCCGGACTTTGCTGTAATTTCAGGAATGGCTTCCAATGCCCGTGTCGCCGTGCCGTAGGTTTCCAGCATTTTATAAAAAGAGATCGGGCCGATCCGTTCTGTGCGGATCAGGCGCAGCCAGTTCAGGCGTTCCTTTTCATCAAGGCTTTCATTTTTGCGATATGAAAAGGAGAACAGATTCATACGGGATCAGCTCTCTTTTTTTTCTGTGTTATTCTCGGCGTTATTCTCTGTGCGCGCGGCCTTTTTCTTGCTGCCGATTTTGGGTTCTTCGCCCTTCAGCAGGCGGCGGATATTGGTGTGATGTTTGGCCCAGACAATGATGGTAATCAGGCCAAGCAAGATCGTCAGCGGGATGTTATTATAAAAGAAGAACGCATAAAGCGGTGATAGCAAAATGGCGATCAATGCAGACAAAGATGAATAGCGGAATAAAACAGCCATCACAAGCCATGTTCCGCATGTCGCAAGGCCGACATAAGGGGCCAGAACAAGATAAGTGCCGAGTGTCGTCGCAACGCCTTTGCCGCCTTTGAATTTTAGCCAGACCGGAAAAATGTGACCAATAATGGCGGCAAAGCCTGCCAGCATCATGGCATATGGATCATCGAACAAGAGTGATGCGGTGAATACGGCCGCGCCGCCTTTGCCGACATCCCCAATCAGCGTGGCAAAGGCCAGCAGCTTGTTGCCGGTGCGCAACACATTTGTGGCACCGATATTGCCGGATCCGATTTTGCGGATATCACCATGTCCGGTGGCAAAGCAGAGCACGAGTCCGAAGGGGATCGCGCCGAGGAGATAGCCAAGTAAAGCGGCCAGTAATGTTTCTGTGTTCAGGTCAATCATGCCATCATGCCTTGTTTCTTTTATGGTTTTTTATGGTTTGTTTATGTGTTGCGGGTCAGCAGTTTTTCGAATACGGCCATACGTGTCGGTACACCGTTGCGGACCTGTTTCAAAATCAAACTGCGTTCAGGGTGATCTGCGACGTCGTCGGCAATCTGGACGTTACGCAGAAACGGACCCGGGTCCATTGCCAGCGCGTTTGGTCCGGCGATATTCAGACGATCCATCGTCAGGCCGAATTTCCGGAAATAATCTTCGTCGGATGAAATCAGCGCTTTGCCCATCCGCTCTTTTTGCAGACGGATGGTCATGACAATATCGGCGCCGGCCAGACCGTCTTCCATATTGTCGAATTTCTGGACATTATCGACAGGCAGCTTTTCGGGCATCAGCACTGCTGGCGCAATAATACGCAGATCAGCACCGAAACGGCTGAGGAGTTGCAGGTTGGAGCTGGCAACGCGGCTATGGGCGATATCGCCGCAAATGGCAATCTTCAACCCTTCAATTTTTCCCAGAGCGCGGCGGATTGTCAGTGCGTCCAGCAAAGCTTGTGTCGGGTGTTCGCGCCAGGAATCGCCCGCATTCACAACGGGGCAGTCCACGCGGTTGGCAATATATTCGGGCGCGCCGTATTCCGTGTGCCGAATGACGATGGCATCAGGGCGCAGCATTGCTTGCAGCGTCCAGACTGTATCAAGAAGTGTTTCGCCCTTTTTGACGGAGCTTGAATCCACATCAATATTCACGACATCGGCGCCAAGACGTTTGGCCGCCATCTCGAATGATGTTCTGGTGCGCGTGGAATCTTCGAAGAACAGGGATAGAATGACACAGCCCCGCAGCACATCCGGCCTGAAAGCGCGTTCATCCAGACGGTCTGCGTAATAATCGGCCAGTTGTAAGATTGATTCGATATCGTCATTTTCAAGATGATTAATCCCGAGAACATGATCTTGCGTGAAGGCAGGGGCGTGTTTTGCAGGGGCGGCGCTGTTCATTTTTTATCCTACGGCTTGAGAGTATTGCGGTCGCTGCCTACTATAAGAAAATTTTATGAGGATGCAATAATGTTGTTGGCTTCAAGGGCTGCGATTTCCTCATCATTTTTTTGTAGCAAATCACGCAAGACATCTTTGGTATGCTGGCCGCATGTCGGCGGTGCGGCATCATAGGATACGGGCGACCGCGAGAATTTAAGCGGTGAACCGACCAGATCAATATCATGCCCTGCACCGTCATGATGCATGGTGATTTGCATATCGCGCTGCTGGACTTGTTTCATCTTGAAAGCATCTTCCAGCGTGTTGACTGGGGCAACGGGGACATCAATATCCTGAAACAATGTAACCCAGTGGTCTGTACTGTGTTCCAGCAGGCGGCCTTGTAGAATTTTGATGAGTGCATTGCGGTTTTCAACGCGGGCGCTGTTGGTTGCGTAAAGCGGGTCTGCGGCAATATCGTTGCAGCCAAGACCGTCGCATAAACGCGAAAATTGTCGATCGTTGCCGACGGCGATGATGACATGCCCGTCTTTTGTTTCAAAAGACTGGTAGGGCACAATGGTGGAATGGGCGTTACCAAGACGCGGCGCCATTTTACCCGATGTCAGATAATATTGTGCAACATTGGTCAGGCTTGAAAGCGTGCAGTCCAGCAAAGCCAGATCAACATGCTGGCCTAGCCCTGTTTTATGTCTGTTTTCAATGGCGGCCAAAATACCGATTGCGGCGTGAAGCCCCGTCATAATATCACTCAGGGCGACGCCGACCTTCATTGGCGTGCCGTCCGGTTCACCGGTGACGGACATCAGGCCGCTCATGGCTTGTGCCAGAAAGTCGTATCCCGGTTCGGTTGCAAGTTCGCCCGTTTGTCCGAAACCGGTAATCGAACAATAAACCAGATGCGGATAATCATCTTTTAAGTCTTCGTAAGACAAGCCGTATTTTTTCAGGCCGCCTGTTTTGAAATTTTCAATGACGATATCGGCATCTTTTAACAGCGCTTTGATCAAGGCTTGACCGTCGGAAGTCGAAATATCAATGGCGACCGATTTTTTGTTCCGGTTGGCGGACAGATAATATGCACTTTCCGTGGTTTTGTTCCCGTTTGTATCATTCAGGAAGGGCGGTCCCCATTTGCGGGTGTCGTCACCGGCGCCCGGTCGTTCGATTTTGATGATCTCGGCGCCCATATCGCCCAGCATTTGCGTGCAGAACGGACCGGCAAGCACGCGCGAAAGGTCAATAACACGAAGATGTTTTAAAGGCGGTGTTGTCGTTGTTGTCATTGTCATGGGGGATTCCTGTTCGGTGTTATGCGGATTTTATTCCGCTGCATATGTTGTTTTCAGTTTTTCCAGATCGTCCCGTATATTCTCGATTTCATAGGGGATCTGTTTAATCAGGTCATTATAATCGGCTTTGTCCTGATGCGCCATATCCTGAATCTGTTTTGCGATATCACCCAGTGGAAGACAGCATGCGGAATAGGCCGCGCCTTTGAGGCTGTGGGATAAGTCATGTACGGCTTTTGTGTCATTGTGCGCGGCGGCGTCTGTCAGTTTTTCAATTGTTTTGGATGACATATCAAGGAAGATGCCGATCATGCCAAGTGATTCAGCGTCGATCTGGCCAAAGTGCTCTTTGATTTTGTTTTTATCAATGGCTTGCACCGGACGCGCTGTGATAGGGGCATCGTTGGTATTGATATCTGCTGTTACGGATTCATCTGTGGTGTTTGCCGTATTTTTGATGCGAAAGAGATTCCAGCGGATCAGCAGGCGTTTGATTTGTCCGAGGGACACAGGCTTGATCAGACATTCATCAAAGCGATGTTCCAGATATATATTGCGGCGGCTTGTTTGAATGTCGGCCGTCAATGCCACGATCGGCATGGATTTGATATGCCGGCTGTCATGATTGCGCGCGGCGGCCACCAGTTCATAGCCGTCCATGACCGGCATATGAAGGTCGGTGATCAGCATGTCATAGTCGTTTTCTGTCAATTTCTGTAGCGCGTCTTCGCCGTTTTGCGCAAAGGTGATATTGATATCGAATTGGTCAAATTGTTTGGCCAGAATATGACGAACGCTTTCGGTATCTTCGGCAATCAGGATGTCTGCGGTTTTTGCGGCCGTATTATCAATATTGCGTTGCAGGGAATTGACGATCGCATCGGCAAGCCCCAGGCGGCTTGCGGGTTTGGAAAGATATGATACACCCATCGAGGTGAGGGCGTCATGCATGCCCGGATCTTCGCGGACCGTGTACATCAAAATGCTGGAAGACGGGCGGATGTCGAGAATGTCTGTAATTAGATCTGTGCCCAGACCGTCGGGCAGTCCCTGATCGACAATTGTGATATCAAACGGCTGTTCTTTGGTGATGCTCAGCGCTTCGGTGTATGAGCCGCATACGGTGACTTTTGCCCCCATCGTTTCCAGTGCGTATTTGATTTCCTTTGCCCCTTGTGGGTGATCTTCGACAGATAAGACGGTGACGCCGTCTAAATTCGGCAGGTCGGATTGTGCGGCGTCGGTGCTGATTTCATGGGCGGGAATTTCAAACCAGAATGTCGCGCCGTTGCCGATATCACTTTCGATTCCGATTTGTCCGCCCATTAATGTCACAAGCTTGTGACAGATAGAAAGGCCCAGTCCGGTGCCGCCGAATTTGCGTGTGATGCTGTTATCGGCCTGTGTAAAGGGTGAAAAGAGCTTGTCCTGCGCCGCTTTTGAAATGCCGGGGCCGCTATCCTGTACTTCGAAACGGATGGCAGGTACGGGATCATCGGATGTATGAAGAGTCGCTGTTTTCAGCGTAACGGCAACCGTGCCGTCTTCGGTAAATTTGACGGCATTTGAAATCAGGTTCATCAGGATTTGCCGCAGGCGCAGCGGGTCCCCCTCAATCACGCGCGGTACGGCGGGATCTATTTCATCAACAAAGGTGATGTGTTTGCTTTTGGGCTGGGCCTTGATGGCTTCGATAACGCCGTGAACAAGTGTGCGTAGCGGCACTTCAAATTCGTCCAGTTCCATTTTGTCGGCATCCATCTTGGTCAGGTCGAGGATGTCGTCAAGGATACTCATCATGGCGCTGGCAGATTCGCGCGCCGTATGGACCATTGATTTGATGTTGTCGTCCTGACTATCTGCGCCGATCAACTCCAATAAGCCGAAGACACTTTGCATCGGTGTACGAATTTCGTGACTGACCGTGGCAAGGAAATTGGTTTTAAGCTCGGAAATCTGATCGGCTTCGGCGAGTGCCTCTTCCAGTAGGGCTTCGGCATATTTATCTTCGGAAATATCGGTGAACCATAAAACAAAGGCTTCTGCGCCGCGATAATTGCATTCTTGTATGAAAAGCTTGATCCACCGTTTCACAATGCCTGCGGCGTTTTCTTTTTCCAGTGTAATTGTGTAGTTATAGGGCGGGTGTGATGAATTCAGCCGTTCAGTCAGGTCGGTGTCATGATAATCGGGCAAAAGATCGGCCAGTGTGTGACCGGTAATGTCGGCCGGGGTTATCTCATCCTCGCCGAGCCATCTTTTGATAAGCTGTATGAAGTGCGGGTTGCAATATTGAACAGGTAACCGGTCGCCATCCTTTTCGACGATGCACAAACCAAACGGGGCGGCTTCGTAAAAAGCATTCAGGTTTTTATCCATGCCGCGCCCCTCGTGTTTTACTTGTTTTCGCCGTGTTTCATTATTATTTTGTCTTGATTCCGGAGCGGATGCTCCTGTAAAAGGAACACTATCATAACATTGTAAAGAAAGAATAAAAATGGGTTATAGAGTTGCGGTTGTCGGTGCGACAGGAAATGTCGGACATGAAATGTTGAAAATTCTTGATGAGCGGGAATTTCCGGTTGATGAAATTTATGCGCTGGCCTCATCACGGTCGGTCGGCAAAGAAGTGTCGTTCGGTGATGAGAATATCAAGGTCACGGACCTTGCGAATTTTGATTTCTCGAAGGTAGATATTGTTTTGTCATCGCCAGGGGCAAAAGTGTCTGCTGCGTTTGCGCCGAAAGCGGCCAAAGCGGGCGCGGTTGTGATCGATAATACAAGTCATTTCCGCATGGCCCCCGATGTGCCGTTGATTGTGCCCGAAGTAAACCCCGAGGCGATCAAAGGACATAAAAACATCATTGCCAACCCGAACTGTTCAACGATCCAGATGGTTGTGGCATTGAAGCCGTTGCATGATTTGGCGAAAATCAAGCGTGTTGTTGTTTCGACATACCAGTCAGTGTCCGGTGGCGGGAAGGCAGCGATGGATGCGCTGTTTAACCAGACAAAATCCGTTTACATGAATGATTTGCAGGAAAATGACATTTTCCCAAAGCGCATTGCGTTTAATATCATCCCGCAAATTGACGTGTTTATGGATGATCATCAGACAAAAGAAGAATGGAAAATGGTTGTTGAGACCAAGAAGATTCTGGACCCGAAAATCAAGCTTTGCGCCAACTGTGTGCGCGTACCTGTTTTTGTTGGTCATTCCGAAATGGTGAATGTCGAATTTGAAGATGAGGTTTCGGCATCGCAGGCCATTGACGCATGGCGCGAATTTGAAGGCACCACGGTGATTGATTTGGATTCCGAACTTGAATATGTCACGCCTGCGGAAATTGCCGGTGAAGATGACGTGTTCATCAGCCGTGTACGCGAAGATATCTCGGTTGAAAATGGCCTGAATTTCTGGTGCGTGTCAGACAATCTGCGCAAAGGGGCCGCGCTGAACACGGTACAGATCGCCGAACTTTTGATTAAGTCCTAAGTCAGGTTAGGCACGTTCTGCGCTGAACTGTTTGTCAGGTGATACAAAATAATCTTGCGCCGCGATGATGGAAAGCTCGCGGCGTTTGCTTTTTGCGGTCAGGTCGAGTGTTTGGTAAACCGCGTTCACGGTGTTTTCAAGAGCAGATCGTAAGTCTTCGCCATTCATCATGTGGCCGAGGAACAGGGCGGCGGTCATATCACCGGATCCGTTCGGTTCCGTGTTGAAGGCAATGCGGGGTGTTGTGATGCGGTATTTTTTGCCGTTTTTATGCGAGATAATCGTTTCGATATGATGATCTTTGGTTTCTTCGGTGTGAATGGATGTGGCCAGAATGATGTCCGGTCCTGTGCTGTGCAATTTTTCACATGCCGCAGCAACATCATCGTGACTAATGATTGTGGTGTCGCTTAAATACGATAATTCAAACTGGTTCGGCGTAATGATGTGCGCAGCCTGAATCGCGCGGTTCTTGAAAAAGCCCGGCAATTCTTCTTTTACGAAAAAGCCACGCCCCGTATCGCCCATGACGGGATCGCAGCAATAAAGCGCATCTGTGTTACGCAGTTTGATTTCCTCAACGGTTTGCAGAACAAGATTGCCAAGTTCGGTGTCGCCCATATAGCCGGATAGAACGGCGTCAATATTGCTCAGCACGCCGCGTTCTTCCAGCCCGTCAATCAGCGATTCAATATCGGCGGGAGAGAAAATCTGTCCGCGCCAGTTGCCGTATCCTGTGTGATTTGAAAATTGTACGGTGTTCACAATGCTAACTTCGAATCCCATGCGCTGTAAGGGGAAAACGGCTGCCCGATTGCCGACATAGCCGTATGCAACATGGGACTGGATAGAAAGAATATGTTTCATGTTCACCTTCATAAATCGTTGCGCTGCGAAAATTTGCGGGTCATTATCGCCGAGATAGGGGATTTTGCAAAATAAATATTTATTTTGGTTTGGCTTCTCTGAAAATCGACGCTATCATGTTGCCGCATTAATATTAACGAATACAAGGTGATGAATTCGATGTCCGGATCTTCAAAGAAAATACAAAGACCCTTGTCGCCGCATTTGCAGGTTTACAAACCGCAAATGACGTCCGTTTTGTCCATTTTACACCGCATGACCGGCTTTGCGATGGCGGTCGGCATTCTTGTGGTTGTCTGGATGCTGGTGGCTGCGGCAAGTGGCGAGCAAGCATACAATGTGTTCTTGCACTATGTGGGATCGAAAGTCGGTATGGTCTTGCTGTTTGGCTGGTCCGTTGCCTTTTTCTATCACATGTCAAACGGTATCCGGCATTTGTTCTGGGATATGGGCTATTTGTTTAAATTACAAAATGCGTTCCGCGCTGGTTATGTGGTTTTGCTGTCAACGGTTGTGTTGACGGGATTGCTGTGGTGGACGGTTTGCCCGTTTAATGTGCACTAATTTTGAATGATCGGGAATGAAGCGATGAAATTGAAATGGGAAGAAAGCGGATTGAAAGCACCTTTAGCACGGGCCAAAGGTCTTGGGTCTGCCAAAGAAGGATCTGAACACTGGTTTATGCAGCGCGTGACAGCCATATCGAATTTGATTTTGATGGCGTGGCTGATCTGGTCTGTTATTCATCATGTCGTCGGTGCGTCACATGCTGATTTTACGGCAT
Source organism: Alphaproteobacteria bacterium (assembly GCA_030750865.1). GTDB lineage: Bacteria > Pseudomonadota > Alphaproteobacteria > Micavibrionales > Micavibrionaceae > JASMHE01. Next base: position 30,446 of record JASMHE010000010.1, read on the forward strand.
GGCTGGCTGCGCCTGTGAATGCAATTTTGATGATTTTGGCCGTGATCTCGGTGTTTTATCATGCGGCGCTGGGAACGCAGGTGATCACAGAAGATTATGTACATCATGAAGGATTGAAAATGATCAAGCTGATCGGGATCAAGCTGTTCTTCTTCGGTGCTGCTGTGGCCTGTATATTTTCAATTATGAAGGTCGCATTTGGCGGTTAAAATTTGGGTTTTAAAAAGGTGGAAGAGTAAATGTCTGAGAAATACGAAATTGTAGATCATGAATTTGATGTCGTTGTTGTCGGTGGCGGCGGCGCCGGTCTGCGTGCCGGGTTTGGTTGCGCCGAGAAGGGGTTGAGCACGGCAATTATCTCGAAGGTTTTTCCGACACGCTCACACACGGTTGCAGCGCAGGGCGGCATTTCTGCCGCGCTTGGAAATGTTGGTGAAGATGACTGGCGCTTTCATATGTATGACACGGTCAAAGGCTCTGACTGGCTGGGCGATCAGGATGCGATTGAATATATGTGCCGCGAAGCCATTCCCGCCATTATCGAGCTGGAACATTATGGCGTACCGTTTTCCCGTACCGAAGACGGCAAGATTTATCAGCGTCCGTTCGGCGGGATGACAACCCATTACGGCAAAGGCACGGCGCGCCGCACATGCGCCGCCGCAGACCGTACAGGGCACGCGATTTTGCACACATTATATACGCAAGCATTAAAGCATAAGGCCGAGTTCTTCATTGAATATTTCGTGCTTGATCTGATCATGAGTGATGATGGCGAATGTATCGGTGTTATGGCGTGGAATCTGGATGACGGTAAAATTCACCGTTTTCGCGCACACCAGACCATCCTTGCAACGGGTGGTTATGGCCGTGCCTATTTCTCTTGTACATCGGCGCACACATGTACGGGCGACGGGAATGCGATGGTCTTGCGGGCCGGTATTCCGTTGCAGGATATGGAGTTTGTTCAATTCCACCCGACAGGTATCTATGGCGCAGGCTGTCTGATTACCGAAGGGGTGCGTGGTGAAGGTGGTTATCTGACCAATAGCGAAGGTGAGCGCTTTATGGAGCGTTATGCGCCATCGGCCAAAGACCTTGCTAGCCGCGATGTCGTGTCGCGTTCCATGACGATTGAAATTCGCGAAGGGCGCGGCGTTGGTGAAAATAAAGACCATATCTATCTGCACCTTGATCATCTGGATGATGATGTGATCCATTCACGCTTGCCGGGGATTGCCGAAACGGCGAAAATCTTTGCCGGTGTTGATGTGACGAAAGAGCCGATCCCTGTTCTGCCGACGGTGCATTACAATATGGGCGGTATTCCGACAAATTATAAAACCGAAGTTTTGAACCCGACAAAAGATGATCCGAATGCGGCCGTGCCGGGCTTGATGGCGATTGGTGAAGCGGCTTGTGTTTCCGTACACGGCGCGAACCGTTTGGGATCAAACTCACTTCTTGACCTAGTTGTCTTCGGGCGCGCGGCGGCAAATCGCTGTGCCGAGCTTGTCTCGCCGGGGTCTTCACATCAGGCGCTTGGTGGTGATGACGGATCAAAGGCGCTGGATCGTCTTGATTTCTTCCGGAACAACAAGGGCAAAACGAAAACGGCGGAATTGCGCCTGCGCATGCAGAAAAATATGCAGAACCATGCTGCGGTGTTCCGTACGCAGGAAACAATGGAAGAAGGCCGCGATCTGGTCGATCAGTGCTTTGATGCGAAAAACGATCTGAGTGTTGAAGACAAATCAATGATTTTCAATACCGACCTTGTGGAGACGCTGGAGCTGGATAATTTGCTTTATCAGGCAAAAGCCACAATTCATTGTGCGTGTAACCGGAAAGAGTCACGCGGCGCACATGCGCACGAAGATTATCCTGACCGCGATGATAAGGAGTGGATGAAACATTCCACAGTGCGCATCGATCCGAAAGGGAAGGTCGAACTTGGTGATCGTCCGGTTATTTTGACAACATTGACGAACGATGTTGAATCCTTCCCGCCGAAAAAACGTGTTTATTAATCTGAAGATGATTAAAGGTATAAAAGATGGCAGAATTTAAACTTCCCAGACATTCCCGCATTGAAAAAGGGCGCGAAATTGACGCGGCCGATAAGGGGGCTAAACGTAAAAAGAAATTCTCGATTTACCGCTGGGATCCGGATACGGCTGATAATCCGCGTATGGACACCTATGAAATCGATCTGGATAAATGCGGACCGATGGTGCTGGATGCGCTGATTTATATCAAGAACGAAATTGATAGTACGGTGACATTCCGTCGGTCATGCCGCGAAGGGATTTGCGGGTCATGTGCGATGAATATCGATGGCACAAATACGCTGGCCTGTACGAAACCGATCGAAGATGTCAAAAAGACGCAGGTGCGCATCACGCCACTGCCGCATATGAATGTTGTCAAAGACCTTGTGCCGGATCAAAATCACCTGATCGCGCAATATAATTCGATCGAACCGTGGCTGAAGACAGATTCGCCTGCGCCAACGCGGGAGCGTTTGCAAAGCGCGGAAGATGCCGATCACCTGAATGGTGAGGACGGGCATGGTCCGGCCGGTTGTATTTTGTGTTTTTGTTGTTCGACATCTTGCCCGAGCTATTGGTGGAACAGTGACCGTTTTATGGGCCCTGCGACATTGATGCAGGCCTATCGCTGGATTTCGGATACGCGTGATGAAGCAACGGGCGAACGTTTGGATCAATTGGAAGACCCATTCCGTCTGTACCGTTGTCATACCATTATGAATTGTACGAATACATGTCCGAAAGGGCTGAATCCGGCTAAATCAATCGGTGAAATCAAGAAATTGATGGTCACGCGGAAGTAATTCTTATCGATTTGAGACAGGTTCAAAGCGCGTATGCCATATGTGGGATGCGCGCTTTTTCTTTGTGCGTGGTAAAATGATTTGAAATATTATTTCAAATTTGTGTCAGCGTTCTTTTTCTTGTTGCGTGAGTATTGCGATTATGTTAATTTAATAATTAACATAATATGATGCTTTTGTAAGAATAAAGAATGTCAGGGATTTAAGGCTTCATAGGAGGAGTCTGGGAATTTGAGCGGCTTGCTTCGGCAGGCCGCTCTTTTTTTATTATTGAGGCAGGGCGCGTTTAAGAAAAAAAGCGAGTTACCGGTTCTTCTTGGCTTTTTGCTGCTTTTTATATTGTACACGGATATGATCTTCGCCGGTCTTTTCCTTGTATTTCTCGTAATATTGCTGATGGTAATCCTCTGCAGGCCAGAAATCTTCGGCATGTTCGATTGTTGTGACAATCGGTTTGTCGAAAATGTCAGCGCCTTCGAGTTGGGCAATGCTTTCCTGTGCAATATTCTTTTGGCGTGTGTCCTGATAAAAAATAGCGGACCTGTATTGCGTGCCGACATCAACGCCCTGTTTGTTAAGTTGTGTCGGGTCGTGCGCCTTGATCATAAAGAAAATCAAGAGCTTTTCGTAACTTGTTTTCTTTGGATCATAGTAAACCTGTACGACTTCTGCATGTCCGGTCGTGCCCTTTGAGACGTCCTGATAGGTCGGGTCCGGTGTCTGCCCGCCCATATATCCTGCGACGGTATAGAGGACGCCGGGCTGCCCACGGAATTCGCTTTCGATGCACCAAAAACAGCCGCCTGCAAAGATTGCGGTTTCGGCGTTTTTTGGTTTTTTGTCCATCAGGTCACCTTTTTGTTTTGCGTGGCTGTGACCCGGGAAGAGGGCCAGCATGCCAATGATGATAAAAAGAGATAGCTTCTTCATGTTTCTTGCTTTTGTTTTTACTTTCTTTCTCAGTTATAGACATAAATTCGTTAAAAACCACATTATAGTTACATATTTTTTACGTGACGTGAACCGTCTGAAAGAATGAAAAAAGCCCGGATCTGCACATCCGGGCTTTTCGTTGTATTAACCAAAGGAGGGTTAAATACTGTCAATCGTGTTTGTGTTGCAGTCCATGCGATGGATTTTCAGTTTCTCGAAATGATTTTCGCTGAGGTAAATATTGCACCGTGATTTGGCGACAATCTGGCCGGTCCAGGCATCTTGTTGATCGACAAACGCATCGACGATGGCCAGATCTGTGTTGGCTGTCATGTTAATGTCATTGACTTTGATTTTGGTCTGGTAGGCATGCATCGCAAAATTGCTGTCGATGAACTGGTTCTTGCCTTGCAGAACGTAATACCCTGTCAGGGTGTTGTGCCGGTAAGCTTCCGGATAATATGTGCCGTTGCGTGTTTGCCGATAAACGGGCTCTGTTCGGTTCAGGTTGCCTGCACGGTATGTGACGTAATTTTCAAACACAGCCTGATCATCAATGAGTGATGCCAGCTCTTTGTGATATGTATAAAGGTCAATATGTTTGTTTGCCTTTTGTAGCTTATCAAGTAATTGATGTATTTCAGGGGCCGTGATGCGGCGCTCGCTGGCGTGTGCTGCCGGCAGTGAAATGGCCAGTGCCAAGACGGTCATAAGAATAAAACGCATTTTGTAAATCTCCGAATTTTGAACTGATTAATCAGTAGGACTTTGACCAGAATAAAACGGAAACCCTTTATAAATTGTTAAATTGGGCGGCGGTGGCTTGGCTTTTTTGTTGAAATGTCTCATCATGCAGGCATGCAGATTACAAAACATGATACCGATCATTACGAAGACCGTCCGGAGGGTGCCAAGCCTGATATTCTGGTGTTGCATTACACGGAAACGCGGGACTTGAAAGAGGCCGAGGATTATTTTGCCGGCCGCGTGCCGCACCCTTCCGGGGGGCGCGTCAGTGTCCATTATATGGTCGATATTGATGGCGGGGTTCACCAATATGTCGATGAAGATAAGCGCGCGTGGCATGCCGGTGTGGGGTATTGGCGCGGCTGCACGGATGTGAATAGCCATTCTATCGGTGTCGAAATTGTGCATCCCGGTCATAAATACGGTTATGGTCCGTTTCCTGATGCGCAAATTGATGCGGTGATTGCGCTGTGTCAGGATGTTGTGTCGCGGCATGAAATTGAAGCGCGGAATGTTGTGGCGCATTCCGATATCGCGCCGGACCGCAAGATTGATCCGGGGGAGCTGTTCCCCTGGGATAAGCTGGCTGCACAAGGTGTGGGGCGCGTTGCGGAAGCGCTGCGTGCGGATGTGGCGGGGCTGATGCAAGAGCCGGATATTGTGAAGGAAATGTTGCTGGCCTATGGATATGATCCGCAGCAGCCGCTTGATGTGTTGCTGTCGGCGTTTCAGCGTCATTTCGTGCAAGATGCTTTCGTGCGTGGTGAGCAAGGGCGTTTGACGCAGCAAACCGTTCTTTGTTTGCTTTCCCTGATAAAATAATATAAAAACCGTTTCAATCAGAAGGTCGGGCGGCCGCTTGCGCTTTTTAGTGTGAGAGGAAAGTCCGGGCTTCACGGAAACACGATACCGGATAACGTCCGGAGAGCGTAAGCTCATGGAAAGTGCCACAGAAAATATACCGCCGATGGCCTTCGGGTACAGGTAAGGTTGAAATGGTGCGGTAAGAGCGCACCGCGTCTTTGGTAACAAAGGCGGCAGGGTAAACCCTATCGGAAGCAAGACCAAATAGGCGTTGCATGGTTTCGGCCGGATGCGTTTCCGCATCGCAATGCGGGTTGGTTGCTTGACGGTGATGGTAACATCACTGCCAGATGAATGGTCGCCTATCTTTGTGGTTTCGGCTGCAAAGGGGACAGAACCCGGCTTACAGATCTTCTGATATTTCTATTTTGTGAAAAGCGTCACCTGAATGGGTGGCGCTTTTTTCGTTTTGCCCTTTTTCCGAAAAAGCTGTGGTTATCTTGGGAAAAACCGCCTTGCGGCGTTGTTGCCCATAAAAACCCGTGGTATTCCTAAAATATCCATGTTATACCATATGTATAGGTATAAATTATGGTGTTCTCTCTCTTATGCTGGGGCGGATCTTGGGCGACTAAGACGCACACCGCGCGTGATCCGCCCCGTGCATATTCAAGATGTAATGGGCACTGGAAACAGTTTTAAGGTTTGTTTGACGGGATATGGCGCTATTTCTCTCGACATTTATTAATCGTATTGACAAAAAGGGCAGGGTTTCTGTGCCGGCCAGTTTTCGCGCGTCCGTTTCGGCACAAGCGTTTAATGGTGTTGTCCTGTTCCGGTCACATGCGCATGCCTGTCTTGAGGGCGTCGATTACGCAACGATGGAAGAGTTGAGCGGGCGTCTTGATGCGTATGATTTTCTGTCCAGCGATCAAGATGATCTTGCGACCTCGATTTTTGGTGAGGCCGTGCAGTTGACCTTTGATGGCGATGGTCGGATTGTTCTGCCTGCGGATTTGATTGCGCATGCGGGGTTGGGTGATCAGGTGGCTTTTGTCGGGATGGGGCGAAAATTCCAGATATGGAATCCGGATCACTATAAAGCGCGCCGCGATGAAGCGCGTCAGCATGTCTTTGAAAAAGGGCTGACGGTTCCGCGTCGCCCTGATGGTGACAAAGGAGGGCGCGACTGATGGGTTCTGCGCCGCATTATTCTGTGATGTTGCCCGAAGTGCTGTCAGCGATGGCGCCTGCGGATGGCGAGGTCTATGTGGATGGCACGCTGGGCGCGGGTGGTTATACGCAGGCGCTTTTGGATCAGGCGGATTGTACGGTGGTGGCCATTGATCGTGATGAGGCGGCGCTTGCGATTGCAAAAGAACGTCTGAAAGATTATGAGGGCCGCGTTTATTTTGTGCATGGCCGTTTTGCTGATGTTGCCTCACATCTTGCGCAGCTGGGTTTTGCGCGCGTGGACGGATTTGTTGTTGATTTAGGTGTGTCGTCGATGCAGCTCGATCAGGCGGATCGCGGGTTTTCGTTCCGGTTTGACGGGCCGCTGGATATGCGGATGGATCAATCGGGCGAAGGGCAGACCGCAGCCGATGTTGTGAATACATATGATGAAACCGATATCGCAAATATTATTTATAAATATGGTGAAGAGCGTAAGTCGCGTCATGTGGCGCGCGCGATCGTATCGCGCCGTGCCGAGCGACCATTTGAACGCACATCTGATTTAGCCGATGTGGTGCGCGGCGCTATTTTCTCTTCACCGAAAGATAAGATTGATCCGGCAACGCGCACATTTCAGGGGCTTCGTATCTATGTGAACAAAGAGCTTGAAGAGCTTGAAAAAGCGCTCGATGCGTCTGTTGGCATTCTGTCGCCTGGTGGGCGGCTGGTTGTGGTGTCATTCCATTCACTGGAAGACCGCATTGTAAAACATTTCCTCCTTGACCGTTCTGGTCAACGCAGCAGAGGGTCGCGGCATATGCCTGACCTGACACCTGATGAACCTGCTGTGTTTTCTCTCCCTTCTAAAAAAGCTGTGTTCCCGTCTGATGATGAGGTTGCCGATAATGCACGTTCGCGTTCCGCGCGTTTGCGTTATGCAATCCGAACGGAGGCCGCCATATGAAGCAGGTTATAAAAAAGAATAAAACCGGTTTCCGTTTTTCTATTCTGGCGGTTGTCTGTGCATCTGTGCTGGCGGCTATATGGCTGTTTAATGTGTCGCAATCCGTGCAGAATGCCGAAAAGCGTCTTGCAGATTTGCAGCGTAATGTCTTGCGTGAAAAGAAGACGTTGCGCGTGTTGCGTGCCGAGTGGGATTATTTGAACAGACCGGCGCGTCTTGAAGAACTGTCCCGCACTTATCTTGATCTGGGGGCGCCGCGCGCTACGCAGTTCAGTGATGACGGGGCTGATCTGCCTGAAAGTGCGTCACCGGATGTGCCGTTACGTAAGCCTGTGGCCTATGATGGGGGTGCGCGATGAGTTACCGTCATTTCATGAGCCCGTCTCATATTCTGCGGATCGAGGGCGCGAAGCGTTCCTCGCTTGATGTTGCGCGCGGGCGTGTTGCTTTTGTGAGCCTTATGATCTTTCTGGCGTATCTGGTGGTTGCGGTACGCGTGATGGATGTCTCGCTTATTCAGGGTGAATTTGCGGATTATCACATTACCGACCAGATGCTGGAAGATGTGCAGTTGAAACAAGCCGAAGATGACGGTAACGGCGTTGTCCTGAATGTGCCGCGTGCCGATATTGTTGACCGTAATGGCGTCTTGCTGGCGACCTCGCTTGAAACGGCGTCACTATATGCCGATCCTTATCTGATCCAGAACCCTGCCGATGTTGCGGCGGCATTGGTCGAGGCGATGCCCGATCTTGTGTATGGTGATGTGCTGCAACGTTTACAGCGTAGTGGCCGTTTTGTCTGGATCAAACGTAATATTACACCGGATGAGCAATATAAAATCTTGCGGATCGGGTCACCGGGGCTTGCCTTTAAAACCGAATATCGCCGTTTTTATCCGCAAGGTGATATGGCTGCGCATGTTGTCGGTTATACAAATGTGGACGGCAAAGGGCTGGTCGGTCTGGAGCGTAGCTTCGATAATATGCTCGGGTCGAAGTCGGATGCACCGTTAAAAACAACGATTGATGTGCGCTTGCAGCATGTTTTGACGCGGGAATTAAATAAGGCGATTTCTGATTTTCGTGGTGTCGGCGGCGCCGGTGTGATTATGGATGTGAATACCGGCGAAGTGCTGGCGGCCTCATCAATGCCTGATTTTGATCCGCATGATCCGACATCTGTGTCAGACAAAGGGGCGGCGTTTAACCGCTTGTCGCTCGGGGTTTATGAGCTCGGCTCGACCTTCAAGATTTTCTCGACAGCGGCGGCACTGGAATTTGCGGGTGCGGCGCTGGATGATCGTTTCGATGCCAGAAAGCCAATTCAGGTAGACCGGTTTAAAATATCGGATTATCACGCCGAGGACCGTATTCTGAGTTTACCCGAAGTCTTTATGGTGTCGTCCAATATCGGCTCCGCCTTGATGGGGAAGATGGTCGGCACCGAAACGATGGAACGTTTTTTTGCGGATTTGGGATTGTTGTCTGCGCTGGATACGGAATTGAAGGAAGTCGGGCACCCGCTTGTTCCGAACCCGTGGCGTGATATTAATACGCTGACAGCGTCATATGGTCATGGCATTGCCGTCAGTCCGTTGCAAATGGTGTCGGCGGCTTCAAGTATCGTCAATGGCGGTGTCCGTGTGCAGCCGACATTTATCTATAATGAAAATAAGCGTCATGATGATGCGATGAATATTCGTGTGGTTTCGCCACAAACGGCACACCGTATGCGCCAGTTATTGCGGCTTGTGGTGACGGATGGTACGGGGGCGAATGCCGATGTGCCGGGATATCGTGTTGGCGGCAAAACCGGTACGGCGGAAAAGATTGTCGGCGGGCAATATAATCATAAAAAGCTGATCTCGTCTTTTGTTGGTTTCTTCCCGATGAATGAACCGCGTTATGCCATTTTTGTGATGGTGGATGAACCGAAGGGCACACGTGAAAGTTTCGGATATGCAACAGGCGGATGGGTTGCTGCGCCGGCTGTGAACCGCATTGTGACATCAATGGCAGCCGTGATGGCGATTACGCCGCAGCCGCATATGCAAGAAGACAGTCTGGTTGCATCCCTGCAGTCCTATATCAACAAAGATGGTTTGCATGGCGCTGTGTCAGCCATTTTAAATCACGGTGTTGTGCATTCATATGAAGATATGGAGCAGGAAGCGGAGGGCGCACGATGAAGCTTTCGGCCTTGTATCCAGATCATGTCTTTACGCCGGATCCCGATATTCGTGGGATCACGGCCGATAGTCGCGCGGTGCAGGACGGATATTTGTTCGCGGCATTGCCCGGTGGGCATTATGACGGTGCGGGCTTTATCCGTGATGCGGTTGCCAATGGCGCTGTCGCTGTTTTATGCGCAGAAGATGCTGTGTGTGATGCGGATGATGTTGCCGTGCTGCGCGTGCAGAACCCGCGTCAGGTGCTGGGCGATATTGCGGCGCATTACTATGCGGCGCAGCCCGATCATATTGCGGCGGTAACCGGTACAAACGGAAAAACATCAACGGTTGATTTTGTGCGCCAGATTTTGGAAGCGCTGTCCGTGAAGGGTGGCAGTCTGGGCACGCTGGGTGTGCGGTTTGATGAAATGGATCGTAGCGGCGCGATGACAACGCCGGATCCGGTGACCTTGCATGCTTTGCTGGCGGATTTGTCTGCGGCAGGTGTCACCCACTTGGCGATGGAAGCGTCCAGTCATGGACTGGACCAGCACCGTCTGGACCATGTCAAAGTCGATGTTGCTGCATTTACCAATCTGTCGCACGATCATCTGGATTATCACGAGAATTTTGAAAACTATCTGGCCGCAAAAATGCGTTTGTTTGACACGGTTTTGTCCGCCAACGGTGTAGCGGTGCTGAATGCGGATATCAAAGAATTCAAGGCAATACAGCGCGTCTGTGAAACGAAAGGTCATCGCGTTTTATCTTATGGACGTGATGGCGATACGCTGCGGCTGCTGTCGTGTGAACCGCGTCCGGGTGGTCAGGCGATCCGTCTGGAAATTGACGGGCAGGTGCATGATATTTTGATTCCGCTGGTGGGTTATTTTCAGGTGATGAATATCTTGTGCGCGATGGCAATCGTGATGGGATACGGCTTCGCGGTGCGCGATATCGTACCTGTATTGCCGTCGTTAACGGGTGTGCCCGGCCGTCTCCAACAGGTTAGCAGTCAACATAAAGGTGCGGTTTATATTGATTATGCCCATACGCCCGATGCGCTTGAAAAAGTATTGGATGCCTTGCGTCCGCATACGCCGGGACGTTTGATTTGTTTGATCGGATGCGGCGGAGATCGTGATCCGGCAAAACGGCCTGTTATGGGGCGTATCGCACATGAAAAGGCAGATATTGCCATCATCACAGATGATAATCCGCGCACGGAAGAGGCTGCGCCCATTCGTGCGGCGATGATGGCGCAAGCCCCGGATGCGATTGAAGTTGCAGGCCGCCGCGAAGCGATTGCGCATGGCGTATCGTTGTTGCAGGACGGTGATGTGTTCCTGATTGCCGGCAAAGGGCATGAGCAGGGGCAAATTGTCGGCGATAAAATATTGCCGTTTGATGATTATACAGTTGCACAGGACGCTTTGGAGGGGCGTAAGGCTTAAAAATAAACATGTTTCAAAAACGCCGCCCGGCGTTCCGGTGTCTTGCCGGTTTTTCTTCTCTATCGGGGCTGTTCCGGTCCTGACTTTTCCATTTTTCCGGCCTTTTCCGGCCACATTCAAATTTTAAAAAGAAACTGATGACAAAAAGAGGTATCAAAGTGACACGTAAAACCAATCTATGGACAGCTCGTGAGGCAATGCAGGCAACAGACGGTAAAACATCCGGCGCGTGGGTTGCCAGCGGCGTTTCAATCGATAGCCGCACGGTAGAAGAGGGTGATTTATTTATCGCGATAGAAGGGCCGCAGGCCGATGGTCATGATTATGTGTCTCATGCGTTGCAAAATGGTGCTGTGGCGGCGGTCGTGCATAAAATTCCGGATGGCTTTTCTGCTGATGATCCGCGTCTTCTTGTCGTGACGGACACGATGGATGCGATGGAAGATTTGGGGCAGGCTGCCCGTTACCGTATGGGCGGCAAGGTTGTTGCCGTGACGGGGTCCGTTGGAAAAACAAGTACAAAGGCGATGCTGGCCGAAGCGTTTAAGGCAAACGGCAGAATGCATTGCAGTGTCGGCAGTTATAATAACCATTGGGGCGTGCCGCTGACGCTGAGCCGTATGCATGATGCGTCTGATTACGGTATCTTCGAGATCGGCATGAACCATAGCGGCGAAATTGTGCCGCTGACAAAACAGGTACGGCCGGATATTGCCATTATCACAACGGTTGAAGCTGTGCATATCGAGCATTTTGATTCCGTGCAGGCCATTGCCGATGCCAAAGCCGAAATTTTTGAAGGCGTGCAGACGGGCGGCACGGTTGTGTTGAATCGTGACAATGAATGGTTTTCACATTTGAAGCGGAAAGCCGAAAATCTGGGTTTGCAGGTCAAATCATTCGGCAAGCATGCAGAAGCGGATGCGCGGCTGGTTGATGTGCTGGTGGCGTCTAACGGTACGCGGGTGCAGGCCGATATTGACGGTGAAACGGTGTCATTCATGATGCCTGTCATTGGCGAACATCATGCGATGAATGCGATGGCTGTTTTGATGGCTGTGACATTAAGCGGCGCGTCACTGGCAAAAGCCGTTGACGGTTTGACAACAATGGAAGCGGTTGAAGGGCGCGGCAAGCGTGAACTTCTGCAAAATATCGGCGGTGCGGATAATCCGGTAACAGTGCTGGATGAAAGCTATAACGCATCCCCTGCCTCAATGCGGGCGGCCTTCAAGGTGCTGGCGATGATTGATCCGGGGCGCGGCGGTCGCCGTATTGCGATTTTGGGTGATATGCTCGAGCTTGGTAAAGAAGCGGCCAAAGCGCATAAGGATCTGGCGTTGCCGTTGCAGGCGGCGGGTGTACAACTTGTCTATACTTGTGGCACACTCATGAAGAATTTATATGATTCTATTCCGAAAGAGCAGCAGGGCGCTCATGCAACAACCAGTCAGGAACTGGCGCAGATTGTTCCCGATGTTCTGGTGCCCGGTGATGTGGTGATGGTAAAGGGATCAAACGGGAGTAAAATGGGATCGGTTATCGAGGCGATGCGCGCACTGCCTTCGGTATCAGCTTAAAGCCCAACGCGTCAGTATCAGTAGGAGACACGCTGTATGTTATATAATTTGTTAACGCCGCTTGCGGAAGATTACACAATTTTTAACCTGTTCCGCTATATCACGTTCCGTACCGGCGGTGCGATCATGACATCCCTTATTCTGTGTTTTCTGATCGGGCCAAGTATGATCAACTGGTTGCGCGGTTTGCAAGCGGGGAGCCTGACGAAACGGGAATATTTGCCGGATAACCATCTTGAAAAAGTCGGCACGCCGACAATGGGCGGTTTGATGATCCTGATTTCGGTTATTATCAGCACCGTTTTATGGACGGATCTGACCAATCCATATATGTGGTATGCCGTTCTGGTGATGTCGGGCTATGGACTGATCGGATTTCTGGATGATTATCTGAAGTTGACGAAAAAGAATTCCAAAGGGCTGTCCGGCCGTTACAAAATTCTGGGACAATTGATTTTCGGTGGCATTGCCGCATTTGGCATGACGCTCAGTTTTCCGGCAGATGTGGGCGGCGTGCTGACCTTCCCGTTTTTCAAGGAGTTCACCCTTAATCTGGGCATTTTCTTTGTGCCCTGGGCGCTGTTTGTGATGATCGGCGCATCAAACGCGGTGAACCTGACTGACGGGCTGGACGGGCTTGCGATTGTGCCGGTTGCCATTGTTGCGGCTTGTTTCGGGCTGATTGCCTATCTGGTGGGTAATACGATTTATAGTGAATATCTGCATCTAACATATGTGCCGGGAACGGGTGAGCTTGCCATTTTATGCGGCGCGCTTGTTGGTGCGGCAATGGGCTTTTTGTGGTTCAATGCCCCGCCCGCGATGGTCTTTATGGGGGATACCGGATCGCTTGCAATGGGCGGTGTACTGGGGTCGATCGCGCTGATGACAAAACATGAAATCGTGCTTGCGATTATCGGCGGTTTGTTCGTGCTGGAAACAGTGTCGGTTATTGTGCAGGTTCTATCGTTCAAGCTGACGGGAAAGCGTGTGTTTGCAATGGCACCATTGCATCACCATTTCGAGAAAAAAGGATGGTCTGAATCAACGATCGTTGTCCGGTTCTGGATTATCGCCGTTATTTTGGCGCTGGTCGGTCTTTCCACATTAAAGCTGAGGTGATCTTCTATGATTGATGTGCGTCCGTTTGTTGAAACATTACAGGGTAAAGATGTTGCCGTGTACGGATTGGGCGTGTCCAACCGTGCGGCGGTCAAGGCGCTGTCGGCGGCAGGTGCGACTGTTGTTGCATGGGATGATGATGCGGACAAAAGAGCGCATGAGTCGTTACAGCAAGATGGTGTCGAGATCAGTAATTTGCTGGATGCCGATATGTCTCGCTTTGGCGCATTAATTTTAGCGCCGGGTATTCCGCTTGTGCATCCCGAGCCACACCCCATTGTTATCAAAGCGTTAGAGCATAATATTGAATTAATGTGTGATCTGGAAGTGTTGCACCGGTCTGCGCACGGCTTGTCTGTCATTGGTATTACGGGAACAAACGGCAAGTCAACGACAACGGCCCTGATCGGTCATATTCTGAATGAAAATGGTGTGAACGCCGCGATTGGCGGCAATATCGGCCATGCGGCCCTTGATCTGGATATTGACGATTGCCGCTTTATCGTGCTGGAGGTATCGTCATTCCAGCTGGATTTGTGCCCGTCTTTCTCTGCGGATATCGGCGTGCTGTTGAATATTACGCCCGATCATCTTGATCGGCACGATACGATGGAAGCGTATGCCGATGCAAAGGCGCGCCTGTTTCGCGGGGCGGGTGATGCGGTCATCGGACGGAATGAGAAGATAACGGGCAAGGTCCATGATGCCGTGAAAAAATCGGGCGAGCGCGACGTGTATCCGATTGATGTGGATGTGATCGCCGATATGGAATTTCCGGCGCTGTCCGGTGCACATAACCAGCAGAATATTGCCGCTGCCCTGCAAGCCTGTTTGCTGGCGGGGTTAGAGCAAGACGATATTCTGGCAGCGATCGAAACATTTCCCGGTCTGATGCATCGTCAGTTTTTGACGCGTACAATTAACGGTGTTGCCTATGTAAATGATAGTAAAGCAACAAATGCAGACGCAACATCAAAGGCGCTGGCCTGTTATGATAATATTCATTGGATTGTCGGCGGCGTTGCAAAAGATGGCGGCCTTGCGGGGCTGGAGGATTTTGCGGATAAAATTGTCCATGCCTATGTGATCGGTACGGATAGCGACATCTTTACCGACTGGCTTGCCGAAGAAAACATTCCTTACACGGTCGTGGGGATGTTGGATGTTGCCGTACATGAAGCGCATGAAAGTGCGCAGGAAATGCGCGGGCAGCCGGGCGGCGCGGCGACCATTCTGTTGTCACCTGCGGCGGCGTCGTTTGATCAGTTCAGCAATTTCGAACATCGCGGCGATGCGTTTACGCAGGCTGTGGAAGCGCTGCCGGAGGATGCAGCCAATGGCTAGGCTTTTTTCGCGTGTGGATCAATCAAAGCTGGCTGATTGGTGGTGGACCATTGATCGCGGCATGTTGATCTGTGCGACCGTGTTTATTGTGACCGGTATTTTGCTGGTCGCGGCAGCCAGTCCGGCTGTGGCAGAACGGATCGGCATTGATCAGTTTTATTTTTTAAAGCGGCATGTGATTATTCTGATTCCGTCTGTTTGTCTGATGATCGGGATATCGTTCCTGTCGCCGCGTAATATCTGGCGGCTTCTGAGTCTGGTCTTTATCGGCAGCATTATCGCGATGTTGATGGTGCTGGCGTTCGGGGACGAGATTAAGGGCGCAAAACGCTGGATCAGGATTTTCGGCTTTTCTTTACAGCCCAGCGAGTTTGCCAAAATGTCTTTTGCGGTTGTCGGTGCATGGGTCATGTATCTGAAAAAAGAAAAGCTGCATTTTCACGGGTACAAGGTGCTGACCGGTCTTTATCTGTTGGTTGTCGGGTTGATGTTATTGCAGCCCGATTTCGGGATGACGATGGTGACATCCGTGATATTCGGGGTGCATATTTTTCTGTCGGGATGCCCGATTTGGGTGGTGGCGGCCTTGTTTGTCGGCGGACTTGTGATGGTGCTATCGGCCTATTTTATTTTCGATCATGTGCAAAGCCGTATTGACCGTTTTCTGAATCCTGATTCCGGTGATAGTTACCAGATTGAAAAATCGCTGGAGGCCATCAAAGAAGGCGGCCTGTTCGGTACGGGGCCGGGGCAGGGTACTGTCAAATTGCAATTGCCCGACGGCCATGCCGATTTTATTTTTGCGGTTGCAGGCGAAGAGCTGGGCCTGATTTTCCTGCTGCCGTTTATTGCGCTGTTCCTTTACATGATTTTGCGCGGGCTGAATAAAATTATGAACGAAGACGATGTCTTTATCGTGCTGGCTGTTGCGGGTATTCTGGTGATGTACGCGATGCAGGCCTTTGTGCATATGGGGTCGGCGCTTCATATTCTACCGGCAAAGGGGATGACGTTGCCGTTTATCAGTTATGGCGGGTCATCATTATTATCAAGTTGTATTGCAATGGGGGTCGTTCTTGGCTTGACAAGAAGGCAGGTGCGTCAGAGTATTGCAAGAGGCGGTTCAATTACCAAACGCGGGCGATAAAAGGGTCTTATTTCGAATGAGTAAAGAGTCAAAGTTGATTTTATTAAGTAGCGGTGGCACAGGCGGGCACGTCTTTCCGGCGATTGCGCTGGGGCGTGATTTGTTGTCGCGCGGCTATCGTGTGGAAATGGCAACGGATGTGCGCGGTACGCGCTACGAAGCCGAGAAATACGGCATTAAGGTGCATGTGCTAAAATCCGGTACGCTTGGCTCTGGCCTGCTTGGAAAAATTAAGGGGGCAACATCGCTCGGGCTGGGCGTGTTGCAGGCCCGTAAGCTGGTTGACCGTTTGAAACCTTCTGTCGTGGTTGGCTTTGGTGGATATCCGTCATTTCCGGCTGTTTTCGCGGCCCAGCAGAAAAGAATTCCGACCGTTATTCACGAACAAAACGCCATTATCGGCCGCGCCAATATTTTGCTTGCGCCGAAGGCAGACCGTATCGCGCTGTCTATGTCCCGCGTGGAGGGATTGGAAGAGGTTGATGCCGTGCGTGCGATTGTCACAGGGAATCCCGTGCGTGATGATATTGCCGATTTATATAACAAGCCGTACCCGACACTGGAAACGGACGGCGTGCTGAATGTCTTTGTGATGGGCGGCTCGCAAGGCGCGCAGATTTTCTCTGATGTGATGCCCGAAGCATTGGCGCAAATGCCTGCGCCGTACAAAAAGCGTTTGCGCATTGTGCAGCAGTGCCGCCCGGATGATATTGACCGGACACGTGCGATTTATAATACGGCCGATATTCAGGCGCGTTTATCCAGCTTCTTTGATGATGTGCCTGATATTTTGACACAGACACATTTGATTATCGGCCGGTCAGGGGCCAGCACCGTTGCCGAGGTAACGGCATCCGGTCGTCCTGCGATTTTTGTGCCGTATCCGCATCACGCGGATCAACAACAAAAAATCAATGCCGAAACCGTTGTTGATGCCGGTGGCGCATGGATTATGGATCAAAAAGGCTTTACAAATGAAGCGCTTATCACGCGTCTTGAAACCTTCATGCAAAACCCAGAAACGTTGTTCCGTGCCGCCGAAGCGTCACGCAGTTGCGGCAAGCCGGATGCGGCACGCCGTCTTGGCAATCTTGTGACGGCGCTTGCGTCCGGATGGGATAAAAAGGAAAAGACGCGCTTTGATCCGACGCAGGGGCATGGCTAGGGCATGGCCGATGCCTGCGCGTCAGCGATACACATGATATAATTTTCATGACATTTATGCCGCAAGTTGCTAAAACCACGGTGTAATCAATATCAGTAAACAGATTCGGGTGAATAATATGCGGCATATGCCGATCAATATTGGAACGCTCCACTTTGTGGGTATCGGCGGCATCGGCATGAGCGGCATTGCCGAGATTTTGCACGATTCAGGCTATCAGGTGCAGGGATCTGATATGGCCGAAAATGCCAATGTGCAGCGTCTGCGCAAAAAAGGACTTCTGGTTCATGTTGGTCATGATGCCGGACATCTTATGGATCAGGACGGCGAGGAAGTTGCCGTTGTTGTGATTTCATCTGCGGTGAAAAATGATAATCCGGAATTGAAAGCGGCCCGTGCGCAGGGACTGCCTGTTGTGCGCCGTGCCGAAATGCTGGCGGAATTGATGCGTCTGCGCTGGTCGATTGCCATTGGCGGAACGCACGGTAAAACGACCACGACATCGATTGTCGGTACGATGTTGGAAGAAGGCGGGTGCGATCCGACGGTGATTAATGGCGGGATCGTGAACCGCTATGGCACGAATATCCGTTTGGGGCAGGGCGACTGGCTTGTGGCTGAGGCCGATGAAAGTGACGGTACATTTACGCGCTTGCCCGCCACGATTTGCGTTGTGACGAATATTGATCCCGAACATATGGAAAGCTATAGCGGTTTTGATGGCGTGCGCCGTGCTTATCAGCAGTTTGTTGAAAATATTCCGTTCTATGGTTTCGGTGTTTTGTGTGCCGATCATGATGAGGTGCTGTCGTTAAAGGCCCGCGTGCCCGACCGCCGTATTGTGACCTATGGGTTTAGTCCGCAGGCCGATGTGCGGGCGGTGAATGTGCAGACCGATGTTGATGGCAGCCGTTTTGATGTGGTGTTTTCGGCGTGGCTGCACGGCGAAGAAGAAGAGCATCTGAAAGATGTGTACCTGTCTATGCCCGGTGAACATAACGTGCAAAATGCGTTATCCGCGATTGCGATTGCTTATGAAATGGGAATTGCTTTTCCGTTGATGAAAAATGCGTTGTCGGGCTTTGCCGGTGTGAAGCGGCGCTTTACCAAAACAGGTGAAGTGAATGATATTCTGGTGATTGATGATTACGGCCACCATCCGGTTGAGATTGAGGCCGTGTTGAAAACAGCCCGTATTTCGGCGGAAAAGCGCGGCGGGAATTTGATCGCCGTGATGCAGCCGCACCGTTTCAGCCGTTTGCATGATTTGTTCGACGATTTTTGCACCTGCTTTACGCAGGCCGACAGCGTGCTGATTACCGATGTGTACAGAGCCGGAGAAGAGCCGATCGCCGGCGCGGATAAAGATGCGCTGGCCGATGGCATTCGTAAACACGGACATCGTGATGTAAATTGCCTTGATGACATCAAAAAATTGCCACAATTCATTGCTGAAATCGGGAAACCAAACGATATCGTCGTGTGTCTCGGTGCGGGCGATATTACAACACACGCCAATGCGTTGCCACAGGCATTGACCGAAATCTATGATGCCGAGAAGAAAAGAGCCTGATACATCATGACTGCCCTGAACCAAGATCAACTCACATTATCCCCCCGTGTCTCTTTGCCTGATATGCCATCTGTGCGTGGCCGTATCACGGAAAATGCACCATTGGGTATGGCGGGATGGTTCCGTGCGGGCGGTACGGCGGATTATATGTTCAAACCCGCCGATATTGATGATTTAAAAGAATTTCTGGGCCTGTTGCCCGCGGATGTGCCTGTATCAACATATGGCGTTTTGTCCAATACGATTGTGCGTGATGGCGGTGTGCGCGGTGTTGTGATCCGTCTCGGGCGTGATTTCGCGGGAATTGAGGCGCAGGATGACCACACCATTTATGCCGGATCACTGGCGCTGGATGCCAATGTCGCAAAGGCAGCGGCACAAGCCGATATTGACGGGCTTGCATTTTATAGCGGTATTCCCGGTACGATTGGCGGCGCGCTGCGCATGAATGCGGGATGTTACGGCACGGAAACAAAAGATGTGCTGGTCAAATCATACGGTTTACGGCGTGATGGTAGCGATTTTGAAATGACGCCGGATGATATGGGAATGGCGTATCGTCATACGGAAACGCCGCAAGATGTTATTTTTACGGGCGCTTTATTCAAAGGTGTGCCAGGACAAAAAGAAGATATTCTCGGGCATATGAATGATATTCGTACGCGCCGTGAGAATTCACAGCCGATCCGCGAGAAAACGGGCGGATCAACATTTGCAAACCCGTCCGCCGAAGATATTGAAAAAGCCGGACTGCCCGAAGGCACAAAAGTGTGGCAGTTGATCGATTCCGTACAGGGGCGCGGGCTGCGTGTCGGCGGGGCGATTATGTCTGAAAAACATTGTAATTTCATGATCAATACCGGCGATGCAACGGCCGCGGATCTTGAAAATCTTGGTGAGGAGGTGCGCCGCCGTGTTTACGAGACGCATGGAATCATGCTGAGATGGGAAATCAGACGCATCGGGGAGGTCGTGTCATGAACAAAAAGAATGTCGCATTATTGGTTGGGGGCTGGTCTGCGGAACGCGAAGTCTCTTTAACAAAGGGCAAAGCGGTTGAATCTGCGTTGATTGAGGCAGGATACGATGTGACCTGTATTGATGTGACAAAAGATATTCATACATTGGTTGCGGCGCTGACGCCTAAACCTGATGCTGTGTTCAATAATTTGCACGGCCGCGGGGGCGAAGATGGCGAAATTCAGGGGCTGCTTGAAATCATGGAAATTCCGTACACGCATTCCGGTGTGATGGCCTCTGCAGTGGGAATGAATAAATCCGTATCAAAAAATCTGGCCGCATCGGTCGGTGTCCCTGTGGCCGAAGAAGTGATTGCCACTGTGCGCGACATTACGGCGCGTGATATGATGCCGCGCCCTTATGTTGTCAAGCCGATCAACGAAGGGTCAAGCGTGGGTATTCGTATCGTACAGGACGGTGACAATTTGCCTGCGGTGGATCTTAGTTTTAAAAATGAAGATGAGCCACTGATGGTGGAACGTTATATTCCGGGACGTGAATTGACTGTTGCTGTTCTGGATGGCAAAGCGCAGGCGGTTACCGAAATTGTATCACATGCGTCGTTCTTTGATTATGATGCAAAATACCGCGATACGCGTACCGAATATGTCCTGCCGGCAAAAATTCCTGCAGAGATTTATGAATCCTGTATGGATTTTGCCGAGCGCGTGTATAATATAGTGGAATGCCGTGGCTTGGCCCGTTGTGACTTTCGTTATGACGACACGGTCACGGAGCAGGAGGCGTTATGCTTTCTGGAAATCAACACACAGCCTGGTCTGACGGCGGAATCAATCGGACCGTCACAGGTTATCTATAACGGGACGAGCTTTTCCGAGCTTTGCGCCCATCTTGTCGAGACAGCAACATGCCAAAAAGAAAACGAAAAGGCACAGCAAAAAATAAAAGCGGATGGTTCAACGCCTCAGCCAGAGAAACGCTTCGCTTAATATTCGCACGTCTTTTAATACGGTTAAAAGCGCTGGCAATGCTGTTTGCGGTTGTGATCTTTGTTGCGTGGCTTTGCGTTTGGGGCTGGCTGAGCGGCTTTTTTGCGCAAACCTATCAGGATACACGCGCGGCCGTTCTCGATTATACGGTCGATATGGGGTTTTATGTTGACGATCTGTTGGTGGAAGGGCGCGAAAATGCAGATGCCGATTTGATTATGGCGCTGCTGAATGTGGATCATGGTGATCCGATTTTCGCGTTTGATCCGGTGTCGGCAAAACAAGCGCTTGAAAAAATATCATGGATCAAAGAAGCGCGTGTCGAACGCCGTTTGCCGCGACGGGTTTATATTGATTTGACCGAACGCACGCCAATGGCGCTGTGGCAGAAAGACGGCAAGGTGAAATTGATTGATGCGGAATCTGTCGTTCTGACATCGACACCATCGGGGAAGTTCAAGGATATGATCCTGATTGTCGGGGATGGCGCCGAAGAGCATGCGGCATCATTGATCCGCCTGCTGGAATCAGAGCCGGTTATAAAACCGCATGTTGATACATTGAAACGTATTCAGGAACGGCGCTGGGATATGGTTTTATCAAATGGTATTGTTGTGAAATTGCCTGAAGAGAATATTCCGCTGGCACTGCGCAGGCTGGTGGAATTGCAGGAAAGCGATCAAATCATGAATCGGGATTTGCTGGCAATCGATATTCGGGATCAGGAAAAAATAACGGTCAGAACACGGCCGGGAAACGTCGAATCATATAAGTCTGAGCTATTACGCCATAAAGGAAACGCAATATGAGCAAGAAGTTTAAACCAAGCTTTAAGCCGAAAGGATCTGTTTTTGCCGCGCTGGATATCGGGTCCAGCAAAATCGCGTGCCTGATTGCACGCATCGTGGATGATAACGGCAATTACGAGATTTTGGGCGCAGGTCATCAGGCATCGCACGGGGTGAAATCCGGTGTCGTGACGGATCAGGCGGAAATCGAGCAGGTGATCCGGCAGGTTGTCCATACGGCCGAACATATGGCCGCGAACGCGATGAAGGGGTATCCGCTGCGCGAAGTTGTGATGAATGTGGCGGGCACATTGGCAACGTCGCATAATTTTCAGGTCGGGGTTGAAATTGCCGGACAGGAAATTATTGAAAACGATGTGCGCCGTGCGATGGTGAAAGCGCAGGAGCAAATCCTGACCGATGATATCGAGCTTATTCATACAATTCCGGTTGGTTATATGATTGACGGGAATGACGGTATTCGTGAACCGCGCGGTATGTATGGCGAAACGCTGGATGTGAATATTCATCTGGTAACGGGTGAGTCAACGTCGCTGCGTAATATTGCAACAGCGGTCCAGCACAGTCATCTGGATATTGATGCGCTGTGCTTGTCTTCATATGCGGCGGGGCTGTCCAGTCTGGTCGAAGACGAAATGGATCTCGGCTGTACGGTGATTGATATGGGGGGCGGCGTGACATCTTTTGCGCTGTTCCAGAGCGGCTCGCTGATTTATGCCGATGCGGTACCGCTTGGCGGCAAGCACGTCACAAGTGATATTGCGCGTGGCCTGACAACATCGCTGGCTGATGCCGAACGGTTAAAAACGCTGTATGGCAGTGCCATCGGCACAAGTGTCGATCAAAATGAAATGATTGATGTGCCGCAGCTGGGTGATTCCAGCCGCAAGGAAATCAATCACGTGCCGCGTTCGTTGTTGATCGGGATTATACAGCCGCGCATCGAAGAAATTCTGGAGCTTGTGCGCGCAAAGTTAAAGGAAAGCGGATTTGGTGATCTGGTTGGTCGCCGCGTTGTGTTAACGGGCGGAGCAAGCCAATTGCCCGGCATGCGTGATCTTGCGCAGCTTGTTCTGGATAAGCAGGTGCGTCTTGGTGGACCGATCCGTGTTGCGGGTTTACCTGATTCTGTTTCAAGTCCGGCCTTTGCGACAACGGTCGGGTTACTGAATTGTGTGGCGACGCGGTCCCATGAAATTCCGGCCGATATCATCGCGCAGATGCAGCCGGAGAATCTGTTTGACCGTGTCAAATTGTGGTTGCGTGAGAATTGGTGAGGTGATTTTACGTTATGCACGGTAAATCACACCTTTTTCCACAGAGAGAGTCACAACTCTTTTTTCGCGTATTCCCTGTGTTTTTGAGGTTTTTCTGTGGATGTAATGCAGTTATCCACAGTATTTGTAAAAACACCCCTTCACGAATCTTTCGAGTTTTGTAACACTTCGAAAGTCCGAATCAAAAGAATCAGTTAGCTTGAGTTTCTCAAGTCGTATCAATGTCTAAGAACAGGAGTTTATGTGGGGTTTTGGAGTCCGATTGCGTAAGAATTCATTTTTCCGCTCTTTTATTTCAAGCGTCTCTCACTTAGAATCGAAAGTATCTTGCCTATGGAGGATCACTCAATGATAAATGTCAGAATGCAACCAACCGAAGTTCAAAAGCTTTCGCCGAAAATTACCGTAATTGGTGTCGGCGGCGCAGGGGGGAATGCGGTCAATAATATGATCAGCAGCGACCTGCAAGGTGTCGAATTTCTTGTCTGTAATACAGATGCGCAAGCGCTGGAAGGTTCTTATTGCGAAACAAAAATTCAACTCGGGACAGATGTCACCGGCGGTCTTGGTGCCGGTGCAAAACCGGAAGTCGGGCGCGCTGCAGCGGAAGAAAGCCTGAATGATGTCCTGACATATCTGGAAGGCTCGAATATGGCCTTTATCACAGCCGGTATGGGCGGTGGTACAGGAACGGGCGCAGCGCCTGTGATTGCCAAAGCCTGCCGTGAAAAAGGAATTTTGACGGTCGGTGTTGTGACAAAGCCGTTCCATTTCGAAGGCACAACACGGATGCGTATGGCCGAGCAGGGCATTGAAGAAATGCAGGATTACGTGGATACGTTGATCGTCATCCCGAACCAGAACCTGTTCCGCGTTGCAAACGAAAAAACAACATTTGCCGAAGCGTTCCGCATGGCCGATTCTGTTCTGCAGTCCGGTGTGCGTGGCGTGACGGACCTGATGGTAATGCCTGGTCTGATTAACCTTGATTTTGCCGATATTCGTTCTTCCATGATTGAAATGGGTAAAGCCATGATGGGAACGGGTGAGGCCGAGGGCGAACGTCGTTCTGTCGAGGCCGCTGAGGCTGCGATTAACAACCCGCTTCTTGATGATGTTACAATGAAAGGTGCGCGCGGCGTTATTATTAACGTGACGGGCGGTACAGACATGACATTGTTCGAAGTTGACGAAGCCTGTAACCGTATTCGTGACGAAGTTGACCCGAATGCGAATATTATCTTCGGTTCTACATTTGACGAAAAACTCGACGGTGTTATGCGCGTTTCTGTTGTTGCAACAGGGATTGATGCCGAAGAACGTCGCGTTGGTTCAACAGGTGGCGGTGCTGTTTTTACAAATGCCGTATCCCAGCAGGGCACATCTGAAAAAAAGCTTGAACGCGCACAGCCTAATGCGACAAGCATGAGCGTGGCTGAAGAAGCAGAGACTGCGCAGGATCAAATTGTCTCGGCGCAACAGCCATCTTTGTCTGCGGCGACCTACAGCCCTGAAATTGCAAAACCGGCAGCGCCGGCACCTGCACCGGAACAGGCTGAACTGAGCAGCTTTTCTCGCGGGCCCGAGATGCCGCAACCTTCTGCGGAAACAGATGCGAATGCGAGCGAAGCCAAGCGTGGCACAATTTATAACGATGCGTTTATTCCGCCAAAGCCTGTCGAGGCACCAAAGCCCTTTGACGGACCATCTGCGGATATGACGCAAACGCCTGCTGTTGAAGAAACGGTTATGGAAGAACAACCTGCCGCTCCGGAAACACAGGACACAGAGCTGTCTGCATCACGGACGCAAGATTCATCTGTTTCACCTGCTTCTGCAGGATCGACACTGAATTTGAAGCCGCCTGTACCGGGTGGTGCTGGTCATGTGCCAACACCAAAGAAAAAGCCGGCGTCATTGTTCGAGCGTTTCACAAGCCCGCTACGTCAGGGGCATGATGATCGCAAAGACGAAGAAGCATCAGGCGAAGGCCGCACAGGCAGTGCCGGTGGTGCCGGAGGATTTGGTTCTTTGGGACTGCGTGCGCCGAAAACGGCCGCTGCAGCGAAGGAACAGCCGCAGGGCAGCCTGAATATTGATATGCCGAAAGAAAAGGCGAAGAAAGAAGGTAGCGAAGACGAACTTGATATTCCTGCATTCTTGCGTCGCCAAGCGAACTAAGAGGTCAACCTAAGAGGCCAAAATCAGGCGGCATTCACAGAATTCATTTTAAATGGATATTTACTCAAATTGCTAAACTTGCAGGGGGCTTTCGCCCCCTCTTTTTTTGTTTCCTGTGTTGTGTGGTGCTGCCTTGTGTTGCGGGGCGCGGCAAGTGTAACAAAGCGCAATAAAGCGTGATTTGTATAGCGCGCACGTATTTTCTATATTGAAATCAGAGTAAAACGTCTTTTCAGCATTCTCTTTTGCGCATTTTTGCACATATGGCTATGACGACGTTCGATAAATTGAAACACATACTTATAACGGTTATTTTAAATGCAACATACGCTAAAAACATCTGTAACATTCGACGGTGTTGGTCTTCATTCAGGATGCGATGTGACAATGACGGTGCATCCGGCTGAGGCAGGGCACGGCATTGTGTTTGTCCGCACAGATGTGACAGACAGCCGGGCGCAGGCCATAGCGGCCCGCTGGGATGCGGTGGTTGATACAAAGCTTTGTACGGTGATTGGTAACGAAGATGGTGTAACACTCGGCACAATCGAACATTTGATGGCCGCGCTGCGTGGCTGCGCGATTGATAATGCCTTGATCGAAATTAACGGACCGGAAGTGCCTGTGATGGATGGCAGTTCTGTGGCCTTTGTTGAAAAATTCGATGAAACAGGTTTTGTCCGTCAGGATGCGCCGCGCCGTGCGATCCGCGTTTTAAAAGAAGTTGAAGTCACCGTTGAGGGTAAGAAAGTGGCCTTGAAGCCTGCTGATATTGCAACTTTCTCGGGCTTTATCGATTTTGATCATCCGTTGATCGGCAACCAAAAATATGAAATCAAGTTGCTGAACGGGAATTTCCGTCACGATCTGGCCGATGCCCGTACATTCGGTTTCGCGCATGAGGTTGAAGCGCTGCGCAAAATGGGGTTGGCGCTTGGCGGTTCTCTGGATAATGCCATTGTGCTTGATAGTGAAAAAGTCCTGAATGCACAGGGACTACGTTACAGCGATGAATTTATTCGTCATAAATTGCTGGACGCGATTGGCGATTTATATCTGGCCGGTGGTCCGCTTTTGGCCGCCTATGAAGGCGAAAAATCAAGCCATGACCTGAATAACAAACTGTTGCACGCTTTGTTTGCTGATGACAGTGCCTGGGAATTTGTTGATGCCCCGGCGGATCAGGTGCAGGCAAGTTAGATTGTCCTATAAAAGAACTATTTCTTTCTTTTTACGGCACGTTTTGCTAGAAAAACGTTTCGTTTTTTCTGTTGGTCATAATTATATGTCCGAGAGGAAAGAAAAAGCGGTGTGAGACATCATGAAAACAAGGAATAAAAAAGATGCAGCCTGATTTACAACAGAATAATCATTTGATGGCCGATTTGCGCGAAGGATTTGCCTTTGTCGCGAAAAATGCCAAGCATGTCCGTATTGATTATGATGCGCTGGATCAGTATGTCATTCGTTTGCATGATGTGACGGATGAAGACTTGCTGAGTCTTGAGTATCATTTTACCGGCACGGAAGAAGAGATTGCCTCATATATTCTTGTACTGGATGCGATTAATTTCGGGTCCGGTTATAAAGATTTACTGGCGGATGAAGGCTGGGCGCTGTCACAAGGTGATATTTATTACACGGTTTCAACATTGCTGAAAGATCAGTACAACGCACATGGCGCGCTCTCGGCAGATGATCTGGCTGCGATGCAGGTTGAAGATGTGGCCAAAATATTGAAGCTGGATTTATCACGCGACAAAATGGCCGAATTTGCAACATTATGTACGCAGTCGATTTCCGAGTTGGGGCAATTCGTACAAGACCGCTATGACGGGCGGATTTTGAATTTGGTCCACGCGGCTGGCGGCAGTTGCGAACAGCTTATTTCTGTTCTGTCTGCATTGCGCCATTTTCAGGATGTGCATGATTATCAAGGGCGCGAGATTCCGTTTTTGAAGCGGGCGCAGCGTGTCGCAATTGATCTGGAACTGGCCTACAACCATATTGGTAAGACATTGTTTGATGATCTGGATAAATTGACGGTTTCAGCCGATAATGCCGTGCCGCATGTCTTGCATATGGATGGTATTTTACAGTACACACCGGCGCTTCAGCAAAAGATCGACAGTCATACATTGTTGCCGTCCGGATCGGATGAAGAAATTGAAATCCGTGCAATGGCAGGACAGGCGGTTGAGCTGCTTGCCGCATTAGGAAAGCGCCGCGCGATCGATATTGATCATATTCTGTGGCACAAATCAGTGGAAGAAGATGTATATCAGACAAAGCCGACGCATAAGACACTGACAAACTTCTATTAATCCATTTTTTCTTTCTTGCTGATCCACCGGATAAAAAGCCCGGATGGAAGAGTTGGGGATTGCCTGACAAACACCTCTTTCTTTTCGGGGGTGAACCCTCTAGAATGGCGGGGTTAACACGTATTTTGGATATATAAATGATACATAACCGCTTCAAATATATGACTGTTTTCGGGCTGTGTGCGCTTTTGACGCTTGGTTCGTGTGCCGGTACGGATAAAGAAGAAGTCAATCCGTATGATGGCCGTCCGGTCGAATCGATTTATAACGAAGCGGCGGCTTTGCTTGATCAGAAAGAATATCAGAAATCGGCCGGTATTTTCGAAGAGGTCGAGCGTCAATATCCGTATTCACAATGGGCAACCCGCGCAGAGCTAATGGCCGCGTATGCCTATTACGAAGCCGGACTGTATGACGATGCCATCTTGGCTGTGGACCGGTTCATGGAACTGCATCCGGGGCATCAGGATATTGATTATGCCCTTTATATCAAAGCGCTGACATATTACGACCAGATTAGCGATGTTGCGCGGGATCAGGAAATGACCGAACGTGCGATGGAAAATCTGGACTTGTTAATCCGTCGTTTCCCGGAAAGTGGTTATGCGCGTGATGCACGATTCAAGCGTGATTTGACCAATGATCACCTTGCGGGCAAGGAAATGGAAATCGGACGTTATTATCTGACGCGCAATCATGTGAACGCGGCGATTAATCGTTTCCGCGCTGTGATTCAGAATTACCAGACAACAACACATGTGCCCGAAGCGCTCCATAGATTGGTTGAATCCTATCTGACATTGGGGTTAAAGGAAGAGGCACTGCAAGTGGCGGCTGTGCTGGGATATAACTATCCGGGGAATGCTTGGTACGAACGGACCTATAACTTGCTGGATGATGAACAGCGTGCGCGGATCATCGCAGAGCGCGACTGGGTTGATCGCACGGTTGATTCATTGTTCAAACCGAATTAAAGGGGGAACTGCACGCCATGTTGCTGTCCCTGACAATCAAAAATATCGTACTGATTGACCATCTTGTGATCGCGTTTGAAAATGGTTTTTGTGCGCTGACCGGTGAAACGGGGGCGGGGAAATCTATTTTGCTCGACTCGCTTGGTCTGGCCCTCGGATACCGCGCTGAAGCGGGACTTGTCCGCAAAGGCGAGGATCAGGCCGTTGTCATTGCCGAGTTTTCTATCGCGCAAGACCATCCTATCCATTCATATTTAAATGAGCAGGCCGTTGAAAGTGATACGACATTGCTGTTGAAACGCAGTCTTGGCGCAGATGGCCGCAGTCGCGCTTTTATCAACGACCAGCCCGTCAGTGTCGGGACGTTACGCGCTGCGGGTGGTATGCTGGTGGAAATTCACGGGCAGTTCGAAACGCACGGGCTGCTGGATCAAAAAACACATCGCAAGATGCTGGATGATTATGCAGGCGTTGATCCTGCGGCATTGCCGGAGGCCTGGCGTGTGATGCAGGATGCCCGGCAGGCACTTGATGATATGCAGGAGGCCATCGCACAGGCTCGCGCCGAAGAAGATTATTTGCGTCAATCGCTTGAAGACATTGACACGCTCGATCCGAAAGAAGGCGAGGAAGACAGTCTGAGTGAATTACGTGACCGTTTAATGAATAAAGAAAAATATGTGCGGGCGCTGGATGGTGCGCATCAGGCACTGACCGAAGAGGGCGGCGTTGAAAGCGGCCTGCATGCGGCATGGCGGATGTTGGAGCAGATTTCTGCGCAAGCCGGTGAAGAAATGAGCGCCGTCACAGGCGCGCTGGACCGTGCAGGCGCTGAAATTCAGGAAGCTGTACAGGCGATCCAGAGCGCATCGGCCGCATTTGACGAATCCGACTATAATTTACAGGAAATTGATGACCGGCTTTTTGCATTGCGTGGGCAGGCGCGCAAACATCAATGCGAGATTGATGATCTGCCGCGTATTCGTGATGAATTGGCGGATCGTTTATCGGCGATTGAACAGCAGGATGAACGCCTTGATGCACTGGTGAAAGCACTGGATAAAGCAAAGGCTGCCTATTTGGATGTTGCCCTTAAAACCAGTCAGCAGCGCCGTAAAACAGCGGAGAAGCTTGATGGCTTTATTACCGCAGAATTGCCGCCGCTGAAGCTGGATAAGGCACGATTTGTGACGCATATTGACGGTGATGAAGCTGAAGAAAACTGGACCGTGCATGGCTTTGATAAGGTGGCGTTTCTTGTGTCAACCAACCCGGGGCGAGAGCCGGATAGTCTGCAGAAAATTGCATCGGGCGGTGAAATGTCGCGATTTATGTTGGCGCTTAAGGTGGTGATGGCCGATGTTGGCATGGCGCCGACCCTGATTTTTGATGAAGTCGATAGCGGTATTGGCGGGTCAACGGCCGCCGCGGTCGGGGAGCGTCTGAAGCGTTTGGCCAAAGAGCGCCAGATTCTGGTTGTGACGCATGCGCCGCAGGTCGCCGCACTGGCTAATGGTCATTATATTGTACAAAAAGCCGGCAATGATGATGTCAAAACGTCTGTGGTGATTTTGGAAGATCACAGCAAACGCCGCGAAGAAATTGCGCGCATGATATCCGGTTCAACCATTACCGAAGAAGCGCGCGCGGCGGCGGATAAGTTACTCGAGAAAACGGCATGACAGATTTATTCGAACAGCATGATCTGCAACAGAAAATGGCAAGCCGCCGTCACGGGGAATTGGTGAAAGCCATTAAAAAGCATGACGCGCTTTATTATGCGAAAGACGCGCCGGAAATATCGGATGCCGATTATGATTCATTACGCAAAGAGCTGGAAGATATTGAAAAGCAATATCCCGATCTGATTACGCAGGACAGCCCGACCCAGTCCGTGGGCGTGGCACCAGCGGCGCAGTTTTCGAAAGTCACGCATGCCGTGCCGATGTTGTCGTTGTCCAATGTTTTCAGTGATCAGGATCTGGATGACTTTCTGGAGCGTATCCGTAAATTCCTGAACGTTCCGGCGGAGGAAGAGATCGAGATCGCCGCTGAAGCCAAGATTGACGGTTTATCCTGTTCACTGCGTTATGAGCACGGACAGCTGGTGCAGGCTGCAACGCGCGGCGATGGGCAGACGGGCGAAGATATTACCGCCAATGTCCGGACCATTGCCGATATCCCGCATGAGATAAAAGCGGCAGCAGACATCGCCGTGCTGGAAGTGCGCGGGGAGATTTATATGCGGCGTAGTGATTTCAAGCATCTGAATGAACGCCATGAGGAAGAAGGAAAGAAAACATTCGCAAACCCCCGTAATGCGGCTGCCGGCAGTGTACGGCAACTTGATCCGCAGGTGACGGCGCAAAGACCGTTACGGATGTTTGCCTATTCACTGGGCGAGGTGAGTGCGCCGATCGGGCATACGCAAGATGAATTGCGTCACGCGCTGGAGGGATTCGGATTTGCGGTATCTGCGCCATATTATCTGGAACGGCAGCGCGACGGACTGTTGAAGGCGTATGAAGATATCCAGATGCAGCGTCCTGATCTGGATTACGAGATTGACGGTTTGGTTTATAAAGTGAACCGTTTCGATTATCAGGAACGTCTTGGCTTTGTGTCACGGGCGCCGCGCTGGGCCACGGCCCATAAATTTCCAGCGGAAAAAGCCATCACGAAACTGAATGATATTTTGGTACAGGTCGGCCGGACGGGGGCGTTAACGCCTGTTGCCGAACTGGAACCGATCACTGTCGGCGGCGTTGTTGTCTCGCGGGCGACACTTCATAACGAAGATGAAATCGAACGTAAGGGCGTCAAAATTGGCGATCACGTTGTGATCCAGCGGGCGGGTGATGTTATTCCGCAAGTTGTGTCCGTGGTGGAAGAAAAACGCACAGGACAGGAAAAAACATTCGTCATGCCGCATGAATGTCCGGTGTGCGGATCAGCCGCCGTGCGTGAAGAAGGTGAAGCGGTGCGGCGCTGTACGGGCGGTCTGGTGTGTGAAGCGCAGGCGCTGGAACGGTTAAAGCATTTTGTCAGCCGCGATGCGTTTGATATTGAAGGCATGGGCAGCAAGGTGATTGAAAAATTCTGGGAAGAGGAGTTGGTGCGCAAGCCGCAAGATATTTTCCGTTTGGAAGAGATCAATAAAATGCTGGAACACCCGATCGAAACATGGGACGGCTGGGGGCAGAAATCGGCCGATAATTTGTTTGCGTCTATTCGGGCGCGCCGGACGATCCGTCTGGACCGTTTCTTTTATGCGCTCGGCATCCGGCAGGTTGGGCAGGCTACGGCGCGGAAAATGGCCGGTGTTTACGGTACGATCGATGCGATCGAAAAAGCCATGCAGGACGCGCACGACCCGGAGAGCGAGGCGTTGCGCGATTTACTGGCGATTGATGATATCGGTCCGTCCGTGGCAGCCGATTTGATTGCCTTTTTCGAAGAACCGCATAACCTCGAAATTCTGTCTGATCTGAAATCGCTTTTGACGATAGAGCCGTTTGAAATGCCGGATGCAACCGATAGTGCCGTTGCTGGCAAAACGGTTGTGTTTACGGGTACGTTAACGCAAATGGGACGGCAGGAAGCAAAGGCGAAGGCCTTGTCTCTTGGTGCAAAAGTCTCCGGCTCGGTCTCTAAAAAGACGGATTATGTGGTCGCCGGAGCAGAGGCGGGGTCCAAGCTGAAAAAAGCGGAAGAGCTCGGCGTGACGGTCCTGAGTGAAGATGACTGGCTTGCGTTGATCCAGAAATAAAACCGCGCTATGCCGTTTGGGGCTTCGGTCTTGGGATGTCGTTTTAGGAGGGCGTTTGGAGCGGAGTTGCTGCCTTGTCACATATTTTTCTTTTGCGCGCGAATGGTGTTCAGTTTTTCCATCGCTTTGTCGATATCACTGGGATAAACACGGCGTTCAACAAATTCGCCGCCGCCTGTATTCCGTGTCATAGACAGGTCAAGCGCGTTGATCAATTGTTCGCTGACCTCAATATCTTCTTGTTCCAGTGCTTTTTCGAGGGCAAACAGAATGCGGTCACTTAATCTGAGGTGGCTTTTATCGCTAAAATCAAAATCGGTCATAATGTGCGGCCTTTTCTTTTTCTTGAAATATTTCAGGTCCGGCACTTTAACATGTTTTCTTAGGGCATCTGTATCCCGTTTGATTTCAGCATATTCCTGAATTCATCAAAGAACACATCGCGCGTTTGATCTTGTTCCATCAGAATCTCGTGGGCAGCATCAGGCAAGTCTATGATCTTGGCGGTGGGAACTTGTTCGAAGATTTTTTTGGTGACCTGATTATCGACGATCACGTCTTTACCGGCGCAGGCCACAAGAAACGGAATGCCCAGATTTGCAATTTTTCCAGGGTTGCTTTCCAGAAAATCGCAAGAGCGCAAGGCATGGTATATCCACCCGTTTGTGATGTTCCCAACCTGTAAGTCGGGATCTTTTTTGCACCAGTAATTATGGACGCCATTACGGACGGGGTCTGTTGAAAATGTGGCTCGCGCGATCCCCTCACGTTTGGACGCCGTCCAGTTCCCGCCACCTGTCGGAACATAATTTTCATTGAAAAAACGTTTTAGATGGGTGGATAAGAAATGCCGCACGACTTTGGGCATGGCTTTCAGAATGTAGGTCGCCGTTAGGGGGGCACTAAAAGCGGCGGCTTTGAATGTTTGCGGATGATCGATCATGTAACGTAAACCGATATTGCCGCCCATTGAATGGGCCATCATGACAAGCGGTATGTCGGCAAATTCAGGTTTTGATGCGACATGGTTTGTGATGAATTCATGCAGATCATCGGCATCTTCGGTGAAGCCTTCGGAATGTTTCTTGTGCGGATTAGGCAGATGTCTGTGTGATTTGCCGTGACCTTGCCAGTCAATCATGGCAAAGGCGCAATTCATATCAGACAGCGTGCGGGCCGTTTCATAGTATTTTTCAATAAATTCGCTTAGGCCTTGTAAGCACACAACCACGGCAGACGGTTTTTTTGACGGCGGCATCAGGATCGCGCCGCGTATCGGGCGGCCGTCTCTGTTCTCGAATGTGAGCCATTCCAGATCATCCGGTTCGTGAAAACGCCGCTCGCGTTCAAATATATCTTTGAATGTGTCTGCCATGAAAACAGTATAAAAATAGCGGGAGTGTTTGTCTATTTTCATACGTTTTGCGATGCAACAATTTTCGTGTGTGTGGATAGGCACGATATAAAAAAGCCGCGCTGTGGTCAGGGCGGCTTTTTGTGTAATAGGTATTTTCGTTCTGCTGACGCGTTCTATTCAAGTGATTTGAGAATATCTTCCGTCATTTTCTTGGCATCGCCGAGCAGCATCATTGTGTTGTCCGCATAGAAGAGCGGGTTATCAATGCCTGCATAACCTGATCCCAGCGAGCGTTTGACGAACAGAACAGTCTTGGCTTTTTCAACGTCCAGAACCGGCATGCCGTAAATCGGTGACGTGCTGTCATTTTTGGCCGCAGGGTTGGTGATGTCATTTGCGCCAATCACATAGACAACATCGGTTTGCGAGAAGTCACGGTTAATGTCTTCCAGTTCCAGTACTTCGTCATAAGGAACGTTGGCTTCGGCCAGAAGGACGTTCATATGGCCTGGCATACGTCCGGCAACGGGGTGGATGGCATAACGGACATTCACGCCCTCGGCTTTCAGAAGATCGGCCATTTCACGCAAGGCGTGTTGTGCCTGCGCAACAGCCATACCGTAGCCCGGTACAATCACAACGCTGGATGCGTTTTTGATGATATAGGCTGCATCTTCGGCTGAGCCGATATTGGCATTGCGGTCACCCATGTCTTGCGCGCCGCCGGAGGCCTGTTCGCCACCAAATCCGCCGAGAATTACGCTGAAGAAAGAGCGATTCATCCCTTTACACATGATATAGGACAGGATCGCACCTGATGCGCCGACCAGTGCGCCTGTGATAATCAGCAGGTTATTATGTAGCGTGAAGCCGATACCTGCGGCCGCCCAGCCGGAATAACTGTTCAGCATGGATACAATCACGGGCATGTCTGCGCCGCCGATCGGTACGATGATCATGATGCCGATGACAAGGGCCAGAAGGACAATCGCCCAGAAGTAAAAGGCGCTTTGTGTCACGCACATCATGATAATCAAGACCAGCAGCAAGATACCAAGTAAGGCATTCAGGGCGTGCTGGCCGTTAAAGATAATCGGTTTGCCGGGGATGACGCCTTGTAATTTACCCCATGCAATCACGGAACCTGTGAATGTCACCGCGCCAATGGCTGTTCCGATGGACATTTCGATCAGGCTTGCAATTTTAATGTCGCCGGCCGTGCCGATACCGAATGAAACAGGATCATGGAAGGCTGCAGCGGCCACAAAGACAGCAGCAAGACCGACCAGTGAGTGGAACGCGGCCACAAGTTGCGGCAAGGCGGTCATCTCGATTTTCTTTGCAATGACAGCGCCGATTGAACCGCCGATGGCAATCCCGACAATGATCAACCCGTAAGAGGACACGATCGGTAATAGCAATGTTGTGACAATAGCGATGGCCATACCGCTCATGCCATAGACAAGGCCCTGACGTGCCGTTTCCGGTCCTGACAGGCCGCGAAGTGCCATGATAAAGCAAATCGAAGCGATCAGATAAGCAAGTGGTGCAAGTGTTTCCATGATTTAAGTTCCTACTTTAGAATTTATCTCTTTATATAATGTCGGTTTTTGTGTGTGGTGCTGGCTTATTTCTTTTTAAACATGTGAAGCATGCGGCGCGTCACGATAAAACCGCCGAAAATATTCACCGAGGCCAGCACAACGGCCATAAAGCCCATCAATTTTGAAAATCCGATTTCAGAGGCGCCGACAGAAATGAGCGCGCCAACGATAATAACGGATGAAATGGCGTTGGTAACGCCCATCAACGGAGAGTGCAACGCCGGTGTAACGCGCCATACAACGTAATAGCCGACAAAACAGGCTAGCACGAAGACAGTCAGGCCTGTGACAATAAAGCCGTCGCCATGCGTTCCGGCTTTTTGGATCAGGTCGCTGGCCTGTACGGCGAGGGTCGCTGCCATTTCGGACAGGTCTTTCGCGGCATTGGCAAGCTGTGCTGCGTTTTCGGGAAGATTTTGTTGTGTATCTGACATCTGTTCGTTCCTTTACTTACTGATACATACGCCGTGTTTTATCGCCGTGTTTTATTTCTTCTTTGCCGCTGTTGTTTTCTTTGCGGCTGTTTTCTTTGTTGTACTTTTCTTTTTCGTTGTCGCCGATTTTTTCGCTGTGCTCTTTTTCGTCGCACTCTTTGTGGTTGATTTCTTCGGCGTTGTTTTTGTCTTGGCCGTGCTTGTTTTTGTTGCGGCGGCTTTCTTTTTCGGCGCTGATTTTGCGGTAGTATTTGTCGCCGTTTTTTCGTCCGCTTTTGCGAATTGTTCATGTACGATGTTGCCATCGCGTGTCAGCGTGATGCCTTTGACGATTTCATCATCCCAGTCAATGGCCAGCGTTCCGTTTTCCGAATCGATCAGCAGACCAAGCAGGTTTTGCAGGTTCTTTGCATAGAGTGTGGCGGCAGACGCGGCGATGCGGCTCGGGATATTCAGATTGCCAACAATGGTGACGCCGTGTTTTTTGACGATTTTTCCGGCTTCTGACAGGGCGCAGTTCCCGCCTTGCTCTACGGCGAGGTCAACAATAACGGCGCCTTCTTTCATGCTTTTGACCATTTTCTCTGTGATCAGTTCCGGTGCGGGGCGACCGGGGATCAA
This sequence comes from Alphaproteobacteria bacterium, assembly GCA_030750865.1. Lineage (GTDB taxonomy): Bacteria > Pseudomonadota > Alphaproteobacteria > Micavibrionales > Micavibrionaceae > JASMHE01. The sequence continues at coordinate 66,802 of JASMHE010000010.1, forward strand.
AGCCGTGGTAATGACAATGTCTTGCTTTGTAATTGTTTCTTCGATCAAATCCTGCTGCTTTTTCATATAAGTAGCGGACATTTGCTTGGCGTATCCGCCTGCTGTTTCTGCTTCTTTGAATTCATCATCTTCGACAGCGACAAAGTTTGCGCCCAATGACTGGACTTGTTCTTTGGCGGCGGGGCGCACATCGGTGGCCGAGACAACAGCGCCAAGACGTTTGGCGGTTGCGATGGCCTGCAAGCCTGCAACACCTGCGCCCATGACAAGGGCTTTTGCCGGCGGGATCGTACCGGCGGCAGTCATCATCATCGGGAAGGCGCGGTTGAAATGTTCTGTGGCGTCCAGCACGGCTTTGTAGCCGGCAAGGTTTGCTTGTGACGACAAAACGTCCATTGCCTGGGCGCGGGAAATACGCGGCACCAATTCCATTGCAAGGGCGGTTACACCTGTTTTTGCCCATGTCTTGATGGCATCGGTATCTTGATACGGTGCGAACATCCCGATGGCAAGCGCGCCTTTTTTCAGGGATTTAAGAACGGACGCGTCCGGCTTTTGCACGTAAAGAAAAATGTCGGCATCTTTGAGTGTGTCCGCATCTGTCTTGGCAATATGTGCGCCGACATCTTTGTACATGTCGTCGGTAAAGGATGCGGCAAGGCCTGCGCCCGCTTGCACGGTGACGTGACATCCCATAGAAACGTACTTCTTGGCACTGTCCGGTGATACGGCAACACGTTTTTCATTGGCAGCGGTTTCTTTTATAACAGCGATCTTCAGGCTCACGGCTCTATCCCTCATATTGTAACAAATTGTTTGAATTATGTTCTAGAGATTGCATCATATCGTGGCGTTTGTGAAGAGTGTTTTGAAGAATGTTCACATCGTGATTGCGGCATTTTTCATTTTGTGTTGGAAATGTGTCTGCTGTCGTTGTCTGGAGGGCGGCGCAAAAGGATGTGGTGACGGCAGACGGACTATATAGGGATTGTGTGATGAAAAACCAATTCGAAGCTTGACAAGCCCTGCGGCTGTGTAATATACATGCGTCTCTAATCGAAATACTGAATTTGGAAAGCTAGAGCTATGAAAGTTGTAAACTCGCTTAAAACATTGAAAAACCGTGACCGTAACTGCCGCATCGTGCGCCGTAAGGGTCGCGTATACGTGATCAACAAAACAAACAAGCGTTTTAAAGCGCGTCAGGGATAATTGGTTTCACGGTCGTCTGTGGGGCGATGTGATGCGATGTGACGCAAAGCTTATAATAACGTGAAGGTCCGTTTTTCGGGCCTTTTTTCGTGCATGTAAATAGGCGGTTGGTGTGCCTGCGTCGTCATTTGTTATGGATGTCGATTGTGATTGTCCTGATTATATTGTGAAAATCATCAAGAAATGTGGTGCGTAGCAAAAACGGGTTTGTTATAAAGCTATTCTAGATTGAAAAAGGCTGAAAAATAATGTTTTCCAAACTTTTTGGTTTCATGTCTGCCGATATGGCGATTGACCTTGGAACAGCAAATACACTGGTTTATGTGCGTGATCAGGGCATTGTCCTGAACGAGCCCTCTGTGGTCGCCATTTCCATGCATGCGGGCAAGAAACAGGTTCTGGCTGTCGGTAACGAAGCAAAGCAAATGCTGGGCCGTACACCGGGGCACATTGTGGCAACACGTCCGCTGCGCGATGGTGTTATTGCCGATTTCGAAGTGACCGAAGCCATGATCAAGCATTTCATTCGCAAGGTGCATAATCGCCGGTCTTTCGTGAGCCCGAAAATGGTGATTTGCGTTCCGTCCGGTTCTACGGCGGTTGAACAGCGCGCGATTATTGAATCAGCGGAAAGTGCGGGGGCTTCACAAGTCGGCCTGATCGAAGAGCCAATGGCGGCCGCTATTGGTGCGGGGCTGCCCGTGACGGAACCGACCGGGTCAATGGTTGTTGATATTGGCGGCGGCACAACCGAGGTGGCTGTGATTTCGCTTGGCGGGATTGTGTATGCGCGTTCTGTGCGTGTTGGCGGCGATAAAATGGATGAAGCTATTATTGCCTATATTCGCCGTGTGCATAATTTGCTGATCGGTGAAAGTACGGCCGAGCGCGTAAAAAAAGAAGTTGGTTCTGCATGTCCGCCGGCTGATGGTGAGGGCAAGCAGATCAAAATCAAAGGACGCGATTTGATGAACGGTGTTCCCAAAGAGATCATTGTCACCGAACGCCAGATGGCGGAAAGTATGGCCGAGCCTGTCGGACAGATTATCGAAGCCGTCAAAGTTGCGCTGGAACATACGCCGCCTGAATTGTCGGCGGATATTGTTGAAAAAGGCATTGTGCTGACGGGCGGCGGATCGCTGTTGAATAATCTGGACTTTGTCCTGCGTCACGCAACAGGGCTTGCCGTAACGATTGCGGATGATCCGCTGTCTTGTGTTGTACTTGGTACAGGGCACGCGCTTGAAGATACAAAAGCGCTCAAAAATGTATTGTTGAATACATATTGATGGATATCCGGCACGGTATCCGGTATTTCATCTTGCAATTCATACACATATAGTTTGCTATGCGGGTGATTCGCAGCTTGTATGTGCTTGAATCCTGTATTATTTTTAATAAAGAAGATATGTGCGGATGTTTGCGCGGACTGTCGTGCAGATGCATGTAAAACCAAATAGTCGGGGATATTGTGAAACGCAAGTCAAATAGTTTTGTCGGCGCTCTTGCGATCCGCTGGAAAAGCGGGGCTTTGTCGTCTCTGATTTTTGTGTTTCTGTCTTTGTTTGTTTTGTCTTCTTCTATGTTCGATCCGAACAGTTTTTCCAAATTCCGTCTGACGGCGACTGATTTTTTCGCGCCTGCGATTTCTGCGGTGAATGAACCGATTGCGCGGGCCGCGTCTTTTGTCAGCATGGTGTCCGGCCTGACACAGATGCAGCAGGAAAATGCGCGGCTGCGGGCCGAAAATGAACGGCTGCGCGGCTGGTATATGGCAGCCATGACATTGCAGACCGAAAACACGGCGTTGCAGGATGTGCTGAATGTGAAATTGTCAAAGGATCTGTCGTACGTTACGGCCCGCGTTATGATGGATAATAAAAACGCTTTCATGAAAAGCTTGCTGGTCGATGTCGGTGCGACAGACGGCGTGCAGGCAAATCAGGCTGTCGTTAACGAAGATGGCGTGATCGGCCGTGTCCTTGAAAGTGGTAAAACGGCATCGCGTATCGTGCTGCTGACGGATATTAATTCGCGCATTCCTGTTTTGATTAAAAACGGTGATAAAACCGTCAAGGCGATTTTGGCGGGTGATAATAACGGGCATCCGCATTTTCTGCACATGACATCCGATGTGGCGTTGCAGGATGGCGCACATGTTGTGACATCAGGGCATGGCGGGGTGTTCCCGTATGGGCTGCCTGTGGGGCAGGTTGTACAGGATGGCAGAGCAGACGACGTTACGCTGCGCCCTTATGCGGATATTGATAATGCGCAGTTTGTGCGTATTGTATCGCAGTCGCATCCACTGAATACCAATCAGGACATGTCAACGACAGCGCCGTAGCTGCATTGTGAAACAACAAGAATATGGCTTTTGAATTTTTCGATTATAAAACCTTGTTGGCCGGTGCGCGGTTTTCCGTGCTTTATTTGTTTTTTGCTGTTTTGTTTGTCTTGAATTTCGTTGTGTTCCCGTTGCCGTTTTATCTGAATATCGCGCCTGCTTTTTTTGCGATCGGGATTTTTTATTGGGCGGTTTATCATCCATCGCTTGTGCCGCCGGCTTTTTGTTTTGTCGTCGGTATTCTGGCGGATATCATCGGTCATTATCCAATGGGGCTGCATGCTTTTTTGTTTACAATTTTGCAGTGGATGGTGAAACGGCAGCGCCGCTTTTTGATGGGGCAGACTTATCTTGCGAAATGGCTTGCATGGGGCGTGACGATCCTTATTGTCGAAATCTTGCGCTGGGTCGTTTTGGAAGCGTTTCGCGCCGATATGGTTTCGGTGTCTGATAATATCATCAATGCGGTGATTAGTTTTCTGATCTTCCCGCTATTTAACATGGCGCTTGTTTACATTCATAAATTGTTGCCCGTTGCATCCGCAGGATATAGTTGAGTTTCAGTATGGCACGGCGTTCGAAAAATAAAGATATTAACGAAGAGCGGCTCTTTACGCGCCGCGCTTTTATTCTGGGCGGTTTGCAGGGCGGACTTGTGGCCGTGCTGGGTGGGCGCCTTGCGTGGTTGCAGCTGGTGGAAGGCCGCCGTTATAAAACGCTGTCGGATAAAAACCGCATCAATGTAAAAATGCTGATGCCTTCACGCGGCGTAATCAAAGACCGGCGCGGTGAATTGATGGCCTATAACGAACAGAATTTTCGCGCGCTTGTGATCCCCGAGCAAACGGATGATCTGCACAAATCATTGATCCGGCTGCAAGGCTTGATTGATTTAAATGAAAAAGAAATTGATCGTATTCTGGAGCGCTCAAAGAAATCGGCGTCGTTTGTGCCGCTGGAATTAAAAGATAATCTGAACTGGGAACAGGTATCGCGGATCGAAGTGAATCTGACCGGTTTACCCGGTGTTTTTATCGATGTCGGCGAAGTACGGAGTTACCCCATGCGGGAGGCAACGGCGCATATTATCGGCTATGTCGGCGCGGTCAGTAAGTCGGAAATCGGGGGTGATCCTGTCTTATCGTTACCGAACTTCAAGATCGGAAAGACGGGTATAGAGCGCGCGTTTGATAAACAGTTGCGCGGCACGGCAGGCACCAGTGAGATCGAAGTCAATGTGCGGGGGCGCGAAGTCCGCGAGCTGAAACGGAATGCCGGACGGGTCGGTGCAACAATCCAGTTAACGATTGATCATGCTTTGCAAAATTATATGCAGGAACGATTGTCTGATGAAAAAAGTGCATCGGCCGTTGTGATGGATGTGCATTCGGGCGCTGTGTATGGCTTGTCTTCATCACCAAGTTTTGATCCGAACCTGTTGACGCGTGGTATAAGCGCGGAAAAATGGGAAGAATTGTTATCCGACCCCGGATTTCCGCTAAATAACAAAGCTGTTGCCGGGCAGTATCCGCCAGGCTCGACCTTTAAAATGGTGACGGCGCTTGCCGGACTTGAAACGGGCGTTATTACCCAAAATACGTCTGTGCATTGCCCGGGGCATTATGATTATGGCGGCAGTCGCTTTCACTGCTGGAAACGGGGCGGGCATGGCCGCGTCGATTTGATCAAGGCTCTGTCGGAATCCTGCGATACATATTTTTACAAAATGGCAACCGAGGTCGGGATCGATAAGATTGCCGAATATGCCAATATGTTAGGGATCGGCCATAAGCTTGGCATTGAATTGTCCGAAGAACGGCCGGGACTGATGCCGAACAAGGCATGGAAAATGGGTCATCACGGTGAATATTGGCGTGCGGGCGAAACTGTGATCGCCAGTATCGGTCAGGGTGATATTCAGACGACGCCATTGCAACTGGCCTGCATGACGGCGCGACTTGTAAATGGCGGGTTTCAGGTTCTGCCGTGGCTGGTGGCGCGTCAGGATGATGTGTTCACGCGTGATACGGTCTGGCCCAAAATTCCGGTACAGAAAAAACATCTGGATTTGATCGAGCGCGGAATGCGCAATGTAACAACCGGACGGCATGGTACGGCGCGGTCATCACAAATCAGCGAACGCCGTTATTATATGGGCGGTAAAACCGGTACGGCGCAGGTGCGGCGTATTACGATGGAAGATCGTCTTGAAGGGGTGCAGAACAAAGACTTACCGTGGAAATACCGCCACCATGCGCTGTTTGTCGGATATGCGCCGATCTCTAAGCCGCGTTATGCTTGTGCGGTCGTGGTGGAGCATGGCGGCAGTGGCTCGGCAACTGCCGCGCCGATTGGGCGTGATTTATTACATCATGTTCAAAAGCTGGACTCCGCATCTGTACAAATTGCGCAAGACCCGGATGCTGCGATTGTACCGGTTGCAAAGCCCAAACCTGTAACGCCAGCCAAGCCGGAGAGCGAAGAAGGGGGCGTAGATTAATGTCTTTATTATCAATGAACGCAGAACTGTCTTTCAAACAAAAGCTGCTCGATCTGAACTGGGGGCTCATCTTTATGGTGGTTCTGCTGGCCGGTGTCGGGTTTCTTTCGCTTTATTCTGCGGGCAATGGTGATTTTTCGAAATGGGCTCTGCCGCAATTCTCGCGCTTTTGTGTCGGGTTTGTCGGAATGATTATCGTGGCCATGATTGATATCCGTTATTGGCACAGGCTTGCCTATCTTATTTATATTGGCGGTTTTGTGATGCTGATTGCTGTGGAGGTGATGGGGCATGTCGGTATGGGCGCGCAGCGCTGGATCAATCTGGGGTTTATCCGGTTGCAGCCATCCGAATTAATGAAAATTGCGGTGATTATCGCGCTGGCGCGGTATTTTCATTTGCATGATGCTGGTGATTTACGCCGGTTGCGGCTGTTGATACCGGCGGCATTGATTATATCTCTGCCAGTGGGGCTTGTGATGTTGCAGCCGGATTTGGGAACATCGCTGATGATTGTGATGGGCGGCGCGGCGTTATGCTTTATGGCTGGTGTACCAGGCTGGATATTTGTAACAGGCATTATCAGCGCGATCATTGCGGCCTTCCCATTCTGGCATTTTATGCATGATTATCAAAAGCAGCGCGTTCTGACGTTCTTGAACCCCGAAAGCGATCCGCTGGGAGCTGGATACCATATTACGCAGTCAAAGATTGCGCTGGGGTCTGGCGGTTTCAGTGGCAAAGGCTTTTTGAACGGCACGCAAAGCCATTTGAATTTCCTGCCGGAAAAACAGACGGACTTTATTTTTACGCTCTGGGCAGAGGAGTGGGGCTTTGTCGGCGGTATGGCGCTGCTTTTATTGTTCTCGTTGATTTTTATTTATTGTGTCTGGATTGCATTCCGTTGCCGAACACGCTTTGCACGTTTGCTCAGTATCGGACTGATGATCAACTTTGCACTTTATATGTTGATTAATGTGGCGATGGTGATGGGGTTAATCCCTGTGGTCGGGGTGCCGTTGCCGCTTGTATCCTATGGGGGCACATCAATGCTTGCGGCGCTGGGGTCCTTTGGGTTGATCATGTCGTGTCATATCCACCGGGACTCAAAAATTCCGAAAATTTAAAAGAGGAAAAGCGATATGGGCGCCCCGTCAGGATAAGACGGAGATGCCAATGATAAGAGTGCTAGGCTCTAACCGTGCCTGTGTCCGTCAGCAAGCTGTGCATGGCCAGCAGGCCTTCCAGTTCGCCTGTGGCGTAAAGTTCGCGGATCACGTCACAGCCGCCGATAAACTCCCCTTTGATGTAGAGTTGTGGCGTTCTGGGCCAGTCTGCATATTCTTTGACGGCTTCGTGCAGTTCGCTGTCATCAAGGATATTGATGTCACGAAACGGCACATTCAACTGCGTCAGGATTTGGACGATTGCCGCTGAAAACCCGCATTGCGGGAAGACGGCAGTCCCCTTCATGTAAAGAACAATGTCGTTACTGGATAATTCTCTTTTGATTCTTTCAAAGATCAAACTTTGCATATTTGTACGCTCTCCCGTTTATTATCGACCCTCGGGTATAGCCGTTTTAACGGAAACGGTATTCATTACATCGCTGTCTAGTTTTTCGGCCAGTATCTTATGCACGATACGGTGTTGTTCTATTATTGTTTTTCCGGAAAAACTCGGCGATATAATCGTTGCTTCAAAGTACCTCCCGTCGCCTCTCGGATCATGAATCTGAACTTCTGCACTTTCTATATTCTCTTCAATGAGTGCTTTGAATTCAGAAAGATCAAGGGGCATCTGCAACTTACTTTCCTGTTTCCATGTAACAAGGTAACCAGTTTTTGTTCTTTTTTGCAAGCTTTTTTATCGAAATAGAAAGATCGTCTCCGATTTTGATATCCGAATTTATTGTTTTCCCTAAGTAGGTTAGGGAAATTTTTTCGAGCGTAGCCTTATCTTTTAGCGCTTTTGCATCTGTTGTTGTCAGGACATAACGGGCTTGATCTTCACCAAACCAGAAAGCGGCATTTTTGTCTGTGTGATTCGATAAATCCGCACCGATTTCATTGTCGAAAGCCATTTCTGCAATGGCGGCAAGCAGGCCACCGTCACTGATATCATGACACGCTGTGACAAGACCGTCTTCGATCAACTGTCTGACGAAAGAGGCGTTTGTCTTTTCTGCCTCCAGATCGACATGGGGGGCTTCACCGGACTCGATGTCGTGTATTTCACGCAAATAAAGCGATTGTCCCAGATGACCTTTTGTTTCGCCGATCAGGAATATCTCTTCACCAGCTGCTTTGAACGGAATACTGGCTGCTTTTGTCCAGTCCTGAATAACGCCAACGCCGCCGATCGTCGGGGTCGGTAAAATGGCTTCGCCGTTTGTTTCGTTATATAGGCTGACATTTCCGCCTGTGACCGGATAGTGCAGGTCGCGGCAGGCTGCGCCGATACCTTCGATACAGCCGACAAACTGTGCCATGATTTTCGGGCGTTCAGGGTTGCCGAAATTCAGGTTGTTGGTCACGGCCAGCGGCATGGCTCCCGTTGCTGAAATATTTCTATAGCTTTCCGCAACGGCTTGTTTGCCGCCTTCAAACGGGTGGGCATAGCAGTAACGCGGGGAACAATCCGATGTGATTGCCAGCGCTTTTTCTGTGTCCGGTATGCGGACAATAGCGGCATCGGCTCCTTCGCTGGCTTGTGTTTCCGTGATTCCGGGGCTATAGACCGTTTCGCCCATCACAAGCGAGTCATATTGCTCCCAGATCCATTGCCGCGAGGCAAGGTCCGGACAAGACATCAGCGTTTCTAGCGCATCGGCAAGCGTTTGACCGGCGGGCAGGTCGTATTCCTCATCATTGATGGCAGGCGCAAAGTCATATGGCTCTTGCGGGCGATCATAAACCGGTGATTCGTCCACCAGCGGCGGCACAGGAATATCGCACCATTCGCGGCCATACATTTTCAGGCGTAGACGTTTGTCATCTGTTGTGCGGCCGATGACGGCAAAATCAAGATCCCATTTTTCAATGATGGCGCGGGCCATCTCTTCTTTGCCGGGTTGCAGAATCATCAACATGCGTTCCTGTGATTCTGACAGCATGATTTCGTACGGTGTCATGTTCGTTTCGCGTTGCGGCACTTTATCAAGGTCAAGGTCCACACCGATATTGCCTTTTGCCGCAATTTCAACGGACGATGATGTCAGGCCCGCTGCGCCCATATCCTGAATGGAGATGATGGCATCTTCCTGCATCAGTTCAAGGCAGGCTTCCAGCAGCAATTTTTCTGTGAAGGGGTCGCCAACCTGAACGGTCGGACGTTTTTCTTCCGAATCTTCGCTAAACTCGGCACTGGACATCGTTGCGCCGTGAATGCCATCGCGCCCCGTTTTGGACCCGATGTAAACGATCGGTTGGTCGGGTGATGCGCCGCGCGCATAATAAATCTTGTCTTGTTCGGCGATGCCGACTGTCATGGCATTCACCAGAATATTGCCGTTATAGGCGCTGTGGAAGTTTGTTTCGCCGCCGACTGTCGGTACGCCCATGCAGTTCCCGTATCCGCTGATTCCGGCCACAACGCCGCTGACAAGGTGACGTGTTTTCGGATGGTCCGGATCGCCAAAACGCAAAGCGTTGATGTTGGCAATCGGACGGGCGCCCATTGTAAAGACATCGCGCATAATGCCGCCAACACCGGTGGCCGCGCCTTGATAAGGCTCGATAAAAGACGGGTGGTTGTGGCTTTCCATTTTAAACACGGCCGCTTTGCCGTCACCAATATCAATGACGCCTGCATTTTCGCCCGGCCCCTGAATGATCCATGAGGCTTCGGTCGGCAGTTTTTTGAGATGCAGGCGAGAGGATTTGTAACTGCAATGTTCAGACCACATAACCGAGAAAATCCCGAACTCGGTAAAGGTCGGTGTACGGCCGAGAATATCAAAGACCTTTTTATATTCTTCCGGGCTGAAGCCGTGTTCTTTGCCAAGAGTCTCGGTGATCTCTGGTTCCTGGAAGATGGCGTCATTATCCGGTGCGCTGGCTGTGTTGGTCATGTGGCTGATCTCTTCGTGTTTGTCCGTTATTGTCTTTAATAAATATGTGTGTCTGTTTTGAGGCGTTTTATGCGGCCTGATTCAGGATGCTTTCGAAAAGCGGCTTGCCTTCAAGCGGTCCTTGATGAATCTGGGTCGCGTTTTCCGGGTGCGGCATCATGCCCAGAATGGTTTTTTCCTTATTATAGATACCGGCAATGTTCTGTGTTGACCCATTCGGGTTTGCTTCGCCAGTGACATTACCATTGGTGTCACAGTAACGAAAGGCGATTTGACGATGATCTTCCAGTGATTTCAGAATATCTTCATTGGCGAAATAGTTGCCGTCACCATGCGCGACCGGCACGCGGATGACATCGCCGTCATTCAGGTGATGGGCAAATGACGTATCTGTGTTCTCTGTGCGCAAGGAAACCTGTTTGCAGATGAACTTGAGCGTTTTGTTTCGCAGTAACGCGCCCGGAAGGAGTTGTGTTTCAATCAGCATCTGGAAGCCGTTGCAGACGCCCAGAACGCGCGTGCCGCTTTTTGCTTTGTGAATGACTTCTTTCATAATAGGGGAGTGGGCGGCCATTGCCCCGCATCTGAGGTAATCGCCATATGAAAACCCGCCGGGAAGAACAATTAAATCGGATTGCGGTAAATCGGTGTCCTTGTGCCAGACAAAGTTGGGCTGCTGTCCTGTCAGCGATGAAAAGGCCATGCCCATGTCCTTTTCTCTGTTTGTGCCCGGGAATACAATAATTGAAATGTTCATGATTTACTCACCGTTTAATTTTAAAAAACTATTATTAAATGAAAAAAAATTATTAGCAAAGTCGATAAAAAACTAAGTTTTGCACATATTTTTCCGAAGTTGTAATATTGTTACCTGAAAACACGCTTTATGGTAACTTTTTTTCTTGTCAGTCGCCATTTTTTCATTTATATATTCTAATATAGTTAAATAAATAAAGGTAACTCAAAGGATAAATGCTCCATTTGAAAAATAGTGCGGGATATTTATCTGGTCAGCGAGTTGAACAAGGGAAAATAAGCACCCAAAGAGGTGTTTGTATCACTGAAATATCAGGATACAGCTAAAAAATAATAAAAACGAAACCAATAAAAAAGCGCATCTCAAACGATGCGCTTTTTTATGTGATGCAGTCTGTATGAAATCTGCGTGACGGAGAATCAGTCGTCCAATTCTTTCACAATGGATTCTTTGGCCTGATCGACAAAGCCATACATCTTTTTGTTCAATTCTTCGTTTGTGAACGGAATGTTCTTTTCTTCCAGATCGGGAATAACTTTGCGCATGATGTCGTCAAAACCGGGTTCTTCGAGATTTGCACCTACGACTTCTTTTGCGTAAGTGTCGGCATCTGCGCCGACCAGACCGAGTTGTTCAGCGACCCAAAGGCCGAAAAATTTTGATGCGCGCGCCTCTACCTTGAACGCAATTTCTTCGTCATGTGCGTATTTTGCTTCGAAAGCGTCTTTGCGACTATCCATGCTTGACATTGTTCTGGTCTCCGTATTGTAAAAGTTATTAAGTTTTAAATAGAACCGGATTGCTTTGTAGCATTGGATTTCTTATAAATCCATGCTTATATCATCCTATCACATATTTCTTAACAGTAGGTAGCAGCAAATGGCAAAGCGCAAAGTTCTATATGAAGGCAAAGCAAAAACAATTTACGAAGGGCCGGAGCCGGGCACGGTCATTCAGTATTTCAAGGATGACGCAACTGCGTTCAATGCGCAAAAAAAGGATGTGATTGCCGGTAAAGGGGTTTTGAATAACCGTATTTCAGCCCATATCATGACAAAACTGGAAGGGATCGGTATCCCCACCCACTTTATGCGGTCATTGAATATGCGCGAACAGCTGGTGCGCGAAGTGTCGATTGTCCCTGTCGAGGTTGTTGTCCGTAATGTTGCAGCCGGATCGCTTTGTAAACGTTTGGGCGTTACCGAAGGCACGACATTGCCGCAGCCGATCATCGAGTTTTATTATAAAAATGATGATTTGGGTGATCCGATGATTAATGAACAGCACATTGTGTCATTCGGCTGGGCCGATCCGTATGAAATGGATGAGATTGTACATATGGCGTACCGCGTCAATGATTACCTGAACGGCTTATTCGCAGGTATCGGATTGCGGTTGATTGACTTTAAACTCGAATTTGGCCGCTTGTTCGGCGAATATGGCGAAGTATATATGATGCTGGCCGATGAAATTTCACCGGATAATTGTCGTCTTTGGGATGCGAAGACCAATGAAAAAATGGACAAGGACCGTTTCCGTCAGGATCTGGGCGGTTTGGTCGAGGCTTATCAGGCTGTTGCCGAACGTTTGGGCCTTATTCCGAAGGGCGGTATTATTTCCGGTGGTGATATTAATGAACAGCTGGCGGCCGGTTTGGAAGAAATTGAAAATGAACTGGCCAAAGAGCGTCGTTTGCGCGGCGTCAAAAGACCGTCACCGACAGGCGGTAAGCCACGTTCTGTGTAATATAAAGCATATGTGAGTTGAGAAAGAATAGAGGTTGATATGAAAGTAACTGTAAAAGTCACGCTGAAAAATGGTGTTTTGGACCCGCAAGGCAAAGCCATTTCACATGCGCTGCATAGTTTGGGCTTTGACGGGGTCAATGATGCGCGTCAGGGGAAAATGATCGAACTGGATGTGGCTGAAGGCACAACAGAAGATCAGGTCAAGCAAATGTGCGAGAAGCTATTGGCCAATACGGTGATTGAAGATTACCAGATTGAGTTTGCTGCCTAACGCTAACATGACGTGCTGCGCTTTATGCCATTGCATAGCGCTATGGCATAAATTGTTCTTTCAGGATGCGTTCTTCCAGATTGTTATCCGGATCAAATAAAAGCGTTACGGATTTATCTTCCGCGACGGCGATGTCAACTTTTTGAATACGGCGGACTTCGATGAAGTCGGCGGATGCACTGACGGGGCGTTTGTCGTGCTCTTTGATTTTCAATGATATTTTTGCAGTATGCGGCAGAAGCGCGCCACGCCAGCGGCGCGGACGAAAAGCGCTGATCGGTGTCAGGGCCAGCACATTGGCTGTAAGCGGAATGATCGGACCGTGCGCGGACAGGTTGTATGCCGTGCTGCCCGCCGCTGTAGAGAGGATGATACCATCACAGACCAGTTCATCCAGCCGTTCTATGCCGTCAATATCAATGGAAATTTTTGCGGCATTGTGTAGTTGCCGCAATAAAGAGACTTCGTTAAACGCGATGGCTTGTTCCGTGCTGCCATCTTCTGTTACGGCGGTCATTTGCAGCGGGTTAATTGTTACGGCGTGGCTATCACGTAACCGTTTTTGCAATCCGTCTTGTTCGAACGGGTTCAGCAGAAAGCCGATTGTCCCTTTGTTCATCCCGTAAAACGGCACGCCCAGATGCTGGTATGCGTGCAGTGCGCTCAGCAAAGTGCCGTCACCGCCGACACTGACAATCAGGTCGGCATTTTCAGCGGTGCTTTGTCCGTATTCTGCGATAAGGGCATCACATGCATCAGACGCTTCGCTGGTTGATGCGGTGTGAAAGTGAATGTTGGGATAGTCGCTCATGACAGTGTCCTGTGCATTATCCGGCGTTTGTGACGCGGTGCTTATTCTCTGCTTCCCAGCCTTCGGGATCATTCAGGAATTGTTCGACCGATGATAATGTGTCTGCGTCAAAATAATTTTCTTCTTTGGCGACATCCAGCACATCCCACCATGTGGTCAGGGCATGAAGCGTCAGGCCAAGCTTTTTCATGTTTTCTTCGCTGGCGTCAAAAATGCCGTAATGGAAAATCACAAAAGCATGTTCAACGATAGCGCCGGCATCGCGCAGCACGTCGATGAAGACTTTCTTGCTGCCGCCGTCTGTTTGCAGGTCTTCGACCAGAATGACTTTTTTGCCTTCTTCGTCCATACAGCCTTCGATTTGCGCCATGCGGCCAAATCCTTTGGGTTTCTTGCGGACGTAAAGCATCGGTTTTTTCAGGCGGTCTGCTGTAAACGCCGCGTAAGGAATGCCGGCTGTTTCGCCGCCTGCGATATAATCGGGGTCGCCGCATTTGTCACGAATGATGTCTGCCGCGTAATCCATCAGGATGTCGCGTTCTTCGGGGAAGGCGATCAGGCGGCGGCAGTCTGTGTAAACGGGGCTGATCCGGCCGGATGTAAATACAAACGGCTTTTCGGCATTAAAGAGGACTGATTTTGTATCAAGCAGAATGCGTGCGGCATTTTTGGCGACATCTGTACTCATCTGCGTATCCTTTCAAGGTGTTTAGCAGGGTGTTTGCTTGTGTGTCTGGCAAATCACCGAATTCCGGCGCTTATGATGGCGGATGGAAAGCATTTGTGCAACTGTTTCTTCGTGCTGTTTGAATTTTTTCGACCAGTGATCCGGCTGTTCATTCCGGCGCATTTGCCGCAGAATCCGCATGTGTGTGGAAAGGGCGTGCGCGATATCCGGCTGGTGAGGGGGCTTGGGGATCGGGCCATCATAACGCAGATGGTCTGGCGCATTTAAAAACATAGCATTAGGATATCATTCCTATTTTGTTTTGTGAAGTCTATTCTGTGATAATGGCTTGCACGGCGGCAAACCAGTCATAATCCGCGATATCATCTGTGCGCGCTTTCTTGTTCGGGTCAACCGGCAAGAATGTCAGTGTTGAGTCTTTGCGGTCATAGACATCGTACAGGAACAAGCCGTTGGCACAGTGTTTGGCAAGAATGCGTTGCCCTGTTTGCGGCATTTCGATGCGGTGGGCAATCGCAATATGTCCGTTGCGTAAAACCGGTGTGAACATATTATCTGTTGCTTTGATCGCAAAACTTTGCGGATCGATATCGTGTTCTTTGTAATGATAAGTCGCCCACTTTGATGTGTCCGGCTTTCCGGCTGATGTAAAAAGACCATCTCTTTCCGCATCATGTGACGATAAAAAAGGAAGTGGTTTGACGCTGGCCGGTGGCGCCGTACCGCGCGCTGGGGCGTTGATGAGTGCCATAAAAGCGGCCGTATCCGTATTCGTGGCTTCCAGAATCTTCGCGATACTTTCTGTGGACGGCCATCGCGGTTTTCCGCTCGTGCTCATCCGTTTGCTTTTGTTAAACGCTGTCGGGTCCAATCCCGCGGCTTTGGCAAGGCTGGAAGGGGAATACCCCATATCATTGGCATGCTGATCGATGGCTGCCCATATGTCCTTATGTGTAAACATAGGACTATTATCCCATCGTAGGCACAAAACACAAATAAGAAAAAATTCCTATTTTTACTTGACTCTGTTTTTGTCTTCGGTCATGTATAGAACATAACAAGAACAAAGCAAAAACAAAAGAGAGGTATGTCGTGGCAAAACAGGATAAATATAGTCAGAAATTTCAGTCCGATTTGGAAACGGTTCCTTTTACAAACGCAGAAGAAGCGTGGTTCTGGTTCATTCAGGCACAGACCGCAAAATCGGAAGGTGCACGCGTAACGGCAGGGTCCGGTGTTGTTCCAAGACCATGCGAACCCGCAGATATCCTGAATATTCTGAACAGATTATACCGCAACAGAAAATTGCTGATGGACCATCTTTTGGTATTGCGTCACTACGGCAAGCGATTGATGGCACCGGATTTTACGCGTGTCAAAGAAATGCGCGCCCACACATTATGGCATGAAGCGCTGGAAACACTGGAAGATGTTCTGATTGAAAAGCGGATTGTCAAAAAACGGCCGTGGTTTCATGTGGATAAAGATGAAACGCATGTGATGGAGGCCGCAGAATGAAAAATATGATGCCGTCAGGCGGGCTCGGCCGAAAGAATCAATCGACAGAGAATCGATTTGAACATGCGCAGAAATACCAACAGTCCCGACAGCAGGCGTGGATTGTGTTCGGTGCGCAGGCCGACTTGCCGTTTTTACGGCTTCTGAAAGCAGGGTTTCGGCATTGTTATGTGCTGATCCATGATGGCCGTTATTGGATGACGGTCGATCCGATGCTGCATTACATGGATGTGCGTGTGCATTACGATATTGATCCGGCCTTTGATTTTCCGGCTTATCTGCGCGCGGGCGGATATGATGTCGTGCCCGCATCCATTGCGCGGCATGGACGAAAAGCCGCCATTTTGCGTCCGTTTAGCTGTGTCGAAGTCGTGAAACGTTATCTCGGCATTCGCAACCCCTTCATTTTAACACCGTGGCAGTTGCGTCGTTATGTACAAAAACAGATGCGGCAATCTACCGACGGATCATTTTCCCAACCCTTACCAACATCACAGGAGATTTTTCATGGGTAGTCTTACATCACGGCCAAAAGCGCCGTCCGTTCCAAAAACCGTTTATGTCGAAGTGCCGGCCAGATCATCCGATACGGGCGAAGACACATCATCACAGACGACACAGGGTGGGGCGCAGGACGACGCGCAGGATACGTCATCCGAAGCGCGTAAACAAAATTTGCTGAACCGGAGCCGCGGCCGTATCAGCACGGTACTGACGGGGTTTCGCGGGGTGCTGTCGCAGCCCGTTGACCCGTCAGGCCGCAAAACATTGCTCGGTGAATAAGCCAGACGAACAAGGCAGGCGAATAAGCCGGACAAATAAACAAGGCGAATAAACAGGATGACCCGGTCATCAGACAGGAGATAAAAATATGCAAAAGAACAATACGATAAATGCATCAATGGGGGTATCGGCACAATCCCCGATCGGACCGTCGGCAGATACGCTGCGGGACCGCGCCGCCGACCTTGATGATGTGATGCGCCGTTACCGCGCGGCACTGGCACGCCGGTCAAACTGGGAAAGTCTGTGGCGCGAAGCGTATGACTATGCCTTACCGCAACGGAACAGCTTTGACGGGCAGACGGGTGGCAGCCGCAAAATGGACAGGTTGTATGACGGCACGGCGCTGGATGCAACCGAACAGCTTGCGGCAAGCCTGCTTGGCAATTTGACGCCGCCCTGGTCGCAATGGTTCGGTTTAAAGCCCGGGCCCGATTTGACGGCAGAGCAGGCGGAATCGCTTGCGCCGTTACTGGAAGAAGCCGGTAAAAAGATTCAGGCGCATTTCGAACGCTCGAATTTTATTGTTGAAATGCATCAATGTTATCTGGATCTGGTTGTCGGTGGCACGGCATCGCTGCAATTCGAAGAAGCAGAACCGGGGGCGTTTTCGGCGTTTAAATTTACCGCCGTGCCGCTGGGGCAGATTGTTCTCGAAGAAGATATGGACGGTTTTCTGAAAGGCTCTTTTCGCGAGATGGATTTAACGTTGGCGCATATTCGTTCCCGTTATCCGACAGCGGAACTGCCGGTATCCCTCGTGAAAGAAGGCGAAAAAGACCCGCAGCGCCGTTTCAATATTTTGGAAGCCATTATGCCCAATGAAACGGGCAGTTACGATTTTAAGGTATGTTTGCGGGATAGCGGGACAGAAAATGTTGTGCTGCGCTCCGGCCGCTTTGCGCAATCCCCCGTGCTCGGCTTTCGCTGGTTGAAATCCCCCGGCGAGATTTACGGCCGTTCACCCGTGATGAAAGCCTTGCCGGATATTAAAACGGCCAACAAGGTTGTCGAGCTTATCTTAAAAAATGCGTCGATTGCTGTGACCGGCATCTGGCAGGCCGATGATGATGGCGTGTTGAATCCCGCCAATATCGAGTTGAAGCCGGGTAGCATTATCCCCAAAGCGGTCGGGTCCGAAGGGTTGAAGCCGCTGGATATGCCCGGGCGCTTTGATATCTCGCAGCTTGTGCTGGAAGATTTGCGCAGCCGTATCCGTCACGCTCTGCTGGCCGATAAATTAGGGCCGGTCGCAGGGGCGCGCATGACGGCGACCGAGGTGCTGGAACGTTCCGGTGAAATGGCACTTTTACTGGGGGCGACATATGGGCGCTTGCAGGCGGAGTTGCTGACGCCGCTGATTAAGCGGGCCTTCCACATTTTGCGTCGTCGCGGTGAAGTGCCGGATGTGGCGCTGGATGGCCGTTATGTCGAAATTGATTACCGTGCGCCGCTGGCCCGTGCGCAAGGACAGCGCAATATCCAGAATACATTGTTCTGGGTGACATCTGTTCTCGGGATGGGGGCAGAGGCAGGAACCGCCGTGAACCTGCCTGAAGCCGCGCGTTTTCTGGGTGAATCGCTGGGCGTGCCGAGTGATTTGATCCGCAATGCGGCAGGGGCGACGACATTATCGGACCTTGCGCAAAGTGCGCCGGATGATACGCCGCAACAGACATCACAGATGACCGAAGAGGAGCTGCAACAATGATGACAAGATTTTTGAAAAAACTGATCGGCTTGCGCGTGCGCGATGATGGCGTGATGGCATTCCCGGATATGCGGCGTATCGCGTTGCAGGATATCCAGAAGAGCTATGCGCGGCTGTTTGCCACCGAAGACGGTCAAGCCGTTCTGGCACATTTGCAACGCACGGTGTTTATGCGTGCGTGCGGCGCGGATTGCAATGATGCGCAAATTCGTTACGCGGAAGGACAGCGGGCTTTGCTGTTCCAGATCATGCGCCATATCGAAGGTGGCCGTAAGCCATCGGCGTAACACGCGTAAAATCCCATCTGTCACAGACCAACATAAAAGGAGAAAGATATGACGGACAATCTACTTGAAGAAGCCCCCAAAACAGAAGGTATGGCAGGCGATAAGCTTGCCGGTACGACAGAGAAGACGCGGCAGGACGAAAGCAACGCCGTGCCGCTTGAAAAAGTGGCTGTCGAAGGCGACAGGCCATCCAATATTCCCGAAAAATTCTGGGATAAAAAAGGCAAGGCCATTAATCTTGGCGCGCTTGTGAAATCCTATCAGGAATTAGAACGCAAGCTTTCAGGCAGTTTGCCGCGTCCCGAAACGGACGAAGACCGCATGAAGGTTTTCAAAGCGCTGGGGCAACCTGATAGCCATGATCAATATGACGTTGATGTGAGTCACGGCATGTTTGATGTGGATGATGATTTAAACCGCCAGATGTTTGAAAAAGGCTTTACGTCTGATCAGGTGCAGGCCGTGTATGATCTGGCGGCGGAAAAATTCGTGCCGATGGTCTTTGAAATCGCACAGGAATTTCAGGCGGACCGCGAAGTGGAGCGGCTTGTCTCTGCGTTTGGCGGTGAAGAAAAGTGGCAGGAAGTTTCCCGCCAGCTTCTGGCTTACGGCAAGAAAAACCTGCCTGCGCATGTGCTGACAAATCTGGCCTCATCGTTCGAAGGTGTGATGGCATTATATCGCATGATGAAAGGGCAGGAGCCCGCATTGGAAGGTGACCTGTCCGCAATGGCCGGGGATGTCGTCGCCACCAGCGATGATGAAATGAAGAAGATGATGCGTGATCCGCGTTACTGGCGCGATAAAGACCCGTCATTTGTGTCAAAAGTGACCAAAGCATTTCAACAAAAATATGCGGAATAAGAGGTAAGCCGTTTATTGCGATAAGTTGAATGAAAGGTCGCGGGCATCATTGGTGTGTCCGCGGCTTTTCTGTTAGCTGTTGAGAAGCCAGTATCCGAGATTGAGATATGCGGCAAAGCTGGTCCAGCAGAGCGCGGGAATAAGCAAAATCGCCGCTTTTCTGATGCGGTTCCACGCCGTTAAGATCAGGGTCAGGGCAACGGCATTATGCGCCATGATCCAGATAAAGCCGAGGCCCATCCAGTGCTGGGTGAAGAAGATATAGGTCCAGGACCAGTTCAGGGCCATATAGCCGACAAACAGCCCGATCAGCACGGCGTTTTTCTGATGGTCTTTCCGGTGTGTCCAGAGCGCATGGCCCGCCGCCGCAATCAGCGCGTAAAGCAGCGTCCACATGATCGGGAACGCCATATTCGGCGGTGTGAATGGCGGCGCTTGCAAGGACGCATACCAGCCGTCAACATCCCCTTGTGTTGCAATGCCGATAGCCATTGAAATGGCTTCGAACGCAACAATCCAAAGGAAAAGGGAAAAGGTGTTTTTCATCATTCATCTCCCATTTTCAGGGCGTTGATGAAGGCGCTTTGCGGGATTTCGACATTGCCGTACTGGCGCATTTTTGCCTTCCCTTTTTTCTGCTTTTCAAGCAATTTACGTTTCCGCGTCACATCACCACCGTAACATTTTGCCGTCACGTCTTTGCGCATGGCGCTGACCGTTTCGCGGGCAATAATCTTGCCCCCGATGGCGGCCTGAATGGCGATCTTGAACATCTGGCGCGGCACAAGTTCTTTCAGTCGTTCGCACAGCTGGCGACCGCGCGCTTCGGCGCCGCTGCGGTGCACGATCATGGCCAGCGCATCAACAGGTTCTTCGTTGACGCGGATTTCCATTTTGACCAGATCATTTTTGCCGTATCCGTCAAGTTCGTAATCAAAGCTGGCATAGCCGCGTGAAATGGATTTCAGGCGGTCGTAAAAATCGAAGACAACTTCGTTCAGCGGCAGACGATAAACCAGCATGACGCGGTTACCTGCATAGGTCAGGTCAAGCTGTGTGCCGCGGCGTTCTTCGCATAATTTCAGCAAGCCGCCGACATATTCATTCGGTGTCAGAATGGTGGCCTTGATCCACGGTTCTTCGACATGTTCGATTGACACGACGTCCGGCATATCGGCCGGATTGTAAAGTTCGGTCATCTCGCCATCCGTTTTATAGATATGATACACAACGCTGGGCGCGGTCGGGATCAGATCAAGATCAAATTCACGGTCAAGACGTTCTTGAATGATTTCCATGTGTAACAGGCCGAGGAAGCCGCAGCGGAAGCCAAGCCCCAGTGCCTGCGAATTTTCCGGTTCGAAATGCAGGGCCGCATCGTTCAGCTTCAGCTTGCCTAAGGAATCGCGCAGCTGTTCGAAATCGCCGGCATCGGCGGGGAACAGGGAGCAAAATACCATCGGCACGCTTGGTTTGAAACCGTCCAGTTTTCCATCGCACGGGCGTTTTTCTTCGGTAATAGTGTCACCGACCTGTGTTTCTTCGATATCTTTGATCGAGGCCGTGATGAAGCCCATTTCACCGGGGCCCATATCGTCGAGCAAGACAGGTTTTGGTGTAAACATACCAACGCGGTCGATATCGCGTACGGCGCGCGTATTCATGAATTGAATGCGCTGGCCTTTTTTGAGTTTGCCGTCCAGCACGCGCACCAGAATCATGACGCCGAGGTAAATATCGTACCAGCTGTCCACCAGCAATGCTTTCAGCGGTTTTGTTTCGTCGCCTTCGTGCGGAGGCGGCAGCCGGTCAACGATGGCCTGTAGAAGTTCCTGAATGCCTTCGCCTGTCTTGGCAGAGCACAGGATCGCATCATCAGCGGGCAGACCGATCACATCTTCGATTTCCTGAATGACGCGGTCGGGTTCGGCTGCGGGCAGGTCGATTTTATTGATGACCGGAATAATGTCATGATCATTATCAATGGCCTGATACACGTTGGCCAGCGTCTGTGCTTCGACCCCTTGTGAGGCATCAACAACCAGAAGGGATCCTTCGCACGCTGCCAGTGAGCGTGATACTTCGTATGAAAAATCAACGTGGCCGGGTGTGTCCATCAGGTTGAATTGGTATTCAACACCGTCTGCAGCGGTAAAGGCAAGGCGGACTGTCTGCGCCTTGATTGTAATGCCGCGTTCGCGCTCGATATCCATTGAATCAAGCACTTGTTCTTTCATTTCACGGTCCTCCAGGCCGCCGCACTCTTGTATCAGGCGGTCAGCGAGTGTGGATTTTCCATGATCGATATGCGCGATAATCGCAAAGTTTCGAATTTGTTTTAAAGGTTTTGTCATGACACGCATACATAAAGGGTTTTGAAAGAAATTTCCATTCTTTTCTGCCTGTTTCAGTCAAAGAATTCACGCCATTATTTATGGGTTTGTTTGGGGGCTTGTTTCAGGGCATTTTTCAAATAAGTTTGCGTTATGTATAATTACTGTTATATGATGGCGCATCCAAAACAGGGTAAAATAAAAGGGCGTCATTTATGTTTGAAAAATTATCGGCACGCGTTAGTGCCTTATTCGCAAAGAAGCCGAAGGTTCTGGTTGATTTGGCGACATATCAAAAAGGATATCAGCGTACGGTCTGGTACACGGCCGGCACCGATCTGGAGCGCAACATATTCGATCAGTGTTTTGAACAGGATGTTGATTGTCTGGATATTGACGAGGCCGGACAGGTCAGCCGCGATGCGCTTGTCTCTATTGTCGGTACGGCGATGAATATTGCACTGGACTCGCAAATCAGAAAAAACATGGAAACGGCAGATGATCATGAGCGAGCCACGTTGCGTACGCAGTTGCATCGTGGCCGTGATATCAAGGATAGCGCGGACGTTTTTGTGACTGTGGCGTTACAACAAGGTGAACATCTGTTGGCGCAAGAGCAGGGGCGTGTCACGTATTTAAGACTAGTGCCAAACCCATCAAGCGCCCCATCGTAAATCGGTATATATGATTTTCCATTTCCTGCTTGTGAGGCAGGCATAATAAAAGGGCGCAAATGCGCCCTTTGTTGTATTCGTATCATATACCCTTTCAGGTTTACATGCCGAGGCCACCTGGACCGCCCGGTCCGCTTGGGTCGACTTTGTCCATACCGGGTGCTTGTGCAACTTCCGGTGCCGGACCTTGTACTGCAAGGTTAAAGGCGTTCTGGGCATATGCCTGACTCATTACCGGTTCACTTGTTCCGAGTTCGCCTGGTGTTCCCACTTGCGCCTGAATCTCTGTAATTTCTTCCAATCCTGTCATGTTCATAGTACCCCTGTGTTGTCTAACTATAATAAGAATACATAAAAAGGGTTTAAAATTGGTTAAGATAAGGGGGGTATGTCTTAAATATGATGAATAATCAGCGGCAGGTATCCATGTTCGACCGCTTCGCCGTCAACGGCAGGCATTTCAACGATTTGCACCTGATAGGAGTTCTGCAGATATTTGCCCAGACGGGGTTCGATCGGCAGACCGAAGTCGCGCGTATCGCCATCTTCCATAATTAACATAAGCTGGCCATCTGTGATGTCATATTCCAGCCATGACAATTCCTTTGTAAAGGGTTTGTCATGAATCAGAATCGCCTCGGCCGTGTTCGTCACCATAAGTTCGACACGAACATTCTGGTCCATCAAGAGGCCTTTATTATATTCTTGTTGCTGATTCATTGTCCGGTTAACCCTAGAAAAGCAGATTCAAGCTGAAATAATAAGGTGTATTTTGTTTTATTTCAATGATGTTTCCGTGAAATAGGGGTGTTTTACGCGGTTTCTTTGATGTGCGGGGCGTTCGGGTCATCGCGTTTGACGGCGACTTCACTGGCTGCGACCGGCAGTTTGTTCCGCATGTCGATCTGGAAAAGCGCCACATTGTCCGTTTGTTTGAATTTTTCCAGCAAATCGTCTTTCAGCGCGCTTCCGAGCCGTTGCACCGTATGGTTTTTGTAGTGAAATAAAAGTGTACCGGTTTCGGTTGAAACGGAGACATAATCAACCTCATCACGTAACGGCTTTTCGTAAAGAATGGATATTTCATCACGGTCCGTGCTTGCGTAAATATCAACAAGCATTTCATCTGTTAGCGCATGTTCAAGTAAATTTATGTCCGGCATTTTTCAACTTACGAGCGTGGAAAAGGATCAGGATGATCCCTATATGCTAAAAGCATAGCAGAAAAACCTGCTATGCTTATAGTCCTATTTTTGAATAAATTATCGATTCTTAGCTCAAAGCCAGTTCGTCATTTCCAACAGCCGGGCCTTCTCTTTCCTGATCAAGGCCAGCAACGGCATCACCAAGACCAAGACTGTCTCCGAATTGTGTGACGATACGGCCCTGGATCATGTCAACTGTCATGCTCTGGAAGCGTTCGACGAGACCGTCAAGCGCGCCGCCGAACAATGAATTTGCCATTGAAAGCATGCTTGCCGCACCTGAAAGCAATTGGAATTTGATACTTTCCGCGTTGAAACCAAGAAGGTTATCACTGCCGAAGTTCATGTTTTCGCCAATCATGGAGGCTTGTCTAAAGCGTTCCGTGAGTGATCCTTCGCCTTGTGCGAATGCGCGCAGAGAATCACGTCCGATACCCATCATCCGTTCTTCTGCTGTTCCGGCAGTTGCGGACGGATCGATACCTGCGTCCGGATCACTTGGATCGGCGGCCACGACATCGCCATCTGCTGCTGGGTCTGCTTCTTCGGATGAGAAATCAAGACCTGTTGCTTCCGGTGTTGCGGCGATCCAGTCACCCATTTCTAAGGCAAGACTATCTGCGCCGACAAAATCAAGTGTTGCGATTGTGGCTTCTGTCGCACCGACAGGAACATCGACGAACAGATCGTGAAAGCTGCCCTGAATGGCTTCTGCTTTACTTTCGTCCATGACATAGTGCCTGATACCGGCATCTGTTACCAGAAAACCACCAGTTGCAGATACGATAGAGCGTCTGATAGCAACGGCTTCTCTGGTTGGTAGCTCGATATCTGTCAAGCGTCCGCCACGATCTGCGAGATCCTGCAATGTGCGTCTTTGTCCACGAGACAAAAGGCTTGCATAGTCAGGATCGGCAAGTCTGCGTGCTGCATCTTCCGCATCGATTGACATCTTTTGTGTGTGTTTGCTCAGCACAGCGCGTTTCAGACCATTGTCCCAAAGGGCGCGACCTGAGGCCATTGCCATGTTGCCCATACGAACAACGCCGCGTTGTGCAATGTCGCCGCCAATTTCAAAGAAACGTGTTGCGATTTGCTGTGATTGTTGTGCGATGCGCGCTGAACGAGACATAATCGCAGGTGCAGCTGATTCCATCGCTCTTGCGAGTTCCGGTGAAGAGCTCAGGTTTCGTGACATAAAGCTGTTAAACTCGTCTGTGTTACGAATGGCGCCCGGACCAACACGGGTTAACCGTGAAGAGGCCTGTTCAAAAACGCTTGCATTCTCACTCAGGGTGCGTGTTGCGCGTTGCAGTGTACCTGCAAATTCACCTGAGTTCAGCGCTGCGCGTGTTGCATCATCAATGTGCTCTGAACCTCTGACGCCATCAAGAAATGTATCAAGGCGTGATGCGTCACCGCTGCGGATCACATCGGCGAGTTCATCGCCATGATGTAACAGCAGGTCATCAAGCGCTTGGCTGTGTGAGGCTAAGCCTCTAAAGCCTTTAAGTGCTGATCTGATTAATGCGTTCGGTGTCATTGGTTCCGTCCTTTTCTTTTATTTATTCTTTGTCTTATGCCGCAGCGCCAAGTGTCATGCCCGGGATAGGTGTCGCCGGTGTAATATCCTGCGCTTGCGTATTAAATTCGCTTGTCAGTTTGTCCATGTAAGCAATCATTGCCTGATCTGGATCGATTGCTGTTTCAAATCCTGCTGACAGACCGCCGCTTTGTCCAAGTGTAAACTCGCTATCTGTTGCACGTGGTGCGGATGCATCTCTGTCCAGTGTTGTTGTTTCAGGTTCTGCAACAGGCTCCGATGCTGAAATTCCCATTCTCTCAAGTTGTGTGTCGTATTCATCAATTGTCGCATCCATCTCCGAGATAACGCCATCAACAACCATTTGGTTTGCAAATTCGGCTTCTTGTTGATCTTGGCCGATATTCGTTGTGATGGAGTGTGTTGTCACTGCACCTTCGAGTGTCAGCGCTGCGGCTGAATTAAACGGGCTCATAATGCGTGCTGTGTTTACAGCTGCAGTTCCTGCGCGGGCTGCAATGCTACCGCCGCGAACCGCTGCGAGTGCTGCACCGCCGGCACCGGCTGTGGCTGCGGACACTGCGATAAATGTACCAACTTCGAATACGCCTTGTGTACCGTACATCATTGCACGTTCATAATCGTTACGTGGCTCTGTGAATTGTCCAAGTCCACTTAATGATTCTGTGCAACTGAAATCTGTTTTGTCCAAATCAACGCCAGGAACAAGGTTGACGCCATGTCTGATGCCGTGGTTATAGGCCATAAGACCGAGGTCTCCGACAGCGCCAACCGTGCCGGTTACGCCGTTAACAACACCCTGTCCTGCAACTTGAAGCATACGGCCTGGATTTTCGACGGCGTATGATGCAAAGCCGGAAACAGCATCTGATGCTGCTTCGAATGTTTCACGTGGGTGTGTTACAGCATGAGAGACGCTTGACGCGACGCTAGAGGCTGTGTCTGAAAGCCAATCTTTTGCTGAACTAAAGAAACCCATTTCGTGTACCCTTTTCCTTCCGTTTTAATCTTGCCCCTATTATGGTGAGGAAAACTGAAGAAATCGTTAACAAAATGGGTTATGAGAAATAAAATTAAAATAAGAATCTTTTTATTTCAATGGGTTAATAATATAAAATTTTATGTAATTTTTATGTTTTTACATAGAAATTAATGTCTGAAGTGGCGCATATCGGTAAATATCATCGCCAGACCGCGTTCATTTGCGGCCTCGATGACTTCATCGTCACGAATAGAGCCGCCGGGTTGTATTACGGCTGTGACCCCCGCATCAGCGGCGGCAATCAGGCCATCAGGGAAGGGGAAGAATGCATCGGACGCAACCACAGACCCTTTGGCCAGTGACTCTTCCAATCCGGCTTGTTCAGCGGCTTCGATCGCTTTGCGTGCGGCGATGCGGCTTGAATCAATGCGGCTCATCTGGCCGGCGCCGATACCGGCTGTGGCATTATCCTTTGCATATATAATGGCATTGGATTTCACGTGTTTTGCAACTTTGAAGGCGAAAATCATGTCGCGCAGCTCTTCATCCGTCGGTTCACGGTCCGTGACAACGCGCAGCGCATCAGGGTCAATCTGGCCGTTATCCGATGTTTGTACCAGAAGACTGCCGGATAGTGTTTTGACGTTCAGGCGTCTTTGTGTCGGATCGGGCATGGCGCCTGTGGTTAGAACGCGCAGCTTTTCTTTCTTCGAGAGGATGTTCAGCGCTTCGTTTTCAATAGAAGGTGCGATAATGACTTCGCAGAACAGCTTTGACATTTCAATCGCGGCTTCGGCATTCAGCGGCTTGTTCATGGCAATAATGCCGCCAAATGCACTGACCGGATCACAGCGCAGGGCTTTTTGATAAGCTTCTGTAATATCCTTGCCGATGGCAACACCGGCCGGATTGGCGTGTTTGATAATGGCAACGGCCGGGTCTGTGAACTCGGAAATAAGTTCGAACGCGGCATCTGTGTCGTTCAGATTGTTATAAGATAGCTCTTTGCCTTGCACTTGTGTTGCCGTTGCAACGCCCGGACGGTTTGTGCCGTCCAGATACAGCGCGGCCATTTGGTGCGGGTTTTCGCCATAACGTAGTGTGTTTTGCAGCGTGCCTGTGAAGCTGAGCTTCTCGGGGAAGTATGAATCTTTATCGGTCGGATCATCCTGTCCGAGAAACCAGTTTGCAATATGGGCATCGTAATGGGCTGTGTGTGCAAAGGCTTTTGCGCCGAGCTTTTTGCGTGTTTCGTACGAAACGGCTCCTTCATATGCGCCAAGCTCTTCGATCAGGGCGTCATAATCTGCCGGATCGGTGACAACGGTCACATAGGCATGGTTCTTGGCCGCCGCACGAATCATAGCCGGGCCGCCAATATCGATGTTCTCGATACAGTTTTCCGCATCTGCGCCGGATGAAACGGTTTCGGTGAAGGGGTAAAGATTAACGACAAGCATGTCGATATCGCCGATATCATTGTCTGACATGGCGTTCTGATGCGCTTCTTTGTCGCGGATGGCCAGCAGACCGCCGTGAATCTTCGGGTGCAGCGTTTTGACGCGGCCATCCATGATTTCAGGAAAGCCTGTATAGTCTGAAACATCTGTGACGGGAATATTCATGTCTTTGATGGCTTTTGCTGTTCCGCCCGTTGACAGAATTTCAACACCTGCGTCATGCAAGGCTTTGGCAAGATCGTTGATTTTGTTTTTATCTGACAGTGAAATCAGCGCGCGCTTGATTTTGATGCGTTTATCGGTTTGCGCTGTGTGCTGGGGTGTATCTGTTTTGTTTTCTGCCATAAGCGATGCCATGCCTAAACCCTTTTAACCTTCTTGACTGGAAAAATGATATCGCCGGATCATAGACATTTCCTGCAAATGTTCAAGGCATAAAAGCAGATTTTGCGTCGGCTTGTTCAGAGACAGTCAGCGCGATCTCGCTGTCTGCGTGTGCATAGAGGCCACGCACCCCTGTAATGGGTTTAAACGCATCCGTCACGCCGAGAACCGTTTCCGCGCCGCCCAGATAGAGCACGCCATCGGGCGCAAGACATTTGGACATACGCCCCAGAATGTCGCGTTTTGTGGCTTCGTCAAAATAAATCAACACATTGCGGCAGAATATAATGTCAAACGTACCCAGCATCGTCATGGAGTCGAGCAAATTAAAATACCGGTAGCGCACCATTTTGCGGATATCATTCTTAAGTTGCCATTTCTTGTCGGTTTGTTCGAAATATTTCATCAAGAGCTGGATGGGCAAGCCGCGCTGGACTTCAAATTGTGAATAAATCGCCGTGCGCGCTTGTTCCAGAATATCTTCGGAAATATCCGTGCCAAGAATATCTGTTTGGAAGACGCCGTGCTTTTCGGCTTCTTCTTTTAAGATCATGGATAGGGAGTAGGGCTCTTGCCCGCTGGAACAGGCCGCACACCATATCTTAAGGCGGCGTGTATTTTGGCGCTGTTGTGTTATGTATGGCAAAACGGCGTGTTTGAACAGATTAAACGGGCGTGTATCGCGGAAGAAAGAGGTTTCGTTCGTTGTCATCGCCTCGACGATTTCTTTTACAAGCCTTTTATCAGGCGCGCCGCGCAGGGCAGCGGCCATTGCATCAAGATCCTCATGTCCCCAGCGGCGCGCGACGGGTGTTAAACGCGAGTCGAGCAGATAGGCTTTATCCGGTGTGATGATAATGCCGGACTCTGTCTTGAGTAAGTCTTTATAAATGTCAAAATCTGCGGTGAGCATTGTATTGCAAAAACTCCTGTCGATATCGGTTGTCAGCTATGAGGCGTGCGGCGGCCATTCAAAGCAATCCGATCTGTTCGAATTTGGACCGGATGATGTCACTGTCGAACGGTTTCATAATATATTCGTCCGCGCCTGCGGCGAGGGCTGCCTGTATATGATCTGTGTCATTTTCCGTTGTGCAGAAGATGACTTTCGGTTGTGTGGGTGTCGGGTGGGCGCGTAATTTGCACATGAACTCCATGCCGTTCATAACGGGCATGTTCCAGTCCAGCATAATGACGTCAGGCATCGTATTTTGACATGATTCGAATGCTTGTTGGCCGTCTGCGGCTTCGGCGCAGTCGATGTCCATTTCTTCCAGAATGCGCCGGACAACTTTGCGGACAACACTGCTGTCATCAACGATAAGGCATAACATAGAGGCGTAATCCTTTTACAGGTGAGTGTGTTTTCTTACCCGTTAGGATTTCGTATCTCTGCCAAGAAGTAAATAGCGTGTCAGGCGCAAAAAAGGTTAGGCGAGCGAGATTTCAAAGGAAACGTGCGTGTCCTGTTCATCATGCAGTGCGATCTGATAACCGCATTCTTTTGCCAAGACCGCAGAAACGTAGGGATGCACAAGACGCGCATCCAGATCGCCAACAGGCAATAAAAGCTGGAGACATTCGTCAACATAGTCGCGAATTTTTACACGTTCGCCGGAAGCGGTGACAATCGTATTCTCATTATCGCCTGACGTGACGGTGATTGCACCACCTTTGGGCAGGCATTCCTGCGCCAGCATCAGTGTTGCCGTTAGAACTTTACAAAAACCGTCAGGGCCGTCATTCAGGCCGAGGTCGGCATGCGGGTCCCAGTTTTGCGTGACTTTGCTGTCAACACTGAGGAGTTTGTCAAAGGCCGCGTGGACATCTTCGGGTTTGATGCTGGCATCTTTGCCGCCTTGCCCGTAAACCAGACGAAAAACCTGTAATCGCGCTGCTGCTGTTTTGGCGCTGTGTCCGATCAGGCCAAATGCTTCTTCCGCGCCATCATCCATGCCCATTTCTTCGGCAAACTCGATACCGTTCTGAATCGCGCCGACGGGGCTGACCAGATCGTGACAGATGCGGGATGCCATTAATTCCAGTAAAAGCGGGCTGAATGTCATAAGAAGGTCTCCTGAATGGTTGTTTATGTGATGTTATTGATGTGGTGCTATCGCGGTTGAAGTAAATGTCCGGCGTCCGGCGGTGAAGAAGCCTTAGCCGAAATCAATCTGATATCCGATTTTCCTGACTTCATCGTGAAGCATTTTTTTGATTTCTTCAAGTGATTCAGGGCTGTCGGCTTCGGCGCGCGCGACCAATACATTCTGTGTGTTGGACGGGCGCAAAACCCACCAGCCGAAATCGGTTGTGGCGCGAATGCCGTCAATATCGTTGATTTTAATTTGATGGGCCGTTTCGCCACTTTCGATGGCGGTTTTGATATTATCGGCAATGCGGGTTGCCAGATCGAACTTTTCACGCTCATCGACTTCAAAACGGATTTCTTCGGTGCTGAATGTTTCCGGGATGTGTGCCAGAAGTTCAGAGGCTTTGCCATCTGATTCCTCCAGTGCGTTCAATAGGCGTATCGCGCTATAGATGCCATCATCAAAGCCGTACCATTTATCGGCAAAGAAGATATGGCCGCTGAGTTCACCGGCAAGCGGGGCTTTTGTTTCGTGCATTTTTGCTTTAATCAGGGAATGGCCCGTTTTCCACATCACAGAATCGCCGCCGAGGCGCGTAATTTCATTGAATAAGGCCTGCGAACATTTGACATCGGCGATGATCGGCGCATTCGGATGTTCTTCCAGCACTTCTTTCGCGTAAACGGCTAACAGCAAATCGCTGCTCAGGACATTGCCTTTTTCATCAACGGCGCCAATACGGTCGCCGTCGCCATCGAACGCCACGCCGAGATCACATTTTTCGTTTTTGACGGTTTCGATTAGGTCCGCCAGATTCTTTTTGACGGTCGGATCGGGATGGTGGTTCGGGAATGTACCGTCAATATCGTCATAAAGCAGGATATGTTCGCCCGGTAATTCTGCCGTCAGCATCCGCACGATTTCGCCTGCCGCGCCGTTACCGCAATCCCACGCGACTTTGTAGTCTCGGGAAACGGATAAATCACGCAGGATTCTGTTGACGTAGGTTTGTTTGACATCAATATCGCGCACGCTACCCGGTTTATCGGGAACGTTATAATCGCCGGTTTCGGCAATCTGGCCGATGACCTGAATGGTCTGGCCATAAATGATTTTGTTCTGCATCATCATCTTAAAACCGTTATAGGCGGGCGGGTTGTGCGATCCTGTAATCATGATGCCGCCGTCCGCCATGCGGTCTTTGACCGCAAAATACAGCATGGGTGTCGGGCCGAGGCCGATATTTTCGACATCAATGCCGACATCGGTTAAGCCGCGTGCGAGAGATTGCGCTAATTTTGGTGAGCTGTCACGCCCGTCATAGCCGATACAGACTTTTGTGCCGCCGTCATTAAAGACAAATGTGCCGAACGCACAGCCCAGTGCATAGGCGTCATCTTCGGTCAGATCAATGCCGACATGGCCGCGTATGTCGTATTCACGAAGAATCGTCGGTGAAAATGTATAAGGTTCTGTCATGTTGCAAATATATATGTGTTTGTGTGTTACAAAATAGATTCGATATAGGATTTGATATCGTCACGCAGGGACGGGTCCTTTAACGCATAGGTGATGTTGGCTTTGATAAAACCGTTACGGCCGCCGCAATCAAAATGGTCGCCTTCAAAACGCAGGCCGTGGAACGGCTGGTTGCCGATCAGCTTTGCCATCGAGTCGGTCAGCTGTATTTCACCGCCCGTTCCTTTTTCAAAAGCGCTGAGATAGTTGAAAACTTCCGGTTGCAGGATATAACGCCCGATCACGCACAGTGTTGACGGGGCTTTGTCGATGTCCGGCTTTTCAACCAGTCCTTGAATATCAACGGTTTTGCCGTTATCCGATGCCGGATCGATAATACCGTATTTATATGTTTCTTCACGCGGGACATCTTTTACAGCGACAATATTGCCGCCATGTTCATTATAGGCATCCATCATCTGTGTAAGACAGCCACGTTCCCAGTGAATGACATCATCGGGCAGAATAATGGCAAATGGCTCATCACCGATCAGCTTCTTGGCGCACCAGATGGCGTGGCCGAGGCCCAGCGGGTTCGCCTGACGTGTGCAAAAAAGCTGCGCTTCCGACATTTCGCTGGTTTTGACTTTGTCGATCATGTCGTCTTTGCCGCGCTGTTCCAGTGTGCGCATCAATTCGGGCTGATGGTCGAAATGTTCTTCGATCATTTCTTTTTGGCGCCCTGTCACGAAAACAAATTCTTCGATTCCGGCTTCACGGGCTTCTTCGAACGCGTGCTGGATGAGCGGACGATCATTCAGCGGCAGCATTTCTTTTGGCATGACCTTCGTGGCAGGAAGAAAGCGCGTGCCCAATCCGGCAATCGGGAAGACCGCTTTGCGCACTGGCTTGAAAGATGACGTGTTCTGCATAAAAATACTTTACTTTATTCGCGTTGTGGCAATCCTATTCCCTGTTTTCGTCCTTTTCAAGGGACAATAGGGTTTTGCGCTCTATTTCTTTGATGTTTTCTGTCATTTTTGCGCTGTACTGGTCTGATAATATTGCGGAATTCCACTTTGTTGTGCTGCGCATAACACGCTGGAACGGATAAAGGTCGTTTTCATCAATCGGGCTATGTGCGCGCACGACAGCGGGCATAAAGCGGAAATCCCACCATTCTTGCGGCAAAGGCAGGATGTCCAGATCGCAGCGGCGTGCGGCGTCGCACATCGCGTTCTGCAATTGTGTGCGGTTTTGTATGACCTCGTGCGGTAAATCTGTGAAGTTGCGGGCGGCCGGATTATGACGGTCGGGATCGGGCGCGAAATAATCAAACGGCGTGCCCATATCAACGGTATGCCCGTTGTGGTCTAGCGGTACGATATCAATAGCCATGCCGCGCGGATGACCGCCTTGTCCGGGGGCGGATAATAGTGACGGATGCACGTTGAAGTCCTGCATCTTGCGCTGGGCATCGACCGGACGGTAACAATCCTTGAGGCTCAGCATCCATCCATATGCGCGATGGCAAAGATGGGCTGCGATTAATGTGATTTGCAGAATATCCTTATGTCCCCACATGATATCCGTGCCGGCGGGATAAAGCTGCCCGAACAAGTTATGCGGGTGGTCCGGCTTGGCGTAAACGATGTCGATTTCAATAGGGTGGTGATCGGCAAATGCATTGAACGGTAACAGATTATCCGGCGATACGGTATGTGTCATAATGTTATTTCAGCAATATGTTATTTCAGCAATTTATCGCGTGCTTCGTTCAGTTTTGCGGCCATCCATTCCGATCCGTCCTGATCGGGGTGTATTTTCTTGATCAATTTCTTATGGGCGGCCTTGATATCATCGGTCGTGGCTTTTTCATCCAGCCCCAGAATTTCAAGGGCTTCTTCGCGGCTGATCTTGGTGCCGGATTGTGGGGCGGCGCTTCCCGGCTTTTTTTGTCTGTTTTTCTTTGAAAATGGTGACGCCTGATAAAAGAAAGGCAATACAGCGACCAGCAGCCCGATTGCCGCCGGAAGTTTGCCTGTGATAGCGAGGTAAAACACGCCGACCAGAAACGCAATGAAAAAGCCGGTCAGGAACAGGCTTTTGATCTGGCTGACCGAGGCACTCAGGAAAAAACGGTATAGACCGATGACGGCAAAGAGTAATCCCAATCCTAATAGAAAATAATGCATATCTGACCTTTGTTATTACCGTTGTCTTATTCTGATCTGTTTTTGACCTAATCCGGCGTCACGGAATTTTTGCGTGACTTCGGGTGTGATCTTGTCGCATATTATTGTCACACACGATAAATCATACGGGGAACATTATGGCAGAAAAACAGCCTGAACACAGCAGCGAAAACAGAAATAAAACGGATTTTGCGCAAAAGTTGCAGGATTTGCGGCAGATGATGCGCAAAAAGAAGATTGATGCCTATCTGATTCCCAAAGAAGACGAATGGCAGGGCGAGTATTTGCCGGCACGGGCGGAACGGCTGGTCTGGATGAGCGGCTTTACGGGGTCTGACGGGACAGGCATTGTGACGCAGGATAAAGCCTGTGTCTTTACCGATGGCCGTTATGAAACGCAAGTGCGTGATGAGCTGGCCGGTACGCCGTATGACCCACAAGACCGCAAGCCGGGTGAATACGGCCCTGAAGACTGGCTTGTTGCCAATCTGGCTGATGGTGATGTTGTCGGATATGACCCGCGTCTTTATACCGTATCTGGTGTGGCTGCACTGAAAGCAAAGCTGGAAGGGCCAGGCAAGCATATTACATTAAAGCCCGTAAAACAGAATCTGGTGGATGCGATCTGGACGGACCAGCCCGCCTTTCCACGTGAAGCCGTGCGTAAATATCCGCATAAAATGGCAGGCAGAAATTCCCTGACCAAACGCAAAGAGATTGCAAAAACAATTGCGGCGGCAGGCGCGGATTCGTTTTTCATCGCCGCGCCGGATTCCATTGCGTGGCTGTTGAATATTCGGGGCAATGA
Organism: Alphaproteobacteria bacterium; assembly: GCA_030750865.1. Lineage (GTDB taxonomy): Bacteria > Pseudomonadota > Alphaproteobacteria > Micavibrionales > Micavibrionaceae > JASMHE01. The sequence continues at coordinate 101,527 of JASMHE010000010.1, forward strand.
TGTGCCGATGACACCGTTTGCGCTGTCGTTCGCCGTATTGCATGCTGATGCGTCTGTGGATTGGTTCGTGCAGGATGGTCATCTGGATGACACAAATAAAAGCGCAATCGAAAAACATATCGGTACAGGTTTGCGCGTTCATGCCATTGATGGTCTGGATAAATTCTTGAAAACGCAAAAGAAGAAGGCCGTTTTTCTGGATCGCAGAATTACGCCGCAACATTATCTGGATGTATTGACGAAGGCCAAAGCCAAGCCGGTGTACGGGACCGAGCCCTGCCAAACGGCAAAAGCCGTGAAAACAAAGGCCGAGCAGGAGTCGATTAAAGCCGTGCATGTGCAGGATGGTGTGGCCGTGACGAAATTCCTGAAATGGGTGGATGATAACGCGCCAAAAGGCAAGTTGACCGAAATTGATGTTGAAAACAAACTGCGTTCATACCGTCAGGACGGCAAAGATTACGAGCAGGACAGCTTCGGCACGATTGCGGGCTGGGCCGGAAACGGGGCGGTGATCCATTATCACGCCACACCGGACAAACATAAGAAGATCAAAGGCAAAGGGCTGTTGCTGGTGGATAGCGGCGGCCAGTACAAAGGCGGTACAACCGACATCACGCGCACAATGGCCGTCGGTAAACCGACAAAGGCCATGTGCGAGAATTTTACGCGCGTGCTGAAGGGGCATATCCGTATTGCGAATTTACGTTTTCCGGAAGGAACGCAATCCGGCCAGATTGATGTGCTGGCCCGTGCGGCATTATGGCAGGATGATCTGGATTACAAGCATGGCACAGGGCACGGCGTTGGCTGTAATCTGTCTGTGCATGAGGGCGGGGCAGGGATTGCATCGTCTTTGTCTTATATTTTCAAGGCCGGCATGTTGGTATCGAACGAGCCGGGCTATTACGAAAAAGACAAATACGGCATCCGTATCGAAAATCTGATTATGGTTGAAGATGATGGCCGGAATAAAACAACAGACCGCGTAATGTTGCGTTTTAATACGGTTTCACTTGCGCCGCTTGATCGCCGCTTGATCGTGGCTGATATGTTGTCTGATGATGAAGTCGCGTGGCTGAATGAATATCACAGCCGTGTGTATCAGGAAATTGCGCCGCATCTGGATCAGGATGAAAAGGCATGGCTGCGTGCGGCGACACAGCCGATTACGCGTGGCGCACAGACCCCGGCGGCAAAGCCATCTGTGTCATGACGTTGGCTATATGGATCCATAAACAAGACAAATAAAAAAGGTTTCAGAAATGCTGAAACCTTTTTTTAATTCATATATCGGGAGAAATTAATCTCTCTCGCGACGCTTGCGTTCAAGCTTGCGCCAGCGACGTACTGATTCCGACTTCTCGCGTTTCTTCTTCTCAGAAGGTTTCTCGAAGTCACGACGCAGTTTCATCTCGCGGAAAATTCCTTCGCGTTGCATCTTCTTTTTCAAAGCACGCAAGGCCTGCTCGACGTTATTGTCACGTACGTTTACGCTTACCATTATATCACCTCTTTCCAATTCTAGATTTTCGGTAAGCCCGAAAGTGAGCCATTTCTATACGCTTCCGCGCAGAAATGCAAGCTCTAAAAGACTGTTCTGTGGGTATATTATACCGCTTTAAGGTTTAAAGCCGCGTTAAGAAGGCGTTTTGTATAGGATTCCTGCGGGGAATCAAAGATTGCAGTGGCTGCGCCTTGTTCGACAATTTTGCCATCTTTCATCACAATCAGGTCGTGCGCCATTGCTTTGACCACGCGTAAATCATGGCTGATGAACATATAAGACAGGCTGTATTTTTCCTGCAAGCCGCGCAGCAGGTCAACGATTTGCGCCTGTACGGATAAATCGAGCGCAGAGGTCGGCTCATCCAGTACAACAAATTCCGGTGCCAGAACCATTGCGCGCGCAATAGAGACACGTTGGCGCTGTCCGCCGGAAAATTCATGCGGGTAACGTTGGCGCGTGTCGGGATCAAGTGCCACATCACGCATGGACTGCACGATGCGGTCTTCGCGTTCGGATTTGCTGATATCCTTGAAATGCACTTCCAGTCCTTCGCCGATGATATTTTCAATCGGCAGGCGCGGTGACAGAGAGCTGAACGGGTCCTGAAATACGATTTGCAGTTTGTCCCGTAATGGCCGGAATGCTTTGCGGCCGATATTGCTGATGGTTTCATCGTGAAAGCGCACCGACCCGTCATAAATTTGTTGCAGGCCAAGCAATCCGTATCCCAGCGTTGACTTGCCGGAGCCTGATTCCCCGACCACGCCGAGTGTTTGCCCTTTGCGGCATGTCAGGCTGATATCGTCAACGGCTTTGACCCATGCTGTCGGTTTGCCGAAGAAATTCTTTTGTTTCGGGAACCATATTTTCAGATTATCGGCCTGTATAATGGGGGCGTTACTGTCGTTGGCGGCAATGGCTTCGCCCTTTGGTTGGGCGCTGAGTAACATTTTTGTGTAGGGATGTTCCGGTGCTTTGAAAAGCGTTTTGCAGTCTTTCTTTTCAACCAGTTCACCATGTTGCATGACGCAAACGGTATCTGCCATTTTTTCGACGATGCTCAGATCATGTGTAATCAGCAGCAGTGACATGCCGAGCTTTTCCTTCAGGTCTTGCAGAAGAGAAAGAATTTGTGCCTGCACAGTCACATCCAGTGCCGTTGTCGGTTCGTCGGCAATTAGCAATTCGGGATCATTGGCAAGGGCCATCGCGATCATAACGCGCTGGCGCTGGCCGCCGGATAATTCAAACGGATAGGCATCAAGTCTGTCTGTCAAATTTTCAAGGCCGACAAGGGTCAGCAGTTCGATAACGCGGGCTTTGACCTCTTTGGGGGATTTCAGTTGATGCAGACGAATGACTTCGCCGATTTGCTTCTCTATGGAATGAAGCGGGTTCAGGCTGGTCATCGGTTCTTGAAAAATCATGCCGATCTGTTTGCCGCGAATGGCACGCATATTTTTATCGCTGAGTTGCATCAGATCATGCTCTGCGCCTTTGTCATCTCGATAGAAGATATGCGCATTACCGGGGTGTGATGCACGCGGATAGGGCAGCAATTTCATGATGGAAAGGGCTGTCACGGATTTGCCCGAACCGGATTCGCCGACCAGTGCGACCGTGTCACCCTTTTGAATGTCAAAAGAGACATCCTTGACGGCGTGCACGGTGCTGTCATGTGTTTTAAAATCCACAGACAGATTTTGTATTGATAAGAGTCGCGAATCAGTCATAACCATATTAAAAACTACATCAAACTATCTTGCAACGGCTTAAGTCTCCCTCTATATGATGTGTACAAGGTTTTTATAGAAGGGTTGGCCCTGCATAAAACGAAAACAAGGTTGCGGAAAGGAAGAGCAATGAGCAAGTCGAGAGTGATTAATCTGAAGACCGGATTGGCCGAGATGTTAAAAGGTGGCGTCATTATGGACGTGATCGATGTTGAACAAGCGAAAATTGCCGAGGATGCCGGAGCCGTTGCCGTGATGGCGCTGGAACGCGTGCCGTCCGATATTCGCAAGCAGGGCGGCGTGGCGCGTATGTCTCCGCCGGAATTGATTCAAGAGATTATGGAGGCTGTGTCGATCCCCGTGATGGCAAAATGCCGTATCGGTCATTTTACAGAAGCGCAGGTGCTGGAAACAATCGGCGTGGACTATATCGACGAAAGCGAAGTGCTGACGCCGGCAGATGATGAGTTTCATATCAATAAACATGATTTTAAAGTGCCGTTTGTTTGTGGTGCGACAAATCTGGCCGAAGCGTTGCGGCGTGTTGGTGAAGGGGCTGCCTTGTTGCGTACAAAGGGCGAGGCCGGCACAGGGAATATCGTCGAAGCGGTCCGCCACTTGCGTCAGATCAACAAGGAAATCCGCGATGTTGTGAATGCGGATGAAGCGGAGCTGATGACAATAGCCAAAAATATGGGCGCGCCATACGAATTATTACAGGTTGTGCGCGAAGAAGGCCGTTTGCCTGTGCCGAACTTTGCCGCCGGTGGTGTTGCGACACCTGCCGATGCCGCACTGTGTATGCAGCTTGGTGCGGAAACGGTGTTTGTCGGGTCCGGTATTTTCAAGAGTGACGATCCGGCAGGCTATGCGAAGGCGATTGTCAAAGCGGTTGCGCATTTTGATGATCCGGCCGTTGTTCTTGAGGCTTCAAAAGGGCTGAAAGGCGAGCCGATGCGCGGTATTGAAATGTCCGCACTGGAAGAAGACCAGAAGCTTGCAAAACGCGGATGGTAACAAAACGAAACTTTGTCGCTCATAGGAACTTTTCATGACATCAAAACCGGTCATAGGTGTTCTGGCTTTGCAGGGGTGTGTCACCCCGCATAAGCCGCATATTGAAGCCGCAGGCGGCGTCTTTCGTCCTGTGAAGCGTGCGGCTGATTTTGACGGTATCGACGGGCTGATCCTGCCGGGCGGGGAAAGCACGACGATGTTGAAGCTGATTGACCGTTTTGAATTGGCTGATTGTTTGAAAAAGGCCTTTGAACGAATGCCTGTCTGGGGCATTTGCGCCGGTGCGATCCTGATGGGTGAATCGGTTGCAAATCCGATCCAGCGGTCTTATGGCGTTATTCCTGTGACGTTGATCCGTAACGGTTACGGCCGGCAAATGGACAGCACGCATTTTGACATTGACGGATACACAGTCTCCTTTATTCGCGCGCCGATCATGGCGCCGGTGAATGATGATGTCGAAATTCTTGCAAAACGGGGTGAATCTCCGGTCTGGGTGTTGTACAATGACAAAATGGCGACATCGTTCCACCCTGAATTAACGCAGGATTATCCGTCGCCGATGCATGAAAGATTCATGTCGTTAATTACAAAACACTGAATGAGGCGCGTATGGCGAACCCCGACAAAAAAGAAACACCGCAGATTCTGCACGAAAATCCGGCGCAGGCGATGAAGCAGCTGATCGATTTGGCTGAAAGCCTGAATACGCTTCTGGATCAAGAGGCAAACGCACTGATTCTGATGCGTGATCCGGTGGCGCTGTCTGCGATTGAAAGCGAGAAAGAGGCACTGGCCGCCAAATATGAGCAGAGCTGTCGGGAATTCAAAGAACGCCTTGCCGCATTTAAAACAATGCCGAAGCCGCAAATCGAAAAATTATATGCCTTGCAGGAACAGATCGGCGAGAAGGCGACCCATAATATGGGACTGATCAAAGAAAAGAAAGTTGTGGTGCAAAAGCCCGAAGAGTAGGGCTACTGTCAGTTTTGTTACCTCAGGCAATGTCCCGATATAGGCAATAAAGCACGGGCAATGTCTCGCCCCAGATATTTTCCGGCCCGAGCAATCCTGCCCGCGCGATAAGGCCGGGAGAATGTCCTGATCCTGCCAATTTTGCAATCCAGGCAATGCGGTTCAGCCGGTTTTACAATCCGGACAATGAAATCCAGATAGCGCGGGCGCATTTGCCGCGCTTCTTGGTGGTCGCACTTGTGGTGCTTGCGCTGGGTGGTTGCGCGTGGTCGTTCTTGGAACAGGGTGGTGTTCTTTTGTTTCTGTGTGTCCGGTATGACAGTATGACGCGTGTTGTTTTGCGTTCCGCAGGCCTTGCATCTCAGGCATCAAGCCTCGGGGCCTCAAACCTCGGGCCTTAAACCTCAGTCGTCTTTCAGAAGTCGTCCCTTCAGATTTTCAAAACACTGAAAATATCATCCGAAATGCGTGCTTCCACAGATTGCATATCGTCGAGTGAAAGCTCGTACAGCTTGCATTGCTGTTGTTCGGCCATTTTAACGATACGTCCGGTGACGTGATGGGCATCACGGAAAGGCATATTCAAATTCATGACAAGCCAGTCCGCAAGGCGTGTTGCGGTCGAATAACCATCTTCGGCGGCATCAAACATGCGCGCTGTGTTCCATGTCATGCTGTCCAGCATGCCTGTCATGGCTTTCAGGCAAAGATCAATCGTATCAAAGCTTTCAAAAACGCACGCCTTGTCTTCCTGCAGGTCCTTGTTATAGGTCATCGGCAAGGCTTTTAGCACGGTCAGCAGTTGCAGAAGGTTGCCGTTCAGGCGGCCTGTTTTGGCCCGCACAAGTTCAGCCGCGTCCGGATTTTTCTTTTGCGGCATAATGGATGATCCGGTGCTCCATTCATCGCTGAGTGTGACAAAACCGAATTGCGGTGTCGCCCAGATGATGATTTCTTCGGCAAGGCGTGACAGGTGCGTGCCGCACTGTGCGGCGCAAAACAGAAATTCGGTGGCAAAATCACGTGCGGCCACGGCGTCCATTGTGTTTGGCATCGGTCTGTCAAACCCGAGGGCGCTTGCCGTTTGTTCACGATCAATGGGGAAAGGCGTACCGGCCAATGCGGCCGCGCCTAGCGGCGATTCGTTCAGGCGTTTACGGCAATCGGTGAAACGCGCTTTATCACGTTCCAGCATTTGATCATACGCACCAAGATGTATGCCAAGTGTGACGGGCTGCGCACTTTGTAAATGTGTGAAGCCCGGCATCGCGCTGTCTTTGTGCGTGGCGCATAATTGTTTTAAAACAGATTGCGCTTTGTCGATATTTGCGACAATGATGTCAATAGCATCGCGTGTCCAAAGGCGGAAGTCTGTGGCAACCTGATCATTCCGTGATCTGGCCGTGTGTAAACGTCCGGCCGTGTCGCCGATAATCTCTTTCAGGCGTGATTCAACATTCATGTGAATGTCTTCCAGCTCTTTTGAAAACTGGAATGTGCCGTTTTCGATTTCGCTTTCGATTTGTGTCAGACCATCAATGATTTTGTCGCCATCGTCTTTGGTGATGATTTTGGTTGCGACAAGCATATTGCAGTGTGCTTTTGATGCGGTGATGTCATGACGCCAGAATCGTTTATCGATATCAATAGAGGCGTTGATGTCCTGCATAATATCAGACGGCCGGGCATCGAACCGGCCGCCCCATATGGCGCTGCTTTTTTGCGTATCGGCACTCATTGATTACTGTCCGTTTCTGTTGTCGTCGTACATATCGGCCTGCGGTTCTTGCGGCTGAGTGTCTTCTTCGTCATATGTTTCAACATATTCTTCAACATACGCATCGTCGTCTTCTTCTTCGGCAGGTTTGTCGCGCAGGAAAATCAGCGCGGAGATACCGGCAAAAATCAAAAAGTAAAAGGCAACACTACCGCCGACAATCTTGGCAAAAATGAACGCCAGAATGAATGAGGCCACCAGTGGCATCACGGCTTTGATGATGGCGCTCTGTGTCGCCGGGTCGAGATTCTTCATGCAGCTTCTCCCTTTTTCTTTTGTGCAGTGTTTTTGAGTTTATCTTGCGCGATCTTGTACTGACGCAAGCGGATTGCATTGATCTTGATGAAGCCTTCGGCATCTTGTTGGTTATACCCGCCTTCGATATCCATTGATGACTGGTCTTCATCGTAAAGCGCGATCTCGCTGTCACGTGCGATCGGATAGGCAAGGCCTTTGTAGAGTTTGACGCGCACAGTGCCTGTCACATCCTGCATGGATTGGTTGATCATGCTCCAGAGGATGGTCATTTCCGGGCTGAACCAGAAACCGTTATAAATGCTGTGTGCGACTTTGACAGACAGTTCATCACGCAGACGCATGACTTCACGGTCCATTGTCAGACCTTCGAGGTCACGCAGTGCGGCGAAGAGTAAATGTCCGCCGGGTGTTTCATAAACACCGCGTGATTTAATGCCGACAAAGCGGTTTTCGACCATGTCCAGACGGCCGATGCCGTGTGTGGCGGCAAGGTCGTTGGCAAATTCAAATAGGGCGAGGGGCGATGTTTCTTTTTTGCCGCTTTCTTCACTTTCAAGGCTGACAGGCACACCGTTTTCAAAGGTTACTTTGATGATTTCGGCGGCATCCGGCGCTTTTTCTGCGGCGGCTGTGTGGCTGTAAACATCTTCGTCACAGGCGTGGTTCGGGTCTTCGAGGACACCGGCTTCGTGCGAGATATGCAGCAGGTTCTCATCTTCACTATATGGTTTTGCGCGTGATGCTGTCACAGGAATGCCGTGCTGTTCGGCATAGTGTAGCATATCGGAGCGGCCACGGAAGCGGTCCAGGAATTCCGGCATTTTCCACGGGGCCAGCACTTGAATATCAGGTTTTAAAGCGTAATAACCAAGCTCGAAACGGACCTGATCGTTGCCTTTGCCTGTTGCGCCATGTGAAACGAAGGCCGCATTTTCTTTTTCTGCAATTTCAATCTGGCGTTTTGCAATGATCGGACGGGCAACGGATGTGCCGAGCATGTAACGGCTTTCATACAGGGCATTGGCCTGTATAGACGGAATGATGTAATCCGTAACGAATTCTTCTTTCAAGTCTTCGATATAAACGCGGGATGCGCCGATTTTAAGCGCTTTTTCGCGCGCGGCTTCGAAGTCTTCTTTCTGTCCGACATCGGCCAGATACGCGATGACTTCGTATCCTTCTTCCATTAACCATTTCAAAATAACCGATGTATCCAGACCACCGGAATAAGCGAGAATGACTTTACCTTTACTCATGTTTCTACCCTCTATGTGTTTTTTAATATGTGTGTTTTTAAGTTTCTGTTTTAAAGATCAAAGCTGTGTTGCTGTATTTTTACACCTGACTCACCCAAACACCAAGCCAAAATTGCCTTTTGCGCATGCAGGCGGTTTTCCGCTTCGTCATAGATGACGCAATGTTTTGATTGCAGAACATCATCGCAAACTTCATAGCCGCGATGGATCGGCATGCAATGCATGAACAGGGCGTCGTCTTTGGCGTGAGCCATTGTGTCCATTGTGACTTTGAACGGTGCAAACTTCTCTGTCCCTTTGCCTTCTTCGCCCATTGATACCCATGTGTCTGTGACGATTACATCGGCATCTTTTGCGGCGTCTTCGGGGGACAGGGCGTTGGCATGCTGTTCTTCTGGAACGGCCAGTGTCAGTTCAAAGTCAAAAATCTTTCCGGCATGTTCAAATGTGCGGGCCACATTATTGTAATCGCCGAACCAGGCAATCTTTTTGCCCTGTATATCGCCGCGCTTCTCTTCGATTGTTACGATATCGGCAATAATCTGGCAGGGGTGGGAGTGGTCCGTCAGGCCGTTAATGACCGGAATGCTGGCGTGTTCTGCAAGGTTCAGGAGCGTATCATGGTCACTCATGCGGATCATGACAGCATCGACATAGCGTGACAGCACATTGGCCGTATCTTCGACACTTTCGGACCCTGTGATTTGCATTTCAGCCATTGTCATTGGGATGGTATGGCCGCCAAGTTGTTTCATAGCGACTTCAAAGCTCATCCGTGTGCGCGTGCTGCGCTTGTCGAAAACCATCGCAAGGCTCAGGCCGCTGAAAAGTTGCGGCGGGCAAAATTTCTTCGCTTTCAGGCGGTGGGCATTTTGTACGATCCCTTTGATAACTTGCGGATCAATGTCCGGCAGATCGATGAAATGTCTGGGCTGTGTTGTCATATGTCTTCTTTCTTTATCTTCTGTCGTGGTCTTTTGTTGCGGTCTTACGCGTTGTGCCTGTGTCTGATCGGTTATGTATCCTGACTGCGCAATACGGTTTCGATAATGTGCAGGGCTTCGTCTATTTCATCGGCAGAGACGATCAGTGGCGGTGTCAGACGCAGGGTATTTGCGCCGGCCTGTGTGGTCAAGAGACCCGCTTCCATCAGGGCATTACGTAGCGTTGCAATATCCCATGTTGTATCAACGCCGATCATCAGGCCCATGCCGCGCACATCTTCAATTTTGTTGGTGCGGCGTTTGATATCTTCAAGTCCTGCCGTCAGGCGCTGGCCCATTGTGCTGACATGTTCCATAAAGCCGTCAGCCAAAATTGTTTCCATGACGAATCCGGCCAGTTTTGTCGCAAGAGCGTTGCCGCCATATGTTGACCCGTGTGAGCCCGGTGTGAAATGGGCGCCGAATTTCTTCTTGGCAACGAGCGCGCCGACGGGGAAGCCTGCGCCTAATCCTTTGGCCAGTGTCGCAATGTCGGGTTCGATACCAAACTGTTCGTGGGCAAGGAAGGTGCCTGTGCGCCCCATACCTGCCTGAATTTCATCGAAGATCAGGGCGATGTTCTGTTCATCACAGAGGGCACGCAGCGCGACCATGAAATCCTTGTCGGCAGGTGTGACGCCGCCTTCGCCTTGAACGGGTTCAATGACAATCGCTGCCGTTTTGTCGCTTATGGCATCTTTGACGCTATTGATGTCGTTGAAGTGCGCGAATTGAATGCCGGACAGGTATGGCGCAAAGAATGGCTGTGACTGACTTTTGTTTGTAATGCTTGCTGCGCCGTAGGTGCGCCCGTGGAACGCATTGTGGAATGCGACAATCTCGTTGCAATCCGGTCCTTTTGTTTCATAGGCCCATTTGCGTGCCAGCTTTAAGGCGCCTTCCATTGCTTCGGTGCCTGAATTCGTGAAGAACACATTGTCGAAACATGTATTGTCCGCCAGCAATTGCGCGCTGTACAGTTTTTCTTCGGTGATGAAGGTGGCCGGCACCAGCATCAGTTTTTCCATTTGCTCTTTTGCGACTTTGATATAGTCCGGATGGGCATGCCCGAGTGCAGTCACGGCAATGCCGGCCGCGAAGTCGAGATATTTCTTGTCATCGGAATCATAAATGTAACAGCCTTCGCCGCGTACAGGGATCACCGATTGTGGTGGGAAGAGGGGGAAGAAGACATCTTCTGATAATGCGATTTTGTCGTTTTTGTTCATCTCTGTCTCACATTTTCTTTCTTTTACGCTTAAGATCTTTCTTCAAAATAGGCTGTTACGGGAATGACGGTGCAATCGCGTGCAGTCCAGTCGTTTCATCCAGTCCGAACATAATATTCATACATTGTACCGCATTGCCAGATGATCCTTTGGTCAGGTTATCAAGCGCGCCTTGTGCGATGATCTGATTTTGCTGGCCGTGCCTGTAATGCAGATCGCAGAAGTTTGATCCTGCGATGTTGGCAATATTGATCACAGGCTGATGTCTGACATAGGGCGCATCCGCATACGTTGTGTCGCAAATGGCGTCAATGTCTCTATCGTCTGGTGTGTTCTGTGTTTCAATAAAGGCCGTTGCAAAAATGCCGCGCGTAAACGGCCCTAAGGTCGGGACGATATTAAGCTGTGTTTCATCAATTTGCGCCGTGCGGATGATTTCAGGGATGTGACGATGTGTATTGATCTTATAGCTCTGCATATTGTCATTATAAAGCGGGTGGTGCGAGAGATCGTTCGGTGTTTTGCCAAAACCGCTTGATCCCGTGACGGCCATAACAGACATTGTTTTGATATCACCGGCAAACGGCAGGGCAATAAGCTGCAACAAAAGCGCATAACATCCCGGATTGGCAACCAGTGCGGCGTTCTTGATGGTATCCTTATTCATTTCAGGCAGGCCATATACGGATTGTTCCAGCAGGGCAGGCACCTTATGGTCTTCGCCGTAATATGTTTTGTATGTCTGCGCATCGGAAAGACGGAAGTCCGCACCGAGATCAATGATGCGCACTTTATCGTAAAGCTGCTTCACAATATCTTGCGAGGCCGTGTGCGGCAGTGCCAGAAAAACGACATCACTGTCTTTTGCAACGGTGTCGAGCGGAACATTTTGCACATCGTGATCAATCAGGGATGCAAGATGCGGCGCAAGCGTGGCCAGTGCAACGGGCTGTTCCTGCCGTGAAACAAGGTGCGCAATTTCGATAAACGGGTGCGCCGCCGCCATACGCAGAAGTTCAAGGCCCGTATAGCCGGTGACACCAATAACTGATATTTTTATTTTCTTATTCATATGTTTTTTCCGATAATAGACGTTCAATTAATCATGATCGACGATGAAAACCAAGAGAAATCCGAACGGAAATACAGGAAGAACGGAACGCGTTGTTCATCAGTCTGTTGACAGTGTGATGTAAACAACAGATACACATAGGGAGCGATAGGCTTGGGGGAACGATGCGCTTGGGGTAAAGATGAATTTGAGGCCAAGATAGTTTCGGTATAAAGATCGGTTGAGACAAAAGCCCCGCCGCGCAAAGATTTGGATGGAGACAAAGGATGGACGATTTGGATTTTGATGCAAAGACACGCTATATCGCAAAATATAGCGGTGAAACGGTTGTCATTAAATGCGGTGGCGAGACACTTGAATCGCCGCAAGCGCTTGATCATGTTTTATCGCAGATTGTGATGCTGGCTTATGCGGGCGTACATGTGTTGATGGTGCATGGCGGCGGCGCACAGATTAAGGCCGAAGCCGAAGCGCGCGGCGTGCCTGAAGTCAAACAGGATGGTGTCCGTATTACATGTGCGCAGACCATCCCCGTGGTCGAAGATGTGCTGACGCGGCTGAATGAAAAAATCACCGCAGATGTACAACAGCGGGTACAGCAAGCAGGTCTTGATATTGACGTGCTGGGCGGGCCTGCGTCTGATTTCGTTGTCGCCCGTCAGGTCGAAGCACTGGGCTATGTCGGTGAACCTGAATCTGTTGATGTCGCGGCGCTGAAACGGCGTGTGTCGGCGGGGAAGATCAATATTATCCATCCGCTGAGTAAAGATCATAACGGGCAGCGTTTGAATGTGAATGCGGATTCGATTGCCGGACGGCTGGCGCATGAACTGGGCGCGCGGCGCATTATTTTCTGTACCTCTGTGCCGGGTGTTCTTGATAAAGACGGTCACACGATTGATACATTAACGCCGGAGCGTATCGAGCGCCTGATCGCAGATGAAACGATTTCGGGCGGTATGACGAAAAAGGTACGGGAATGTGCCATGTTACTGGATCGTGTCAAAGGGGTTGCGATTGTCGCATCGGCAGAGCCGCTTAGCATTGTCAAAGAATTGCTTGGCGATGGCGGCGGTACGTTAATTCGCACCGAAGAGGCCGCCGCGCGTGCCGCGGCAGAGGCGGATGTTCAGTCTTGATGGCATGATGTCTATGCCGATATTTTCTTATGGAAGACGCAGATTTTCGCGTTATCACGCGGGTCAATCATGGTGTCGATCAGTGTAAAGCCGTGTTTTTTGAAGTTATGCTGACTTGCGCCGTGGCTGGCCTCGGTCCGGGCAGCCAGATGCGATATGTTCTGGTCTTTGCACCATACTTGCCATTGTTCGATAAAACGTGACATCAGGCCTTGTCCGCGCATGGCCGGGTCAATCAGCATCCCTTGCAAAACAGATGCGCGCATGCCGCGTTCAAATCCTTCCGGCAGGGTCGGGACCCCAAGCTCGGCGACATCAAAATCGTGCGGGGCATGGAAAATGGCCTGCGCAACATGTTGCCCGTCATCACTTTGCAGAGCGGCGATTTTGTGCGGGCTATCCAGATGTTCGGTGAAATAGGCTTCTGTGCGGGGTACGATAAAGCGCGGATTGCTCTGTTCTTTCAGGAACGCGTAAATCCGGTTCTGGAGGTCGAGAACCTTTTGGAGATCATCTGGCTCCAGATAATAGATCATGATATCAGTCCTACTCTGTTAGATAATCCTCTACCAGCGTGGCAAACAAGCTTGCGCCGATCGGAATGATATCATCGTTAAAGTCATATTGCGGTGTATGCAAGCCTTGATTATGCGGACTGTTTTCTTCATCAACAGCTTGTCCGACCAGAATGAAAGCGCCGGGCCGTACAGCCATAAAGCCGCCGAAATCTTCGCCGCCCATGCATGGTGCGCAGTCACGATCCACATTTTTGGCATCAACCACCTTTCCGGCGGCATCATACACCATGTCCACACCGTCGGCTGAATTGACGGTCGGGTCGATATTAATATCATAGTCGATTTCAATCGTTGCGCCGAACATGGCCGCGGTGTGTTCGCAAATTTGTTCGATACGGTCTTTGATCATCATGCGTAAATCGTGCGAGAAGGTCCGAACGGTGCCCTCGATTTTGCCCTTTTCGGCAATGATGTTCACAGCACCTGTGCCGACATTAATGTTTGTGATGCTCAGCACAGCTGTGTCAATCGGATCGACATTACGGCTGACGATGGTCTGTAAGGCATTAATCAGATGGGTGGCGACAATGATCGGGTCTTTTGTCACGTGCGGCATCGCGGCGTGACCGCCTTTGCCTTTGATATAGATTTCAAACTCGTCCACGCCGGCCAGAAGCGGGCCTGTCCGTGTTGCGATTTCGCCTTTTTTCAGATAGGGCCAGTTATGCAAGCCAAAGATGTAATCGCAATCAAATTGATCCAGCAGACCGTCATCCATCATGCTGTGCGATCCGCGTCCGCCTTCTTCGGCGGGCTGAAAGATCAGGTGTACTTTACCGTTAAAGTTTTTTGTGTCGTTCAGATATTTTGCGGCAGCCAGCAATGTGGCTGTATGGCCGTCATGGCCGCATGCATGCATCTTGCCGGGCGTTTTCGAGGCATGGGGCAGGCCGGTTTCTTCGGTGATGTTCAGGGCATCCATGTCGGCGCGTAGCCCGATGGATTTGCCGGATGTATCTTTTTGCCCTGTGATAGTTGCGGCAATGCCGGTCACGCCAAGCCCGTCTTTGAACGGAATGCCCCATTCAGTCAGTTTTTCTTTGATCAGGTTGTTTGCAAAAGTTTCTTCATACATTGTCTGCGGATTTTCATGCAGTGCGTGGCGCCATTGCGCGGCGTCTTTTCCAATTTCGGCAAGGCTGTTGATGATCGGCATAAGATGTTTCCCTTCATTGTCCTTCGGATGGATTGTCTGTTGCACTTTGCGGTTTCGGCATGGCCGTTGATGACCGGCAGACACGGCAGCGTGTTTTGTCAGTGTTCAATATGACAAAACTGGCGGAATTATCAAGACACAGAATAAAGGAATTCAATATTTCGGGGTGTTTAGGGCGATGGCGGCGGTGACAAAGGACCGCTAAAACCGTTTTTGGCATTGACCTGCATCAGAATTGATTTGTTCAATTGCCCCTGTGCCAGATATTCAAGGCGCGGGCGTGTCAGACCGATATCGTCAAGCGCGCCGAGATCCAGATCAATGGTTTCCCCTGTACGCTTATTGAACAGGTAACCATCATCCATAAAGTGGATCAGGATTTGCGCCTGAATACAAAGTGAAACAGGGGTCATGACATACCATGTTTCGGCATCATCCGGATTTGTGCTCTGGCTTTTATGGATGAAGGCTTGTGATGGATCGTCCAGACTCTGGTCGCACGCCTCGCCGATTTCCTGTGCCAGTTTCGGATCATGCAGCGGGTCCCAGCCCAGCTTTTGGAAGGTGCGGATCGAGCTTGTGTTGTCATCTTTAATATTGGCGATAAACAAGCGGTTTGGCGCGGCTTCCCACCATTCTTTCAGAGTGCAGGCCGCAATACAAAGCGCGCCGATTTCAAAGCCTTTAATGTCGGTCAGAACCGTGCCGATTTCCGAGAAGTCATGGCCGTTTTTGGGTGGGTTTTGTGGTGGATTCATACGGTATGATAACGCAACAGCATGTGCGATCTCGTCTTCATCCTCCAGATAGGCTGTGGCCTTGTCCAGCGCAGGGTCAAAGTAGGTGTCCTTGCGGATAAGAACATAATCATCCGGATCGATTTTGCTTTTGTTGGTCGGATGGAAAAAATCATCAAGTTTCACGCGATCCGCAGCCGCTTTGGAAAAGCTAAGCTTTAGCCAACTCTTTTTGCCTTTCAGGGCATCTATTGTTTGTGTCGTATGACTATTGTCGGACGGTTGGGTGTTTGCTGTCGCTGATCCATCACCATCGGACACATCGTCCTGCGGTTTCTTCTTCATTCGCTAACCGTTTCCCTGTTCAAACGAGCTTTTATTATGCTCTTGTTTTTTATAACTAATGGCTCATTATCGTGTAGAAAACGGCGAAACGCAAGTTTCATATATGTTGCGCTGCATTATGCTGTTTATCACTATATCTTGGTCTTGCGCGGATCAAAGGCATCCCGTACCGCTTCACCGATAAATGTCAGTAATGTCAGCATCACCGCCAGAATGATAAAGGCCGTAAAGCCGAGCCACGGTGCTTGCAGGTTGTTTTTGCCTTGTGCAAGCAACTCGCCGAGGGACGGCGAGCCGGGCGGCAGGCCCAGCCCCAGAAAATCAAGACTTGTCAGCGCTGTGATGGAGCCTGTCAGAATAAAAGGCATCAAAGTCAGGGTGGCGACCATTGCATTGGGCAGGATGTGACGCCACATGATTTTGCTGTTGGAAACACCAAGCGCGTGTGCGGCCCGCACATAATCAAAGTTCCGCGTGCGCAGAAATTCGGCGCGGACCACATCCACTAATTGCACCCATGAAAAGAGAAGTAAAATAAGCAGTAACGTCCAGAAGCCGGGGACGAACATGGAGGAAAAGATAATCAAAATGAACAAGCTTGGCATACTGGTCCAGATTTCAATGACCCGCTGCAGGGTCAGGTCCAGCCAACCACCGTAATAGCCTTGAAACGCGCCGGCTGTGATCCCGATGATGGAACTGACAACGGTCAAGATCAATCCGAACAGAACCGAGATACGAAAACCGTATATAACACGTGCCATAACATCGCGCCCTTGATCGTCTGTGCCGAGCCAGTTTTCTGTCGTCGGCGGGGACGGGGCCGGTTGCGGTAAGTTATAATTGATCGTGTCATAGGAAAAACGAATGAGAGGCCAGATGATCCAGCCTTTTTCATTGATTAAATCCTGTACGAAGGGGTCGCGATATTCGGCTTCCGTCTCGAAATCGCCGCCAAATTCCGTTTCTGCATAGCTTTCGAAAACGGGCATATAAAACGCCCCGTCATAACGCACCAGAATCGGTTTGTCATTGGCCAGAAATTCTGCACCAAGACATAGAATGAAAAGAAATAAGAATATCCAGAAGCTCCAATAGCCGCGCTTATTGGCTTTGAATTGATGCAGTCTGCGCTGTGTGATCGGTGATAATGTCATGTCAGCGGGCCTCGAAATCAATGCGTGGATCGACCATAACATAGACAAAGTCGCGGATGAGCGTCATGACCAGTCCGATGAGGGCGAAAATATATAATGTCCCCAATACGACCGGATAATCGCGGTTGATGATCGATTCATAGCCAAGCAGCCCCAGACCGTCGAGCGAGAAGATAACCTCGATCAGCAGCGAGCCTGTGAAGAAGATTGCAAGAAAGGCGCTCGGGAAACCGGCAATGACAATCAGCATCGCATTGCGGAAGATATGACCGTATAAAACGTTCTTTTCTTCCAGCCCCTTTGCCCGCGCCGTCAGCACATATTGTTTATTGATTTCATCCAGAAATGAATTTTTGGTCAGCATAGTCAGTCCGGCAAAGCCGCTGATAACCATAGACAGGATCGGTAGAGTCATGTGCCAGAAATAATCGATAATCTGTCCGATCAATGTCATGTCATCAAAGCCATCCGATGTCAGGCCGCGTAGCGGGAATAAATCGAAATACCGTCCGCCTGCGAACAGGATAATCAGCAAGATGGCAAACATAAAGCTGGGAATAGCATAGCCGATGAAGATGGCCGCACTGGTCCAGATATCGAACTTTTCACCGTCATGGACGGCCTTTTTTATGCCCAGCGGTATGGAGATCAGGTAAATAATCAATGTTGACCATAGGCCAAGTGAGATCGAGACGGGGAGTTTTTCAGCGACCAGTTCAAAGACGCCGATATCCCGGTAATAGCTTTCCCCCAGATCAAATTGTAGATAATTTTTGACCATAATGAAAAAACGTTCATGGGCGGGTTTGTCAAAGCCGTACATTTTTTCCAGTTCCGCGATGAAATCCGGATCAAGCCCTTGCGCGCCACGGTAAGACGAGCCATCGCCCGTGCCTTGCGTACCACTGCCATTGCCGGCGAGATCACCTGTGGCACTGCCGGAAAAGCGGGCCGTGGCGTCTGCGCCGTGCCCTTGTATCTGGGCAATCATGCGTTCAACAGGGCCGCCGGGTACAAATTGTATAATCACAAAAGAAATAAGCATGATGCCGAGCATCGTCGGCAAAATCAGCAACATTCTTTTTAAGAAATAATTGAACATGCGCAAAAGGGTAAAGGCTCGGCCGACGCAAATCAATTCGATTTATGTGCCGAAACCGGAATATCCTTGCTTTTGTTAAGATCGCAGTAATGCTTTGTCTTTATGATGGAGCATATGTTTTTCTTGCACAGACCATCTATTTGCTATAATGTGTTATTTGCATAATTAATTTGTGCGAAAAATAGACAGCATTTGTGTTAAGATTGTCTATGTTGAGAATATAAGGGAGAAGTCATGGGACTTTTATTTATGATTTTATATCCGCTGATCACGTTCATCTCGTGTACAGCCTATTGGCCGCAAATCAAGAAATTGATGAAGAGCAGTTCAGGGTCGCCGGATTTTTGTTTGAAAACGTGGTTTTTGTGGGTGCTTGAAAGCGTGGTGATCGCCGGATATGCTTATTTCACCATGAGTGATTTGATTTTTGCAGTGACGGCTTGTGTGCCGCTTGTGCTTGATTGCATCATCATTTATCTGGTGCTGCGCAACCGTTTTGTGCGCACTGGGCAGGCAAGTGGCACGGTCGATGCCTTAGGCCTGTGGCTTAGAATGACGGCATATGACATGATGACAAAACAGCAAGCGCTCTTCGTACGTGTTAAAAGCGATGCGCCGCGCGTGCGTGACTAATTGATTGTAAGGGCGGTTCTTATTCAGCCAAAGGCGGTTTTAGATTCCATTCCCGTACAGACCAATATTGACCGTCATGGTCCAGAATACAGATAGCACCCGTTGAAATTTTCAGCGGGTGTTTTTCGTGGAATGCATCAATATCGACTAGAATATGCGGCGCAAAGCGGGCGATACCGTTGGATGTCACGACCAGAATTGTTTCATCCTTGAAGCTGTCGAGCAGGTTGGCGGCAAAGTGGTGCCAATTGCGGATAATATCGGCTGGGGATACGTTCCAGTCCGGCGGTACGGTTGCATCGCGGTCCCATGCTGTAATGGCGTCCTGTCCGATGCGTGCGACCACTTCGGCTTCGGTCTTGTCTTCGTCAGGGCCGTAATCGATCTCGTCAAAGATTTTCAGGGGAACCATCGGTGCGCTTGGACGTCCGGCTTCCTGTAATGCCGTATAGGCGGTTTCCATTGTGCGTTGAAGGCGCGATGTGAAAACGCGGTCTGGAATCATGTCGTGATCGGCCAGATAGCGGCCGATCGCCGTGCCTTGCGCGCGGCCTTTGGATGTCAGCGGTATATTCGTTTTCGCACCAACGCGGCGCGGTGTTTCGTGTGATTCGAATGTGTTGCCGTGGCGGGCGATAATTAAACGGGTCATTCTGTTTCTGTTGCGGTTGTGGTGGCGGTGTGTGCCTGTTCTGTTTGATACGATTCTGTTTGGCGTTGCTCTGTTTGGGAAAGCAATGTCTCGATACGGGCCACATCTTCGGGGGAATCGACGCCGGCTTGCGCCATGCCCGCATCAACATCCAAAAAGACGGCCTTGATTTCAATGCCATTTTCCAGCATGCGGAGCTGCTCCAGCCCTTCGAGCTGTTCATAGGGGCTTTGCGGAATATTCACGTAATATTCAAGTACATCAAGGCGATAACCATAAAGGCCAAGATGCTGCAGCACAGGCGAATATTCGCCTTCCTGTCGCAGGGCTTGTTCGTTGCGGATCGCGGGAATGATGGTTTTGGAAAACCATAGCGCATCATTGTGGGCGTTGACGATGGCCGTCGTGCCGCTGAACGGTGTTGTTTTCTTGCTCTCACGCAAGGCATCCAGTTCGGACCAACGTAATTTTATCACGGGGGTTACGACATCGGCTTGCTCGGTTTCAAGGCGCGAGATCATTTTTGCGATGGCATCTGCGGGCGTGCAGGGGGCATCACCCTGCAGGCCGATCACGAAATCGTAAGTCTTTCCGGTTTTCTGCACGGCTTCCAGCAGGCGGTCTGATCCGGTCGGACAGTCAGCTGATGTCATGATGCACGGCACGCCGATCTCACGGCAGTGCTCTTCGATGCGTGTATCTTCCGTGGCGACATAAAGATCAATGTCAGGGTTGGCATCACTTGCTTTGCGGCCGACTTCCACAACACGTTGCAGCATGCTCTGGCCCGCAATCTTTGCCAGTGGCTTGCCGGGAAAGCGCGTTGATCCGTAGCGCGCGGGAATAATGATGGCGGTCCGTTTTGTCCCGTGGTCGTTATCGTGATCGTCTGTCATATTCATCTTTCTTGCGTCCTTTATTGAGCCGCTTTTGCCCACCATGTATCGATATAGCCCAGATTGTACGGCGCTTGTTTCTCCGGTTTATCGAATTTGTCCCAGTATGCAACGCGCCATGCCGGAATGTGCCAGTTCGGAATGACATACCAGCCGAATTGCAAGACACGGTCGAGCGCCCGTGTGCGCGTCACAAGTTCATCCCGCGTTTGCGCCGTGACAATTTCCCCGACCAGATCGTCAACAATGTCGGATTGGATGCCGAGATAATTACGTGATCCGGGCTGGTCGGCTTTGTCTGAGCCCCAATATTCGCGCTGTTCATTGCCGGGGGATGTTGATTGCCCCCAGCTGGCGACGATCAGGTCATAATCGAAATTCAAAATACGGTTCATATATTGAGAGGCATCAACAATGCGGATTTCAGATGCGATACCGATCCGTTCCAGATTCTTTTTATAGGGTTGATACCAGCGTTCGAAGGCCGCATTGATGTTGGAAACAAGAAATTCAAAACGTAATTCTTCGCCTGTTTCCGGATCAAGGCGGATTTTGTTCGGTCCCATTTTGTATCCTGCATCATTCAGCAGTGTCATGGCTTTGCGCAGGTTTTTGCGGTTATTGCCTGATCCGTCTGTTTCGGGCGGATTGAATTCTGTTGTGAACAGAGCCTCAGGCAAGCGATCGCGATAGGGGGCCAGCAAGGCAAGCTCGGCGTCCGAAGGCAGGCCTTTTGCTTCCATGTCGGAATTTTGGAAATAACTGCGCGTTCTGGTGTACGCGCCATAGGCAAACTGCTTGTTTGACCATTCAAAATCAAAGGCATAATTCATGGCTTTGCGTACGGCGATGTCCTGAAAGATCGGACGGCGCAAATTCATGGCAAAGGCCTGCATGCCTTGCGGAATGCTGTTTTCAATATAGTCTTTGATGATGTCACCATTTTCAACCGGCGGCGCGTCATAGGCCGTGGCCCACAGCTTTGCCGTATATTCTTGACGGAAATCATATTCGCCGGCGAATAACGCTTCGAGCGAGACATTTTGATCGCGGTAATAATCAAAGCGGATCGTGTCAAAATTGTAACGTCCCTTATAAACGGGCAGGCCCGCTGCCCACCAGTCTTTGATCCGTGTAAAGGTGACAGTACGTCCGGCGGTAAAATCACTGATTTTATATGGGCCGCTACCGACGGGTGGTTCGAGGGTAGTGTTTTCGAATTTGCGCTCTTCGGCTGTCCAGTAATGTTTGGGCAGTACAGACATTTCGCCGACGATTAATGGCAATTCGCGGTTATTGGCTTCGGTGAAGCTGAATTTGACGGTCTTGTCATCAATGGCTTCGACGGTTTCGACATGCGCATAATAGGCACGGAAAAACGGCGCGCCTTTTTCAATTAATGTGTTGAATGTCCAGACAACATCATCGGCGGTCACGGGTTTGCCATCGTGCCAGATGGCATCCTCACGGATTTTGAATATAACCCAACTGCGATCTTCCGGCGTGGTGATGGTTTCGGCAAGCGCGCCATATTGGCTGAAGGCTTCATCCTGTGATTTTTCCATCAGGGATTGATAGAGAAGTCCAAGACCGCTGGCAGACACGCCCTTTGTAATAAAGCCATTGAAGTTATCAAATGTTTCCGCGCCGGACAGGTTCATGATGCCGCCCTTTGGTGCGTCGGGGTTCACATAGTCGAAATGTACGAAGTCTTTGCCGTATTTGGCATCGCCATGCATCGCGATGGCATGTGATGTTGTGGTGTCTGCCTGCGCTGATACAGCGAAGCTTGCTGTGGTAAGTAAGCATACAAGCGTGAAAATTACGGAGGCCGCATTAAACATGTTTTGTGTCGGGCGAAATGTCATATCGTATTCTATCCTGTTACCATTCCAAATGATGCATAAAAGCCGTTGGCTGAACGGCGTATTGTTGAGTAAAAAATGTCAGGCGGTCAGAGTCAATTCCGCCGCGCGGTTTAATCACGTCTTTTATTTCTTCGTAATGGATGCCGACCATGTTCAAAACACAATCAATACCGAAATGACAGGCACCGGCCATGTCGGTTTTGAATGAATCGCCGACGGCAAGCATTTTGTCTTTTGGGGGCATGCCGAGGCGCTTACGGGCTTCGGTATAAATTTGCGGGTGCGGCTTGCCGTGGTATGACACATGTCCGCCCATCTGTTCATATTGCAAGGCAAATGTTCCGGCACATTGGAATTGCCGGTCGCCGATATTCACGACCATGTCGGGGTTTGCGCACACCATCGGCAAATTGCGGGCGATTCCGGTTTCCCAGATTGTCTGGATGTGCGGCACTTCTTTGTCCTGCTGACCGGAGATTGCATTCAGAATAAAATCAGCGCGCTCTATGTTGTCTGTAATCGTGATGTCGATCCCTTCGAACAAAGCGTGGAAGCGTTCGATCCCTGCAAAATAACCGCATTGGCCGTGCAGTGTTTCCAGCTTCGCGCGGGCAGAATCTCCGGCTGTGACAATGTCATCATACAGCGTTTGCGGCAGGCCGATGGCGTCGAGATCTTCGATAATGCCGTCTTTCAGGCGCGGCGTATTTGAAACAAGGCAAATGGATTTACCGTTTGCTTTCAAGTGTTCAAGGCAATTGATCGTGCCGCTGTAAAGTTCAACGCCATTATGCAGTACGCCGAATATATCCAGAATAAACGCATCGTATCCTTCGGCGATTGCGGACAAGCCTGGAATAAAACGTGGTTCCGGAAGGGGTGTGTCGGTATCGTGTTGTGGCATGGCGTGCGAGTGATCGTTCATGCGGATTTCTTTTCACGCAACGGCGCTATCGTCATGTCGGGCTTGCCGAACAGATAGCCTTGTCCGTAATCCAGCGACAAATCATGCAGTTTGCGTAAATCCTCTTCGGCTTCGATCTTCTCGACGATCAGGTCGATGCCGCTCTGGTTCAGATGTGTTTTCAGGGACACTAATCTGCGGATGCCGTGTTGTGTTTGCATTTCGCGCAACATCCACAGCGAGTCCATTTTGATAAAGCGGATGCCGCATTTGCGCAGAAAATCAATATTGATTTCCGTGGAGTGAAGTCTGTCCATTGAGAAGCGGCAGCCGATTTTTCCAAGTCCTTTGACAATGGCCAGTGTGCCATCCGACAGTGTTTCATAAGCGCTTTGCGGCATTTCGAAGATCAGTTGCCGTGCCACTTCTTTGCGATAGGTCAGAAAAGACAGTAAATCCGCCATAAAGTTACGGTCGCGCAAGGCTGTCGGCGAGATGTTCAGGATATAGCCGCTTTGATCGTGCGGGTCTTTTTCAATCCGTTTTTTGATCAGCTTAACCGCATTAAACAGCATGATGTTATCAATGGCCGCAAGCTGTTTATCGTCTTCGATATGTTTCAGGAAATGCGCGGCAGGCATATAAACGCCGGGGGAAATACGGATACGGCTATAGACTTCGTACAGCGAAGACTGGCGCATCGGCAGTTTGACAACAGGCTGCATGAAAAGCTGCGTGCGTCCGGCACGAACGGCCTCGCGTAATTTCCGTTGTATGGTGCGTGCATCATATTGCGTGAAATCAAGGCCGAGTTCTTTGTCCAGATCATTGGCGGCTTTGGCAACACGTTTTTGCGGGCGGATTTCCAGTTTCAGGATATTACCGCCATACTGTGCGGGCATATTGTTTTTGTCTGCACTGTCCAGAGCGCTTAGGCTGTTTTTAACGGCCAGTATTCTTTGATTTTCGCTGAGGCGGATACCCGGAGATTCTTCGATAACGGCGTTCAGGCCGTCTTTCAGTACGTTCACGCCATAGCGGTGGCGCGCCACTTCGTGCACAATTTTATTGTGGCTGTGTTCCAGCCTTTTATACCGTTCGGACAGGTCGTCAATTACACGACGCCGTTTGATGATGTCGTAAATGAATGCGCCGCACGCCACGGCAAGCATGGCTGTCATGACCAGTGTATCAAGGCTGAGATGCTGCAAAACCGCCATGTACAGGGCAAATGTACCGGCCACAATAATGAATGCCATTGTGACAAAACGGGCCGTATCAAGCGTGCCGTCACGGAATCGTTGATAGCCGCCGGAAAATGAGTCGCGAATAATTTGGCCCAATGTCCTTGTCATGGATTATGCTTCTTTTTCATTCTGAATAAGACACTTATAGCACAAAATTCACAAGCAAGACAATCGCGCTTTGCGAAGTTTCGCGTTGATCCACAGCCTGTTGCAGGCAGTCTTATGCTGGGGTTTTATGTGTGATGGCTTATTCTTGCCCGACGGCGTCAGCGATACTGCTATACCCATCGCGTGCCAGGCATGCCAGCAAGTCCTTGTTGATTTGCGCGGGCAGGGACGGGCCTTCGTAAATCAGGGCGGAATATAACTGCACCAATGTTGCGCCGGCCTTGATCTTTTCATAAGCATCGTCCGCGTTTGAAATACCGCCGCAGCCGATGATCGGAATTTGTCCGTTGGTGGCGGCGTAAAATTTGCGGATGGTTTGTGTTGCTTTATCTTTGACGGGCGCGCCGCTGAGGCCGCCGGTTTGATTGCGGAAGGTGTCCGGTAGATCGGCAGGGCGGTCCAGCGTTGTATTGGTCAGGATGATGCCGTCAATACCGGATTCCAGCAGTGTTTGTGCAATATCCTGTATTTGCGTGTCGTCCAGATCGGGGGCGAGTTTGACAAAAAGCGGCGGATTGTTGTTGCCGCGGCTTTTTTCTTTTTGTGCCTGAATAGATGTGATCAGGGCCAGTAAATTTTCTTTCTTCTGCAAATCACGCAGTCCCGGTGTATTGGGGGATGATATGTTGATTGTCAGATAATCGGCTTCGGACGCCAGTTTTTCTATCAGGAAATTGTAATCTTTTTCAGGGGCTTGCTGATCTTTGTTCATGCCAATATTCAGGCCTGTGATAATATCCTGTTCAGCACTTTTTTCTGCTTTATAGCGTTTGAAGTTTTTGTAGAAATAATCAAACCCTTTGTTCGGAAACCCCATGCGGTTAATCACGGCGCGATGGGCAGGGCATCGGAAGATACGTGGTTTCGGGTTGCCGTCCTGCGGTTTCGGGGTGACCGTGCCGACCTCGATAAAGCCAAACCCCAGTTTGCCCATTGGGGCGATGACCTCGGCATTTTTGTCGAATCCGGCAGCTAAGCCCACGGGGCTTTTGAATGTTTTTCCCCACAGTGTTTGGGATAATGCCGCGTTCTGTTTTGATTGACAGGTCGGCAGCGGAAAGATTTTGAGTAGTTTGAGTGTCAAGTTATGGGCTGTTTCGGCCGGAAGCAGGAAAACCAGTGGGCGTGCGATTTTATACAAGCATATCATGGCGCGTTATTGATCCATATGTTTGAAGCCGGTGGTCAGATAGGCCCAGCCCGTTTGTACGGTCAGAACAGCCGCAACGACAAGGGCGATTAACCCGCTGATGGCGGCGAGGGTGTAATATGGCGCAAGGATCAGCAGACCCATCGCAACCATCTGTACCGTTGTTTTCCATTTGGCCAGTTTCGTCACGGGCAGCTTAATGTTTTTCGGGCCAAGAAATTCGCGCATGCCGGACACCAGAAATTCACGAATCAGAATGATCAGCAGCGGGATCACCCAAATGCCTTGTACATGGTCGGCAGCGACCAGCATTAAGGTGATGACAACGACGAAAATTTTATCAGATATTGGGTCAATAAATGTGCCGAACTCTGTGATTTGATTATATTTTCTGGCGACCCATCCATCAAGAAAATCGGTGATGGCTCCGATGGCATAAAGGGTCAGGCAGGCAAAGGCCGCCCACTTTGCCGGGATGAAAAACAGCACGACAATAAAGGGCAGCAGAACCAGCCGCGCCAACGTCAATATGTTTGCAAGATTCATCATGGCTTTGTTTTAGGGGATTGACCGTGCGTTGACAAGCCGAATTCGTCTGTCCGGTTAAATGCCCACAAAAAAAGCCCGTATCGTAACGGGCTTTTTAAATTCGTTTTGGATGTGTTGCGCGCTTGGTGCGCTGACGCGTAAAGGCAGGTTAGGTTGTCACTAGCCTTGTGCCGCGTTTTGCTCTTCCTGCGGGTTGCGCAGAACATAACCGCGTCCCCAGACAGTTTCGATGTAGTTATCACCGCCTGTAGCATCCTGAATTTTTTTGCGCAGTTTGCAGATGAACACGTCAATGATTTTGACTTCCGGCTCATCCATGCCGCCGTAAAGATGGTTCAGGAACATTTCTTTTGTCAGTGTTGATCCTTTGCGCAGGGACAGCAGTTCAAGAATGCCGTATTCTTTGCCTGTCAGGTGCAATGGCTTTCCGGCTACTTCAACCGTGCGGGAATCAAGATTGACTTTCACATCGCCTGTTTCGATGATGCTTTGCGCATGCCCTTGTGAGCGGCGGACGATGGCTTGTACCCGTGCGATCAATTCGCGTTTGTCGAATGGTTTTGTCAGATAGTCATCTGCGCCGAAGCCAAGACCCTTGATCTTGTTATCCAGTTCGGCAAGGCCGGACAGGATCAAAATCGGTGTTTCGACCTTTGCAGCCCGCAGGCTTTTCAATACATCATAGCCATCCATATCAGGCAGCATCAAATCCAGAATGATGATGTCGTAGTCGTAAATTTTACCGATTTCCAGACCATCTTCGCCCAAATCGGTGGCGTCAACGATGTAGCCTTCCGATTTCAGCATCATTTCAATGCTTTTTGCTGTTGATGTATCGTCTTCAACTAATAGAACACGCATGATATTCATCCCCAATCACGTTAAAAATTCAAAGAACAAAGCGTTTAAAATGTCGATTCGCTTCGCGTTAACCTTTATTAATATATTAACAAAGATTAACAAAGTCCACAAATTCTTTTTATTTCAATAGGAAAAAACACCTTTTTTATGTAATTTTGTACTTTTTATAGCGCGAAATCATGTTATTTTTCGTTTTTGAAAGGCTTTTTAGGCAGTTTTTCTTCATAAAATTCTGCTATAATGGACAAATCATGACGCGTATCGCAGACAAAGTACTCGGATCGGTTTCTACAATGAAAACACACGAAATTTATGGTCGTGTGACCAAAGTGCTTGGTTTAATGGTAGAAATTGCCGGATTCGGCGATCATTTATCCATCGGGTCACATGTGACAATTCGCCCGACCGAGGGGCGGGATATTCCCTGTGAAGTTGTTGGTTTCAAGGATGAGCGCGCGCTTTTATTGCCGTTTGGTACGCTAGAAGGAATCAGTCTCGGTGCGCCTGCGATTATTCAGGAAACGCGTCCTGAAATTCACCCGACTGACGAATGGCTCGGGCGTGTCATTAACGCGCTTGGTGATCCGGTTGACGGCAATGGGCCGCTTGATAAGGGGGATGTGCATGTGCCGCTGCGCAATGTACCGCCGCCTGCGCATAACAGACAACGGATGGGAACGCAGCTTGATCTCGGCGTGCGTGCGATGAATAGTTTTCTTGCGACATGTCAGGGGCAACGGATGGGGATTTTCTCGGGCTCTGGTGTTGGTAAATCCGTGCTGTTGTCGATGATGGCCCGCTATACCGAGGCCGAGGTTGCTGTGATCGGTCTGGTCGGTGAACGTGGCCGTGAGGTACAGGAATTTCTGGAAGATGATCTGGGCGAAGATGGTTTGCGCCGTTCTGTGGTGGTTGTGGCTACGGGGGATGAGCCCGCTTTGATGCGGCGGCAGGCCGCTTATATGACGATGGCCATTGCCGAACATTTCAGGGCGCAGGGCAAAAAAGTTTTATGTTTGATCGATTCATTGACGCGCTTTGCGATGGCGCAGCGCGAAATTGGCCTCTCTGTCGGGGAGCCGCCGACCTCGAAAGGCTATCCGCCGACCACCTTCGGCGAGCTTGCACGTTTGTTGGAGCGTGCCGGACCGGGCGCGCCGGGCGAGGGGTCTATCACAGGACTGTTTTCGGTACTGGTCGAAGGTGATGATCATAACGAACCGATTTCGGATGCCGTGCGCGGTATTGTTGACGGTCACATCGTGATGGACCGTTCGATTGCCGATCGCGGGCGTTATCCGGCGATTGATGTGCTGAAGTCTGTTTCACGTTCGATGCCGGGGGCGGTATCACCCGAACGCAACCAGATTTTGAAAAAGGCCAAGCAGATCATTACCAGCTATGAAAATATGGAGGAATTGATCCGTCTGGGCGCATATCGCAAGGGCAGTGACCCTGTGGTTGATGAAGCGATAAAGATTTATCCGCAACTGGAAGAATTCTTATCACAGGACAAGGATGACAGAACATCGATCGACGACACATTTGACCGTCTGGCGGAAATCGTCGGGGGCGCATCCGGCAATAAGGCGCGCGGAAACGATCAGGCGCGTGACCGCCGTCAGTTCCAGAGTATGGGGCAGCAACCGACAGGTGGGCAGACCGAGGGTGATGCGTAATGGCGGACCTTGAATCGCTTATCAAATACAGAAAGCACATTGTTGACGAAAAACAGCGCGTTTTGTCGCAACTGTACCGCGAAGCTGAACAGATTGAACAAAGAAAGCGCGATATTCTGGATCAAATCGAAAAGGAAAAAGCCTTTGCCGCAAAAGAGTCCGGTTCTGCGGTCGCGACGGCGCTTGCGGCTTATCTTGATAGTGCGCGCAAAGATATTGCGCGGCTTGATGTCATGTTGCAAAAAATGGAAAAACGCATTGCCGATGCGCAGGAAGATATGCGGGCGGCTTTTGCCGAACAAAAGAAAATCGAAATCGTACAGCGAGAACGGCTGGCTGAAGAAGAAGCGGAGATAAAAAAGAAAGAAGGGGAGGCGTTTGATGAAATTGCGATCGAGGGCTTCCGCCGCCGTCAGGAAGAAGAAGAGACGTCCTAGCCTGAATAGCCGCCGCGCTGCACGGGCGCGTGACCGTCAAATTGTATAAATTGATCCGCTTTCCCCTGAAATGATAATTCCCCTGCCGCGCCGACAACTTCAAGCGCGTTTGTATAGGTTTGACGCATACGTTGCTGCATGGGCGCGCTGAGCGGTTTTTGCGTGCGGACAATCAAATCCAGCTTGGCTTTATCTTGTTTGATCATGCGGTGATAGCCGTCTATTTGTACGGGCCCCATGCGGTTTAACGATAAATCAAAAATGAAGCGTGTCATTTTGTTCTTGTCTTCTGTTTCGTCGTCATCATTATCGCCGCCATGCTCTTGCTTGTAATGCAGCATAATATGTTGCAGATCCCCTTCGGCATGAAATGGCAGCGGTATGGTTTTCCAGTCGGGTGCGGCTTGATCTGTCGATAAACGGCCTGTGCTGCCGATATCGCGTGTCAGGCGGCTGAGCAGGTCGGATTTACCTGCAGTTTTCAAAGACTCAATGGTTTTGTCGCCAAGCCATCCGCTGAGGTCGCCGGAGCGGATGACGGCAATCATCAACAGAGCGGCGGCCGGAAGGCGCGCAGGCGTTGACGGATTTGGGGTGACTTGTGCCATATGCTGTGTGACGTGTGCGGCTAGCGTATTTTGCTGCAGCAATTGGTTCAACTCTTCAAGGGCGGGCCACTGGAAATTGGCCAGTTGCATCAGGGTTGGCGGCTGTGTAATGCCGGCCGGATTATTCACGGCCCCTGCATGCCCTGCGGATGTTGTGGCGCTATTTTGCTGCGCAAGTTCGATTTGCGCGCCCAGTGGCAGATTGTCAGCCGGAAATTGCAGCGCGTAAAATGTCTGGCTTTCGACATCATACGGCAAGTAAAGCCCTTCGGGGTGAAAGGCAGACAGCGCGGGCGATGGCTGTTGGAAAGAAATAATAGGCAAGTTATTTTGCGTGCGTCCGACAATATGTGCGGTTTTTGTCTGCGCGGGATGATGTGCGTTTGTAACGGGGTGTTTTTGTTGCGCGGCGGGCCATTCAAAATGGCGGGGTGTGCCGTCTGCCGCGTTTGGTACAGTCGGTTGAAAGGCCGCTGTTTGCGGTCCTGCTGTCAATGGCTGGAATGTAATTTGTGTGTTATCAATGCGCGTAATTTGTGCATCAAAGCTTTTGTTTTCCGTGAAGGCGGCGTGTTGCGATACGCTTTGTGTTGTTGAAACAAGGGGGGCGTTTTGCGTGACGGGTGTTGCTGTCAGCGTTGCCGGAATTTGTGCCGCTGTCGGCAGTCGTGCGCGCTGGAAGAGTGTCGATGATTGCGGCTGTGATGCTGTGGTTTGCGGGGCTGTAAAGGCAACTGGGGCACTGTTGGTCGTGGCTGTGTGCGCAGTAGCTGTGATGAGGCTTGATTGTAGCGCCGGTGACGCTTGTGGCGCGGCAGAGACGAGGGTCGGCGCGTTTTGCTGTAAAACCGGTTGTGCCGTTGTGCCTGTGTAGAGAGGAAAACCGGCAGGTGTTTGTTGTGCCGCGATGGTGTGTCGTGTTGATCCGGTGGTGGTCAGCGTATGCTGTGCTGTCGTGCCTTTCTGTGTATTCGTTTGCGCGCCGTTTTGTTGTAGCGGTGCGGATGGATAGGGCACGGTTGTCAATTGCGGTATGCCGCCGTTACCGGCAAGTGCGGTAAGGGCGAGTTGTGTTGTTGTTATTGTTAATGTGTTCGTCAGCGTGCGCTGCGCGGTTGTTTTCGGGAGCGCTTCAGCTGTTGTGTCAGAGGCTGGTTGTCCGCCTGTTTTTGTGACGGCATGCAGCAAATTTTGATAGCGCGGTGTTTCCGTTTGGGCCGGACGCTGTAAATAACGTTCGACGTCCTGATCGGATAGCGGAATGAAACGCACGATGGCTTTTTCGGTGATAGGCTGACGGATTTTTTGTGCCGCATCGGCCTTCAGATACATATTTTCTTCGTTGATTTTGACCGAATTATCGGGCGCGATATATTGACTGTCCGGCTTTGGCGGTGGGGACGGCTGGTCGGCTTTTACCGATTTGTCTGTTTGGTTTGGCGCTTGTGTCTCGGTCGTTTGAGGAGAGAACGACGATGACGTTGCACGGTCAGGCGTTGCTTGTTTTGGCGTGATGTGTGTGTCACGGCCTTTTGATCCGTTCCGGATTTCGATCTCGACGGTATCGCCTTCTTTGATATGTTGTGTTTGTTGTTTGGGAAGGTGTACGGTGACATCGCCGCGCGCTGTTCTGATGCGGGTTGTGCCATCGCTTTGTGTGTCCACGACGCGGCCTTCCAGTTTGGTCGGGCGCTTGATCGTGTGTATGTCACCATTGGCTGTTTTTTCAATACGCGCACGCACGGCGCTGTCCGATTTGCGGCTGCTGGCGGCCGTCGGCTGTGGTATTTTCGGCGGTAACTGGGTTGATCCTGACTCGCTCATAACACGCTGATTATAGCATTGATCAGTCTATAAATCGTGAAGATTTTTGCGCAGATATGTTTTGTCGCGGTGCGCGCTTATGATGCGGCTTTCATCTTCTTTTGCTCTGCGATCAGCGCCTTAAGGGCGTAATCGGCGATTTTCTCAAGGTCGAGCGCCGCATCGCTGTTCGGGGAACGGATCAATAGCGGGGTCTGGTGGCGGATCGACTCTTTCACCCGCGGGTCAAGGCTAATCATACCGGCCAGTGGCGGCGATAAGCGCAAGAAGTTCTCGCAGGCTTTTAAAATCGTTTTGTATGTCTTTTCGCCTTCGGATTTTGATGGTGCCATATTCACAACGACGCTGACATTTTTGGACATGCCCGCCGCATTACCGAGTTTGATAAAGGCGTACGCATCGGTCAATGACGTGGGTTCGTCTGTCGTGACGAGCAGTGTCTTTGTTGCAGAGGCAGACATCATGCGGACGGTGCGGTCCACGCCGGCGCCGAGGTCAATAAGGACAATATCGTAATCTTCGGCAACTTCCAGAAGCTGATCGCGCAGCGAGGCCAGGCGCTGGCTTGGCAGGGCTGACAGCGAGGCTTGACCGGAACGGCCTGCGATAATATCAAATCCGCCTGCATCATAGGTCTGGATGACTTTATCAAGGGCAAGGCGCCCGCGGATAACATCATTCAGGTCGCGCTTTGGCATCAGGCCAAGCTGTACGTCCACATTGGCAAGGCCGAGATCGCCGTCAAACAGCAGCACTTTTTTGCCGGTGCGTGCCAGCGCGTGTGATAAAGAAATCGAAAAGAATGTCTTGCCGACACCGCCTTTACCGCTGGCAACGGCAATGACATTCGTGCCGCGCTTGAAAGACGGGCTTTGCGGTGACGGCGCACCGCTTTTTGTTTTTTTATCTTTGTTTGTTGCTGTTTCGGTCATATTTTCATCCTGCATTCACAGTTTTCTTGTCTGTTGCGTTTTTATCGGCGCCATTTGTGCCCGGTTTATTGCGGAAGGCCTCAGGCATCAGGAGCGCGGTTAATTTCTCGGGTGAGAGGGTCATCAGGCCATCGGCGACTTTGGCTGTGTTGCTGGCATCAGCAAAGAACAGGCCACCATAATGCGCCGCAGAAAGCAAGCCGCCAAGTCTGCGCGCAATATCCATACGGCTCGGCATCATGTAATGCACGCCGAGTGTGCCGTAAATGCGTGCGATTTCACCGGATTCTTCGGCATCAATGCCCGCAGGCATCACCAGAACCGGTTCTATGTTTCCTGCGCCGATCAGGCGGGCGAGGCGACGCATATCTTCCGGATCAAACGGGTTCATGCCCGCCGTATCAATGTAAATCTCATCAGCGCCGCGTGCCGCTTCGATTTTCGCGCGTAAGTCTTTTGATGAAGCCGCTTTCTGCAGCGGAACATCCATCAGTTTTGTGAAGGCCTGTAGCTGTTCAATGCCGCCTGCGCGCACGATATCGGTCGAGATAACGGCAATCTTTTTATCATTCATGGTGCTGCGTGCGGCAAGTTTAGCCGCAATCAATGTCTTGCCCGATCCCGGTGGACCAACAAGCATGGTGGCCTTTTTCGATTTGCTGGTCGAATGCATCGGGCGGAAGGCGTACAGATGTTCCAGTGCGGCCGTTAACGAGACTTCGGGTTGTTCGATCCCGATGACGCTGGCGCATGAAATGACCTGGTCTGTGATTTCTTCGGGGACGGCATGACGCAGCATGACGTCGGTTAGCTTCTCTATGACGGCATCTTCGCCGTCAATATCGTTCTCGTCCGTCCAGCGGTCGCCGTAATTCACGTGATCGCGATCATCACCGTCAGTATTGTACAATGACTGTGATTGTTCTTCATAACGGTCAGGCTGTTCGATAGCCGCAGTGACGTGCACTGCTTTTCCGTTTTTTTCTTCGCGTGTTGCGACAATCACTGCGTCTTCTCCTAGAGTGTCTTTGACCATTTGCATGGCTTCAGTCATTGTTTTTGCATAAAAAGATTTGAGCCGCATGGCAGGATGTACTTTCGAATCAATACTATTATAAAGGAATTATAATAATATTCTATATCATAAAGGTAAACAAACCGTGTGTGAATCCCTTATCTGCTTTAATTTGCATTTTTTTAACAGCGCGGGAAATGGACGGAAAGCGTATTAGATTTGCCCCAGAGTTTTGATTTGCGCTTTGGGGTGGATTTCGTTTTGTGACATGACAATTGTTTGCGGTCTGAAGCGTTCGATCACAGACCGTACATAAGGACGTATGCCGGGTGATGTCAGCAGCACGGGTGATTCCCCTGTTGCCGCATGTTCTTCGTATTTTTCGCGGACGGCCGTAATGAAATCTTGCAGGCGTGACGGTGGCATCGCCAGCTGTTTTTCTTCGCCGTCGCCGTGCAGCGCTTCGATAAAGGCCTGTTCCCAGTCCGGTGAAAGCGTCAATAGCGACACAACACCGTTTGCGTTGGTGTTCTGGTTGCAAAGCTGACGGCCCAGACGGGTGCGTACATGTTCGGTAATCAGCATCGGATTTTTGGTATAGCCAGTTGCTTCGGCAATGCCTTCTAAAATAGTCGGCAGGTCGCGGATGGATACGCGTTCTGTGACAAGTTTTTGCAAAATGCGCTGCAGGCCGCCAATAGAAATCTGGGACGGGATCACATCGCTGACAAGCTTCTGGTATGGTTCCGGCAGTTCCTTGAGCAGTTTTTGTGTTTCCGCATAAGAGAGCAAATCAGACATGTTGTCTTTGATAATTTCCGTGATATGCGTTGTGATGACCGTCGGGGCATCAACAACGGTGTATCCTTTGAAGTGGGCTTCTTCCTGATATTGTGCATCAATCCACATGGCGGGCAGACCGAAGGTCGGCTCAATGGTGTTTTCCCCCGGTAACGAGATTTGGTCGCCGGACGGGTCCATGCACAGGAACATGCCCGGGCGGATTTCGCCTCGTCCGACTTCGATTTCCTTGATGTTCACCGTATAGCTGTTAGAGGGCAGTTGCAGATTGTCCTGAATGCGGACAGACGGCAGGATATAGCCCATATCCTCGGCCAGTTGACGGCGCAGGCCTTTGATTTGTGTTGTCAGTTTGTTTTCGTCTTCGGCCTGTACGAGAGGCAGAAGACCGTAGCCAAGCTCAACGCGGATCGTGTCAATTGCCAGTGCTTGTGCAATCGGTTCTTCGGCCGGCGTGCCGTCCGGACGGGCGCCGCCGCTTTCAAGTGCCAATTGTTCGTTGGTTTCTGCCTGAATTTCTTCCTGTCTTTTCCAACTCAGATACGCGACTGTTCCTGTGACCGCACTCAGGACGAAAAACGGCATAAAGGGAATGGCCGGAATAAGGCCCAGCGCCAGCATCAGGCTGGACGACATGATCAAGGCCTTCGGGTGGCGGCCGAATTGTTCGACCATGATTTTGTCGGTGGTGCCTTCGACACCGCCTTTGGAGACAAGAAGACCGGCGGATACAGAAACAATCAGTGCCGGAATTTGGCTGACAAGACCGTCACCGATTGTCAGGATTGTATAGTTTTGCGCCGCTTCGGCCACGCTCATGTTCTGAAAGACCGTACCGATAATAATGCCGCCAATGACGTTGATGAAGACGATCAGCAGGCCCGCAATCGCATCCCCGCGCACGAATTTTGCCGCACCATCCATTGCCCCGAAGAACGAGCTTTCGCCCTCCAGTTTCTTGCGGCGCTCTTTGGCTTCTTCTTCGGTGATCAGACCGGCAGACATATCGGCATCAATCGCCATTTGTTTACCGGGCATGGAATCAAGTGTGAAGCGGGCGGCGACTTCGGCGATACGGCTGGAACCTTTTGTAATCACGACAAAGTTCACGATGACCAGGATGGCAAAGACAATCCCCCCGACAACGTAGCTGTCCTGAATGATGAAACTGCCGAAGGCTTCGATGATCTGTCCGGCCGCATCCCCGCCGGAGTGCCCCTGACTTAGGATCAGGCGTGTGGAAGCCACATTCAGCCCCAATCTGAGCGAGGTTGTTAAAAGCAATATGGTCGGGAAGGACGAGAAATCCAGCGGCGTGGCCAGAAACAGAACCGTCATCAAAACCATGATGGAAAGCGTGATCGAGATGGCAAGGCCGCCATCCAGAACCCATGTCGGAATAGGGATCAGCATAAACAGCAAAATGCAGATGATGCCGATTGCGAACACGACATCGCCCCGAAAAAAGTTTCGGAAAATCTGTGCGCCCTGACCGGGTCCGGTCGTATTCTTTTCAACAGATGAGTCTGACATGACCTTTTGACTTTAAAATATTGGCGATAAGAAAAATGCCCTAGCTTACAGTTTACGCTTTATGCGGTTCAGTTGCAAACACTTCTGGTCAGTTCTGTTGCGATGTTGTGTGCCGTAAAAGTTGCGTTTTTATTCAAAATCGCTTATATCGTATTTCTTTTGAATTCAAATGGATATAAATGCGTTTTAAAAGCATAAATAGACGGGTGTTCCGCGTTGGTGTGATGTGTTTTCTTCTGCTCTGCATGGCAGGGTGTTCGGAAGAAAATCTGCCCTATATTTCACGTTTGCATCAGACATATGTGGTGCAGGATGATTTTCAGGACACGCTGAAGGCGGAATATAAAAACCTTGCCGCGTTCGAGGAAGACGAGCGTCACGATGCACCTGCGGCCGAGCATTACATGGCAAAGGCCCGTGATGCATCTTGGGGCAAGAAAGTTGCGCCTGATACACTTGAAATGTACCCCGATATTCCCAAAAAATATCACCGTAAAATCAACGAAGCCCGCGATATGTTGCTTGATGCGATTGATACGATGTTTATCCCCGAAAATGAAGGTCTGCTTGCGATCGCGCAAACAAAATATGATTGCTGGTTGCATTATAGAAATGAACTGAAAAACCGTCCTGCGAATCTGGCCTGCGAAGAAGATTTTTATAACGCGCTGCGTAATTTGCAAATGCCGGGGGCTTATAGCGGCGTGTTTAATGTGTATTTCGGATCAAACGAAACGCAATTATCCGGCGAAGGGTTCGAAACAGTCCGCGAAGTGGCTGAAATCTATGGCAACCGTAGTCACTGGACAATTATTCTGACGGGGCATACGGACAGTGTCGGGAATCGTACAAAGAACAAGACGCTGTCTTTGCGCCGTGCGGTCGCCGTCAAAAACGCATTGGCGCAATATGGTGTTGATTTTGACAATATCGCGATCAGTGCCGATGGTGAAGAGCGTGTCGCAGGGGAGGGTGACGCCGATAACGCAGAAAGCCGCCGTGTCAGCATTGCCTTTAAACCGGGATTCGTAACGGATTCAGTTATTCGTGATATCAGTGAATATGAAGGCTGGCGCCACATTGGCGGTAATTAGACGCTCTTCTAGATGCTCTTCGCGCTACGCCTTTTAACTGCCTGATCCGGCATTGGGGATATCAACCCCTTCTTCTTTATATTGATTGAGTTTATTGCGCAGTGTTCTGATCGAAATACCCAGAATATTGGCCGCATGCGTACGGTTGCCAACGCAATGTTCCAGTGTGTTGACGATCATGTCGCGCTCGACTTCGGCCATTGTCTTACCGATCAGGCTTTCAACGCCGCTTTTATTCTGAAGGGCTTGTCCGGCATCGTCTTGTGCTGCGGCATCACTGCCGCTGTCTGCCGGTGCATTTATTGCTGCGGCGCTTGAGGGTGCGGCCGGTGTTGCATTGTCGTCGCCGAAAGAACTCTGGATCATGATGGCGGATGCTTCGATTTCATCCTGCACAGACATCAGAATTGCGCGGTGCATCGTGTTTTCCAGTTCACGGATATTGCCGCGCCATCCGTTTGATTTGACGTGTTCTTGCGCTTCTTTGGACAGTTTCTTTTTATCGACACCGTTTTGTTCTGCGTATTTGTCGGCAAAAAATTGCGCCAGCGGTACGATATCTGACGGACGTTCGCGCAGGGCAGGCAGTTTCAGGTTCACCACATTCAGGCGGAAATATAAATCTTCGCGGAAATCACCGTTTTGAACGGCGGCTTCCATGTTGCGGTTTGATGTTGCAATGATGCGGACATCAATTTTAACGTTATTGTTGCTGCCGATCCGTGTGATTTCGCGTTCCTGAATGGCGCGCAGCAATTTGGCCTGCAACAGCGGGTGCATTTCCGTGACTTCGTCCAGCAACAGCGTGCCGCCATTGGCTTCTTCGAATTTCCCGATCCGGCGGTTTGCTGCACCCGTAAAGGCACCTTTTTCATGGCCGAACAGCTCTGATTCAAGCAGGTTTTCAGGGATCGCGGCGCAGTTCACAGCGATCATAGGGCCGTCTTTGCGCTTGGATTTTCTGTGAATGAAGCTCGACATGACTTCTTTACCTGTGCCGGATTCCCCTGTGATCAGCACAGTCGCATCACTCGGTGCGATTTTTTCAGCCATTTCGACAACGGATTTCATGGCGGGATCGCCCGCAATCATGTCGTTGCCTTCCTGCGTTACCGCTTCCAGAACGGCGGCAATCAGATCGGCATCAGGGGGCAGGGGCACATATTCTTTTGCCCCATCCTGAATGGCTTTGACGGCGCTGCGTGCATCGGTCCCGATACCGCAGGCCACGACAGGCATGTGGATGCGCTCTTTTTCCAGTGCAGCGACAAAACCGGCAATGTCCTGTTTGATATCGACCATCGCCAGATCGGCGCCTTTGCCGTTTAACAGTGCGCCGAGGGCTTGTTCTTTGTCTTCGCAATGAATAACACGTGCGCCGCGTTGCAAGGCGATTTTCCCTGCGGTGCTGATATATCCTTCCAGATTTCCGACAATCATAAGACGCATAATGTTTTAAGCTCCTGTTATTTGCTTTGTGTTCTTTAATTACTTAAAGAATTTAATTCTTTTTTCCGGTGGCAGGATGCTGTTCAAAATCATTTCAAGCCGTCTTGGGTTTTCCTGCCGTACGATCGACCCCATAGCGGTTAATATAATACTCTTCGACAAGATTTCATCACTGGAGTTGCGTTCCAGTTTCGCGCTCAGCGGCGAAAGAACAATCGTGCCCATGATCGCACCATAAAACGTGGTCAGCAATGCAACTGCCATCGCCGGACCGATCGAAGCCGGATCATCAAGCTGGGCAAGCATCTGCACCAGACCGACAAGTGTCCCGATCAGGCCCATCGCCGGCGCGATATCTGCCGCGCGTTTTAAAATGCTGGCAGACCGTTTGTGTCGTTCGGCAAGCGAGCTTATTTCCCGTTGCATAATTTCATCAATTTCATCTGCGCTATATCCGTCTGTGACCAATAAAACGGATTTGTGCAAATAAGGATCGGCCTGCAATTCTTTGTCGGCGGCAGACAGGGATAGAATGCCTCTCTTGCGGGCTTCCGTTGCGATGATTAAAAGTTGGATGGCCAATTTTGACGGGTCACGGACTTGCCGCATGATTGTTTTGCGGACGATGCCGGGGAAGGCGCGAAGTTCTTCGCCGGAATATGATACGCTGGTGGCGGCCATCGTCCCGAAAATGACGATCATGAAAGCCGGTACGTTGAGAAAGTTCGCGTTGCTCTGACCGATGATGATCGCGCCGATAATCAGGCCGAAAGACACAAGAAGTCCTAAAATTGTTGCAAAATCAATCTGCGTGCTTGGTGCCTCGATATTTAGGTTGGCAATCTTTGTGGCACGGTTTGCAGTTGATGTTGACGCAATGTCACTGACCATTTTGACCCGTTTCCCTATCTCGTTTTGTGCTTAAATCCGTGTTAGCTGCGATCCGATTTCACAATTTCGGTCATCGTTACCCCAAGTTTATCTTCCACAACAACGACTTCGCCACGTGCGACCAGACGGTTGTTGACGTAAATGTCGATGGCTTCGCCGACTTTTCTGTCTAACTCGACCACAGCACCACGCCCCAGTTTCAACAGCTGACTGACCTGCATGTTTGATCGGCCGAGGACGGCTGAAATCTGGACGGGAATATCATAAATGGCTGTGACATCATTGGCCATTGCTTCGCCGATTTCAAAATCGTTGGCATCATCGTCATCAGGTAGCGATGATTCAATCTCTTTATATTCCGGATTTTTCTTCTCGGCCGTATCGGCAGCTGCCGCAGCATCTGCGGCTTCTTCTGGTTTCTCATTTTCTGTGTTGTCATCACTCATGAGTCTTCTCCGTTTCATTGCTTTGCGGATGATCGTCTGTCAGCGGGTCCGCATCATCAATATTATTTTGATTATGGTCCGGTTCGGCTTCGTGTTCCGGCGTTTGTACAGAAGGCGCAGCCTGTTTTGTGGCGGAAGCATCCTGCGTTTCAGGTTCATCGCTTTCATTATCGCTTACTTGCGGCATCTCAGCAAGGATATGTTGTAAATTCTCCATAATTTCTGATGAAATGCCGGACGCATCACGTTTTGCGCCGCCATCGTCCCATGAAATAAGGCAATCACTGAACCCGAAGCCGGTTTTGACCTGCAGGTTCACGGTCGCGTCTGTGTTCAGTTGCGGCCGTATTTGTTCATCGAAATAGACTTTCAGCTCGTCAATAACTTCGGATGAGACTTCGACTTTTATATTCGAGGCCGATTTTTGGCTGCGCAGGGCGTTTTCAATCAGGTTTTTGACTTCGTCCAGACCGTGTTTGCGTTCGAATGCCGGGAACAGTTTGCTCGTGATTTCCAGTGTCAGATTGATGACATCCCGTTCATAGAGTGCGGCACGTTTTTCTTCTTCCTGTAAAAAGGTTTTGAAGATGCCGACCATATCTTCTGTCAGTTCGACAAGCGCCTGTTCGCGGGAGCGGGCGGCATCACGCAGCGCAGCTTCGCGGCCTTCTTCAAAGGCAACCTTTTTGGCTTGTTCCAGTTCTTCTTCGTTAAAGACAGGGGCAGGCGGTTCTTCGACATAATCATCATTGAAGTTGTTTTTGTCGAAAAAGAATTTTTGCGGTTTGGCCTTGTCTTTATCTTTGAGATCTTCTGTCATCTTTTCTCTAGTAGATCAGCTCATCTTCCTCGTTTCCGGCGGAAATAACGATTTCGCCACGGCTTTCGAGGTCTTTTGTTACGTTCACAATATATTGCTGAGCTTCTTCGACATCTTTCAGGCGTACAGGTCCCATTGCGGCCATGTCTTCTTTCATAATCTTCGCGGCACGCTCGGACATGTTCGAGAAGAACAGATCACGCAACGATTCTGTCGCGCCTTTCAGGGCAATCGGAAGCTTATCTTTATCGACGGCACGGATAACAGTCTGGATCGCGGTCGGATCGAGGTTAAGCAGGTCCTCGAACGTAAACATGAGGCTGCGGATTTTCTCGGCCGATTCAGGCATAGCTTTTTCAAGCTCTTCCATGAACTTGCTTTCAATAGAGCGGTCAAGGCTGTTGAAGATTTCAGCCATCAGTTCATGCGAGTCGCGGCGCTGTGTGCGGGACAGGTTCGCCATGAATTCGGTGCGTAATGTACGCTCGACATCTTCGAGGACTTCTTTTTGCACGGCTTCCATGTGCAACATACGGTTAACGACCTCGAGCGCGAAATTTTCCGGCAGAAGGGCGAGGACGCGGGCGGCGTGATCCGTCTGGATTTTAGACAAAACGACAGCGACCGTTTGCGGATATTCTTTTTGCAGAAAGTTGGACAGAATTTCTTCGTTCACATTGCCCAGCTTTTCCCACATGGTGCGACCGGCAGGGCCGCGGATTTCTTCCATGATACTGCTGACTTTTTCTTCGCCGAGGACGCGGGTCAAAAGACGTTCCGTGCTGCCGAGGGAGCCGACAAGAGAGTTTGTCGAGCTCATCTGTTCGGCGAAATCAACGAAAAGGCGTTCAACAACCTTAGAGCTGATTTTACCGAGATTGGCCATTGTTTGTGAAATCTCCATGATTTCATCATCGTCCATATGCTCGAAAATCTTGGCTGTATGGTCTTCGCCGAGCGCAAGCAAAAAGATCGACGCTTTTTCAGCTCCGCTTAATGTCCTGTAATCTTCCCGTGCGCGCATTTATTGTGTTTCCTGTCTTCTGTGTTCTAGTTCTCCGAGCTCATCCAGCCGCGCAAGACGGAGACTGTTTCGCTTGGATAGTTTTCGACAATATCTTCAACTTTTTTCACGGCAGAGGCTTTAACTTTACCCTGTACGGATTGCATATCGATCATCGCATCATCATCGTCTTGTCCGCCTTGTTGCTGTGGCTGTTGTCCGCCACTGCTGCCTTCGCCTGCGCCGGATTCCGCACTGACAGGGCCGTGTATTTGTCCGGCACTTGCGCCGCTATTGCCGCCCGGTCCGGACAGCATGCCTGCGGTTGCGGCAGAGCCAGATAATAGTTCTGTCTCAAGCTCTGAATCCAGTGCGCTGCCACTTGAAGAGAGCAGGCGGCCAAGCATTGGCTGTACGATCAGCAGGATAATCAGGATGACCATAATGGAAACGGCCAGTACCTCGACAGCGTCAAGCAGGTCGCTGCGCTCGAAACCGAAAATCATATTTGTAATGTTTGTGTTTTCGCCCGTATCAACTTCGGCGAACTTCATGTTGACGACCTGAATGCTGTCGCCGCGATCTTCGTCAAAGCCAACGGCCGATTTAACCAGCGATTCAATCTGCTGAATTTGTTCTTCGCTGCGTGGCTCGTAGGTTTCATTGCCTTCTTCGTCTGTCGTGTATGTACCGTCAACCAGAACGGCAACAGACAGTTTTTTGACTTCACCGACTTCGCGCACCATGCTGCGAACGGTTTTACTGATTTCGTAATTTGTGACTTCCTCAATGCGGGAGCCTTCTTGCACAGGCTTCGGATCGGCCAGAACATCGCCGCCGACGCCGGGAAGGTTTTGTGTCATGGAAACCTGACCGGATGGCGGTTCCCGTTCCAGATTATTTTCTTCGACAAGTTGTGTTGAACGGACAACCTGTGTTTCAGGGTCATACAGTTCTTCGTTTGTTTGGATGCGGTCAAAGTTAAGGTCGGCTGTAACATTGGCGCGGACATTGC
This sequence comes from Alphaproteobacteria bacterium, assembly GCA_030750865.1. GTDB lineage: Bacteria > Pseudomonadota > Alphaproteobacteria > Micavibrionales > Micavibrionaceae > JASMHE01. The sequence continues at coordinate 144,026 of JASMHE010000010.1, forward strand.
CGTAACCGACAATGCGGCTAACGATATCTTCGATAGATGATGTCAGGCGTTTTTCATAGGTCAGACGCAGTTCTTCGGTTTTAACGGGCATCAGGCTTTCGCTGTCTTCGCCGCCACGTGCCAAAAGATTACCGTTACTGTCGATGACAGACACGTTATCAACTTTCAAATCAGGAACGGCTGATGCGACAAGCGACTGGATAGCCAGAATTTGTTCGCGCTGTATGCCTGCAGCGTTGCGGAAGGAGAGAAAAACACTGGCACTTGAATCTTGGTTTTCGCGGCTGAAGAGCTTTCTTTGTGGCAGAACGAGGTGGACACGTGCGCTGCGTACTGTGTCAACAGACCCGATTGTACGGGCCAGTTCGCCTTCAAGGGCGCGGACCTGATTAATGTTCTGGACGAAGTTTGTTGTGCCGAAGCCTGATTGCTTGTCAAACAGTTCGTACCCCATGCTGCCGCCGTTCGGCAGGCCTTCTTGTGCCAGCAACATACGGGCGCGCTGTACATCATTTTCAGGGACGCGGATGCGTGATCCGTCATCGGAAAGGTCGTAAGGGATATTCGCACTTTGCAATGTTTGTGTTATGCGCGTTGAATCTGTCGGTGTGATATCGTTATAAAGCAGGCGTAGTTCGGGGGAGGAGATGCTCATTGTTACAAAAACGAAGAACATCAACAAAATAACAAGCACGCCGCCCATGATGGCAAGTCTGGACGGTCCTAGTTGCTTCAATGTGTCGACGAAACTACTCACGCTTTCGGCCTATCTTTCTCTTGTGTTTCAAGACTGCAAATCCCGGAACGAGATCTTGGATGGATTGCGGATAACCGGATACAAACCAAATCACCCCTATATATGAATCTAAATGTTTGGCGACTCATGTGCAAGTCACAATTTTCACCATATCAAGTGATTATATAACTTTTTTAACAATTTTTCCATTCATCATTTGCGATATCACGCGAAAAAAGCGGATATGGCTGCAAAAACCTTAAAATCTGCCAGTGAGACGGTTTTTCATCGCTTCGTTTCACCAAAATAGGGTTTTTCCTCGTTCCTACACCACTCATTTTGACAAAAAAGGTTAAAATAACTCTAAAGAATAGACCGCATTTAATGTTCTTGATTTTCCGGCCACGGTCAGCCATAAAAGCCTTATCAATATTGAAAATAATAAGAATAGAGCAAGCCAATGGACTATAAAGACTTGGATCAGTCGGCACTGTCAGCCTTTGTGGATTATGACGGACACGAAATCGTCAGACGTTTTGAAGATGAAAAGACGGGATTAATCGCGTTTATCGCCGTTCATAATACGAATATCGGACCCGCGCTGGGGGGCTGTCGTATTCGCCCGTATGCCAGTGAACAGGACGCAATCGAAGATGTGCTGCGTTTGTCACGCGGTATGACGTATAAGAACGCGGCGGCAGGGTTGCCGCTTGGCGGCGGAAAGGCTGTTGTCATTGCCGATCCGTACAGCGAAAAAACCGATGAAATGATCAAGGCAATGGGCCGTGCGGTCGAAACGCTGGATGGGCAATATATCTCGGCTGAAGATAGCGGCCTGTCCGAAGATGATGTCCGTTTGATGTATGGCGAAACACAATATGTGACAGGCTTTTCCGATGGTTTGACCGGCGGCTTGGGCGGTAATCCGTCACCGGCCACGGCGCATGGCGTTTATTGTGCCCTGAAAGCCACGGTGAAATACAAGCTGGGGGCCGATACTGTTGACGGTCTGCATGTGGCTATTCAAGGACTTGGCGCGGTTGGATATGCGCTGTGCCGCATTTTGACAGAAAATGGCGCGCGCGTAACTGCGTGTGAAATGCGCGAGGATGTTGTAGAAAAAGCGCAAGAAGAATTTCCCGCGTTGCAGATTGTGCCCGTGGACAGCATTTTTGATGTCGATGCCGATATTTTTGCGCCGTGCGCGATGGGCGCGCAGCTGAATGACCTGACAATTCCGCGTTTGAAGGTTGATATGGTTGTCGGTGCGGCCAATAACCAGCTTGCGACAATGGGGCATGGCCAGATGCTTGCAGAGCGCGGTATTTTGTATGCGCCTGATTATGTTGTGAATGCCGGCGGCGTTATTTTTGTCAGCTATGAATATTTTCAGCGCAGCGGCAAAAATCCCTTCGATCATGCGTTAAATCACGATGAGATGATGGATCATGTCGAGCGTGCGACATCAAGCATTGTGAAAATATTCGAACGCGCCGAGCGTGATAAGAGTCTGCCGCATGAAGCGGCCGATCGCTATGCGGAAAGCATTTTTATGACGCAGTCAAAAGCGGCGTAATGGCGCAGCATAAACGCTAATTTTTTATTTTATTCCAATATGTTGTGATGTGACGGTAAGACATTTTCTCTGTCGCATCATAGAGCGTGAACGGCTTATCGAGATATTGTCCGCTGTTGCGGCCAATTTGGTGCATGTTGATATTTGCGCGGCTGCCTTCCGGTATATATGGCACATTCCCGATCGGTAATGTCAGGGCAAGCCCCGTGTATAGGTGGGTGGTGCCACCGAAGCTATCAAAATCGGCATCATCCGTGGCTGTGATAAAAGCTTCGATTGAGGTGCCGTTTTTAAATCTGTTTTGCAGGCTGAGTGTGCCGCCGATATCTTCGGCCAGATAGCGTCCTGCGCGGGCGTGCAGCGTCATGTCCGTTCCCGGAAATTCATACCAGCCATTCAGGGCGCCGATCACCAGCCCGTCGCCGGTCATTGATAAATCGGCAAAGCTGTAGGGATCTCGCTTCATGACCTGATAGGCTTCGGCGCCGATACCGAATGTTTTGCCAAATGGCCTGTACAGAATCTCACCGCCGAGGCCGGCATACATTTCTTCGAGGTAGCCACCGACCAGAGCCGCATGCACCTCATTGCCGAGGCTTTGCGTCCAGCCGATATAGGAATGATCAAGACTGGCAAAGCTATCGGTAAAGCGGTCAATATCGCCGCGTGTCGGCAGCGGATTGCGCGGCCGTAAATCATGTATTTTGTGCAGATTATCAGTGATGTTCAGACGAAAGCCGTTTGTAATGTGGAAACGGTCGCTGAGCTGTTTTGTGTTTGATAAAACGGCGGATGTGCGATGCAGGATTCCGCTATCTTCTTCCGATAGGCTGATATCTTCGTTCAGGGATAAGGTAAACCATTGTGCCGATAATGTGCGGCGGTCTTCCAGAAGCTGTTTTGGCGGTGCTGTTTTGCGAAAATCCGTGTTGCGCCATATTTCTTGCGGGCTGCCATGATGACGGGCGATCGCGTTCTCCAGATCGCGCCGCATGAATTTGATGTGCGGTCCGCGCAAGCCGAGATAGCGCGGCTGGAGTGTGATCGCCTCGACTGTTTTTCCGGCATGGTTGGAGATGTGCCGTGCTGTGCGGCCGATTTGCTTGGGCAGACTGTCATGTTGATTGATGTAAAGCGATGCGCGTACATCGTGCGGGCGGCGTTTTGTATCATAAAGCGCGATACCGTCTGATGATGCCGCAACTTCCATTTCGCGCGGCAGGGATAGCCCTGTACGGTAGGGACGCATGCTGGCAGGTGTACGCTTTTTCGCTGTTTTGCCCCGCCAGTGCGATAGCGGGGATTGCAATGTCAGCGTGCCCATAATTTTTTCACCGCCCAGAATAGATACGCCGCCATTGATCCAGTCCGCCGGTTTATAATGTACGCCGATCGCCCACGGGTCAGGTGCATCATATCCGTCGATGTTCTGCTGTTCGACGATATAGCGGTCTGCGCCCCAGTCCGCTTTGAATGACAGGCCTTCCAGTTTTTTATAGGGGGGCACGAAATATTCGATGCCACCAAAAAAGCCGACATCTTTGCCGGTAAACCAGTGTTCGGCCGTATTTGGAGATTCGCCGGATAATGCCCGTTTCTTGTTAAAGTGCGACCCCAGAATTTTCAGCGGGTTGTCGATATGGGCGGCTGAGCCGAGGCGCCCCCACGCAATCCCTGCACTGAAATCAAAATTCCCGTAATGTTTAGAGGCTGCCAGATATTCACTGGCAAAGCGTTTATGACCGAAGACGGATTGCAATCCGACGGAGATTGCGGGGATATATCTGTCTTCTTGGAGTAAGCGCAGTTTTAAATCAACACCGGGGTAGAAGCGGTCGGGTGAATCGTTCAGGCCCGAAATTTCGGCGCTTTGCCGCAGGGCGATATTCAAACCGGATGTGATCTGGGTGCTGAGGCTGGCGTGAATATACGGGTCAGATGTCGAAAGATGCAGGGCGGTGTTGCCGGTTTCATCATGCCGTGCTGATGGTGTCGTGTTCAGACCGAGTGTGCCGTAAAGCCCGTGGGATGGTGATTTGTTACCTGCGTGTGTATGTTGCGCATGGGTTGATATCAAAAAAATGATACCGCAAAGAAATAAAACCTGTTTGCCAAAAGCCTTTATATGCATGCTTTCCCGTTTGGTGCGTGCGGAATTTGTGCCGACGTTAACCGGTCCGCAAGTGCTGTGATTCTTTTAAATGCAACGATTTTGAAGTCTCTTTGATGTAAATTGAGATGTCAAAACTTATAGAGGCCGCGCGTCTCTTAATCTCTGTATAATTTATGAGGCTATTAGAACGGTGTTTTTCGACATTATACTTTTTGGACTTGTTGCGCTGGGCGGTATTTTGGTGCTGTGTGGAATATGGCTGCGTGTGACCCGGTTACGTCACCGGTTACATCAGGAGCGCGATATCTCTTTGTTAACATATGCGATGGATCATCATGATGCGGGGGTTGCGGTGCTCGATCCGCATGATCATCGTGTGCTCTACCAGAACAAGAGTTATCAGTGCTTTGCGCCGGATATTACGTCTGTGTTGGCGCAGGTGCGCTGGGATGAAAGGACGCACACGGAAACAGTGCATCGCGTTGATACGCGAAAAGAGGATCGTTTTTTATCTGTTTCGGTCTTTCCGGTTATTGATAATACCGGTTTGTTGCGCTGCTGGGTGATTTCGGTGCGGGATATTACGCAGACGCATACGGATCATTTACTGCAGATGCAAACACGAAAGCTGGAAGCGATGGCGGCGCTCACCGGCGGTATTGCGCATGATTTCAATAATATCTTTTCAATCATTGAAGGGTTTACGCGGTTATCGCAAGTTGCAGATCATGACACGCAACATGATTATACGGATCGCGTATTGAATGCGGTTTTTCGCGGGGCTGATTTATGCCGTCGTATGATGACTTTCAGTCGTGCCGAGGTGCAAACGGAAGACGTCATTGATTGCGGGCAGGTTTTAACCGACCATGCGGAAAAATTTATTGCGCATACTTATCCGTATGGCGGCCGGATCAAGCTTTATACTGATTTTGATATGGGGTGTGCCGTACGTCTATCCGAAGACGTGCTGTTCCAGATTGTCAGTGCATTGCTGCAAAATGCGATCGAGGCCATAGATGATGCTGAGAATGCAACAGGCGATATTATTCTGTCGGTTCAATCTGTAAGCAGCAATGATGTGCCACCGGCTGTGCAGCATGCCGCCGGTTTTGACGGCGGGCGCATCGTGAAGTTGTCGGTCATTGATGACGGAGCGGGGGTTGCGGCAGATATTGCGGAGCGGGTGTTTGATCCGTTTTTCTCAACCAAAGACAGTGGCCGCGGGACGGGGCTTGGCCTATCGCTTGTGTATGCGTTGATCAAGAATGCAGGCGGTTTTGTTGATTTTGTGTCCTATGCCGGCGAAGGGACGACAGTTGATGTCTATCTGCCTGAAAGTGACGACGTGCCGCAATCGCGTGAGGCGCGAGGCCATCGCAATAATGCGGATTCCGATGATTTTGATTTGTCGCGGTGCCGGGCGCTGGTTGTGGATGATGAAGAAGATATTGTAGCGCTGACGGCGAATATGTTGCGCAGCTACGGCATGGACGTGCTGGAAGCCAATAACGGCAATCAGGCGCTGGTGCAATATGATGATTGTGACGGGGATATCGATGTCGTTATTACCGATGTCAGGATGCCGGAACTCAATGGTGTGCAGCTTGCCGAATTGATTCGATCAATCGATCCGAATGTGAATATCATCTTCATGAGTGGCTATCCCGTATCCGCACAGGGCAACGGGAACGCGGTGCCTGTCACGGATGTCTGTTTGAAAAAGCCGGTTGATCCGGACGGATTGAAAGACGTGATCTGTAGCGTTTTGCAAAGGCAGGACGGACGGCAGGCGGGTCGGGTTCAATATTGGCAGTGAGCCAGGAAGTCATAAGCCACGCGGTAATAGAATGTAACGACAGGTAAGGTGATAAATAAAGGGACGATATGACAAGATTTTCTGATTTCAGAGTATTGGTTGTCGAAGATCAAAGTGATGTACGGTCTATGTTGCGTAAAGTTTTGTCTGATTTGGGAATAACTCAGATTTTTGAAGCGTCTGATGGTCGTGAAGCGCTGTTATTCATGGATGACGCGTTTGATTTTGTAAATCTGGTGATTTGCGATTGGAATATGCCCAGCATGTCGGGTATGGATTTATTGCGGCAATTGCGTACGGTCAATAATGACATGCCTTTTCTGATGATTACAGGGCGCAGTGATAAGGATTCTGTCGTGGCGGCAAAGGGCGCAGGGGTAAGTGCCTATATCCGCAAGCCGTTTTCGCCGAAACAGGTCGAGGCCAAGCTGCGTATTTTACAAGAAAAATACAAGATCGAGTGACGGCGATCCGGCTGGTGTCGGCAGGAGATCAGCTGATATCGGCGTGATTGCGGTGTGGATTGATCCTGTCTTTCCCAGAAACGCCTTTACTTTCAGATGGCTGAACGGTATAAAAATGCAGTACTCACACTGCGTAAGACAGTGCCGAAAAACAGAAATTTACAAAATCTACAAACGAATGTGTATTTATGGCTAAAGAAGATCTTATTGAATTCAAAGGTGTTGTCACTGAAATCCTGCCGAACGCAATGTTCCGCGTGAAGCTTGAAAATGATCATGAAATTCTGGCGCATACAGCCGGAAAAATGAGAAAAAACCGTATCCGCGTTTTGCAAGGCGATACAGTTGTTTGTGAAATGACACCGTATGACCTGACGAAGGGTCGCATTATTTACCGTGAGAAGTAAAAACATCACGCACGCTCCTGTTATTCTGGCATCCGCTTCGCCACGGCGTTTGGAATTGCTTGATACGATTGGGATCGTTCCCGCAGATGTTTGTCCCGCAGATATTGATGAAACGCCGCAGCCGCAGGAAAAGCCCGCGGCATTGGCTTTGCGCCTTGCGTCACAAAAAGCTGACGCGGTCTTTGCGCAGAATAAATCAAAGCAGAACAAATCAAAAGAGTGTTACGTTTTAGCCGCAGACACGGTTGTGTCCTGCGGTGCGCGCTTGCTTGAAAAACCACAGGATGAGGCCGAAGCTACGCGCTTTTTGAAACGCTTGTCCGGCCGGCGGCATCGTGTCTATTCCGGCTTGTGTGTGATTGCGCCCGATGGCGAGGTTGTCTCGCGGGTATCGGAAACGGTCGTACAATTCAAATGTCTCGATCAGGCGGAAATCAACGCCTATCTGGCCTCCGGTGAATGGCAGGGCAAAGCGGGCGGTTACGGCATACAAGGGCTGGCGGCCTGCTTTGTAAAATCAATCAAAGGGTCATATTCTAATGTGGTGGGGTTGTGTCTTTATGATACAATGAACGTGTTAAAGGGTATCGGCGCGATCAAAATGTAAAGGATGTGCAATTGGATATTTTAATTGAACAATTGAACGGCGGGTTACTGGCCGCAGCGGTTGATAAAGCCCGGCTGGTCGGCCTTGAGGTTGATACAACAGCCGAAGAAGTGCGCTGGGGGTCGATCTACTGGGCTAAGGTGGCGCGTATCGATAAAGCGCTGGATGCGGCCTTTGTAAATCTCGATGGCGATAATATCGGCTTGTTGAATAACGCGGATGTGCTGATCAAGCAAAAGGACGGCACATATAAACGCGGCGGTGATGTCGCCATTGGCAAGGTGCTGGAACCGGGGCAGATGATTGCGGTGCAGGCACAGTCTTCTTTTATTTCCAAAGACCCTGACGAACCCTATGCGCGCGGTGAAAACAAAGTCCCGAAAGTCAGCATGAATTTGGTTCTGCACGGGCGTTATGTGATTTATGCGCCGATGGAGGGGGTAAACCGCATTTCAAAACGCATTCGTGATAAAGATATGCGCAAACAAATGGAACAAATGCTGGAATCACTGGCTGATTGCAAAGGCTGTATTCTGCGTGCGGCCTCGGCCAATACGCAGACTGATATTCTTGTGCGCGAAGCGCGAATTTTGGATGCGGCCTGGGGGCAGATACAGGGCTTTTTAGAGGGCAGCGAGTCACAACTTATTATGGAAGGGCCGGATGCCATTCAGCGCATTCTAAGTGATCTTTCCGGCCAGCGTATTGACCAGATCGAGCTGACGACAATGGATCATTTTCATTTGGTCGAAGAATGGTGCGATATTTACGCGCCCGATCTTGTGCCGAAAATTACGCCCCTTGAAATTGAAGGCGGCGGCGAAGAGCTTGGCCTGTTTGAATATCGCGATATTGTCGATCAGATCGAACGGCTGTTTCACCCCTATGTCATGACCAAAGAGGGGGGCAGTATCATCATTCAGGAAACATCGGCCCTCACGGCGATTGATGTGAATTCGGGGCAGGATAAGCGCTCTGTCGCAGAGGTGAATACTGCGGCCGCCAGAGAAATTGCAAAGCAGCTCCGCCTGCGTAATCTTGGCGGGATTATCATGATTGATTTCCTGAAAACAAAATCGGCAAAAGACCGCAAAGCATTACAAGAGATCATGCAAAAAGAATTTGATACCGACCCGTGTACGGTCCAGATACATGGCTGGACGAAGCTGGGTTTGCTGGAAGTTGCGCGTCACAGACGCACCGCGCCGCTGATTGACCGTTTCTCAAATGCACTGGATGACGCTTATTAGATTTTATCCTGAAATTCTTCGCAAAAAACAGTGTCTTTTCACTGGACAGCGCGGTCTATTTTTTCTATAAGCATCATCTAGCACCTGCATAGGTGACCTGACTAGCCAAATTGCCCGGGTAGCTCAGGGGTAGAGCAGGGGACTGAAAATCCCCGTGTCGGTGGTTCAAATCCGCCCCCGGGCACCACTTTTTCCCAAGATATACAAGAGATGATTGATAGATGCGCACGCTGTTTTGTCCAAACGGTCCTGCCGTGTGGTGCGGGTGTTGTTTCCCGTTTGATATTTTAAAGAACAGATATTCTAAAAATCGATACGGAATGACGGTCCGACGCTGGTTGAGTCATTTGTGATGTCATGTGTGGCTTCAAGGCCAAGACGTCCCATTTCTGCGATATCGTGGTAGATACCGGCCCCGACTTCCACGCGCTCCTCTGCGCCGGTCTGGGCTGCAACATTGAAATTGCTTGAAATGCGTTCTGCCCAGCTGCCTTCGGTGCCCCATCTGACGTCCAGATCGGCTGCGGCTGTGAATGATGTGCCTGTGATGTCGCTATATGTGCCTTGTGCTCCGGCCGAGACTTGTGCCTCTCTGCCATCAATATCGAAATCACGTGTCGCTGTTGTGCGCAGGTCAACCCGTGTTTCGTCCTGAAAGCGCGATGCTTCCACGCCTGAGGCAACGTCCCATTCACCAAGATGTTGCGTGTATGTCATGCCTGCGTTCAGATGCGGGTCGCCGTCAAAATTGATGCCTGTGGTGACTTCCATATCTAATGTGTTTTCACCGTCGATCAGGCGTCTATAGGCCTGCACCCCCGCAATATTTTCGCTGTCATAGTGGTGGGAAAACTTGTCTTCCCGAAAATCGATGCCTCCTTCGTTCAAGTCACCGATTTGGTTCGATAGAATACCTGTCCGCAGGACTGTACCTTCTTCGAAAACTTTATGATGAAATAATTCGGGCGCAACACGGTTTGAATCTGTGGCGATACCGACTCGGACACTGTCGCCGTCGTCGTTTGTATTAACGCCTAGTGAAACGCCATAGCGGTCCCCTTGAAGATTGACATTGTCGCTGATTGGAATTTGTACGGGGCGTTCGGCTGATGCTGTCAGGTTTGAGACGGGCGCGGCATTTTCAGTATCCTGTTCAAGTGTACCATCGTCGTGATCAATAGTTCCGTCGCTTGCCATTATGTTCCCCTCATTATCCTATCCCGTAAATCCTAAGCGTATTTTATATGTAAAATATTAAAGAAGGGTAAAAGGTGACGTGAGTAGAGGCAGAAGCGGCGCGATTTGTATGTGATTACATGAGAATTTGCGCGAATATGTGAATGGTTGCGGTGTCTGTGGTGTGCTATTCCGCACGCCACAGGGCACGCGGGCAAGATGTGCATCGCCTCAAATAAAAAGAAATTGGCTATTTTTCAGATGTTGCGTGCAGACGTTACATGGGTGGCGGCGCGATAGCCGGGCCGGTCTGTGCAACCTCTTGTGCGGCGGCAGGTGTGTTTGGCTGGTTGCCTTGTAGTCTTGAATCATCCATTTCAATATTGTCCGCACCGCCGATTGTTGTTTGTAAGACAACGTCAAATGTATCTCTTTTTTCTTCCAGATCGGCGCCGTCATGTTCGATGTCTTCCATCTGTGCGGCGGCGTTATATGCTTTTGTCAGTGAACGGCCTTGTAAGCCGCCATTTTCGGCGATTTCCTGTATCCGGGGCCCTATTTCTTCTTGCAGGCCTTCGATGCCACCGTCTTCAACCACAGTGCCGAGTTTTCTGATCGACATGTCTGATACGGCTTCGGCCATGTCTGTTACCGGATCTTCCATACGTTCCATCGTGCCGATGGCAACGCCTGCGCCGACATTGGCATATCCGATACGGACATCATTGCGGCCTTCTGGTGTATTTAAATCTGCTTTTTCGAGTGTTTCAAGGGCTTGTTGTGCGTTTTGACGCATTTGACGGTCACCGGGCAGAAGGCTGTCATCATTACGTGTCGTCTCTGCGATTACGCCATTATAATACGCAGCACCCGCCTGTTTAATCGTGTTAATGTCTGCCTGTTCCAGTTCTGTCATACGCTCATTACCCCTCAACGTAATATATCGTGATTATGGCAATTAAGTGTTTATATTTGTTTAAAGCGCAGGATAAAAGCGGCAGGATGCAGGTTGGCACGTCCGATTGATGCCTAATTTAGCACGCGCTGGATGGAGTCAGACCATTGCGTCAGATGTGCATCGCGGTGTTTAGTATCCATGACAGGATCAAAATTACGGTCTTGTTGCCATGCGGCGGATACATCATCGAAACTGTCGTATAATCCGGCATATAATCCCGCGAGATAGGCAGCGCCTTGCGCTGTTGTTTCTGCATTTTTCGGAATTTCGACAGGCTTGCTGAGGATGTCGGCAAGGAACTGGGTCATAAAATTATTTTCAACCAGCCCGCCATCGGCGCGGATCACGGCGGGGTCGTGCCCGGTGTCTGCTTTGATGGCGCTCATGAGGTCTTGTGTCTGGAAGGCTTGCGCTTCGAGCGCGGCGCGCACAACATCATTGGCGGTATTTTCCCGTGTCAGTCCCATAATGGCCGCTTTGGCATGCGGGTCCCACCACGGCGCGCCGAGGCCAGTAAAGGCGGGGATGAATGATACGCCATGTTCCGGATTGGCTTGCAGAGCCATGCTTTCGCTGTCAGCGGCATGTTTTAAAATGCCAAGCCCGTCACGCAGCCATTGAATGGCGGCTCCTGCGACAAAGATCGCGCCTTCACTGGCATATGTTGTTTTGCCGTTGATGCGGTAAGCGGGTGTTGTCAGTAGGCGGTTTTCTGATTTTTTGAATGTATCGCCGATATTCATCAGCAAAAAGCATCCTGTGCCGTATGTGGATTTGACCATACCTTTGGTGAAGCAGGCCTGACCGATCAGGGCGGCTTGCTGATCGCCGGCCACGCCGCCGACAGTCAGTGGCTTACCGAACAGGTCGGGGGCGGTTGTGCCAAATTCTGCGATATTATCTTTGACCTCGGGCAGAAGCGATTTTGGAATATTAAACAGCGCGAGAAGCTCATCATCCCATTGCTGTGTCTGGATGTTGAAGAGCATGGTGCGTGATGCGTTGGTGACATCTGTGACGTGCGCTTTGCCGTTTGTCAGCCGCCAGAGCAGGAAGCTATCAACCGTGCCGAACGCGAGATCACCTTTTTCGGCTTTTTCACGGACGCCTTCAACATTATCGAGAATCCAGGCGATTTTCGAGCCCGAAAAATAAGGATCAAGAAGCAAGCCTGTTTTTTCCTGTACCATATCTTCGTGGCCTTTGTTTTTCAGGCCGGCGCAGAAATCAGCCGTGCGGCGGTCTTGCCAGACAATCGCGTTGTAAACGGGTTTGCCTGTCTTGCGATCCCATATGATGGTTGTTTCACGCTGGTTTGTAATGCCGATCACCGCGATTTGTTCGAGCGACGGGTCTTGTGCCTTGATAAGCGCCTGACAGGCCCACAGCGTATCGGCCCAGATATCTTCGGCATCCTGTTCGATCCAGCCCTTATGCGGATAGTGCAGTGTCAGTTCTTTTTGGCGGACATCAACGACGCTGCTGTCTTGACGGAACAGCATGGCGCGTGAACTGGTTGTGCCTTGATCAATGGACAAGATATATTTCTGGCTCATTCTTTGTCTCCTCTGTTCTATTTATGCTGTGTTGCCGTTTGTCTTTTGCTTATGATACGGCAACGGATAAATAATTCTTTATATTTCTTATTGTGTCTTCGCTGATGTGGAGGCCCAGCTTTGATCGACGCCAGAGTAGGTCATCAATGGTTTCAACCCATTCGTGACGGATCAGATATTGCAACTCGGCTTCATAAATATGGTCGCCGAAATGCCGTCCGAGATCGGCCAGTGATTGTGCGCCGTCCAGAATATGGTCGATATTGCATCCATATGCCGTGATCAGGCGTTGCAATGCATGCGGCGGCATCCACGGATATTTTTCTGCTTGTGCCTTACGATATGCGGTGATATCCGCGTTGGGAATATCGCCGCCGGGCAACGGTTCATCGGCCGTGCGGCATGACGGAATTTCTTCGCCGTCATATAACGCATCCAGCGCGTCATTGGCCAGAACCCTGTATGTTGTAATCTTGCCGCCGAAGACAGACAGAATAGGGGCGCCGTGATGTATATCTTTAATCAGCTTGTAATCACGCGTCACGGCTTTTGCATCTGCTGCGCCATCGTCGATCAGGGGGCGGACGCCGGCATAGGTCCAGACAATATCATCTTTTGTCACGGTCTTCTTGAAGGAGGCTTTGATTGCACCGAGCAAATAGGTGACCTCGCTATCCGTGATGGATGGATTGGCCGCATCGTCATGGACCTCTTTGTCGGTGGTGCCGATTAGGGTAAAGTCTTGTTCATAGGGAATGGCAAAGACAATGCGGCTGTCTTTTTGTTGTAAGATATAGGCGTGATCGCCGTCATAAAGGCGCGGGACGATAATATGACTGCCTTGTACCAGACGGATATGCGGGGTTGTCTCGTGTGCCAGATGTGAGTGATCCAGAATATTACGCACCCACGGTCCTGCGGCATTGACAATTTTCTTGGCGCGGATTGTCGATGTGTTCTTGTTGCGCGTATTTTCAATATGAACAAGCCAGTCTTTTTCGGCTGTGGGTTCAAGGTTGCGGCAGGCGGTGCGCGTCATGATGTCTGCGCCGTGATCCCGTGCGCTCATGGCATTTAAGACAACAAGCCGTGCATCTTCGACCCAGCAATCTGCATAGGAAAAGCCTTTTTTATAGGTGTCGGTCAGTGGCGCGCCATATGCGCCTGATGCGAAGGAAACAGATTTTGAGCCGGGCAGTTTTTTGCGTTTTGCCAGATGATCGTACAGAAAAAGTCCCAGACGGATCATCCAGGCAGAGCGCTGATGTTGGTCGTGCGGTAAAATGAACTGAAGCGGCCATATAATGTGCGGTGCCATGTTCAGCAGGCGTTCGCGTTCCTGAAGGGCATGGCGTACCAGACCGAATTCATAATATTCCAGATAACGTAAGCCGCCGTGAATAAGCTTTGTACTGCTTGATGAGGTCGCGCCGGCCAGATCGCCGGCTTCCAGCAATGCAACGGACAAGCCGCGCATTGCCGCATCACGTGCGATGCCGGCGCCGTTAATGCCGCCGCCAATAATGCATAAGTCATATGTCGAATTCTGCGTTACCGTCATTGCGGGCATATAATGCCAGATTATCTGTGTGTCGCCTAGAGGGGCGCGCGGGTTTATTGCGATTTATCAGCCGATTAAACCGCGTTTCATGCCCAGACTGCAAATCAGGGTGAAAAAGCATCTGGCCGTTTCGTGATCCATTTCGATTTTATCGTTTAGCCGATCGATCAGCAGGTCTGCCCCTTCGTTATGAACGCCGCGACGGGCCATATCAACCGTTTGCAATTTTTCCGGTGTGGCTGTCAGGCGCATATGTTCATAGCTTTCGATCATCATGAAATAATCTTGTATCAGGCGCCGATACGGGCTCATGGATAAGATGAAGCTGTGGCGTTGTTGGCTGTCCGGATTGCAAATATCCATAACCAGCCTGTTATCCTGAATATCCAGATCGATATTATAGGGTGGCTTGTCTTGATGGATAAGGTGAAAATCACTTTTGGTTGTCAAATCGCGGATGGCTGTGTCGCATTCATTTTGTAAAAGCGGACTGCGGTTTTCCTGCAGGAAAGTAATGTTTGCAATTGGCGAATTTTTCATGCTATATATTCTGCTTATATATTTACATAATATCTTTACAGGCATCGTGCCACAAGGGCATTTAAGGTTCAAGAAAAATGATACAGCAGCCGATTAACGCAGACAATGCAAACTTTTATCAGTGGAATGAGGGTATTGCATATCAGGGCGTGACCGAATGGTCTTTAATTCAGGAATGGGTCGATGTGCATTCAAAGCGGGGGCAATATTTATTGCGCCGTCCGGAGCCCACGGCAGCGGTCTTTGATCCGGCGGATCATCCGGAACTGGATATGCGGCTGTGGAATCAGCAAAAAGATAAAGCGAATTGTTATGGTTACAGCGTGCAGGCAGTGGGTGAGGTTGTGCATCCCGGCTTAGCGGTAAAGCTGAAGCACCGTGAATATTCACAATTGCGCGAAGTGTTCCGCAAAGCGGCCACGCAATATTACAATAATCCGACCCCGCATATGTTTGAAGATTTTAAAAAGACGGTGCGTATGGGATTGAAGCTGGATAATGCGCAGCCCGTGGAAAGTCCGCTGGCGTTGTACAAACCGGGCCATTCCCTGATTGCGCTGTTCTTCAATAACCCGTTCAAAGGAGCGCCGCAGATTGATTTCCATTTCATGCGTCTTGACAGTAATGCGCATTGGTCGATGGTTTGCTACGAGAATTATGACGTGCATATTTGTGATGATGCGGATGAGTTAATCAAAAATCCGGCGCGCGCGAAGTTTAAACACACGCTGGATTTTGGCGGGTTTTATCACGTGCCCAGAGGCGGCGTGCAAACGATCCGGCAGGCGCTTGATTTGCGCAACGGGTAATATGCGGACGATCAGAATCTCTTGCTATGTTTTTGCTATTCTTTGGCACGGCGAATATCTGCACCGCACGCGCCCAGTTTTTTCACAATATCTTCATAACCACGATCCAGATGATAAACGCGGTTGATCGTTGTTTCACCGTCAGCGACTAAGGCGGCCAGAACAAGGGCGACGCTGGCGCGCAGGTCGGTTGCCATGACTTCGGCGCCTTTTAATGTATCAACGCCGCGAATAATAGCCGAATTACCTTGTACAGTAATATCCGCGCCCATGCGGCAGAGCTCGGGAACGTGCATGAAGCGGTTTTCGAAAATGGTTTCCGTGACCATGCCTGCGCCCTGACACAATGTCAGCAATGTCATGAATTGTGCCTGCATATCAGTTGGAAAGCCGGGGTAGGGCTCTGTCATGATGTCTGTACCGACAAGCGGCTTGCCGTTGCGGTGAACAAAAATATCATCGCCGCGTTCTTCGATCTGGACACCGGCTTTGCGGAGCGGGTCGATCAGCGCGGTCAATGTATCGAGACGGCCGTTTTCCAGTGTGACTTCGCCGCCGGTCAGGGCTGTTGCAATCATCCATGTGCCTGTTTCAATGCGGTCGGGCAGAACGGAATGGTCACAGCCATGCAGGGCCGGAACGCCGTCAATGGTGATGGTTGATGTGCCAAGACCGCTGATTTTTGCGCCCATTTTGATCAGGCACTCGCCCAAATCGACAATTTCGGGCTCTTGCGCGGCGTTATGCAGCGTGGTCGTGCCTTTGGCAAGAACGGCGGCCATCATGATGTTTTCTGTGGCGCCAACCGATACTTTTGCAAACTTGATATCTGCGCCGACCAATCCGCCTTGTTCTGTTTTGGCCTTCACATAGCCATCTTCGAGTGTGATGATCGCGCCCATTTCTTCGAGCGCTGAAATATGTAGGTCCACTGGACGTGTGCCGATGGCGCATCCACCGGGCAGTGAGACTTCGGCCTCGCCAAAACGGCCCAGCAGCGGGCCGAGGACAAGAACACTGGCCCGCATTTTACGGACGAGTTCATATGGCGCGCGTTTTGATTTTAATGTCGGTGTGCCAAGCTCCATTGTGTTTTCGTCAATCAGGCGAATATCTGTGCCCAGTTCCGCTAACACAGCACTGAGCGTTTTGATATCGCCCAGCGAGACAGGCATATTGGAAAATGTAATCGGTGTGTCTGTCAGCAGGCTGGTGCAGAGCAAGGGCAGGGCCGCATTCTTGGCGCCGCTAATACGAATATTGCCGTTTAGCCGGTTTCCGCCTCTGATTTTGATCTGGTCCATTGCAAGCCCTCCTGCTTTGCGGTCTTCGGCTCTTGTGTCCTTGATGTCCTGAAATGAAATGATTTGTGCGGCTTGCGTCATATATTCTTCCTGCGTTTTCCGGTCCGTGTGTGCCTATAATTTCGGCAGGGTCACGCCGCGTTGGCCCATATATTTCCCTGCACGTGATGCGTAATTGACATCACACGGGCTGCTTCCTTTAAAGAACAGGAATTGTGCAACACCTTCGTTGGCATAGACTTTTGCAGGAAGAGGGGTCGTGTTGGAAATTTCCAACGTAACATGACCTTCCCAGCCCGGTTCCAGCGGTGTCACATTGACGATCAGCCCGCAACGGGCATATGTGCTCTTACCAAGACAGATGACAAGCACGTCATCGGGGATTTTGAAATATTCAACCGTGCGCGTCAGGACAAAGCTGTTCGGCGGAATGACGCAGACATCGGTTTTGCGTTCAACAAAGCTCTGGTTCGAGAAATCTTTCGGATCGACCACAGCATTGTCAACATTGGTGAAAATCATGAATTCGTCGGAACAGCGTGCGTCATAGCCATATGATGATAGGCCATAGGAAATATTACCTTCGCGTTTTTGCTTTTCCAAAAACGGATCAATCATGTTGTTCTCTTGGGCTTGCTGGCGAATCCAGTGATCGGGCATGATGCCGGGAATAGGGGCTGTCATCGCATCCGCAGCCGGCGCATTTTCATTTTTGTTTTCATTCTGAAGCATATTTGTCGCTCGTTCCATGTTATGTATTGCGTTGTGTATAGCGGTTTAATCGTGACGCGCTGTGCCGGATATCCGGTTACGATTTCTTGGCAGCTTTACGGCGTTGTAAATTCGCGCGCAGTGCTGCGGCCCGTTTTTCGTTTTTCACGTCCGTCTTCGATTTTGTTTTCGCTTTTTGTGCGGGTTTCTTTTTCCCCGCAACAGACGCGTCATCCTTGTCTTCTGTTTCGTTTTCCATCGACATTGTGTTTAAAATATGACCAATTTTTGGATTATCAGGACAATTACTATAAAAAACAGACGTGACAGGCGAGTCTTTTTATTGTATTTTGCGCCTCAAATTGGGGATAAGCTGCTGTAGCTCAGTGGTAGAGCACTCCCTTGGTAAGGGAGAGGCCGAGAGTTCAATTCTCTCCAGCAGCACCATTTGTACAAAACCACCAATGTTTTCATAGACAATTCTGTAGATGTATTCGGAAGCTGATAAATAGAATCAGGGTTTTCTGACTGTTTTCGGTAACGGATTTTGCTCTCTTTTTTTGCGGCACAGCCATATTATTCAAAAAAGTGTATTTGCCGGAAGATAATTCATAGACGGATAGCAGGAGGTGAAAGTGATGCAACATTTTTTTGTTCTGACCGGTGCGATGGGCAGCGGGAAATCAACGGTTTGTCAATATCTGGAATCTGGATCGTTGAATGTCGTTGCCGAGCCGGCACGACAAATTCTGATGGAGCAGCGTTGTTTTGATGGACGGGGAATTCCTTCGCATGACCCTCAACTCTTCACGGACCTTATGCTCTCTCGTGCGTTATATGCGTATAATCAGAACCGTCACACGGGTGGGAGTGTTCTTTTTGATCGTGGTGTGCCGGACATGATTGCCTACGCTGAATTATTTCGTCTTGATACGAGTGCTTTTGAAAGGGCGGCACGAGTTTATCGTTATAACCCCACAGTGTTCGTTATGCAGGATTGGGCAGAAATATATACGACAGACAGCGAACGGACGATGACATATGAACAGGCCCGTGATTTCGGGCGATCTGTACGGGATGTTTATCGGCGACTGGATTATGACCTAGTCGAGGTTCCAAGAGTAAGCGTCGAGGATAGGGGGGCTTTTATTGCCGAGCAGATTAAAATGCGATTATGAGGTTTTCTTTTTTGTCCCGAGAGGTTAGTGCGTATCTCTGAACCATTCGCGTAAAGGGTATAGTTTTTCGGTTATCTCGTGCAATGCGCCCATCCCCACATCATCCCGAATATGTGTGAGCATCGGCTTTATGGCTGTAATAGCCTCGTGTCTGGCTTTGACACCGGCGGGCGTCGCTGAGACAAGCTTGCTGCGGCGGTCATCCTTGTTCTTTTCAAAACGGACGAAACCTTTCTTGTGTAATTTTGTCAGTGTTTCGCCGATACTGGCTTTGCTGAGCATGAAATGAGCAGCCAGTGCCTGCGGCGTTTTTGTGCGTCCCTTGTGTAAATGGTAGAGTACACTGAACTGGGCCATTGTTAAATCATGTGGCAAGACTTTCACAAATCTGGCCGAGGCATGATTTTGGATCATGTGTATTTTTGCCAGCAGCGAAAAGATATCCTCAATATCTTTTGAAATGTCGTCCATTGTTCAAAAACTCTCTTGCGTATAGTAAGTATCCTTACTATATATAGAGCATAGAGATACAAAATAAAAGGATTTATGATGATGAAACGCTTTTACGCTCAATTGCTCTTATGCACCTTTGCCGCAAGTGGTCTGTACAGCCCATCTTTGGCGGTTGCTGGTGATGGTCTCCACGGTGCTGTCGCTGTCGGCGGGGCGTATAAGCCGGATTACGAAGGGGCGGATCATCAGGAATCAACACCTCTGC
Organism: Alphaproteobacteria bacterium; assembly: GCA_030750865.1. Taxonomy (GTDB): domain Bacteria; phylum Pseudomonadota; class Alphaproteobacteria; order Micavibrionales; family Micavibrionaceae; genus JASMHE01. Next base: position 163,509 of record JASMHE010000010.1, read on the forward strand.
TGGCCGCAGAGCTGCAATATAAAACATATTATGTCGAAGTGCTGGGCGCAGGAGCCAATATCAATGTTTCACCATATTCTGCCATTGAATTCGGGCCTACCGTATCATATGGCGGCGGGCGTGATGATGATGTTGATAGTGATGCCGTGGGCCGTATGCGCGAAATCGACGATGCGTTTGAAATTGGCGCGTTTGTCAAAATGCCGTTTGATGCGGTCCTGATGCAAGATGATACGGTATCGCTGAATGCTGAAATTGCAACAGATGTGTCTGATGCGCATGACGGCACGGTGATCAAAGTCGGGGTCGGCTATGGACGACCGTTCAGCGACAGGTTGGATCTGGATACCTCTTTGCAGGCCACATATGCGACCGAGAAT
>JASMHE010000011.1 GCA_030750865.1 Alphaproteobacteria bacterium
TGTATTACTGTGTTAACACGATGATACAAGAAATCATAGAGGATATGAAAGGCTATCAGCAAAGGAAATTCCATGAGTACAGAACCACGTTTACAAATTGCGATCCAGAAGTCCGGCCGTCTGTATGACGAATCCATCGACCTGCTGAAAAAATGCGGGATCAGCCTGACCCGCAGCAAAGACCAGCTTTTTTGCAAATCGGGAAATTTCCCGGTCGATGTTTTCTTTGTCCGTGATGACGACATCCCCGCCTTTGTATCCGAAGGGGTCTGCCAGATCGGGATCGTCGGTGAAAATGTGCTGATCGAAAAACAGGCCACCGCACAAGACGGACCGCTGGATGCCATTGACACATTACTGCCGCTGGGCTTTGGTAAATGCCGTTTGTCACTGGCCGTGCCGCACGATTTCGACTATGACGGTCCGGCATCACTCGCCGGGAAAACGATCGCCACATCCTACAAAGGGATTTTGAAACAATATCTGGACGATCAGGGCATCAAAGCCAAAATCGTAACAATGGAAGGCGCGGTTGAAATTGCGCCACGCACGGGCCTTGCCGATGCGATTTGCGATCTTGTCTCCACGGGCGCGACCCTTGCCACAAACGGGTTAAAAGAAACCGATATCGTTTTTGAAAGCCAGTCGGTCCTGATCCAGAACACATCCATCGATGCGGATATTCAGGATATTCTGGACCGCCTTGTCCTGCGGTTAAAAGGCGTGCTGCGCTCCCGCAGCAGTAAATATATTATGCTGCACAGCCCCGTTTCAAAACTGGATGATATCCGCGATGCCTTGCCGGGCAGTGAAAGCCCGACCATCGTACCGCTGGAAGGTACGGATGACCGCGTGGCCGTGCATGCCGTCTGTGACGAAGCCGTGTTCTGGGACACAATGGAAGATCTGAAGGCCAAAGGCGCAAGTGCCATCCTTGTTCTGCCGATTGAAAAAATGCTGGATTAACCACCGGACAACACGACAACGAAAAACACCGTAAAGGACATCATATCATGACACAGCGCGATCTTGTCATCATCGATAGCGGCGGCGCCAATATTGCGTCTGTCCTGTTCGCCTTTGAACGGCTGGGGCAAAAGGCCGTACTGACGGCAGACCCTGATAAAATCAATGCCGCATCGCATGTCATTCTGCCCGGTGTCGGGGCGGCCGCCGATGCCATGACAAAACTGCGCGCGCAAGACGGGCTGATCGATTGTATTCGCGGTCTGACCCAGCCCGTTATGGGGATTTGTCTTGGCATGCAGCTTTTATTTTCCTTCTCCGAAGAAGGCGACGTTGATTTGCTGGGGCTGATTGACGGACGCGTATCCAAATTCAAACAGCACAGCGCGGATATGACCATCCCGCATATGGGCTGGAATAATGTTGTACTGGAACAGCCGGATCACCCGCTCTTACAAAATGTTGGGCAAAATGTCGGGCAAAACCCCGCACAATCACCGTTTTTCTATTTCGTGCACAGCTATCGGGCTGATATGAATGACCACACAATCGGCCGCTGTACATACGGCGATGACTTTACAGCCATTGTTGCACGGGGTAACGTGGCGGGGTGTCAATTTCACCCTGAGCGATCCGGAAAAGCAGGGGCAAAAATATTAGAAAATTTCTTGGCGCTCTAAGGTTGGCGCTCTCAGAAAAGAACAGGAAGATCACATGCAGATATATCCGGCTATTGATTTATTAGAAGGCAAATGTGTCCGTTTATTCAAGGGCGATTTCGATCAATCGACCGAATACAGCGCGGACCCGATTGCCGTTGCGGCCGAATTCCGCGAACAAGGGGCGCAAACCCTGCACCTTGTTGATCTTTCGGGCGCGAAAAATCCCGACAACAGACAAACGGCACTGATTGAAACCATCATCCGCGAAACAGACATGACCGTACAATGCGGCGGCGGTGTTCGCACGGCGGCTGATGTGCAGGCATTGCTGAACGCCGGCGTTGAACGTGTTGTCATCGGATCACTGGCGGTCAAAAGTCCGAAACTGACCAAAGACATCATTTCCAAATACGGCAATGATCATATCTGCGTGGCCATTGATGTCACCCCTGATGAAAAATACGGCTATGCCGTGGCGACATCGGGCTGGCAAATCCGCAGTTCCAAATCATTAGAAGACATTATCAGCCGCTATCGCGCCGACGGGTTAAAACATGTGCTCTGCACCGATATCAGCCGCGACGGCACACTCGAAGGGCCGAACACCGACCTGTACAAAGCCATACAGAACATTGATCCCGACCTGATTATACAGGCCTCCGGCGGTGTCGGGTCACTGGATGATCTCAAGGCATTGTCAGACATCGGTGTCGATGCGGCCATTACCGGCAAAGCCATTTACGAAGATTGCTTTACAGTGGCCGAAGCCATCGAACTGGCCCAAAAAGACACACCCACTTTACAAACTGCCGGATCGCAACAATAAGGATACGATACCCCCATGCTGACCAAACGGATCATTCCTTGTCTTGATGTACGTGACGGTGTTGTCGTCAAGGGTGTGCAATTCCGCAATCACCGTGTTATGGGCGATATTCTGGAACTGGCACAGCGTTACCGCGACGAAGGCGCGGACGAGCTGGTCTTTTATGACATCACCGCCAGCAGCGATAATCGCGTCGTTGACAAAGACTGGGTTCGCAAAGTGGCCAAAATTCTGGATATTCCGTTTTGTGTCGCTGGCGGCATTCGCAGTGTCGATGATGCCCGCCGGATTTTGAATGACGGGGCGGATAAAATCTCGGTCAACTCACCCGCATTGGAACGGCCCGCCTTTATTTCCGAACTGGCCGATGCCTTCGGCGTACAGTGCGTTGTGGTCGGCGTTGACACCCGCGTCGAAGATGACGGATCGCTGGCCGTCTACCAATATACGGGCGATGAAACCAAAACATTAAAAGCCAAACATAATACACTCGACTGGGTCCGCGAAGCCCAGCGGCGCGGCGCAGGCGAAATTGTGCTGAACTGCATGAATAATGACGGCGTAAAACAAGGCTATGATATTGCCCAGCTGAAAGCCGTGCGCGAGGCCATTTCCATTCCGCTGATTGCCTCGGGCGGGGCGGGCGACATGGTACATTTCAAGGATGTATTCGAACAGGCCCATGTTGATGGCGCGCTTGCCGCATCTGTCTTCCATTCGGGCCAAATTCCTATTCCCGATCTGAAAGCCTATTTAAATGACAATAATATTCCTGCCAGACAGTGATTTTTAAAGCGATAAAATGGAATTAAAATTGTACCGCGCGACTACGATGCGCGCAGCGAAAAAAAACGAGAAGAAAAAGAGATAACAAAAATGGCCATAAATTTTAAAACCGACGATGTTGATTGGGACAAAATGGACGGGCTTGTCCCCGCCATCGTGCAAAATGATATAACGGGCAAAGTGCTGATGCTTGGCTATATGAACAAAGACGCACTGACAAAAACCATCGACAGCAATCAGGTCACCTTTTTCAGCCGCAGTAAAAATGCACTCTGGACCAAAGGGGAAACCAGCGGCAATGTTCTGACTCTGGCCTCCGTGCAACTGGATTGCGATCAGGATGCCTTTCTTGTCCGCGCCATCCCGAACGGGCCGACATGCCACACCGGTACAATATCTTGTTTTGATGATGAAACAGGCAGCGATTCGCTGCACTTCCTCGGCACGCTGGCACGCATTATCGCATCACGGCGCGGCGAAGATGCCGGCACAAGCTATGTCGCCAGCCTGTTTGAAAAAGGCGCGGCAAAAATCGCACAAAAAGTCGGCGAGGAAGGTGTCGAAGTCGCCCTTGCCCACACGCAAAAAGACCGCGCCGAAACCATCGAAGAAGCATCGGACCTGCTGTTCCACCTGATGGTGTTGCTGGAAGATGCGGATTTATCGCTTGGCGATATTGTCGCCAATCTCGAAACACGGCATAATTCATGACATGACATCGCAAAAACCGAATAATTTCCTGAGCATCAATCTCGGCGCTATCGCCGAGAATTTCGGTATTTTGCAAAAAACGGTTGGACCGCACTGTCAGGTCGGCGCAGTGGTCAAAGCCGATTGTTACCGTCTGGGCGCAGATCGCATCGTGCCCGTTCTGGAACAGGCAGGCTGTGATTTCTTTTATGTCGGCAGCCCCGACGAAGCCCTGTTCGTCCGCACCCTGACTGATAAGCCGATCGGCATGTTAAACGGCCCGTCACAAGGCCGCGAAGATGCCCTGATCGCCGCAAATATCATGCCCGTTTTGCAATCACTGGCCGATATTGAATCATGGCTATCCCGTGATGCCCCCGCCATGATCCATTTCGATACAGGGATGAATCGTCTGGGCCTGCGCGCCGATGAAACCACCATTTTATGCGACCGCATCGCCACTGATCCGGCTTATCAGGCATTTGCAATGCGCGTTCCTGTTATCATGAGTCATCTGGCCTGCGGTGATGACGTTGACGATCCGCTGAACAAAGATCAGCGCGAACGCTTTGCCGCCATTGCAGACCATTTTCCGGCCGCACAAAAATCACTGGCCAATTCATTCGGTATTTTCTGCGGTGATGATTTCCATTTCAATCAGGTTCGTCCGGGCATGGCGCTTTATGGCCTGAACCCGCAACCGGGATACGATAACCCCATGACACATGTCGTGTCATATCATGCGCGCATCCTGCAAATTGCCACAGCACAGCCCGATGAAACGGCAGGCTATGGCGCAACACATGCTTTCTCGCGCGAGACGCTGACCGCCACCATTTCCACAGGGTATAAAGACGGCTTTTTACGCACGCTGGGCAATAGCGGCGCTGTTTATATCAACGGCCATGCCTGCCCGATCGTCGGACGTATTTCAATGGATTTGACAATTATTGATATCGGCCATCTGCGCAAAATCGGTGATGATGCCATGCCGTCTGTCGGTGATTATGCCGAACTGCTCGGCCCGCACCAAAGTGCCGATACACTTGCACTGGCGGCCGGCACGATCGGCTATGAAATTCTGACGGCGCTTGGCAACGGATCACCCAAAATCTATATTGATTAAACCTGTATTGGCCACATCTATACTGACCGGCGCACGCGCACCCGCATCAAAATATCAGGCACGGTACTGGAATTTTTCACGGGATTGCGATTCATAATAATCATGCAATGCCGCGCCGACCTTGTGCAGATAATCAATCAGGAACGCGCCGTTTTCACCGTAATCATTCGGGTTTGCAACGGGCTTGCCCTGCAGTGCCTTTGCCGCGACTTTTTCGGCGTTTTTACCGCTTAGCGTCGTCAGTGTACCGGGCACGGCAATCATATGCGCAGGCACATAATTCGGCCCTTCATTATTACGGATGGCTGTGCGAATTGCTTTTTCCAAATCTTCGGGCACGCCGTTTTCGTAATCATCCAGCGCCAGTAACAAAACAGCCACTTGCTGTTTATCGGTCGGGATCGTGTAATTCACCGCCGTTGCGCCGTTAATTTGATCGCCAAAGGCTTCGAGCTGCTGGTAAATCATATGCGTACCAAACCGCACGCCATATTGATTCAAGGTCGTATCCGAACGGCCGTGAATCACAAAGCCGCCGGTCGGTGTGCGTTCCGTCAGATCGCCGTGGCGCCAGATATGCTTGCCCAGAATACCGTCATAATGATCGAAATATGCTTCTTTATACAACGTGTAATTCGCATCATCACCGTGGAAACGCAGCGGCGCAGATGGCGTCGGATTCATGAAACACAACTCGCCCGGTTCGCCGTCCGGCATTTGCTCGCCCGTATCTTCATCCAGAATACGCACATCATGGCCAAGCGTCGGACCGTCAATATAGCCCGCAATCGTCGGGGTGAACTGGTTTCCGCCGATACAGCAGGCACATTTATCAGACCCGCCGGAAAAGGACACAATCTTCATCCGGTCGCTAATCTTTTCATGGGCATAGACAAAGCCCGCTTCGGGCAAGACCGATCCGGTCGATGACATGAAACGCAGTTTCGATAAATCATGCGTCTTGCCGATCTCCAGCCCCAATTCCATCCATTTGATAATCAGCGGCGCGGCCGATCCGAAATGCGTCACCCCGTGGTCGGCGGCAAATTGCCATTGCACGTCCGCATCGGGATAAAACGAATCCCCCGTATGTTTCAACAAAGTCGCCCCGCATCCCAGCGCGCCATTTTGAAAATTCCACATCATCCATGTCGTTTTGGAATGTTGGAAATCAACATCCCCCGGATGCAAATCATTATGCAACATCCGTTCACACATCATTTCAATCAGAATGCCGCCGGAACTATGCACAAAGCGTTTCGGCTTTCCGGTGCTGCCCGATGAAAACAGCATAAAGAGCGGGTAATTAAAATCGCGGCGGATAAAATCAATCTCGCGGGCCGCAAACGGTGCCAGAAAATCATCCAGCGCCACCGCTTTATTCTTGTCGAATTTTTTCATATCCGGCGCGGCCTGGTGATCGATGGTCGGCACGACAACCACCGTCCGTATGCTCGGTATTTTTGTCTGTAGCGACCCGACAATGGCGGCGCGATCAAAAACCTTGCCCTTATAGGCATAGCCATCACCGGTAAATAAAATCTTCGGTGCAATATCGGTAAAGCGGTCCAGCAGGCTTTGTTCCCCTGTATCCATATCGGCAGACGCAAAGATCGCACCGATATTCGAAGCCGCCAGCAGCACCGCATCTGTTAAGGCAACATTGGGCAAATAAGCCGCCACGGTATCGCCTTCTTCAACACCAGCCTCACGCATGGCCTGTTCCAGACGGCTGACCAGATCATACAAGCCTTGCCATGTCGTGACCTGTTCCGTATCAGCTTCGCCTTCATGACGTGAAATGATCGCGGGCTTGTCCGCGTATGCCTTGACATGCCGCAACATATTTTCGGCATAACTGATCTGGCTGTCTGTGAAAAAACGGCCATAAGGCGGCATCGAAATCTTTTCATAAATAACATGACCCTTATCGCCGATCACACCGCAAAAATCCCAGACATCATTCCAGAAATCCGCCGGATTTTCGACCGACCATTGATGCAGGGCGTCCCACTCCGTCACATCAATATCCCTGCGACCGCTAACATCGGCTGCAAATTGTCCCAGATAACTACGCGTTTTACTTTGTTCTGTCGGTGACCATAAAATCGAAGACATGCCCCTGTTCCCCTTCTCATAGTGTGTCTTTAAACCTGCAGCGCAATCCTAGCACAAATATGCGCAAAACACATAGCGCTCGCATATAAAAAGACGAAAGATGAAAAAGATATTTGACCTGCCGCGCTTTTGCCATAGAATAACCTCCATCTTTGATACAGACACGGCGTTCACAACCTATTGATGAAATAAAGAAAATGTCAGATAGCGGAAAAACAGATTCACATGCAGGCGGCCACTCTGTGACCCATGCCCTCGAACAGTGCGGCAGCGGCGCGAACTTCATTTTTGATTCGTGTCAGGCGATCGGCCACACCATGTTAAAATTATTTACCTCTGTCGGCCGCTTGTCCGTCTTTATTTTCCACGCCGTTGTCAGCTGCTTTTTGCCGCCCTATTTCGGCCGTCTGATGGTCCGTCAATTCATCGATATCGGTTATTATTCTCTGCCCGTGATCGGCATGACGACCCTGTTCACAGGGATGGTGCTGGCGCTACAGAGCTATACCGGATTTTCCCGTTTTAATGCCGAAAGCGCGATTGCTTCGGTTGTTGTACTGTCCATGACCCGCGAACTTGCCCCCGTGCTGGCGGGCCTGATGGTTGCCGGACGTGTCGGCGCGGCCATTGCCGCAGAAATCGGCACAATGCGCGTCACAGAACAAATTGATGCCCTGACGACGCTGTCCGTCAGCCCGTTCAAATATCTGATCGCGCCGCGCGTGATCGCGGGCACATTGATGTTGCCTTTACTGGTGCTGATCGGCGATGCCATCGGTATTTTCGGCGGCTATGTCATTGCCATTCATGATCTGGGCTTCAGCGCCGGATCATACCTCACCCAAACATGGGATATGCTCGAAACCGAGGACGTCATGTCCGGTGTGTACAAAGCCGCCGCATTCGGCTTTATCGTATCAATCATGGGCTGTTATCACGGCTTTAACTCGGGACGCGGCGCACAAGGCGTCGGCGCGGCCACAACCTATGCCGTTGTGTCGTCATCGATCCTGATCCTGATCTCAAACTATCTGATGACCCAGATTTTCTTCTCATAAGGCAAAGGACTGATACCCGTTATGACCGACTTGAAAATCCAGCTCAAAGCCGTTGAAAAAGCCTTCGGGAAAAACCATGTCCTGAACGGTGTTGATCTTGATGTGCCAAAAGGCGCATCGACGGTGATTATCGGCGGGTCCGGCAGCGGTAAATCCGTGATGCTGAAATGTATTCTCGGTCTGATCCATCCCGATCGCGGATCGATTCTGGTCGATGGCCGCGAGGTCACCCATCTGGGCGCAAAAGACCGTGACGAAACCTTGCGCAAATTCGGCATGCTGTTCCAAAGTGCGGCCCTGTTCGATTCGCTGCCTGTCTGGGAAAATGTTGCATTCGGCCTTATTCAAGGGCGCCGCATGGACCGCAAAGACGCCTATAAAACAGCTGTTGAAAAACTCGAAGCCGTCGGCCTGAACGAAGATGTCGGCCGCCGCTTTCCGGCTGAACTGTCAGGCGGGATGCAAAAACGTGTGGGTCTGGCCCGCGCCATTGCCGCCAACCCCGAAATTATTTTCTTTGATGAACCGACCACGGGCCTTGATCCGATCATGGCCGATGTTATTAACGACCTGATTGTGAAAACCGTTAAGGATATCGGCGCAACCGCCCTGTCTATCACCCATGACATGGCTAGCGTGCGCAAAATCGCCGATTATGTGGCCATGATCTATAAAGGCAAAATTGTCTGGTCCGGTCCGATTGATAAGCTGGATAATTCAGGCAATGAATATGTCGATCAATTCATCAATGGCCGTGCCGACGGCCCGATCACCGACGAAGCCGTCAAAGAAGCCCTCGGAAAAACAGCGTAATATCACGACACCAGAAACGAGTCATTGCGCGGCATTTCTTTTTCTTTGGAAAACAAAGGCTCTAACACAGGATTGCCCTGCAAACGCCCAACAAGATACCCAAGCTGCGTACCGACAACACGGCATATCTTGTCATGTTCTGCAATCATGTCATTCCGTTCGTTCAATGCCGAATAAACCGTCTCTTGGCACATCTCGCGGAAATATTCCGCATGCCGTTCTACCAATTGTTCCCGATAGACTTCGTTCAGATCGTCATCCTGGCTTGAACTTTCCAGATAATTATTTCCGCCCAGAATGGAAGAGTTCAGCGCAATCATCAAACGTGCCGAAGCAAGCGGCTGATCACCATCCATCGCCGGATAATATTGCTTGTCTTCTTCGGGTATGGATAATTGCTCATTCAAAGGTTCTGCCGACAGCACAAGAGTCTGCTCGACCAAATGACCGAATTCATGACTAAGCGTGCCAAACGCCATAACATACTCATCGCTATCATATGTTTCGTCTCTGTCCGTGGACCAATTTTTGGCCTGTATCATCGTCTGCACGGTTTTATCTTGCGGATTGACATGTATTTGTGCCCTGCCATCTAACCCCTCTTTATCAAAATCAACATAATCCAAATCGGGATTCTGCACGCCGTATAATCCGGCCAGCAGCGCCACATATTGCTGCCCGAAGGCCTGCTTTTGTTCGGCGGGCACATCAAAATGTCCGGCAAGGGCAATATTGTGACAAATATCGGCGACATTCCCGTCTGTCAGAATCAATTCCCGCAGTTCGGCCATTTTATTCTGGTGCAACTCAACCAGTTCGGACGGAATATCCACCGCCCGCACCAAGTTGGTTTTTATCGAATCCGCCAATGCGGGGTCTTGTGCCCGTATTTCAGGTTCTTCGCGCAAGAAAATGGAAACCAGAAATTTCTGCTCTTGCTCATCCAGTGATGCATATTGATACGGCTCATAATTTTCCAGCACAAGTCGTCCGGCTTGTTGGATAAAATCAGCCGTGGATTGGTCAATCGGGACCACATCGATCATGTCATTGGAAAGATCATCATAGAGCGCCGCCATATCGGGGGAAAGACCGGCCCGAAACTGCGCCAAAACATCATTATCCAGCGCAGGCAGCACATCATTCACCAACACATGCAGATCCTGATGATCATAATCGCCTGAACATAAATTAAACTGGTATGATAATTTCCGCATTAGATCGGTCCCCCAAATGACCATCCACAAGCGCGCACATTTATCCTTCTGCGCCCGTTTTCTTCTTCATTCCTTCGCGCATTGTCGCAGAAAATCCTTAAATTCCGGTATAACCCCGGCAAATCCCATAAAAAAAGCCGCGATATTCGCGGCTTTTGTGAATCATATCTCTTTACGTGACGCAGAGCTGTGTCTGCCTGCGCATTTTACTGCGGCTTGAATTCATTTGCGGCATTGCCCAATGACTGCACCGCATCGGATACATGATCCAGCGCCGCGCCAATCTTACCGTCAGGGTCTGTGTACGCGTAATGTGCGGCGGCACCGGCGGCCATAAAGATTGCCGCGAAAACAGTACTGCGCGCAAAGTTACGGGCATGGCCCAAAACGCCCGGACCGGCAAGGTTAAATTCTTCCGAACAGCGCGGACATGTCACACGGTGATCGGGTTTACGTGAATCTTCTGTTGCAACTTTTTCGACCTTTACGGTGTGCAATTCTTCCTGTGCATCGTGTGCGAAATCATCTGACATGGCGGTTTCTCCTGCGTTGACGTTCATCGTTTTATTATTTTTCCATATTACGGAAAGTCTTATCGCAGAGTTTGACACGCCTGTCAATAAATTCGCATCATGAAACGCGCATCAGGCGGCCAGCGCCGTATATTCGATCTGTTCCGTCTCGATCGCCCGTTGATAGGCCGGACGGCTTGTCACGGCTTCCAGCAAGGCCTTTGTCTTCGGTCCGAATTTCGGTTTTTGCGGGAAGAAATCCCAGTTCGCCACAACCGCAACATAAATGTCACCGGCCGTGAAATTTTCACCGCACAGATACGGCCCGCCGCTTTCATCCAGCTGCTGTTCAACCAGACCCCATTGTGTCTGGATCGCATCGCAAGCAATCTTCATCGCCTCATCGCCCAGATCGTTTTTCTTGCAAAACAGCGCCTTGCCATACGCCGGATGCAATGTGGAATTGGCAAACATCAACCACTGCAACGCTGTGGCGCGGGCATAGCCTTCTTTGGGAATCAGATGTCCGTCATGGGTGTCATTCAGATAAATAATCATGGCGGCATTTTCGGTGACCAGACCATCGGGCGTCATCAACGCGCCAACCTGTCCACGCGGATTAATCTTCAGATATTCAAGGGAACGCTGTTCGCCCTTTGCTAAATCGATTTTATGGGGTTCGAACGCGACACCCAACTCTTCCAGTGCAACATGTACGGACATAGAACACACACCCGGCGAATAATAAAGCGTATACATTTGACGGCCTCCTTTTGCCTTTCAGACTCATAATGACTTGCCCCATAAAGGTAATGCAGACTTTGCCGCTGACCAGCCCCGCGCGCCGATATTTTTCCGTCCGTCCATATCTCTCGTTCATACCACACGTGCAAACCACGCGCCCGCGCCACTCCACGCCCCCCCACACGCGCGCCTGTCCGTCTGCGATAAATCAGGGCTATGCCGACACCACCCATTCCAAACCATCTTTCTCCTTACCTCATTCCCGCACGCCGTCCCCGCGCCCCCAAAACACCGGGAATCAATCAGATGACCCGCGCACGCTCATCAAGGTCTTTGATGGCTAAAATCCGTAAAAATCTGCATTAGAGTCTTTCTTCTGCCACAAAGCTGTGCCATATAATTGGCATGCGGATTTTATGGTATGGATTTCTGGCACTTTTTTCTCTCGGCATGCTCGGCCTGATGGCCGGTGTGATCGGGGCTGTGTATCTGATTTCGCAATTCGGCAAAGACCTGCCTGACTATACATCCCTGAAACATTACGAACCGCCCGTTGTGACCCGCGTTTACGCCGGTGACGGCCGCCTGATGTCCGAATTCGCCGAAGAAAAGCGCGTGTTCGTGCCGATTGATTCCATTCCCGATATCGTGAAGCAGTCCTTTATTTCTGCCGAAGACCAGAATTTTTACAGCCATAACGGCATTGATTATGTCGCCATCGTCCGCGCCATGCTGAAGAACATTAAAAATCTGGGCACCGGCCGCCGTCCCGAAGGGGCGTCAACCATTACACAGCAGGTTGCCAAAAATTTCCTGCTGACCAACGAAGTCTCCTATAAACGGAAAATCCGCGAAGCCATTCTGGCCTTCCGTATGGAACGCGCCATGAGCAAAGACCGCATTCTGGAACTATACCTGAACGAAATTTATCTGGGCGGCGGCACATACGGCGTTGCCGCAGCCGGCCTGTATTATTTCGATAAATCGCTCGAGGAGTTGAGCATCGATGAAGCCGCATTTCTGGCCGCCCTGCCCAAAGCACCGAACAATTATCACCCCGTCCGCCAGCATGACGCGGCGCTTGCACGGCGCAACTGGGTGATTTCACGCTTGAAACATAACAACTATATCACCGGCGATCAGGCCGACGCGGCCCGCGCCGAACCGCTTGTCATGTCCGATCACAGCAGTTCGAACATTGTCTCCGCCTCTTATTTCGCCGAAGAAGTCCGGCGCGAAATTGCCGACCGTTACGGCTCTGATGCGCTGTATGGCGGCGGACTTGCCGTGCGCACATCGATCGACCCGCATCTGCAAAACATTGCCGAAGTGACCCTGCGTGACGGCATCATTGATTATGACCGCCGCCACGGTTATCGCGGGCCGCTCGATCACTGGGATGATCTTGAAAACTGGCAGGAAAAGCTGACTGATTTCACCCCGCCTGCGGGCAAAATTGATCGCTGGCGTCTGGCTGTTGTGCTGAACGTCACGCACAATAATGCACTGGTCGGGTTTGAAGATGGCCGCAAAGGCGAATTGGAACTGCGTTACCTCAGCTGGGCGCGCAAAGCTCTGCCAAAAGGCAAGCGCGGCGCGGCACCAACCTCTGTAACACAAGTCCTCAGCAAGGGCGATGTCATCATGACCGAAGATGTGCAGGTTGACGGTGAAACCGTTCTGGGCCTGCGGCAAATTCCGGAAATTAATGGCGCGCTGATCGCACTTGATCCGCATACGGGCCGCATTCTGGCCATGCAAGGCGGCTGGAATTTCGACGCCAGCGAATTTAACCGCGCCACACAAGCAAAACGCCAACCGGGTTCGGCTTTCAAACCGTTTGTTTATCTGGCTGCGCTAGACAAAGGCTTTACGCCGGCCACCCTTGTGCTGGATGCACCGTTCGTGATTGACCAGGGCGCAGGGCTGGGCCTGTGGCGACCAAGCAACTACACCAAAGAATTCTATGGCCCGACACCGATCCGCGTCGGCATCGAAAAATCCAAAAACCTGATGACCGTCCGTCTGGCTGATTTCGTCGGCATGGATTACATCATCAAAATGGCCGAAAAATTCGGTGTCCAGAACGACATGAAACCATTGCTGGCCAACGCGCTTGGTTCGGGGGAAACAACATTGCTGCAACTGACTGCGGCTTACGCACAGCTTGTTAATGGCGGCAAGAAAATCAACCCGACCATGATCGACCGGATTCAAAACCGGCGCGGTGAAACCATCTTTATTCATGATGACCGCGACTGTCCTGATTGCGGTGATCTGATCGAATGGAACGGCCAAGACGTGCCCGAACTGCCCGATAACCGCGCACAAATCGCCGATCCGCGCAAAGCCTACCAGATTGTTTCAATGCTCGAAGGGGTCGTCAAACGCGGCACAGGCGTGCGTATCCGCGCGCTGGGACGGCCGCTTGCCGGCAAAACGGGCACGACCAATGCCTCGCGCGATACATGGTTTATCGGCTTTTCACCGGACCTGACAGTCGGTGTTTTTGTCGGGTTTGATGAGCCCAAAACACTGGGCAAAGGGGAAACAGGCTCCTCCGTGGCTGTGCCGATTTTCCGTGATTTCATGGCCGAAGCACTGGCCGACACACCATCCATACCCTTCCGCGTGCCCGCAGGGGTTCGCCATGTGCGCATTAATGCCGATACAGGCGCGCGCGCCAAACCCGAAGATGAACGGGTCATCTGGGAAGCCTTCCTGTCCGGTACAGAACCGACCGATGATGTTTATATCCTCGACGGCAAAGGCATCAGCCTGATGCCGAATATTGACAGCGCCCGTATGGATTCGGCCACATCCGGCACAGGCGGCCTGTACTAAACCTGTACTAAACCCGTACTAACGTCCTCGCAGCACTCACTACCGCGCGCCACCGCATCCGCAACACCGAACAGATTATAACGCATTCGGCGCTTGAACTCTGGCATCGAACGCAATAGATTATTGTTATGACAGACGAAGAAAAATCAAAACCATCGCCTTTGAAGCGTTCCTCCGCGAAACATTCCTTTGCCGGTAAAATTCTGCTGGCGATGCCGTCCATTGACGACCCGCGTTTTGACCAGTCTGTCATTTATCTGTGCAGTCACGGCGAAGACGGCGCAATGGGGCTTGTCATCAATCAGGTTCTGCCCGGTATCGATATGGTCGAATTGATTGAACAGCTCAATATCGAAAAAGATATGACCCACAAAGCCGACTTGCTGTCGATGGATGTCTTAAGCGGCGGTCCGGTTGACAGTTCACGCGGGTTCTTGTTGCATTCGCTGGATTTCAATATGAAAGACACGCTGATCGTCAACGACAATATCGGCATCACAGGCACAATCGAAAGTCTGGAAGCCGTCGCCACAGGCGACGGACCAAAAGACCGCCTGTTTATTCTGGGCTACGCCGGATGGTCCGCCGGTCAACTCGAAGAAGAAATCCAGAACAATGTCTGGCTGGTCACCGAACCGGACCGCGCCATGTTGTTCGACACACATCCTGAAGAAAAATGGAAAAAAGCCATTGATGATATGGGGATCGACCCGACCATGCTGTCCGCCACCGCCGGACATGCATAATATGATCGCGGAACGCGCGCGCCACATCACACGCCGCCCACAATAATACCTACAGAGAACGCCGCTAACCGTACCCCTAAACCTGTTTTGGAACAGACGATTGCCGCGCTATAAAATCGCGCCGCGTCAGATGAAAAATATGGTGGTCCTGCAAACGGCCGTTAATCTGCATATAGTTCTTTTTCACGCCCTGATATGTGAAAGATAAGCGCCGCGCGACATTCATGCTTTTTTCATTGTCGGACAAGCAGGCAATCTCGATCCGGTCCAATGCCAGAAAATCAAAACAATATTTCAACAAGGCCGCCAGCGCTTCGGTCATATAGCCCTGCCCCTGCCGGTCTTCGGCAATCCAGTACCCGAATGTGGCTGTGCCGACCGTCCGTGTCTGCGGCGGCGCATTCGCCGCACCAGCATCAGCCTCCGCATCTGCCACATCGCCTGCGGCGGGCCGCTTTACCGTTTTGCGTTTGACATTATTCACGTTCACCCCGCCGATAATCGCGCCGCTATCCCGCGCGCAAATCACAAACGCATAGCGCTTGTCATTATGCCATTGCCGGTACAGTTTTAACTGGCGGCGCATCCAGAATGATTGCTCCAGCGCATTATCCGGCCATGCCGGTTCATACGGAGTCAGGTAATCACGGTTATCAGCCCGAATTGTCCGCCAGCGCGCCCAATCATCGGCGCGTGGCGGGCGCAGCACCACACGATCCGCCTGCAAGCGGACATCCGGCAAAGCGGGCGGCGTGATATCGCCCTTAACCTCTTTATACAGCATGGTGAAAAACTGGCTCATGATTCCAATATGCCAGCCGGGTTTAAAAAAAGCCATAACAAGACGGCACATTTACCACGCACAGGGGGTGCTTGCACCACACGCCACACCCCTCCTATTTCCTAATTTTATGTAAAAAACATATTGACATTGTGTATTTCATATATTATGGTTATGTTAAATCGTGTGAGGCGATAAGCGGATGCAAACGGGCGCATCACAATAAACCAAGCGGAGGGCAACATGGATACCACGGAAAACACAACCGGCGACATGAACGACAAAACAACACTGCGTCATCTGGGCGATACTTTTATGGGCGCGGCGAAAATGACACTGGGCGGACCATTGACGATTATGTTCGGTATCGCGGCGGCATGTGCGCATATGACAAAAACCGGTCTTGCCATGAACGGGTTTGATATTGATGCCGCCGTTGATAACGGCACAACAGATGGCGGTGAAATCCTCCGTCACGGGTACGACATCACAAAGAGCGGCGCATCACAGATGAGTGGCGGCATACAAGGTCTTGCAAAACCGCTGATGAACGCGATGGGCTAAAACCGTTTCAAGATTAATTGTCGCCTTTTCAGGCAAAACCAGCTATAGTGGACGTGAAGATGAGTTAAACAGGTAATTTTCATGTCCACGCTTCGGTCGTTTCTGACCACTGTTACACGCTTTTTAAAAAATAATGTATTCGCACCATTCACGCCGCAATGGTGGAAATCCCGTGTGCTGAGCAAAATTCCTTTTATAGGGAGAGGTGCAAAAAAGCAGGCTCTTCCAGACACAGACGCGCAAACAGCGCCGGTCGCACCACAAGCGCCGACCGTCGTCCGCCAATATGAAGAACACCCCAGCACCGCCTATATGGAGCTGAAATATAATTTCCGTGATGTCGGCCGCATGCAGGCCATCTCGGAAACGCTGGGCCGCGACTTCCTGACCGCCATGCCCGAAGGGGCGTGGAAATCGCGCCTCGGCCAAATCGCATTCCTGCACCGCCGTATTCACGAAGACATTACCTCAACACGCATGTCGGACCTGATTGAACGCGCCAAAAGCCACCAATCCAACCACCCCGATGACTGGGATGAATGGGATACGGCCAATCTGCGCGAAATGGACACGATGCATTCCCATTACAAACCGGTCAGCCCTGATCTGATCGAAAAACGCGCCCGCATGTCCTACGAAGGCCGCCGCCAGCACCGCGACTGCCTGTCTGCGGGGGACTGGCCTGCCGCCCGCGAATATCTGACCCGCGTCATTGACCTGAACAAGCAAATTGCCGAAGCCAAATGCCAAGCCTGCAACACCAATTCGCCTTACGAAGCGCTGATGGATGAATATATGCCGGGCATCAAGCTGTCTGATGTTGAAAGCTGGTTCGGCACAATGGAAAAACGGCTCAGCACTTTGTTGCCGGAAATTCTCGAGCGCCAGAAACAGACCGAGCCGCCAAAAGATATGCATGATTTCTATCCGGCCAAAGCGCAAATGTGGCTCAATCAGGCCATGTTATCTGCGATCGGGTTCGATTTTCAGCGCGGCGGGCTTTACGAAACAGGCCATAACCCTGTCGAGGGCGGCACGCCCGAAGATACACGCCTTGTGATTAAGAATGTCGATATCCATAATTTCATGGATTCATTGAAAAGCGCCCTGCACGAAGGCGGACACGGTATTTATATTCAGGGCCTGCCGCGCACCACATGGCGTTATCAGCCCGTGGCACAGGATATGGGCGCGGCCGTCCATGAATCACAGGCGCTTATCATCGAAATGATTATGGCCCGTACACGCGCCTTTTATTCTTATATATCACCCCGCGTCGAAGGGCTGTTCCACGGCTTGCAAAACCCGACCTTATCGGCCGATAACATGCACAAAAACAAAATCTGGGTGCAACCGACAACCCAGCGCAAATCCGCCGACGAAGTGACTTATTTCCTGCATGTTCTGCACCGCTTCAAACTGGAACGTGATCTGATTAACGGCAAGCTGAAAGTCGCCGACCTGCCCGACGCATGGAATGCGGGCATGCGCGATCTGCTCGGTATCGAGCCGGACAGCGTCAAAGACGGCTGCCTGCAGGACGTGCATTGGTTCGTTGGTAAATTCGGTTATTTCCCGTCTTATGCCATCGGTCATATGCTGGCCGCACAGCTTTACCAGACCATGCGCAAAGATGAAGGCAGCGATCTGTTCGAACATATCGCACAAGGGAATTTCATGCCTGTGACCAGCTGGATGCGCGAGAAAATCCATAAAAAAGGCCGTTTATTGCAATTTGACGATCTGGTCACAGAAGCGACAGGCAAAAAACTCTCGCCAAAACCCTTGATTGCACATCTGGAGTCACGCTATCTAAAAGATAACGCGCTGATCTCAGCATAAAACACCAAACAGCAACACACGACCAATGCGAATCGACATCATCGATTCAAGATTGAAAAAGGATCAAAGGATACCGGCCCGATGCTTAGCTACCTCTCGACACGTGGTGACGTAACCAACAAGAATTTTACAGATGTCTTATTATCCGGTCTGGCGTCGGATGGCGGGTTATTTATTCCATCCTCCCATCCCGATCTTGATACAAACAGATTGCGGTCTTTTCAGGGATTGTCCTATGCGCAAATTGCCATGCAAGTCATCAAGCCTTTTGTGAATAATGACATTGACGATGATGTACTGGCCGCCCTGATCGCCGACACATACAGCGCAGATAATTTCGATCATGATGCCATTGCGCCGCTGGTGCAAATCGGACCGAATGCGTGGATTCTGGAACTGTTCCACGGGCCGACATTCTCATTCAAAGATTACGCGATGCAACTTCTCGGCAAGCTGTTTGACCATGTTCTCGAACAGCGCGGCCAGCGCATTACCATTGTCGGCGCGACATCGGGCGACACGGGATCGGCCGCAATCGAAGCCTGCAAAAACTGTAAAAATATCGATATTTTTATTCTGCACCCCGAAGGACGCACCTCGGACGTGCAGCGCAAACAAATGACCAGCGTGGATTCGCCCAATGTGCATAATATCGCCCTCAAAGGCACGTTTGATGATTGTCAGGCCTTTGTCAAAGACCTCTTCGCCGATACAAAAACCGCCGAAAAAATCGGCCTGTCCGCTGTCAACTCCATCAACTGGGCGCGCATTATGGCGCAGACGGTTTATTATGCCGCCGCATCGGCCGCACTTGGCGCGCCGGACCGGTCCGTGTCCTTTGCCGTGCCGACTGGAAATTTCGGCAATGTCTATGCCGCATGGACGGCAAAACAGGCGGGCCTGCCGATTGAAAAACTGGTGATCGGCACCAACCGTAACGACATCCTGACACGCTTTTTCGAAACAGGCCGCATGCAGGTCGGGTCGGTCGAACCGTCTTTGTCCCCCAGCATGGACATTCAGGTCTCCAGCAATTTCGAACGCTATCTGTGTCACCTGATGCAGCATGATTACACCAGTCTGCAAAAGATGATGAACAGCTTTAAAACAGAAAAGACGTTCAACATTTCAAATGATCTGATGGATGCCGTGCGGCATGACTTCCGCGCCTATCGCTGCACGGATGAGCAAACGACAGACATGATCGGCACAACCTATGCCAGCACCGGCTATACGATCGATCCGCACACGGCCGTGGCATTGCATGCGGCGACGCAAGTTCTGCCGTCCGATCCATCCACCCCGATGGTCACGCTGGCCTGCGCCCATCCGGCCAAATTCCCCGATGCGGTGAAAAAGGCAACCGGCGTTGCCCCCGCCATGCCGGAAAAACTCGCGGCTGTGATGGATATGAAAGAACATTTCACGGTGCTGGACAATGACTATGACAAGGTCAGGGATTTCATCGTATCCGAAAGCAGCGCGGCGTAATCACCGCCCTTCATTCAAAGGATCAAAATATCACCAAACGACGTGATGATCGCGCCCACGGCATGCGGCGCGCATAGGCACACATGGGCAAGTATGGGCGATCATACACGGCATGCACTATGATATCTGCACACGGCCACAGGCAAACAGATCCACAAGACAAGCCTGCCGCCAGACAGACGGACAGACAAGACAGAAAACAAGATTGATTGATT
The DNA here is from genome assembly GCA_030750865.1 of Alphaproteobacteria bacterium. Taxonomy (GTDB): domain Bacteria; phylum Pseudomonadota; class Alphaproteobacteria; order Micavibrionales; family Micavibrionaceae; genus JASMHE01. Next base: position 20,002 of record JASMHE010000011.1, read on the forward strand.
AAAATTCGTGATTTTCGTCCAGATCGGAGAATCGGGTCGTGTCCGCGTTAAAGTGCAAGCGCACCGTGCCGATCGGACCGTGACGCTGCTTGCCGATAATCACCTCACCGATATTCATGGCGCGGCTGCATTTTTCCTGCCAGGCGGAATATTTCTCGTGATCTTCCATCGATGGTTCTTCGCGGCTCAGGTAATATTCTTCACGATACACGAACATCACCACATCCGAATCCTGTTCGATCGAACCGGATTCACGCAGATCGGAAAGCTGCGGTTTTTTATCATCGCGCTGTTCGACCTGACGCGACAACTGCGACAGCGCCACGACCGGAATTTCAAGTTCTTTGGCAATCGCCTTCAACCCTTGTGTAATCTCCGAAATCTCGAGCACACGGTTTTGCTGGCTTTGGGATGATCCCGTACCGCGCAGAAGCTGCAGATAATCGATCACCAACATATCCAGACCGTGCTGGCGTTTCAAACGGCGCGCCCGCGTCCGCACAGCGGAAATCGACAAGGCAGGCGTATCATCAATATAAATCGGCACTTGTGACAGCGTGTGGCTGGCCGCAACAAAACGGCGGAAATCATCTTCGCTCAGATTCCCTTTCCGGATCGCATCACCGGAAATATCGGCTTCGTCGGTCAGAATACGTGTTGCCAGCTGGTCGGACGACATCTCGAGCGAGAAGAACCCGACACGGCCGCCTTCTTTGCCACCTGTTTCGGCATAACGTTTGGCCGCGTTATAGGCAATATTCACGGCCAGCGATGTTTTACCCATCGACGGGCGACCGGCCAAAATCAACAAATCAGAATTATGCAGACCGCCCAGCTTGTTATCCAGGTCACGCAAGCCGGTTGTACAGCCCGTCACATGTCCGTCTGTTTTATAGGCTTGCTCGGCAATATCAATCGCTGTCATCACCGAATCGCGCAATGTGACAAACCCGCCACGCGAATCGCCGCTTTCGGCCAAACCAAACAGCCGTCCTTCGGCTGTTTCAATCAGGTTCGATGCATTGCGGTCCAGCGTGTGTTCATACGCATCATTGACGATATCTTCGCCAAGCGTCACCAACTCGCGCCGCAAAAACAGCTCGTAAATCGTCTGGCCGTAATCGGCCGCGTTAATCACGCCAATCACACTGGATGCCAGATCAACCAGATACGCGGCGCCGCCGACCTGTTCCAGATCGGAATCTTTTTCAAAGTAATTTTTGAGTGTCACAGGGGATGCCGTCTGGCCGCGATCAATCATCGTATGAATGGCGGCATAGATTCGCTGGTGCGCAGGGGCAAAGAAATGTTCGGCCCGCAGAAAATCGGTGACTTTTTCCATCGCGCGATTATCAACCAGCAGTGCGCCAAGCAGCCCTTGCTCTGCCTCCAGATTGTGGGGCAACATGCGGTATGCCTGCTCGTCGGTATTGATACCGACAACTTCATTTTCGCCACCGTTTGGCGATTCTTTTGTGACTGCGTTTTCTGTAACCATGATCCAGAATTAATCATATTCTGCGCGCATGCGCATTAAATCTTTTATTTATTTATGCACAGCATGTGCATAACGGGAAAAGCGCGCAGACCGTCTGTGCCGTCCATCTGCTCACCTGCCCCGCAGGCCGTTTAATTATATGATGCGCGCCGCCCGCAAGCAAGATAAACAGCGCCGCTATCGCCGCAACGGAAAAAGCTTGCGCAAATTACGCCCCGCCGTTATGGATGAAGGCATGAGCAAAAATGACCCCACGGCAGACGCCGCACAGATTCAAAACGACAAGATACAAAGCCTTGAAATTGCGATGGCCCATCAGGAACAGCAAATTCACGAGCTGAGCGATATCGTCACCGCACAATGGAAAGATATCGAACGCCTGCGCGCCGCCTTGCGGAAAACCGAAGCAAAAATCGAAGCCATACAAGACGATATTGATAATCAATCCGGCGACGACGGTCAGTCATTATCCGTCACCGCACAAGCCGCCCGCGACAAACCCCCGCATTATTAACGCGCCACATTCACGTGGTCCATCACCACCGCGCCCCGACAGCGCGGCACATCATCAACAAATCCCGATCAAAGTGCATGGTAAACGCCCATGCCGCACCCGCGCCGAATCGCCGCAAAAAAACCGCCTCTCCCGGCACATACTCCCGACACACATCCAAGCGGCACACACCCAAGTGACATACCCGCACCATAACAGCCACACAACACAGCTGGACGCACCACCCCAAAACACTGCCTCAAGCGCAACTCAAGCACACCACCAAACACAACCCGCAAGCCACACGCCTCAAACCCAGCGCGCCGCGTACAGCCGAACACCACCCTGCAACACCCCCAAAGAAAAAGGCCGCAACATGTGCGGCCTTTATTTAATTTGTACAGAAAGAAAGCAGCGCTTATTCAGCGGCTTTTTCTTCTTCCTTTGTTTCTTCTTCGGCTTTATCGGCTTCAGCCGCTTCAGCGTCTGCTTCTGCATTTGCAGCGGCTTCCGCCTCGGCTTTGGCTGCCGCTTCTTCTTGTTCTGCTTCAGCAGCAGAAACAATAATCAACGGTTTGCCTGTTTCTTCCTGAATCTTCGCTTCATCTTCACTACGGGCAACGTTCACAACAACGTCAACTTTGACCTCTGGGTGAAGGGCGACATTCACGTCGAAAAGACCGATTGTCTTGAACGCATCGTTCAATGTCACCATACCGCGACCGATTTTCAGGCCGATTTTTTCGGAAATTGTTTCAGCGATATCACGCGCAGACACAGAACCGTAAAGCTGACCGCCTTCGGCTGCGTGACGGATCACGGCAACTTTCAAGCCTTTCAGTTTTTCGGCGTCTTTTTCCGCATCTTTTTTCTTCGCGTCGTTTTTCTTTACAATTTCGGCTTTTTGCGCTTCGAAATATGCAATATTTGCTTGTGATGCACGCAGGGCTTTGCTCTGCGGGATCAGGTAATTGCGCGCAAAACCGGGTTTGACTGAAACAACATCGCCCAGTTCACCCAGATTATCAACGCGCTCTAACAATATAACTTGTGTAGACATTTTCTTATTCCTTCTCTTTAAACCTTAGCTATCCTGCTCTTTTTTCAGATATGGCAGCAAAGCCATGTGGCGGGCACGTTTGATTGCAACGGAAAGCTCGCGCTGTTTCTTTGCAGAAACGGCTGTAATACGGCTTGGTACAATCTTGCCACGCTCTGAAATAAAGCGGCTAAGTGTTTTTGTATCTTTCCAATCAATATCCATACCGTTCGGGCCACTGAAAGGGCATGTTTTACGGCGTTTGAAGAAAGGTTTTTTCACTGTTGGTGTATCTGCTGCACTCATTCTATGCTGCCTCCTTATCGCTTTCCATCATGACAGACGGTCCGTCAGACAGTTTTTCAAGTTTGATTGTCATGTAACGCAAAACATCGTCAGACAGGCGCATCTGGCGTTCCATTTCAAGCAGTGCAGGTGCTTCTACGTCGCTTTCAATCAGAACGTAGTGACCTTTACGGCTTTTTTCGATTTTGTATGCGAATGTACGCATACCCCAGTTTTCTGTTTTTGAGACTTTACCTTTGGCGTCAGTCAGGATTTTGCAGAAAGTTTCAGTCAGGCTATCGACCTGCGCAGTTGAAAGTTCCTGCCGTGCGATAAACACGGTTTCGTATAAAGGCATATTTGCACTCCTCACGGTTATTCATTGATTTGGTTCAACCGGCCCATCCGGTCTCTCCCCCATAACAGTGACGGAAACCATTTCCGTCATGTCTGTCAATGACAGCCGATATTCAAACGATACCGGCGAGGTTTATGAATGAGGGGCAATATACGGCTTTTCCGCACGATTGCAAGAAAAAACATCGGGATAAAGCGCAAAAAAAAATGCCGGCGCGAGGCCGGCATTTCTCATTCTTTGTTCAACTTGGAATGAAAAGAGAAAATCTGTACGGGCTAGACAAGCCGTTCGGCAATCTGGTTATTATTGGCCGTTTGCTGGATATGACCGGCCAGAAAGCTTTTCCAATGTTCTGATTTCACGCCGCTTTTGCGCTTGTTCTTGAAGCCCTGACGCAACATCGCGGCCAGTGCAACACGGCTCAGATCAGGATTTTGCAACGCGCTGCGGAAACGGTTGATACTCGTCCGTGCGACATAATCGGCATAATCCATATTCGGATGCCCGCCGGCTTCGGCAAGCATACGGAACGCCGTTCCTGTTTCATCTAATAGAATTTCGATTTTTCGGTTCATCATCATACAATTCATTTTGTCCTCCCTTTCGTTGTGGCGGATAATGTTATAATCGCTGTCGAATGTGACAGCTTTTTGACAGGGGAAGGGTCGTATCATGGCAATAATTTGTCATGTATACGTAAAACACCAATTCTGAAAAATAACACGTCTTTAACGGCTTCGTCTGATGGCGTGATCTTCTTGATTTCATTATGATATACAGAAATGTATATGTTTCATGATCACGCGGCGCAAACAGACGGCTTTATCCCTGTCTTGTGTCCCCTCAACGATGGCCAAATTACAGCGCTGTGCGCGCTTTCCCTATCCATCATTGAAATATTCAGTATCCGGAGCCTAGCATAAAAATCATAAACTTTCAAAAAAATTGTGGTCTTCGGTATATTTTTATTAAAAAACAAAAGATTACGCCCGCAACATTCCCCTGATTACATCCCCGCGCATGACGACGTCACACGCAGATCAGACTCGCAAGAAATCCTATTTTCACGAATCGGGGCACAATATCCTCTATCTTCCCCTCTTGAATATTCATCCATTTATGCGTATCAATGCAGGCAGAAAGAGTAAAACCATAAGCTTAAGGTGACAATTTATGACACGTGCATTTCTATTCCCCGGTCAGGGATCGCAATTCATCGGCATGGGCAAAGATCTGGCAGACGCCTTTGCGGATGCCCGCCACACATTCGAAGAAGTCGATGACGCACTGGGCGAAAAACTCAGCGACCTGATCTTTTCCGGTTCACAGGAAGAGCTGAACCTGACAGCAAATACACAACCTGCATTGATGGCCGTTTCAATGGCTGTGGTCAATGTGATCACACGCGAAGGCGGTATCGGTCTTGAAGATAACTGCCAGTTTATGGCGGGCCATTCCCTGGGTGAATATGCAGCCCTGACCGCATCCGGCGCACTTGAACTGGGCGATACGGCCAAATTACTGCGCCTGCGCGGACAAGCCATGCAAGATGCCGTGCCTGTTGGCGAAGGGGCGATGGCAGCCATTCTCGGCCTTGACTTTGATACGGTTGTCGCCATTGCCGACGAAGCCTCGACAAAGAACAGCAAATGCGAACTGGCCAACGATAATTCCGACGGGCAAATCGTCATCAGCGGCCACAAAGACGCGGTTGAACGCGCATCCGAACTGGCCAAAGAAAAAGGCGCAAAGCGCGCCCTGCCACTGCCGGTCAGCGCACCGTTCCACAGTACATTGATGGCCCCTGCGGCACAACGCATGGCCACGGCCCTTGCCGATACGAATATCCGCCCGCCATTTGTGCCGGTTGTATCAAACGTCACAGCCACCGCTGTTGCCGAGCCATCTGACATTCGCCGCCTGCTGGTGGATCAAATCACACACCGCGTCCGCTGGCGCGAAAGCGTACAGGCAATGGCGGCCGACGGCGTCACGGAAATGGTTGAACTTGGCGCAGGCAAAGTGCTGGCCGGTCTGGTCAAGCGCATCGCGCCTGATGTCACGGTGTCTTCCGTTGGCACGGCCGAACAGGTTGAAGAACTAATCAAGAGACTACAATAACCAAGCCCCGCACCGATCGTGATTTTGGATCATTCATAACTGAGCCAAAATTGTACCGAGCGACTGCGAGGCGGGTTTAACCCGAAAAGCCAAGTGCGGCAGCACGCGGCGATTGAGTTTAAAAAGAGAATGATAAGAAGAAGGAAAATTTATTATGTTCGATTTAACAGGTAAAAACGCACTGGTCACCGGCGCAACAGGCGGCATTGGCGGCGCAATTGCAAAAGCCCTGCACGGCGCAGGCGCAACCGTCATTATCAGCGGCCGCAACGAAGAAAAACTCAGCGCCCTTGCCGGTGAACTCGGCGACCGCGTGCATGTTGTTCCGGCGGATTTATCCTCGACCGAAGCCGCAGATGCGCTGATCAAATCCGCGATTGAAGCCGCAGGCTCTGTCGATATTCTGGTGAATAATGCGGGCCTGACACGCGATGGCCTGTCCATGCGTATGAAAGACGAAGACTGGCAACAAGTGATTGATGTCAATATGACCGCAACATTCCGCCTTGCCCGCGCCGTCCAGCGCGGCATGATGAAAGGGCGCTTTGGCCGCATCATCAATGTGGCCTCTGTGGTCGGCGTCACCGGCAATCCGGGCCAGACAAATTACTGCGCATCCAAAGCCGGTATGATCGGCTGGTCCAAAGCAATGGCCGCCGAAGTCGCCTCACGCGGGATCACCGTCAACTGTATCGCCCCCGGCTTTATCGCCACAGCGATGACAGATGCGCTGAATGACGATCAGAAAGCATCCATCAACGCCAACATCCCCGCCGGACGCATGGGGTCTTCCGACGATATCGCCGCCGCTGCGCTTTACCTCGCCAGCGACGAAGCCGCATACGTGACTGGTCAAACCATCCACGTCAATGGCGGCATGGCCATGATCTAACCCGAAAGGAAACCATATAACATGCCCCAAACCCCTTATGATCTGATTATTTTTGACTGTGACGGCACGCTGGTTGACAGTGAATATCTGAATTGCCTGTCCTGTTCGGAAATCATCCGCGAAGCGGGGTTTGACGGTTATACGGTTGACTATATTTATAATAAAATGGTCGGCATGACGCTGGTCGATATACGCGCCGCCATCGAACAAAAGCACGGCCGTAAATTGCCCGATGATCTGCGCGACCGGATCATCAAACGCATCAGCCAAAACGCCCCGACCCATTTGCGCCGCATTGACGGCGCGCTGCGCATGGTATCATGGGCGGATGAAAACGGATTTCCACTCTGCGTGGCTTCGAACGGCGAACGCCCGAACGTGCTCGAATCCCTGCGCATTGCCGAACTGGATACGTATTTGCCGCCGGAACGAACCTTCACCGCCGATCAGGACGAGGTTGCAAAAGGCAAACCCGCCCCCGATCTGTTCCTTTACGCCGCATCGCAAACAGGCGGGCATGATCCGGCGCGCTGTCTTGTGATCGAAGACACCACCGTCGGTGTGCGCGCTGCCAAATCGGCAGGCATGACTGTGTTTGGCCTGACATCGTCCCACGCCAATATTCCGGGATATGATGACCGCCTGCGCGAAGCGGGGGCGGATGCCATCATGGAAAGCTGGGCCGATTTCCCTGCACAAATCAAAGACGCGTAGATCAAAGCTTTTGCCTGATCCCCCGCCACCCCCCGCAACACAGCCCCCATTCAGGTACGCTTCTTATCTCAGGACACATATAGCGCACACATATAGGGCACATATCGACCTAAACGGCCCATAAATACCTTTTCTAAACACCCTGCGCCCCGTCTCGCACGCAAACAGGCCCAAATCATTTATCCACAAAATCAGGCCGCAGATCGCGGTGGATAAAGGATAAAAGACTTTGACGCGGTGCGATATTGTGGTAACGAAACAAAATTGCTTGATTTCGGCAAAAAAGGCCTATATGGTCCGTTTTTTTCCGCAAGGAACCAAAAAAGAACCGAAAGGCGTTTGCCAGAAAGCATTTTTGGGGTAAAACGTAATAACAGTAAAACTAAACAAAGGTAAGGTAAGCGATGAGTGACATTGCAGAACGCGTAAAGAAAATTGTTGTTGAGCACTTGGGTGTAGACGAAGCTAAAGTCGAGGAAAGCGCAAGCTTTATCGATGATCTTGGTGCTGACTCTCTTGATACAGTTGAGCTGGTTATGGCTTTTGAAGAAGAGTTCAACGTTGAAATTCCTGATGATGCAGCTGAAAAAATCCAGACTGTTGGTGATGCTGTAAACTTCATCAAAGAAAACGCAGCCGAATAATTCTTTCGGTTCCCGTAATTACCATTCAGACTGCCCGCCGATGACATGCAAACTATTTATACCTTCAACACAGAAGATGATAGGAGCTTGATATGACACGGCGGGTTGTTATTACAGGACTTGGTATTGTATCCCCTCTGGGTGTCGGCGTTGACCATAACTGGGCACGCATCACAAACGGGGATTCCGGCATTTCGAAGATCACACATTTTGATGCCTCTGATATCACATCACAAATTGCAGGCCGTCCGCCTGTTTCCGACGATGAAAATCCGCAAAACGGTGAATTTAATATCAATCTTGTTGTTCCGCCAAAGGAACAAAAGAAGATGGATAAATTCATTGCCTATGCCATGTGCGCCGCACAGGAAGCATTGGACGATGCGGGCTGGAAACCAGAAGACGAAGAATCCCTTGAACGCACAGGCGTTCTGATCGGCTCTGGCATCGGCGGTCTTGAATCCATGTATAATACATCGGTGACACTGCACGAACGCGGACCGCGCCGTCTGTCTCCGTTCTCATGTCCGGCGATGTTGATTAACCTTGCCTCTGGCTGGGTATCCATCGAACACGGCTTTAAAGGGCCAAACCATTCTGTGGTCACGGCCTGTGCCACAGGCACACATGCCATTGGCGATTCAGCCCGCCTGATTGCCTATGGCGATGCCGACGTGATGGTCGCAGGGGGCGCCGAAGCCGCTGTAAACCGTCTTGGCCTGTCCACATTTGCCGCCGCACGTGCGCTGTCAACGGGTTATAACGATGATCCTGTTCATGCCTCCCGTCCGTGGGACAAAGACCGCGACGGGTTCGTCATTGCCGAAGGGGCGGGCATTGTCATTCTGGAAGAATACGAGCACGCCAAAGCGCGTGGCGCGACAATTTACGGTGAAGTGGCCGGATACGGCCTGTCCGGTGATGCACACCATATTACATCCCCTGCCGAAGATGGTGATGGCGGTTTCCGCGCCATGAAAGCCGCCCTTCGTAACGCAGGCATGAACCCCGAAGATATCGATTATATCAACGCGCACGGCACATCCACACCTGTCGGTGACGGTATTGAATTCGGCGCGGTGAAGCGCATGTTCGCAAACACGCTGGACACAATCAGCATGTCATCAACAAAATCAGCCATCGGCCACTTGCTTGGCGCGGCTGGCGCTGTTGAAGCCATTTATGCAACAAAAGCGATGCAGACAGGCACATTGCCGCCAACGCTGAACCTGCATAACCCGTCCGACGGATGTGACGGCATCGACCTTGTGCCCCTGACAGCCAAAGAAAAACCTGTCAAAACGGTCCTGTCCAACTCGTTCGGATTTGGCGGCACAAACGCATCGCTGATTATCAAAGCCGTATAATCACGGCCCTCTCTGTTTCCCGCACTATAACAGAACGGCACAAGGCCACACGCGCCGATACAAAAAACAACATCACGCACGCCCGTTCTTCTCGTTCCGCACCCGCGCCATTTTGCGCCGCTATCGCCGTGTGTCTGTGTGCGGTCAATCTGCATCACGGTGTCCTTGCAATGCGGGTGAATGCAAATAACAACGATCCCGTCACAACAACGCGAGGCGAACCTCCTTTTTGTTCTTGTCTCTATTCTCACCCCCGCAACTCTGATTTCCCATCTTGCACACGACGCGCCACACTGCACCCGCACGCCGCCGCACAGCGTGTTTACCCATCGCGCCACTGCACCAACGTTCCGCCACCGTAATGTTGCACCCACAGTCCTGCCTTCTTCACCGTCCCCGCCATCCCGCATAACATCGGCCACAATCTGCGGCCTTACCGTCCGCGATATCTTGAAGTTTTGCGATGCTGTTATTTCATGCACCTGATTTTATTTGCTTGTATTCCCCCGTGATCTATGGTTGATTATGGCAAATAATAAGAACGGATCATAAAAAACAGGTTACCGGGAGCGCGTATCACATGGTCGCCACAGACACACCATCCAAACCGGAAAAGCTGGTCAATCGATGGCAGGACAAGGTGCAATATTACAGTCATCTTGGTCTGACCGGTATCTTTGCAGCCGCCGCCTGCGCGGATGCAGGGCTCAGCCTTTGGTTTCCGATCGGGCTAACGCTCGCCGCCCGATTATGGTCGAAACAGGATGCATTTATAGACGATCAGCATGATCCGGAAAATCCGCTGCATCACACAAGAAGCGCGGCATTACATGACCGGATCGTCACCTATGCCGATCGCCTCGGCACCAGAAAAGCACCGCGATTTTACCATATCAATGATGATAACCAGCGATACATGGTCGCCGCCTCGGATAAAGGTATTTTGCTGAACGAGGCCAAATATAACAGATATAACCTGAACGATGCACAAACCGACACGGTTCTGGCGCACGAAGTCGCCCATTTTGCGAACAAAGATTACACAAAGGCAACAACCATCACCGCAATGGGACTTGCCGCCATATCTGCCGCCTTTGGCAACTTCGTCGATGCCCTTGCCCAAAACCCGTCGGATCTCTGGCTATCACTCGATCTGACCATCGGCGCGATGGTGGCCTGCGTGACACCCGCCCTCACACAAGAAAAAATCACACTGAAAAACGCACTGCCCCTGCGCTGCGCCCCGATGATTACGGCCTTTACCATTGCGGCCGGCACAGCAATCGGCGGCAGTGCGGCCGTATCCGAAGCCGCCTTGTCTTTCGCCCTTGTCCTGACGGGCACGTCACTACTGAAAAATAATTATGAGCGCCGCCGCGAATACCGCGCCGATGAAATCGCCGCCCACCTCACCGAACAGCCCGAACAATTGGTTTACGCGCTGACAACAATGGAAGTCTGTGACGGCGAACAACCGCGCATCAACAAAAACTGGAAACAGCGGCTCGGCAATGATTTTGTTGAAGCGTTTGAAAGCCACCCCTATCTTGAACACCGCGTTGCCAACCTTGATGCGGTCGGCGAAGAACTGGATGCGCGCAAGGCACACCGCACACAATCCTCAACACCCGCTCCGTAAAAATAAAAACGGGCTTGGTTTTTACCGCAAAACTCAGTACATCTTACACTATGAAGCGCGTTATTCTGGTCATTTCTGTCTTGTGTCTGGTCGGTAGTCTTATTGGCGGCGGCATTGCCGTTTACGGGGCTAATCTGTATGAAACGCCCCTGCGCACCATGACACAGCAAACATTATTTCTTGTGCCGAAAGGCGCAAGCTTTTCCGCTATTCTCACCGATCTACAGCAGCAGGATATCATTGACGACCGCACAGCGCTTGTCATGAAGATCGCAGGCCGCCTAACCGATGCCAACCCGAAGGCCGGTGAATACGCCCTGCATTCCGGCCAGTCTCCCAAAGATATCCTGACCCTGTTACAAAGCGGCGATGTCTATGTGCGCAGCTTTACCGTGCCCGAAGGACAGACAAGCTGGCAAATCGTACAGCAGTTAAAGGCGATTGATACACTCAGCGGTGATATCACAACCCTGCCACCGGAAGGATCGCTTCTGCCCGAAACTTATCATTTCACGCGCGGCGATGACCGCAACGCGAAAATCAAGCGCATGCAAAGCGCAATGGCCGAAACGCTGGATGAACTCTGGCAAACACGGGCCGATAACCTGCCGATTAAAACCAAAAAAGACGCTGTGATTCTGGCCTCAATCGTTGAAAAAGAAACAGGCATGACCGGTGAACGCAAGGATGTGGCGGGTGTCTTTATCAATCGTTTGCGCATGGGCATGGCGCTGCAAACAGACCCGACCGTTATTTATGCCATCACCAAAGGTGAAATCGAGGAAAACGGCCGCGGACCGCTGGGGCGGCGGTTACTGCGCAAAGATCTGAAGATCGATTCGCCCTACAACACCTATCTGTATCCGGGCCTGCCGCCGGGGCCGATTGCCAATCCGGGACGCGCGTCAATCGCGGCGGTTTTGCAACCTGCCACACATGACTATATCTATTTCGTCGCCGACGGCAGTGGCGGCCACGCCTTTGCAAAAACGCTGGACGAACATAACCGCAATGTCGCCGCATGGCGCAAAATCAGACCATAGGTAAAGTGGCCGCGCCTGCGCACATCCCCCGCACGCGGCATATGCGACACATGACGCCCCATACACCCATTATGCGGCCATAAAGAAAACCAACCATCGCACGCACAGACGACCACCCCCTTGCATCCCCACACCAACGCAAGGCCCAACACCACGCGCCGCCCACAACCACAGACCAAGCACACGCGCGCGCCGCCGACACAAGGCGTCTACCACCTCCATCCGCGCGGATCACCCGCGCACATCATCCCCCCGCAATAAAAAAAGCGCCGCGATCATGCGGCGCCTTTCGTTCATTTTCTTTCTGTGCCGGCTTTTTATGTGCCGACAACTGACCCTATTCTTTGGCTGTGCTCCGCAACATCCACGCTGTTTTTTCATGCACTTCAATGCGGCCGACCATCATATCAACCGTTGCTTCGTCGCCGGCCTCTTCGGCAGCGCGCAAGGCAGGGTAAAGCGCATCGGCAACAAGGGCCGCATGATCGTCTGCCAACCGCACCAGCATTTCAGGCGCATCAGGGCGCTGTCCTGTTTCTTCGCTCAGGCTCGCTGTTTTTACCAAATCAGCAAAGCTGACAGGCGCATAAGAATTCAGGGCACGAATACGTTCTGCAATCTCGTCTGTGGCTTCCCACATTTCCGTATATTGTTCGCCGAACAACTCGTGCAATGATTTAAAATGCGGTCCTTCGACATTCCAGTGATATGCGTGGGTTTTAAAATAAAGCACGAACGTATCGGCCAGCACCTTCGTCAGCGCATCGGCAATCGTCTTGCTCTGCTTGTCTTTCAAATAATCTGTATGTCCCACAATATTCTCCTATGCGTTTTTCAATACGGCATTCATTTTACATGCATAAAGCTAATACAAGAATGACAAAAGTCAAAGGGGTTAATCGTCTTCGCCCCATTCATCACGATTACCACCGCGTCCGGCCTGTCCGTTTCCGCCGCCGCTTGTATGACCGCCTCCTCTATAGCCGCCACCGCCGCCGGACCCGCCAAGCCCCAGACCGGGCACGCTTGGTGCAACGCGCGGTGCGGCTTCCATGTTCCGCTGACGTGCCAGATGTGGCGCAAAGTCCAGAACAGCTTTGTTCAGACCCGCCATCACCCCTTCGAGCGAATCTTCATCACCCAAATCATCACGGTAAAGCGGCTGGCCTGTTACGGCATTTTTCAAAAAGCTTTCAAACGCCATCACGGATGATTTCACGCGTCCCCCGCCTTGAAAATGCGGCGGCGGTCCGAAAGTCGGCTCGCTTAACAACATCAATTCAACGGCGCGGGCATCCTGCACGGCGCGGTTATGGATCACCCCGAACTGCAAGACAGGCGTATAGCACAAGCTGCTCAGAAACTCTTCGCTGACAGGAATATTCATTTCGATTGAATCAAGATCGTCCGTTTCCAGATTCATGATACCGGCAATCGGATCAAGCAGCACCGTCGTCACAGGATGTTCCAACGGCTGGTCTGTCACGATTCCGGCTGCACCGCTTGATGTCATTAATAGATCAATATTCACGCTTGACTGCTATCTGTTATTATACGCTCGGTTTTCCTGTCCAAAGACGATCCCTGTTTTAAACCATATAAGCCAATAATGTAAGCTTTTTTCGGCGCAGGTAAAGGCGACGGTTGATATTCGGCGCATGATCCCTTTCCCTGCCGCGCGGTTTTGTTTATTATACAGGGAACGGAAAGGACACATTATGATTGTGCTTACAGGGGCGGCCGGTTTCATCGGCTTTCACGTCGCAAAGATGCTGCTATCACAAGGTCATCATATTATCGGCATTGATAATATGAATGATTATTATGACGTGTCCTTGAAAAAGGGGCGGCTGGCACAACTCGCACAGAACGATCAATTCCATTTCTATCAGGCCGACATCAGCGATGCGGCAGCCATCACAGATATTTTCAAACGCCACGGCAACGACATTACCGAAATTGTGCATCTGGCCGCACAAGCGGGCGTACGCTACAGCCTTGAAAATCCGATGGCCTACAGCGCCAGCAACCTGACCGGACAGGTCGTTATGCTCGAAGCGGCGCGCCATGCCAAACAGCTGAAACATTTTGTCTATGCCTCCAGCTCATCCGTTTATGGCGGCAATACAAAACAGCCCTTCTCGGTCGATGATCCGGTCACAAACCCCGTGTCACTTTACGCCGCCACAAAACGCGCGAGCGAACTTCTGACCCAAAGCTATGCAAATCTTTATGATATTCCGTCAACGGGCTTGCGCTTTTTCACCGTGTACGGCCCGTGGGGACGGCCCGATATGGCCTATTTCAGCTTCACCCGCGATATTCTGGACGGCAATCCCATTACCATTTTTAACAAAGGTGAAATGAAGCGCGATTTTACATGGATCGATGATTGCGTTCGCGGCATTATCGGCGCGCTGTATAAACCGCCGGGCGGCGGCGATGATAAATATTGTCTGCACGGCACACCGCACCGCATTTTTAATCTGGGCAATAACAAGCCGGAAAAATTAATGGATTTTGTCGATGTAATCGAACAGGCCGTCGGCATCAAAGCCAACAAGAAACTGATGGACGTCATGGCCCCCGGCGATGTTGCCGAAACCTATGCCGATATTAATCCGGCCGTCGATGTGCTGGGCTATCACCCCAAAACCCCGATCAGCGAAGGCATCCCGCAATTTGTCAAATGGTATAAAGAATATTATAAAATATAAGAAGAATTTCTTGCAGAGCCATTTCCCTTTATGCTATTCGTTTACATAATTAAAAACGGGGTAAATCATAATGTCATTAAAGAAGCATTTTTACGATGCAGCTTCGCCCGAATGCCAACGGGAAAACGGCCTTTACAAACCTGCGGCCGCATTTGCTATTAAGAACGGCATTACAGGCATCGCTACATATTACACATATCCGAACAATATGACCGCAAGCGAATTTGAAAATTATCGCGGGTACACCAGTGAATCTTTTGCATGCTACGTCCCTCCGCGCGATTGTGATTTTCAACAAATTCTTATCAAAACGCCGCCGAAGTCCTTGATGGATCGCATGAACAAAGAGTGGGATGGGCTCGTAAAGCTTAATCCATGGCTCAGCCAACTTAAATTTGATCGCACCAGCCCTTACAGCCTCCATAACGCAATCGAAGGCGTTGCCTGTCAATTAAACCTGAGCGATATACAGCACTTTATATCTGTTATCGAAGAGCATAATCGTTGGGATGTTTATCGTATTGTCTTTTCAAATCCAGAATATGCGGAAAAAATGGAGCGCGCAAATAAACTGGCACCAACCGAAGAAATCAGATGGGTTCCTGCACCACAGACACTTGACCAAATCATTAATAAGCTTGAGGCGAAATACGAGCGTAAAGTCGGCACACAGCCGCAACCATCATAAAACACGACATATCTAACGCATAAAAAATGACGAACAGCGTATTACGGTTGTGGCACGCCGAGTGTTTGCGGCAGGTCGGCGGCGGAGACAACCTTGACACCGTTTTGTGCAAGCTGCGCATCCATATCCTGTTTGGAATCGCTCTGACCGTCTTCGGTCGGCATGCCGATGGCGCGTGTTGCATCATCAACCACAACCACCTCGAAACCGTCTTTCACAGCATCCAGACCATGCCAGCCGACACAGAAATCATAGGCAAGGCCCGTCAGCACAACGCGCGTAATGCCCGCATCATTCAATGTTTCCGTCAATGTTTTACCATTTGCAAAACGCGGCTGTGTTTTCTGGTCATTCTCATAGAACCCTGAATAGGAATCGATATCCTGATGCGTGCCTTTTTCAAGCCACAGATCGGTGTCTTGTACGATCAAATCCTTGTGGAACTTCACGCCCTCGGACCCGTCTTCACAGTGATCCGGCCACAAGACCTGTGTCCCGTAAGGCATTTCGACTGTTTCGAACGGCGCTTTGCCGTCATGGGAACTGGCAAATGAACAATGGCCGGACGGGTGTTTGTCCTGTGTCAGGACCACCAAATTGAAATGATCGCGCAGCGCGTTCACCACCGGAATAATCTCATCACCGCCATCAACAGCCAGCGCGCCGCCGGGGCAGAAATCATTCTGGGCATCAACGATAATCAACGCTGTATCTGCTGGGGCTGTCCAATTTGCATTTGTCATGTCTTTTCCTCTTTTTCTTCTCTGCTTGTCTCTTTTATATTCTATATATTTTATTCTATACGCTCTGTGTATCAGGCATCCTATGGCTTCGCAACGGGGTGCGGAGCGCGGACCTTTTGCTTGATACTGCCCATACGGCCCTGACGGTATTGATACAGGCTTTCTTCGATGCCCACACCGTAAATATGCGGGTTCAGGCGGCGTTTGTGCGACGGATCAAGCATCGCCAAGCTTTCCATCGCGCGGTCGCGGGCCTGATGGATTGTTTCAAGCTCACTCACAAACACACCCTCGTTAAAGATACGCTTCAACGGACGGTATGCCGATACGCCGGTCTGGAAACGCATCTGACCTGTGATATTGCCTTTCGGCACAGACACAATATCGCGCTCCAGTTTGCCAACCGCATCACGGCCGCCGGTTGCCGCCGCCACAGGATCGGGCGCGTTATTCTGCAGAATTGTATCGCCGTCAAACCGCAAGCTGCCATCGGCTGCCGGACATAAATAACGGATCAAATCCAGCTCACCGGGGATCGTGACTTTCACTTCGTCCTGCGACATCTTGATCACATTGCGGACAAAATCCGGATCGTTCGGGCTTTGCCCCTGCTTGATCAATTTGCGTGTTGCGTCAATTTCGGCTTGTGTCAGCCCGCTGCCATACACAGCGCCCAGCTTATACACAGCGCCCAGCGCCGGTTGCGCTCTTGATGTCACAAGATTTGTTCCGACACCCCAGACATTGACTTTACCGCCTTCATCCTTGATTTGCTGGATGGACTCCTCTTCCAGATCGTTCGATGCCACAATATTCGCATTTGTGAATCCGGCATCGTCCAGAATGGCGCGGGCCTCGATCGACAGATAGGCAAGGTCACCGGAATCAAGACGGATACCGGCCAGTTTAATGCCCTTTTCTTTACAGGCCTGCACGGCGCGCTTTACACCTTCGACCGTGTCATAGGTATCCACTAGAAAGACACCGTTATACGGCATTGCTTCGGCATATTCCTTGAACGCATCCATTTCATCTTCGTACATCATGACAAACGCGTGGGCGAACGTGCCTTTGGTCGGGATGCCGTAATGTTTTTCGGCCAGATTATTCGATGTGCCGTCAATGCCGCCCAGATACGCGCCGCGTGTCGGTTCCAGCCCGCCGATACATTGGGCGCGGCGCAGCCCGAATTCCAGAATCGGTTCACCGTTTGTCACTTCTTTCAAACGGGCGGCCAATGTTGAAAACAGGCTTTGTGAATTGGTCGCGTTCAAAATCGCGGCCTCCACCATCAGACATTGCCACAGCGGACCATGTACGCGGTAAATCGGTTCATCACGGAAGGCAATCTCGCCTTCGGGCATGGCATCGATTGTCAGCTCACATTTGGAATTGGCGACAAAATCAATAAAATCATCGCTGTAAACGCGGTGCTCTTTGCCTGTATCCGGATCAACCGTGACTTTATTGCGCATATTTTCAATATCGCGTTCGTCGAATTCCCAATGATCACGCAGCCATTCGAAAATAATGTTCTGACCGCCGGTTAACAGAAAAGACCCGCCAAACGGCTCTTTACGGATATAGGCATGGAACGTTGTATTCACATCATGCTTGCCTTGCGTAAAAAAGGCCTGCGACATCGTCAGCGCATACATATCCGACCACATGGCACTTTTATGCGCCAGCGGCTCCTCGTAATAACTATCCGTATCACGCAATGCATATTTGGAATTGATGTCCACCATTGAAAATCCCTCTTTCTTCCATCGTTCTCTTTTATCGTTTGCCTTTATCACCATCTGACAGCCATCTTGTATAATGACTGGCCCGATCACACAGTTTCAACCACTCGGTTCAACCACACAGTCCCAATCGTACAGCCCCGTTTCCACAGGCCGTGTTATACCGACATTTTCCGTGTATTCTGACGTTATAAGAAACCGGTGCTATAACGTCAACTGAATTATGGATAATCTATGCCGTGCGGCACTCATCCGAATGTCAGACGGGCTTTATGATAACAATACCGTACCAGACTGACCGGTCCTTGTACATCACGCCACTGTGATGTCCGCCAGACATTTTCATCCGGATTATGATGCATCAACAATGTGGCCGTTTTATCTTGCGCGCGGCGAATCGTCAGTGATTTAATCGGGCTATC
Organism: Alphaproteobacteria bacterium; assembly: GCA_030750865.1. Lineage (GTDB taxonomy): Bacteria > Pseudomonadota > Alphaproteobacteria > Micavibrionales > Micavibrionaceae > JASMHE01. Next base: position 38,410 of record JASMHE010000011.1, read on the forward strand.
CATATCATAGGCTGTATAGGCAACCCCGCTGCCAAACCCGACCCCCAGCGGCCGCTTGTTATAGGTACGCGGCGGCGCTGTAATCGTAATCACCGTATCAGGATCAAAAACATGTTCACCGAAATGACGCGGCTTATACGGCGTAATCGCGCTGAGCGTCACTCTATCATTCCGCAAACTGATCGGACGGCCGCCATTGGATAAATGATATCCTGTCGAAGCCAGCGGCGTGGCCACCACCAGTCCGTTTGACCCGATACGCGGCATATCCAGCATTGCGTTACCGTTAAATTCCGCTTTCAGGTCCAGCGTCGTTCCGCCATTGACCTTTAATTTTTCGATCACAATATCGGCGCAGGTATGATGCGTTTCCGTATGGCCGTTTTCAAATTCGACCGTGCCCTCCAGCACCGTCAGATCATACGGCGTGCAATCATTCACAATATCCATCAGATTAGAAGCGCCAACCACCTTGTGACAGGTCAAAAAGCCTTCGCTGGATTTGATACCGGGCATTGTCATGGCAAAAACGGGCACGCCGTTTGCGTGATCCAGCGCGTACAAAGCCGTGCCATCACCGCCAATGGCGACAATCAGATCGGCTTCGTCCGGGGCGGCTTGATTGAATAATGCGGTCATTTGATGGGCGAACGCACACACATCGGGTTTGTGCGGGTCCCAGATGAAGTGGATTTTTTTCTGTGCGGCGCCCCTGCTCATACAATAATCCTGCTGTTATCTCATGCGCTTTTATACCGTGCGCTTTCGTTTGATGCCCATGCCCCATTCCGTGCGGGGCCGTATCACGATCATCCTATACCGACCGTTCATGATGTCATTCACTTACGGTTTCGGTGCCGGGGCATCGTCTTTTTTCTGCATCACCGGATGCGTCATAATATCTTCGGTAATATGTTTCCACAACAACGGCGCAAAATCCATGATCTTCACGCGGGATTTCACCACATCTTCCAGATATTCACTTTCCAGATTGTGGATGCGTTCGCGCTGCGAAATCGCATTGGACACATAAATCTGTTCAAATAGCGGCGCGCCGTTTTTGGCTTTGGCTTCGAACATTTTTGTCAGACCGTCACTGCCGAACGTACCGGCTGCGGCCATTGCAAAAATGCGTTCCGCGCCTTTGCGTTTTAATTCACGCGCACAGCCGATGGCCGTGCCGCATGTGTTGAAAATATCATCAATAATCAGCACGTCTTTGCCCTCAACATCACCTTCCATTGATTGCACAGACGATGTGGACGGGCCGATACCTGCGTTATTGCGGTCTTTGCTGGCCGAGGCCCGCTCTGTAAAGCCTGTGGCCTGACGCAGTTTTTCCGCCCGCGCATCTGCGCCCATATCCGGATTCACAATGACCAGATCCTCAATACCCAGCGCTTTGGCATATTCCGCATAGACTTCGGTCGGGTCCACATTAATCACGTTATCCGCGCCAAATTCATCTTGATAAAAGCCGAGCGCCATATCGGAATGGATATCGACTGTGGAATAACCGTCTGCACCGCCGAATTTCTTATACGCGGCCAGTGTTTTCGCACTGACGGATTCCAGATAAAATTCACCCGTGCGCTGTCCGTCTTCATCACGGATTTCGGTCGGCTTGTCCTGACGCATATATCCGGCATAGGGTTCAACAAGCCAGATCGGCCCCGCCCCTGCATCTTTTAATGTGCGCAACGTAATCAGCGTCCGCAGAGCATATTCATCGGCCGAGGCCCGGATGGTCGTGCCGCTGGATTGCACCAACACCACAGGTTCACCCTTCAGATCATCGGCGCTCACATCACGATAGACATCATTGCCGCCGATTGTCTGCATGCGCGCGAACGATTCCTTGTCCTTGAACGCGGCAATACTGGCGCGTACCATTTCAAGATCGGACCCGGCTGTCGTCTTTTTATTAAAGTAACGGAACAAGGCCGGATCGGCGCTGTTGCGGAGAAGTATCTTCATAACATATATGCCCTTTTTATCGATGCCTTCTTCATAAGGAACTATTTGTTTTATGTCAATCTAATTTTCATGGACATGACGCGGCTTTTTGCATAACGTCATTCCATGACAACAGAAAACACCACCGCAAAAAAACGCATCGCCATTTACGGCGGATCGTTCAACCCGCCGCACGAGGGGCATTTAAACGTCCTGCGGCATATTCATCAAGCCTTAGGCGCGGATGAAATCTGGATGGAATTTTCCGAAAACCCGTTCAAGGATGCCGCCGATTACGTGTCCTTAAAAGACCGCTTCAACATGGCGGCCCTGCTCTGGCAAAGCCAGCCGGACCTGCCGTTAAAATTCACTGCCATCGGCACGCAAACCGGATCGAACCGCACGATTGATGTGTTGCGTCACTGCAAAGCCACCCACCCCGATCACGAGCTGATCTGGGTGATGGGATCAGACAGTCTGAACGATTTACCACAATGGACAGCCGCCGCATCTTTGCTCGAAGAATTTAAAATCGCCGTGCTCAAGCGTGACGGATCGCCCCTGCAACCTGCAGAGATGCTGGCCGCGCACGAACGCACCGCCGATCATTTCGATGACCCAGCCACAACAGGCTGGACCGTGCTGAACGTGCCGACAGGACCGGATATCTCATCGTCTTTCTACCGCGCCGCCTTTGCCAAAGACCCGCACATGCAAACCTCGGCCATCTTTACGCCCGTAGCCAATTATATCCGCGATCGCGGCTTATATTTGTAACATCCGCACGCGCCGCCGCCACAACAACATCCCGCGCCATCTGTGTCGCCACCCTGTCACGGCGCAGCGGCATCACATTACATTGTCCCGCGCATCGCCCCGCCCGCACTATGCCCGCACACCGCCTCCACACTGCACAGACCCGCACGCCTCCTCCCCTATCACGCTCTATCGCTCTGACCCATACCCCCAACACGAACCACCCCGCAAAAACCACACCTAAAAAACACCACCGTTAAGGGATTTTTAACAGAAGGTTGGTATTTTAGGGACAATATAAAGCGGTAAAAACGTGAGGGTATAGTGGGTACAGCCACGCAAGAACAGATTAACAGCGTCCTTGAGATATTAGGACAAAGCGCCGCGCCCGACGGTGACACACTCGTGCAGCTACAGGAAAGACTGGCCGAAGCCGGCTATTTCGAAGGCGGCACGTACCCGAATTTTGGCCCGAAAACAACAGATTCCATTATTTCATTCATTTCCGAAAATCCCGAAACCGCAGGCCGTGTCGGGAACTGGGCGATGGTTGAAATCCAGGAACGCGGCCGCGCCGGTGAAATCCAGCAAGCGGTCGAGACAGGCGCGGAACAAATCAGCGACGCCCAGCAAATGCAGGCCGAAAACGCGCTGACGGATTTACTGTCAAAACAAGGGCAATGGAACAATACCGAACAGCTCGAAGTCCAAGCCAGCCTGTCACGGCTCGGCGTTGATTACGGACGGTTTGACGGTGATGTCGGACCACGATCCAGCGCCGCCATTACAGAATATATTGCCGATCATCCCGACTTACTGGCACAGGTCAGCGATGAAACCTTTATGCACCTGATCCGCAACGGGCAAGGCGACGAATTACAACAAATCGTGCAAGGCGATCCCGTCCACCAGCAAATCATCGATCAACGGATCGACGGCATTCTGGACAAGGTCGATAATAATGCCGCCAATCTACAATGGCAGGATACATACGAATTACAGACATTGATGGCCTTAACAGGCGATAATTCAATGCACAATATTGACGGCGTGTACGGCGGACAGACCGAGACCGCCATCACGCAATATCAAACCAGAATCAGCATGGAAGCGGTCGGCGCGCCGCCGGAAAGACCGGATACACTGCCGGATCAGCCCGCACCGGATGCCCCCGCAACCGCAGAACCGGCCACGGCAGACCCCGTTGCACCGACAACTGTGCCGCCGCAACAGGTCATACCGCCTCTGCGACCACCTGAACCGGGCACAGAGCCGGACAGCGCAGCAGATGCAGACATACCGCCATATATCGCAGCGCCGCCGGTTGCACCGCTGGCACCGTATGACGGTCTGACCGACGAAGCGGTGGAAACAGCCTGGTCGTTGACACGTCTTCAGGCCAGCATCAGCACAGTTTGGGAAGCACAAAACCTCGTGGAACAAGACCCGTCAATGGGCCTGATTGCCGATGGCCGCATTGCCGATCTGATTGAAAAGGCAGACGGCGATCCGTATTCCCTGCCCGAACAGGATGTCTCTGAATTACAGCATCTTCTGGCCGTGCGCGGTGACAATCCGCCGCACAATATTGACGGCGCAATGGGCGGCACAACGCTCAGCGCAATTGAATCATTCACCGCCCGTACCGAGGGCGAAGAGCTGACAACCACCAGCCGGTTTGCCGATCCGGACAGACCGCTGATTGTCATCGATCTCGGCCACGGCGCGATACTCGACGAAGGCAACCCGATTGATGAAGGTGCAGTCTCTCCCCATAATAATCTGAGCGAAATGGATGTTGTTGACAGACTCGGCCCCGAAATTGCCGAAGAACTCGAAGCACAAGGCTATAACGTCGCCTTCACACGCGACCCCGGTGAAATCCTGCGCATTCAGAACGATTACGGCGATACACTGGAATCCAGAGCGGAATTTGCCCACAGCCTTGCCAATATCACAGGCGCAGGCAACGTAACATTCCTCAGCCTGCATTTTGATTCCGCCGGACCACACGCAGATGATCCGCGTATCTATATCAGAGGCAGCGCCGGACAAGGCGTGTCCGAGTTGGACGGTGATCTGGCCGCACGCCTCAGCGAAAATTACAGACTCGGTGACGAAGAAACAACGCAACGTCTTGGCAATTACAGCGTCCTGCGTCAATTCGACGAACGCACACCGGACGGCGCGCCGGCACATTCAGGCGGCCTGCTGGAACTCGGCTTTGGCTCGAACGCCGAAAATGCCGCCGACCTGCAACGCATGTATGACAATCCCGATCCCGACGCACGTGAAATCGCAACCGGCCTGATCGAACATATCGAACATAAACATCAACTGGCCGGCCTCGACATGCCTGCCCGCTCTATGGGTCAACCCGCCCCCGAACGCGAAGGCGGCATTGATTTCAGCAGCCCGTTTTCAACATGGAACCCGTTAATGCCGTAAAAAACCGCAAGGATGGCAGGCAACAGCACAGCAAAACATCATAACAATTGAAAAAGCCCGCTACCATCAGCGGGCTTGTACTATTCTAATAAACGATAAGCCAAAATATCATGGCTCACGTCTATAATCTTTCCAGGCATTAACGGTAAGCGCACTGCCTATTCCCGCGCTCACTCCGTTCACGGTGGCCGCAAACCATGCAATATCATGCGGAGGCAGATAAATTGATGCCACAGCAGAACCAACCGCGACCGTTCCGGCAGCCGCCGTCAAGAAACTAACACACAACGCAGAACCAAGTAATTTTGTTTTGTTAGACATTGCGCCCTCCCTTTTTCATATTATCAATGAACAGACCATACACCGCAGGCATGAGATATGTCAATTATATTATCGGACCGCAGGTTCGATTGTGCTATAGTATTTTGGAGAGGAGTAAGCGCTAGGGCCGTGTAAAATGGAGCGGGTGAAGGGATTCGAACCCTCGACTTCAACCTTGGCAAGGTTGCGCTCTACCCCTGAGCTACACCCGCATATTGCCAATGGAATTGGTAAAAACGGACTATAAGGATTT
>JASMHE010000012.1 GCA_030750865.1 Alphaproteobacteria bacterium
TTGCTTGGTAAGTTCATTGGGCTGTACTAAATAGGGTGAATTATACATTGCGGGTCGCACCTTGCGGTTGCACCGTGTGGTCTATGGTCTAAGGAACCTGATATATAAGGGAAATTAGAAATAATGGTAGCGGGAGAGGGACTTGAACCCCCGACACAAGGATTATGATTTGGCCCAAGGCTCGTCAGAAGCTGTTTGACTGTGTTTGATCTTGGCGTGTCTAACGCATGGTGAGTAATGCTCCGAGGTTATTAGCCTGTAATAACGCATCTTAACCTCTTCATATCAATTAACCGCCACTTTTACCCGAGGTTGTACCCCTAAAGTATGTTTCTATAAACACAATGGTAATTATTTATTTCAGCCAGTGTGTTGTAGTTTATTTGTTATATAAAAGCAGGTAATGTGTTGGCTTGAATAAATTATGGAGGTTTCTATTGTGATAAGAGTTAATAATTTAGATGATGCAAGGAAGTATCTTGATGAGTGGAGAAATAATATCAATGAATTTATTTTTCAACAAAACGCTGATCAGTCTATCGAGAATTATCCTGATATTGTTCAAGCTTTTAATGCAATGGAGAAAGCTTGGCTTGATTGTTTTAAAGATCCATCGAATATCAATAAGATAACCAATAGAGATGAAGCTATTGTTGCATTAGGTGAAATTTTAAAAACCAATATTTTGTGATCGTACCGTTTTGTGATTATTAAGAGTATCAATGGAATTATGGTGTAGAGTCTAGATTAATCAAAAGTTAGAAAAGGGTTTGGTGTGCTCAACGGATTTACATTTAAAGTTTTGTCAGCATTGGAAAGCTATAATTATAAGGATGCTAAGAATGAAGCTCATTTGATTATTGACGGTTGGGATGACTGGTTTGAATATTCTACATTGTTCATATTAAAAGTTTTTGATGCCAATGGAGAGAAGCATTCAATCGGACCAGTAAAGATTGCTGAATTTGGAATTAAAAAAGGTGATTATTACAAAGCATCAGACTCTTTGCCTCGTGAGTTTTCAACGCTTCCTTATAAGTTTTTCTCTCTTGGTCAAGATGATAGTTATTTTGAATCTCTGAATGATTTGGGCGATAATTATCGAGATCACATTTTTGCATGTTTACACGAAATATCAGTGGACGATGACCTTTATGCCCGAGCAATAGAGGAACCAGTTACTAAAGTGTCATTATTAAGAAGTGTATCGGTACTGAATGTTAAGGACCAGTATCAAAGACTAGCCTCTGGTGGGGCTCGGCTGACTGAGTATGACTTCTCGTATAGAATGCCAAGATTCCGAGGAAGCGAATTGGAAAGCCCTACGTTAACATTCAGTGTAAGACCTAACTCTTCTCCGCCTACCAATATGCATGTCGTTATAGGAAGAAACGGTGTTGGTAAAACAAATCTTTTAAGAAGTATGATTAGATCATTGTTAGACAAGCCATCTGCTCAGAATGGAATGTTTTTTGATGAATATGACATGGCTGTTCAACCAACAGAGATTTTTTCTAATTTGGTGTCAGTGACATTTAGTGCATTTGATCCTTTTGAGAATATTCGCGAGACTAAAGATACAACCAAGAGAATTAAATACTCGTATATTGGTCTTCAGAGACCTCAAACTAATGACGGTAAACAACAGCTTCCGAAAAGTAGAGAGATGTTGGCAAATGAGTTTGTTAAAAGCGCTCAGTTCTGTATCAGTAGCGGTAGAAAAGCTCGGTGGGCTGATGCGGTTTCTTTCTTGGAGTATGATCAGCTTATAGCAGATTCTGGTATTAAAGATGAGGTTTGTGGTTTCCCTCTTGCTGAACAAGAGCAAGAAGATTGGGTGAAACGAGTGCGAAAGATATTTGGAAAATTCTCTTCTGGACATGCCATTGTGTTGCTCACAATTACAAAATTAGTAGAAACGGTTGATGAAAAAACATTAGTGCTCATGGATGAGCCAGAAGCGTATCTACATCCGCCTTTGCAGTCTGCGTTTATACGCTCTATTTCTAATTTGTTAGTGCATAGGAACGGAGTTGGTATTCTGGCGACTCACTCGCCTGTTATCCTTCAAGAAGTTCCTAGTTCTTGTGTTTGGAAAACACATAGATTTGGGCAGGTTATTAAAGCGGATAAACCTCAAATAAAAACTTTTGGCGAAAGTGTGGGCGTGTTGACGAGTGAAGTTTTTGGTTTGGAGTTAACGCATACGGGGTTTCATAAGATGATTGCCGAAGTTGTTGAGCAGGGGTTGACGTTTGAGCAAATTGTAGAAAATTTTGAAGGACAAATGGGTAAAGAGGCGCAGGCTATTAGCCTTGCTTTAACGGCTACTAGGGATGTGGGGGAGGATAGCTTTGAAGAAAATTGACGTAGCTAATATTAATTATGATGATTTGTTCGAGGCTTGTGTGACTAGCATGCAGCAGCCTAGACAGGCGTACCTACGAGCAGCTAAGCCCCAATTAGATTTGAATAACAATCAATATGAAACACATGCAGGATTAGGAAGCCTTTATCAAGTCTCACAGCATACAGATATTACGAGTGACGTTGGCAAAGATGATATGGTCTATCTTTATGATGGGAAATTGTTAGATAAGGGTAGAGACTATTATAATCTTTTACTTGGTGCAGCTCCTTACGATACATGTCCTTTCTGTTCCCAGAGAAAAGTGAAATCATTAGATCATTATTTGCCCAAGACCTTGTATCCTAGTTTTTCTATTACCCCTCTGAATCTTATACCATGCTGTTCTGACTGTAATAAGGATAAAGGGACAAAAGACGCTAATACTGCTAGTGAACAGTTTCTTCACCCTTATTTTGATGATTTGAACGGGTTGATTTGGTTAAAGGCTGAATTGACACAGCGAATTCCAATTTCTTTTGTTTTCAGTGTAGTTGATATATCGTCTTTAGATTCAATTCTATATAATCGAATTTTACATCAGTTTGAGGTGTTAAATCTTGGTGCTTTATATGCCTCTCATGCCGCAGAAGAGTTTGAGAACATCAGAAGGATGCTTGTAAAGCTTCAATCTTGTCCTGATGATGGGGCGCTGGCTAAATATCTTCAGATGCAGTTAGATACTTATAAAAGTACTGATTTGAATTCTTGGGCTACAGCTATGTATGAAGCTCTCTTGAATTCGGAGTGGTTTCTTGAAATGGATTTAGACTACTGATAAGCCAAGTCATTTATAAGAGTTTATCACAATGTTGTTTATGTTCTTTTGCGATGCAAGCTTTGTCTTTTAGTTAAAACCTTTTCAAACGCAACAGTTTGCGCTCGATAAACGATATTGAGGAAATATCCGCACTTATCTTATTTTGCTTGCATGGCAATGCAAAAACTTACAGCGAAATTTATAGAGAACATTCAATCGAATGGAAAACGGCAAGAGTTTTGCGACCCTTATTTGAAAGGGTTTGGACTTCGTGTCAGTAAAATGAACACAAAAACATTTTTCGTTCGTGTTCGTTATCGTGGCAAAACACAAAGACACACAATTGGTACTTACCCTTCATATTCTCTTTCTGAAGCTAGAGAGAAAGCGGCTGAGGTTATAGAACAAGCAGAAAAAGGAACGCTCCATAGTGTAGATGTTCAGAAGCTTACCATTAAAGAAGCATATGAACGTTTTATTGAGCTTTATGCCAAGGTTTATAATAAAGATTGGGCGATGTCAGATTCGCGTTTGAAGAAGTTCATGGCAGAATATGGTGGTATGGATTTAGCTGATCTTCACCGTAGAGATATTATTGCATTTTTAGATAAATTGGTGGCAGCTGGCACACCAACTCAAGCTAATCGTGCACGTGCTGCATTAAGTAGGTTTCTAAATTGGTGTGTTGAGCGCACCTATATTGAGCACAGTCCTTGTCAAGGTGTTCCTAAACCTGCAAAAGAGAAGCCAAGAGATCGTGTTTTAACGGATGATGAGATTTTGAAGGTGTTCAATATATCCGATGAGTTCTCCTATCCATTTGGTCCATTGTTTAAAGTTTTGATGCTAACAGCACAAAGGCGAGGAGAGGTATCAGGTATGCGATGGAGTGAATTGGATTTGCCTAATAAAACTTGGTCTCTTCCAAAAGAACGTGCGAAGAATGGAAAAGCTCATATTGTTCCACTGTCTCCTTATGTCGTGGAAATTCTTGAGAGCTTACCACGATTTTTGTATTCTGATTTTGTCTTTACAACGACTGGGGAAACACCTGTATCTGGACATGGTAAATATAAATACCGTCTTGATGAAGCTCTTGGTGTGAGTGATTGGGTTTTTCATGATTTTAGACGCACAGCAGCCTCTGGAATGGCACGCCTTGAAATACCACCATATGTTGTTGAAAAGGTACTTAATCATGTTTCTAGAACATTTTCAGGGGTACATGCTATATATAACCGATATGGATATGATCGTGAGAAACGAGAAGCTCTGAATAAATGGGCTGAGTATGTGATTGGATTAGACGATGGAAATAAGCGACAAAGTATTCAAGGGTAAAAATCTTATGAAGCCTGAAGATGTTTTTAACCTCTTGGGGGCAGAAATCTATGCAGGAGAATGGTCAGAGTGGCCTTTGAAAGTATTAGCCACACGCAAAAACTCTTTCAAGCTGTCAGGTAAAGAATATCGTTGGAATAAGTATATGGCTGATCAAGTTTTTAAAAAGCTTGGTCAGTTTCTACAGGAAGACAATGTTACAATATGTGTGCCTTCGAAGTCATTTGATGAAGATTCTTGCGCTGTTGTTGATGAAGAATGGAAACATCCGCATTTCCGAATATCGAGAGATTTCTTTTTGATTGAGCAAGAAATAGATCCTAAATATGGGAGTATAGATTTAAGCAGAAGGTATTTTCGGATAGAAATGCCAAAAGATGAGAACCCAATGTCATTTAAAAAGGCAGGGGTAAAGCCTAAGCATGACAAAGAACATATGCGGTCTATTTTTTTAGAGGTTTCTGAGACAATAGAAGGGAAGATAACGCATGAAAATTATGCGTATCATCTTACAAAATTTTTAGGTAGAGCAGATACGCCTAAAAGTAGCTGGGTTGGTGAGCATTTATCTGAAGAAATAAAGGAAGAGAATATCAAGCGTGGTCACGCTTAGGCGGCAACCGCTAATATTAGCGGTTAGGTTATTTCACATACCTCGAAAAAAATATGATTAATAAATAGCTCCTTTCATTTCAAACAAAAAGGAGTAAAAAATGAATGGTAATCAAAGAACCTTGCTCACTCGAAGCGATTTAGCGGAAATGGGCATCTCATATTCAAATTCACATCTTCTAAAATTGGAAAAAGACGAGTTATTCCCTAAGCGGATATATCTTAGTGCCCAAAAAGTATGTTGGGATTTAACAGAGGTGAATGATTGGCTTGGGACACAGCGTGCAAGACGTGGAGGTGTTCATCATGGCTAATAACTTCAAACTTACAGATAACATGTTGTCACGGAGAGTACGTAAGGCTGCCTTAGCATACGCAAGGGCAGGTGTTCCTGTGTTTCCAGTTTTTGGTATTGAAGATGGTAAATGTCTGTGTGGTAAAAAGAACTGCGAACATGAAGGGAAACACCCTGTTGTGAAAGGTGGCTTTAAAGAAGCAACAATTGACTCTGACCAGATTAAGCAATGGTGGGAAGAATATCCAAAATCAAACATTGGAAGCCCTCTAGTCGAAGGATTATTTGCCTTAGACTTTGATGGAAAGAAAGGTAAGAAAGCTTTTGAAGATTTAGGGTTGGAAGAATTTGAAACTCTTCGAGCGACAACAGGTAAGGGGTTTCATCTTTATGTTCATGCGGAATTAAAGGCGAAGAATGATGCTATGTCTGGTTTGGACATTCGAGGTGGTGGAGAAGGTGGTTATATCATCCTTCCGCCAAGTCGGCACGTGTCTGGTAAACGCTATCAATGGGAGGTTTGATTATGAAGTATGCAAAGAAACTACCTGATGAAATTGTTCAAAAGCTGTCGTCAAAAAAGAAAGTGAGTGCCGAGCTCCCAGACAAGAAGGGGACGTTTGGCGAAGGAGAACGCAATGATGGTTTATTTAAGCTTACATGCTCTTTGAGACGGCAGAGTATGAATATGCCAGCGATAAGAAAAGTCGTTAGAAGGGTAAACAAAACACTCTGTAGACCACCTTTGTCAGAAAAAGAACTTGCGGACGTGTTTAAGAGTAGCATGCGTTACGATAAAGACGCTTCGGCTGAATTTATCTGTATGTCAGAAATCAAGAGTCAGAAAGTTGAATGGTTCTGGTATCCGTACATGCCTAGCGGTTGTATAGTCTTTCTTGATGGGCATCCAGGACGTGGTAAATCATATTTTACAATGTGGCTTGCGGCTTTATGTTCAAATGGTGGCACGTTGCCATTCAGCAATGAGAAGATATCGAAGCGACGTGTGTTGATTTTGAATGCAGAAGATGATCCTGAACGAACAATGCGTCCCAGATTGGAGAAGGCGGGAGCTGATTTGTCCGCGGGTAATATTCATTTTCAGGGAGAGTTTAAGCCTCTTTCTGAAGAAGGGATACAGATACTTGAAGCCAAGATAATCAGTTTTAAACCAAGTCTTATCATTATTGATCCATTGCTCACCTACATGAGTAGTGATGTGGATGCACATCGATTTGATCAAGTCACTAAATTCCTGACATATATTGATCAACTAGCGCGTGCGCATAATGTGTGCGTAATTGGTATTCGCCATATGACGAAGTCTGGCGGGGAGCATGCAATCAATAAAGGCATAGGCTCAATCGGTTTTGCTGCTCGTGCTCGATCTGTGTTGCATATAGGGGCGTCTCGTGATGATCCTGATGTAAAAGGTTTCGCGCATGTAAAGAGTAATTGGTCAGAAACTGGCGATACACTCTTGTACAAACTTGAAGGGGGCTCTAAGACGGATTGGCCGAAGTTAGAGTGGGTTGAGGTTGCTGATTACTCTGCGGATTCCCTTGACCCTATTCAATCAGTCGGCAGGCCAAAGGCGCAAGCCGATTTATCCGATATCTTAATTAAGATACTTGGTGTGGGTACTAAGGGTATCAAAGACATTATGAGTGATTTGGATGTTCGTGGTGTGACTGTGAGTAAAAGCGTTGTCAATCGTGAGTTGAGGCTTATCGCTGATTGCGAGGGAAAAGGTCCAAAGGCGAGATGGCGTTTAAGATAAATGAAGTAGTCGTGTCAAAATTATTCGCGCATAATAATGACACGACTCTTTCTTATTACTTCGCGGTTTTTAATATGTTCATTGCCTCGTCCAGTGCTTTCGATCCTTTTGACCAAATCCATGCTGTTCTCGGTTTGTGATGTTTGGTTAGGTTCGGATTCTTCTTTTCATCCTTTGCGGCTTCACGCAGTAACATACGCGACAGACGCGGACAGAGTTTGTGCTCTTTGCAGATTTCTTTCAGTGTAATTGTTTGAGTAGTCATATTGATCTCCTTCTTTTGTTTCAAACATGAAGACCATAAGACAGTCATCGCAATATCTCAGCGAAAACTCGCAATAGGGCTCTTAGACCGACACACTGATAAATGATCATTTTTTAATAGGTTTTCACCGCTTGCTTGGATTCGGGTTTGGTAAGTGATGATTGCTAACGGGTATCATACGGGAAATTGTTGCTCTTATTTTTCCGAATGAAGATACACCTATGAAAACTTAAGCATAGAGTGAGATGCATTCTTATTCAGAAAGTGACCTATGGGAAACATGCTCTACAAAAAGCCATTAAACGGCCATTATTAAATGGCGTAGGCGGCTGAGAGAATTATTCTGGTGTATTGTGGTGTAATTGTATTTCTAGGCACGTGTACGGTCATTTCTGGCGAATATATGCAACTAATATCAGCTTTGAGAGCGTAGCCCCTTCCATTCTTCTCCAAATCAAACTATCCTGACATTGAAGTTGTTACGCAGCAACTTTGGGGCTTTACAACCTCGACAATAGTGGTTTTTGCATCAACCAAAAAAAGATGCGTCCTTGACCTATGGTCGGGAAGCTTGTGCTATACAACAGGCTTCACGGCTAAAATCACAAGGATCGTCTATTGTCGATTTGTAAACTTCCCGACTGCCAGTCAAGTTATCCGCGGGGGCGCACCGCAGGGAGTTTGCCATTAAAATACCAGATATTCAATTTTCAGATTGGTACGCATGGGATGATGTAAAAAGCATTCCGCATGGAGATAAAACGGGTCTGTATATCATTGCTCGTTTTGATAAGAAGCCAGAGGGTATCGCAGATCATGAAGCCAGAGAAATTCTTTACGTCGGTGTGACGACTGGAAAATCACAAAGCATTCATAAACGCTTGAATACGTTTTTTAAGGCTGCTCGCGTTGGTGAAGGAATTCATAAACACAGCGGTGGTAATCGCTTTAATCGAGAATTGGGCGATGATTTGACTAACATCTATGCGGCAGGCTTTGCGCCAGAACTGGAAGAAAAAAAGTTTTTAAACCCATACATCTTCTATGCAGAACGCAAGCTGATTTGGGATTATATCGTTTTGCATGGCACTATACCGCAATGTAATGGCTATTGAAGCAGCCCTGTTTACTTAGTAATAAGTGCATTGAATAAATCGCTGTCATGTGCAACATAGCGGTAATATTGGGGGGGGGTGAAACCCTCTAATAAAGTTTTGAGCTCTGGAAGAGTTATCTTTTTACTTAAGCGCTGTGGGTTTTCAATATGGATAGCATAGGCTGTATCTGCTCCGTCATAATATTTGTCAAATTCTGATTTGCTTATACAGCACTTCTTTTGATATTTTTTCCAGATTTCTTCTGGCGTGCCCTTCTCAACATTAGATACGTATACGGAAGCTTCAACCGCACTCGTAGGGCTGGTGGTATATATCCAAACACGGATGCGATCTTTAGCAGGAAATGGCTTCTTCCTTAGTTCTATGGTCTTTTTACCATTTAGAATCTTTGTTACATAGTTTGGCTGTATAGATAAAAGAACATCTTTTGTAGCCTGTTCCATGCCTTCGTGGAGGATTGTAGATAATTGCTCGAAGGTTATTCTTTCAGGGCCAACTAGATTAGCTTTTGCGCAATTAAGCTCTTGTAAGCGTTTAATTGGAAGTGGGTTAGAGAAAACTTTGAAGTTATCGAATGTGATAACTTGCACGTTTCCGTTTCCATCGGCTTGCTTTCTAAGGAGATTCTTATCTAGTACTCCATGTTTGCGATATAGCTTTAGCGCGTTTTGTAACTGGACGATTTTAATGGATGTTATTCGGGCACAACCTATAACGCCTCGTCCTGAGCCAGATTCATAGAAGATTAACGGGCTGCCAACTGAAAACATTTTAGTGTTTTTGGGTTTCCTAAAATAAGCTTTTTCGGTTCTGAGTAGTGCTTGTTCTGATTGCGCAAAAGGGAGAAGATTTTCTGGGCGAGATAAAAGATTTTCAGAAAATGCAGGGGCAATCGGAAGGATGACGCCAGTTCTTTTGGGGAGCAGTAAAAGAGACGGGGAAAGTAATGTCTCTATTTGGAACAATTCTGCTTCATAGTCACGACCAGTTTTTGCAGCTTGAATAATCGGAGTTTTATAGCTGTTAAGGCGGATGTTGGGTATTTGTCGTGGTAGTTGTATGTCAGTATAATTTGCAAAGGTTTCTCTAAATTCTTCCCAGTTCGATTTCGTTACTAAAAGAGGGCACGGGATTTTAATTAATTTAATCATGCCTTTATATGATGATTTTGCGCGTTCAAATCCTCGTGAGAGGCAGATTTTTTCGAAGTCAAAATCTTCCGCACGTATGTGAAATGCCATGTTGGTTGCTTTTATGTTTTGTGCGTTGAGCATGAATAGCTCGAGCATATGTTGGAAGATAGTCTCACGACTTTTGAAGTGTACATCTGAAGCTATAAAGAAACCTTCTAGTGCATTGTGTTTAGTTCCTCTTGTTTGTGCTACATACACTGCACTCTCTTCTTCTCCGAGCATTACTAGTTTTCTGTTGCGCGTACCTCGTGTAGAATTTTTAAGAAGGGCTTTTGATACATCCGATAAATTTGTATCAAGTTTTTCTAAGAATGGACGTATTTTTGCCGAATTTGTAATGTCTGAGATATGGATATCATAACTCTCGTCAGAAATTGGAACGCTAATGGCTGCGAGATCTTTACCAGCGTATTCAACCTTAAAATCCTGCGGTGAAAGTATATTTAAACCATATTTGTCACGAAACATTTCTTTCGCTTTTAGCAGCGTAGTTTCTTCGGTAATAAAACCTGTTTTTGTGTTGTGAATACAGTAGGCAAGGTGCTTTAAATCAGATTCATCGTTTTTAGCATTTTTACGAGTTCTGCTTCTATTTGGAAAAACTAAAGGTCGAAGTTCTTCTTTTAATACGTCGAGTTCGTTATCGTCTATTTTTTCTAAAACGGGTAATGCTTTTTCGGCTAAGTCGAGCAGCGGATCTGTATTTTCTTGTTTGTTGCGCTTAAGTTCCTCTTGAAATTCGGGGGTTACAAACAGATTGAACTCGCCTCCCATAGATGCTTGCATTATTTCAGATACAAGTTTTTCATTGTCGCGTTTTTTTAATAATGTAAGAAAAATATTTAAATCTAAGACATAGTCTTCCGTTTCATCCGTCATGGTTTCGGAGTTTATGCTTAGAGGCAGCGGTTCGTTTGGAAGTAAGCTGGGTGTTGATAATCTTTTGTGAAATATTAATACTTCTCGTCCAGTAGTATTTAACTTCTTCCTAGGTGCTAGTGCGCAAAATCCTTGAGACTGCCAGAATTGAACAGCATCTGTTAGGTCGTTTGCTACATCTGCGCGCAAATTGAGGCACGAGAGGCTTTCTCCATATTTTGTTACTTCTTCTATTAGTGATGTTGCAACACCCAATCCACGTGTTTTGGGTTCAACATAAATCTGAAAAATGCGTATTTCTTGGGGCGGTTTTCCACCATGCATGATGTGCCCCAGATATTTATTGTTTAGGTCTGCCGCGATCCATAACTTTCCGTTATTGATAGCATCTTCATAGGCTCCTAAAGATAGGAAACCGAATGCATTTTTATTTTTGTCAGTTACTTCTTTTACTTTGTTTAAAAAGGGTAATAGCTTGGTGGGGTCTTTAACAATAGTGAAAGGACTGTTCATATTGCATACGCCTCTGTTTTTGATGTTTTTTGTTAATTTTATCCATGAAAATGATTTTGTTACCCCATTGATACCCCGTGGTCTTGAAGGTGGTCAAGTGTATCAAGCTTGAAAGCTATAACTGTATGTAATGTTTGGGAAAATAATGGTAGCGGGAGAGGGACTTGAACCCCCGACACAAGGATTATGATTCCTCTGCTCTAACCACCTGAGCTACCCCGCCACAGATGAATTTCGGAAGTCGATATATGGCTTGTTTTGATAATGTTTGTCAAGTATTTCGTCGGATTTTTTTCATCTTTTCTTAAAGCTTTCTTGCTAGGTTTTAGACAGAATTCTGCCCGAAAAGTCAGGCGGTCACGCCGGACGCGAGAAGATGTCGCGATAACGCGATAAAATGTCGGGGGAATAAATGCGGGGGACACATGCCGGATACATTACAAAATACCGATCAAGAGAATGAGATAGCCAAGCGGGTGCAGGAGGTTGCTGCTTCGGCAGGTGATCCGTCTGTGATCCAGACTGCGTTCAACGGTCAGGCAGGGTTGCAGGCCACATTGCAAGAAGCCGCGCGCGTGGATCGTGCGTTTCATTATCCGGTTTCTGGGCGTGACAGCACTGATGTGTTCCGGGCGGATGATCCCGATATCATCGAGAAATATTCCAAGCTGTGTGTCGAGTATTGGTCGCTTGACCACCGGCCGAGCCTGCCCGCGATTGCGCAGGCAGAAATAAACCGTATTCATGGCACGGCTGTGGACAGTGAGCAGGATGATCCGCACATGCAGGCCTTGCAAAACGCCACATATCTGATTGCGGCCCGTGGTGAAATGATTAAGGGGCAAGTGCCGGATGACGCGGTGAAAGCCCGTGACATGAATGCCTATCATAATGCGGTCCATACGGGGCATGTTGCCTTGATGGCCAATATTTTGTCCGAGAAGAATAATCTGATGGCCGCAGATGGTCAGGCCGCGTTTGCCTTGACGGACGAAGAGCGGGTGCTGGTTTTACTGGCCGCGTTTGCCCATGATATCGATCATGGCGGGGGCGGGAATCCGAAAGACGATATCTATCATTTCGAAGAACAGACATATAATGTGGTGCAGCCGCTTATGGCCGCATGCGGCGTCTCTGAAGCGCATCAGGAACAGATGCATATGATCTTGCGCACGACAAGCCCGCAAGGGCCACAGACATTTTTGAAACAGGCTGCGAAGATATATCAAAATGGTGATACGCCGACAGCGGACGCTGTTGATCCGGACGGGAAATTCCCTGAATTGCACGCGATGCTGGATGATCCGCGTCTGGTGCAGATGTGTGCCATTATTTCAGATGCGGATTTATTTGCGTCTGCCGGTGCGGGTAAAGACGCAAATTACGTGCAGAGCATCAAGCTGTCGCGGGAAATGAAGGAAGCGGCCGGACAGGATATTGATTTTACGACAGATCAAGCGTTCAAAGGGTTTGCCAATTTTGTGGTCGGTGATGGCTTTGCGTCTTATGCGGGGCAGGCACTGGGCAATGATCGCTTCTATGATTTGCTAACGCAGGCCGAGCGCAATATCGAGCGTGCGGCAGCACAAGATGCGGCGACGCCTTCATCGTCCCCGGCGCCGTCGTAAAAGCTCTGTTTGTGGGGTGGGTGTGTGCTTGTCTGGCTTGGTTTAGGCCGCCAGCGGCATAGCGGAATTATCTGTCTTTTCGATCCAGCCGCCACCGATAATCACATCATCAACGTAACAGACGGCTGCCTGTCCCGGTGAAATGCCATATTGTCCTTTGGTCAATGTCAGTAAAGCCGATCCGTCATCATGTGTGCGCAATGTCGCATGTACGGGCATCATCACAGAACGGAATTTCAACATAATATCAATATCTGTGCCGTGCTGCGCTTCATCAAGCAGCCAGTTGCATTCCCTGATGTAGATCATATCACGTGCCAGCGCTTCTTTTTCGCCGACGATGACCGCATTATTCGGCGCATCAATCCGTACAACATAGAGCGGTTCATTATTTTCGGTGACGCCGCCACCAATGCCGAGCCCTTTGCGCTGGCCGATGGTATAATTCACGATGCCGTTATGTTCGCCGATTGTGCGCCCGTCCATATGTTTGATCGGGCCGGGTTTTTCCGCGTCTGGGCGGATTTTCTTGACGACGCTGGCGTAATTGCCGTTCGGAACAAAGCAGATATCCTGACTGTCCGGCTTATCCGCGGTCAGCAATTCAAGCCGTTCGGCATGTTGACGGGTGATGTCTTTTGTCCAGCCGCCCAGCGGAAAACGCAGGAAATCAAGCTGTTCCTGTGTGGTTGCGAACAGGAAATAGCTCTGGTCTTTTGTTTTATCAATCGCGCGGCATAGCTCGGCCTTGCCTGTTTGCGGGTTCGTGCGGCGCTGTATGTAATGCCCTGTGGCCATGCAGTCCGCATCCAGATCCTTTGCCACGTCCAGCAGGTCGCGGAATTTGACGGTCTGGTTACATTTGACACACGGGATCGGAGTTTCGCCCTGAATATAGCTTTCGACAAAATCATCAATGACGGATTCGCGGAAATTGCTTTCATAATCCAGGACATAATGTGGGAATCCGCACCGTTCGGCAACGCGGCGCGCATCGTAAATATCCTGTCCGGCACAGCATGCGCCTTTTTTGGCAAGGGCGGCGCCGTGATCGTATAATTGCAGCGTTACGCCGACAACATCATAGCCTTCTTCGTGCAGAAGAGCGGCCACGACGGAGCTATCGACACCGCCGGACATGGCAACGACGACACGTGTATCTTTTGGATCTTTGTCAAAACCTAACGAATTCATGCGCTTTATATAGTGTATTCAGGGAAATTTATCAACATTTTTCATAATTTTGTGTGGCCAGCGGGGTGTGAAGGGAAGTGTGTGAGTGTGCCGGAAAGCCGGTATCATCTAATGGCTTTGACGTGCGCCGCTCCAAAAGTCCGTCAATGCACGGAAAAGGGGTTAATCCCAATCTGTTTCCGTACCGGGCAGGGCCACGACGAGACCATCAAGGTCATCGGTCAGTGTAATCTGGCATGACAGGCGTGATTCATCACGAATATCAAAGGCCAGATCGAGCATATCTTCTTCTTCTTCGCTGATATGGTCTTCGCCGGCCAGACATTTTTCTCTCCAGTCCGGATGCACGTAAAGGTGACATGTCGCGCAGGCAAGCGAGCCGCCGCACGCGCCTTCGATTTCTTCGATCTGGCTCATCTGGGCAATTTCCATGACAGACAGGCCGGATGGCGCTTCGACTTCTTTTTTGTCTCCGCTTGGGAAAAGAAACGTTACTTGTGGCATGGGTTGGATCCTCTTTATCGCGATGTCTTTAATGGTATTTATTCTGTTTGTATTATGCTGCCGCGATTTTGTTTTTGACACGTTGGTACATTTTTGTCCATGCGTCGATGAATAAATCGGCATCATTTTCTGTGTTTTTCGGCCCGAGGGACACGCGTAGCGTGGCAGATGCGCAGTGGTCCGGTGCGCCCATTGCGCTTAAGACATGGCTTTTTTGCACTTTGCCGCTGGAACAGGCTGATCCGTTTGACACGGCGATTCCGGCCAAATCCATCGCCATCAATTGCGTTTCCGACCCGATCCCGGGCAAGCAAAGGCTTGTTGTATTGGCAACGCGGTTTGCGTCCTTGCCATAGATAATCAATTCCGGTGCGGTGTCGGCCAGTACCGTTTCGATTTTGTCGCGTATCGTTGCGATGGCGGCAAAACGGTCAAGATTTTGCGCGGCAAGTTCTGCGGCAAGTCCCATACCTGCAATACCCGCGATGTTTTCTGTGCCTGCGCGCTGGCGTTTTTCCTGTCCGCCGCCGAACAATAATTTGGCATCGCGCGCGCCCGGCGCTTTGATGAGGGCACCAACCCCTTGCGGCCCGCCGAACTTATGTGACGATAGCGTCAAGTAGTCCACTTGCAGGTCGGCAAAATCGATTGGAATACGGCCGGCGGCTTGCGCGGCATCGGCATGGACATAGGCCTGCGGCTGCAGGCGACGCACAAGCCGGACGATCTCTTTGACCGGTTGAATGACGCCGGTTTCATTATTGACCAGCATGACGGAGATCAGATCGGGAGCGTCGTCTTGCAGAATTTGTTCAAGTGCATCCATGCAAACGACGCCGTTTGCATCAACGGGGATCAATCCTTTTTCCGCGCGGCAGGCTTGTAAAACCGACGGGTGTTCGATGGATGAAATACAGATTTTATCATCGCGGAATGCGTCCAGAACGGTATTATTGGCTTCGGTGGCTCCGGATGTGAATGTCACATAGTTCGGGTGCGTGCCGCATAAATCGGCAATATGTTGCCGTGCTTTTTCCAGATGGAGCAAAGCGGCGCGACCGAAACTGTGGACCGAAGAGGCATTACCCGTTTCTTTCATGACATCTGTCACAAAATCGATGACGGCATCTTCAAGCGGCGCCGTCGCGTTATAATCCATATAAATCGCCTTGCTCATGGCATCATTATATGGGCCATTTTTAAGATGACTTCAAGATATTTTGCGGGTGGAGCGGTGTAATCCTACTCGAGCGTTGCAAATACTTTGCTGATGGCCGGATGCGCCGAGAGATCATCTTTGACAACGTCATCAAGTGAAACCTGATTCATGCAGGCTTCGAGGATGTCACCGATTTGCGCCCAGAGCGCACTGGCTTGCGCGCTTTTCTGCTGGTTGTTGTTGGATGCTTTTTTCGCTGGCACGCTATCTTCCGCAGAGCGGAGAATCTCGGCGATTTTAATGTCGGCTGATTCTTTTGCAAGGATGTAGCCGCCACCGGGGCCGCGGTAACTGCGGACAAGGCCGTTCTTACGCAAGCCCGCAAATAGCTGCTCCATGTAGGACAGTGAAATATTCCCGGATTCTGCGATATCACACAAAGGCACGGGGCGGTTATCGGCTTGCTTGGCAAGTTCGATCATCGCAATAACGGCATAGCGTCCTCTGGTGGTTACTTGTAAATGGCCTTTTTTCTTTCTCATATTATCCTGCTAATCGTTCGTCTTACACTTAATAATCTTACTCGTTCACGTCTGTTGACATGTTTATTGATATGGCATGATAGTCGGGTGCGGATGTTCCGAATCCCGAGTATGAAGCCTCTTATATTAGGAAAATGTAATGTCTGTCAAATCTAGTTTTTCCATATTTGACGATTTCTGTGGAGTGATTGGTTTGAATCGCCCGATTCAGGCCATCGCAAGTGGGTGAAAAACAGGGCGTGTCCACAATGATATCAAAGTATTATGATAAATTAATAGACAAATCATGTTGTGGTTGCTATAAACCATCTGAACAGAACTATAAAAATGTATAGAACGCATGGGGTATAAATGCCTGAAGTCATTATCAACGGTCCCGAGGGTCGTTTAGAAGGTCGTTATCATCATTCCAAGACACCAAATGCGCCACTGGCGATTGTTTTGCATCCGCACCCTGAACATGGCGGAACGATGAATAACAAAATTACCTATTACATGTTCCAAGCATTCAAGGATCGCGGTTTTTCCGTTCTGCGTTTTAATTTTCGCGGTGTTGGCAGCAGTCAGGGTTGCTTTGATAAAGGCGAAGGCGAATTGAGTGATGCGGCAGCAGCACTGGACTGGATGCAGGAAATTAACCAGAATGCCCCTTATACATGGGTTGCCGGTTTTTCATTCGGATCATGGATCGGCATGCAGCTTTTGATGCGCCGTCCTGAAATTCGCGGTTTCATTTCCGTTGCGCCACCGGCCAACATGTACGATTTTAGTTTCCTTGCACCATGCCCGACATCAGGCCTGATTATCCACGGTACACAAGACGATGTTGTGCCACCATCATCAATCGATAGCATGATGGATAAATTGCAGGTTCAAAAAGGTATTCAGATTGATTGTCGTTTGATCGACGGTGCAAACCACTTCTTCAACGGTCAGGTTGAAACATTGGTGCGTCACATGCACGACCACATGAACAAATATGATGGTGGCCGTCAGGTGCCTGTCGGTTTGATCGAAGCAGCTTAACTGGTGCGGCCTGATCAACGTTGAAAACGTTTTAAAGAGAAGAGCAACAAAGAATAAAAGCGGCTGTCAGGCCGCTTTTTTCTTGTCTTCGAGGGCTGTTCTGACGGCATCAATGTGGCCATTTACCTTAACCTTACGCCAGATATCCTGAATGACCCCGTCGGGATCAATTAAAAAAGTCGTGCGTTCTATGCCCATATATTTACGGCCATACATGTTTTTCTCGACCCATACGCCGTACTCTTCGCAGACTGTCCCGTTTTCATCGGATAAAATCGGGAAGTTCAAATCGTGTTTGTCGGTGAAGTTGTGATGTTTTTTCAAACTGTCTTTTGAAATGCCGATGACCGTTGCGTCAAGTTTGTCGAATTGCGGCAGATCATCCCGAAAGCCGCAGGCCTGTTTTGTGCAGCCGGGGGTGTTGTCTTTCGGGTAAAAATACAGCACAATATAGCGGCCTTTGTAATCGGATAAAGACACGTCTTTATCTGCGGTTTGCGGCAGCGTGAATGAAGGTGCTTTGTCGCCGATTTCCAGTTTTGTCATCTAAATCCTCTTTTCTGTGATGTTTGCCACAATTTAGCCTCTATCATTATCTAGATTACCTTGCATTGCCGTCAATGATTTGTCACAAATTAAATCTCTTTAGAAATGGGATTAATCGATGAACGTAAACAAAGTTATGGTTTGTTGCCGCAAAGCCTCTGTTCTGCTGCTGGAGTTTTTTGCGGTTATATTGTTGCTGTGTATGATCGCAGCGGCGGCGTTCTCGTGGCGTTTATTGTCTGGGCCGCTGGATTTATCCTTTGCTGATGATGTGATCCGTCAGGCCATTGACGATAATATTGACGACTATGATTTATCCTATGAAAAAGCGTTGATGTACTGGCCGTCCGTGGACCAACCTGTCCATATCAGTTTGCAGAATCTGGCCGTTGTGCAAGACGGTGTCAGCTTGTTGCAAATTCCTGAAATCTCGGCCGATTTATCGTTCAAGCAAATTGCCAAAGCCGGCGTGCGACCTGTGCGTGTGCATATTACCAATCCGTCAGTCTTTGTCGTGCGTACCGAAGATAACGCACTGACATTGGGTGTGTCGGCATTCGGCACGCAGACAGAAGGGGATGCTGATGCGGGAGAAATTGCGACGCCATCACCAGCGTCGCAGGTCGATTTATTTGCCGAACTGGATACGTTTTTAAAAGCACACGCCGCGCAAGACGGTCTGTTCAGCATGCTTGAAAGTTTCGAAATTTCAGCAGGTGAGATTTTCTTCCAGGACCGTCTGAAAAAACGCGAATGGTCTTTTTCGCCTGTCGATGTGACCGCCCTTGTGGTGGAAGATCATATCGAGGTGAACTTAACCCATTTTCTGGATCAGGAAGACCGGCGTGAAATGGGCGAGAAGGCGGATCGCCGGATTGAGTTCAACTGGCGTTATGCTTATGCCGCGGATGAAATGGAAGCTTCGCTTTTTATGCAGAATTTTGATCCGGACCTGATTTTATCCAAATCGGATATGTATAAGGAATGGGGCGGGCAAATTGTGTCTGTCAGCGGGACGGTATCTGCGACGATTGATCGGGAGTTGATGTTGAAAGCGGCCGATCTTGATTTGTCCGCACCGGCCGGGGCTGTGCGCATTGATGAAATTTATGCCCAGCCGCTGGCCTTTGATAAAATTCAGGTGGTCGGTACGTATGATCATCAGGATAAAATCGCTGACATGGAGCAGGTTTTGCTGCGAACCCATAATACGGATATTATTTTATCGTCCCGCATTGATATTGGTGACGATACGATTACCGCACCGATACATGTCAAAATTCCGCGTTTATCACAGGATGATATTCATGCGTTGTGGCCCGATATTGCGCGTGGTACAGGGGCGGAAACATGGCTGACGCAGAAATTATCAGGCGGGTATTTTGAAAATGTGCAGTTTGATATGCAGTTACAAGCAGCGCAAAATGAGGACGGCGAATGGGATATCGGCACAGATGATATGGTGGCCTCGTTCGATGTACATGATACACGTGTTGATTACCGCGCGCCGCTTGCGCCTGTGACCAATGCGGCCGGTTCCGGCCGTTTCGAAGGCGATAGCCTGAAGATCGACGTGAATGAGGGCAAGGTCTTTGATATGGCCGTCAGCAACGGGTCTGTTTTTCTTGACCGTGTGGTCGAAGATGGCGGCACGGTTGATATCAGTCTGGATTTATCCGGTGATTTCCAGCAGGTGTTGCAATATATCGCGGCAGAGCCGATTGCTGTGAATGAAGACACATTGGGGATGGACCCTGCCGATATTCAGGGGACATCGGATTTAAACATCCATGTTTCATTTCCGGCCACGCGGGAATTGCTTGCCGAACAGGTTAAAGTCGTTGTGGACGGCACGCTGGACGAGGCGCGCGTTGAAAATATCGTCAATGATATGGATTTAACAGGTGGGCCTTTTGCTTTGTCTGTCAAAGAAGGCGGCGTGAAGCTGAGCGGTGATGGCGCGCTGGACGGCCAGCCCTTGTCATTTTCATGGCATCAATATCTGGAGGCGGACGGCAATCCGTATTCAAGTCAGGTCAAGGCAACGATCGATGCGACATATGATGTCCGCCGGAAACTGGGTATCGGGCTTGAGGATTGGGTGACGGGCACTGTGCCGGTCGATCTGGTCTATACAACGGACGGAACAGGAAAATCACGTGTGGATGTAACGGGGACGTTAAAAGGGGCAAGCGCACGTGTTGATATTATGGATTATGCCCAGCCTGTTGACGAAGATGGCACGTTGCGGGCCGCGATTTTAATGAAAAACGGTATTATCCGCGAAGTCACCGACTTGTATGTGCAGACCGCACAGCTGCACCTTGAAAATGGCCGTTTTGCCTTTGCCGCTCGCGATGGTGAGTCCGTTTTAAAGCAAGGCAAGATTGAACGGGCACGTCTGCAGGAAACCGATCTTGCAATCGAGTTCGAGATTTTGCGCGATGAATCCGGTGATACGTTACGCCTTGCGGCGAACGGCCCGTTTTTGGATGCGCGGCCGTTTTTGTCAGACAAGAAGGGTGATGGCGCGACTGATACAGTGCATGATGCGGCGCTTGATGCCGAGAAAACGCTGGTGGCCGAAGCACAAGAAGAGATGGCCGGGGACGACGCGCCGATGCGCGTAATTGCCTCTGTCAGTGCAGAGCGGATGCGCACCGCTGCCGCGCGCATGGTTGAATCGGCCCGCATTTATATGGATATGGGCGCCGATGATGACATCAAACAGTTCGAAATGGATGCTGTGGCCGGAACTGGTGATATTTATCTACGGCTGAAACCGAATGAGAACGGGATCATGACGTTACGTCTGGAAGCAGATGATGCGGGGGAAACATTACAGGCTTTTGATATTTATAATAATATGCGCGGCGGAAAACTGGTTGTGTATGGGGAAGCAAAAAGTGTCGATACGCCCCGTCTAATCAAGGGTGATCTGGCTCTGTCGGATTTCAACGTTGTCGAAGCGCCGATTTTGGCCCGCATTGTGAATGCGATCAATCCGGTTGGAATTCAGGAACTTCTGGGCGGTGGCGGTCTTGTTTTTGATAAGCTGGCGGCGGAATTTGAATGGTCGCGTGAGCGTGATGGCGATATTTACCGCGTGTCAGACGGCAAGACAAAAGGGCCGTCGATTGGCCTGACCTTTGACGGGAGCGTCAATAAAGTGACCAATAAAATGGATATCGCCGGAACGATCGTGCCGATCTCGGCCTTGAACAGCTTTATCGGTAAAATTCCGCTGGTTGGTGATATTCTGGCAGGAGGGAAAAACGGCGCGATTTTGGCTGCAACGTACAAGCTGAAAGGACCTGCGGATGAACCGGAAGTCAGTGTGAACCCGCTTGCTGCGCTGGCGCCGGGGATATTGCGCAAAATCCTGTTCGAAGAAAAGCCGGATTAAAGCCGCGCATCGTCTGATATGTAGCGCTCATCTTACGTCATCTGTAACAGACGTTGCGTTATGCCACTTTAATCAGGGCGTGCTTTTTCTTGCTGGTTGAAATCTTGATATGCCCGTCATTTGTCAACAAGTCATAGGTGATCGCAAAAGCCTGATCCAAAATGGCATTGTCATTGACCTTTGCGCCCCCTTGTTTCACGATCCGGCGGGCTTCGCCTTTGGATGCTGTCAGTCCGGCTTCGCAGACGGCATCAAGATACGGCACGCCTTTTTCCAGATCATCCTTGCTGTAGGTAATGGTCGGCAGATCGCCACCCGCACCGCCTTGCACAAAGACCTTTTGTGCGGTCTCGGCTGCGGTTTTTGCAGCGTCTTCACCGCGGCACATTTTTGTGGCTTCGTCGGCCAGTATCTTCTTGGCGTCGTTGATTTCCTGTCCTTCGAGTGTTTCCAGACGTTCGATTTCATCAATCGGCAATGTTGTAAAGCGGCGCAGAAGCGTACCCACCATTGCGTCATCCACATTGCGCCAATATTGCCAGTAATCGTAATGGGACAGCATGTCGGGGTTCAGCCATACTGCGCCGTTCTCCGTTTTGCCCATTTTCTTGCCGTCCGGTGTTGTCAAAAGCGGCGCCGTGTAAGCGAATAGATTATATTGATGCGCTTTGCGGCCCAGTTCGACACCATTGATGATGTTGCCCCACTGATCCGATCCGCCCATCTGCAGAATGGTGCCATAGCGTTTGTGCAGTTCGACAAAATCGTAGCCCTGCATGACCATATAGTTAAATTCCAGCAGGCTGAGCGGGCTTTCCCGCTCAAGACGTGTTTTGACGGAGTCAAAATTAATCATGCGGTTGATGGTGAAATGCGCGCCGTATTCACGCAGGAATGACAGGTAGCTCAGCCCGTCGAGCCAGTCATTATTATTGACCATCAGCGCATCATTTTCGCCATCGCCATAGTGCAGGAATTGCGTAAAGCATGTCCGGCGGATATTGTCCATATTGTCTTCGATTTGATCGTCGGTCATCAGCTTGCGCTGTTCGTCTTTGAAAGACGGGTCGCCGATTTTTGATGTGCCGCCGCCCATCAGGGTAATCGGCTTATGGCCTGTTTGCTGGAACCAATATAGCATCATGATTCCGGTCAGGTTTCCGATATGCAGGCTTTTTGCCGTCGCATCAAATCCGATATAAGCTGATTGCGGACCTTCACACAGTTTTTGATCCAGAGCTTCAAGATCGCTGCATTGGTAAAAGAAGCCGCGTTCTTGCATGATTTTCAAGAATTCAGATTTTAACGCTGTCATTTTCGGGTCCGTCAATGTTATTATGATATATGTTCTGTGTTATGTGATAGCACAGTGATTGTAGCGATGGAAACAGATTATAACAGTTGATGATGACAGTTCAAAAAATTGACCGCACTTATTTGGCAATCGGCATGATGTCGGGCACGTCTGTGGACGGAATTGATGTCGCATTGATTGAAACAAATGGCCGTGATCATGTGAAGCCGCTGTCATCGGCGTTTTATGCATATCAAGAAGATGAGCAAGCCTCTATCCGGTCCTGTTTTGGGTTAGAATGTGATGAAGATGGCCGCGTTGCAGCAGCAAGCCAGTTGGTGACGACGCGCCATATTGCCGCCGTGCAGGATTTTCTGGTTTCGCACGGTTTGACAGCAGACGCGATTGATGTGATCGGCTTTCATGGCCAAACGGTTTTTCATGCCCCTGATCGCGGTTTTACATGGCAAATCGGCGACGGGCAGTCCGTGGCTGATGCAACAGCGATTCATGTTGTCTGTAATATGCGTGCAGCCGATGTAAAGGCCGGCGGGCAGGGCGCGCCGCTTGTACCGCTTTATCATCGGGCGCTGGCATCTGCGCTGGAAAAACCGGTCGCTATTTTGAATTTGGGCGGTGTCGGCAATGTGACCTATATCGGCCCGCAAGACGATGATTTGCTTGCCTTTGATACCGGACCGGGGAATGCGCTGATTGACCGCTGGGTTCGGCAAGAAGCGGGACTGCCATATGATGGTGGCGGGAAGCTGGCATCGGAAGGACATGTCGATCAAGCGAGCATTGACCGCTGGCTGAAACACCCTTATTTCGCTGTAAAACCGCCGAAATCAATGGATGTGCTTGATTTATGGCAAGATGAATTGCAGGCCATCCAGGACAAAAAATGGAATATTGCGGACGGCGCGGCCACGCTGGCGGCTTATACGGTGCAGACAGCGGCGCTTGCGGCGCGTTATTTCCCGCAGGCACCGGATTGCTGGTATGTGTGTGGTGGCGGTCGCCATAATCAGGCCATTATGCAGGGGCTGTCCGCGCAGTTGTCGTGTCCGGTGCAGACGGTCGAAGATTTTGATCTTTGCGGTGATTCAATTGAAGCTGAAGCTTTTGCTTATCTGGCTGTTCGTTCCCGTTTGCAGTTGCCGCTGACAATGCCGGGGACAACAGGTGTTGATGCGCCGTTGACCGGTGGTGATTTTTGCCTTGCGAATAACAGGGCGGGTAAGATACAAACATCAGCAGTATCTTAGGATAACAACAGTAAAAACATGCCGAAAATTCTTTCTTATAATGACCAATCTGTCACCGAGGCTGCGACGATCATCAGTCGTGGCGGTATTTTGGCGTTCCCGACCGAAACGGTTTACGGTCTGGGGGCAAATGCGCTGGACGGGCAGGCGGTTGCAAAGATTTTCGAGGCGAAAGAGCGCCCGAACTTTAACCCGCTTATCGTCCATTTTTCGGATCGTTCGATTGTCGAACATTATGTCGAGATGAATGAAACCGCACGGCAGTTAGCATCGCATTTCTGGCCGGGGGCGCTGACGCTTGTTTTGCCGCTGAAGCCGGATACGGGTATTTCCGATCTCTGCACGGCGGGTCTGAAAACGCTGGCGGTGCGTGTGCCTGCACACCGTACGGCACAAGCGTTGCTGAAGGCGGCGGCCGTGCCCATTGCCGCGCCAAGTGCCAATTTATCGGGCACGATCAGCCCGACGAGCCCGCTGCATGTGATCAAAAGTCTGGGGGATCGCGTGTCTCATATTCTGGCAGATGGGTTTGCGGATGTTGGTCTGGAATCGACAATTCTGGATGTGACCGGCAAGACGCCTGTTTTATTGCGTCCGGGCAGTATTACGATAGAACAGATCGAAACCGATCTGGGTATTCAAATCCGGAAAACGCCGGATGATGCGATAAAAAATGATGAAACGCCATCGGCGCCGGGACAGCTTTCAAAACATTATGCCCCGTCTATTCCCGTGCGGATGAATGCGGTGGATGTTGAAGAGGGCGAAGCTTTGCTGGCCTTTGGATCAACGCGGTTTATGTCGCTGCGTGGCGGCGGACATGTCAGTCTGTTGTCGCAAGATGCGGCTCGCAATCTGAGCGAAGAAGGCGATCTATACGAAGCGGCGTCAAATCTGTTCAAAATGCTGCATGATCTGGATCAGGATAAATTCAAGGCCATTGCCGTGATGCCGATACCGCAAAATGGTGTGGGACATGCCATTAATGACCGTCTGCGCCGTGCGGCCAAAAAATAAGCCGCCCGAGGATGAAGGGACGGCTTATTCTGCTTTGCTCAACTTAACGTCTTAACTTGGTTTTATCATAACAATAAAAATGTATTTTGCGCAATATAAATATTCTTTTTACACAAAAATAATGTGAATTATTGTTTATGATGAAGGACGATCCTCTTCGGTTATGCTGTGGGGGCTGTCTAATTGCGCCATCAGCATCAGTTCAATCGGGTTTTTCAGGTAACTGCCTGCGCCGAGAATGCGGGACAAGGAGTTTGTCATGTGCGCGGATGACTGAGCGTGCGTTGCATAGGCGGCGCTGTCACGGTTTCCACCGTTAAGTCCGGCCATTTCCATTTGCATATCATACATGGCCATTTGTGCATCATAGGCAGAGGGTGCGGAGGCGGTCGTTTCATGTGCGGCTGCGAATACCGGTGAATCAGGCCGGGCATCCGGCGCAGAGTCAGGTGCTGTATTGAATTTTTTATCAAAGAACTCATAGACTTCGGCCAGAGAGCGTGCCTTACCTGTCTTCATGTCATAGAAGACGTTTTTATTGGCGTTTGCGGCCTTTGGAAACAGGTCCGCTGCGCGCTGTAATGGATTGTCTTTATGGGCATCAAGGAAGTTTGATGCACCGTTTGCCCCCAGAAAATGGGCGAAATAAAGCTCTGTCGAGCCGATTTCATTCTCGGTGAGTGTGCTGTTCTTCAGTAGAAATGATTTATTGCCAGCGGCGAATTCTGCGGCCATAAGCGCGGCTGTTTTCGGGTCTTTACGCAGATTCATGATGTCGTTCTTGGCGGCGGCATCGGTGATGTTGCCGTTCGCGTCGATCTTATCGGCCAAGCGGCCCAGCCCGTATTTATGGCCATGCTGTTTGATCATGTTGGTCCAGGTGCTCTCGATAAATTGATACAGCCCTGTTGCACTGCTGGTTGCGGCCTTGATATCGGTTTTGAAGCTGCTTTCGGCGGCAGCTTGTTCCATCATATAGGAAAAATCGACCCCTGTGCGTTCACTTGCGGCATGAATTGCATTGGATACAGCCGGACCTGCCCGTTTTATTAAATCGGATAAGTCGTTGTTCTGTAATGTATTTTGTACCGTTTCAAATGACATTGTGTTTATAAAACCGTGTGAATCGTTATTGTTCCCGTTTTATCTTTGCAAAGGGCGTGCCAACAGGAATATGCCGTAAATCGGCATGGCCAGTGCCTTAAAAAAATAATAAACTATTCGTGCTAGGATCAATGCTGGAACGTCATACACAACCAGAATGATACAACCAGAACAAAGACAGGATATTGCCGATGACCGCTTCGTCTTCTTATACATCCCCGCTCAATACCATGACTGCGTTGTTAAAAGACGTGATCGGCGTTACGGACTTGCCGCATTTTAAAGGCGGCGATCTTGATGCGGATATGATTGATGTGATTTTGCAAGAGGCAGGTCGGCTAGCCGCAGAAGAGCTTGCCCCACTCAATCATACAGGTGACGGGCAGGGCACTGTGCTGCGTGACGGAAATGTGACAACGGCGGACGGGTTTAAGGCGTTTTATGATACATATCGTGAAAATGGCTGGAATGCGGTGCCGTTCACGCCGGAATATGGCGGGCAAGGCCTGCCGTGGTCACTGGCTTTTGCCGTGCAGGAAATGTGGCAGGCCGCCAATATGTCGTTCGGCCTATGCCCGATGTTAAATCAGGGCGCTGTTGATGCGCTGGAGGCGCACGGCACAGAAGATCAAAAAGCGGTGTATCTGGAAAAGATGATCAGCGGTGAATGGACCGGTACAATGAATTTAACGGAGCCACAGGCAGGGTCCGATCTGGCCCAAATTAAAACCAAAGCCGAAAAACAGGCGGACGGATCTTATAAAATTACAGGCCAGAAAATCTATATCACCTATGGTGAACACGACTTTACCGACAATATTATCCATTTTGTGCTGGCACGCACGCCGGATGCGCCTGCGGGTGTGAAGGGCATATCGTTATTTCTGGTGCCGAAATTCATACCGGATGAAAACGGCAAGCCGGGACTGCGTAATGATCTGGTCTGTACGGGGATTGAACATAAGCTCGGCATTCATGCCTCACCAACCTGTACGATGCAATTCGGCGATCAGGGCGGCGCGACAGGCTGGTTGATCGGGCAGGAAAATGACGGGCTGAAATGCATGTTTACGATGATGAATAACGCGCGCCTTTCCGTCGGGCTGCAGGGCGTGGCGCTTGCTGATCGTGCGTATCAACATGCGCTGGCCTATGCGCAGGACCGCAAACAGGGCACAGCCATTGATGACAAAGATGGCGCGCGTATTTCGATTAGCGGCCATCAGGACGTGAAACGGATGTTACTGACCATGAAGGCGTTGACAGAGGCAGGGCGCGCAATGGCATACCATGCGGCCTATTATGTGGATTGTGTTGCGTCCGGCAATAATGATGGGGATGATAAGGCGCGTTCCTATGTTGATTTACTGACACCGATTGTGAAGTCATGGTGCACGGATCGTGCGGTTGATGTGGC
Organism: Alphaproteobacteria bacterium; assembly: GCA_030750865.1. GTDB lineage: Bacteria > Pseudomonadota > Alphaproteobacteria > Micavibrionales > Micavibrionaceae > JASMHE01. The sequence continues at coordinate 27,269 of JASMHE010000012.1, forward strand.
GTCGCTGGGTGTGCAGGTGCATGGTGGTATGGGCTTTATCGAAGAAACGGGCGCGGCGCAATATTACCGTGATGCGCGTATTTTACCGATTTATGAAGGGACGAACGGCATACAGGCATTGGATTTACACGGGCGCAAAGTTCTGCGTGACAAGGGTGCGGTCGCTTTTACCTATATCGAAGATATGAGAGCATTGGCAGAAACATTGCAGCAGGATGATGATTTGGAGGCTGCGGCGGTGCTGTTTGCAAATGCGGTGGCCGCAACCGATAATGCAACGCGGCATCTTCTGACCCTTGATATGAAAGCGGGCAGTGCCGTAAACAAAGCCTATCTGGAGTTATTCGGTTATGTGGTCGGCGCGCAGATGTTGTTGAAAACGGCACAGAAAACAGGTGATACGGATGCGCGAAAAGTTGCGCTGTTCTATGTCACCAATATATTGCCGGTTGCGCATAGCTTGGCTGCGATCGTTGAAAACGGGGCAGATTCAATTCTTGATTATACGTTTTAAGGTAAGCGCGTGATTTAACCGCATTCGCCAAAGGCGCGGTTGTTATAGATTTGATAAATCTCGATCCGGGCAACGGGGTTGTTTTCATACTGGCGCGCAACACTGTTGGCAACACAATCGCAGAACCCTTCGGGTTTATCTTTCGAGATGGAAATATTCTTGCAGCCATTATATGCCATGCCCGCGATACCGGCGGTGTTGGGGCATTTTTTACTGATACGGCTCATTAACAACGGTTGCGGTGTTTCCGGATCAGCCAGACGGGCCTCGATAAAGTGCGGCGCCATACATTTGCAATCATGATATGTGGCGTAACTTTTCTTGTTTATACAGCGCTGGTAAACCTCGTCACCTTCATCAATGACTTCCTGTTGCAATTCGGGTGTCAAAGCTAGAAAGACTGGATTTTCCAGGATACGGGCATAGACCTCGGCGGGGGTGGCTGTGTCTTTTTGTTTTCCTGTCGGAATTTCCTGTGCACCGGCACTTGTTGCCATTGTCAGACAGAGCAACATTGTGCACAAAGCGTATAAATAGCGTGTTGTTTTTGAAAAAGACATGTCCGTACTCTTTATTAATTCCATATGCGCATCATACCATAAAAAATCATAAAAAGAGTTAAAAACGCCCCTTTTCCAGAGAAAAGAGGCGTGTTTGTAAAACCGGAGTAAAATGTAAAATCAGGCTGTTTTCTTCGTGTCGTCCTGACCGCGAATTTTCTGCCAAAGTCCTTGAAAATCAAGGCTCATCGCAGAATCTTTCTTCTGTTCGCCGATCGGTCCGCCTTTGCCTGTTTTGTTCTGGTTATGCGCGTTCATGCGTTGCATGCGGCGCTGCATTTCCTGTTGGCGGCGGGTACGGGCGCGTTCTGCGCGCTCTTTCAATTCGGCTTTCAGCTCTTCGGCCTGTTTTTGGCTGTACTGGCTTGTGATCAGTGTTTGCTGTGCCTGTTTTTGCCATGATCCGCGCTGTTCTTTCAAATCTTCGATTTGTTCTTTTGCGTCATCCAGCTGGTCTTCCAGCATCTTGATGCGCATTTTAAGGCGTTCCATCTCAATCATTTGCGAGGCTTTTTCAAGCTCTGCTTCAACAGCTTTTTGTTCGTTCTGTTCGCTTTCTTGCGGTTTCAAGCCAAAGGCACGTTCCAGTTCGGCCACATCAATCACGCGACGGTTATTTCCATCGAGTTCGAAAGAGACCTTGCCGCTTTTCATCGCGCGCTGGATGGTTGATTTTGACTTCCCTGTCAGTTCTGCCGCTCTTTGTGCGCCAACTTTTGCCATTGTTTCACTCCTTGCAAAAAGCGTTCGATCGAAAACGAACCTCTTTTAGTTGCTATAATCATTAAATTAGAGTTCATACTATAAACATTATTTTACAAAAAAAGCAAAAAAATGTTTCACTTATTTTGTGTATAAATGTCGTATCGGTTACACCGTGCGGTGTTTCCTTATTTTTTCTCGCGCGCTTGCAGGCGTTTGACCAGATTTTGCCACTGTGCGCCAGAGAAAAGATGCGCATATAAAAATGGCAGCCAGCCTTTTTCGCGCCATGACAAGAAATCTTTGTCATCCAGTTGTGCAAGCTTTGATTCGTCCAGAATGCGGAAGCCCGAGAAACTGATTTTGCGGCCGCCGCCAATCTCGATATCGGCCTGACGGTCAATGAGCAGGCCGCTCTCTGCAAGTGCTTTGCTGAATTCAAACGTTTGCTGGGCTGCGGCATGATATGATTTGCAGAATTCCAGTGCGTTCTTTGCCAGCTCTGTGGCGTCGGATTCATCCGTAAAGAAGCGCTTTTTCGTTTTCTCTGTGATGATGTCATCATTCATATCGACGCATAATGTCAGTTGATCGCTGTCCGGCATTTCGGAAAAGATAAACGGATAACGGCGAATGTAAGACGGAATGTAAACACCATCGGCCCATTTGCCGCCGTCTTCAACGAACAGATTTTCATTGTCGCGCAACCCCAAAATGGCCACAGGTGTTGCGTTACCATCGGGGCTGAATGCAATCGGAAACGCGTGGCAAACTTGCGGCATTTCAATCAGGTTCACAGGCACGGCGTTGACGTGTTTTGCAAAGCTTAATGTAAAATCTTCATCCAGACCGAGTTTGACGTGTTTTTCTTTGTCCAGTGGCTGCGGGTTGGAATAAAAGAGGGGCATATTCTGATCTTGTACTGCTTTTTCGTCTGCCTTTGTCTCTTCGCTTGTCGTCTGTGCCATAATTGATCTCGTTCCTTGTTCGTTCAGATATATTGAATTCAGATGTCAGAATAACGCTAATCGTGCTGCATTCATAGCATGTCTTGTCCGCGAAGTCAGCACGAATTCGTTAGAAAGGCCCGTTTTTATGTGGTGGCCGTTTATGTTTGTTGTGATGTGTTTCGTTTTTACACGGGCTTGAGGGCTTGCTTGCAGCTATAGCCGATCATCGCATTCATGTTGTCATCCGGTGGTAAGAAACAAGGCGCTTCACCGGACAGGATTTGTTCGGCATGGCCGCCCGCACATTCCAGAATAATAAGGTCTGCGGCGTAATCCCAGCTCATGCCGTTGCCACCGGTGAGCGATTCTGCGTGACCGCAATTGATATAAATATCGGCGATGCCTTCGGCGACATACATATAATCAAGACAGCCGCCCGGTTTTTCCGAATTTACGATATCCAGTGCGATACCGCGTGCGGACAAGGCATTGACGGCAGCTTGAAAGGCTGGACGCAGGCTATAGCGGTCATGATTTAATATGATGGCTTTATCACCGGGCTGTAATTGCCGCGTTTGCAATACTTCAAGTGGCGCATCCTTTTCCTGTTTGAATGCAGGACCGCCGCGCCATGCGAAATATGTTGTGTCCAGCATCGGGGCATTAATGACACCCAGAATAGGTTTTCCGTTTTCAATCAGGGCTGCTTTAACAAAGAAATCCTGTTTCCCTTCGACAAAGTTCTTCGTGGAATCAAGCGGATCGAACGTCCAGAAAACAGGCGCGTTGCTGATATCGGGCTGTGTTTCATTTTCTTCTGAGATAATCGGGATATCAGGGGTAAGGCGCGCCAGTTTTTTGCGCATGAAATGGTGGGCTTCATAATCCGATGTTGTAACGGGAGAGTCATCTTCTTTATATTCGACATCAAATGATTTTTCTTCGAAATTTTTGCGGTGGATCTGCCCTGCCTGTTCAGCGATCACGCATAAATCTGCCGTTAAGTCCTGTAGCTCCTCAGACGTAAACGTCGTCATAAATATACTCCCGAATGTCAATTATGCTTGTTAATGTAGCAGACTCCCGGATTTTTGCAAATTTTTCTACGTTACAAGTCGGTACGGAGGCGATATTATTTTCCGTAGAGGAAGACATATTAAAGGCTTTTTTTATTGTCTGAATTCGGTTAATGTCGCCACACGATATCGCACGCAACATGTTGGATTTGCCGTGTTGCAGGGCTGATACACAGAAAAAGGAATTGGAAATATGCGTATAGGAATGATCGGGACAGGATATGTCGGTCTTGTATCGGGGACATGTTTTGCCGAATTCGGTTTTCATGTGACCTGTGTTGATAATAATGCAGAGAAAATAACAGGGCTGAATAACGGCAAGGTTCCGATTTACGAACCCGGTCTGGAAAGCCTGATTGAAAAACAGGTACGGGAAAACCGCATTGCCTTTACGACGGACCTTGAAGCGACCGTGAAACAGTCCGATGTGATCTTTATTGCCGTCGGCACGCCGCCACGGGAAAGTGACGGGCATGCTGATCTAACCTTTGTTTATGATGTGGCGCGTGCGGTGGCACGTTGTCTGGACGGGTATAAGGTGATTGTCACGAAATCGACTGTGCCGGTTGGAACGGCCTGCGAGGTGGAGCGTATTATCCGTGAAGAAAATCCGGATGCTGATTTTGACGTTGTGTCGAACCCAGAATTTTTGCGCGAAGGGGCGGCAATCGGCGATTTTATGCGCCCTGATCGTGTGGTCGTCGGCACACAATCTGCCCGTGCACAGCAAGTGCTGGAGAAAGTCTATCGTCCGCTTTATCTGAATGAAACACCGATTGTATTTACCAGCCGTGAAACGGCCGAGATCACCAAATATGCGGCCAATGCGTTTTTAGCGACAAAGATTACATTCATGAACGAAATTGCGGATTTGTGCGAAGCCGCAGGCGGCAATGTACAGGAAGTTGCACGTGCGCTGGGGCTTGATGGCCGGATCAGTGGGAAATTCCTGCATGCCGGTCCGGGTTTTGGCGGGTCATGTTTCCCGAAAGATACGTTGGCATTGGCACAAACCGGACAGAAACTCGGGACACCGCAGAAAATTGTTGAATCGGTTGTCTCTGTAAACGAAGACCGCAAAATCCGTATGGCCGAAAAAGTCATTAAGGCGTGCGGCGGGTCGGTTGAGGGCAAGAAGATCGGCGTTCTTGGCGTGGCGTTCAAGCCAAAGACAGACGATGTGCGCGATGCGCCGTCGCTTAAAATTATCCCGCATTTACAGCAGGCAGGTGGCCGTATCGCGGCCTATGATCCCGAAGCGATGGACGAAGCCGCCAAGCATCTCTCAGATGTTGACTGGCAGGATAATGCCTATGCCGTGGCTGATGACGCGGATGTGCTGGTTATCATTACGGAATGGAACGCGTTCCGCGCGCTCGATCTGTCTGTCCTGAAAGAGTGTATGGCTACGCCGCTGATCGTTGATCTGCGCAATATCTATGGCTTGTCTGAAATGGAACAGGCCGGTTTCCGGTATATTTCCGTCGGGCGGAATGAAATTATCCCGCACGACACGGCGACGATAAGGCTCGCCTCCAACAACGATGCGTAACGGAGAAAGCAAGAACAGTGTATCATTACCTTGACGAACTTGAAGCCCAGTCGATTTACATCATTCGCGAAGCGTATAACCGGATTGATCCGCTTGGTATGCTTTGGTCGATCGGCAAAGACTCCACCGCGATGTTGTGGCTGGTGAAAAAAGCATTTTACGGCCGCGTGCCGTTTCCGTTGATCCATTTGGATACAGAGATGGAACTGCCGGAAGTTTACGCATTTCGTGACTGGATCAAAGAAGAGTGGGATTTGCCGTTGGAGCTGGAGTTCTGCCCGCCGGAAGATGAAATGGACCCGACCTTGCCACCGGCATCACGGGCGGCTGCCAGAAAAACCGAAGGGCTGCGGAACTTGCTGAAAGACCGCCAGTTCCGCGGCGTGTTCGCCGGTATCCGCCGTGACGAACAAGCGATGCGTGCAAAAGAGCGCGTTTTCTCGCCACGGTCACTGGACGGGGAATGGAATTTCAAAGACCAACCGCCGGAATTCTGGGATCAATATAAAACCGATTTCCCCGAAGGATGCCATGTGCGTATCCATCCCATTTTGCATTGGACGGAACTGGATATATGGCGTTACACCAAGCGCGAGAATATTCCGATGGTGCCGCTTTATTTGTCGAAAAACGGCAAGCGGTACAGATCGCTCGGCGAGAAAAATATTACATTCCCGGTTGATAGTGATGCCGCGACCATTGATGACATTATTCATGAATTGGAAACGACAAAAACATCGGAACGTTCGGGCCGTGCGATGGATAATGAAACCGAGGACAGTTTCGAAAATCTTCGCGCAAAAGGATATATGTAAGACCAATGACCGAGAGTATCTCTGTTCAATATGCATCGCGGGTGTCTGATGATCTGGAAGCGTTCTTCGCTGATGGTTTTCGTACGGATTCCGTGCAAAAGAGCGGCGCTGCGCGTGAGGCTTATGTTTTCTTTCATCAAGGTGATGATGGCCGTTTTGCCGCCGCTGTTGACGGTTATGTACTGGGGCGGGATGCCTATATCAAACGTCTTATGGTGGCCGAGACATATCGCGGGCAGGGGCTTGGCAAAGCTTTGCTGGATCGCGTGGAATCGTTTTCGGCTGAAAAAGATTGCCGCGCCGTGTGGGTTGATACATTGACGTATCAGGCACCGGACTTTTATACACAAAACGGCTTTCGCGAGGCCGGACGGATTACGGAATATTGCGGCCCGCACGACCGGGTCTTTTACAACAAGGAAATCCATTAGGATGGACGCGTGGGAAGGAGCGCTTGGATGGTAACAAATCGACTGGCAAATCAACAATTAAAGGTGGTGATCGTGGGGCATGTGGACCACGGGAAATCAACCCTGATTGGCCGTTTGTTATATGATACGGATAGTTTGCCGGATGGCAAAGCCGAAGAGATAAAGCGCGTGTCTGAAAAACGCGGTACGGATGCCGTCGAATGGTCTTTTGTACTGGATGCATTTCAGGCAGAGCGCGATCAGGCCGTGACCATTGATACGACGCAAATATGGTTTTCAACGCAAAAGCGTGACTACGTCATCATTGATGCGCCGGGGCATCGTGAATTCCTGAAAAATATGGTATCTGGTGCGGCTTCTGCCGATGCGGCTATTCTGGTTGTCGATGCCGATGAGGGCATTCAGGAGCAAACCCGACGCCATGCCTATTTGCTGAGCTTGCTGGGGCTGAAGCAGGTGACGGTTGTGTTGAATAAAATGGACCTGATAAAATACGATCAGGATCGTTTCGATAGTGTGGCGAAGGATATCAAGGATTATCTGAAATCCATTCACCTGCAAGCGGGGCAGATCATTCCGATTTCCGCACGGCAGGGTGACATGATTGCTTCACGCGGGGAGCATATGGCGTGGTATCAGGGGCATTCTTTGTTGGAAGCATTAGACATGTTTGACAACAAAACAGCGCCTGATAGTTTGCCGTTACGTTTTCCGGTGCAGGATGTGTACCGGCAGGATAGTAAGCGTATTCTGGTCGGCCGTGTTGAAACCGGCACGGTGAAGCAAGGGGATAAAATTTTATTTTCGCCGACAAATGAAACCGCCATCGTCAAATCGGTTGAAGTCTGGCCGCATGATGCGGAGAAAACCGAAGCGTCAGCGGGTGAGTCGATCGGTATTACGCTGGATCAGAAAATCTTTGTCGAACGCGGACATGTCGGCAGTCATGATGTTGATTTGCCGCTGTTGTCGAATATCTTTCAGGCGAATATTTTCTGGCTGTCTCATAAGCCGCTAAAAGTCGGGGATAGCCTGACGGTGCATTACGGCACGAGTGAAGCTAATGTCACAGTGCAGTCTATTGATCGCGTGGTGGATACGCAAGATTTGGAACAGACGGCACAAGCCGCTGCGGTGGAACGTAACGCGGTGGCCGAGGTAACATTGCGTGCACGCGATTTGGTGCCGCTTGACTCATATGCAAAGAACCCGCATACGGGGCGTTTGGTGTTGTATGATGGTTATGACATTGTCGGGGGCGGCAATATCAATATGGACCGTTATCCCGATCAACGGATTAATGCGCCAAAGGCCAAGAATATTTACGAAGTGGATTCTCTGACAGGGTATAATGAACGCGTGATGCGTAATGGACATCATGGCGGCATTTTCTGGTTTACAGGATTGTCGGGGGCAGGGAAATCAACCCTTGCGATGCGTGTCGAGCGCGAATTGTTCCATCGCGGTTATAATACCTATGTGCTGGATGGTGATAATGTGCGTCATGGTTTGTGTAAGGATCTGGGTTTTTCACCGAAAGATCGTGCGGAAAATATCCGCCGTATCGGCCACGTTGCCGCGTTGCAATCCGATGCCGGTCTTGTGACGATCACGGCGTTTATTTCGCCGTATCAGGTTGACCGTGACCGCGCCCGTGAAGCCGCGCCGCAACATTTTCATGAAATTTATGTGAAGGCCGATCTTGAAACATGCGAAAGCCGCGATCCGAAGGGGCTGTATAAAAAGGCGCGGGATGGTGAAATTAAAGATTTCACAGGTATCGGGTCGCCGTATGAGCCGCCGGAAAACCCTGAATTGATTGTCGATACGCAGCATAATGATGTTGATGATTGCGTTGCACAGATTGTGTCTTATATCGAAAAAACGATCAAAGTCGATATCGCAAAAGAAAGCAAAAAACAGGATAAGGCTCTGCATGTCTCATAAGTTACTGGAAAACCCCGAAGCACTTTGCAATATCGTGCGGCGTCTTGCTGTGAAGGCCGGTGATGTGACGCTGTCCTATTTCGATATGTGCGGTTATGAAGGGGCTGACCAGAAAGATGACGGCTCACCGGTAACGGCTGCGGATCAGGCGGCCGAGAAAGTGATCTTGGACGGTCTGAAAGAAATCTTGCCGGATATTCCCGTGATCGCAGAAGAATCTGTCGCGGCCGGACATGTGCCGGATATCGGGGATGCGCCGTTTTTCTGGTTGGTCGATCCGCTGGACGGGACAAAGGAATTTATCAGCGGCAGTGGTGATTACACAGTCAATATTGCCCTGATCCATCACGGCGAACCTGTGCTGGGTGTTGTCTATGCCCCTGTGAATGACGAATTATATGCCGGTTTCGGTGCGGGAACGGCACTGCGCTGGTCCGAAGAAAGCGGGCAGGATAAACCGATCGCTGTGCGGTCATGGCCGGCGGCAGGGGTAACGGTTGTCGCGTCACGTTCGCATGGCTCACAGGATGATCTGGATAATTTTCTGGCGGATTATAAAGTGCGCAAAATTCTGAAGCGGGGTAGTAGTCTGAAGATTTGTGCCGTGGCCGCAGGAAAGGCGGACTTGTATCCGCGGTTCGGACCGACATGCGAATGGGACACCGCGGCCGGTGATGCCGTGTTACGCAGTGCAGGCGGTATGATGAGCGATTTTGACGGCAAACCGCTTTTGTACGGTAAAGCCGATAAGGATTTTTATAACCCTTATTTCGTCGCGCATGCGGAAGATATTTTCGATATGGATGAAGAAAACGCCTGATCTTTATTCGAACTTGGTGTTGCGGATATCCTGCTGGGCGTATTTGGCGGGATCAAGCTTGCCGATTTTTTCAAAAACCGTACAGTTTCTGCCGGTTTCTTTGGCCTCATACAGACATTTATCGGCGCGTCCGAGGACTTCCTGCACGGAATATTTTCCCGGTTCGACGATTGTACCGCCGATGGATGTCGTGATGTTGATATAACCTTCCGGCGTACTGCATTTAATCGGTTTTTCCTCGATTGAGCGGCGCAGGCGTTCTGCAATGAACAGGGCCATGTCTTCTTTTGTTTCCGGCAAAATGACGGTGAACTCTTCCCCGCCGAGGCGAGAGACAAGATCAAAGCTTCGTAAATTGTCGTTCAGTCTGTGCGAGAATGTGCGCAACACTTCATCACCGACAAGGTGGCCGTGCGTATCGTTGACCTGTTTGAAATGGTCGATATCCAGCACCAGAACACAGAGTTTTTTGTTCATGTCCTGATTTTTATTCAATAGCTTCTGGAGGTGCACTTCCAGATAGCGGCGGTTATAAAGACCGGTCAGACTGTCGATCAACGCCATCGATATGCTGACTTCGTATGAATCTTTCAGGCGTTCCTGAAAACGTTTACGGCGAATTTGTGTGCGGGCGCGGGCCAGAAGCTCGTTCCGGTCAATCGGGCGGACGATATAATCATGCGCGCCGATTTCAAGGCCGTGGGCGATTTTGTCCATGTCGTTCTCGGTGGACAGCATCAAAATAGGAATGCCGCGTGTTTTTTCATTCGATTTCAAGTGGGAACAGAGACGCAGCCCGTCTTCGTGGCGCAGGTTTAAACTGATAACCAGTAAGTCAAAATCATGCTGGGATGAATATTCAATGGCACTCATGCCGGATTCAACCGGAATGACGATATCGTCATCCACGTGGAGTGTTTCTGCAATTTTCTCGGCTTCGAAATTCTGATCTTCGACGACAAGAACGCGGGCATTATCGACCGGTTCGTCCATCAATGACCCTTTTTCTTCCAGCACGCCGAGTTGCGAGGCTGTATTTTCACGCATGCGCCATTCATCAACCGTCATTTTAAGGCGCACAAGCGAACGCACCCGTGCCATCAGGGCGGTGTCGTTCACCGGTTTGCTCAGGAAATCATCTGCCCCGGCTTGCAAGCCGCGTACGCGGTCGGCCGTGTCTGTCAGTGCGGTGACCATCACGACGGGAATATGGGCGGAGACAGGATCATCTTTGATACGCTTGCACACTTCGAATCCGTCCATGCCCGGCATCATTACATCCAGAAGCACCAGATCGGGGCTGTCCTGTTTGACACGTTTTAACGCATCTTCGCCATTGGTGGCTGTCAGAACATCATAATATTCGCTGCTAAGTTTTGCCTCGAGTAGCTTCACATTCGGCAAAATATCATCGACAACAAGCACGCGTGCAGACATTTTCTTACAAACTCTTTCTTAAAAAACTTCTTTAATCATTACGACAAGTATTTATTGACGGTGTCCATGAAGGTCGTCACGGAGATCGGCTTCGAGATGTAATCCTCGCATCCGCCATCGCGGATTTTTTGCTCATCGCCTTTCATCGCAAATGCGGTGACGGCAATGACGGGGATGGCCGCAAGCTCTTCGTCGTTTTTCAGCCAGCGTGTTACATCAAGGCCGGACACTTCGGGTAACTGGATATCCATCAGGATGAGGTCCGGCTTATGTTCTTTGGCGAGATCAAGAACGGTGTTCCCGTCACTTGTGCCAACAGTCTCGATTCCATGTGCCTCCAGAAGGTCATGGAATAATTTCATATTCAGCTCGTTATCTTCAACGATAAGCACTTTTTTATCTGTCATGTGACTGGTTCTAACTCTTAATCTACCTTAAAAACGTTACATTAACATACTTGCTAAAAGATTAAAATTATACAGAAATCTTTGCGCGGCGGCATGGTTTTTTTGTCTTCATTCTAATCGCATTTCAATTCGTCTATCTCTTCCAGTGCCAACAGCTTTTGTGACACGGAGAATTCGGGATAGTCCACGTCCATGTGACTTATGATTCCGTTCTCGTGGAAAATCATATCAATCTCGTAATCCGGCTCGTTGCTATTTTCATCTGCGGGAAAAAAGGCAAGGCGCATATGATATGCATCCGTATTAATTAATGTGGTGTCGATATTTTCATTGACGGGGATTGAAGCCATCGGATTTGCCTTTTCACCGATAAAGCTGTTGACCTGGATCGGGCCTTCTTCATCACCGCCATCAAACAGATAGGCATTGAAGAAACGATCGCCTGCGCGGGCGCGCTGAATTAATTCAATGGTATGGGATACAGGGAAATAGGTATTATCGTTGAGATCATAGCGCAAATCTTCGGGTCTTGTGTAAAGCGCTTCTGCGATTCTTTCATCCTGTGTTTCCAGCATGCGTGCTTGCCCGCGTACTTCTTTATAGGTTTGACCATTGCGTTTACGGACAGAGTTGAAATCAAAACTTGTGCCGTCAAATGTTTCATAGGCGGAAAAGTCACTGACAACATGAATGCGCGGGCTGTCTGTATAATCATAATAAAGGCTGAAACGGTGGTCTGTTAACCACGCATCACAGGCCGGACGCCATTCAAAGAACATTTCGCCCTCGACATTCAGAACCTGACTGCCAGACCGGTTTGAGGTCATGTTGATTTCGTAAAGCGCTTTATGCGGAACCAGCCCGTCTCTGATCTGTGTGCGGACGGTGGCATCGTGCGCCGTGATTTGGTCATCATCGGTTGCTCTTGTCTCTGTAATGGCATCCAGCGTCGTTTTTTCGGTGTTTTGTGGCCATAAGGCAGCCCCGCCGAGTAGCACCAGAAGAGCCACGCACAGAACAAGATATTTCTTTTCAAGATTCCCTAGCATGTCGCTGATTTTATAGTGTCAGCGCTGAACCGCAAGAGCTAATTACAAATAAAAATTGCGCGGCATTACGGTTTGGTTTGGCCCATACGGCAAAAATTACCGTCTTTTGGGGACGTTTGTCAGAAAAAAATGCCTGTATGGTCAAATCTACCCTTTGTTTTTATGTTCAAAAATGAACTTAACTATTTGATTTATAACGATTATATATGTTGGCATGATCTTCGCATCTCTAAGGGGCAGGAAGGGACGATCATAAAAACAAAAAGATCGACGGTACATAAGGGTAAAGAAGGATTCACGGGACACGGTTATGACAGATACAATTATCAATTCAATCGAAGAAACACTCGCAGCAGCGACTCCGGTTATGGTGTCATCAGGCGTGGGCAGTACATTTGGGCAAAATGACAATGTCGCACATGAACAAACCATCGAAAAACTGGCCGCGTTGTTTGACGAATATAAAGCCGATCAGGACGGTGTAAAACAGTATATCGCATTGACGGCACAGCTTTTACAAAAAGCGCAGCACATTCTGGATGATGCGGATCAAACCATTCAGAAACAGCAACGCCGCATCCGCAGATTAGAAGAATTGTCAACGACGGACGAATTGACAAATCTGCGTAACAGACGCGGCTTGTATAATGATTTTCGGTCTGAAATGGATCGCTGTGAACGCGGTATCAGCGAAGGTGGCCTGTTATTGATGATCGATCTGGATAATTTTAAGCCGATTAACGATACATTCGGGCATTCCGCAGGCGACGCGTGTCTGAGACTGGTCGGACGTTTTTTGCAGGATGCTGTGCGTCCGATGGATGTGGTCTCGCGTCTGGGTGGTGATGAGTTTGCGATCCTGATGTGTAACACAACAAAGAACAAGGTTTTAAAGCGGGCGCAGGACTTAATTGCGCAGATCAATAAATTGTCATTGGCATGGGATGGCCACGAAATTCCGGTGCGCGCGTCAATCGGCATGGCAGAGTACCATTCCGGTGAGGCAGTGGAAGCTGTCTTCGACAGAGCCGATCTTGATATGTATGCCGATAAGGAAAACAAGAATACACGGTCCGGGGCGACAAAGCCTCAGGAAAGGGAGTGCGTATCCGCATAAGTTGAACAAAAGATTAGGTTATTCGTCTGCCGCCCCTCCCTAACCGTGAACCCAAACCCAGGCAGACGATTCCCCCCGGCCCGATTCGTTTCCCCAAGACGAATCGGGTCTTTCTTTTGTCTTGTCTTGGTTCGGTTGGATTTGATCAGATTTGGTCTGGTTTTACGGTGCGATATGGTGTGTGTGGGCGATTTTATCAGGCGGTCGCAAGGGCCAGATAAAACGAACCCGATATAATAACGGCCAAGCCGATCATTTTAACCAGCAGATCTGTGCCGCGCGGCAGGTGGCTGAACATCGTCGGTAGAAAACTGGCGAGTACGGCACTCATCGCAAAGCCGTAAACGGGCTGTAGGCTGCTGATGACACCCGCGGATATGGCCAGTTTTGGTGCGGAGGCGAATGAAATGAAGGTCACCGCCACGGCCAGCATATAAATCGCTTCTTGTGAGAATGAAAAATACAGAACTTTGCCGCGACTTTCTTTCAGAACTTCTTTGATCTTGCGTTGGGATTTCCGGTGTGTCAGCAAGATTGTGAAGCCGAGAATAAAATGTCCCAGATAGGAATAAACCGAAATGGCTTCCCAGCTATGTTTTAATAAAAGGGCGCGTTCCACCAGTACCGTGATTGCCAGCAGAATGCAGCAGATAGCCATATTCAGTAAAACATGCCAGTCAAATTTTTTGTCGTCAGCATTATAGGTCATGAAGGCGGACGCACATGTTATGGCGATGATCACCAGAATATTTTGGGCCGACAGTGGTTCATCCAGAAATATCCAGGCCAGAATCAAGACCATGATCGGGATGATTTGGAACAAGGAAACAACGATACTGCTGTCACTGCGTTCAATCGCCCGTATATAAGGGAAGAATGAAATCAGGCTGATCACGCCGGTCATGACAGCCAGCATAATATCGCGCGGCGGCAGGTCCAGGTGACCGGCGGCGATGTAGGCATAGATACAAAGCGGGATCGGATAAAAAACAGACCCAAGCACCAGCACAGCCGTGCTGTGATCGTGAAAATAACGGCGTGAGAGATACTGGTCTGTCAGGACGGTGATATTATAGAGAAAAGGGGCAATACAAGCGAGTATGAACCATTCCATTGACTATCCTCGCTTATATCGCATGTATCTTACTCTGTACGCTGATCGTTTATGTGTGATCAGGCTCTTTTCTTTTCTGCGTCGTCTTTGATTGCCGGTTTTGGCATGTTCAGTTTCAGATGCAGTTCTTTTAACTGCTCAAGGCCGACCTCGGATGGCGCTTGCATCATCTGGTCTTCGTATTGGCCGTTCATGACAAAGGCATAAACCTCGCGCAGGTTCGGCTCGTCGGCCAGCAACATCACGATGCGGTCCACACCGAAAGCAAGGCCGCCGTGTGGCGGGGCGCCATAGCGCATCGCGTTCAGCATGCCGCCAAATTCAGCTTCCAGAACGTCTTTGCCATAGCCGGCAATGCCGAATGCCTTTTCCATGATTTCCGGTTTGTGGTTCCGGATCGCGCCTGAGGCAAGTTCGAAACCGTTACAAACACAGTCATATTGGAATGCAAAGATATCCAGCGGGTCTTTGTTGTCCAGATCATCCATACCACCTTGCGGCATAGAGAACGGGTTGTGAGAGAAATCGATCTTTTGTTGTGTTTCATCAAATTCATACATCGGGAAATCAACAATCCAGCAGAACTTGTAAACGTCTTTTTCGCGGGCAAACGGATGGCCGCCTTCGATCGCGCTGATAGAATCGCAAATCGCATCACGGGCAAGACCGGCAAATTTCGCTGCCGGACTTTCCTGATTACAGACGAAGAAGATTGCATCGCCGTCTTCAAGACCTGCTGTTTCGCGCAGGGCTTGCTGGGCGGCATCGGGAATGAATTTGGCGATCGGACCTTTGCCTTCGCCGCTATCAAACAACACATAGCCGAGTCCCGGTGCGCCTTGTCCTTGTGCCCAGCTATTCAGCTTGTCAAAGAAGCTGCGCGGCTGGTCTGAAACTTGCGGTGCGCGGATTGCGCGGACAACGCCGCCTTTTGCAATCACGCCTTTGAACGCTTTGAATTCAACATCATCGCGGGCGAACACATCTGTTACATCAACAATTTCCAGCGGATTACGCAAATCCGGTTTATCAGAACCGTATTTCAGCATCGCCTCCTTGTATGGCAATGATGGCAACCATTCGACTTTGCGCTTGGTACCGGTGAAGTCAGAGAATTTTTCGAAGATATTTTCAATGACAGGCTGGATGGCGGCGAATACTTCGTCTTGTGTGACAAAGCTCATCTCGACATCAAGCTGATAAAATTCAGCCAGACGGTCAGCACGCCCGTCTTCGTCACGGAAGCAGGGGGCAATCTGGAAATATTTATCAAAGCCGGACATCATCAACAGCTGTTTGAATTGCTGCGGCGCTTGCGGCAACGCATAAAATTTGCCCGGGTGCAGGCGTGAAGGCACCAGATAATCGCGCGCCCCTTCGGGGGAGCTGGCTGTCAGGATCGGTGTCTGGAATTCTTGGAAATCCTTATCATACATATTTTCACGCATTGCGCGGATTACGTCGTTCCGCAGACGGATCTTACGCTGCATATTCTGGCGGCGCAGATCAAGATAGCGGTAACGCAGGCGGATATCTTCGCCCGTGCCGTCATCTTCGGCAACCTGAAACGGAATAACATCGGCTGCGGATTGCATTTCTGCCGTGTCGATATACACCTCGATATCACCGGTGCCTAGCTTATCGTTTTGTGTGCCTTCGGCACGGTTGCGGACTTTACCTGTCAGGGTAATCACAGACTCGTTGCGCCAGCGGTCAATTTCGTTGATCAGCGGGCTGTCTTCGTCAACAACGCATTGTGTCATACCGAATGTATCACGCAGGTCGATAAACAAAACGCCGCCATGATCGCGGACGCGGTGAATCCAGCCCGACAAGCGGACGGTTTCGTCAACATGGCTTTTGTTCAATTCGCCGCATGTATGTGTACGATAAGGATGCATATTTTTAATTCCTTTGTTACTTTGCACTTATTCTGGTGCTTACAAGACATTTTTTTGGGGCATTCGTCAAGAATCTCTTGGCATAAACGTCATAAAAGCGTAATAAAAGCCTCACGATGACAAAAAACATGACAATTATTACGGATACTCACGCGCTGACGGCGCTTTGTGATACACTTTCAAAAGAAGCCTATATCACGGTTGATACGGAATTCTTGCGGGACCGGACCTATTATCCCAAATTATGCCTGATTCAGGTTGCGCCGCCGCATGGCTCGCCTGCCGCGATTGATCCGCTGGCAAAGGGGATTGATCTGTCGGCCTTCTGGGCGTTGATGGCCAATGAAGATGTGCTGAAAATATTCCATGCCGCACGGCAGGATATGGAGATTTTCTATTATGAGATGAAAAGTCTGCCACGCCCGATTTTTGATACGCAAGTGGCGGCAATGGTTTGCGGGTACGGCGAGCAAATCGGTTATCACAATCTGGTGTCCGATATTTGCAATACGGTGCTTGATAAGGGGCCGCAATTTACGGATTGGTCGCGCCGCCCGTTATCGGATAAACAGCTGCGTTATGCGCTGGATGATGTGACATATTTGCGGGATGCTTATCTGTATCTGAATGAGACGCTCGAAAAAACAGGACGTACAGATTGGGTCAAACAGGAAATGGATGTGCTGACCAGCCCCGAGACATATCAGAATAATCCGGCAGACTCATGGGAGCGTATCAAGGTGCGTTCACAAAAGCCCCGCGTTTATTGTGTGTTGCAAGCGGTTGCCGCATGGCGGGAAACCGAGGCGCAGCGCCGGAACGTGCCGCGCAATCGTGTGATCCGTGATGATGCGCTGGCCGATATGGCGATCCATCCGCCATCCAGTGTTGCTGATCTGAAAAAAGTACGGAACATGCCGCCGGATATTAGCCAGAGTGCGCAGGGCGAAGCGCTGCTAAAAGCAATTGCAGAGGCAAATGAGAGTCCAAAATCGCAGTGTCCTGTTCCCCAGAAGAAGGAAAAAATGCCGCAGGAATTAAAACCGGTTCTGGAGATGTTGAAGATGCTGTTGCGGATCAAATCGGCCGAAAGCGATGTTGCGGCAAAGCTGATTGCGTCCTCATCTGATCTGCAGGAACTGGCCATGCGTGATGATGCCGATATTGCGGCGCTGAAAGGCTGGCGTTATGAGGTGTTCGGCAAAGATGCGCTTGATCTGAAGCATGGCCGCATTGCCCTCGGCCTTGATAATGGGCATATTCAGGCCAGCCGCCTTGATGATTGATTGTCACACGGCTCTCGCGCACGTTTTTGAGCGTGCGTGTCTTTAGTTAGGCGGCTTTTTTCAAAAATGCATAACCATATGGCTGGAACGAGATGATCTCGCCATCTTTTTCCGTGCCATAGCTGATCGGGTCGAGCGCCGTGAATGATGAGAGTTCATTTTCCAGCACGAAGCTTTGTGCAAACATATCCGTGTTCATCAGGCACAGAATTTCATCATCACCATGCTTGCGGGTATAGGCCAGGATATCATTGTCGGTGTCGATCAATGTGAAATCACCATACATCACCGCAGGATTATCTTTACGCCATTTCAAAAACGCTCTGTAGAAATTCAGGACGGAGTCTTCATCTTCGTTCTGTGTGTCCACGGCCAGACGCAAATGCGGATCACAAATGGGCAGCCATGTTTTTTCAAGCGTGGTTGAAAAACCGGCATGCGGCGCGTTCTGCATCCACGGAATAGGGGTGCGGCAGCCGTCACGGCCGACATGTTCGGGATAGAGCATAATATCATACGGATCGACCAGATCCTGAAAAGCGATCTCGCCTTGTACCAGACCGAGTTCTTCACCTTGATAAATACAAAAAGAACCGCGCAATGTCAGGCCAAGTGCCATGATGTAGCGGGCAATGTCATCTGTATCGTGATAATGCGGATTGACGCGACTGATGGAGCGTTTGAAATCGTGGTTGCTGGTGGACCAGCAAATCCAGCCATCTTCCAGCACATCTTCGATTGTGCGGATGGCCTGCGTGGTGTCGTCTTTGGTCATTTCCGATCCAACAAGACCGAATGAATAAGCCAGATGGAAGCGCTTTCCGGTCTGGACATAGCTGGCGGCCACTTTTTCCGAATGATCTCCGCCGGCTTCGGCCAGCAAGCATCGCTCAGGCCACTGATTGACGTGGGCGCGCAATTCTTCGATCCACTCCAGATTGTCATCAATGCCCATACTGTATTTACGGCGCTGATAAGACATCGGGTTTGATGCGGGGATATCCGATGCTGGCGGATCGCCTTCTTTGCGGGCGGGATTATCGCGCAGCTGCGGATCGGATAAATAGGCATGGGCGACATCAAGACGGAATCCGTCCACGCCCAGATCAAGCCAGAACGCGGCAACCTGTTTGACGGCTTCGCGGACCTCGGGGTTCCAGAGGTTCAGCGTTGGCTGTTCTTTCAGGAAGTGGTGCAGGTAATATTGTTCACGGCGCGAGTCCCATGACCATGCCGGACCGCCGAAATAAGACAGCCAGTTATTCGGGGCAGAGCCGTCTTCTTTGGGATCGGCCCAGACATACCAGTCTGCCTTTTGGTTTGTTTTATTGATACGGCTTTCCAAAAACCATTGATGTTGGTCGGATGTGTGTGACCAGACCTGATCAATCAGAACTTTGATGCCATGATTATGGGCATAGGTCAGTAATTCTTGAAAATCTTCCAATGACCCGAACAGCGGATCGACCTGACAATAATCCGATACGTCATAGCCGAAATCTTTCATGGGGGATTTGAAGAACGGGGATATCCAGATGGCATCAACACCAAGCGATGCAATATGATCAAGGCGCGAGATGATACCGCGTAAATCACCGATACCGTCTGCGTTCGCGTCGCAGAAGCTGCGTGGATAAATTTGATATATGACGCAGCCACGCCACCATTCGCATTCTGTCATGAGTAATACCCTTCCGTTAGAATCTTTTATCAAAGCGAAATTGATAATTCAAGATGCTAACGCAGGCTTATTGCGAATGGTTCGTTTTATTTTAAGGTGCGCTGCAATGTAACCTTAACGCCATCTTCGTTAATGTCATTCAGCGCGCTTTGAACGGCGTTGATGAAGGTGGCATCGTGCGATAATTTGCCGAATATTCTTTCGATCTGCAAAAAGCGCGCGGGATCGTTCGGGGTTGATTTTGCAATGGCGCAAATTTCATCGGCCATCGGGTCTTTGATTTCAATTGGCTGCAATTCTTCGTCAACGCCGGTCAGATATTTGTACCAACATGCGATGGCAAGGGCGATATGTTTGATGGAACCGCCCTGTTCGATTTGATGAATTGCGCACGGCACAATGGCGTTCGGAATTTTCTGTGATCCGTCTTCGGCCAGACGTTGAATCTGGTCACGCACGGCCTTGTTTGAAAAACGTTCGATGAGAATATCTTTGTAGGATTCCAGATCAATGCCCGGCACGTCCGGTACGGAATCCGTAATGTCTTCGTCCATATATTTTTTGACGAATTCACGGATCAGCGGATCAGCCATTGCAAGGTCAACATCACGATACCCCATCAGGTAAGATAAATAGGAAAGCGCGGAGTGCGATCCGTTCAGCAAACGGACTTTCATTTTTTCATACGGTTCGACATCGTCAACCATTTGAACGCCGACATCTTCGAATGCGGGACGTCCGTTGACGAATTTATCTTCCAGCACCCATTGAATATAATCTTCACAAATCACGGGCCATTTATCATCAACGCCGTAATTTTCAGCAATCGTGGAAATGATTTTATCTGTTGTCACGGGGGTGATGCGGTCAACCATTGCGTTGGGAAAGCTGACATTGTCCTCGACCCAGCGGCAAAGATCGGCGTCACATTCCGCGATGAAGCTGAGCAGAATTTTCTTGGTCAGGTCACCATTGCCGGGCAGGTTATCACACGACATGATGGTAAAGGCAGGCGTTCCGTTGTCGCGGCGCGTTTTTAAAGCCAGTGTCAGGTAGCCGAGCGCGGATTGCGGTGTCTGCGGATTGGCAATATCGTGCTGCACGATCGGGTGGCTCAGGTCCAGTTCGCTTTTCTCATTATACATGTATCCTTTTTCCGTGATGGTCAGTGATACGATGCGAATATCGGGGCTGCATAGTTTTTCGATGCATGCGGCCTGTTCGGTCGGTGCGTGAATAACGGTTTTGATGGAACCGATGATGCGGGCGGCATCTTCGGTGTTGCTACGTTGCAGGACGGTGTACAGGCTGTCCTGTTCTTTTAAATTGTTACAGTTTGTTTCGTCTTGCGGCAATAAACCAACGCCTGTGATCATCCAGTTGTCGGGTTGCAATGACAGCAGTTCATCAAGATAAAAAGCCTGATGGGCGCGGTGGAAACCGCCGATGCTCATATGCAGGATACCGGAGCCGAGGGCGCTGCGATCATATGTCGGTGTCTGCATTCTGGTGGAAAGGGCATCCAGATTATTCTCGTTAACAGAAAGTGATGACGAGGTGTCTTTCATTTGAGTCAATGTCATAGCGAAATCACGTGGGGCTAAAGGTTTGCTTCAAGTCTATGCCGGACGATATCTCGTTTTCGGTCGAAGGGTCAAGCTGTTCTTCATTGAAATGTGACAAGGCTGTTGTCATGCCGTTATCAACGATGTCACGCAAATATTGTTCGACTTTATTCGTGAATCCTTTGTGGCTGGAAAGCTCGTGGCCGAATATTTTGCGAAGCGCGAAAAGCGGTCTCGGGTTTGCGCCTGACTGTCTGGCCAGTTCCTGCAAGCCCATATTGATGCCTTCAACATCATTAATATCGAATTCGGCGCCTTTGCTGTCATATCCTTTGGCGTATTCGATCCATGCGGCCACGGCAAAGGCCAGATAATCGGCGTTTCCATCCACGGCGACAGCTTCACGGGCCGGTTGCATCAGACGGGAAGGCACTTTTTGTGATCCGTTTCGGGCAAGGCGCGTTAATTCGTCTTTCATATACGGGTTGACCAAGCGGTCAATAATAGATGATTTGTAATCATCAAAATCAATGCCGGCGTCTTTGGGTAATGTTGTGATGACCGTATCGATAAAGCCGTTGATAAAAGTGTTGATTTCCGGCTGGTTCATGGCCTGATGGGCGTAATCATGGCCGCTGAGATGTCCGATCGGGCCAAGTGCCATGTGCGATCCGTTCAGGATACGGATTTTTGTTAGCTCATACGGTGCAACATTCTCGGTCAACTCCGCCCCGACAGATTCGAGATCGGGTTTTTCATTACAAAATGTATCTTCAATCACCCATTGTGCAAATGTTTCGGTGAAAACCGGCCATGCATCGTCAATGCCGTGTTGCTGTGACAATGTATCAATATGTTCTGCCGTGGTGCGCGGTGTAATCCGGTCAACCATTGTGACAGGGAATTCGACATTGTCCGAGATCCACTCGTAAAGCTCTTGTGAAACGCTCATGGCATAGGCCTCGACGACCTGACGCAACACATTGCCGTTCCCCGGAATATTATCGCATGACATGACGGTGAATGGCGGCATGCCCGCATCCATTCTTTCTTTCAGGGCTGTGACAATAAAACCGACCGCGGAAACAGGGTCTGATTCTTCTTCCATACAGCTGACGATGTCGGGATGGTCGAAATCAAGCGTCTTTGTTTGATTGTTATAATAGTAACCGTTTTGCGTCACGCAGAGCGTGACAAGCTTTGTGTCCGGATTGCGCAGACGGTTCAGGACCAGATCCGGACCTTCATGGGCAACCAGAACTTCTTTGATTGATCCGACGACACGGACATTTTCACCTTCTTTTGCGCGCTCGACCAGCGTGTAATAATTATCCTGTTCTGCCAGCGCGTCGCGCAGGTTTTTTGACCGCAGGCTTACCGCTGAAATGCCCCAGCGTAAATCGCCCTGATTTAACAAATTGTCGAAGTAAACGGCTTGGTGCGCGCGGAAAAAGTTTCCCGGCCCGAAATGGACAACACCTGTTTTGACGTCATCTCTGTTATAAGATGGAGTGGAATAATGATCCGGCAAGGCATCAAGTGCCTTCTGAGAAAGGTTCACTGTCGGTTGCATCGGTTTTTTGCCTCCAGCCGCGCGCGTTATTTCTGCAGTTATCGGGGATCATTATCCGATAGAAATCGTTTAAATTTCAATAAGATTCTATGTTGCAGCGCGAAATCCTATGTAAAATAATGGGATAACTGACTACCACAGCCATGCGGCGCCGCGCACACCGGACGAATCGCCGTGTCTGGGTGGTGCGATTTTTGTTTCGATCGTATCGGAAAACACATATTTGTCCCATACGGCAGGCACACCGCTATAGAGTTGATCGACGTTGCTCATGCCGCCGCCCAGTACGATAATGTCGGGGTCCAGCACGTTGACGATAGACGCCAGACCGCGCGCAAGACGGTCAATATAGCGATCGAGCGCGGCTGAGGCACGTTCTTCGCCTTTGTTAGCGGCTGCGATAATATCATGTGTTGATAGCTCTTCGCCGGTTACCCGTTCGTAATCGGCCTTGAAGCCCGGACCGGAAATCCATTTTTCAAGACAACCGCGTTTGCCGCAATAGCATTGCGGTCCCGGATATTCGGCTTGTGCCACATCTTCGCTGAAGAATGTCGGAACGCCGTTTTTGCCGTAAATCGGGTGAATGACGGATTGCGGGTCAACATCACCGTCAAAAAATTTCAGGATGTCTTCTTCGTCCGTGTTTGTAATTTTGGGCAATGGCAACGGGTTGTGCCCCCATTCACCGGCAATGCCGTTCAAGCCTGATACCGGTTTGCCGTTAATGGCAATTCCTGCACCGCAGCCTGTGCCGATAATTACGCCGAAGACAATTTCATGTCCTTTGCCGGCGCCGTCATTGGCTTCGGATACAGCAAAGCAGTTGGCGTCATTTTGCACGCGGACAGGTGTTTTGATTAATTGCTCAAGGTCTTTATCAAGTGCATTCCCGTTCAGCCATGTGGAATTTGCATTTTTGACAAGGCCGGTTGTTTTGGAAACTGTGCCGGGAATACCGATGCCGACCGTTGCGTTCTGGCCGACAGTATCACGGGCCATATCGACCAGTTTCGCGATATTTTTGACAGTGGCTTTGTAGTCGCCTTTCGGTGTGGGAACACGTTGTCTGTAAAGTTCTTTGCCGTTATCCTGATGCAGGGCAATGATTTCGGTTTTGGTTCCACCCAGATCAATTCCTATGCGCACGTTACAATCCTTTTGTTATACCCCTTAATTCGGTTGCATTTGCGGCACATGGATCGGTTCAGGATTGTTCTTCCTGTAGTTGAACCCATGCAGCAAACTCAGACAGACTAGGGGAAGTGTATTCAGATCGCAACTGTAATATTGGCCATCATGGGCCTTTTCCAAACGTTCTTGCTCGGCTTCGGGAAGCGGGCCGCTATCATCACGAATATGGATCACGCGCATGCCGGCTTTTAATGCGGCGCGCACACCCGTCAGGCTGTCTTCGAGAATAAGACATTCACTGACCGCAACGGTATCAAGGCCGCGCTCTTGTCTTTGTTCATTCAGAATTTTTAAACCGTGCAGATATGGATCGGGCGCGGGTTTTGTTTGCAGGCCAAGATCCCGTATTTCTGTTTTGGTTAAAATAAAGTCCAGTAAATCCGTGTCATATCCGGTTATCTCCAGATTGTCTTTGACGACATCACTCAGGGAATTTGAAATGGCGGCAACGCTGACATTATTACCAATGAAATGTTGTACAATGTCACGGACGGCCTCGTTGACCTTCAGTTCTGCTTTGCGGGCGGTGTAGGCTGCGACACAGGCTTGTTCGAAATCATCTGCAGTCGGATAGCTGAGGATGAAGTCCGGATTCTTCTGACATATTTTTTCCCAGATGACTTCATCACCGGCACCGGCCAGATAATCCCAGTCTTCGGGGCGAATGGTGTGTCCGCCTTGTTCCGCGACATGCTCAATGGCTTCTCTGTTTCGTTCTTCGCTGAGAACAGCGGTTCCGTCAACATCCATAAACAGGGCTTTGATGTTGAACATCGTCGATAAAGTCTGGCTCATATCTCTGGCTCACGTTATTATCATTTACAGTGTGGATGGCGGCATTCTGGCATTTTGTAAAATCGCAGCGCAACAAAATTATGTAATGCGTCGCAATAAAAAAGGTAACGCATTGATATGAAAAATAAATTTTTATATATCTTAAGGCACGCAGAAACAGAATCCGGCCTGAACAAGCAGGATAAAGACCGTGTTTTGACGGAAAGCGGACAAAAACGGGCGCGGGACCTTGTTTCGGTCGTCGGGAATGACGAACACGTGCCGGATATGGTGCTGTGTTCGACGGCGATGCGAACCCGTCAAACGGCAGAGCCGCTGATCACGGACCGGAATTGCCCTGTGCGTTATATGGATGACATATATATGGCATCGGCGGGGCAGTTATATCATATTGTGCGGTCTATAGATGATGATCAACTGAGTCATGTTTTATTGGTGGCGCATAATCCGGGCATCCATCAATTGGCAAACTTTCTGGCGCGGCCTGCGGATGTCGATCTTCATGACGGTTTGCGTTACGCGTATCCGGCAGGAACGTTAACGATCTTGCAAACGGATGAAAGCAACTGGAATGACATACAGCCGGGATCAATGACCGTGCGGGATGTTTTGTATCCGTGATGCCATCATGTCCGCCGCGTCTGTTTGCTGATGTCGGAGCTGTTTTTAAAGTAGCTTTCTTACAAGCGGAATTGTAATGGCGCGTTTTTCCGCAAGGGCTAGCTTGTCCGCATCGCGGACAAGGTTGCACGCCGCATCGAACGAGCGGTCCATACGGGGTAAGATATAAGTCAGCACATCATGCCCGATTTGAATTTGCCGATCATTGAACAGCTTAATCAGGACCGCGGCCAGCAGGCTGTCATCCGGCGGTGATATCGCGGCCAGGGGGGCCGCCCGCAAGCGGGAAGCCAGATCGGCAATTACGAAATCAGCTGTTTTCGGTGTCATGCGCATCGTCAATAACATTGACCGGCTTTCCGCTTTTAAAATGTTATAAAGGTGAAACAAGGTTGTTTCGCTTTGCCTGTCACCGATCCACGGGTCAAGATGATCGATAATCAAGTGTTGTCCGCGTGCGGCAATATCGTCGGCTTCATATTGGCCGAGGTCTTCCGGCGCGACAAAAGTGGCGCGGCTTTTTTCTTTCCAAACGGCGGCGAGATGAGATTTTCCGCTGGCGGCGGGGCCTTGTATAATCAGCGCAGGGGCAGGCCATTTCGGCCACATGTCAATCCAGGCCACGGCATCCTGATTGGCGGGTGATACAAGGAAATCTTCCTTGCCCATTGCAACGCGATGGCCGAGGTCGAGCGTCATCTGTGTACTTTGCGAAGCAGGCATAAAATGTTCTCTGGCTTATTTCTTTGTCTTGGTGGTTGATTTCTTCGTAGTCGATTTTGACGCGGCTTTCTTGGTCGCTGTCTTTTTGTTTGCGGCCTTTTTGCGCGTCGTCTTGCCCGCTGTCTTCTTGGCTGTTTTTGAACCCGCTGTTTCCGGTGACGCGTTTTGTTTGAAAAACGCACTTTTCTGATATTCGGACAGGGCAAAGTTAATCAGGATCGCAGCCGATGCGGCAATCGGCACAGCGATTAACATGCCCAGAATGCCGTATAATTGCGCGCCGGCCATGATTGAAAATAAAATCCAGAGCGGGTGCATCCCGACATTTTTGCCCAAGAATTTTGGCGTCAGAATATTCCCTTCGACGAATTGGCCAACCAGAAAGATCGCCGCAATGACGGCCATATAGATAAGGTCACCTGATTGGAACCAGGCAACGGCGACGCTGATAATCAGTCCTGTGATAGACCCCAGCAATGGTATGATAGACAGCAGACCGGCCACAAACCCGATCAGGATGCCGTAATTCAATCCCGCAATCAGGAGGGCAAAGGCATAAATCAGACCGAGCGTAAATGCGATCAGGATTTGGCCGCGCACAAAGCCGGATATTTTAGTGTTGATGTCTGATTGAAGCTGTTTGACGGTCTTGTAATAAGAGCGCGGAATAAGACGGTCGATCCAGTCAACCATGTTGTCCCAGTCTTTCATCATAAAGAAAGAGATGATCGGTGCGAGGACGAAAAGGGAGGCCAGATTTATAATGGCTGATCCGCCGTTAATCACATGTGTGAAAAGATTGCTGCCGACCTTCAGAATCTGTGCGCTGTTTTTCTCGGCGGCTTGTTTCAACTGCGCGATGGCGTCTTCGTCAATGAAAGACAGATAGGTATTTTGCTTGTCTTTGATATAACCCCAGACATGGTCGAGATAGTTCGGTATGTTTTGTGCCAGTGCTTTTGCTTCGGTGGCGATGTGTGGTAAGGCCAGCAGTAACGCGACGGTGAAGCTCACGTAAAAGACCAGCAGAATAAGCGCGGACGCCGCCCATCGCGGCAAATATTTGCAGGTGATTTTTTCGACCACCGGATCAAGCAGATAGGCAACGGCAATCCCCAACACGAACGGCAACAAAACGGCCTTGAAAATGCCGATAAACACCATGATTGCCGCAAGGAATACGCACCAGAACAAAAGGTGCGGATTGAATTTATTTTGTTGTGCTGTGACTGCGTTACTCATTCTACAATACTCTTTATGATCGCGTTATTGATGCTTGATTTATGCCTGATTGATGTTGGCCTTTTAATAGGTCGGAACAACATGTCCGCCTGTGTTTTGTGCCGGCGGTTGTTGCGCGGGACGGTTGCTTGACGGCTGACGGGATGATTGGTTTTGCGGACGGTATTTATTGAGATAAAGATCGTAAACCAGCGGTGATCCTTGCTGTTGATTGCCGTACACATTATTAAAATCAAGGCGTGGCTGTGACAGAATAATATCGGCTTGTGCCAGTGCCAGACGCAGACGGCGTTCTGTGCCGCTGAAGATAATATTGATGTTGGCTGCACCGGATGAAAGCGAGACGACATTCAGTTCTTCGATTCCCTGCACGCTGCGCAAGGTGCGCTGGGTTTCAATCCATTCGCCCATCGAGTTAAACCTGACGCGGACATTCAGATTGTTGTTGGCTTGTGCGTTAATTGATGTTTGCTTTTTCCAGTTATCCTGCAAGGCTTGGCGTGTTTTACGGACCGCACTGTCGAACAATGTTTCATTGCTGCGGATATCATCATTGGTGACGACAAGGCGGTTAATCAGCTGTGGGTTCGTGTTGTTATAACTGTACAGCATAATTGTCAGGGTCGAAATATTATCCGGTGTTGTGCCGAGTGCCGGATTGTTTTTATTGATCAGGGCCAGTGCCATGACGGCATCGCCGGCATTGTAGCGGGACAGCATGTTTTCCAGTGCGTCCGGCGCGATGTCAAAACCGTTTGCATAGCCGATATCGCTGATATCCTGCAGGTCGCCGATGGGCGATACGGTCGGTACAAGGGCATTGTGGCCGGATGATTTATTCCATGCCTGCAACCAAAGGTTTGCATCCCCCCACAGAACGGTATCTGTTCCCGTTTGCAGATAGGGCAAAACCAGTATCGCTTTGCTGCCGACATCGGTATAGGACATGTTATAGCTGTCCAGATAATCGCTGACGGCTTCTTTTTTGAAGCGGAACGTATAGGTGCCGATATAGCGCACGCTGGACACACGTTCGCGGGTAATCTCGAAATCATTGACAAAGCTTGCAACCATCTCGTCTTCGGGTATTGGCATTTGCGATTTTTCATCGGCCGTCAGAATGCGGTCGATTAACCGTTCAAATGCGATACGCTGGGCCTTTTGAAAAGCCTGATCGCGGGCTTGACTGGCGCTGGAGGCGCGCACGTCAACTTCAATGTCTTTGACGGTGAAGATGTTATCTTTGTTCAGTGACGATGCCGAGGTTGTCGCGATCTGCATCATCGACACGGCCAGCATAATCATGGTAAAAAAAGCCGTGCGGCGACAAAAAAGAATGGTAAAGTGTTCGCGCATTTTATAAAACATCTTCCAGTGTTGCTTTGTCTGTTGAAATATCACCGTATAATGGCAGATTGAAACGACCAAGAGCAAGCTCCAATTTAGAACTTATATCAGGATTTAATATGAAAGATAGTGCGTATAAAAAATCAGGTGTTGATACGGAAGCCGGTATAGAGGTTGTCGATCGTATTAAAACCCATGTCAAAAAGACTGTGCGTCCGGGGGTGATGCAAGGTCTTGGTGGTTTTGGCGCGCTGTTTGATATGAAAGAAACGGGGTATGATGACCCTGTGCTGGTGTCGGCAACGGACGGGGTTGGCACAAAATTACGTCTGGCGATTGATACGGGTATTCATGATTATGTCGGTATTGATCTGGTCGCGATGTGTGTCAATGATCTGGTGGTGCAAGGGGCAGAGCCGTTCTTCTTTCTTGATTATTTTGCAACAGGGCAGCTTGATCCGGCGCATGCCGAAACGGTTATTGCCGGTATTGCCAAAGGATGCGAAATGGCAGGGTGCGCGTTGATCGGCGGCGAAACGGCAGAAATGCCGGGCATGTACGGCGATGGTGATTATGATCTGGCCGGTTTTTCGGTGGGCGCTGTCGAACGTAACGGGATTGTAAACGGTCAAAGTGATATTCGCGATGGAGACGTTTTAATCGGTCTTGCCTCAAGCGGTATTCATTCCAACGGATTTAGCTTGGTCCGTTACATTTTGAAGCAGAATAATATTACGGACTTGCATGAAAAAACGCCGTTTGATCCGTCACTTTCCTTTGCGCAAGCTTTGCTGACACCGACTCGTATCTATGTGAAGCCGCTGTTGCAGGCGCTTGCGATCAAGGATGAAGACGGCCGTGCGGCCATTCACGGCATGTCGCATATTACCGGCGGCGGGTATCCTGAAAATATGCCGCGTATGTTGGGTGATGGATTATGCGCCGAGATTGATGTGTCGCAATGGAATTTACCACCTGTGTTTGCGTGGTTGCGCGATGCTGGTGATTTGTCTTTTGATGATTTAACGGCCACATTTAATTGCGGCATCGGCATGGTTCTGGCGGTGGATGGGCAATCTGCGCCGCAGATTGTATCCGCTTTGCAGGATGCCGGTGAAGATGTTTATACAATCGGCCGCGTGACCAAAGCCGATGACGGGGCGTCTGTCAGATTGAAAAACGCGGATGCATGGGATTGATGGGGCTGCGGCCGTCGTTTGGCATGTACGTAGATAGCGTGCCGGAAATGGGAATATGATGAAAAAACTGAAATTAGCCGTTTTTATATCAGGGCGCGGCAGCAATATGCGCTCCATCGTGCAGGCCTGTGCCGAGGCGGATTTTCCGGCCGAGGTTTCTGTGGTCGTGTCAAATAATCCGGATGCGGCAGGGCTCGATTTTGCAAAAGAAAACGGTCTGGCGTGTGTGGTCGTCGATCATAAATCATTTCACGGCAAGGCCGCGTTCGAAAACGCGATATATGATGCGTTACAGGATTATGATATTGACCTGATCTGTCTTGCCGGTTTCATGCGTATTCTGAGCGCTGATTTTATTGCGCGCTGGCCGGCGAACAGCATCATCAATATTCATCCGTCTTTGTTGCCGGATTATAAAGGGCTTGATACCCATCAGCGCGCGATTGATGATGGACGCGATCAGGGCGGGTGTTCGGTGCATTATGTAACGCCGGAAGTCGATGGCGGCGATGTGATTTTACAGCGCGTGGTGCCGATCCTGCCGGATGATGATGCGGACAGCCTTGCGGAGCGGGTGCTGCCCGAAGAACATATTGCTTATCCAGAAGCCATTAGGTTAATCGCAGCTTCTTGATAATTAAGGCTTTTAAGGCATTATTCTGTGGTATATTATACAGAAATTAATAATATACCTTCATTATTATACAATTACAGTTACGAGGTACGAAGATGGCTGGTCAGAAAGCAAAAGTTACAAAGGCGGAAATCTCAGATGCACAGGAAACGTGGTCTAATTTCACGGTCCTGATGAAATGGAGTCTTATTTCGACCATTGCCGTTCTCGTGTTATTGGCAATTCTTTTTCTATAAGTTCACCGAATGATTTTAAGCAATGCGGCGAAGACATCTTTAGCAACTTTGCTGTTTATTATATGTTTGTTTGTGATACACCCTGCACCGGCTTTGGCGCAGGGCTCTGTTCTCCAGACCCTGCATATGCAGGACAGCAACCTTGTTTATCCGCTGGTGCCGCATACCTATGTGATTAAAGACTGGCAGAACAAACACACCTTCCGGTCTGTCGTGGATGAGCTGAGCGTTAATAATTACAATTATGAACAGGGTTCAAAGACGCTGTCGATCGCCGGTGACGGCATTGCCTATTGGTATGTCTTTCCGGTAAAGAACTATTCCGATAATGATTTATGGCTCTTTTCTTTGGGGGAAGCGTTTTCCGAGCGGATGGGTTTTCTTCACCAAGCCAAGATCATCGTCTTATCGAACAATATGTACCGTTATAATAATGTCAGCGCGCTGGCGTATTCGATGTCGATGATGACCGATATCGGTAATGAGCCTGTGCCGATCCAGATCCGCAAAGGGGAAGAGCGGCGCATTGTTCTTTACATTGAATCGCATCAGGCGGTGCCGTTCCGTTTTGCGCCGTCGATCCAGTCGTTCGAATATTATAATGACAAGAACATTATTTCTTTTGATCTGAAAATCATATTGTACACGCTGTTGTTCTTAAGCGCGGGGTTTTCGCTCGGCATTTTTATCTTGCGGCGTTCTTACACAGCGATTGCTGTGTTCTGCTATGCGGTTTTGAACAGTTTCTTCCTGGCATTGATGGATTATATCGTTGTCGCATCGGCAGAAGTTTATGCCAATGTTCCGGCCGTTATTATGTGTTTTGTGGCATTGCTCGGGTTGCTCATGACCACAGGGCTTTATGAAAGTATCCGGCGCTTGCGCGGCTATAAGGCTGTGTTAAGTGCGCTGGTACTCCTCACGATAATGTCGTTGCTGGTCGTGATCACATCGCCGGCCAGTGGTGTCTTTTTCTTGTTGTGCGGTTATTTCTTGCCGCTTTGCATGATGCTGGCCATGACATTGATGGCCATGTTCTGGACGCATGATGATTTGATTGGCAGTACCGCTTATGCGGTGACGTGGCTGTTGGTCCTGTTCGGGTTTATTTCCAGTTATCTGAGTACGTTGGGGACGTTGCCGCCTTATCCGATTTTGACGCAGGCTTACTGGCTTTTAAGTGCGGCTCAGGTTTGTACGGTTTTATATTTGTTGATCCGCAAAGACATCGTATTGCGGCGTTTGCAAACCGTGCAAATTGCAAACCGCGAACATGAGTTAAAGCGTCTGGTGCATCGGTATAAAAATAAAGACGGTAACGAAGCGCAGGCATTGCGTGAACAGATCGAAGATGAGCGCCAGAAGATGGAAGATCTGAAGCAGCAGGAAAAAATCCGTGCCGATGAGATGCAAGAAGCCATTGACGAAGCAGACCGTGCCAACAGTGCGAAGTCGGCATTCCTTGCTATCGTGAGCCATGAAATCAGAACACCGATGACAGGTATCATGGGTATGGTGCGATTGTTGCTGGATTCCAAATTGACAAAAGAACAGCATGATTACGCCCAGACGATCAAAGATTCCAGTGATGCGATGTTGGCGCTTTTGAATGATATTCTTGATTTCGAGAAAATTGAAAGCGGCCGTCTTGATCTTGATTATATTGATTTCGATTTGCACCGTCTGGCCAACGGGGTGACGACATTAATGTCAGGTCATGCCGAGAGTAAGAATGTCAGCCTGAGCTTGTCGATCGCCAAAGATGTGCCGCAATTTATTATCGGTGATCCCGTGCGTCTGCGGCAGATTTTGCTGAACCTTGTCGGCAATGCCATCAAATTTACCGATGATGGTGATGTGACGGTCACAATTGCAAAAGACCCGTTGAAACGGGCTTCGAATCCGGAAGCGCATTTCATCAGTTTCATGATCGAAGATTCCGGCATCGGCATTTCAAAAGAAGCGCAGGATAAATTATTCAGTCCGTTTGTGCAGGCGAACCGCGGGATTACGCGCCAATATGGCGGCTCAGGCCTCGGGCTTGTGATTTGTAAGCTCTTGATCGAAGCAATGGGCAGTGAAATCGGTGTCGATAGTACAGAAGGGCATGGCAGTAAGTTCTTCTTTACGCTGAATGTGAAAGAGGGACGCTCGGAACAAACATCAACCGGCCTGTTTGATGAAGAGGATAAAGCACTGACACCTCCATCTGAGAAGGGCGATGAAGACGGAGATAGTGACAGCGCGCAACAAGATGCGGGCGCGTCCAAAAACAAACAGGGGGTGCAGGACTTGTCATCCAAAGACCCTGATGAGCTGAACCTGATGATTGTCGAAGATAACCAGATCAACCAAAAGCTTTTCAAAGAGCTGGTGAGTCGTCTTGGGTATGATCCTGATCAGGCGATGTCTGGTGAAGAAGCGCTGGAGAAGCTGGAAGAGAAGAAATACGATATTATCCTGATGGATATTGAAATGCCCGGTATGGGCGGTGTCAAGGCCACGCGCATGATCCGTAATTTGCCGGATACAGATAAAGCGTCTGTGCCGATTATTGCGCTGACAGCCAATGTTGATCAAAAGGATATTGATTCCTATTATGCGGCCAACATGAACGAAGCGCTGCAAAAGCCGCTTGACCCGTTCCGTTTGAAGAAGGTGATTGCAAAAATTGTTGAAGGTGACCTGAGTGTGCCTGTTGAGCTTGGCGGCCCGATTGATGTTGAAGAAGATCAGGCGGATGACAAGAATAATGAAGACGATAAGAGCGGTGATGGTAGGGATGAAAATCAAACAGGTGGCGATGCTGCAGGTGGTGGCGCAGGGATGTCAAAAACGACCTCAACATCGACTCCAGCATCACCCCACACATCAATCTCGACGTCTTCTGCCCCTGCGTCTGCGGAAAATTCACAGCAAACATCAACGCCGCCAAACACCGGCGGAGTACAGCGTGAAGAGCAAAAGCCATACGTTCCTGTGCCACCCCAAGAGGCAGGCGCGCAGGAGCCTTATGTGCCTGTGCCGCCGCAAGATGCACCGCCGCAGGAGACATCACAACCCCGTCCGCAATCTTCACCGGCTGCGTCGTCACAAATCGCGGATGACAGTAAGATGGGCGGCGCAATGAATGATATGGTGGTTAAGCAATCCGCTTCCGGTGCGGAAGAGAATGCTGCAGACACAGAAGAACAAGATGTTAAAACATTGAATGTTGCGGTTCTGAAAGATTTGAAAAGCAATATCCCGTTGAGTGATCTGGAAGAATTGATTGAAAGCGTTTTCACGCAAACGCAGGATTCGCTCGCGCAGGCAGAAAAGCATTTGCAGGCCGGTAATATGGAGGATTTCCGTAGCCGCTTGCATGAACTGCGCGGCATGGCCGGGAATTTCGGTATGAATGCGATACAGTCTTATACCAAAGATATTGAAAACGCGTTGAAGGGTGACGGCGATCCGAAAGACTATCCGGCGATGGTCGATAAAATCAAATCCGTCATTGATGAAACAAAAGCGGCCATAGAAAAATGGCTGCAAGATGAAACATCCTGACAGCCATTTTTGAATGCGTAGTACAGCGCGTGTATATGCGATATAACGCCGCGTTGTCGTTTTTCGCTTATTCTGTGATTTCAATCCCGCTAAAGAAGAAGGCTGTTTCAATCGCAGCATTTTCCGCACTGTCTGATCCGTGAACGGAGTTTGCGCCAATGCTTTCTGCGAATTCGGCACGGATCGTGCCTTCGGCTGCGTCTGCCGGGTTTGTTGCGCCCATGACTTCGCGGTATTTTGCAACAGCGTCGTCTGCTTCCAGAATTTGAACGACAACCGGACCTGAAATCATGAATTCAACCAACTCACCAAAGAACGGGCGTTCTTTGTGTACGTCGTAGAATTTCTGTGCTTGTTCTTCTGTCAGTTGCAGTCTTTTCTGTGCAACAATGCGCAGACCTGCATCTTCGATTTTTTGGTTGATCGCACCTGTCAGGTTACGCTTTGTTGCGTCAGGCTTGATAATTGATAATGTTCTCTCCAGTGCCATTCGATACTCCGTTATGTCATCGGTTAATATTTGTGGGCGTTATAAAGTGTTTAACGTCGGAGTGCAACAGCAAAATCACATTCCCGCAATCATTATGCGCCCAGCTTTTTTTCGATCGCGGAAACAGCATCATTGGCCGCATCGGCATTCGGGCCACCGGCTTGTGCCATATCGGGGCGTCCGCCGCCGCCTGACCCGCCAAGCGCTTCCGATCCTGTGCGGACCAGATCAACAGCATTGATTTGTGCTGTCAGATCATCGGTGACTGCAACAACGATAGAGGCTTTGCCGTCATTTGTCGCAATCAGCGTAATTACGCCGGACCCGATTTGTGCCTTCAGGTCGTCTGCCATTGGTTTTAAGTCTTTGGCCGGTACGTTTTCCAGAACGCGCGCTGCAAATTTAAGGCCGTTGATCTCCTTGACGTCATTGCCTGACGACGCGCCGCCTGTTGCCAGTTTTTTGCGCAGGTCTGAAATTTCCGCTTCCATTTTCTTGCGTTCACTGACCAGTGACTCAATCCGGTTTTTCAGATCGCCTTTGCTTGTTTTTAGCGTATCGGCAATGTCGCCAAGCAAACGGTCCTGATCTTCGTAATAGGTGATCGCATTTTGTCCTGTGATGGCTTCGACGCGGCGTACACCGGATGATACGGCGCTTTCCGCAACGATGTGGAATAAGCCGATATCGCCCGTGCGGTCCACGTGCGTACCGCCGCACAGCTCGACGGAAAATGCTTTGTTGCCGTCATGTGTGCCCATTGATACAACGCGGACTTCATCGTCATATTTTTCACCGAACAAGGCCATTGCGCCTGTTTCCATTGCGTCATCAATGGCCATGATATTTGTTGAAACCGCGGTGTTTGCACGAATTTCGTTGTTCACGATGGTTTCGATTTTCTGCATTTCCTCGGCCGTGATGGCGTGCGGGTGCGAAATATCAAAACGTGTGCGGCGGTCATCTTGCAAAGAGCCTTTCTGTGCCACATGATCGCCCAGCACATCCTGTAAT
The DNA here is from genome assembly GCA_030750865.1 of Alphaproteobacteria bacterium. Classification (GTDB taxonomy): domain Bacteria; phylum Pseudomonadota; class Alphaproteobacteria; order Micavibrionales; family Micavibrionaceae; genus JASMHE01. The sequence continues at coordinate 62,813 of JASMHE010000012.1, forward strand.
GCTTTGTGCAGCAAATGTGTGGCCGAATGGTTTGCGCAGATCGCACTGCGGCGGTTTTCATCAACGTTCAGTTTGACGGTATCACCCGTTGCAACATGGCCTGTTTCAATGGTTGCTTTATGCGCCCACAGTTTCCCGAGTGGCTTTTTCGTGTCGGTAATAACGGCTTTGCATCCATCTTCTGTCGTCAGAACACCGCTGTCACCGACTTGTCCGCCGGATTCGGCGTAAAAGGGTGTCTGGTTTGTCAGGATTGTGACGTCATCACCATCTTTGGCTTTATCGACACATTGTCCGTCTTTGATGATGCTGACAATCTGCGCTTCGGCTTCGGTTGCGCCATAGCCGAGAAATTCCGTCGGTCCGTTCTGGTCAAGAATATCGAACCAGACCTTTTCCGTTGCCGCTTCACCGGAGCCTGACCAGTTCTTGCGCGCTTCGGCGCGCTGTTTTTCCATCGCGGTTTCAAAGCCTTCCAGATCGACATCAATGCTTTGTGCGCGCAATGCATCTTGTGTCAGATCAATCGGGAAACCATATGTATCGTAAAGTTTGAAAGCGACATCGCCTGACAGAGCCTGCCCGGATGACAGTTTATCTGTTTCTTCGGCAAGCAGTTTCAGGCCGCGATCAAGTGTTTTCTTAAAGCGTGTTTCTTCGGTTTTCAGTGTTTCCGTGATCAGCTTGTCCGCACGGCGGAGCTCCGGATATGCTTCGCTCATCAAACCGGACAGGGTCGGCAGCAATTTATACATCATCGGGTCTTGCGCGCCCAGCAGATGTGCGTGGCGCATGCCGCGACGCATGATACGGCGCAGGACATAACCGCGCCCTTCGTTTGACGGCATGACGCCATCGGCAATCAAAAAGGCACTGGCACGCAAATGGTCTGCAATCACGCGGTGCGATGCAGCTTGCGATCCGTCAGGGCTTACGCCGGTCAGGTCGGCACTGTGCTCGATAATTTTTCTCAGCAGATCAATATCATAATTGTCATGCTTGCCCTGCAGAATAGCGGACACACGTTCCAGCCCCATACCCGTATCGATGGACGGTTTCGGCAGGTTTGTCCGGCTGCCGTCTTCATGTTGTTCATATTGCATGAAAACAAGATTCCAGATTTCGATGAAGCGATCTCCGTCTTCGTCGGGGCTGCCGGGCGGGCCGCCGGGAATATCTTCGCCGTGGTCATAGAAAATTTCCGAACAGGGACCGCACGGGCCTGTGTCGCCCATCATCCAGAAGTTATCCATTGTTGAGATACGGATGATGCGGTCATCGGACAGGCCTGCAATCTTTTTCCAGAGGGCCGCGGCTTCGTCATCTTCGTGGTAAATTGTAACCAGCAGTTTTTCCGCAGGCAATCCGAAGGTTTTGGTTACGACGTGCCATGCATGTGCAATGGCTTGTTCCTTGAAATAATCACCGAACGAGAAGTTGCCGAGCATTTCGAAAAATGTATGGTGGCGTGCCGTATAGCCGACATTTTCAAGGTCGTTATGTTTCCCGCCTGCGCGCACGCATTTCTGTGCGGTTGTCGCGCGTTGATACGGGCGGGTTTCTTTGCCCGTGAACAGGTTTTTAAAGGGAACCATGCCCGAATTTACAAACATCAATGTCGGGTCATTATGCGGAATGAGTGGCGCGGATTGCACAACTTCGTGGTCTTGATCTGCAAAATAATCAAGAAATGATGTGCGGATATCGTTAACTGTCTTCATGATTCCAAACCCTTATGATCGCTGTTTAAAAGTGAACGAGCATCATAAGAATTATTCTGCGGTCAGGCAAGAGGTCTTTGCGCTTTGTGGCGGTGATAAATAGATTTTAGCGGCTGCTGATTTTCGCGTAGCTGTTCCGGCCTGTTTTATCGTCATATGGCTTTGTTTCGGGAACGGCCGCTTCGCGTACATTATCAAGTTTCACATACTGCGCCCATCCGCCTTTTGCCACGGAATCCAGTGACGGGGTCGGCTGGGACAGGCGAATACGGTAAATCCAGTAATTGGCCATGACGCGTTCGACAAAGGCGCGGGTTTCACTCATCGGGATGCTTTCAATGAATAAAAGCGGATCTTTGTTCATATCCGCGAACTGGCGTTTCCAGCGGCGTAAGTTGCCGGGACCGGCATTATAAGCGATCGCGAGAGAAAATAGTTCGGAATCAATGGCGCGTTGCCCCATCAATGTTTCGATATAATGTTGCCCGATATCCAGATTGACTTGCGGATCGCGCAATGTAAAGCGGTCGGTGATGCCGTTATAGCTGGCATGTTTTGCCACATATTTTGCGGTTTGCGGCATCAGTTGCATCAAGCCGGTTGCGCCACTGCGGCCGTTTTCGGCATAAGGATCGAAGCGGGATTCTTGGCGGATCAGTGCATTGATCAGGGCGCGGTCCACTTTATAACCGCTTTGTGGCCGCCAGGGGCTCAGCGGATAAAATGCCGCATCAAAGACGCCGCCATTCGGGTGCGGGGTGGATTCCGCCAGACGCATTGAGAAAGACGGCAGACTTGCCTGCGCCGCGTAAGAGAGCAGAGCTTCTTCCAGTTTTGTATTATTTTTCGGATCAATCTGGCGCAGTTCGGCTTCGGCCAGATGATATTGTCCGGCGGCGGCCAGTGCCATTGCACGTGATCCGGCCTTGTTACGGCTGAGCTGTGCGGCATGTTCTTGTGTGAAGGCTGGCACATTCCAGTTGAAATCAAAATCATACCCCAGTGCCCGCGTTGCGATCAGGCCGTAAAATGTGCGTGGCTGTTCGGCCGCGACTTTCAGCCATTTGGAAACGTCGCGGACATTGTCTGCGCGCAGATGGGCGCGTGATGCCCAATAAGCACCGGCGGCTTTTGTCCATGACGATGTGTATGGTGATGTGGCTGTTAATTCGAACAGGGCGGAGGCCAGTTTGTAATCATGTTGCCGCCATGCAACCAGACCGCCGACCCATCCGGCGATCGGCACTTTGTTGCCGGAACGCAGCGCGCTTTTTGACGCCAGTTTACGGGCATCACGATATTTTCCTGCGATCATATAACTGCGCGCGATCAAGGCTTGCAGTTCATCAAATTCGACAGGATCAAGCGGTGTAATTCTGTCGTGTTCTGTCAGAATTTTGTATGCCCGTGTCGGTGCGCCGCGTGACAACAGGCGGTTAATGTCACGTTGTAATGTGGCAATGCGTCGTTTGTCGGCGGTTGTGTAGTGTTTGTACGAGATATAAGAGTTGTCGCGTTCAATCAGAATATCAAGAAACGGACGGTGTTTGATGCTGTTTTGCGGGCGCGGAATATGGCCTTTGTAATCGGCAGGCATGCGGGCCAGCGCCAGTTTGTAAACCTTGTCTGCGCGCGGATGATCCGCATACATATCCATCCAGCCGCGTAATTCTTCGAAAGAGGCGCGGTATTTTGTCGGATGCATCAACCGCTGAAAAAGAACATGGCCGCGTAATTCGAAATCGGTCAGCAGATTCAGGGCTGCATCGGCTTTGTCCCATTCGCCGTTTGCCTGTAATGCAAAAATCTCGCGGTAAAGCGCGGCGTTTTTCGGAGAGATTTCTTCGCCGGAGGCACGCAGCGGACGTGGTTTTGGTCTTGGTGCCGTGCCGAAGTCAAGCAGGGCGCTGACGACAGGGCGGCTGAAATTCGGTTTTTCATCCGGAACGGGCGTGTCATCACTGGGGGTAACCAGATAGGTCCGGTTCATATCCAGCGGTTTGCGGTCGGGCACGGGGGTCACGTTGAACGGTCCGGCGGACGCAAGTTGACCATCGCTTGTCGCAAAACAACACAGCGCTGCAAATAGAATTGCAGACAAGTTTGCACGCCAGTGCAATCTCTTGGTGAGGTCAAAATGTTTCATAATGAGCCTATTCCTAAACCAGTTCTTCGTCAGAGTCTAGGAAAAGCGGATAGAGTGATTCATTTTTCGGGGTTTATTTTGGCGTGGACGGCATTGAGGTCAGTCGGATTTCAACGCTTGTTTTACGCGGAGAAGATCGTTCCAGACCAGTTTCTTTTGCGCCGGTGTGCGTAGAAGATATGACGGATGATATGTGGCAAGTGCCTTGATATCGGTCTTCACATCGTTTTGCGTCTCATGTGTTTGTGGTGTGTAATCGTGCCATTTGCCGCGTAATCTTGAGATACTGTCTGTGCTGCTAAGCAATGTTTTGGCGGCAACACCGCCGGTCAGTAGCAAGATATCCGGTTTGACCAGCTGTATGTGTTTTTCGATAAAGGGCAGGCAGATGCTCATTTCCTCGGGCGTGGGTGTACGGTTACCGGGTGGCCGCCAGTTCAGAATATTCGATATATAAATGCTGTTCTCTGGGTTGTCCGATGCACGGTCAATGCCGATAAAGCCGAGCATATGGTCGAGTAATTGCCCGCTGACACCGACAAAAGGCTTGCCCATGCGGTCTTCGTCTGCGCCGGGGGCTTCCCCGACCAACATCACTTTGGCATCGGGATTTCCGTCTGCAAAGACCATCTGGGTTGCTGTTTTCTTGACAGACAGACCGTCAAAATCGGCGATGGCTGTTTTCAGATCGTCAAGCGTTTCCGCTTTGGCGGCAAGGGCGGTGGCCTCGGCAATCAGGTCTGCGTTTGAAAGGCTGGCCGATAGCGCCGGCGTGGCCGTTGCACCGCCTGAGGTAGCGTTCATTGCAGGGGCGCGGGCGTCTGCCTGCGCCGTGGCAGGCGCTGGTTCGGGCATATCCTGCAATTTCTTGATCGCCGGATTGAGTGTGCTGGCGTCAACCGCTTCTAAGGCGAGCAAGTCGTCATAGCCGTGGTCGATGTGCCAGCGCAGCGCTTCTACATATGCATTTTGTTGTCCCATGTGATTATATAAACAAAAATGAGCCGTGCTGACCAGTGTGCGTATCAAATCAGCGCGATATATTAACGTCTTTTTGAAACCTTCATTATAAGGTAGAATATCGGTGTTATTTTTCGAATGATTAGGAATGACCAAGAAAGTGGAGAGAATATGACAGCACCTGTGCGTGAAGACCGTGAAGTCATGGAATATGATGTTGTGATTGTCGGTGGCGGCCCTGCGGGGTTATCGACGGCCATTCGGCTGAAACAGCTTTGTCAGGACCATGATAAAACACTGGAAGTCTGTGTGCTGGAAAAAGGCGCAGAAATCGGCGCGCATTCTTTGTCCGGCGCCGTGCTGGAACCGCGTTCTTTGACCGAACTTTTTCCGGACTGGAAAGAGATGGGCGCGCCGCTGAAAACACCTGTAACAGCGGATAAATTCCGCTTTCTGACGGCAAAGGGCTCCTTCGGTTTGCCAACGCCGCCGCAGATGCATAACAAAGGCAATTATATCATCAGTCTTGGCGAGTTGACGAAATGGCTTGCCGAACAGGCCGAAGGTCTGGGCGTTGAAATCTTTCCGGGCTTTGCCGGTGCGGAGGTGTTGTATAATGAAGACGGTGCGGTTATCGGCGTTGCCACAGGTGATATGGGTGTCGGCAAGGACGGTGAGAAGACAGGCGGCTATACACCGGGGGTCGAAATACAGGCAAAACAGACTGTCTTTGCCGAAGGATGCCACGGTTCGTTGACAAAACAGCTGATTGAAAAATTTGATCTGCGCAAGGATAGTGATCCGCAGACCTATGGGCTGGGTATCAAGGAAATCTGGGAAATTCCGGCCGATAAACATCAAAAGGGACTGACATTACACACGGTCGGGTGGCCGCTGGATAAAAAGACATATGGCGGGTCGTGGATGTATCACATGGATAACAACCAGATATCTATCGGATTTGTTGTCGGGCTGGATTACCGCAATCCGTACTTATCGCCGTTTGGTGAAATGCAGCGCTTTAAATTGCACCCCGAAATCAAGGCTTATCTGGAGGGCGGTCGCCGTGTGTCTTACGGTGCACGGGCGCTGGTCGAGGGCGGCTATCAGTCGTTGCCGAAACTGACATTTCCGGGCGGCGTGCTGGTGGGGGATACAGCCGGTTTTCTGAATGTGCCGAAAATCAAAGGCAATCATACAGCGATCAAGTCGGGCATGGTCGCCGCAGAATCACTGTTTGCGCTGTTCGATTTATCAGCAGAGGTGCAGGCAGGGCAGGAATGTTTTGTCTATGCCGACAATATGAAGAAAAGCTGGCTTTGGAAAGAACTGAAGAAAGTGCGCAATATTCGGCCGGGATTCCGTTTTGGTTTATGGGTAGGCATGTTACATGCCGCATTCCAGACGGTTGGCGGATGGGTGTTGCCATACACGTTGAAAAATCATGCCGATCATGCCCAGCTTATGACGACGGACAAGGCGGACATGATTGAATACCCGAAACCGGATAATGTGTTTACCTTTGACCGCCTGACATCTGTGCGTTTGTCGAACACATATCACGAAGAAAACCAGCCGGTGCATCTGAAGCTGGCCGACCCGTCTATACCGGTGGAAAAGAATTTGCCCGATTATGCCGAACCCGCCCAGCGATATTGTCCGGCGGCTGTATATGAAATTGTCGAAGAACAGGGGCAGCAGAAATTTGTGATCAATGCGCAGAACTGTGTGCATTGTAAAACATGTGACATCAAAGATCCGGCGCAGAATATTAACTGGACGGTGCCTGAAGGCGGGGGCGGTCCGAACTATTCCGGTATGTAAGGCGTAACATAAGGCATAATATATGTCAGGCATAAGCGCTTGTTTGATTGCCCGGCGTGATGCATCGCGCGCGGTGCAAAAAGATTTTAAAGTCATTGCGTTCTGCGCGATTCACTTTAAAACTGTAAGAGTAGCCCTATATAAATGGGACAGGATGGAGACGACATGAAAACACGTATCATTACAAATTTCTTTCTGCTGGGGATGTTGGCCGGTGTTGGCGGCTGGTATTTTTATGGCGATTCATCCGAAAAATTTTCGTGGTCACTGCCGTCAGCCGAGACACTGACGCAGGATTTTCTGTCCGAACCGTTGATCCGTTTGCAACGGCCGATATATAACTGGAAACCCGAGCCTGCGAGAGAGACGGTCGCGGGGAATTTCCTGTCCGGTTATTATGCGCAGAATCACGGTGACTGGCAAAGTGCGAGCGAACATTTCACAACATTGTCCGAACTGGACCCCGCAAATAAAGAAATTCTGAAACGTGCGATGATCCTGTCATTGGGTGTGGGCGATCTGGATACGGCCTCTAAATCGGCGAAAAAATTACTGGATCATGATACGGCTGACAGCATTGCCATGTTGGTGATTGCCGTGCGCGCAATTGATACACGCAACCTCGAAAATGCCCTGCAATATCTTGACGATATGCCGCAAGGGGATATCACAACCTTTGTGAAGCCGCTTTTGCGGGCCTGGGTGCAGGTCGGTCTGGACCAAGAGATCACCGAAACACTGGATGAATCAACTATTCATATGTATCACCGCGGTTTGATTTCTGTGTATCTTGGTAACATCGATGATGCGGTGGAGGCAGCGGAAACCATACTGGAACAACCCGCGCTGAGCCTTTTTGAAATTGAACGTGCGGCGGACTTATATTTGCTGGCGGGTAAAAAGGACAAAGCCAAAGAATGGTATGAACAAATCCAATCACGCGGTGATAGTGAAGCGATCAGCGATAAGATCGCGGCGTTGGAAACAGACAATAAAGAGATGTTGAATGCGATGACCGGCGTGTCTGAAATTACCGACGTGCGGCAAGGTGTCGCGTTATCGTTGTATGATATGGCGTTGATCTTATCACGCGAGCAAAGCTATACCGTAACACGCTTATTTACCAGTATGGCACTTGCGCTGAATGATGATATTACCGAAGCCAAGCTTTTGCTGGCTAATGCGCTGGTGAAATCAGGCCGCTATGATGAGGCCGTCGGTTATTTGTCGGCCATTGATGAAAGTCACCCGACTTATTTGCCGACAATGCGTTATGTTGCCGAGCTTTTGACCGAGGCAGAGCGTTTTGACGACGCGCGCGCGCTGTTGAATGATTTGTTCCTGAACCATAATGATGTGAAATCCTTGATTCAGATCGGGGATTTATACCGCAGACAGGAAAATTATGCGCAGGCGCTGGATGCGTATAACAAAGCCGTGTCGCATATGGGAGATACAATTCCGGATGAATTTTGGTATGTGCTGTATGGTCGCGGCATGGCATATGAACGCGAAGGGGATTGGAAAAAAGCCGAAACCGATTTGAAAGCGGCGCTGGTCTATCGTCCGAACCATCCTTATTTGTTGAACTATCTGGGTTATGGCTGGGCCGAGCAAGGCGTGGAGCTGGAAAAAGCTAGCGAACTGATCGAAAAAGCTGTGCAGTTAAAGCCGACTGACGGCTATATCCGTGATTCATTGGGCTGGGTGCTTTATATGATGGGGCGCTACGAAGAATCGGTCGTCCATCTTGAAAAAGCGATTGAACTTTTGCCCTATGATCCGACCATTAATGACCATCTCGGTGATGCCTATTGGCAGGTTGGCCGTTATATTGAAGCCAAATATCAGTGGGAACGCGCGAAAAACCACAAAGATGAAATGGCGGATATCGAGCGTATTGAACATAAAATCAAATACGGCCTGACTGCACAGGATATGCCGCATGCCGTGGCAACGGATCATAACGCCCTCGAAGAAAGTGGTGCGCGTTAATAAACGTAATCCGGAAGGTCCGATCAGTGGAAGAGCTTGCCCGCGCCAAAATCAATCTTTATCTGCATGTGACGGGCAAACGCCCGAACGGGTATCATACGCTGTGTTCGCTTGTCATGTTTGCCGATATGGGTGATCGTGTTTCACTCGCACCAGCGGAACAGTTTGCGCTGACGGCTACCGGACCGTTCGCGCCGGCCATACAACAGATACCCCGGCACGAAAATATCATCGATAAAGCTGCACATGCGTTGGCCACGGCGTGCGGGCGTCCGCTTGATTTCGCGATTACGCTGGAAAAGAATTTGCCTGTCGGTAGCGGTATCGGCGGCGGATCAGCCGATGCGGCGGCGGTGATAAGGCTGATGTTACGGTTTTGGGGCGTCACGCCCGATGACGTGCCTGATTTTGACGCGCTTTTATTATCGCTCGGTGCGGATGTGCCGATGTGTTTTTATAGCCGGACCTTGCATGCGGGCGGCGTGGGCGAGGATGTTACATGCTTGCCGGATCAACCGTCTTTCTATGCGGTTTTGATTTATCCTGATACCACAGTGTCAACGGCAGATATATTCCGGCAATATAGTGCGAACACGTTGAAGGCCGCGCCGATAGACACTGCTCATTTGAACACCCTTAAAACAGCGGATGATGTGATTACGTTTTTGCAGGACACGGATAATCATCTGGCATCTGCATCAACGGCATTATACCCGCAAATTACCGAGGCGCTGGCGATTGCAGGCGATCAGGCAGGCGTGTTACTGCACCGGATGAGTGGCAGCGGATCATGCTGTTTTGCTTTATGTCGTACACAAGGTGACGCGGTTGCCGCTGCACAGGCGATAAAAGAAGCTTATCCATCATGGTGGGTTCAGACTTGTCTTTTGGGATAATAGCAAGCGCTGCACACGTGTTACCGCGCGCGTATGAGAAGAAGACGTGTGCTTAGAGATATGTTAGAAGCGAGAACCTTGATCAAAACGGGTTTCATTACCGGCCAGATCATTTGCCATCATATGTGTCAGCAAAGCTTCGGTGAAACGGCCGTCCGGTGTCAGGCCAAATCGGGCTTGGTAGCTGATGACAGCATCTTCTGTTTTCGGATCAAACAAACCATTGGCCGGACCGGGGTAAAATCCCATTTCCATCAGCTGTTCCTGAATTTGTGCGATCAGAATACTGTTATCCTGCGGTGACGCATTCTGTGATGAAATGGTGCTGTTTGCGGCTGCGTTTGTGCGCACGGCTTGCGGATCAATCATATCATCGCGGGTCAGACCACCCGAAATCACATTGACTTCCTTCGGTGCGGCTTTTGCACTTTTTGTTGTTTGCTGCGTGTTTGCAGACATGGTGCTGTCCGGCGTGCTTGACGCTTGCGCGGTGCGGAATTTTTTGACGATACGGTCAATATCATCATCGGAATATCCGGCTTTGTTTTTCAATTGTGTCAGGGCGTTCTTGGCTTCTTTACTATTCTGGTCGGATGAAATTTTGTACCAGTAGATGGCCTGATCCGTATCGGTTTTGCCCAGCAACCCGTTTTCGTATATCAGGCCGAGATTGTAAGAGGCTTCCATGATGCCCTTTGCGGCGGCCCGCTCGAAATAACGTGCGGCTTTCTCAGGGGAGTAGGGCATACCGATTCCCTCGATATTGGCGATGCCGAGATTATAAAGCGCATCGGGGTGGTCAAGCGCGGCAGCGGCTTTGTACCACTGAATGGCGCGTTCTGTGTTTTGCACGGTGCCGAGACCCTGATGATACAAAACACCCAGATTATAACGGGCATTGGGCATATCTTGTAATGCGGCTTCGCGGAACCACTGGAATGATTTTTCAAAATCGACATTCACGCCGCCATGTCCTGCGGAATAGACGACGGCCAGATCGTGTTGTGCCGTTTTATCACCCTGAAAGGCTTGTGCTTCAATATCCTTGATCATGTCCGGCAGGTTCGGATCCGCTGTGATACGTTCACGAAGCGGTGTGTCCTGTTGTTGTGTCGCGATGAAGGCATCGGCATCGAACGGCGTGTCTTTTTCGGCTGAAGCTGTCTCCGCATCTGTCTTCTGTGTAGGTTGCGGCTCGCTTTCGGGTGGAATGAATTCGACCGTCGCACGCGTAGCGTTGCCTGCTGTGGGCTCGATCGTTTCGTCGAGCGCCTTGCCGATATTGTTCATCATTTGCGCGTCTGTTTGATCGACCGCGGCAATTTCCACCAGAGCATCATCCGATGCTTTTTCATCCAGATAGGCTGTTTGTTCAGCTTGCGGTGTTTGTTGCGGTGCTTGAGCGGTGTTACCGGTGGCCAGTGCCAGAATATCGCCGGGTATTAATTGACCGTCTTTGTAATCATTGGCGTACCAACCTGCACCGAGGGCGATAATCATGATGCAAACGAAGGCTGTGGCCTGTGACGGCATGCCCGGTTTCCACCATTTATCGTCATTGGCGGCTTTTTTCGCTTGTTTCTGCGGCAATGCTTTTTGTTTGTTTGTTGCGCTGGCCGTGCTTGCACTGCCAGTGTCACCTGCGTCGCTTCCATCGTCAATCGGGTTTGACAGCAGCAATGTCGATTTGCCGGAAATGGCTTCGCGTGTTTCCAGCAGGCTTTCTTCAATGCGCTCCAGTTTGCGGGCGATGCGTGAACGGTCTTGGGTAAACTGTTCAAGGCGGTCGGTAATCTGGGCTTGTTGTTTGAGGGCCGCTTCGATTTTATCGGACAAGGACACGGCTTTTTCGATTTTCTTCAAGACCGGTTCTTGTTCGATCATGAAAATATCCATGCGCTCTTCAAGTGCTTTGGTCGCCATTTCACGTTTATTCATGCGGTCATGTATCGTTAGGAACGCGCGTTCGGATTGGTCGGACCAGTTTTCAAGGTCTTCGACTTGTTGTGTGGTTTTGCGGAGCAGTGCATTGGATTGCTGACGTTCTTTTTCGCTGCGGATCAGCCGCTCGCCAAGTGTGTTCAGCAGCGTGATGATCTGGTCATCACGGCCTTCATCCGGACGCGCATGATCCGGCTGTGTTTTCTTTTTTTGTTGGCTGTTCTTCGCAGCACGAAACTTAGACATGCCCCGTCCTTTTCCCCAATGAACTTATTCTCTGTTTGATATCACGCTCACTATAGAATGTTGTGTGTCTGTAAGCCAAGTGATTGCGCAGAGTTGTCCACAATTATGTGACATAATATATGTGATTGCGCGGTGATCGATATGCGATGGCATTGCAAAATCACAAATTGCATACACCGATATTACATCGCGTGTATTTCATGCTCTGTGCCGTTCGGTCTGCTATGCTTTTTCACATCATTTACTTATCGACGTTTTTTCGATCGATGTTTTGTGAGGGCAATCAGTATGGATGATTTGATACAGGAATTTATCGCGGAAACGACAGAAAGTCTTTCTGAGCTTGATCTGGATTTGGTGAAGCTGGAACAAGACCCGGGGAACACTGACTTGCTGGGGAGGATTTTCCGGCTGATGCATACGATTAAAGGCACGTGTGGTTTTCTTGGGTTGCCGCGTTTGGAAAAAGTGGCCCATGCGGCGGAAAATCTGCTGGATTTGTTTCGCAGTGGTGACATGGATGTCACACAGGACCGCATGACTCTCTTGTTCCAAAGCATTGACCGCGTGCGTTATATCGTGGCCGAGATTGAAAATACCGGTGTTGAACCGGAAGGCGATGACGATGATCTGATTGCCAAGCTTGAGGCCGAAGTTTCAGGCCAGTCTGTAGAAGAAGAGGGATCGGAAGATCCGGTGGTTTTTGATGACGTCACCGAACCTGCTGTGCAGGCAGAGTCCGCTGCGCCGTCACCACAAGACCCGCCTGCGGTAGATGTCACGCCAGTGTCTGCCAATCCGGTGTCTGCCAATAATGAACAACAAAAGCAGAATAATCAAAACAACCAAAAGGCAAAAGCCACAACGGAAAAGAATGCCGAATTTCTGCGCGTGCAGGTTCATGTGCTGGAAGACTTGATCAATATGGTGTCCGAACTGGTTCTGACACGCAACCAGCTTTTACAGCTTGTCAGGTTATCGAATGATGTAACGGTGGATGCGCCGCTTCAGCGCTTGAACAGGATTGTGTCGGATTTGCAGGAAGGCGTCATGAAAACGCGCATGCAACCCATTGGCAATGCATGGTCCAAATTGCCGCGTATTGTGCGTGATCTGACGATGGATTTGGGGAAGAAAATCACGCTGGAAATGTCGGGCGAGGAAACAGAACTGGATCGTCAGGTGCTTGAAATGATCAAGGACCCGCTGACGCATATGGTGCGTAATTCCTGTGATCACGGAATCGAAATGCCCGAAGACCGTCTTGCGGCCGGCAAGCCGGAAACGGGAACAATCCATTTAAAAGCCTATCATGAAGGCGGCTTTATCATTGTTGATATCAGTGATGATGGCAAAGGTCTTAACCCGCAGGCGATCGGTGACAAGGCGCTGGAGAAAGGCCTGATTGATGACGATCAACGCCAGACGATGTCTGATAAACAGCTTTTACAAAATATCTTCAAAGCCGGTTTTTCAACAGCCGAGACAGTGACAAATGTATCCGGCCGCGGCGTCGGGATGGATGTTGTGCGCACCAATATCGAGAAAATCGGCGGCACGATCGATATGGATTCCGTGCATGGTAAGGGGACGAAATTCAAAATCCAGATTCCGCTGACACTGGCGATTATCTCTGCACTTATTCTTGAAATCGATGATTGTCGGTATGCGATGCCGCAGCTGAATATTCAGGAACTGGTTCGTATTAATCCGGGTGATGATCAAAAAATAGAAATGATTAATGACAAACCCGTTTTCCGTCTGCGTGGCAAGATATTGCCGTTGATCGATAGCAAGACGTTGTTTAGTCAGGTCGATGACGATGAGCGCGGTGATAAATCTGTTGCAGCTTCGTTGCAAACGGATGCAAATGGTGAGCCCGACCCGTCTGCTCTTGATCTGAATGAAGGGCAGTTCGATATCGGGAATAAGTTGATTGTGGTTGTGGCGGCCGGTGCCAGCCATTTCGGGCTGGTTGTGGATGCGATTCATGATATTGAGGAAATCGTCATCAAGTCTATCTCTTCGGTCTTGAGTGATACGGCGATTTTTGCAGGCAATACGATACTCGGGGACGGGCAGGCCATTATGATTCTGGACCCGGCAGGGATCGCGAGCCGTTTTGAAGTGTCGGATAATATGCAGAAACTTGACGATATGGCGGCAGGACATGATCTGCAAGATGAACGCCGTGATGAGAAAACAGCAATGCTGGTTTTTCATGTCGGGCGGGGCGCACCGAAGGCGATACCGCTGGCCCTGATATCACGATTACAGCAATTTCACGCAAAAGATATCAGTCATTCGGGTGACAGTATTGTGGTGCGGTTCGAACAGATGTTGTTACCGTTGGGCTTTGTTGAAAACGAACAAACAGACATTTCGTCGGGGATGGTTACGACGTTGATTTTGGCAGATGATGTGTCTCATGCGGCGTTTGGCCTTATGATCGACAGTGTTGTCGATATTGTTGAAACCGAAGTGGAGTTGACGACCTCCACCGCGCGTGATGGTGTGATCGGCAGCATGACAATTGACGGTAAGGTTGTTGATGTCGTGGATATTACGCACTATCTTGATCGCAGCAAAGCAGATTTCTTTTCAGTTGATGCGCATGCAGGAACGCCATTTGCCGGAGAGGATAAAGACGGCAATGTCGTTCCCGTGCAGCAAGATGGTGTCAGTGCGCTGATTGTCGATGACAGTCCGTTTTTCAGAAATATGTTGTCCCCGATTTTACGCGCTGCGGGATATCGCGTCACTGTCAGTGAAGATGCCGTGTCGGCAATTTCATTACATGATAAAGGCAAGATGTTTGATGTTATCTTAAGCGATATCGAAATGCCGCAAATGACGGGGTATGAGTTTGTCGAGAAGATGCGCGCAGATTCGGCGTGGAAAGATTTGCCCTTTATTGCGTTGACCTCACACACCACACCGCAGGACATCGAATATGGTTATCAGAAGGGGTTCACTGAATATATCGGTAAATTGAACAAGGATGAATTGATCCGCACGATGCGGTCTGTTCTGGCAAAAAAAGAAGTAAAAGCAAGTTGATGAACAAGAGGGCAATAAATGTCTGACATAGAGCATAAAAACGGCGAAAGCGGCCAGTATTTGATTTTGAATATAGACGCCCATTATTTCGCGGTGAGCGTCAAGAACATACAGGATGTCATTCGGGAGAATAAAAAAACGCCTGTGCCGCTGTCGAAAGACAACATTAACGGCGTTTTGAATTTGCGCGGTCATATCGTGACTGAAATCGATGTTGCGCAAAGCCTCGGCCTGTCGAAAGCGACCGATCGAGGGGCTGGCGATGGCTTTGCGGTTGTCGTCAATGTCGATGGAGAGGCCTATAGTTTCCGGTTTGGCGGTGTCGGTGATGTGATTGAAATTGAAACCGATCAGATCGATCCGTTGCCCGAGACGCTTCAGAAATCATGGCACCGTGTTGCCGTAGGTGTGTATCGCATGCCCGAACATCTGGTTGTCTTGCTTGATCTGGATATGCTGATTGCACAGATCAAGTCGTCGTGTCGTAGCGTCGTAAATGCTGTGAACTGATGCGGGTGTTTTTCAGGTAAAATACTATGACATCTCAAATGCCATCCGATTCCAATATATCTGACGACCGGTTACGCGTCCTTCTGATTGACGATTCTGTCGTTGTGCGCGGCCTGTTGCGAAAGATCATCGATCAGACCGGCGATATCAAGGTCGTTGCCACAGCGATGGACGGCAAAATGGGGGTGCAGCAATATAAAGCCTGTCGTCCCGATGTTGTGTTGATGGATGTTGAAATGCCCGTCATGAACGGGATCGAATCGTTACAGGCGATTTTGGAACTTGATCCGTTGGCGCGCGTCATTATGTGTTCCAGTCTGACGCAAAGGGGTGCGGATATGGCAATCAGGGCGCTGCAGGCGGGCGCGATCGACTGTTTGGCCAAGCCGAGTTCCCACGCGATCGAGCGGGGCATTGATTTTGAACAGCAGCTTTTAATGATGTTGCGCAATGTGGCGCACGCAAAACCTGATGCGCTACGTAAAGCGGCGTCGCCCGCAGGAACAGCCTCTCAGAATCGGCTGCAAAAACGCCTCGGTCATGACGATGATGATGTGCAGTTACGTCCTTTTCCGGCGGCCTTTGAAGGCAGCCGTCCGCGCGTGCTGTCGATCGGGTCTTCGACGGGCGGGCCGACGGCGCTGAAGGAGATTGTGCCGTTTTTAAAACCGGATATCCATGTGCCTGTTTTCATTACGCAACATATGCCGGCCGGATTTACCAAGTTGCTCGCCGATAGTTTGAATACACATTCACCTTTTCCGGTGCAAGAAGGGGCTGATGGCATGATCGTAAAGCCGGGGCAGGTTTACATTGCACCCGGTGGTATGCACATGACTGTGGAACAGCGCGGTATTGATTATGTGATCGTTCTGGATGACAGTCCGCCAGTCCATTATTGTAAGCCGTCGGTGGATGTGATGCTCGATAGTATATTGGCGACCTATAAGACGGGAATCGTATCGGTGATCATCACAGGCATGGGCGAGGACGGCCTTGCCGCCAACCGGCGCGTGATTGAGCAGAGCGATAAAAATATCCTGATTGCACAGGATGCATTGACAAGTGTGGTGTGGGGGATGCCTGGTGCCGTCGCCAAAGCGGGGCTGTGTCATAAGCTGGTTTCTATCAGCAATATTGCCCCCGTGATCAATCAGCTTTTGGCCGGGCGCAGACCACTTTTTTAAATTTTTATTGCGCGCGACAACCTATTTTCTTCGTAAAATTACCCGCATATGCAAAATAATTACATCTTTTTTTCTGTGCGTCGCACAAAAGAAAATTGTGATGTAGGTTTCTGTTTGTCATCAAGCTTTTGGCCGACATTGTGGTTTTGATTTTACGGAATTTTTGTTGCGGATTCTCGCCGGAATCAGAACCATTTTATCAAAAAAATAAAAATAGGATTTGACAAGTTTCGTAAAAGTGATAGCGTTTTGATCTAAATAAAAAACGAAAAGTCTTTTCATCTTGATGTATATCGGATTGTGAAGGCTTTTAAAGAAAAAAGATAATTGAACAGGGAGCTGACCATGACTAATACAAACGCCAATAGTGCGTCTTTTTTCGACGACTTCAAACAGGATTACGAAGCAAAAGCACCTCAGGAAATGAGCGTGACTGAGTATCTTGAACTCTGTAAAGATGACAAGATGGCTTATGCGACCGCGACAGAGAGATTGCTTGATGCGATTGGTGAACCCGAAATTATCGATACGGCAAACGATAAGGGTGAACTCGGACGTATTTTCCAGGGAAAAACAATTGCACGTTACAAGTCTTTCGAAGACTTTTACGGTCTTGAAGACACGATTGAACAAATCGTTTCTCACTTGAAAGGTGCTGCAGCCGGTACGGAATATAAAAAGCAGGTTCTTTACCTCTTGGGTCCGGTTGGTGGCGGTAAGTCATCGATTGGTAACCGTCTGAAAGAGCTGATGGAAACAAAGCCGATCTATGTGCTGAAATCAAAAGCAACCGGTGAAATGTCACCAATTCACGAAAGCCCGCTTGCCCTGTTCGATTCAAAAGAAATGCGCGCAAAGGCAAGTGAACATTTCGGCATTCCTGAGCGTTACATGAAGACAGGCATGTCTCCGTGGGCTGTGAAGCGTTTGAAAGAAGCTGGTGGCGATCCTGAAAAGGCTTTCGACGTTGTGAAAGTATGGCCTTCACAGAAGAATAAAATTGCTGTGGCGAAAGTTGAGCCGGGCGATGAAAACAACCAGGATACATCAGTACTGGTTGGTAAGCTGAACATCAACAAGCTGGGCGAAGGTGTCGATCAGAACGATACGGATACATATTTGTATTCCGGTGGTTTTGCGGTCGGTAACCAGGGTATCATGGAATTCGTCGAGATGTTTAAAGCGCCTCTGAAAGTTCTGAACCCGATGCTCGAAGCATTGCAGGACGGTTCATATCAGGGTACTGAAAATATCGGTGCTGTTCCGTTTAACGGTCTGGTTTTTGCGCACTCGAACGAGAGTGAGTGGAAAGCTTTTGCCGCTGATAAGAAAAACGAAGCGATTTTGGACCGTATTAATGTTGTGAATATTCCTTACACATTGCGTATGTCTGAAGAAGCGAAGATTTATCAGAAAATGCTTGATGAAGGTGCGTATTCTGAGCACCCGATTGCACCGAAAACGATTGATCTTCTCGCAAAATTCAGCGTGATGTCTCGCTTGGCTGAGACAGAGGGCGTTGCGAAATACGATCCTGAAATCCGTGCACAAGTATATGACGGTAAAATTCCTGAAGGTGCGGACAGCAAAGTGCCGACAATCAGTGAATTGCGTGAATATGCGCCTTTGGAAGAAGGTATGAGCGGCATTTCAACACGTTTTGCATTCAAAACATTGACGGAAACGTTCAACGCGAATGCAAATGCCGGTGAAATGGCAGCTGATCCTGTTCTTCTGGCAGAAGTTCTTGAAGATCGTATCAAGAAAGACGGCCAGATTCCGCAAGGCGAAAAAGACAGACTGGTCGGTTTCTTGCGTTCGAAAATTATGCCTGAATATGCAGAATTCATCGTTGGTGAAATTACTGCGGCCTTTACAGGGGCGAACGATGAAATGTGTCAGAACATGTTTGACCGCTATATCAATATGGCCGATGCATGGTTGAATGACGAAACGTTCAACGATAAAGGTCAGACAGGTGACGTTCTTGGTAAAGAAGCGCTTGAAAGAAAGCTTTCTGAAATCGAGAAGCCTTGTCAGATCGTGAATGCGAAAGACTTCCGTAACGAAGTTGTCCGCTACGTTCAGCGTCAGGCAGCCAAAGGTAACAATGTCAAATGGAACTCATACGAGAAAATGGCAGATGTTATCCGTAAGAACCTGTACAAGAAGATGCAGGACGTGATGCCGGTGATCAAGTTTGACGCCAATGTTGATGATGAAGGAGCTGAAAAGCGCGAAACATTCATCAACAACATGGAAGAAAAGGGCTATACAATGCCGATGATCAAGCGTGCGGTTGGCGTTTACGAAAAGACGCTGGGCTAATAAAGACGCCTGAATCATTCATTTGATTTCTTTAAATAAATAAAAGTGGAGCATTCCCTCTAAGGTTCATTAGAGGGGGACTCCGATAATAATAAAGAAGCAGCAGGAGGTTAGCCGATGGCTATTATCAGAGATAGACGTGGCGAGCGCGATAATAAAGGACATTCGAGCCGTGAGCGCTTCATGCAACGCAACAAAAAACGTATTAAAGAGGCAATTGATAAGGCCATCTCCGACAGTGATATCGAAGAGATCGGCAATGGCGGCGTTGACGTTACGGTTCCAAAAGACGATCTGAAACAGCCGAACATTCATCACGGTTCCGGTGGTATCAATAAAAAAGTCCTTCCGGGCAACAAAGATTTCTCGACAGGTGATCGTATGCCGAAACCACAAGGTGGCGGCGGTGGCGGTACCGGAAACGGTGAACCGGGCGAAGGTGAAGATGGTGAAGATGATTTTATCTTTGCACTGACCGAAGAGGAATTCTTGAATTACCTGTTCCAGGATATGGAACTGCCGAACCTCGAGAAAAAGACAGCGGACGATGCCGAAATGACGGTGCCGAAGCGGGCCGGTTACACAACGGACGGGCCGCACAACAAGCTTGATCTTGTGCGTTCGAAAACATCACAGCTTGCACGTCAGTTTGCGGTCAAAAAACCGCAGGACAAAAAGATTCTCGACTTGCTGAAAGAACAGCGTCTTATTCTGTTGAACTATGACCCTGATTTTGAAGCCGGGCAGGAAGAAGAGCTTTACGAGCAGATTACTGCGATGAACTTGTCGATGAAAATCAAAGCGGTGCGGAACAGCATTGGTGAGCTGGTGAACAAGTATCAGTCCGTTATCACAGACGAAGACAAAGAAAAGCTTGGTGAATTGCACGGTGAAGTGGCGAAGTGCGAGAAGATCAAAAAACAGGTTCCGGCCTGGAACGAGTCAACCGATCTGCGTTACCGCAATCATGATGAAAAACCTGCGCCGACGACAAAGGCGGCCATGTTCTGTTTGATGGACGTGTCCGGTTCGATGACGCAGGATAAGAAGAACAATGCGAAACTGTTTTACATGTTGCTTTACCGCTTCCTGAAACGGAACTATCAGCAGGTTGATGTCGTCTTTATTCGTCACACGACCGAAGCGGAAGAAGTGGACGAGCACACATTCTTCTATGATCCGAAAAGCGGTGGTACGAAAGTATCGACCAGTATCGCGAAAATGTCAGAAATTCTTGATGAACGTTATTCCCCGAGCGAGTGGAATATTTACGGCGCGCAAGCCTCTGACGGTGAGAACTTCGGTGACGATAACGCGATGTGTGATGATTTGTTGCGCAAGCTTCTGAAACGCATTCAGGCTTACTTCTATACAGAGGTGACAGAGCCGTTTGACAGACAGTTCAGCCAGTGGGCGACATTGTGGGGTGCGTACGAAGAAATCGCAAATGACCATCCGGAGCAATTCTTCATGGGCAAGATCAACGAGAAGAAAGACATCTGGCCTGTGTTCAGAAAATTCTTCCAGAAGAATGACGGCGGCGGATATGCCCCGGCAGCGTCACAGAAGGATAATATTGCGTCCTTGAGACCATCTTTACCGTAATTGATGTTTGGGATGACAGGCTATTATAAGAAGGCAGGATAAAAATGAGTGATACAACTGATACAGAATTCAAAGGTGTCGATAACACAGATTATATTGAAGACATAAAAGCGCTTCTTAGTAACTATGAAGATGGCTGGGACGTTTTCAAAAAGCAAAAACACTGGGATGATGCGCTGATCCGCAAGGACAAGGCAAAGAACGACCATACAATTCCCGATACATGGCTAGAGCTTGTGGAACGTGTTGTCGGTATTGTGGCCAAAGGTAAATATAATCTGGATACCTATGAAAACCTGATCGAAATTATTTCCGCAGACCAGATGCTTGATGCGTATGCAAGCCACGGTATGCCGGCGAGCTATGATCACTGGTCATTCGGTATGCAGCGCGTGATGGAAGAACAGCAATATAAGCAGGGTAAAAAAGGTCTTGCTTACGAGATTGTTGTGAACACTGATCCGGCGATTGCCTATTGTATGGAAGCAAACTCGCCGTTGATGCAGATGCTTGTGATCGCGCATGCGAGTTTCGGGCATAATAACTTTTTCAAAAAGAACCATCTTTTCCGTCAGTTCACGGATGCCAAAACCATTGTCGATGATCTGCGCATGATGCGCGATTATATCCGCGAGTGCGAAGAAAAATACGGCTACGAAGAAGTTGAAAAGCTTCTGGATTCCTGTCATGCGCTTGAGCTGCATGCGGTCCACCGTTATTCGAAACCGAAGAAGAAGGACCCGAAAGAGCTGGTCGAACGTGCAAAAGAAAAGCGTGAGGAGCGTTTTAGTACCCCACGGGACAGCAGCATTTATGACGATATCAAGGGGTCTCGTGCCAGTTCAGCATTTGAAGCGGCATCAAAAGAAACCGAAGAAGCGAAGAAAAAAGCGGCAAAAGGCTTTATTTCTGCTGATAACGAAGAAAATCTGCTGATGTACTTGGCTGATAATGCGCCGCACTTGCCAGAATGGAAGCGCCGTATTATGCGCATGATCTGTCATAAAGCACAGTATTTCTATCCGCAAATGCAAACACAGGTGATGAACGAAGGCTGGGCGAGTTTCTGGCACTATACATTGCTGCATGATATGCGCGATCTGGACCTGATTGATGATGGTATGATGCAGGAATTCTTGGACTCGCACGCCGGTGTGTTGTTCCAGCCTGATTTTGATAGC
The DNA here is from genome assembly GCA_030750865.1 of Alphaproteobacteria bacterium. Classification (GTDB taxonomy): domain Bacteria; phylum Pseudomonadota; class Alphaproteobacteria; order Micavibrionales; family Micavibrionaceae; genus JASMHE01. The sequence goes on from JASMHE010000012.1 coordinate 84,413, forward strand.
CCGTATTTCAGCGGTCAGATGAACCCGTATACACTTGGCTTTAATATCTTCCAGGATATTAAGCGTATGTGCCTGGAGCCGACGGACGAAGACCGTGAATGGTTCCCTGATATTGCCGGTAACCCGGATTGGCTCGGTACGATGAAAGAGGCAATGGAAAACTTCAAGGATGAAAGCTTCTTGTTGCAATATCTGTCACCGAAAGTGATCCGCGATATGCGTTTGTTCGCACTTGAAGATGATTACACGGATTCAATGTATGAAATTAACGCGATCCACGACAAAGAAGGCTATCGCCGCGTGCGCGAAGCGCTTGCGTCAAACAAACGTCTTGGTGATCTTGTGCCGTATCTGGAGGTTGACGGGTTCTACGCGAAAACAGACCGCAGCCTGCATATCAAACACAAGATGATTAACGAGAATTTCCTCGATGAAGGCGATACGCAGGAAGTGCTGAAACATATCTATCAGATTTGGGAACATCCGGTCTTCCTCGAGACGGTCGGCCCTGATGATGAACCCTGGGATGAATTTTCATGCCCGCCGAATTATGAGTATCAGGCATCAGCCCACGAATATAAATTATAAGGCGGATTCTCCCTGAAAAGGCGCGCAAATATTTCGTTCAAAGAATTTTTGCACTGCGTGAAAATAATTACTTGATTTATGGTGCACAAATCGATTATAACACCATTTCCTAATCAAGCTTCTGTGCGTCCCGTTCGTCTAGAGGCCTAGGACACCGCCCTTTCACGGCGGCAACACGGGTTCGAATCCCGTACGGGATGCCA
>JASMHE010000013.1 GCA_030750865.1 Alphaproteobacteria bacterium
GATATTACGAACAATCTTATCCGCTTCGTTTTTTGAACTCTGTTTTTTGCTCATCTCCGTTCCTTTCAGTCACTTCGATAAGCCAAAAACATCACCTTAGCAATGATGCGCTATCTGTCCAACTTGTGCTGACGGGGTACACGGGGCTTAGTTTGTCAATTTCAATCTGTGCCGCATCAGGGTTACCACTCCAGCTAAGGGTACGTGCTATGGCAAGATGCAGTTCAACATTGTCTGGATTGTTGTCCTGCAATTTTTTAAGAAGCGTTAGCGCATCATCATATTTTTGATCTTCAGCCAGCTTTCGTGCTGTTGCAAGATCGTCGGCGAGCGTGTTTTGCGCATGGGCGGTACATGGCAACAATCCGAGAAATAAAATAATGATAAAGGTTTTATACATGATGAAAATATCGAGTTACTTTCTTTGACGAACCATGCGCATACAGCGGACCACGACTTCATCTGGGTTAAACGGCTTAACGATGTAATCTGCTGCACCTTGATTCAGGCCTTCCAGAATATCATATTCATAGTGTTTTGCCGTCAAAAAAATCACAGGAATATTTTCGAGACCGCTCGTTTCTTGCATTTTGCGTAAAACAACAAGGCCGTCCATACCAGGCATCATGCGATCAAGAAGAGCTAGATCTGGTGGTGATTTATTAATTGAATCAAAGGCTTCTTGACCGTTTCCTGCAAGGATGACGTCACATCCTGCACTCCGAAATTTGTGTGCCAACAATTCCCGAACCGGTTCATCATCATCTGCAATCAGTATGCGGATTTGAGAGTGGTTCAGGCGATTTTGGATCTTTGTAACCAATGTCTTCGGGTCGAACGGTTTTGTAATGTAATCGGCAGCCCCTGAAACAAGTCCACGCATGATTTGATGTGGCTGAGTGCTTCCCGTAAGCATCACAACCGGGATATTGCTGGTTTCAATGGCGTTCTTCATTTTGTCCAGCATCTCTAATCCGGACATTCCGTCTGTCATTTTGTCATCAAGTAAAACCAGAGATGGGGTTTTTTGCTTCAGAATCTTGAAAGCTTCTCCGGCATTTTCTGCTGTAACAATCTGTGCGTATTCCTGTAGTAAGGCTTCAACTAGCGTACGCGTTGCAGGATCGTCTTCTACGATAAGCAATAATGGTAAATCATTAGATCCTGTTGATTCTTGTCTATGCAGGTTATCTTCTTTTTCAGCAGGAACGGGTGGTTGTTCAAGAGCATCTTCGCACGCCACGATTAACAGATTTAGATGCATTGTGACTGCCTCTGTATCTCTTTCTTCCGCAAGTAACAACCTCTCCAGACTTTGCCCTGCTTGGCTGAGGTCTGGAAAACCGTATGTGCCGCCACTGCCGGAAATTTTATGAGATATCGATGTTATTTCTTGGATATCGGAATCGCTCCATTGCTCCTGTGTGCTTGCAAATGCGCGCAATTCTTCTGTCCAGCCTTCGACTTGAAGGTGATACCGCTCCAGCAGAGCGCTCATTTTATTGGCTAAATCGTTTTTGATTTCGTTATCCATTAATTTTCTCCCAAATATTGAGAACGGTACCGGATAATTCCATGGGGTCGAATGGTTTTGCCACGACATCGGATGCGCCCATATCCAGATATTCCTGTATTTCGGCTTCCTGCACGCGGGCTGTCATGAAAATAATCGGTATAGATGATAGATCAGGATTATTTTTGAACTTCTGCAATGTTGCTGGTCCGTCCAAACCGGGCATCATTACATCAATCATAATGATGTCGGGTTTGTTTTCCATTGCTTTCTGTATTCCTTCTTCACCGTTTGAACATGCGGTCACGGAGAAGCCGCCGACCGTTTCCAGACTAAGTTGTGCAACGGTTAGAATGTCATCTTCGTCATCTATGCAGAGAATATGTTTCAGCGTTTTTGTCATGACCATTATCCTTTTTTGTTCGTCTTCATGAGTGCATTGATTGTTGTAATAGTTTTTGTTTCCGATGCACGGGATTTGACGAGTGTGGCGGCGACTTGTTCTTGAATATCGGTGGTTATCTCCTGAGAAGTTAGGACGACGATCGGCAATGTCTTGTATTCTGCCTGAATGTAATTAATCAATGATGTTCCATTGCCATCGGCAAACCGCAAAGCCAGTATAACCAGTGCAACATTGTTTTCTGACAGCAGTTTTTTCGCTGTGCGTAAATTGCCAGCATGTATAATATTGAAGTTATTCTCAAGTGTTGAGCGAAGGACTCTGGCAAAATCCTTGTCTTTTTCTACGTGCAGAATTAAAGGCTTGTCATCTGTGCTATTGGTGTTTGCGGTTATCTCATGTTCATTAAAAACTGGAAATTCAAACCAGAATGTACTGCCTTCACCGACTGTGCTATCAAAACCAATATGACCATTCATGGATTCAACGATTTGTTTGCTGATATGCAGTCCAAGTCCTGTGCCGCCCTTGTTACGTGAGGATGTAGAATCGGCTTGCGAGAATTTGCCAAAAATACGGTCTCTGAACTCTCTTGGAATTCCCGGCCCTTTGTCTTTGACTGAAACTCGGACAGCGTTATTGGTTTCGGTTATAAAAATATCAATTGTTTCACCTTCGGGCGAGAATTTTGCGGCATTCGAAAGCAGATTTGTGAAAACTTGCTGCCAGCGGCTGTCATCAACATTCACATGAATTTGATCTGGAATGCGGTCTACGGTGAATGTAACGTTATATTTTGCTGCGAAGGCTGCATTACTTTCTATTCCACTCTGTATAAGATCACCAAGTTTCTCGTCCTTCATATCGAATTTCATTTTACCTGCGGTAATTTTATCAAGATCAAGGATATCGTTGATCAATAAAATTAAACGTTCGCAGTTTTTGTGAGCGATGCTGATTAGTTGTTTTGCCTTGTCCGGTATGACATCAGACATTGTTCCTTCAATAAGTCCTAGCGAGCCACGAATTGATGTCAGCGGTGTACGCAATTCGTGGCTGACCATGGAAACGAATTCGCTTTTTATCTGATCAATTTTTCTGCGCTCGGTAATATCCTGTATTTGTGCTATGAAATACTTAGGTGTGTTATCGATTTCGCGTACCAATGAAACAGTCAATAAAACCCATATTTCATGCCCGTCTTTATGTATATAGCGCTTTTCTATTTGATATGTAACGAGTTCACCCGTGAGAGTTTTTCTAACCAAGTCCAGGTCTTTTTCAAGGTCTTCCGGATGTGTAATGGTTTGAAAGTCAATTTTTAAGAGTTCGTCTTCATTGTAGCCGAGTAATTTGCATAGGGCTTTATTCACTGTCAGCCATTTACCTTCTGTGCTGACCAGGGCCTTTCCTATAGGAGCGTTTTGAAGGGCAGTTCTGAATGTTTCTTCGCTATCCTGTAGATGACGCGATTTTATTCTTGATATTAGAACGTAGCGGACTGTTAGTGATAGCAAAATGGCGATAACCAAACTCGCAAGTAACAGGATATAAGGAAGTGAGGTCTGTTGATTTTTAACGAATTGTTGTGTCGGAATGACCTCTATACGCCACTCCTTGTCATAGATTTGGATATCTGATTGTGCGGAAAATGTAGGTGCTAGAATTTCTTCTGTGAGGGTATTTCGATAGAATTCCTCGTTATTGTAAGCGATGTAAACGGCGTAGTTTCCGGCAATTTCATCTGAAATAGCAGCATTGAGAAAATTTTCTATCGAAAAAATGCCGACGATGAAGCCTTTGAATTCGTTGTCTATCTTGATTGGAGCGTAGGCTATGAAGGCCTTGTAGCCCTGAACCAGGTCAATGGGGGGCGTTAATGTGACAGAGTCACGGTCTGCAGCGCCTTTCAAAGCACGTTCGCGCTGTTCATCGAAAAGAATATTTAATCCGATCGCCTTTTCATTGCCTTTTAACGGTTCTGCCCATCGGACGTGATAGGTTTCGTCAACCCACTCTACGGTTTCTAGTCCGGACAGATCATCAACATAATGACGTACATCTTGCTGCCACTCTTCAAAGGGAGTGCCTCTGCTAGCTTCCCACCGCTGTGCCATACGGCGTAAGGCGACTAGTTTTTCAGTTGCGTGCACCGAGATGAGCTCTTCGATTTTACTCGTTTCATCTTGGACGATAGTCTGGATATAGGCGGATTCGCGACTTTTAAGTGTATCGTACAAATATACAGAGCCGACAGCTGTAATCAGGAAAATGGCAACGGGGACTGCAAACCGCCCTTCGCCTGCTAGCATCTCCATGATCTCGGTATTACGTATGGTTGTGACCATCAAAAACATGCCGAACAGACCGGTAAATAACAAACCGCCGACAAGAATGTAAAGCGAGTTATCGTTTCGACTCTGCAGCTCGAAATTCTTTGTGCTTTTCCAGACCAGAGTCCATGTTTGCTGCATAACGTTAATTTGTTTTTGCACGGTAAAAAGAGGGGGGTGATACGAATTGTAATCTTCCCTTTTTTCATCATCAAAAATCAGTTTATCTGCGGATATCTCGTTGCCGTCATAAATCTCTAGATGTAAATTTTTCTTTTGGCTGTTTGTAAGGTCGTTCAGAAAGTTTTTTGCAATAAAGGGGGCATAAACCCATTTGAGAAAGGCAGCCCGTCGTTCTTCAACTGTGTTGATTGGTTTTGACTTATCGTACAGGGGATGAAATAGCAGGAAACCAGGGGTTTGCTCTTGATCCTGTACCAGAATAATCCGTTTTGTAATGGCTGATCGTCCGGTATCGCGCGCTAGATTAGCTGCCTCTGTTCTATGATCTTCAAAGCCTACGTTCAAGCCAACGGCCGCTTCGTTGATGGATACTGGTTCAATATAATTGATGATGTAATAGGGCCTGTCTTGGGTCTCGGGATGAATCTTGAAATAGGGTGCTTCGTTTTCTCTTACGGACTGTATGTAAGGTGCAAGGTTCTCGGGTTTGACCTCATCAATAACGCCAATACCATTAATGCCGGGAAAATTTGTTTGGACATCAATCGTTTCAACATAATGACGCCATTCTGTTCGTGAAACAAAATTAGAGCCTTGTAAAAAACCGGCGCCGCCAAGCAATGCGTAATTATAGGTGTCTATCCGGTTCAACAGAGCTTTTTCATTTTCCTGAGATAGGGTCTGGAATTGCGCTAAAGTTTCTTGATAGGCATTTTCAGAAGAAATTTTCCACGCATAGAACGTCAGTCCCAGCGGGACAAGCAATGTCAGCATAGCCAAAACCGGAAGCGTACCTATTTCCTGTCCGCGCCAACTCAGTCGATTTTTGTTGCCTGGTGCAACAAGCATAAGTGGTAAGAAAACCAAAACCCCCATCGTGTCACCAAGCCACCACGTTAGCCAATTCCCTGCGATGGCTTCGGCATCAAGTATATTGCCGATATACAAGGTTGTGACACCAATGGTGGCTGCCACAAGACATGCTAGAGGTCCGCATAGAATTAAGAGCGTTATAGGCTGGGTTGCTTTATGAAAGACAAGAGGGATGCCAAGACACTTTTGGATCAATTTATAGCCAACCAGAGCTTGTAAGCTTGATCCTAGAGCAATACATAAGGCCGCCAGCATTTTATCAAACAGAAAGCCGTCGGATAACGATATCGCATTGGAAACATGGCAATTTATCAAGAAAGAACCAAGCAGAATGCCAGGCCATAGACGCCAATCATGCAAAATCAACATGCCAATGGCTATGCCGGACGCCGGCCAGATAATGGTAGCGTAACCGGGCGGTACAGCAAGCGTTAATCCGATCTCGCCTCCTATAAAATAGAGAACTGTCAGTAATACAAGTTTCAGGATATACGTCCGAATAGGATTATTTTTTGTTGTATCCATTAATCAAATACCCATTTTAATTGTAACTGAGGAACGGATTCGGTTGTACCTGAGATGCCAGCTTTATTATGCCAGTATTGCCATTCAATGCCGGCATAGACATTTCCTTTCTTTCTATCTGCTAGCATGCCCACATCAATCAGAAAGCGAGGAACGATCAATTGATTTGTTTTATAGGTGGAGCCTTCGTTTCCTGCGAAGTCGGCAAATCCCTCAAAAAGAAATTGCGTATCACTGATTGTAAGTGGACGTTTCCATGCCAATGTTGTTTGCCAGGTGGCACCGCTGATGTCGGGATTGTCCCGTCGATAAAGATTTGCAGTCAAAACCTGAAATCCCGGCAGATCAAAATTTACAGCGGCACCATACAGATAGGTTTTGCGCCCCTCGGTGCCATGTTCCAGCATCGTAGAGATAAAGACATCCTGCACAGCGCCTACGGAGAAGTCATGACCGCTGATTTTGCTAAGGCTAAAGCGTGGAGAAAACTCGCCGTAAACAGCGGTGTTACCTCCTTCATACCGTGTTCCGTCAATAAACATGAAGAAATCACCGTATGTCCACCGGTTAAAGTGTTCCAGAGTTATAAGTGTTCGGTTTTCTTCGCCCAGTTTGTAATCCCATCCTTTTAAAAGTTGGATGTTGGTTGTGTGATAGTCAATAACGTCTGCGTGTAAAGGAGAGGAGATCGCAAATGAAATCATAAGGAAAAAAACGGGCAGTACAGGGCGTCTCATAAGCTTATCCTTTGTCCGGTGTTTTTTATAAGGAGACCGCGCGCTGAAGGTCATTTTCTCCTAGATTCCCGAGGGTATATTATTCATCTTAAATAAGAATTGTAACATATTGGTTTATTTAACTAAAATATTAGATACTTATTGCGTCTATTTTTCAAGGTAATTTAACTTTTGACTCTTAGTATAGAAGAAAAAGAAGTATAAAGACACATGGCGCGAACGAATGACAGTTTCACTCGGCTTCAGACGGCTTATAAGGAGCGGTTGTGGGAACATGTTGTTAAGTTGAGAGAATTCATCGAGAAAATGAATGTCGGAAATTTATCTGCTGAAGAGAAACAAGATCTTTTGCAGATTAGTCATAGCCTGTCTGGAAGTGGTGGAACTTATGGGTTTCCTGATATTTCTCAGGCAGGCGAGAATATTAATGTGCTATTGAGAGATAGCGATGACTTGGTTGATTGTTCTTTGGAACAGTTGGTAAAAGCTACGAAGATTTTGCTCGGAACCTGTGAAAAATATGCAATATCGGCCGATTTCAGGGGGCAGAACTTCATACTCGATACGGCACAAGTTTATCATGATGAAAACGTACAAATTCTGGTCGTGGATGATGATAATGAAATAACGGACTTTCTTGAATTGCATCTTGAACACAGGCGTATGAGTGTACGATCTGCGCATGATGGTCAGGAAGCGCTCGCTTTATTGAAGGGGTGGACACCAGATCTCATTATTCTTGATATTGTCATGCCGCGTATGAATGGTCATGAATTCTTGCGGGTTATGAAGGAAGAGAGTCCATTACTGCAGACTGTTCCGATTATCATGCTTACAGCAGAAAAGCACCAAAAAGATATTAATGCTGCGTTTGACTCAGGGATCATTGATTATGTGACAAAACCGTTCAAGGCAGAGCATTTCCTGGTTAAGGTTGAGGAAGTTTTATTTGCGGTGAAGAAAAAAATTCTGGTTATTGAGAATGACGAGGAAACTTTGGAGTTGTTGCAGTATACGTATCGGGATAAAGGATTTCAGGTTTTAACAGCCGGGAATGGTATTGAAGGGTGGACGAAGATGCGAGAACATGTGCCAGATCTTGTCGTTCTGGATTGGATGTTGCCAAAAATGGATGCGCTTGGAATATTGAAGAACATGAAAAACGACCCGAAGTTATGTGAAATTCCGGTCATTGTTTTGGCTAATAAAGACGAAGAGCATGAGATCATTCCGCATCCATATGCTTTGTCAAAGCCTTATATACCCCGCGATCTGATTAAACGCAGTATGGCTGTCATCAAAAGTTAATCATAATCGTCTATGACTGCAATACTGCTTGATATGTCAGGGCAGGAAGACGCAGTATTTTCATGCTGAGAGTATTTCAATGAGAGTGTTTAGAACTGATGTGGTGCTACGTTATGGTTTGCACCAAAAATAATTCGCGGCTGACTACTATCTCTGCCATGCAGAAGAGCGGCTTTGCTGATTTTTCTGTATATGCGGCGATGTCAGGTTTGTTTGCGGATAACATCCAGAAAGATTTGTCCGTATTTTTTCAGTTTGGATTGGCCCACGCCGGGAACGTCGCTTAGAGCCTGTAGGTCTAAGGGTTTGTGTAAAACCATATCAACCAATGTTTTGTCATGAAAGACCACATAAGGCGGAATATTATGGTCTTTGGCAATATGTGTCCGCAGGTCTTTTAACGCGGCAAACAGGGTTTTGTCAGCGTCGTCTTTAAGGCTCAGTAGCGGGTCTGCTTTCGCGCCACCACGGGAGCGCTTTCCTGTGTTACTGACGGTTCTTGGATCAAGTCGTAATTGCAAAGCGTTGCGTGAGCGCAGGAAGTCCATACCGTCCGGCGTGACCGTTAAGCCTCCGTGGGCATTCATGTCAACGAACAAATATCCGCGTGCGACGAGTTGACGGATCAGGCTGTGCCATTCTTTGGCCGTATGTTCGGTGCCGATGCCATAGGTGCTAAGCGCATTATGGCCGAATTTTTCTATTCTATCACTGTGTTTTCCAAGCAGGACATCAATTACATAACCGCCGCCGAATATTTGACCGGTGCGCAAAATGCAAGAGAGCAGCTTTTGCGCCGCAATCGAGCCGTCAAACGTTTCGGGCGGACTGAGGCAGGTGTCACAATTCCCGCACGGATCGGCACGATCATCGAAATAATGCAACAAGACCTGACGGCGGCACGTTGCACTTTCGCAGTATCCCAAAAACGCCGTCAGTTTTTGTCGCTGGATACGCTTTTGATCTTCCGGCGCGTTTGAGTTTTCGATCATCTGACGTTGGAGTGCCAGATCCTGCAAACCGTAAACCATCCAAGCTGTGGCAGGCAGTCCGTCACGGCCGGCACGACCTGTTTCCTGATAATAGGCTTCGATATTCTTCGGTAAATCCATATGCGCAACAAAACGCACATCAGGCTTGTTGATCCCCATGCCAAAGGCAATGGTCGCAACCATGATAATGCCTTCTTCCTGTAAGAATCGTTCTTGATGGCTCGCGCGGACCATTTTATCCAGACCGGCATGGTAAGGCAGGGCATTATATCCTTCTTCAGTCAGCCAGCGGGCTGTTTCCTCTACTTTCTTACGCGAAAGGCAATAGACAATTCCACTGTCATTCGTGGAACGATCTTTCAGGAAACGGGATAATTGCGTCCGTGGATTGTTCTTGATCGTGACTTCATAGGAAATATTCGGCCGGTCAAATCCGGCGACATAGAGTTTAGGCAGTTGCAAACGCTCGACAATATCTTTTCGTGTGGGTTTGTCGGCAGTAGCGGTGACGGCGATACAGGGGATGTCCGGGAAGCGCGTTCGTAACAACGAGACTTGATGGTATTCAGGACGAAAGTCATGGCCCCATTGCGAGATGCAATGCGCTTCATCAATTGCAAAAAGCGCGATCTGGATATGATCCAGGATATCGAGAAAGGCATCCGTGACAAGACGTTCAGGCGCGACATAAACCAGATCGAGATTGCCCGTGCGTAAATTGCTGAGGGCATCTTGCAGTTCCGGATAGGTAAGGCCGGAATGAATGGCGACGGCCTTTACTCCTTCTTCGCGCAGTGCAACGACCTGATCCTGCATCAGCGCAATGAGCGGTGAAATGATAATGCCTGTGCCGAGCCGGCAAATGGAGGGGATCTGATAGCAAAGCGATTTTCCGCTGCCCGTTGGCATGAGCACGCCGCAGCTTTTCCCTGCCATAACATCATCAATAATCTGTTCCTGTTGTCCGCGAAACGTACTATGGCCAAAGACCGAGGATAATATATCGTGGGGTGAGGCTTGATTCTCGGAGGCGCTCTTTATATCTGTCATGGCAATATGATGCATGGGACAAGCATAAGAGAAGCGCCGCAAAGAAGCCAACACCAAATCAAAACTATTCCCGTCCAAATTCGTTTATGGACATTCCCTGATCTTGTGCAGGTTATACCGATAAGGGAATCGTGATACGCTATCTTTAAGCTTTATAACATGCGACAGCTATGGTAATCAGACATTTACCTTTTCCCATTGGAGCCCCTATCATGAAACTGATCGTTCTGAACCTGCCACGCGATTTTGACGCGCAATCTCTGGCCACTCTTTTCAAGAGCTATGGCAATGTTAGGGATTGCTCTCTTGTTATGGATAAGGAAACAGGGAGATCCAAAGGGTTCGGGTTCGTCGAAATGGCGCTGACGGATGAGGGCGTAGAAGCGATCAACAATCTCCACGGCAGCAAGGTCGGTAAAAATAAGATCCGTGTTAAAGCGGCTGACTAATGACGCGGGGTTTGTTTTATGAAAATCTGGGTTGATGGCGATGCCTGTCCGAACAGTATAAAAGAGATTCTGTACCGCGCTTCGGAACGGACGAAAATCACGGTCTTTTTTATAGCGAATGACTATTTACGTCTTCCTCCCTCGGATTATCTTGAAATGCTTCAGGTTCCGGACGGACCGGATGTGGCCGATGATGAAATCGCCGAACGCTGTAGCGCGGAAGATCTTGTGATTACCGCAGATATACCGCTGGCGGCGCGTATCGTCAAAAAAGGGGGCCGAGCTCTGGACCCGCGTGGCACATTATATGACAGCAATAATATCGGGCAGATTCTCGATATGCGGAATTTTATGGATGAACTTCGCGGTTCGGGTGTAGAGACCGGTGGTCTCGATAAATTCGGGGCAAAAGATCGCCTGACATTCGCAAATGAACTGGATAAAATCCTGACGGCACATCAAAACGCTTAACCCGTCCGTTTGTCTTTCAAAAGAGTGTGTAAGCGCTGTTTTATATTGTTCTGCAAGATCGAATGCTATGTCTTTTCACGGAATAATGGTATGTATAGCTTCGTAATATCAGGAGAAGAATGTCCGGAGAAATACGTCATGACTCAAAAAGAAGCTCTGCTCATATGAAGAAAAATGAAACAACAAGTTATGTGACGTGGCTGGTGGACCGGTTAACGAATCTCTATTTAGATGTTTTATCCGAATCTGATCCGGATACAGCGGGGCTGCTTGAGCAGAAATACGCCATACAAGAGACTGCCGATAAAGCCGAACGGATGCGGGCCTATATTGCGTTTTGGACGAGTCTTGATGAGGTCCGGCAACTGGCGCTATCGACGAATGACGCCAAGATTAATCAGCTGGCCCGTGTTGCGAGAGTGATAGGAACCACCGAGGTTGTATGGGCGCACAATACGATAAAAGCCACGAACGCCGGGTCTATTGATTTTGTTTTGGAGTGTTTCCGAGATCGTGGCGTCACAGCGGCGCAGGTTCAAAAATTCATCAACGAGAATGCGCAGGCCTGGTTCAGCTTGACCGGACACCCGACAAACCCGACCACCGTCGCTTACACGCTGGCGCAAGCCAATGTCGCGAATGTTATTGCCAATCCGGAGGCCGTCCCTGAAGATCTCAAAAAAGCGCTGGTGACCTTGCGTGATACACCGATTGTAGGTGCGCGGAAAACGCCGTTGGATGAAGCGGAAGAAACGTTAGGAACCTTAAATATTTTATACGACAGCGCTATCGGCTTGAAGAAGCTGTTTGAAAGCGCACTGGAAAAGCATGGCTATGCGGCCGAAGGCGTGAAGATTGAAAGGGCGCTGATACGTCCCTGTGTGTGGACGCTGGGTGATGGGGATGGTAATGCGAATATGACGGCACAGGTACTGGAAGAGGGCATAACTCTACACCGTCACAAAATCGCAAAACGTTATGCCAAAACGGGTGCGTTGATTATAAAGCAAGCAAAAGCAGATCTGATTGCCGCACCTATCGTAAAGGCTATCGAAGATCTGGTCCATCAAGTGCAAACCGTGAAAACAGGACGAACGGAGTCATTTGCCTTGACGGCGGAAACTTTGGCAGAAAAAATTCCGGACAGCAGCGCCGCTTCAGGATTGCGCGATCTGGCTTATCTTATACGCTGCTTTGGACGTGGCTTTGGTAAGATTGATATCCGCCACAATGCTCTGGATATTATGGATGCCGTTCGCATTTTATTCCATGAAAGCAAAGTGATGGACAAGGCGCGCTTTTCCGGCCTTAATCTTGACGAGCAGAGAGCTGTACTTTCGTCATGGCTGGAAGATCAGGACGTTCTTCAAACACTGACCGCACAGTCGCTTGCTAATATTAAGGGCGCCGAAACGGCTGCGCGTATTTTAGACCGCCTTCGCGTTATTGGTGAGAACCCGGATATGTGTGAAAAGTTGATTGTTGCCGAAACCACGCATCCCGCTCATGCTCTTGCCGCTTTATTGTTGTTGAAAGTTACCGGCAATCATGTTGGTGATGCACAAAGCCGTATTGATCTTGTGATCTTATCTGAATCTGTGGCTGATTTGACGGGCATCGGTTATACGGTAGAGATGTTGCTTGAAAATAAGTCTTTTCGGGAACACGTTGCGAGCCGTGGACGGCTTATTGCGATGATCGCCAAAAGTGATACAACCCGACAAGACGGACGCGGTGAAGCGGAATATGCGCAGTATGAGGCTGCTGTTGATGTGTACCGCATTGCGGATCTCATGAGGCGTAAATACAAAGAACTGGAGCCGGTTCTGGTGTCTATTAAAAATGGAGGCGGCCACGCCTTGCAGCGCGGCGGCGGACGGATCACAGAAATTCCGGCTGTACACGGACGCGCGGCAGCCGATGCACGGGTGACCGATATAGGGCCTTCGACCCTGACCATTCAAGGTCAGCAGCAGATGATCTTGTTTTGTCCCGGTAAGGTGGCGATAGGCAGCCTTGAAGCGTTCGCTGCACAAAATCTTTACACGAAGGCGGGTATACAAGGTGAAATGCCCCCGCCGCGCTTTTCAGAAAATACCAACCGACAATATGCCAGGGCTGATGCTTGGCTCTATGCAAAAACGGCCGGCAAAGCGTTTGATGATCTCGTCAAGAATAACCCGGCAATTGATGAGTTGTTTGTGGCGGCTCCCTGGCTGTCAATGAAGGCTGGAAATGTCAGTTCGCGCCCCGCTAAACGCGGAGAAAAGCATGTTGGCCCCGGCGTGACCCCCGCTGAGGCTAAGGGGCAGAATCCACGCGCGCTAGAAGGGCGGGCTATCTCAGGGGAGCGTCTAAGCGCACATGCTTGTCTGCCTGTATTTTCTGTGCTTGGCCTTGTGGAGGCTATGGAAGCTGTTAAACGTGAGGGCATGGCCTGCGCCAATCCTGCGAAATATGGTGATCCGTTGCATCATCTGTACCGTGCCCATAAAATCCAGCGCGACGCTGCGCGGGCCACTATTAACGTGGTGGCAATGGCCGATTTTGATATTGCCTGGCCGCTTCTGACCGGCAAAGAAAGGCCGGACAAAAAACAGGTGAGTAAGCTGGCAGAGCGTTTTGTATATTCCCCGGCGTCTCATGCCAATACGCCAGAGGTGACACAGGCTTTTCTGGAGAGCTATTTCTTGAAAGCTGAAAAACTAACATATGGCATGGTGTCGGGCCAAAGCCCTAAAAACAATATGCGGCATGGTGATGCACTGAAAAAATTATGGCCTGAGCTGGCCGTACAAGTCGACAAACGGGATAGGAGCGCTGAGTTTTCCCGTGTGATTGAGTGTTACCGTACGCGCCAGTTTGATGCCGCCCCTGATACCCCCTTGAGTGAACAATCCTTCCGCATTACACAGGCACTCTATGCTGCGGCCAATGTCATTAACGCGCCCGTCGGTATATTGGCAACCCGTACCAGACTCGAGCCTGTTCAGGAAGTCGATGAAGGTGGAAAAACCCGTTTTATGCGTCCCCAAAGCTATCAGGAAAAGAAAATCATTCACCTTCTGGAAAAGCCTACGGCTTTAAGCGTAGAAGCTTTTTGAGTGATATGCGGTTGCGCGGTGCTTTTCCAATATCTGATGATGTGTATTGATGAGGAACATACTTCTGTGCTCTGGGAGCACAAGGAAAGACACAGAAAGAGACCACTATCGAGGAGGATTTGAGCCTCACTCTGCTTTGTGCCGATAACGTTTAATATAGGCGCGGGGTTCTGCGGCACAAAGCGGTGTGGATCATTTATTGTCGTTGAAAAACACTACTTAATTCATCTTATTTGTGCTACAAATTATTATCTTTTCTTAACCAGATGTACGCATCTTGATGCCCTGTATGAAAGATCAGGCGCAGAAATCATTTTATGAATAAAAAGAAAAACACAATACTTGTCATTGATTCGGATATTCAGAGCCAGAAAATGATGAAAATCGTTCTGGATGATGCTGATTTTAATTTGGTCGATTGTCTGACCGGTAAGCAAGCCGAACGTCTTGCTGTTTCAACAAGGCCTGATTTGGTGTTGTTGGATCTTGATTTGCCGGATATAGATGGTGGTGACATTATCACGGCGCTAAGAGGGTGGTCCGAGGTTCCTATTATTATTCTTTCTGCGCGTGCCCATGACAATGATGTTGTTAAGGCGCTGAATATGGGCGCGAATGACTATGTGATCAAGCCGTTCAGTGCCAACATTCTTCTTGCACGCATCAACGCGTCTTTGCGATCATCAGCAGTTAAGGAGGCGGGAGAGCCTGAACTTGTCAATGGACCTTTGCGCGTCGATTTGGTCCGGCATGAGGTATTCGTCAACGATGATCTTATCGCATTCACACCAAAAGAGTATAATCTGCTTCGTTATCTCATCATTCATCGTGGTAAAATGCTCTCTCACAGGGATATCTTGAAAGCTGTGTGGGGCGATGGACATGCGGATGATACGCAATATCTTCGTGTGTTTATCGGACAGATCCGGGAGAAAATTGATCGCAAATCGGGTGTCCCATCTCTTATTGTAACCGAAGCTGGTGTTGGTTACCGGATGGAAAATGCTGAAATAATGGCCCTATAATAACAAAGATAATAACAAAGCGGCACGCACCTTTCTTGTCGTTTCTTTCCTTATGCAATCCTTATATTTTTCAGCCTTTTTCCTATCGTTTTATAATACGGAATTAGGCATAATGTTTATATGTAAGCACTACATCCGGACAAAGCGATGTGATGCCAGTTACAAAGCAAAATTCTGACACAATGAAAACACGGCTGAGAAGTATTGCGAATTGGACACTTGTGATAATTAACGGCGGTTGTCGTTTGGTTTGGTGTTTTCTTCTATCTATCACATGAAACGATTTGATCAGGTCTTGATTGCCTGACGCTTTAGTAGCGGGATTTTTCCGAGCATAACTCATGCGGAGAATCAACCAGATATCAAAGACGTTTTCTGTACGAACCGGAATAACTCCATACTACAGACATGCCATGTCAGGCGGCGAAGTTAGCCTGCCGAACCTTAGAATCTTAAAAATGAAAAGAACAGAAAATGAACCAAGAAAAAATTACAATTTTGATTATCAATAATGATAGTTCGGAAACAGAAGACCTTAAATCCCGCCTTGCGCAAGAGATGCGTGTGCCGTGGGATATGGCGCACTGTGTAAGCGTGAAAGAAGCGGAATCAAGAATCAACAAAGCTGATGTCGTTATCTTGAAGCCGGAAATGGAAGGCTTGATTACACCAAGAGAAGCTTATGGTGATATTGAGCACATGGTTTTTGAAACACCAATTATTGTTCTGACAGATGATGATGAAGACAAAGATGGCCTTTCGACTTACGTCATGGAAAAGGGCGCTGCCGACATTCTGATCAGAGGGCAATTTTCAAGATTAGTCGATGCTATAGAATTTGCACTGATTCGTCAGAAAATCACGACAAGAGACAGAAGAGTGGCGGACAAAGTCCTGAAAGACAGCAAAGATGCCGGTGATAAAAAATATAAAGACAGCTGTGATCAAAGAGAGATCGATCAAAAGGAAACCAGGAATACGTTGTCCTTATTTATGGGAGGGTATTCTGCCTCGGATCACGGTTCTGCAGATAAAAAGACATCAGAGTGATCATCTTCATTATGAGAGGGCATGAGCCATGAAGAGTTCCAGACATCCTGTTGACCCCACACTTCAGAGCTTTTTTGAAAAAAGGGTTGAAAGTTTTTTTACACCGCTTGAAAAATTTGTGCACAAACAAACGACAGCGGCTCTTCTGCTGGCGTTGGCAACAGTGATTGCTCTCTTTCTGGCCAATTCTTCCTGGGCCGGCATCATGAAACATCTGGCCGAGCTGGAAACAGGTGTTGTTTTTGATCGATGGCAGTTTCTTCTGCCTGTTAAAGAGTGGATTGGCAGCGGATTTATGGCGCTGTTTTTCTTTCTTATCGGGCTGGAATTAAAGCGTGAGACATTAGCCGGTCGGCTAAGGCATCCGCAGCAGATCAGTCTTATCATTATGGCGGCTTTGGGGGGCATGATCCTTCCTGCGCTTATTTACTGGGGTATTAATCACGGTACAGCAGGGGCGCATGGGTGGGCCATTCCGATGGCCACGGACACGGCCTTTGCAATCGGTGTTCTGGCGCTGCTCGCCAGAAAGGTGTCATATGGTATTTCTATTTTTCTGACCGCTATGGCCATTTTCGATGATATCGGTGCGATTGCAATTCTTTCTTTGTTTTACGCACATGACATTCAAATCGGTGCTTTGCTTTTGGCAATTGTCACGTTAGCGGCGCTGTTTTTCGTCAATGTTGCCGGTGTTCGGAGTAACTGGATATATGGCTGTCTTGGTCTTGTCCTGTGGTTGTGTGTTTATCATTCAGGTATACATGCCACCCTCGCAGGGTTGTTGCTCGCTATTACCATACCGGCTCGCACGCGACTAGGGCAAACGGGATTTCTGGCTGAGGTGAAGGGGTTGGTATCAATCTTCGAGACGAAACAACAGGAAAGACATCGTCTCGGCTTGGATGAAAAGATTTTGGGTGCGGACGATCAACACTCTCTTACCACGGAGTTCGAGGAAACAATCAGGGCTGCCTCCACACCGCTTCAACGGTGGGAGACTTTTTTGATTTATCCCATCGGGATCATTGTTTTACCGCTTTTTGCACTTTTTAATGCCGGTGTTGCGCTGTCAGGACACGAGATCGCGGCCGCGATGCAATCACCCGTGACGATTGGCATTATCGCCGGTCTGGTTATAGGGAAGCCGCTCGGTGTCGCTTTATTCGTTTATGCAGGTTTATTTTTCAATATTGGTAAATTGCCGGAAGGTATGCGTTTTACGGAGGTCATCGGGGTCGGATTGCTCGGCGGCATCGGTTTTACCATGTCGTTATTTGTTGCGATGCTCGGTTTCGAGCATGCCCCACAGATGGTTGATTCTGCAAAAACGGGTATCATTTTTGCGTCTCTCATCTCAGCGACTTTGGCGAGTTTATGGATCATATTAACGTATCATTATAGAAAGGCGATCATTCCGACATGACCTTACGTATGTTTCTTTTATGCTGTGCTTGTTTGTTTCTATCTCAAACAGCAACGGCCCAATCCGGAAAAAAGTTTATATTTCTACTGGATCTTTTTGATCATAACGAAGCGGCATTGGCGTATCATCGACATTGCCTAAGTTCTTTAGAGAGTGTTAACGAGAGCTTCATGCGAACACTTGCCTTCGTGGAAAACGCGTTGCTTGAGCAAGGGATCAAAGACAATCCGTCGATCTCTTCACAAGACATACGGGATCAGATTATGGAGCGCCGCTATAATATTCAGTATAGTCTGGATCATGCGCATTCTAAGGACGGATGTGGAGCCGCTCATGTGGTGTTAGCGCAGAAACATTACGAGATGTTTAGTCGTTATGACCATGCTGACATTGCAGCTTATATAGCCGGGAAATCTGATAACGAGGCGGCGCCCGCTACAAAATGAGAAGGGCACCTACGATCAGCTTGTAATCTCACTGTCATCAGATGCCCTTTTCGCAATTTTTGTCATTCGGGAGTTGTGCGGTATCTAAGCTGCCATTTTATGTCCATCGGAAAAGTGCTGCTTGTTCGTTGATCTGCGGTGACGGGATCTCCGGTTTTTCCCCGATCGTGAAGTCTCGCCTTTAGTGTTGACTGCATTTGGATTTAACAATCGTTCAATAGCGTGCCATTTTGTCCCGTCTTGTGCTGAGACAAAGCTTATGGCGGAACCTTCCGCACCTGCGCGCGCTGTTCTGCCCATGCGATGGATAAAGTCTTCGGCGACTTGCGGTAGATCATAGTTGATAACGTGTTCAATATGTGGAACGTCAAGACCGCGTGCCGCAATATCTGTTGCGATCAGGACACGAAAATCCATATCCCGGAAGCTTCGCATGACATTATCCCGTTTACTTTGACGTAAGTCTCCGTGCAGAGCATCCGATTCAAAGCCATCACGATTTAGCTTTTTTGCCATCTTATCTGCACCATGTTTTGTTTTGACAAACACGATAACCGAGCCGCTTCGATCATGTAGCTGATTGATTAACTCGTTATACTTCTTGTCTTGCTCAATGCGACAGACGTCCTGTTTTATATTTGCAGCGACGACATTTGTTTTGCCGACGGATACCCGCTTCGGGGTACGTAAGTATTTTTCTGACAGCTTCAGAATATTGGCTGGTAATGTGGCAGAGAACATAAGCGTTTGACGATGACCGGGTAAATATTTAAAAATCTTTTCAAGCTGAATGGTGAATCCCATGTCCAGCATCCTGTCTGTCTCGTCAAGGACCAGAAAATCGGTATCATGTAACATCATATTGCCGCGTTCGAGATGGTCATTAATGCGTCCCGGTGTGCCGACAATAAGGCGTGGGCGGGCGCGTAATTGAGAGAGTTGTTTTCCCATTGATTCGCCACCAATGATAAAGGCGGTTCTAATTGTGCTCTTCTGGCCGAGGAGTTGGTGCATGATATCCATAATTTGTTTACCAAGCTCTCTTGTCGGTGTAAGTACCAATGCAGACCCACGTGGGTTGGTTAAAAGTTTTTCGATCAATGGAATGGCAAAGGCGGCTGTTTTACCAGTACCTGTTTGTGCGGTTCCCATGATGTCATGTCCTTGCAGAGCAAGCGGGATCGCCTGTGCTTGAATAGGTGTGGGTTCTATGTATTTCATATGCGCAAGCGATTGGGCAAGCGTAGGGGATAGGCCGAGGCCTTCAAAATTCTTCATTTTATATCTTTCTTATTTTTGAGTGTAGCTTAAGCAGCTTCTTTGAGATTGGCTGCGCTGTCTTTGCCCTTTTTCGGGTCGCGCTGGAGGTCAAAATTTATTTTTTGTCCTTCTTTCAGCGTGCGCCAGCCGGCTTTTTCAACCGCGCTAATATGTACGAAGACATCGTTATCGCCGTTGGCTGGTTCGATAAAGCCGAAGCCTTTTTGTTCGTTGAACCACTTGACGGTTCCGGTTGTCTGTTGTTGATTTTGCATGAGTTTAATCCTTCCAATGCACAGAGTTGTTTGCGCCGCAGAACCTTATTGTCGCGGTGCATTTCTTGCGTTCGATATTTGAAAAACTGTTCGATAAAACTGAACTTAATGGAGGAAGGGTGAATTTTAAGTTTCACGGTCTTGTCTGTAAAACAAGACAACCTGCGAAAGCTCTGTACTTATAAAAGAGAGCGTCATAGTCAAACGATTATGCAGTAGTGACAGGTTTACGAACAAAGGTCAAGATAATTAAAGTGGTAGCGAATAATCATCGCCTGCGTTCAGCTCGTTTCCCAGCCATTTCATCTAGGTTCGGACCTTATTTTCCCCAGCCTATGCCACCAACAGAAAGAAACGCCTCTTCTTCGGGTGTTGATTTGCGTTCTAGTGCCTCATTACGGTTGGGAAATCGGCCGAAGCGACAAATGACGTCCAAATGATCTCGTGCGAAGGGAATACTAAATTCAGGACCATGTGTAAGATATAGGTCGAGGCAACGTCTTTCCCCGAGTGTTGCGGGTGTGATGGATGCTAGCGGAATTTCTTAGGCCGTTTTTCGTCATTTCCTCCGCATGTATTTTCTTGGATGTGCAAAACGAAAGAACGTCCTTTGTTTTTTGCGTAGAAGCGTTTATGTGTAATGTATGGTGAGTGAAACAGGAAAAGTTATTGTGACCTATGGCCGGAGCCTGATTGCGCTTATGATTGCGCAATCACTGGGGGCGCGTGGTATTGATATTATCGGATGTGATGATGTTGATTTGACGGTTCTGTCTTTTTCCAAATTTGTTTCGCAAAATCTGATTTACACCGCGCCGGAGAAAGATGAAAAGCGTTTTATTGAAGACCTTCTGAAAATTGTGAGGGACAATAAACCGGATGATGAACGTCCGTATGTTCTGATGCCTGCATTTCGTGAGGCAAAAATTATTGCCAAACACAAAGATCGTTTTGAAGGCTTGATCACTGTTGCGTGCCCTGATTTTGCGGCGATTGATCGTGTTGATCATAAAGACGCCTTTGCGTACACGACGCAAGAACTGGGTGTTGAAAGCCCCAACACATGGTTGCCGCATGATGAAAACGGTCTGGATGCCATATTGGAAGAAGTCGCATTTCCGGTCTTTATTAAGCCCCCTGATGACGTTGGCGGACGGGGAATCTCAAAAATTGAAAATGCGCCTGATTTAATCGCCGCTTTTAAGGTGTTGCAAAGCCGTTATCCGGGTGAACAAATCGTGATCCAAAGCGTTGCTGAAGGGGATGATTATTGTTTTTGCGGGCTTTTTAATGACGGTGACCTTATTGCCAGCATGGTGTACCACAACCTGCAGAAGTTTCCCAATGAGGCCGGAGCAGGAGTCGTGCGAGAGACGGTCGAGAGCGACCGCTTTGATGTGATCGCCGAAAAATTGATGAAGCCGCTGAAGTGGCACGGCGTGGCCGGTATTGACTTTATATGGGATGGGAGCGAGGACAGCACACCGATGATGATCGAGGTTAATCCGCGCTTCTGGGCGGGGCTGGACCATTCGATTAAATCCAATGTGGACTTTCCGTGGCTGCTTTATCAGATGGTGACACGCGGTGAAGCGCAGTATGATGGCGATGTGCAGATCGGGCATAAAACCAGCTTGCCGGGCCTGCCGGCCATAGCACGTATTGAAAGCCTGTTTACCGAAGCGATTCATTTTGAAGCGCTTGAAGCGCAATGGCCGCGTATTAAAGACCATCTCAAGGACCATAATCTCAAGGAAGCCGGTGAAATTTTCAAAGACGCGATGAGCGAGAGTTTCAGTCTGGATCGGGCGATTGAGACGTTTAAAACCATGAAAAAGCAGACGCAGGAAGCCCAGAAAATATCTTATGGAGAAGACGACCCGTTTATCGGACTGGGAGCGCTGTTCATTCTGGGATCACTTATAAAACACGGAAAATTACCACCGGAGGTGACGCGGTGAACGGACGGCCAAGAATTGGATATACGACGCAGAATTCTGCATTTGATGTAATGAAATGGTTGATCGCACTGTCGATTTGGGTGACGGGCGGCAAGCCTGTGCGGCTTTGCCCTAAAAGACCGCGCAATGATGAGCAAATTGACGGTTTGGTGCTTGGCGGCGGGACGGACGTGTATCCACCGCTATATAAGCTCGAACCTAAACCGAATTATCAATATGACCGTGAAAGAGATGCGCTGGAGATGGACTGGCTTACAAAAGCCGAAGAGCAGGGCATGCCTGTTCTGGGTATCTGCAGAGGGGCGCAGCTTATAAATGTTGCGCGTGGTGGCACGTTGCATATCGATATCTCGAAGGTTTATGAGAATGCAAAATATCCAACCAATACGTTTGCCCAGATATTTTTCCGCAAAGACATGAATGTTGAACGGAAAAGCCTGCTTGGAAAGCTTCTGAAAACGCAGCGTATCGCCGTCAACTCGATGCACACGCAATCCGTGGATACGCTCGGCGATCGTTTGATCGTGAGCGCACAGGAAGATAATGGTGTGGTGCAGGCGATTGAGGATCCGGACAGGGACTTTTTCGTAGGTGTGCAATTTCATCCCGAAGCTTTGATTAATCTTGGTATTTTCAGAAACATTTTCACAACTCTTAATCAGGCCGCACGTGAACGCCGCGCATCATAGTGGTTTGATTTCACGCTTCTGGGGAGCTGTACCAGAAGAGATGGGTTTTAACGCATGAATAGTCCGTTGCGATAGAGGCTATTTAAAAGTTATCCCGGATGCGCTATCCTGTCATTCAAACGAATAACTGTGTGGGGATACCGTGGTTAAAATAATCGATGATGATATCGCAGGTCAGAATAAGAGTGATCAGCCGGATTCAGAACAAAAGGCCGCGCAAGATTTGGGCGGGCGGTTTGTGAAAGCAATATTAGCGTTGCCGCCGCAGCATATTGAACTCATTGTAAAGAAATTGATGCCGGCAATTGCTTCATATGAATTACGTCAGCCGCGTGTGTGGGGAGAGGTTGATCGCGTTAATCTGCATAAGAAGGCCTATGTTAATGACTTGCTTATCAATACACGGTCCGGAACAGTGACGATTGAAGAAGATGCGTTCTTTAGCCATCGTTGCCAACTGCTAACGGGAACGCACAATTATCGTAAAAAAGGTAAGGAGCGCCTGACCGATGTGCCGAAAGAAGGACGAGACATTCACGTGAAAAAGGGCGTCTGGATGGGAAGTGGCGTCATTGTGTTGGGGCCTTGTGTTATCGGTGAAAACGCCGTTATCGCGTCTGGCAGCGTTGTGACGGCTGATGAAATTCCACCCAATACAATATGGGCGGGCCATCCGGCCGAACAAGTGAAAGAGATTGACTTTGAGGACTAAGTTCTCAGGGTGAAAAGGACAGACGCGGAAGGCGGCGCGACGCATATGGATAAGAATGTCACATTCAGTATTACGCACGGACGAACAGGGACGCAATTCGTTACGAAGCTTTTCGAACTTTTTTCAGATACGCTGTCACAACACGAGCCGGACCCTAATTTCGCCAGTGTTTTTGTGCAAGTGAAAGATGATCCGCGTATTGCTGTGAAGTTTTGGGAAACGAAGCTGGATGTCATCTCGAAATATGCGCAAGCAAATTACGTCGAGACCAGTAATGTTTTTGGCAAAGGATATTTTCTGCCATTGGTGCGGGCCTTTGACATCTATCCGAACTTACTGCTGATTACGCGCGACTTTCGTGATACGGCAAAAAGTCTTTATAAGCGGAGATCAACACCGGTGCGCTCAAGCAGTGGCATGATGTATTCTTGCCATCCCGAACAGCCGGGGACATTGCCTATCTTTGCGTATCAGGGGTTAACAGATTATCAGCTATGTTATTGGGCCGTGCTTGATTCCTATTACAGGCAAATGCAGGCCGAAGATATCTATAAGGACAAGGGGCTTTCGAATTACATGTGGTTAACCGCAGACGACTTGCACGATTTCAGCATTTTTCAAAAAGCTGGTGAAGTGTGCGGTCTTGTTTTTGATGATCAGGAAGAGGCCGAAAAACGTCACAAAGAAATCAGCGGAACGATTTATAATGCCAATCCGGAACGCGCCGTTGATGACGTCGATGATATGGCCAAGCAGGAGGCCATTGTTCTGGACCGGATTGCGTATTTCGATATTTTGACGGTAGAGAAAATCCTGAAAAGTAAATATACGCACGATGATGTGAAAGCGCACTTTCAATAAGGCAAGTCTTTTGTAGCCGAAAACAGGTAGAGTGGGCGTCGCTCCGGAATTTGGATGTCTCTCGACATGTGTGTCCCTGCGGAGAATATCAAAATGTGAGAGCGCCTAAGCTGCGTATTAAATCGTGATGAGCCTTGCCGGCTTCTTGTTGCACGATGTGGTTGTCCATACCGGCATCTTTTGTTTTTCCAATGAAGCTTGCTGTGAGGGTGCAGGGAATGACGCGGTCTTCCTGCCCGCATATATGTAGAAAACGCGTATCGCCGGACTCTATGATCAGTTTAGCGAGAGGCGTGTATGGTTTGAGGGGCGAAATGTTGTGATAGTCGGTCCATTCTTGCGGGTCAAGCAGACCTGCAACCGTTATAACCTCATCTATATCATGACGTGTTGCCGCCAGATTGAGGGCAATGTAAGCGCCGCCTGAAAACGCCACGATTCTAAAAGAAGAAACATCCTTATGCGTTGCGATTTCATCGAGTGCGTCCATGTAAGCCTGCAGGACATCCGGCGCGAATCTGTCATACGTCCAGTATGCGGGTGTGCAGCGCGGTGATGAAATATATTGGCATGGACGTGCCAGATAAAGAGCGTTCCCAGAATAGTTGACGGCCATTTGCAGGGCGACAGGATTTGTCGGTGTGGGGTCGCCTGATGCGGTATATCGATTAACCCATGCATAACCATCCCCTTCTATAAAAATTGTCAGAGGGACCGTGTCTGTGGCTGAAGATTGTATCTTTGACGCGGAGAAGAGAGGGAAGGTAGATGTGTCTATGACTGCCGAATGAAACGCGGTGCCGGAAAGCAGGTCGTCTTTTGTTTTTAAACGGGAATCGAGTGAGTGACACGCCGTCAGGATAAAAAGAAAAAAGCAAAAAAAGAAAGCCCGACATAATCGGGCTTTCTTGTGATTCATCAAATATATGTTGTTCAACATATCAGATTATTAGAACTTAACGCGCAGACCTGCGTTAACGACGTATTCTTCATAATCGTCACGGAACTCAACAGTGTAGGCTTCGACGCCACCTGTTACGTTTGAACCCATGTTGATCAAGTTGATACCGGCACCGAATTTTACGCCGAAATCATCGTCTGAAAGAGTCTGGCCAGCAGCAACTGGTGTGTCTTCTTTGACGAAGTCATATTCAAGACCAACCAAGCCGTAAGGCTTAACTTGCTTGTAAGGGTATGCAAAACGTGCATCCGCAAGGATTTGACCCAGCTCTGTGTCGTAGCTGTCAACAGCGATTGTTGTGCCGCCAGCTTCTGTTTCTGTGTAGCCGTCCTTGTCTTCATAAGCGTATGTAATTCCGCCACGACCTTCGAGTGTCCAGTTGCCTTTCAGAGGCATTGCGTGGTTTACGCCTGCACTTACGAAGTAACGGTCAGCATCTGTTGAGCCAGCAATTCTGTTGCCTGTGTTTGGATCGAAACGAACAGTGTCATATTCGATGTCAGAATAACCAACAGTCAGATCAGCACTTGATTGGTCGGAGAATTTTACGCCGACGTAAGGTGCAACTGTGTAGCCGTCACCGCTCAGGTTACCGTCTTGGCCGTTAAAGCCGTTGTAGGCTGTGTCGATGTCCACATCTTCGTAGCCAAGTGACAAACCAACAAGAACGCCCGGAGAAACGATGTAATCAACACCGATCATCGCGTTGTATGTATCACCGTCAAAGGCTGTGTCTGTGTTGTCATCTTCAACATTGCCCCAGGAGCCTGTGATCCAAGCGCCCATTTTGCCTGCCATGTCACCGGCAGCCATGCCAGATGATGCAGTAAGGCTGTTTGACGCAACGTCAACACTTCCGATGTTGCCGTTCAGAGCCGCAGAGATGCGGTCAGACATGATGCGTGTTGTACGTGATGTTGCAGCGCGCAGAACAGTTGTTGCTGTTGCAACAGTTGAAGCCTGGTTTGCTGTGTTGTTTGCGCTACAGCTTGAGTAAGATCCGCCATATGTGCTGTCAGAACAGGAATATGGACCAGCTGCGTTTGCAGGGGCTGTGAATGTCCCGAAGGCCATAAAGCCGATTGCAACAGCAGCAGAGAGTTTAAAGTAAGATTTCATAGAATTTTTTCCTTTTGAAATTGAGTTGCAGTGTCTATAAAAATTAGTAGAGGTACTAAGAAACCGGGGCTTATTGTTGGTGAAACGCATGTTGTTGTCAAGTTAAAGCACCGGTAAAAAACAAGAAAAAGGAATTGGTGTGACAAAAAAGCAACACAGTGTGTCTATTATGTGCCTCATCGGGGTGCCGACCATTCTGGCGTTCTTTACGTTTTGTCTGGGATTGCGCGGTGTCGGCGGCGGTACGTGGCCGCAATCCGAATCTGTTATGGTCGGCGTATTGTTTTTGGCGGTGTTCCCGACGATCGGGCTGCTGATCAGGTTGTGGCGCAGTCCGTGTCTTGAATCGCATTATTTCAACCCGCTGGTTTTTTTACCGTTTTTAATCGGTGCGCTGTCACTTGTCCTGTTGCCTTTCGACGACTTGCCTGTGCGGAGTTTTCTGGGGGCTGTGCGATCCGGTGAAGGGGCGGTGTGGTGGCTGAGCCTGTCCACGTTCAGTGCGGCATCTATCATGATGTGGAAATTGAACGTCTGGCGGCAGGCTTTGATTGCGGCTGCTATCGCCAGTTTTGTGGCGTGTTTTGCGCTTTCCATGATCCACCGCGTGTTTGAAACATATTTTGCGCCTTTATATTTTGCGGATTATCTGGCGTTTGCCTTTGTATGTTTAATTCCTGTTATTTATCCGTTTTTTGCAAAGCAAGAATCGCGCTGGTTGAAATGGCTGTTATTTTATCTGGTGTTGAACGGCGTGATGATCCTGTCCGATAATAAAGCCATGATGGCGTATGCCATGTTTATGCCGCTCGTTTTATGGGGGGGATGGGCGCTGACGGTAAAGCGTGGCGTGATTCAAGATCGTCTGAGTTATGCTGTCATTTTGTTGATACCGACCGGAGGGATACTCTTCTTTTTAGGGTTATCGGCTTTGTTTCAGACTGAAGGGTTTTACGCGTTTTCTTCCAGTGGGGCCTTCAGGACGGTCGCATCCCGTGCGTATCTGGTTGATGTTTCTTTCCAGGCTTTGGTTGATCATCCCGCCCGTTTCCTGACAGGCTTTGGCTGGGGCAGTTTTGTTGATCACATCACGCAATATCAGCCCGCTCAATGGATCGATTTTACGCAAATTACCGGCAAACAATGGGACGGCTTTTCCAAAGACCATTTTCATAGCCACAATATGTTTATTGAAACCATGAATGCATTGGGCATTACGGGGCTGGTGCTGCTGGTTCTGTATTTTGCGGCATTTCCTGTGGTGGCTGCGGCCTCTGTGAAGAAAGCGGCTTTCATGATGTCTGCGGGGCTGATGATATGGGGCAGCTTCTGGTTTTTTATGCCGAATCTGTTCGCCTTCATGGTCTTCGCTGCGGCGTCAGTGAGTGGCCGGTATTATCCTTTGTGGGCGGCGTACAAGCACAGCAAACTATTAAAAGGCGCGATAGCAGCGTGTCTTTGTGCCATCGCAGCGTTGCAATTGCTGGCGTTCTGGATGATTTTCGATACAGCACGGATGACAGATACGTATGATCCGGCGCCGATTTCGGTTGAAACGGCGCAGACGGACTGTCCTTCGGAATATCGGGATTACGGCGCGGGTGGTTTGCATCTGTCGCGTATTATTCTGGACCGTTTGAGGTATACGGTTGATCTTGCCGATACGCAAACACCGTCTTCTGTGCCGAAAGAAGGACCGGAAGCTATACCGGACCATGTCAGAAGTCTGAATAGTCTGTTTTGCCAAGCCGGTCACTATATACAACATAATGAAAGCACGGACAGGTTGGTCGTTGCCCATTTATTGATGCGTGGTGAGATCTTGTTGGGATTGATGCCCTATATTGATGAGGAAACCAAAGCCTATTACGAGCGCGGCTGGGAAGACGAATTGTTGCGGTGGCTGGAACGTGTCCCCGCGCGGGCTGATCTTGCGACCCCGTTTTTCCTGTATAATTTGTCTGAAGGGCAAGAGGAATTGTCAGTGGATGTTGCCGCGCTTATTCATCAGCAAACGCCGCATCATCCTTTGGGGTTGTGGTTCAAGGGACTGTACCTGTTGCAGGATGATACAACGGTTGCGGACGGTATCGGCATGATGCGTGCAGCGCTGGAGAACGGGATTGAGCGGTTTATTCCGGTCGATGCAGAAGTGAAAGCGATGATCGGCGGGGCACATATAAAATAGGCGCATATAAGCATATAAAATGATGGTGCGCCGACCTCATATATAGTGTTTATCAATGGCGAGGAGCTTTGTTATTGGTAAAAGCGATAGTATGTTGCGGAAATTTTTGTTCGCTTTCATGCGTCAAAATAGACAAAATGCAGATAGTCTAATTTTGATTATATAAGCCTGTGACAATAAAGGCGAAAGGGAAGCAATACGATGAGCACATCACAACAAAGCAACGGAAAATGTCCTGTCTCACATGGCGGGATGACATCATTATCATCAAATGTCATGTCTTGGTGGCCGAATGCCCTTAATCTGGATATTCTGCATCAACACGACACAAAGACCAACCCGATGGGCGCGGATTTCAGTTATCGTGACGCTGTGAAATCGTTGGATTTCGATGCGCTGAAAAAAGATATGCATGATCTGATGACAGATTCGCAAGAATGGTGGCCGGCTGATTGGGGGCATTATGGTGGTTTGATGATCCGTTTGTCATGGCATGCTGCCGGATCGTATCGTGTTACCGATGGACGCGGCGGCGGATCGACGGGGAATCAGCGTTTTGCGCCGTTGAATTCATGGCCGGATAATGTGAGCCTTGATAAAGCGCGGCGTCTTTTGTGGCCGATCAAGAAAAAATACGGAAACAAAGTAAGCTGGGCGGACTTGATTGTACTGGCCGGTACGATTGCATATGAATCGATGGGTTTGAAAACATATGGTTTTGCCTTTGGCCGTGAAGATATCTGGCATCCCGAAAAAGATGTTTACTGGGGCAGCGAAAAAGAATGGCTTGCGCCGTCTGATGAACGGTATGCGGATGTGGACGCGCCCGAAACAATGGAAAATCCATTGGCGGCCGTGCAGATGGGCTTGATCTATGTGAACCCCGAGGGGGTGAACGGCCAGCCTGATCCGTTAAAAACAGCAGCGCAAATTCGTGAAACATTTGAGCGTATGGCGATGAATGACGAAGAAACGGTCGCGTTGACGGTCGGTGGTCATACGGTCGGCAAGTGTCACGGCAATGGTGATGCGGGTAAACTTGGCCCTGATCCCGAAGCGGCCGGAATCGAAGAGCAAGGTTTTGGCTGGCGTAATCCCGGCGGCAAGGGTAAGGGCCGCGATACGATTACAAGCGGTATTGAAGGTGCGTGGACGACAAATCCGACCAGATGGGATAATGGTTATCTGTATTTGCTCTTTACGTATGATTGGGAGTTAAAGAAAAGCCCTGCCGGCGCGCATCAATATGAGCCGGTCAACATCAAGGAAGAAGACAAGCCTGTTGATGTCGAAGACCTGTCCATTCGTTATAATCCGATTATGACGGATGCGGATATGGCGATGAAGTTCGATCCGAAATATCGTGAAATCGCAGAAAAATTCTATAAAGATCATGACTATTTTTCCGAGGTTTTTGCGCGTGCCTGGTTCAAGCTGACGCACCGTGATCTGGGGCCGCGTTCCCGTTATATCGGGCCGGATGCACCGGACGAGGATTTGATCTGGCAAGATCCGGTTCCTGCCGGGAAGACAGATTATGATGTGGATGCCGTAAAAGCCAAAATCGAGGCCGCAGGTCTGTCCGTTGCGGATATGGTTTCGACGGCTTGGGACAGTGCGCGTACATTCCGCGGGTCGGATTTACGAGGCGGCGCAAATGGCGCGCGTATCCGTCTTGCGCCGCAGAAAGATTGGGAAGGCAACGAGCCGGAACGTCTTGGCAAGGTGCTGGATGTGTATGAGGCGATTGCGTCGGACACAGGCGTGTCCATTGCCGATATCATCGTACTGGCCGGGAACATCGGTGTTGAAAAAGCGGCAAAAGCGGCCGGATTAGATATTGATGTGCCGTTTGCGCCGGGACGTGGCGATGCGACAGATGAACAAACTGATGCCGATTCGTTTTCCTATCTGGAACCGCTTGCTGACGGATTCCGTAACTATCAACAAAAAGATTATGTCGTTAGCCCCGAAGAAATGATGCTGGACCGTACGCAGTTAATGGGCCTGACCGCCAATGAAATGACGGTTCTGGTTGGTGGCATGCGCGTGATGGGCGCAAATTACGGCGGCACAAAACATGGCGTGTTCACGGATAATGAAGGGGCGCTGACCAATGATTTCTTCGTGAATTTAACGGACATGGCCTATGAATGGAAACCGACAGGCAAGAATGCGTACGATATTGTGACGCGTGACGGCGGTACAAAAAAATGGACGGCGACCCGAATCGATCTGGTGTTTGGTTCGAATTCGATTCTGCGTGCATATGCGGAGGTATATGCGCAGGACGATAATAAGGAAAAATTCGTTCATGATTTTGTCGATGCCTGGGTGAAGGTGATGAACGCGGATCGCTTTGATTTGCAGGCATAGTCTTTGCCAGTCGTTGCGCGGCGCGGGATGCTGCGCTGGGGCGGCGGTGTCTTTTAAAATTGCACGCTTGCACGGCGTATAAAAATATAAAACGGCCCTTCGGAGAGATTCGGAAGGGCCGTTCTTTTTATGCGGGGTGGCATAGTTCTGCATTTTTTGCCGGGATGTTTTGACCATATTTTGTGTGTGAAACACAACATGTATGATGGCGATGTAATTGCCGGAAAAATAAATCACAAAAAAATCCGAAAATTTGGAGTCGCGCAAAGATCGCTTCTGGTGCGCGATATGGCAGTGTCAATTCTTTATTTTTCAAAAAAAAAGTGAAGAGCATTTAACTATATATTGACGAATAACGCCGATGCGTTCACTATATATTGTGTCTGGAGGGATTCTCTTTCTGGGGAGTTCTTTATTCAACATACCATCAGTTTTAGGTCTTTCCTAGAGGTTTTCCGTCTCTATGAAAGCAATAAATAACGTTAAGAAAGGAAACAGAGAATGATAACGATTTACAGCAAACCGGCATGTGTACAGTGTGTTGCGACAACACGTGAGATGGACAGAAAAGGGATCGAATATAACTATGTCGATCTGACAAAAGATGTGGACGCAATGACACATGTGACAGATTTAGGTTACCGTCAGGCGCCGGTTGTTGTAACAGAAGATGATCATTGGGCAGGTTTCAGACCGGACAAAATCAGTGCGCTTGCCGCATCTGCAACAGCGGTGGCATAAAAAACGCTGTATAACACGATAGAAAGAGATGAAATGGGACCCTTGATCGTTTATTATTCCAGCATTTCCGGGAATACGAATAGATTCGTAGACTCCTTAGGAATGCGTGCGGTCAGGATCCCTCTTTCTATGAAAGCTGAGTGTCCGGTTATTGATGAACCGTACGTTTTGATCTGTCCGTGCTATGCGGATGATGACGGATCAAAGGCTGTGCCGAAACAGGTTATTCGTTTTTTGAATAACCCTGAAAACAGAAAGCACATGCAGGGCGTTATTGGCTCCGGCAATCGCAATTTTGGTGACAAGTTTGCTTATGCAGGCAACGTCATTGCGAAAAAATGCAAGGTGCCATGCCTCTATAAATTTGAACTGAGCGGAACACCAACTGATGTGATAAATGTCAGGGAAGGAATGAAAAAATTATGGGCCACGTTAGAACCACAGGAAATGAACAAGAAGACGGGAACGTAGATAAAATGAAACTGGATATGGAATCAGATATGGGACTTGCGCTGACACAACAAAAGAAGAAAACACCTTCAAGTACAAAAGAAGTATTGGAGCGTGAAGCGAGTCGTGCGGTTGTAAAAGAAGAAGATCCGGGGCTTGATTATCATGCCTTGAACGCGATGCTGAATCTGTATGATGAAAACGGCAATATCCAGTTTGAAATGGACCGTAAAGCGGCGCGTCAGTTTTTCCTGCAGCACGTGAACCAGAATACGGTTTTCTTCCATAATCTTGAAGAAAAGCTGGGGCATCTTGTGATGCAGGGCTATTATGAAAGTCACGTTCTGGAACAATATGAATTTGATTTTATTCGTGATTTGTATGATTTCGCCTATGGCTTGAAGTTCCGTTTCCCGACATTTTTGGGCGCGTATAAATATTACAAGAACTACACATTGAAAACATTTGATGGTGAACGTTATCTGGAACGTTACGAAGACCGCGCGGTGATGGTGGCTTTGACGTTGGCACGTGGTGACGAAACTATGGCACGCCATCTGGTGGAAGAGATTATTTCCGGCCGTTTCCAGCCCGCGACACCGACATTCCTGAACGCGGGTAAAAAACAGCGCGGCGAGCTTGTGTCCTGTTTCCTTCTGCGTATTGAAGACAACATGGAATCAATTGGCCGCAGCATTAACTCTGCGTTGCAATTGTCTAAACGTGGCGGTGGTGTTGCATTGCTTTTGTCGAATATTCGTGAAATCGGCGCGCCGATCAAAAAGGTCGAAGGACAGTCATCCGGTGTTATTCCTGTGATGAAATTGCTGGAAGATTCGTTTTCTTACGCGAACCAGCTCGGCTCACGTCAGGGCGCAGGTGCGGTGTATTTGAATGCGCACCATCCTGACATTATGCGCTTTTTGGATACAAAGCGTGAAAACGCCGATGAAAAAATTCGTATTAAAACATTGTCGCTTGGTGTTGTGATTCCGGATATTACATTCGAACTTGCCAAGAACAATGAATATATGCACCTGTTCTCGCCATATGATGTCGAGAAAGTGTACGGCGTGCCGTTCTCTGAAATTTCCGTGACGGAAAAATATGAAGAGATGGTTGAAAACCCGCGCATTCGCAAGAAGCGTATCAAGGCGCGTGAATTCTTTACAACATTGGCGGAAATTCAGTTCGAATCAGGTTATCCGTATATCATGTTTGAGGACACGGTAAATCGTGCGAACCCGATTGACGGTAAAGTGACGATGAGTAACCTGTGTTCTGAAATTCTGCAGGTCAGTGATGCCAGCACATTCGGACCGGACCTTAGTTATGAACATATGGGCTCTGATATTTCCTGTAATCTGGGATCGATGAACATTGCAAACGCAATGAAGTCTTCTGATTTCGGCAAAACAGTCGAAACGGCGATCCGGTCACTGACGGCTGTGTCGGACATGAGCAACCTTGATTGTGTGCCGTCTATTGCAAAGGGGAACAGCCGTTCACATGCGATTGGTCTGGGGCAGATGAACCTGCACGGTTATTTGGCAACATCACGTATTCATTATGATTCGCCGGAAGCGGTTGATTTCACCAACATGTATTTCTATACGGTGACATATCATGCGATCCGCGCATCGAACATGATTGCAAAAGAACGCGGTGAAACATTTGCCGATTTTGAAAAATCTGACTACGCGAACGGTACATATTTCGACAAATATACCGACAAAAAATGGACGCCGGAAACGGACCGTGTTGCGCAGATGTTCAAAGAAGCGGGCATTGATATTCCAACGCAAGCTGATTGGGAAGAACTGAAAAAATCAGTAATGGAACACGGCATGTACAATGCGTATCTGCAGGCTGTACCGCCGACAGGGTCGATTTCATACATCAATAATGCCACATCATCGATTCACCCGATTGTGTCGCAGATCGAAATCCGTAAAGAAGGCAAGATCGGCCGTGTTTATTATCCGGCGTTTGGCATGACCAACGATAACCGCGAATATTATAAGGACGCATATGAAATTGGTCCTGAAGCGATTATCCGCGTTTATGCGGCTGCGACTCAGCATGTTGATCAGGGACTGTCACTGACATTGTTCTTCCCTGATACGGCAACAACGCGTGATATCAACAAGGCACAGATTTATGCCTGGAAAAACGGTATCAAGACGATTTATTACATCCGTCTGCGTCAGGTCGCATTGGAAGGGACCGAGATCGAAGGATGTGTATCTTGTAGTTTGTAAGACGCATTGCAAAAATAAAAAAAGTAATTTCGAGAGGACTAAACAATGGGCGCGAGTATTCAAGTGAAAACAAATGCAAGCAATGACGATGCGAAAATAAGCCGCATCAAGGCAATTAACTGGAACCGTCTGGTCGATGATAAAGACCTGGAGGTCTGGAACCGTTTAACATCAAACTTCTGGTTGCCGGAAAAAGTGCCGCTTTCAAACGACGTGCAATCATGGGGCACATTGACGGGGGACGAACAGCGTCTGACAATTCGTGTTTTCACCGGTTTGACACTTCTTGATACAATCCAGAATGTTGTCGGCGCACCGACATTGATGAAAGATGCGATTACGCCGCACGAAGAAGCTGTGCTGAGTAACATTGCTTTTATGGAAGCGGTGCATGCGCGCTCTTACTCTTCTATTTTCTCTACATTGTGTTCAATGCGTGATGTAGATGATGCGTATCTGTGGAGTGAGGAAAACGAATATCTGCAACGCAAATCAGACCTGATTATGAAGGAATATGTCACGGATAACGCGATGAAGCGTAAAATTGCCAGCGTGTTTCTTGAAAGCTTCTTGTTCTATTCAGGCTTCTATTTGCCAATGCATTGGTCTAGCCGCGGTAAGCTTACAAACACGGCTGATCTGATCCGTCTGATCATCAAAGATGAAGCGGTGCACGGCTATTATATCGGTTACAAATTCCAAAAAGCGTTTGCCGAAGCAACGCCGATGGAACAAATGGAAATCAAAGATTACGCGATCGGCTTGCTGATGGATCTGTATGATAACGAGATCAAATATACGGAAAGCCTATATGAAACGGTTGATCTGGTTGATGATGTAAAAACGTTCCTGCATTACAACGCGAACAAAGCCTTGATGAATCTTGGTTTTGATCCGATGTTCCCGGCGGAAATCTCTAATCCGAATCCGGCGATCATGGCATCACTGTCACCAAATGCTGACGAGAACCACGATTTCTTCTCCGGCTCAGGATCATCTTATGTGATGGGTAAAGCCGAGGAAACAGAAGACGAAGACTGGGACTTCTAGAACCGGCAATCGGATTATATTCTTTTTACGACAATATTACGGATTACGGCGTCGCATCTTTCGAGGGTGTGGTGCCGAATTTTTTTGTGTATTCCCAGCCGAGCTATTGTAACAATTTTATCATGACGTGTGCTCCTACGCGGCTGTGTCAAATTGGGCCATATCCATGACAAAACGGTACGCGACATCGCCTTTTTCCAAATGGGCAAAGGCGTCGTTCACTTCGTCAGGGCGGATCATTTTGCATTCGGGGTGGATGTCATGGGTTGCACAAAAATCCAGAACTTCTTGTGTTTCCTTGATGCCGCCAATCAAAGATCCGCCGACACGGCGACGACCAAAGATAAGAGGCATGCTCATGAATGCGTCCATCGGGCCGACCTGTCCGACAATGACAAGAGAGCCGTCAACATCCAAAAGCGGCGCATATGGTGTGACATCATGTTTGACCGGAACCGTATCCAGAATAAAATCAAATGATGCGGCCGCTTGTTCCATTGCGGCATCGTCGGTTGAAACCAGAATGCCGTTTGCGCCAATGGCTTTTGCCTGTGCTTCTTTGGTGTTGGAACGGCTGATGACTGTGACCTCTGCGCCCATCGCAACGGCCAGTTTTACGGCCATATGCCCAAGACCACCAAGACCGATGACACCCACGCGGCTGCCTTTTTTGACGCCCCATTTGCGCAGGGGGGAATATGTTGTGATGCCTGCACAGAGAATCGGCGCCGCGCGTGACATATCCAAAGCGTCAGGCACGCGCAGGACAAATTCTTCGCGCACGACAATATGTTTTGAATAGCCGCCTTGTGTGATTTCGCCTGAAATGCGATCCGGCGCGCCGTAAGTCGGTGTCATATCGTTGCGGCAATATTGTTCTTCGTGATTGTGGCATTGATCGCAGTCCTGACAGCTATCGACCATGCACCCGACGGCAACATTATCGCCGACCTTATAGTGTGTGACAGCCGGACCAACGTCCAGAACGCGGCCCACAATTTCATGACCGGGCACCAGCGGGTATGGCTGTTCGCCCCAATCGCCGTTGACGGTGTGCAAATCGGAATGACAAATGCCGCTATATAGAATTTCGATGGCGACATCATTGTCACGCAAATCTCTGCGTTCGAAATGGTATGGTGTCATATGGGCATCTGGTGAATGGGCTGCGTATCCGACGGTCTTCATTTCTTTCTCCTGCTTATAAATAAATGTCTATCCTATAATCATATAGTAGCCTTTGGGAAAATGTCTTGCCTGTTTTATCTGTATGCATGCCTAATTCTACAAAAAATATCTAAATATAAGATCATCAAACGGTGTTGGTTGTCGTGTCGGTGTACGCAAAATGGCTGTGATGTTTGGAATCGGTTTGTGTTGATCCATAGAACCGTTTACGGTTTGGCACTGGATATGAAACAAAAGCGGGATTTTTTATGATGGCGTTCTTTAAAATAGCTCTATTTCTGGTGATGATTGTTTTTTCCGCATGCACGCAGGCAGAGGACGTCTCTGTTATCAGGTCCGAGAAAGAAGATTTTCAAATCGTCACCATCGCAGATGAGTTGAGCCATCCGTGGTCATTGGCCTTTTTGCCTGGTGGTGATTATCTGGTCAGCGAGCGCGGCGGAACATTGTGGCGTATCGCGCCTGATGGTCGCAAAGTTGAAATAAGTGGTGTTCCCGATGTTTATGATCGCGGGCAGGGCGGATTGCTGGATATTGTGCCGGCCCCTGATTTTAAAACCAGCGGATTGTTATATTTCTCTTATGCAGCGGCAAATGCAGAAGGGCTTGCCAATACGGAAGTTGCGTATGCAAAGCTGAATTCGATGCAAAGTCGCCTGACAGATGTTGCGGTGATCTTCCGGGCCAATCCGAAAGTGTCCGGCAGTAATCACTGGGGCAGTCGTTTGTTGTTTGGCCCTGACGGTTTGCTTTACATCACACTGGGGGAACGGTTTTCTTATAAGAAAGAAGCGCAGAACCCGCATAACCATTTGGGCACGATTATTCGCGTGCATCCGGATGGACGCACGCCGGACAGTAATCCGTTTGCCGGTGGTCAGGATGGCGACCCCAAAGTTTTCACCTACGGGAATCGTAATGTGCAGGGAATTGCGCTGCGCCCTGATACGGATCAGATATGGTTTCATGAACACGGACCGAAAGGCGGGGACGAGGTCAATATCCTGAAAGCGGGGGCAAATTACGGATGGCCCGCTGTGACCTATGGCGTATCATATGCAGGCTGGAAAATTTCCGATAAAACGACAGCTCCCGGTATGGAAGATCCTGTGTTGCACTGGACGCCCTCTATTGCGCCAAGTGGCATGGCTTTTTATACGGGCGATAAATTTCCGGCATGGCAGGGAAATGTGTTTGTCGGCGCGCTCGCGCACACGCATTTGCGGCGGCTTGAACTGCATGACGATACAGTTGTGCATCAAGAGGTGTTATTGGAAGATCGCGGCGCACGTATTCGTGATGTTCGGGCCGGACCGGATGGATTTCTTTATATCCTGACCGATCAGTCGGATGGAGAATTGTTGCGTCTGGAACCGCGTTGACTTGACCGTTTTCATGACAAAGCGCGCGGTTCCATTACAATATTGTGTAGAAAAGTTGCGTGTTGATTAAAATGCGAGTGTGTGTCGGATGAGCGCCCCGATAATATTGCTGTCTGACCCGCTTTCTTCGGTATTCTTCCAGCCGATTTCAGCGGTGGTGCCCTGTCCGAAATCATAACCACCTGATATTTGTAAAAGATGGTCGTCGGTGTCATTGCTGCCACTGACATCAATATGACGGGCCGTGTAGCCAAATGTCATATTCCAGTTTTCATCAAGCGTATTCACAAAACTCGCGGTGACATAACGGTTATCATCCGGTCCGGTTCCGTAATGATGAATATCGACATATTCAAGCAGCGCATTGGTTTGCAATCTGTCTGTTACGTCAAAAACATAGCCGAGCGTTGCGGCGTATCCGTGTTCGCGCTTGGCTGTTATATCAGCATCGCCGTCTGCTTGATCGCGATAGGCCAGTTGATAATACAAATGTTCGATACCTGCCGTATTTTCGCCTTCAAGTGATAAAACATAGGACGAAAAATCTTCGGTATTGGCCGTGCTCGTAATTGAGTTTTATTTCTTCAATGAAGATACCTTCGTTGTTGAACCAGTTATCTTTGTTTGGTTTGCGGTCTTGTGTCCGTTCAAGCACGGCCACACCATCAATAAAGAAATGATCGTTCAGTTGCACGGTCGGGGCTACCTCGGTGCGGAAAAATAAATCATTATGTTCATCAGTAGCGGTATCGTCGGAGTCAGCCGTATATTCATTTTGCAGTTCCATGACCACCTCGCCGGAGATATTCAAAGGCTCGGCATAAGCCGGTAATCCTGTCATGAGCGTGGTTGTGAGAGAAAGCGATAAGATGTTTTTATGCATGATGTAGAGTTCCTTTTATTTAGTTGTTGCGTATATGTTTAGCACATGCTAAATATTATTTGTCAGGCTAAATATACTTGCGCAACCTAAAGATAAGGAGCATAATTACGTCATGATAATAAAACAATATTTTCAAACAGGCCTGATGGCCGTGGCTATGGTGACGACATTAGGGATGTTTTCCGGTGTTGCGCATGCAGCTGAAAAATTCAAAGCGGTAACAACGTTTACCGTGATCGCTGATATTGCCCGGAATGTCGCGGGTGATGCGGCCGAGGTGCAATCCATTACCAAACCCGGTGCGGAAATCCATGATTACCAGCCGACGCCGCAAGATATTGTGCGGGCACAGGGGGCGGATGTTATTTTCTGGAACGGGTTGAATCTGGAACGTTGGTTTGAACGCTTCCTGCAGGATGTTAAAGATGTCCCGAGTGTGGTTGTGTCCGACGGTGTTGTGCCACTGTCTATTTATGAAGGGCCGTACACGGGCAAACCGAATCCGCATGCCTGGATGTCGACCGAAAATGCGCTGATTTATATTGAGAATATTCGTAAGTCGTTCGTCGACATGGATCCGGATAACGCGGCAATTTATAACGCAAATGCCGAAGAATATGCGGCACGGGTCAAAGCATTGCAGGATGATTTGGTGCGGAATCTGAGCGCCATACCGGAAGAAAAGCGTTACCTTGTGACAAGCGAAGGCGCTTTCAGTTATCTGGCCAAAGATCTGGATATGAAGGAAGTGTATCTCTGGCCGATGAATGCGGATCAACAAGGTACACCGCAGCAGGTACGAAAGGTGATTGATACGGTGCGTGAGAAGAATATTCCGGTCGTGTTCAGCGAGAGCACAATTTCCGATAAACCTGCAAAGCAGGTCGCATCCGAAACGGGCGTTGCT
Source organism: Alphaproteobacteria bacterium (assembly GCA_030750865.1). Taxonomy (GTDB): domain Bacteria; phylum Pseudomonadota; class Alphaproteobacteria; order Micavibrionales; family Micavibrionaceae; genus JASMHE01. The sequence goes on from JASMHE010000013.1 coordinate 39,153, forward strand.
TATGGTGGCGTATTATATGTTGATTCACTGAGTGAACCGGACGGACAGGTGCCGACATATCTTGATCTGTTGCAAGTGACGACCAGTACCATTGCCAACGGCTTTAAGGAGGCTTTGAGACATTAAATGACGGATATGATTGAACTTAATAATGTTGGTGTGACCTATCCGAATGGTCACACCGCACTTCAGAATGTAAGCGGTCACCTGCATAGCGGTAAGATTTGCGGGTTGGTCGGCGTGAACGGGGCGGGTAAATCCACCCTGTTCAAAGCCATTATGGGGTTTGTGAAGCCGACAACCGGTGCTGTGAAAATTATGGGGCAAGACGTGCGCGCCGCGCTGAAAGAAAATCGGGTGTCATATGTGCCGCAGACCGAAGAAGTGGACTGGAACTTTCCGGTGCTGGTTGATGATGTGGTTATGATGGGGCGTTATGGGCGTATGGGGTTTTTGCGCCGCCCGTCCAAAGCCGATAAACAGGCCGTGGATGAGGCATTGGAACGTGTCGGTATGCGTGCCTACAAAAAACGTCAGATCGGTGAATTAAGCGGCGGACAGAAAAAACGCGTGTTTGTCGCGCGTGCCCTGGCACAAGGCGGGCAGATAATCTTGCTCGACGAACCGTTTACAGGTGTTGATATTAAAACAGAAGAGTCGCTGATTGCGCTGTTCCGGTCACTGGCGGCCGAGGGATGTTTGATTTTGGTGTCTACGCACAATCTGGGTAGCGTGCCGCATTTTTGTGACGAGGTCATGTTGATCAACAAGGACTTGTTGGCTTACGGGCCGGTTGAAACAACCTTTACCGAAGATAATCTGGCGCGTGCGTTTGGCGGTATGCTGCGTCATCATCAGCTTATCGGCAGGGAAATTCATGATGATGAAGATGCGCGCGGTGTGACTGTGCTGACCGATGATGAGCGTCCGCTGGTCTTTTATGGAGAGCATGGCGGGAAGAAAATCACCAAGCATGATACGCAGGACGACCGGAGTAATCAGGATGACTGAGTTACTGTTGGAACCGTTCACATATCAATATATGGTCAAAGCCATCTGGGTTTGCGCTCTGGTCGGGGGAACATGTGCGTTCCTGTCGTCTTATCTGATGTTGAAAGGGTGGTCGTTGATCGGCGATGCGCTGGGGCATTCGATTGTGCCCGGTGTGGCGCTGGCTTATTTGTTGGGACTGCCTTATGCAATCGGTGCGTTTTTTGCGGGTTTGCTGGCGGCGTTCAGTATGGCTGTTATCAAGCAGAAAACAAAGCTGCGCGAAGATGCTGTCATTGGTTTGATTTTTACAACCTTTTTTGCCGTCGGTTTGTTGTTGGTGTCAATCAATCCGACATCGGTGAATATTCAGGGCATCATTTTGGGGAACATCCTTGCCATTTCTGATTATGATATTATGCAAGTTGTGATTATTTCTGTGGTGTGTTTGTGCGTATTGGCCCTGAAATGGAAAGATTTTCTGGTTGTATTTTTTGATGAAGGACATGCGCGTTCTATCGGGCTGCCGGTGCAGATTCTACAGGTCGTTTTTTTCACGCTTCTAAGCGCGGCCACGGTGGCGGCCTTGCAAACTGTCGGCGCCTGTCTTGTGATTGCAATGGTCGTAACGCCGGGGGCGACGGCGTATTTGTTGACGGATAAATTCGGACGGCTTGTTTTTATCGCTATATTATTGGGCAGTATCACAAGCGCGCTTGGTGCGTATTTAAGTTATTTTCTGAACGCAAATCCCGGCGGTTTGATCGTGACCATACAAACTGTCCTGTTTCTGGCTGCATTTTTGTGTGCGCCAAAACATGGTGTTTTGCATGCGCGGCGGGCCATTCGGCGTCTGAAGAAAGAGGCCGTGCATGGATAATATGATTGCTTTTTTCACAGAACCTCTGGCGTATGAGTTTATGCAGCGCGCATTGCTGATGTCGCTTCTGATCGGCATTGTCTGTTCGATTTTTTCCTGTTTTTTGATTCTAAAAGGGTGGTCGTTAATGGGGGATGCTGTGTCGCATGCGGTGTTGCCGGGATTGGCGCTTGCCTTTGTTGCCGGTATTCCGCTCGGCATTGGTGCGTTTGCGGCGGGTCTGTTTTGTGCGACGGCCACAGGATATCTGAAGGATCATAGCCGTGTGAAAGAAGATGCCGTGATGGGGATCGTGTTCTCGGGGATGTTCGCGTTCGGGTTGGTGTTGCTGACGAAGATCGAAACGGATGTCCATTTGATGCATGTCTTGTTTGGCAATGTGCTTGGTATTCGCACCGAAGACATAATCGGCGCGGGGAGTATCGCGGCACTTTGCTCGCTTGTGATGCTGATAAAGCGTAAGGATTTTATGCTTTATTGTTTTGATCCTGCCTATGCCAGTGTCATCGGCTTTCCTGTTAAAATATTGCATTTCGGATTGCTGATTTTGCTTGCCCTGACCATTGTGTCATCAATCAAGGCGGCCGGTATTATTCTGGTGATCGCGATGCTGATTGCGCCCGGTGCGATCGGATTTTTGTTGTGCCGTTCTTTTGACCGGATGCTGTTGATCGCGTTTGCGGCATCGACGTTTTCCTGTATCAGTGGCACGATCCTGAGTTTCCACATTGACGCGGCAACCGCTCCGTTAATCGTTGTGATTCAAGCAGGACTTTTTATACTGGCGCTTGTCGTAAAGAAAAGCCGTACAATGACGAAAGGACCGGACTATGCCTGCGAATAAGAAATCGGAGGAAAAGACATTAACCCTTGCCGACCCAAAAACACAGGCGCGTTGGTTTACACGTGTGCGCGAAGCGCACCAGACGGAAACAACGGAAGATTATGTTGAATTGATTGCCGATCTGATTGACGTGCAAAAAGAAGCGCGCGCCAGTGATCTGGCAAAACGTCTGGGGGTGTCGCATCCGACGGTCACGAAGATGCTTTCACGCTTGCAGGACGAAGGATATGTCGAAAGCCGGCCTTACCGTTCTATTTTTCTGACCGATAAAGGCAGAGCCCTTGCAAAAACGTGCAAAGAACGTCATCAGATTGTATTGGATTTCCTGATTCGTCTTGGTGTGGACCCTGAAACGGCGGAATTCGATGCCGAAGGGATCGAGCACCATATCAGCGCGCAAACATTGAAGATTATGCGGGAATTCAAATCATGATCATCAGGTGCGTGTCGGCATGGTGCACGTGCAGCATGTTTTTGCGTTGACATAATGATAAATCTCGTGTTTTTGTCGCATATATATCTTTTATTGAAAACGAGGGTGAACAAGATGACAAAAGTACTACGCGACGAATGGCCACAATTCACAGGAGACGAAGCGCTTCCACTTACGACATTTGTAAAAAGCGATCCGTATGACAAGCCGGATACGGATACAAGTTCGTTGCGCGGATGGCGTGATATCACAACACGTGAAGAGTTGCAGGAAATCGTAGCAACGCAAAGACAACTGACACCGTAACAGATGTGCCCCGACGGGTTTTTTTTGCTTGTACGCAATATTTTGACGCGTCTTGCGCATTATGCGCAGGGCGCGTTTTTGATTGTCCGCTATAGAGGTGTGATTGTATGCCGGATTGATCCGGTGTGAAGATCAGGGTGCGCACGGCAATTCCGTTTATTGATACAAGGGGGCATCATGTGAACAGCTATAGGGCAACTATCGACAATATAAATATTTACCTTTACACTCCGTGTTCAAATTATTGTAACCCTATTAAAGTAAAACAGGTTTGTCTTTCTATGCGTAAAAATCTCTCCCGTGCTCTGCTGTCTTCTTGTTCTCCGCGTTTTCTTCTTTTGGCTGCCGTTTGTGGCGTGTTGCCGTATACGGCCCATGATACGGCTCAGGCACAGGACAGCACACAACGGCATGCGCCCAAATGGCAAGGGCACTTTGAAGCTGAAGGCAAAATCAGCAATGATCGTTCCATTGGCGAGGGCGGCGTTTTTATTCCGGTCTGGCAGGATGATGAGGCGCTTTTGTTTACGGATATTCGCGGCAAGTTCGATAATCAGGACAGTGAAGAAATCAATCTTGGTCTGGGGTATCGTCAGCAAATCAATAATGAGTGGATTTTGGGCGGCTATGCATTTTATGACCGCCGCAATTCCCCGAATGATAACACATTCCATCAAGCGACCATCGGCGCCGAAGCCATGACGGAAGATCTGGAATTCCGCGTCAATGGCTATATTCCCGAAAGTGATGAAAAAGATATTGGTGGTGGCACAACGACAACAGCGTCAATCAGTGGCGGTAATTTCCAAATTCAAACTCTCGGCGCGCCGCAAGAACGTGCCTTGCCCGGTTTTGATGTAGAAATCGGCAAGGGCTTTGATATGCCGGATAACTGGGAATTCTGGGCTTATGCCGGTGGGTTTCACTTTGATGCGGACGGGTATGATAATGTCACAGGGCCGCGCGGGCGCGTTGAGCTGACCTACACAGATATTCCCGCCTTTGGTGATGGGGCGGCATTGACGTTAGGGATTGAAACACAGACCGACGATGTGCGTGGTGGCCAGACATTCGGCATTGCGCGCCTGCGCGTTCCGTTTAGCGCGTTTAGTGGCGGAGAGAAAACATCAAGCCGCAATCTATCCAAACTGGATCAACGCATGACAACTCGCATTATCCGTGATGTTGATATTGTAAGCGGTGAAAAAGCGCGTGAAGTGCAGAGCACAGAAGCCGCCACCTTTGAGCTGGATAGCGGCACGACCGTCAGCAGTTTTACCACAATTGATGCCAATGGTGATATCGCAGCCGACATCACGGCAGAGGGGAATAATGCGTTGATTGTTATTGATGGATCACAAGGTACAATCAATACCGGCGACCGCATAGAGCCGCAAAGCGGACAAACCATTATCGGCGGCGGCGCGTCTGTGACTGTGACCGGTGCAAGCGGCGCGACCGCAACCCTGACCTTGCCCGGTAGCCGCCCGACGATTGACAGTACATATACGGCAAGCGGATCCGGTGGTATATTGCCTGTGGGTGACGATGTCACGATTCAAAATATGGATATTACGACTGATAATATCGGGGTCGAGATCAATAGTGATGATCGCGTTACACTGCGCGATCTGGTGATCCGCGATACCGCCAATGACAGTATCCGTATTACGAACGCAGATGATGTCACGATTGAGAATGTCAGCGTATATCGCCCCGATGGTGGCGATGAAGAAGCTATACAGATTGGTATCAATGCGGGGCGCACATACAATAATATCACAATCAAAGATTTTTATGCCGAAGATGTGAATGTGGGGATCTTATTCGTGGAGAACTCAACGACGAATAATCTGAGTTTTGAAGATGTCACAATCGATCAGGCCGGTAATGTGCTGGAAACACAAAATGGCCCCCTTGATGGTATTATAAACACGGTGTCAGGCGCAATCACGGCAACGAATTTCGGCACGCTTTGCGCCAATAATGGCCAGATCACGGGATCAACCCTGAAAATCAACGGCGCGGATTGCCCTTGATGTGAGGTCTAAGCCGGAGCGTATCCTCGCCTTTTCTTGCTATGGTGTTATATCGCGGATGGCGCGGGGGCGGATGGTGGCGCGGGATGGCGTGCATCGTTCTGTGCCGGACGGTCACCTGCCGTGTTCTCGGCAGTAATGTCGGGGGCATGTGGGGGTGTTGTGCCGCGGGCGGCGCTATTAAACTGGCTGACTTCGGCTTTGAATGCGGTCAGCATGGTGTTTGCCTGTGCGCCGAATGTCTCTGTGATGCGGGCTTGTGCGGCATCTTGTGACCCCAGTTTGGCGGTGAGCTGTTCTTCCATATCCAGAATATCAACCAGAAACTCCGTTTCCAGACCGCCATATTCTTCGTAATAACTTGGCGGACTTTTATGTTTGTCTTGCGCGAATGTGCTCCATGCTTCATTTTTGGCCGGATCATTGTACACCTCTTGTACAAAGGCCGTATGTTGTGCGCTGACGCCTGCTTTCAAATCGATTGTATGACGGATTTCTTCGGTCAGGTGCCGCCTGAATTCCGCCCGATCCATTTTGCCGGACTGCACATCTGTGACCATCGTGTGGGATACGGTAATTGCGCCGCTTGCAACGCGGGCTTCTGCACCGGTTGTGCCGCCGCCGAATGTATAGGTGCCTTTGGCCAGTTCAAAGCGAATGCCGGACATGACACTGTACAGGCTTGTTTGTTGTGCGATGGTGTCCAGTTCTTGCCGTAAAATTGCGGCATGGTCATCAAACTGGCTGTAATAAGCGTCCCGTAATATTTGCGCTTTGTTATTCAACGTTCCCGGTGTGATGGATTGTGCTTGTGCTGTGATTTGCCGTCCGATCTGCGCGCGGGCCTGACCCGCATCTTGCAGTTCCGGCAAAGACAGACCCGCGATATGATCGTCATAGCTGTTTATGAAATCGTCTTTAATATGATCTTTTAGCCCGAGATGATCGGCCATCGCCGTTACATATGTGTGATGTGCGTCACGGGCTTGGTCGATGCTATCCGCGCCGGAAAGCGCATCTTCATATTTGGCGGGCAGGCTGTCGGCATGTTTTTGCGCGAAAAAATCAAGATCATCCAGCGGTTCTGATAGATCAGCAGGAACGGGCGCATCCAGATCGCCTTGCATATGGATACGTGCGGCCGCGCCTGTCAGGTCTTCTGATTCAATCAGATCACCGTTCAGATCAACCAGAAAAACCGTTCTGTGCATCGGTTTGTTATCCGATAAATAGGTTTCAAGGCGTGCCGTGTCTTCCATAACGGGCGCAATACGTTCTTGCATTGCGGCGCGTAGAACATCATGCCCTGCGCGCGTTTGTTTCAGGGCGTCGCTGTCGGTGATGCCTGTATCTTCGATGGCTGCTTCATATTGTGTTACGACATTGTTCGCGTCTTTTTCTGAAATGCCCGCTTCTTCGACCAGTACGGTCCGCACAACGGCGCCATGTGTTTTTATAATCTCTGCGGGGCTGTCACCGAACCATGCATTATCAAAATTCACCTGTTGGTACAGGCTTTCGACCGCGCCGATGATGCGGTCAGGATACCCGGCCAGCGAGTCTTGCAATGCGGTTACGGTTGCGCCCTCGCGCGGCACAATCGCCATATCGACGCGGCCGTCCTCGTTGCTGCCGATATTCAATGTCCACGCCTTTGCGCCATTATGCGTGATCTGCCCGTCAGTATTGCGGGTTACGCTGGTCCACGTGCTGCCGTTCGGGCCGATAATAATGTCGCCGGGGACGATTAAATTGATGTCTGTGTCTGTCATTTACCTACTCTGGTTACCCACTTTAACCTGTGCCAATCTCTTTGACAGTCTAGTCCAGCGGGCTTAATTTTTGTTTAATGGCACGCGCGCGGAGCAGGTGACCCCTGTTTTTTCTGATTATCCTCTTGCGCGCTGTTGATTTTGTATTATCTGGGGAGGATAATACAATCCGTTCCGGCAGTGATAACCTCGGCAATGATAACCAAAGGAAAATAAAGATGAAAACACGCGCGGCAGTTGCTTATAAGGCGGGGGAACCCCTCGTCATTGAAACCGTTGACCTGGAAGGGCCGAAAGCCGGTGAGGTGCTGGTTGAAAATATGGCAACGGGGATATGTCACACAGATGCGTTTACCTTATCGGGGGATGATCCCGAAGGGAACTTTCCGGCCATTTTAGGGCATGAAGGCGCAGGGATCGTGCGCGAAGTTGGCGCAGGCGTTACATCGGTTGAGGTCGGCGATCATGTCATTCCCCTTTATACGCCGGAATGCCGTGAATGTGATTTTTGCCTGAATCCGAAAACCAATTTGTGCCAATCAATCCGTTCAACGCAAGGGCAGGGGCTGATGCCCGACGGCACAAGCCGTTTTTCCCTGAACGGTGAGTCGCTGTTGCATTATATGGGCTGTTCGACATTTTCAAATTTCACGGTGATGCCTGAAATCGCTGTGGCGAAAATCCGCAAAGACGCGCCGTTCGAAAAGGTGTGTTATATCGGGTGCGGCGTGACAACAGGCATTGGCGCGGTTGTTTTTGATGCGAAGGTCGAGCCGGGCGCGACAGTCGCGGTGTTCGGTCTTGGCGGGATTGGCTTAAATGTGATTCAGGGCGCAAAGATGGTCGGCGCGTCGCGTATTATCGGGATCGATATCAATCCGGCGAAAGTTGAACTGGCCAAGAAATTCGGCATGACCGATTTCATCAATCCCAAAGAGGTTGATAACGTCGTCGAAGCGATTTGTGATCTGACCAATGGCGGCGTTGATTATTCTTTTGAATGTATCGGTAATGTTGATGTGATGCGTCAGGCGCTTGAATCTTGTCATAAAGGGTGGGGCGAAAGTGTGATTATCGGTGTTGCCGGTGCCGGACAGGAAATTTCCACCCGTCCGTTTCAACTGGTGACGGGGCGTGTCTGGCGCGGGTCTGCGTTTGGCGGCGCACGCGGCCGTACGGATGTGCCGAAAATCGTGGACTGGTATATGGACGGCAAAATCAATATTGATGATTTGATTACACATACCATGCCGCTGGAGGACATCAACAAAGGGTTTGACCTGATGCATAAAGGTGAATCAATCCGCAGTGTTGTGGTGTATTAACGATGAAAACGCTTGAAACACATCTTTGTTTTGGCGGCACGCTTGGTGTTTATGAACATGAAAGCGCGGTGCTTGGCTGCCGGATGACATTTTCTGTCTTTTTGCCGCCGCAAGCCAAAGACGGCGATGTACCACTGCTGACATTTCTATCCGGCCTGACTTGCACGCATGAAAATTTCACCACCAAAGCCGGTGCATACGGGTTTGCCGCAGCGCACGGTTTGGCAATTTTGGCGCCGGATACATCGCCACGCGGTGATGATGTGCCGGATGATGATGCCTATGATTTCGGCAAGGGCGCAGGGTTTTATATTAATGCAACGCGGACGCCGTGGAACACGCATTATCAGATGGAAAGCTATATTACAGATGAATTGAATGCGCTGGTTTGTGCGCATTGTCCGGTTGCAAAAGACCGGCAGGGTATTACGGGCCATTCGATGGGCGGACATGGCGCGCTGACACTGGGACTGAAATATCCGGATTTATTTCAGTCAATCTCGGCTTTTGCGCCGATTGTCGCGCCATCGCATGTGCCGTGGGGACAAAAAGCGTTCGCGGGCTATTTGGGCGATGATCAGGATGTTTGGCAGCAGCATGATGCCTGTGCCTTGATCACGGCGGCCGAAGATCGGCGTGCCTATCCTGAAATACTGATCGATCAGGGGCGAGGTGATAATTTCCTTGAAGAGCAGCTCCGGCCGCATTTGTTTGAGCAGGCATGCCTTAAAGCACAGCAGGCGTTACAGCTGCGCATGCATGACGGCTACGACCACAGCTATTATTTTATTCAAAGTTTTATCGCAGACCATGTGAAACATCACGCCGCGCTTCTGACGACAGAATAATCGGCCTGCACTACGATTTTTGTACGCAATAAAGAAAGGCGATCCGGATATGCGCCAGCCGAAGATATTGACCACCATAAAAGATTATAACAGACAGCTGTTTTGGGCCGATCTGGTGGCCGGTATAACGGTGGCGATGGTGGCGCTTCCTCTTAGTTTGGCGATTGCGATTGCATCGGGGGCCGGACCTGAAAAAGGGTTGGTAACGGCCATTGTCGGCGGTTTTCTGATTTCCTTTTTCGGTGGCAGCCGTGTACAGATTGGCGGCCCGACGGGGGCGTTCATTGTTGTGGTCTTTGGTGTTATCGCGGATCACGGATATGACGGTCTGGTTCTTTCTACATTTATGGCGGGGATCATTTTGCTGATTGCCGGATATTTTCGGGCGGGGCGTTTGATTGCCTATGTGCCTGAGGCAGTGGTTAGCGGTTTTACAATCGGGATTGCCATTGTGATTGCGACCAGCCAGTTGCCTGATTTTCTGGGGCTGTCGATACAAGACATACCGGCGGAGTTTCTGGAGAAAATCCCTGTCCTCTGGCAGGAACGCGGTAGTTTTCAACTGCAGACTTTTGCCGTGGCGGTGTTGACGCTGGGGCTAATTGTTTTGTTTGCACGTATGTTCCCGCGTTTTCCCGGTTTGATTGTGGCTGTGGGTATCGGGTCTGCGCTGGTCTATTTTGCTGTGCCGTCGGTTGATACGCTCGGGTCGCGCTTTGGGGCGCTGCCCAGTCAATTGCCGTTGCCGGAAATACCGCATATGTCGTTTGACCGCATGGTTGAACTTTTGCCGTCTGCGTTTGTTATCGCGTTTCTGGCGGGTGTTGAATCACTGTTATCCGCGATGGTGGCTGACCGTATGAGCAAAGGGCATCATCGTCCGAATGCTGAGCTTCTGGCGCAGGGGGCGGCAAATATCGGGTCTTCCTTGTTTACAGGATTACCGGCTACGGGGGCTATTGCCCGCACGGCGACCAATATCAGGGCCGGTGGTAAAACACCGGTCGCGGGCATTGTGCATGCGGCTGTGATTTTGCTGATTATGCTGATGGCGGCCCCGCTGGCCGGATATCTGGCCATGCCTGCGCTGGCGGCATTGCTAATGATTACGGCGTGGAATATGAGCGAGCCCGGAAAATGGGCAGAATATGCGCGCGGGCCAAAACGCGATAAATTTTTGTTGTTATTGACGATGTTTTTAACCGTTATTGTCGATCTGACTGTGGCCATCGGTGTGGGTGTTGCGTTGGGGTTTGCGCTTGCGCTGAACGATAAATCGGATAAGGCATCCTGACCTGCGTTATCAATCATGTTTGATATTTTATTTTGGGACTTTCATTTTCGAGATGAACTGTTATATTGTCACATATAAAATGTAATAATATAACATATATGATGAAGGTGCTATGAAAACAGAGCATGGTTTGCATAGGGTTTCCGATGCCAATGCGGTGGCCTCTGATCCGGTCGATTTGCAAAGTGGTGTTTGCAATCCGCTGGTGCATCGGGCGGCACAAGGCCTGATTGATCGGTACAAAGACGGTATGAAGATCGGTGTCGAGGCGTTTGATGTGCCGCATGATGCCTTCGTCAGTATATCCGAGCAGCTTGAAGATTTGGGCGTTGCGCAATCCATTTCCGCGCCGCTTGTCAGCGCGTTAAAAGAATATGTCCTCGGCAAAGGAGGGCGTTTTGCGCGTGCTGTGAATGCTAAGCCGATTTATATTGCAGCGGCCGTGTCTGATGTGATGCCGCAATTTCGCTTCGAGGAAGGCGTCACGGAAATGGCAGCTATTGATGACATATCAATCAAGGTCGAAGGTGTCGCCAGCGTGGAATTGCGGACAACGATCAATGGCAGTCAAATGACTTCGAACCGCGCCGATGTCGATAAAATGTTCGCGCATGTCAAAGGGTATAAGCTCTGGATACAGTTTGAAGCGCCGACACAAAACGAACTGGATGGTTTGTTATCGGCACAAGACGCATCGCTTGCGGCGGTCGGGCAGGCTATCGGCGGTGCTGTCTCGGCTGAGGGACTGCAAGCCGTTTTAACCGAAATGGAACAAGACGGTATGTTTTCAGAAGACCTGCTGTTCTTGCTGGAAGATATTGTGGAAATGCGTGCCTTGATGGAATCCGGTGCAACGCCAGACAGTGAGCCGCGCTTGCAAGAGCTTGCCGATGCTATCATGACAGAGATTTCAAATGGCCTGACCGATGGCACCATGCCGTTATCATTGATGCAGGGCGCGATGGAATCGGTGTCGCTGTTAAGTGAAATGTATGATGTGGAAATGGTTTTGCCGCAGGCGCGTCTGGATGCATTGCATGATAAGGCGGATATCGTGGCGATGGTACAGGAACTAAGCGTCGCGATTGACGTGGGCTCCTCCGCAGATCATGATCAGGACGCTGTCAGTGAGATTATCCAAGACATAGAGGCGCTTGTGACACAGCTGGATCACATGGATGCGGATACGCGGCAACAGGTTTTGACGCAGATCACGCGCCAAATTGATACGATTGATGTGCCTGATGTTGCCGCAGAAGGACTGTCTGCAATTATTGTTGCGCTTGCCGATCTTGATGGCCCTGCCGCGGCGATTGGTGCGGCCGTTTCATCTAACGGTATTGATCATGTGGATCATAAGGCGGCTGCGCCGGAGCAATCCGCAGAGAAGACAGCAGATAAGACCGCCGATAAGATGGCAGACAAGACAGCAGACGCTTTGCAGGATCATACGAAAGAGATGCTTGCCGTGTTGCAAGAGGTCGCCAGCTTTGATGATGCGCCCCCTGCTGTGCAGGATTGCATTGAATCGCTCGCGGAAAAAGGTGTGGATGTTGCCGATATGACACCGGAGCAAATGGGAGAAGCCTTGACCACGCAAGACGGTTCTGTGCTGACGGAAATGATGCAAACACTTGTGACGACGATAAGCGATCCACAGGTTCAGGCAGCCTTGCCGTCCGATGTTGCGGTGCGCGTTGATTCTGTTGTGCAGGATAATGTGGTTCTTGACGCGGTTCTTGTGGATGCGTCCGCGCCGCCGCTGGCGGAAGCGGCGCAGGTTACGCAATCGTCTCAGACAAACGAAGATGGTGCATCGATAGCGACCGATATCGACACGATGGACGTGTCCGCCACGGACATGTCTGTCGATGAGAATAGCGGCGCACATGTTGCCGAAGGGGCGGATCAGCAGGGTGATAGCCACATAGAAGATGCGTCTGTTGTGTCTGATCAGCGCATGCCCGAAACGGAGGTGCGTACCGTGCAAAATAATGAGGGTGATGCCGGTCCGCAGCGCGGCCCTGATGCAGCAGACGCAATGGGCGCAATAGACGGGGGACAGGATACAGTCATTCATGCGGCGGAGATTTTTGCTGATGCGGTACATGATCAGGCGAACGTTACGCCGCAAGTTTTGCGGGCCGCAGAAAGCACAGCGGAAATCATTGATTTTCAGGCTCATCAAACTGCCGCGCATGGAGGCGCCCCGCAAGCGGTGACAGCGCCAGTAAGGACAGCGTCACCATCGGTAGGATCAACATCAGGGCCGGCGGAATCTGTATCGTCAGGTCCTGTCTCAACGGGGGTGGTATCGGCGGCAGAACCGGTTCAGGCCAATAACAGTCCGGCAGCTCCGGCTACGCGGATTGAACAGGCAACTGCGCATGAAATGAGAGAGGCGTTCCAAGACGCATCACCGCCAAATGGTAAACCGCAGGATGCCATCAAGCTTGATAAAGATATTCTCTCACCGGAAGAAGAAATTCGCAATCATCCGGCAGGCTGTACATGCTCGTCATGCGCAGGTGCCGATCTAGGGCACGGGCAGGAAGCGGATTTATCTGCGACAATGGACCGCGCGCCGGAAATGGATGCGCCGCTTGAAAACTATCAGCCGATGGAATCGTCAGCGCCTGATGCAAAAATTCCCGAGTCAATGCATCCGCCGGGCTGTACATGCCCGTCATGCGCAGGTGCCGATCTGGGGCACGGGCAGGAAGCGGACTTGGCCGCTGATTATGATGGGCCGTCTGATATTCCGCTGCCGCAAAACGATCAGCATATGAAATTACAACCGGCTGCATAAAAAGGTTGACTTATAAAAGTGTAATATTATAACACTTCTTGTATTCAGGAAAAGTGAGGTTATGATGAGTGAACAATCAAACAATTTTGGTACGCCTTTATGGATTGCCGATAATCAGATCAGTGCGGTCGCGGCTGCGCTTAAAAACGGTCATATTGCCGGCGTGCAAAAGCGGCTGGCCGGACAGGCGTTGGTTCAGCGTCAGGATTTAACGCAAGCGCATGATGGCAAAACGGTAACATTGTGGGGCAGAGATGGACGTGATCCGGTTGTGGCCGTTGCCGCATTTCCAAACGGACAGCTTTCAGTTGCCACAAAGGGCGCGATCCTTCTGCCGTTCAACAATGGACATGGTGACGGCGTGAACGCGGCTTTGCTCACGACATCGCATCAAACGTACGAGTTTTTCGGGACAAATGCGAAGAACACAGTTCCGCAAGCACCTGCGTTCCGTGCACCGGAATCCGATTTGGGGCATTATGCGATCCACATGATCGGTAAGCCACATGATTGTTCTGGCCTGAGCAAAGGTCCGGGGGGAATGCATTAATCATGTTGGTCGGTAAATATTTCGATGAAGGGCATAATTTTATTTCGCCTGCTATTCTGGCAGACGGCACGGCGCAAACCGATTTTGAGTTGAAGCCGCATATCGAGAATAAGTTCGCGGTGCTGTTCTTTTATACGCTCGATTTTTCCTATATTTGCCCGACCGAGCTTTATGCATTGGGGAACCGGTTTCGCAAATTCAAAGAATTGAACACCGAAGTGATCGCCATTAGCGGGGATAGTCATCTGAGTCATGCCGAGTGGCGCAATAAGCCTGTCGAGCTTGGCGGTGTTGGTGATTTGCCGTTTACGATGGTGTCCGATATCTCGCGCAAAATCGCGCGGACCTATGATGTGCTTGTGAATGACAGCATGTCATTGCGGGCGACATTTATTATCGATTCCAAAGGGTATTTCCGCCATCAATCTGTGAATGATCTGCCGATCGGTCGCAATATTGACGGCATCCTCCGTGAGGTTGAAGCCTTACAGACATATCAGAAAACAGGCAAGCTTCTGCCCGCCGGATGGCAGGCAGGACAAGACAGCCTGACGCCGACAGCGGACGATTTGTCTGACTATATGGTGCGTCACGCGGCCAATTTATAGCGATTAATCTATAGGGAATGTCCCTGCGATCCTGAGAGGGGCGGTCCCGCACATATAACAACAGATTGTGTAATGAAAATCTGACAGCGCACAAAGGGTGATACAAATGACACAGACAGATTCCAGACTTCCGGTGACCGTCTTATCGGGCTTTCTTGGCGCCGGAAAAACAACATTATTGAACCATGTTCTGCATAATCGCAGCGGTAAGCGTGTCGCGGTGATTGTGAATGATATGAGCGAGGTGAATATCGATGCGGACCTTGTGGAACGCGGCGGCGCTGATTTATCACGTGCGGAAGAAAAACTTGTTGAAATGAGTAATGGCTGTATCTGTTGCACATTACGCGAAGATTTGCTGGAGCAGGTCGAGCAATTAGCCAGCGAAGGCAAATATGATTATCTGCTGATCGAAAGTACCGGTATTTCCGAGCCCCTACCAGTGGCGGCAACATTTGATTTCCGGGATGAAAACGGCAAGAGTCTGTCTGATGTTGCGCGGCTTGATACAATGGTAACCGTCGTCGATGCGGCCAATCTGGTGCAGAATTACAGCTCGACCGATTTTCTGAAAGACGGTGATGAAAGTCTGGGAGAAGACGATGATCGTACATTGGTTGATTTGCTGGTGGATCAGATCGAATTTGCCAATGTGATCATTCTGAATAAGACAGATTTGGTGTCGGAAGAGCAGCGCCACATGGCGCATGCAATTATCCGTAGCTTGAACGGCCGTGCCGAGGTTATTGAATCGACATTGGGGCAAGTTGATATCGATAAGATAATAAATACAGGTCGTTTCGATTTTGAAACTGCGCAGGAGCATCCGCTTTGGGCGCAGGAGCTTTATAACTTTAAAGACCATGTGCCGGAAACAGAAGAATACGGTATCATTAGCTTTGTTTATAGAGAAAGGCGGCCGTTCCATCCCGAGAAAATTCACCGGTTTTTTAATGAGCCGTGGCCGGGTGTTGTACGGGCCAAAGGATTTTTCTGGTTATCGACGCGCCCTGATTATGTGGGAGAAATGTCGCAAGCGGGGGCGTTTGTGCGGCATAACGGTTTGGGACGCTGGTGGGCTTCTGTGCCGGAAAACCGCTGGCCGCATACAGATGAATTTGAGTCTCTTTTGAAAGAGAACTGGAACCCGCAATATGGCGACCGCCGACAGGAAATTGTGTTTATCGGCCTGAAAGGGGAAATGGACGAACAGGCTATCCGGCAACGTCTTGATGACTGTCTGGTCACGGAATATCTGGATGCGCCATCAGTTTGGCAGAATATTCAGGATCCGTTTCCTGACTGGTTTCAGGACGGCGTATAGCAGAAAGCGCATAGTAGAAGATTATTGAAAGGATAGAACATGAAGAATATCATGATCAAAATGTTCGGTGTGGCGATGACATTTTTTGCGGTATCACAGATGGCGCATACAGAAAAAGCTCAGGCTGCGACATTGGAAACAGGCGCGAAGACAACATCCCCGTTTGAAACGACAACGCACGGAAACGGATGCGGGTGCGCGTCCTGTATGCCATCGGCGGAAATATCGACACCGGATGATCCCGCATAATATTTCATGCGGATAGCCAAAAAGTGAGGATGACATGTTTTTAATATCCGAAAATCTGGGCGTTCACCGCAAGGGGGCTGTCAATTTGTCTTTCCCCGATTTACGGATTGATCGCAACGATAACGTGCTACTGCTGGGGCCATCGGGATCGGGTAAGACGACGTTACTTTCCGTATTAGCCGGATTATTACCACCGACGACGGGCACGGTCCGTGTCGGCGGGGACGATTTTTATGCGTTATCTGCGGCCGCGCGTGATCACGTGCGCGGACGGCAGTTCGGGTTCGTGTTCCAGACATTGCATCTGTTACCCTCTTTGACATTGTCCCAGAATATTATGCTGGCGGCGGATATGGCTGGCCGCGCGCCTGAGGCCGGACGTCTGGATCATTTGCTGGATACGCTGGGGCTGGTTGACAAAGCGCACCGGAAACCGGATGCGCTCAGTCAGGGGGAACAGCAACGGGCGGCCATTGCGCGGGCGGTGTTGCTGCGCCCGCAAATTATCATTGCAGATGAGCCAACCTCGGCCCTTGATGATGATAATGCCCGTGTGGTGATGGATTTATTACAGGATCAGGCCGGTGAGGCGGGGGCGGCGCTGTTGGTCGCCACGCATGATAACCGTATTACGGAACGGTTCGATACAGTCCTCACGCTTGAAAATCAAATGAAGGAGGACGCAGCATGAATGCGTTTACGCTTGCGATTGCATCTCTTCGGTCCCGCCCGATGCATAGTGCGCTTTGTACGGCCGCTGTTGCGGCGGGGATCGCACTGTTATGCGCTGTGTTCTTATTATCCCAGAGTGTTGCCGCCGGCTTTGCCCGCAATGCGCAGGGGATTGATGTGGTGGTCGGCACGAAAGGCAGTCCGCTGCAACTGGTTTTGTCGTCTGTGTATCATGCCGATATTCCGGCAGGGAATATTCCGATGCATGCCTACGAAGAATTTGAACATCATCCGCATATCCGGCAGGCGATTCCGCTTGCGCTTGGTGATAATTTCAAAGGCTTTCGTATGGTGGGTACGACACCGGATTATCTGGATGTATATGATGCGGCGTTTGAAAGTGGGCAGGTATTTTCATCTTTGTTTGATGTGGTCGCCGGTGCGGATACGGGATTGAAAATCGGTGAGAAAATTGCAGTCACGCACGGCTTTTTGGCATCGGGTGATGATGTGCATGACGATCACCTTTATACGGTGACGGGCGTTTTAAAACCCTCTGGTACGGTGCTGGATAAGCTTTTGGTGACGCAAGTGGAGAGTGTACAGAGATTGCATGCGGGGCATCATCATGAGCATGACAGCGATGACCACGATGGTGAAGAAGAGGGGCACGACGGACATGATCACGACGATCACGACCATGCGCAGCACACCGATGATCATCATCAACACGATCATGATGACCATGACGATCACGAAGATCATCATGTGCATGATGACGAAGATGCCGCGCATGACGCCATGCATCAGATTACATCTGTGTTGTTGCAATTGCGCAGTCCGGCAGATGTGATGCGCTTGCCGCGCCAGATTAATGAAGATAGTCATTTGCAGGCCGCTGTGCCGTCTTATGAAATGGCACGCTTTACAAAAAGTTTGGGAATCGGACGGCAGTTGGTTGTCGCGCTTGGTGCAGGGTTTGTGTTGCTGGCCGGTGTGATGTTATGGGCGACGTTATCGTCGGGGCTGGCATTGCGCCGTTATGATTTGGCCGTTTTACGTGTGTTAGGCGCAACGCCGCGTCGTCTGGCCGCAACCGTTCTGGCAGAGGCGTTCTTGATCGCCGGTTTTGGCGCTGTGATGGGTGTTGTTTGCGGGCATCTTGTGGCTTATGGTACGGTGCTGTCCATCGACAGTCTGCAAGGCATTGTGTTGCCGCATGCTGTGTTGCAGCCACAGATCATGGATGCCGGTTTTATTTTGATCGGCTTGCTGGCGGGCCTGCTGGCATCGCTGGCGCCATCATTGACGGCGGCCCGCACGGATATTGCCGCTTTGCTGGCAAAAGGCCGTGTTTAACAAGATGTGTCTAACAGAATTGGTGCGATGAAAGATCGGAAGTAAAATGCGGGTCTGGCTTGTAATATTTATGTGTTTGATTATCGTGACGCCTGCTCATGCGTTCACATTTGGTGATGGCAGCGGTGAGAAAACCCGCACGATTCTGGATTATATCGAAGATTATGTCGATGTGCCGGATGGTGCGCTGGACTGGAAAATGTTTGGCCGCACCGAAGAAGAAAAAGTGAAAACCACAACTGAAGACGGTTACGATTTGCAATATAGCCGCCCTGTCTTCCGGCCGGAAATGGAAGCGCTGGACGGCATGGATGTTACAATCAAAGGCTATATATTCCCGCTTGAGGGAACAGATAAACAAAAACTGTTTTTGTTCGGTCCGTTTCCGCTCAGCTGTCCGTATCAATATCATGTCGGCCCCGCGCTGGTCATAGAGGTGCATGCCGAAGATCATCCGGTAAAATTCGATTATGATCCGGTGACGTTAACGGGACGATTGGAACTGGTTCATGATGATCCGGACTATAGCGTTTTTTACCGTTTGCGTGATGCAAAAGAAAAGTGACAATCCTGCTGTAAGCCTGTTACTATCAGAATCGGTTGAAAATAATTGCCCATGATGATGAGTATAATGAGCGATAAAAACGTTACAGCACTAATCAAAAATCTGGAATCCTATTGCAGTGAACACGGGCTGCGTTACACCCCGCCGCGTTATCAGGTGTTGCAGGTGATCGCGGGCAGTGCAAAGCCTGTCGGTGCGTATGATATTATCGAAGACATGGACAAAATCACCGATAAGCCCAAGCCAACGACGGTTTATCGGGCCATTGATTTTTTACAGCAGCACGGTTTTATCCATAAGATTGAAAGCATGAATGCCTTTGTCGTCTGCCATGCGGGGCACAGCCACGATGGCTCACAGTTCATTGTGTGTGATGATTGCGGCAAAGTGGAAGAAGTGCATCTGTGTCATTTACCTGCGGATCTTGAACATAAGGTCAATGAGACAGGCTTTACAATGATGTACTGGAATACGGAAATACACGGTCGTTGCGACGCATGCCGGGCATAAGCCGGCCCTCAAACATTTCCTGCCTGTCCATGTGTGATCTTATTGATCCTGTGATCTAAGATGCGTGCCTTTTGAACCCGGCATAAATCAGGCAGCCCCACCCAGCCATAATCATCAGGCCGCCAAGCGGCGTGATGTATGTCAGGCTGTCGATACCTGTCATGATTGCGGCATAGATGCTGAACGAAAACAGGATTGTGCCTGCTGTGAAAACAAGACCGGCGATGCGCAGTCCCGGTAGCGAGGGCGCCAGTGCGATGCAGCTGATTAACACGGCATAGAGCATATTATAGCGGATGGCTGTTTGCAGGCTTTCGGTTGTGTCGGGCGTTAGGGTGAAAGTGTGATCGCCAAGCGCGCCCATGATGACCGCGATCAAGCCCAATGTTGCGCCGGAGATCAAAAGTTTATTCATAGCTGTTCTTTCTGGGGCGTTCTTTTTGGATTGTTCATGTTTATGGCGTTTTGATTTCGATGCCCAGCATGGCGATCAAGTGATAATACGCCCAGATAATCAGCAGCGCCAATGCCGCCAAAGCGATGAGCTGGTGTTTGAAGCCGTGCTTGTGATGATATTTCCGGTCTTTGTGGGCAATGACATCCATCATTTCATCACCGAATTTGACCGACAAAAACGTGCCGCAGGCGCATAAAATAACAATGCTCCAATAAGGCCACGGCGTTGTCAGTATCTTGTGCAGCAGCGATGTCAGGAACGTGTTTTCGTAACTTTGTGGTGAAAAATAAAGCACGGACAGGTTGAGTGATATTGCAATGGTCCAGACAATGAGCTCGCAGAAAAACATGCGCAGGCCTGTGATGAGTCGCACGGGGAAGTCCAGCAAAAAACCGGCATCGGCCACAGGGGTGCATAAGACAAAAAAGCTCCATGTCAGGGCGGCGACCAGACCACCGGTGGCAAACCCGTATTCCCAGCTTAGATATCCTGTATATCCCAGCAGAACACACAAAAGGAGTAAAAATTTAATCAAGCCTTCGCGCTTTGGCGGATGGTTTAAAAGGTGCTTGGTTTTGATGGCAGAGATCATGGCTTACATACCTGATTTTATGGCGCTTTGATGTGTCTTTATTTTTATCATGTTCATCGTTCGGCGCAAGCATTGGTTGCTTTGGGGCGCGTTTATTTCTGCGCTTCTTTATGCACTCTGTGGGAAATAGAGGCGTGTTTTGTTTGCAAGCGCGACGAGTGACAGCATGACCGGCACTTCGACGAGAACGCCGACGACGGTGGCAAGCGCTGCACCGGAATTTAAACCAAATAAACTTATGGCAACGGCGACGGCCAATTCGAAGAAGTTCGATGTTCCGATCAGTGCGGCAGGGGCCGCAGTGCTAAATGGTACACGCCAAAGATAGGCCCAGCCATATGCAAGGGCGAATATTCCGTAACTTTGAATCAGAAGCGGCGCGGCAATCAGCGCGATGACAACAGGTTCACCGATAATGGTTTCGGCCTGAAATCCGAACAGTAAAATGACGGTTGCAAGAAGTCCGATGATTGAAAAGGGTTTTATGTGTTCTGTGAATGTGGCGATGTTTGTGTGTTTGCGTGATTTATCAATGACTTTGCGGGTGGTGTATCCCGCGCCGAGAGGAATAAGCACATAAAGAATGACAGATAGCAGCAGCGTTTCCCACGGCACGATGATGTTTGTCATGCCAAGCAGGAAAGCGGCAATCGGCGCGAAGGCAAAAACCATAATGATGTCATTGATCGATACTTGTACGAGCGTGTAATTTGCATCGCCGCGTACAAGCTGACTCCATACAAAGACCATTGCGGTGCAGGGCGCGACGCCAAGTAAAATCATACCGGCGATATATTCTTTTGCATTGTGTGGCGAGACCCATTCAGCGAAGATATATTCAAAAAACAAGATACCGAGGCCGGCCATCGTAAACGGCTTGATCAGCCAATTTACGATCAGTGTGATGCAAAGCCCTTTTGGTTTTTTGCCGACATTTTTGAGTGAAGAAAAATCGACATTGACCATCATCGGATAAATCATAAGCCAGATAAAAACGGCCACAACCAGATTGACGCTGGCATATTCGATGGACGCAATAGTTTCGAATATATCGGGTAGCATCAAGCCGAGTCCAACGCCGGCGATGATGCAGAGTCCGACCCAGACAGAAAGGTAGCGTTCGAAGACCCCCATTGGCGATTGTGTTACGTGTGTCATGCGAGGCTCTTTCTTGTGATAATGATGGCGTTAACAGCACCCATTTGCAGAAGTAGAAGTGCAGCAATTATCGCTTTCTTGGTCCGGTTTATCGGGAATGCCGCACGCGTCTTGTGCCAGACATGCCGTATATTTATTCGTGAGCAAGAATGTTGTACCGTCAAAATCCAGACCGAATTTGCCAATCGTTGATTGTTGGTATTCGACTTCAATGTCGTAATCTTCGTCACCGAGGACGTTTTTGCAGACATCAAGGATGTGCAGGAATTTTTGTGGTGCAAGGCGATGATCATAATCGCCGGCTTCCCAGAGTTGAAAATTCGCGCGTTCTTCTTTGCGCTCTGTGCCGCCGCAATCAATGAAGTGTTTTGTGACGCGGCCGATTTCCGTGACGTGAAAGTGTGGCGGTAGAATAGAACCGTCCGGTAATTTGAATGTGACCGTTTCGACTGTTTGTAGGGCTTTCTTGACATCTGAAATTTTCATTGTGCTTTTCTTTCCTGTTTTTGACAGCAATTGGCGAGTTCAATAATGGTGCATCCGTTTTTCTTGTCTTGACGCATTTGTGAGAAATCATCACTACAGCAATCTTTGACCATAAAGCCAATCAGTGCGTGTATGGCATCAAAATTTGCGACGTAAACCACCGAACGCCCTTCGCGGCGAGAGGTGAGAATACCGGCTTGCGATAAATGGTTCAGATGGAAAGACATCGTGTTGTGCGGCGTTCCTAATGTGTCGCTCAGCGTGCCTGCCGGCAGACCTGCGGGGCCGGCTTTGATCAATAAACGAAACACGCCTAGTCGGGTTTCTTGTGAAAGCGCGTCGAACATAATGATAGCGTCTTTTGTGTCCATATGTCTAGAATAATAGACATAAAAGAAATGTCAATCAGAAAGATTCCGAATGAGAGATTCACCAACGTGGTGTACCTGTTTGTCTGTGACGCGCAGATGTCGAAGTGCGGCTGTTACATCAATCACTGACTTTTGTTGCGGAAAATGATAGAATCAAGTTTGGGCAAAAGGGAAACAGACATGACGGATGCCGAGACCGTAGATATTGATGAAAACTATGCAAAGACCGCGCTATCGTTGGTGCGTAAGGTTCTGCAGGGTAATGGTGTGCGACCAGCGGATGTCAATATCAAGGCAATTGACGGCAAGACGTTGGAATTTAAGGCGGCAACACATATCGTGCCGCATAATAAGCTGACGCAAAAAACAGTGTCCGGTAAAGCTGGTGGCGGTGGACAGGTTTTTCAGGATGCACAGGCCGCACGTCAGGCCGCAGATGGCTATGTTTCCAAAGCGATCAGAGATGCGGGTGTCGTGGATCAGATCAAGACAATGATGGGGCAAAAGCCGCATCAGGGTTTTGGTTTGCAGGATAAGGCGATGAAGTTGTCTTTTCTGGATCGGGATTTTGTCAGTCAACAAACCTGTAAGCCGTGTCAGGGCAGAGGGCGCACGCGATGTCCGCAATGCGACGGTAAGGGATATGAGCCATGCAGGAAGTGCGAGGCGGAAGGTTTTGAAGAATGCCGTGAATGTAACGGCAGCAGACAAGTGCCGGGGCCACAAGGGCAAATGCAAACATGTCCGGTATGTCAGGGACTTGGTAAAACATCATGTTCGTTTTGCCGTGAAAGTCGTCAGGTACAATGCCGGGTTTGCCAGACAAAAGGTGAAATACAATGTAAGAGTTGCAGCGGGCATGGCGCGCAATCGGAAATCCTTCATGCCGAAGTGACGGCAGAATGCATTTATGATTTCGATGCGGACGTGTTACCGGACAAAGCGGTCGCCGCTGTGAAAGTGTTGGGGGCGGCGCTGGCCGACCGGGCGGATGTGAGCCCGTCCGAAGACGGCGTGCAGGGTGATAAAGAAAAAGATGCGCTGCATTTTATTTATGATGTCCGTGTGCCGCAAGGTGATCTGACGTTGACAGTCAAAGACAAAGAAGTGCAGGCGTATTTGCTGGGCACAAAAGGGGCGATTCAGGATATTCCCGATTTTCTGGACGAGGTGATCGCGCCAGGTCTTCAAAGCTTGTCACAAGCCGCGCGCGGTGAAGGCAATATCGATCAACACATCCAGGCGGCGGTGAAGTATAAAACGGTAAGGCAGGCGATGGTTTTGACAGCGCGGTACAATGCGAAAAAAGCGGTGAAGGCGCTGTTGCATTATACGCCGTTCGGGTTGAGTCCGCAGGCGGCGCAAAGGCTGGTGAAAGATGCCGGCACGGCCTTGAAAAACGCCACAAAGAAGCAGCGTATGCTTGCAAAACTGTCCGGTGGTGGCGCGGTTGCCGCATTGGCAGCACTTTATTTCTTCTCGCCGCTGCGTGATGTGCTGTTGGGGCAAGTGGCCAATGCGTCCCTTCATATTGTCATGGATTGTATGGTATTGGGGATTTGCGGCGCGGCCGGTTACGGTATCTGGCGGACGATATCGACCCGTGCCCGTGAACATGCGCTGAAAAGTTTTGTGCCATCAAAATAGGTATCAGAATAGTGATGGCATAATGGTTATGTTGGTGACAAAAAAAAGCCGCGATGATCGCGGCTTTTTTGCATTAAGACGCAAGTGGTTTACGCCGCTTTTTTCTTATTGCGGTGAAAACGTTTCTTGTTGCCTTGCTTATTATTTTGCGGCTTCCCGTTACGTGGTTTGTCGCTTTGCGGCTTTCCATTATGCGGTTTACCGTTATGTGGTTTACCGTCTTGTGACTTACCATTTTGCGCCTTGCCATTGTGTGGCTTATTACCGCGCGATGATTTGTGACGTGATGGCTTGCCTTTTTTACCGTTTTGCGGGCGGCGTTTATTTTGGTGTCCCCGGTCATTGGCTGCATCAGGGTTCAGCAAGCGTTCGATCGCATGCCATTTGCGGCTGTCCTGATCGGATACAAAGCTGATGGCTGATCCTTCTGCACCGGCGCGGGCTGTACGGCCCATGCGGTGAATAAAATCTTCTGCGACTTGCGGTAAATCATAATTGACCACATGTTCAATGTGCGGCACATCAAGGCCGCGTGCGGCGATATCCGTTGCGATCAAAACGCGGAATGTCTGTTTTCTGAAATTCTGCATCACGCGGTCGCGTTTATTCTGGCGCAGATCGCCGTGCAGGGCATCGGATTGAACGCCGTCGCGCCGCAGGTTTCTGGCCATACGGTCGGCGCCGTGTTTGGTTTTGACAAACACGATGACGGATCCGCTGCGATTTTCGAGTTGTTCCAGCAAGGCCGGATATTTGTTGTTTTGTTCAATGCGGATAACATCCTGTTGGATGTTACGGGCCACAACATTTGTTTCGCCAACGGCGATACGTTGTGGATTGTGCATGTATTTTTCCGACATTTTCAGGATGTTTTTAGGCAGTGTTGCGGAAAACATCAATGTCTGGCGTTTGTCAGGCATATATTTGAAAATTCTCTCAAGTTGTACGGTAAATCCCATATCCAGCATGCGGTCCGTTTCATCAAGCACAAGGAAATGCGTGTCGTGCAACATCATGTTGCCGCGTTCAAGGTGGTCATTGATGCGGCCCGGTGTGCCGACGATCAAACGTGGACGGGCGCGAAGCTGGTTGACCTGTTTGCCCATCGATTCACCGCCGATGATAAAGGCTGTTTTGATGCTGCTTTTCGGACCGAGAAGCTGTTGCATGATATCCATGATCTGTTTGCCAAGCTCGCGTGTCGGTGTCAGCACAAGGGCTGATCCGCGCGGGTCAGTCAGCAGTTTTTCGACAAGTGGGATCGCAAACGCGGCTGTTTTACCTGTACCTGTTTGCGCCGTTCCCATGATGTCGTGTCCGTCAAGCGCAAGCGGAATGGCGCGTGCCTGAATCGGGGTTGGTTTTGTATATTTCATGTGCACCAGCGATTTGGCGAGTGCGGGAGAGAGACCGAGGTCTTCAAAATTTTTCATTCTTTATCTTTCTTAATATGTAGGTGATATGTGCAAAATCATCGTGCAGATATAATCCGCCCGTAAAAAATTTTGTCTGATTGTAATGTCCAATCCTATATCGTTTTTGTCAGACGCGCCTACCGGGCGCGTTTTCTATTGCGTTCGATATTTGAAAAACTGTTCGATAAAACTGAACTTTACGAGGGAAGGGTGAATTTTAAGGCTCACGGTCTTGCTGATATATCAAGACACCTACAAAAGCTCCGTGCTTAAAAAAGAGCATCATCGTCAAACGACGGGCGTAGTCATGACAGCTTTTCTGGAAAAGGTCAAGAAAATACGGAAAATACTGCGCAGCGATGAAGGGGGTCGGGCGCGTATTGCGGTAAATAAAATCAATATGTTATCGTTTTTCTATGTTGCGGCGCATATAAAATATCTTTCTATAACAATCTGTTAGCCCTGTTTTGGGGCTTGCTTTTATCGTGCGAGGTGATAGCGTTTTACAGATATGGTGCGGATGAACGTGCCATTGAGCACGGAGATATACAGATGATTAAACTTGCCCGCACGATTCAGGACTTACCGCATTCTCCGACGCTATGGGCGAATGATCTGGTGCATCAAAAACGCGGCGAGGGCGAAACGGTTTATCACATGGGCTTTGGCGAGTCGCCTTTTCCCGTGCCCGAACGTCTGAAGAAGGCATTGGCCGCGGCGGCACACCGCAAAGAATATCTGAAAGCGGATGGCCTGAATGAGCTGGTCGATGCGGTGCGTGAGTATTACCGTCCGATTTACGGCGATGCCTATATTGATGCCACAGATGTGATTGTTGCGCCGGGCAGTAAGCTAATTTTGTATGCGTTGCAAATGGCGGTTGAAGGTGATCTGCTGATGCCTGTGCCGAGCTGGGTCAGCTATGGTCCGCAGGCCCGTATGTTGCATACGGATGTGATTAAAGTGCCGACCATTTTGGATGATGCCGGATATCATATTGATCCGGATGTGTTGCGCGATGTTATTCGCGCAGCGCGCGCGGCTGGGAAAAATCCGTCCAAGATTATTTTGAATGCGCCGAACAATCCAACGGGACTGACGATCCCATCTGATGAATTGCCTGCGCTTGCCGCTGTGTGTGAAGAAGAAGGCGTGCTGATTATTTCGGATGAAATTTACGGCGTGCTCAGTTTCGACGGGCAATATCGTAGCTGCGCGCCGTGCGCGCCAAATGTAACCGCCGTGACGACGGGGCTATCAAAACATCTGTCTTTGGGCGGCTGGCGTATCGGGATAGGGTTCATACCAAAAGGCGTTGACGGGCTTAATAATGCCTTGCGCTGTATTGTCAGTGAAACATGGTCTTGTGTGTCGTCGCCTGTGCAGGCCGCGTGTGTCGAGGCTTATAAGCGCCATCCGGATATTGAAGCACATATACAGGCTTGCACCGATATTCATGCATTGATGAACCGTACGGTTGCCGCAGAATTGCGGGCGCTGGGAGTGATTGCTCCTACGCCGCAGGGGGCATTTTATAATTATCCCGATTTTGCGCCGTTTCGTGATGCACTGGCGGCAAACGGCATTCGTACATCACAGGATATTCACGAAGTTCTGCTGGATCAGTATAATCTGGCCACTTTGCCGGGGCATGCCTTCGGGGCGGATAACGATGTGCTGACACTGCGTTTATCAAGTTGTGATTATGATGGCGCGGTCGCGCTGGCCGCTTATCAATCCGGCGAAACGCTGGACCGTGCCTTTATCGAAAAATACGCGCCGCATGTGCTTGAATCTGTGAATGTGTTTGCGCGCTTCCTTGATAGATATGCAAAACCGTAACGTTTTTTGTGCGGGATTACGGGACCTGTTTAATATCTGCTTGTCCTGATGACGCTTTCTTGCTAGCTATGACGCAACGTTACATTTGGACTGCATGACTATGAACAGACGCATCATCAACAGATTGATTGTTTCTTTGCTGGTCTTCTCGCTTATTCTGGCGGGGATCAGTCCTTTTTGTGCGACTCGGTCCGATGCCCCATCTGCTACGGCGAACGCCTCGTCAAATATCATCGAAATTTGTACATTGCAGGGGTTGCAGCTTCTGGACTTATCCAGCGGGAAGCGGATTACAGATGCGGATGCCAATACCGGCACGGAAGATGAAAAACCATCCAAAGCACAGGATGACAATGCGTGTCCATATTGCTTTGTAACCAATCTGGCGCGGGTGTCGCCTGATAATATCGCGGCTGTTCCCAATTATTTGCGCATCTACCGTGATTATAATGTCACCTACGAAAATGCGGTTCTTTTGTCGTCGCAGGCAGAACGGTATGAACCGCGCGCGCCACCTTACATAAGCTAAACCCAACACGACGTTTAGAGATCAAACCTGCATGCCGCACGAAAAGGTATGCAACTTTATTTATGTAAGGAAAATACAACATGCAAAATACATTAAAACTTGGCGCGTTTGGCGCATCATTGCTGCTTGGCAGCTTTTTCACATCACCGTCTGTGCAGGCCGAAGAGGTTTTGAAGACAGATCCGATTATGGTGGAAGGCACGGTGCTTTTTAATCCGGCCAGTACATCATATGATGTGGGGGAACAAACAATAGGAAGCGCTCCGTACAGTGATAGTGCGGATTATTTGTCTGCTGTGCCCGGACTGTCTGTGAGTCGGTCGGGCGGACACGGTCTTGAGCCGTTCATGCGTGGCCAGTCCAAAAGTCAGTTAAATATTGTGAATGGTAATAGTTATGCATTCGGTGCGTGTCCCGGCCGTATGGACCCGCCGACATCTTATATTCATTTGCAGCCGCAGGACGACGTGACGATCGTGCGTGGATATCAATCTGTGTTGAATGGTTTTGGCGGCACGGGCGGTAGCGTTATTGTAAAACAAAACGCACCGGATATAAATTCAGAAGACATGCAAACGACAGGTTTGATACAAGGCGGGTACGACAGCAACCATGAAATGTGGGAAAGTGGTGCAAATGTGACATCCGGCACATCTGCGGGGTATGTCAGTGCCTATGCGTCTTATAAAGAGGCCAAGAACTATGAAGATGGTAACGGCAAGGAGGTGCGCTCGGCTTTTAAAGAAGGGGCAACCGGTTTTAAGCTCGGCTACACACCTGATGATGCGCATCTTTATGCGGCGGTTGATTATCACCGTATTGATGATGCGCTGTTCGCCGGTGCGGGTATGGATTCCCCTCTTTCCAAGAATGTGACCTATAAAGCCGGCCTTGAAACCGCGCTCGATCATGATGTGTTTCATACGCTGCATGTCAGTGGGTATGCGTCGCTGGTTGATCACATCATGGATAATTACAGCTTGCGGACACCGACAGGCATGTCGATGCGCGCAACGCCGGAGTCCAATACATATGGGTTTAAACTGGAAAGTGACATGACGATCATGAACCGTCTGGTGACGGCGCTGGCCGAATGGCGACGGAATACACGTGCCTCTGCCATGCCGAATGTGACGGTTGATGAATTGGCACTGGCGGCGGAAACAACATATGATCTCGGTATTAAAAACCGTCTGGTAACCGGCGTGCGTTATGATTACGTTCATACCGATTATGATAAGGCGGGCGATCCGCAAACAGGCATGACCACAAGAACGGCCGATGATGTGTATCAGCAATTCTATGGCACGACATCTTCACCGCAGGAAGAACATAATCTGGGTGGCCTTGTGCGTTTGGAACATGATTATACGTCGCAAACAATGCTCTATACAGGATTTAGCCGCGCCGTCAGAACGGCCGATGTCATTGAACGCGGTCTGGCGAATTATATGGGCATGGGCGGTGCGATGTCATGGGTCGGTAATCCGGATATCAACCCCGAACAGCATCATCAATTTGATGTCGGCTTTGATACGCAGCAAGCGGACTTTGCCTTAAGCGGTTCGGCATATGCCAATGTGGTAAAAGACTATATTTTGCGTGACTCTGCACGCGCGCAGGGCGGTGTGACTGCCGATTTACCGAATGCGGATATTTACCGCAATATTGATGCATTCCTCGGCGGGTTCGAACTGAACGGGACGTGGGATGTCGCTGATGACATGCAACTGTTCGGTGATATGACCTATACCTATGGTACGAACATCGATTCCGGTGATGCGCTGGCGCAAATTCCGCCACTGCAAGGCAAAGTCGGTCTGGACTGGCAGGCGGTCGATCATTTCGGTGTGCGGACAACAATGCGCTGGGCGACGAAACAGACCCGCGTTGATGCGGATACAGCGACAGGATCAGGTCGTGATGTCGGTAAAACGGCGGGCTATGCCGTATTTGATGTGGAAGGGACGTTAACGGATTTCGAACCCGCGACATTGAATTTCGGTATCACGAATGTGCTGGATACCGACTATGCCAATCACCTGAACCTGTCCAATGCGTATGATGCAACGGAAGTACAGGTCGAAGAACCGGGCCGCAGTTTCTATGTGAAGCTGAGTGTACCGTTCTAGGGCGATCGGGTCGACAAGTAAGAAAGTAAGGTATGACAGAACTACGCGGTCATAAAAATGCATCTCTCGCCGCCTCTTCTTCGACAGAGGCGACGGGAGGGCTTTTGTCATTCTGCTTGTCCGTGATGTTGCATGTTGGTCTGGTCGGGGCAGGGGTGCTGGCGACAGGGTACTGGCAAGATCATAGCGGCGGCACGGCCCATATGGGGGAAGCCGATCCGATCTATGTCACATTTGTGCAGGATGTTGAAATTGTACCGGATGTGCCTGATACGCCTGCGATGCCTGAAATGATCGACCGGATAGTCACAGAAGATATTATACCGGAAGGCGTCGAAAAGGCCGAGATACGATCAGAAAAACCGGATGTAATTGCGACGGGGACGGTACCGATGCCGGAATCGCAGCCTCGTAAAGAGCCGAAAGCCGAGAAGAAGGTTGCCGCACAATCTGCGCCGCAACGAACATCGGTGGCGACCAGCGGCGCAAAGAAAGACCGTTTTGCAGGCGCGCAGGTCGGTGCGGAAATACGGTATATTGACAGGGTGCGCGCCTTGATTGAGTCCAAACGCATGTATCCGGCGGCGGCGCGGCGCATCGGTATGGAGGGCACAGCGATTGTACAAATTCGTGTTGCGCGGTCGGGACGTATCTTGGGTCATACATTTATTCAAAGTTCCGGTCACCATGTTTTGGATAGTGCGGTCGAAAAGATGATAAAGGCCTGCGACCCGTTGCCGGAAATTCCACCAGCCATTGGCAAGAAAACAATCATCATGAATATACCGATCGGGTTTTATCTGCGGTAGAAATGCTGCCGGATAACAGGTCGCGATCCGATAAAATATTCGGATTTCCACTTGTCCTTTGCTTGCGTGCCAAAGGCGGTTTAAATATGAGGTATGGTAAAAAAGCTTCTGAAAATTGTATCGGTTCTTGTTTTGATTGTCGCGGCAGTGGCTGCGGCTGGCTTTTATATGATGCGGGAACCGAAGACCGTTACGGTGGTGCGCCCTGCGCATGGTCCGGCTGTGCAAGCCGTTTACGCAACCGGCACGGTTGAACCTGTGGTGATGTTGCCTGTTGCTCCGCGTATGTCTTCGCGTTTAATGACGCTGCTGGTCGATGAAGGCAGTCAGGTTGAAAAAGATATGGTGATGGCGCGGATGGAAGATACCGATCTTCGGGAAGAATTGGCCGATGCGAAAGCGCGGGCCGATCTGGCGCAAAAAGATTATGACCGTCAGGCGGCATTGGTTGAAACGGGCGCGGTATCGCGGCAGTCGCTCGATCAGGCGGAAACAGAACGGCAATCGGCACAGGCCGCTGTGGACCGCATCGAAGCCAGCTTGAGTTACATGACCTTGCTGGCCCCCGGTGACGGAACAGTTATTCGGCGTGATGGCGAGATCGGAGAGCTGATTACAGCCGGTGAACCTGTTTTCTGGCTTGCCGGACAGAAAATGCGCGTGTCTGCGGAAGTCGATGAAGAAGATATCGCCCTTGTCGAGCCCGGACAAAAGGTGTTGATCAGTGCGGACGCGTTCCCCGGTGAGATATTCGAAGGAACGGTTCAAAGCATTACGCCAAAAGGTGATCCGGTGGCGCGTAGCTATCGCGTGCGGATCAGCTTGCCGCAGGATACCAAGCTGATGATCGGCATGACGGCGGAGTCCAATATCATTATCCGCGAAACGGAAGATGCGCTTTTGTTACCTGCGAGTGTGGTCGATGCCGGAACGGTCTGGATCGTAACGAAGGACGGAGAGCTCGCCCGTAAAGTCGTGGAAATCGGCGCACAGGATGTTGATATGATCGAAATTCTGGACGGCGTGACGGAGGACGATCTGGTTGTCAAAATCCCATCGCCCGATATGAAACAGGCCACGAACGTGAAAACCCGTATCGGTGAATGGTCGGTACAATAGTAAAGCACAATCATGAAAATTGCGGTCTTTATTGCATTCAAACATATCTTGTCACGCAAGCGGCAAAGCCTCGTGTCCGTGATGGGAATTGTCATTGGCGTGGCATTCTTTCTGGCGATTTCTTCGTTGATGCAAGGCTCGCAAAAGGACTTTATCAAGCGCTTGATTGATAATGCGCCGCATATCACGGTTTCAGATGATTTCAGGGCGGCAAAGCCGCAGCCGGTGTCAAAGATGTATCCGCATGGTTTGGTTGAGCTGCGCAGCGTGAAGCCCTTGACAGAAACACGGGGCATTCGCGGGTATCAGAAAATTCTGGATGAACTGAAGGCAACGCCGGGTGTGCGGGCCTCGGCGGTGTTGAACGGGCAGGCCTTGCTCAGCTTTGCAGGGCAGGATGTGAATATCAATCTGAACGGGATGATACCGCAAGAAATGCGGGAGATCACCACGATTGAGGACAATATGCTCAAAGGCAGTGTCGATGATCTTGCCGCAGACCGGAACGGTATTATTCTGGGACAGCCTTTGCTTGATAAAATGTCTTTGAATTTTGGCGATAACATTACATTGGCGGCGGCAACCGGACAGGTGCGCGTTTTCCGCATCATCGGGACATTCAGAACAGGACGGGCCGAATATGACGAACGGCAGGCCTTTGTCGATATTGAACGGGTGCAATCATTGCTTGGACGTGCAAATCGTGCCAATTCGATTATCATCAAGATGGATAACCCCGATGATGCTTTATCATTTTCCCGCACATTGGAACGGAAGATCGGCTATAAATCTGTCTCGTGGCAGGAGGCAACGGAAGATTTGCTGAACACGCTGGTGATCCGCAACATCATCATGTATTCGGTGGTTAGTGCTGTTTTAATTGTGGCTGCGTTCGGTATCTATAATATCATCTCGACGGTTGTGATGGAAAAACACCGTGATATTGCGATCTTGAAATCAATAGGATTTCGTGCGGCGGATATCAAACGGATTTTTCTGATACAGGGGGTCGTTCTCGGTTTTGCCGGATTGATTGCAGGATTGCCGCTTGGGTGCGGTTTGATGTACGCGCTGATGCAGATACGTTTTAACCCGCCCGGCGCGACAGAGCCCGTGAATATGCCGCTGGATTGGAGCGTGCCGCAATTCGTGATCGCGGGGGCCTTTGCGCTGGTCGCGGCGGTACTTGCGGCATGGCTTCCGGCCCGTAAAGCGGCACAGGTTCTGCCTGTCGATATTTTGCGCGGGGGGATGTAGGTCATGACCAAAACATTGCTCGAGACAAAAAACGTAACCCGTATCCTGTCTGGTGAAGTGCCGGTGACGTTGGTCAAAGATGTGTCTGTTTCCATCGATCGGGGCGAATTTATTACCATTACTGGTCCGTCCGGGTCAGGGAAATCATCGCTGCTTTACCTGCTGGGGTTACTTGATAAACCGACGAAAGGCGTTGTTATGGTTGAGGGACAAGATACGACGACGATGCGTGAAAACCCGCTTGCTGCCCTGCGACTTGAAAAACTGGGGTTTGTGTTCCAGTTCCATTTTCTATTGCCTGAATTCACGGCATTGGAAAATGTGACATTGCCGATGCGGCGCTTGGGAAAGCTTGGTGAAAAAGAACGGCGGGCACGGGCAGAAAAATTGCTCGGTGATCTTGGGCTGGGCGACCAAATGCATAAATTGCCAAAGCAAATGTCCGGCGGTCAATGTCAGCGTGTGGCGGTGGCGCGTGCACTGGCAAACGATCCTGTGTTGATATTGGCTGACGAGCCGACAGGCAACCTTGATACGGCGTCCAGTAAAGTCGTGCAGAATATTTTAAAGGATCTGGCCCACAAACAGAACCGAACGGTGATTGCCGTGACACATGATACGGATTTTGCCGACATGGCCGACCGCCGCATTCATCTGGTCGATGGCGCAATTGTTCCTGTGTGAGTGTGATAATAAAGTGACCTTATTTTATATAGTGCCGCTTTATAACCCAAGCCCGCGCAGGAAATAGCCGATCAGAAAGGCCAGTCCCGCAGCGGCGATCCCGATAATCAGTGTTTCCATGCCTTGCCGCCACCAGGTGTGAACGGACCAGCGACTTTTGACAGAGCCAATGCCGAAGAATGTCAGGGCCGATAAGCAAAGTGCCAGATAAAAGGCGTGCGGCAGTGCAAAAGCGTAGGGCAGAAGCGGAACAGCCCCGCAAAGCACAAAGGCGCCGAATGTATGTAGGCCCGTTTTGTGTGGTGGTTTTAAGGTTTGGCTGACGCCATATTCTTCTTGCATCATAACGTCAATCCAGGCGTTACGGTTCTGTGAAACGACATCGACGACCCGCTCCAGGTCTTTGCCCTGAAAGCCTTTTGCGGCATAAATCTGTCGGATTTCTTCTTTCTCGCCATCCGGATTATTGTCGATATGGTTGTTTTCAATCTCGCGCAGGCGTTCATAGATGTCTTCGTCCGTGCGGGCGCTGCTATATGCGCCGGCGGCCATCGAAAAACCGTCACCGATCAAATTGGCAATGCCGAGAATGATGACGATAGCCGGCGACAGGCTGGCGCCTGTGACACCTGCGACAATGGCAAAGGTTGTGACGATTCCGTCAATGCCGCCATAAACCCATTCGCGCATGTAATTCGGTTTGGGGCCTTTGGCAAGGCGGTCCCGTATGGCATCGGGGGCATGGCTATGGTCATGTTCAAGCACAGATTTTTTCTCCTATATTTTGTAGGCGGATGATATCAAGTGCTTCTTGCGGATCATCCGTCATGCGGGCAAAGTTCAGTTCCAGATCATGGGCGTCAATCGTACCGTGCCGTACCATTGTTTCCCGCAGGAAGGGGCCGAGTTTCTGCCAGTAATCCCGTCCCATCACGACAACAGGGAACCCGCAAATCTTGTCGGTTTGCATCAAGGTGCCCGTTTCAAAGATTTCGTCCATTGTGCCGAATCCGCCCGGAAACAGGATAAAAGCTTGGGAATATTTTAGCAGCATGACTTTGCGGACAAAGAAGTAATGGAATTCTGTCTGGATATCGAGATAGGGGTTCGGTTCTTGTTCCTGTGGCAGTTGGATGTTGCACCCGATGGATAATGCGCCCGCATCTTGTGCTCCTTTATTTGCGGCCTCCATAATGCCGGGGCCGCCGCCTGTCATGATGTTGTATCCGTTTGATGCAAGCAGGTGGGCGGTGTCATAGGCCAGTTTGTAATAAGGGTGGTCGGGGGCAAAACGCGCAGACCCGAAAACAGTCACGCAGTGATTCACGTTCCGCAGCGTTTTAAACCCTTTGCGGAATTCTTGCCATATGCGAATGGAACGCCATAAATCGGCGGCATAATTTTTCGGCCCCTGTAAAAGGCTTTGATCATGATTGTGTTTCATATTGCTCTTTTTTATTTTTTATTTCATTCTTATCGGATTGCAATCAATTTAGAAAGTAGGGTTTTGATGAAACTGACATTTATGGGGGCAACAGGCACAGTAACAGGGTCGAAATACCTGCTGGAAGACGGCAATAAACGCATTCTGGTGGACTGCGGATTGTTTCAGGGATTAAAAGAATTACGGTTGCGCAATTGGAAAGCTTTTCCCGTCGATCCGGGATCAATCGACAGCGTATTGTTGACACATGCCCATATTGACCATAGCGGTTATTTGCCGTTGTTGGTAAAGAACGGATTTAAAGGCAAAATTTATTGTACCGAAGCGACATATGATTTGTGCCGCATTTTGTTGCCTGATTGCGGGCGCATACAGGAAAGTGATGCCGAGCGTGCCAACCGGTACGGTTATACAAAACACAGCCCGGCACAGCCGCTTTATACTGAAGCCGATGCCTATCAGGCGCTGAAATTATTCAAGACGGTTCCGTTCGGTAAAGACCATTTCCTGAGTGATTTTTTACGTTTCAATATCAACCGGGCAGGCCATATTCTGGGCGCAGGCAGCATCAAGGTCAGTGACGGGCAGACATCTATTCTGTTCTCCGGTGATCTGGGACGGCCGCACGATCCGATCATGAAAGCGCCGGTACAGGTGCAGGATGCGGATTATCTTGTGTTGGAATCAACATATGGTGACCGGTTGCATGAGGGACATGACCCGATGGAAAAAATGGCCGATATTATAAACAGAACCGTGAAGCGCGGCGGTATTGTTATTATTCCGTCTTTTGCTGTTGGACGGGCGCAGCTTATTTTATATTACGTGCATGAATTGATACGGCAGAAAAAGATTCCGAAGCTGCCTGTTTATCTGGATAGTCCGATGGCCATTGACGCGACAAAGATATGGCAAAACCATGTTGATGAACATCGTCTTGATGCCAAAAAATGCGGTGAAGTTTGCCGCACGGCAAAATATACGCAAACTGTCGAAGAATCGAAGGCGCTGGATACACGCGCGGTTCCTGCAATCGTCATTTCGGCCAGCGGTATGGCGACAGGCGGCCGCGTTTTGCATCATATTGCGCGCTATATCGGTGATGAAAAGAACACGATTTTGTTTGCCGGATATCAGGCTGCCGGAACGCGCGGTTCCCGTCTTGTGCATGGTGAAAAAGAAATCAAGTTATTCGGACGTCTGTTTCCGGTCCGTGCGGAAATCAATAATTTGAATACCTTGTCGGCGCATGCTGACTATGCAGAGATTCTCGATTGGTTGCGCGGCTTCCGCGAAGCGCCGCGTAAAACATTCCTGACGCATGGTGAGCCGGAAGCCGCCAGTTCGTTCAAGTTCAAGATAGAAGAACATCTTGGCTGGAATGTCGAGATTCCGACTTACATGGAGCAAGTGGAATTATAAGCCTTGATTACTGTGCGATCCGGCACGTTATCTGAACAACAGGAGCGGCACTTTACAGGTTTTAATCAGGGATGCCGTGGTGCTGCCCAGCAACAGGCTGCGCACGCGGGAATGGCTGTATGCGCCTGTGATCAATAAATCAATGTCGTTATCTTTGACATAGGCCGCAATGGCCTGATCGGGGTGGGCGCTTTTGGCGTGTGTGACCTGTACATCAAAACCCGCATCTTTCAGTTTTTCTTCTGTTTCTGTTGTGTCGATTTTGTCATTGTCGCCGGACTCGACAGCCAGAAGGTGGGCGTCCAGTCCTTTTAACAGTGGGCTGGATGCGATGAAATCAACTGCCTTGCGGACGCTGTCTTTACCGTCATAGGCAATGACGAACCGTTTGATCGGGCGCGCAACAGAAGAGACGACAAATAACGGTTTATGGATGGCGCGTGCCGTTTTTTCCAGATTAGCCCCTAAAAAGGCGGAGTCTGTGTCGGCGTGTTCGCCGCGCTTGCCGATGAAAACCATATCTGTTTCCGGTTCCAGTTCCTGAATGGTTTCAACAAGGCTGCCTCTGCGATGCAGCAGGTTGACGGTTTCTGCGCCCGATGCTTTCAGGATTTTCTCGCCATGCTCTAAAATAATGCGGCCTTTTTCCTGATCGAGGCGTCCGCGTCCTTCATCGACTTTTGTTAGTTCTGCGAGCAAGTCGCTACGGGCGCCGAGGCCGATGGAACCGGTATGATCGTTGCCCGGAGCTTTGTAATCGGAATGGCGGCGCAAGACATGCAGTAAGTCGATCTCTGCGCCAAGACGTTCAGCGACCCATGCGGCATTTGTGCAGATATTATCGGCATAGGCTGAGCCATCAATGCAAACCAGTAATTTTGTCATTCTTATCGTCCTTTTTCGCGTTTCGTCTTTCTGTCGTTTTTTTTTATGATCGTCTTTTTAATGTTGGTCCATCAGCTTGAGCGCGTCCGGTTTATCATGAATGGCCAAGCGATCAACAAGTGTGGCGCTGGCTTTGTTCATGCCGATAATCTCGACATCCGTACCTTCGCGGCGGAATTTCAAGACAACCTTATCTAATGCGCCAATGGCAGACAAGTCCCAGAAATGGGCGTTACTGACATCAATAGTGACATGTTCGATAACTTCTTTGAAGTCGAAAGCGGCTGAAAACTGATCGGCAGAGGCAAAGAAAACCTGCCCGTACACCGTGTAGGTGCGGCGGTTTTCCGCATCGTCGCGTGTTGACCGGATTTCCAGAAACTGTGCCACTTTGCGTGCGAACAGCAGGGCGCTCATTAATACACCGACAAAGACGCCGATAGCCAGATCGTGGGTAAAGACAACCACAATCACGGTCGTCACCATAACAAGGCTGGCGCCTTTCGGGTGTGTGCGCAGGTTGGTGATGGATGACCAACTGAATGTCCCGATGGACACCATGATCATGACGGCGACAAGGGCGGCCATCGGAATTTGACGCACCCAGTCACCCAGCACAAGGATCAGGAATAACAGGAATAGGCCAGCAAACAATGTTGACAGGCGGCCACGACCACCTGATTTC
This sequence comes from Alphaproteobacteria bacterium, assembly GCA_030750865.1. Lineage (GTDB taxonomy): Bacteria > Pseudomonadota > Alphaproteobacteria > Micavibrionales > Micavibrionaceae > JASMHE01. The sequence goes on from JASMHE010000013.1 coordinate 77,464, forward strand.
ACGTTGATGACGGATTGACCGATCATCGCACAGCCCGCCATGCCGCCAAAGAAACCGGCGACGATATTGGCAATGCCTTGTCCTTTACATTCACGGTTTTTATCGCTGGGCGTGTCTGTCAGATCATCGACAATCGTGGCCGTCATTAATGATTCCAGAAGACCCACAGCCGTCAGGGTGACCGCATAAGGGAAAATGATTTGCAGTGTTTCGAAGTTCAGCGGAATGTCCGGCAGCAAGAACACAGGGAACGTTGCCGGCAATTCGCCCATATCACCGACCGTGCGTAAATCGAAATTGAAAAAGATGCTGATCGCGGTCAGAAGAATAATACACACGAGCGGCGACGGTATGGCTTTTGTAAAGCGCGGCAGGATGTAAATAATGGCCAGACCTGCGGCGACCATGCCGTACATTAGCGGTCCCGCCCCGTTGAATTCCGGCAGCTGGGCCATGAAAATCAGGATGGCAAGCGCATTGACAAAGCCGGTGACCACCGAGCGCGAGACAAACCGCATCAGGCTGCCCAGCTTGAAGGTTCCGGCCAGTATTTGCAGAATGCCGGTCAGGATGGTTGCGGCCAGCAGATATTCAAGGCCGTGTTCTTTGACCAGCGTGACCATGACGAGCGCCATTGCCCCTGTCGCGGCTGAAATCATACCCGGCCGTCCGCCGGTAAAGGCAATGACGACGGCAATACAGAATGAGGCATAAAGTCCGACCTTCGGATCAACGCCGGCGATGATCGAAAATGCAATGGCCTCGGGGATGAGGGCGAGGGCCACCACCATTCCTGCCAACAGGTCGTTTTTTACATTGCCAAACCAATGTTGTTTCATGCGTTCTAAAGATAATGACAGCATCAGACTGTATGCTCCGTATTCCGGTTTTTATTTTCAGGGATTGCCCGAACGACCGTCTGTGCAAGGGCAACAGACTGCAAACTCGTGCGTTCGCGCAGCACTATAAGGGCTGTGGTTTGAAACACAACCCTTTATCTTCTGTTTTTCAGCTCTTGTGCTGTTTGGGGGTGTGGGGTTATTGCCCCGTTTGACTGCGTGGAAATTGTTTGAAAAATTGATGGATCAACGGACGGGCATATGTTTCCAGATCCATTTTGTCGGGATCGTCCAGATAAAGCGTGACGATGCCTTTCAGATAACAATCCAGACTGAGTGTCAGAATCTCCGGATCGGTGTCGTCAATGATAATGCCTTGATCATGGGCGCGTTCGAAATAACGTTTGAACAATTCAAAGCTTTTGGTTTTGCGCTGTTCATGTTCGTCTTTATAGACGGCCTGATCGCCGGAGTAATTACATTTAATCATGAACACGCGGGCGGCCTGCCGTTTTTGCAGATTGTTTGTCAGCTCCAGCAGTAAATTGACGCATAATGTTTCAAGCTGTTCGATCGGATGGGGGTGATCTTTTTCGCAATCTTCTAAAATCATCTCGGCCAGTGGCTGGAACAGGCGCACATGGAGCGCATCAAAGATTTCGGCTTTATTTTTAAAGTGCCAATAGATCGCACCGCGCGTGACATTGGCTTGTTTGGCAATGTCCTGCAAGGACGTATTCGATACGCCGTTTTCTGAAAACAGGGCAACGGCGGCATCCAGAATATCGTTACGCGTTTGCTGTGCTTCCTCTTTTGTGCGTCGCATTAAAATACCTTTTATATTGACAACATACATTCATGTATGTATGTTTATAGTATATATTTATTATGAATTTGTCTAGAAAATTTACCCCTCTAGAGTAATTTTCCAGAAATATCAAGAGCTTGATCATGAAAAAACATTATATCCTTATTGCGTTACTTTTTGTTCTGACCGGGGTTGTGTCTTTCTCTGTGTGGAAATATACAGGTGCCGAAGACGGGACGGCAAGTGCTGCCTCCTCTGCAGCCGCTCCCGCGCAACCTGTCTCCGTTCTTGAAGTGAAGCAAGAGCAAATCATGTTGTCACGCACTTTGCCCGGACGTGTGTCGGCCTTTCGTCAGTCTCAGGTTCGTCCGCAGGTCAACGGTTTGATTATGGAACGTTTGTTTGAAGAAGGCAGTTATGTTGAGGAAGGTCAGCAGCTCTATCAGATTGATGATGCCCGTTATAAAGCCGCATTGGCCAGTGCGCAGGCCGATTTGCGGAGTGCGCGGTCAACAATCGCATCCATCAAGGCGCGGACCGATCGTTACAAAAAACTGGTCAAGATTGATGCCGTCAGCCAGCAGGAATATGATGATGTGAAAGCCCAGCTTGATCAGGCCAATGCCGCCGTTGCGGTGGCAAAAGCGGCTGTGGACGTGGCGCAGGTCAATCTTGATTATACAAAGGTTTATGCGCCGATCTCGGGCCGTATTGGCCGGACATTGGTGACGGAAGGGGCGCTTGTGACAGCAAATCAGGCACAGGCGCTGGCTGTTATTACGCAGCTTGATCCTGTTTATGTCGATATGCAGCAGGCCAGTATCGAAGCCATGACATTGCAGCAAGCCCGTCTGGAAGGGCAGGAAAGCCTGCCTGTTACATTAATGCTGGGCGAAAATAACGAGATTGCCTATCCGCATGAAGGGCGTTTGAAATTTTCCGAAGTGACAATTGATGAAACCACAGGGTCGATCACGTTGCGTGCTGTTGTACCGAACCCGGACGATGTGTTGTTACCGGGATTGTTTGTGCGTGCGGCGCTGGGCGTTGGTGAAAAAGATGTTGTTCTTGTGCCTCAGCGGGCTGCGATCCGTAAACCTGATGGATCGCTTAGTGTCTGGGTTGTTGATCAAAATAACACAGCGCAGCCGCGCCCGATTGATGTGAGTAATGCGCATGAAGATAGCTGGATTGTAACCGGCGGATTGCAACCGGGTGAGACAGTGATTGTCGCCGGTTATCAGAAGGTTGGTCCTGGTGCACCGGTTTCGCCGAGCCCGTGGCAAGGCTCACAGGCCGGATCACAAACAGGATCGCAAACAGGGCCGCAACATGATGAACAGGCCGGTGGAATGCAGGCTGATGCCGGTGAGAATACGGTAACGCACTCATCGCCGGAACAGGCTGTCGCATTGTCTGAAACGACAGAAAACGAAGAACAGGAATAATCCGATATGGCACGCTTTTTTATTGACCGTCCGGTTTTCGCATGGGTTCTGGCCATCATCACGATGCTTGCCGGTGTGTTGGCCATCCGTTCCTTGCCTGTTGAACAATATCCGAAGGTTGCGCCGCCGACCGTGGCGATTAATGCCAGCTATCCGGGGGCGTCTGCCGAAACGGTCGAGAATTCTGTTACACAGGTGATCGAACAGCGCCTTAGCGGGATTGATTTTTTACGCTATTTCTCTTCCAGCAGTGCTGATGGTTCCATGACGATTACGCTGACATTCGAGCCGGAAGCCGATCCCGACATTGCGCAGGTGCAAACACAGAACAAGGTGCAGGGTGCTGTGCCGCTCTTGCCGCAAGATGTGCAAGAGCAAGGTGTTATCGTTACGAAGTCGAACGATACATTTTTGCTGGTGGTGGGGCTTTACTCTGATGATGGCAAATTCACGCAAGGGGCGCTGAGTGATATTCTGGTATCCAGTTTCCGTGACCCGTTATCACGTGTAAACGGTGTCGGCAGTGTGCGCGTTTTCGGTGCACAGAACGCAATGCGGATATGGCTCGATCCGGCCAAGCTTTACAGTTACAAGATGACCCCACTTGAGGTTGAAGCGGCCATTCAGACACAGAATACGGATGTGTCGGCCGGACAGCTCGGCGGTATGCCTGCGGTGGAAGGCCAGCAGTTGAATGCGACGATCACGGCGCAATCCCGTTTGGAAACGGTCGAAGATTTCGAGCAGATTGTCCTGCGCGTGAATCCGGATGGATCACAGGTGCGTTTGATGGATGTGGCGCAGGTCGAGCTTGGCTCGGAATCCTATGACACGATTACCCGTTATAAACGCAAACCTGCGGCCGGTATTGCGATCAGTCTGGCCACGGGGGCCAATGCGCTGGAAACAGCGGATCTTGTGAAAGAACGTGTGAAAGAGCTTCAGCAATTCCTGCCCGAAGGCGTTGAAGTAATTTATCCATATGACACAACACCGTTTGTTAAGTTATCAATCGAATCCGTTGTACATACATTGATCGAAGCGGTTTTTCTGGTTTTCCTTGTTATGTTGCTGTTCTTGCAGAATTTTCGGGCAACGCTGATCCCGACCATTGCCGTGCCGGTGGTGTTGCTGGGGACGTTTGCCATTTTGGCGGCATTTGGTTTTTCCGTGAATACGCTGACGATGTTTGCGATGGTGCTGGCCATCGGTTTGCTGGTGGATGATGCGATTGTCGTGGTTGAAAACGTCGAACGGATCATGAGCGAAGAAGGTTTGTCCCCCAAAGAAGCAACGCGCAAATCAATGGACCAGATTACAGGGGCCTTGATCGGTATTGCGACGGTGCTGTCCACAGTGTTTATTCCGATGGCGTTTTTCAGCGGATCGGCCGGGGCGATCTATCGCCAGTTCTCGATCACGATTGTCTCGGCGATGGTGTTGTCTGTTGCGGTGGCGCTTATTCTGTCGCCGTCACTCTGTGCGTCGATTCTGAAGCAGGACAAAGACGGTCACCGCAGAAAAGAAAAAGGATTTTTCGGGGCTTTTAACCGGTACTTCAACAAGGTGCGTGATGTATATCAACGCAGTACATCGTATATCGCGCGGCGCGTTGTGCGTTTCTTTGTCTTGTATCTGGTTCTGATCGGCGGGCTTGTTTACGGTTTTGCGAATATTCCGACGGCGTTCCTGCCGGACGAAGATCAGGGCTTTATGTTCATGATGGTTAATACACCGGCCGGATCAACATCGGAACGGACATTGGAGTCGGTGAAAGATGTTGAAGATTATCTGCTGGAACAAGATACAGTTGAACACTTATTCACCGTGGTCGGGTTTAGTTTCGCCGGTTCGGCGCAGAATGCGGCCTTTGGTTTCGTGGGCTTGAAAGACTGGGAGGAACGCGAAGGCGACGATGAAAGTGTGTTTGCGATCTCCGGTCGCGCGATGGGAGCATTTTCGCAAATTAAAGATGCGATGGCATTTGCGTTTTTCCCGCCGCCTATTCGGGAATTGGGGAATGCGTCCGGTTTTGATTTTCAGCTCATTGACCGTGCCGGATTGGGGCATCAGGCCTTGATGAATGCACGGAACCAGCTTCTTGGTGCAGCGGCGCAGAATCCGATGCTGGTCGGCGTGCGCCCCAATGGTCTGGATGATGTGCCGCAATTCAAAATTGATATTGATAACCAAAAAGCCGCCGCGATGGGCGTGCCGCTGAATGACGTTAACCGGACCTTGCAGATTGCATGGGGGTCGAGTTACGTGAATGATTTCATTGATGATGGCCGGATCAAGAAAGTTTATATGCAGGGCGATGCGCCGTCCCGCATGATGCCCGAAGATGTGCATGATTGGTATGTGCGCAATAACGAAGGCGAAATGGTACCGTTTAACACATTTTCTGCGACGCGCTGGACATATGGATCACCGAAACTGGAGCGATTTAACGGTAGCTCTTCGGTGAATATTCAGGGCAGCCCTGCCGAAGGGATATCCACCGGTGTGGCAATGGACGAGATCGAGAAGATTGTAGAAACATTGCCCGATGGCATTGGTCTGGAATGGTCCGGTATTTCGTACGAAGAACGTGCGGCGGGCTCACAGGCACCTGCGTTATATGCGCTGTCTGTGTTGATCGTGTTCTTGTGTCTGGCCGCATTATATGAAAGCTGGGCTGTGCCGCTGGCGGTGATGTTGGTCGTTCCGCTCGGCGTTCTGGGGTCTGTGATTGCCAGTAACATTTTCGGTGTGGCCAATGATGTGTACTTCCAGGTTGCGTTGCTGACGACGGTCGGACTGGCATCTAAAAATGCGATCCTGATTGTGGAATTTGCCAAAGAATTGAAAGAAGACGGGCATAGTTTGATGGAGGCTGTCGCCACGGCCGCCCGTCAACGTTTCCGTCCGATCCTGATGACATCAATGGCGTTTATGCTTGGTGTGACACCACTGGCTACGGCAAGCGGCGCGGGTGCTGCCAGCCAGAATGCGATTGGTATCGCCGTGATGGGCGGTATGATGGCGGCGACATTCCTTGCAATTTTCTTTGTGCCGATGTTCTATGTGGCCGTTGAAAAGATTTTCCACAAAGAAGATGTTGACGCCAAGACAGCACACGAGGAAGGACAAGACAAATGAGAAAAACAGTTTTGACAGTGATGGCTGTGTGCGGTGTGACGACGGCGCTGGGTGCGTGTACGATGGTGCCTGATTATTTGCGTCCGGGCTTTTCGGCGGCGGAGCAGTGGAATGATGTGCCGGGCTATGAAACGGCGCAAGGCGAACAGGCCGCGCAAAATCTGCACTGGCGGAATTTTTTCAAAGATCCGGCTTTGCGTCAGGTGATTGCCATTGCGCTGGAACATAATAAAGATTTACGGATGGCGGCGCTGAATATTGATGCGGCGCGCGCGCAATATCGTATTGAGCGCGCCGATATTGTGCCGTCGGTTAATGCAAATGCCGATGCGACTTATCAGGAAAGCTCGGATGAGAGCAGTGTCACAGGGCGTAGCGAACGCACGGATTTGTATGATGCCAACCTCGGTATCAGTGCCTATGAACTGGATTTATTCGGGCGTGTCCGTAGTAAAAATCAGGCGGCGCTGAATGACTATCTGGCAACGGAATCTGCGCGTGATGTCGTGCGTAACCGCTTGATTGCCGAAGTTGCGAATGCCTATTTGCGATTACTTGCCGACCAAAAACTTCTGGCGCTGACGGAAAAGACGCTCGCGGCACAGGAAAATACATATGATCTGTTGTCGCGGACGCGTGATGAAGGTGTGGCAACGGAATCTGATGTTTCACGCGCGCAAACAGCCGTTGAAACCGCCCGTGTGAATTTGCATCAATATCGCCGTCTGGTTGAGCAAGACAAGAATGCGCTGACGCTTTTGATGGGCGTGCCGCATAGCGAAGGCATGATCCCTGTATCCGGATTGGAAAATATTGACGTTCCCGTTGCGCTTGATCCGGGATTGCCGTCCGATGTGTTGACTGCCCGCCCCGATATCCGGCAGGCCGAATATGAATTGTTGGCCCGTAATGCGGATATTGGCGCGGCCCGTGCGGCGTTCTTCCCGCAAATTTCACTGACCGGCACATATGGTTTTGCCAGTGACAGCCTGTCAGACCTTTTTACCAGTGGCGCGGCAGGGGCATGGCGTTTTGTACCGCAAGTTACGTTGCCTGTTTTTCAGGGCGGGCGGAACAAAGCCAATCTTGAACTGGCGGAAATCAGAAAAGAAAGCGCGATTGTGAATTACGAAAAGGCCATTCAGACAGCCTTTCGCGAAGTGTCTGATGAACTGGCAGCACGTGCCACATTGACAGAACAGCTCGAGGCGCAGCGCCGTTTGGTTGCGGCATCAGAGCGCGTATATAATATGTCTGACGAGCGGTACAAAGCCGGTATCGATAGCTTCTTAAGTGTGCTGGACGCACAGCGCGAGCTTTATGTCGCGCAGCAAAATGAAATCCAGACAGAACGCCAGCGTTTGACAAATCTGGTCAATCTTTACAGAGTGCTGGGTGGCGGTTCGTTCGGTGAAGACGAAGTGCGTTAGAAAAACGTTTTCGTTTGTAACGTTGCCTTACAAATCTTTGAATATATCGGGGCGTAAAAGGCCGAGACTGTTGGCGAGTGCGAATTTGGCGACGACTTCGTCACGGCGGGCGCGGGCAAGGGCTGCTTTCGCGTCGATGACTTCTTGGTCAGCATCCAGTACATCCAGAACGGTGCGCTGCCCTTCGCGGGCTTCGATTCGTACGCCTTCCAATGCGGCTTCGGTTGCTGTGATTTGTGCTTTGCGGCTTTCGATCTGTGCTTTTGCGGCCTGATAAGCGCGCCAGTGCTTTGTGACCGTGCGCTTGATCCGTTGCCGTGTTTCCTGAATTTCATAGTGTTGCCGTTTGGCCGACCGCCGTGCCTCACGAAGACGTGAACGGGCCGCGCCGCCTTCGTATAGTGTAATGGTCGCGCGCAGGCCGACCATTTCAGTCTGGCTTTCATCGACGATGCCGGGTTGCGGGTCATATTGCTTGTTGTATGAGGCAAAGGCCGCCAGTTGTGGCAGTAATTCGCGGAATGTTGCATCTGCGCCGTGTTCGGCGGCGCGTTGTTCGAATTGTATGATCATGAGTTCGGGGTTTTGCCGTTCGGCCAGCGTAATCATGTCGTTCATATCCGTTGGCAGTGCAATCCGGCTATGAGGGACCAACAAGACATCCGGTACGGCCATGCCTACAATATCTTCGAATGCGGCACAGCTCATGTCAAAATCGCCTTCGGCTTTGATCCGTTCGGCTTCGGCGCGGGCCAGTCTTGATCTGGCTTGCTGCACATCCGTTGTTGTAATGTCCCCGATGGCCATCCGTTCGCGCGCGGCATTCAGTTCTTGTGTCAAGATATCTTCGTTATGCAGGCGCAAATCCAGAATTTTGCGATCGCGGAGTACATTCATATAGACAGTGACGGCCTCAAGAAAGATGTCTTGTTCGGCTTGTGACAGCACAGCTTCACCGGCCCGGATCAAATCACGGGCGCGGGCTGTTTCGGCAAATGTCCGGCCGCCCCGCCAAATCGGTTGATCCAGACTGACGGTCATATCTTTGGTGGTGGCACCAGTACCGTTCCCGAAATTACTGCTTTCGATATCGGTCGCAAATAAACGTGCTTCACCGCTTACCGTCGGAAGCCATCCGGCGCGGGCCTGCGGATATAATTCCATTGTTTCATGCAGTTCTTCGCGGGCGGCTTTCAAGGTCGGGTTATTGTCATGGACGTGTTGAAGGATATCCGGTAATCCCCAATAGCCGTCCTGATTTTGTGCCTGTGCCGCATGGTTTGTGGTGATGAAAAAAGTCAGGATGATAACCGAAATGAAATGGCGCATGAAATTTCCCCGTGAGCCGTGAAGGCGGTATTATAAGATAGTATGCAATTTATGGCAGTTATGTTGTCGCTTCAATAAATGGCTTTCCCCTATACCATCGTATGGCCTGTGTTGCGGTTTATGACGACTTGTCTTGATGGAACATATAGCCGACACTGCGAATCGTTTTTATGATTTGCGGATTGGTTGCATTATCGCCCAGCTTCTTCCGCAGCCGTGCAATTTTGACATCAATGGCGCGTGGTGTTGGGGCATAGGATTTCTTGCGTAGTGCGTCGCAGAGTTCCTCCCGACTGAGCGGTTTGCCCGCATTCTGAATTAAGACATGCAGGAGTTCGAATTCCTTGACGGTTAAATTACCGACCTTGCCTGTGTCATCGATGATCTGGAATTGGTCGCAATCAACAGTCCAGTTCCCGCATTTTATATCGCGCCCGTTTTGCGTGGACGCCGGATCGATATTGCGCGTGCGTTGATATTCTTTGGCACGTCTGATGTTGGCCTTGATTTTGGCGAGTAAGACATCTACATCAACCGGTTTTGTCACATAATCGTCTGCGCCTGAGGCCAGCCCGTCCAACTTGTTATTTTTGGTATCATCACCGCTGACAATGATGACGGGCGCTTTTGTGTGAAAACGGATGTCGTGGATGAATTCAAGCCCGCTGCCATCAGGCAGATGAATATCGAGCAGGATTAAGTCGATGGGGTGGCGTCTGACCACTTCCAGTGTGCGTTTGCCATTTGTGCTTTCGATAACCAGAAAGTCTTCTCTTTCCAGACTCTTCTTCAGCATATGGCGTAAAAGTTTGTCGTCATCGACGAGTAAAATCGTATCCATTCAGTGGCCATTCTGTTCATTTGTAACAAAACTGAAACAAAACATTACAGAAATGAAACACAAATTTTACGGGATTACAACCTTTGATTGATATTCTGAATACATCTTCAAAAGGGTTTTGGGTTTTTAGGGAGTGGTGTGCATGGCGAAATTCATGAAACAAGATGGTATGCAAACGCGTATCGAGACGAATCTCGATATGTCCGATATGACGATTACGATACCGACAAGAAAGCTGGATGCCGATCAATATTCTGCGGATGATCTGGATGGTGTGACCGAAAGTTTATTCGGGTCGGGCAATATGGCGTATGCCAGTTTGCAGGCCTCACAGACAGATGCTTTATTGGCTGGCGGTGGTGGTGATTATCAGCAGGCAGACCTTGTGTTGAACGCTGATAAAGGTAACCAGATGAGCAGCAATACAGACCGTCCGTTGACGGAAAGCTATGTGACCGATACCGAAAGTCTGGGAACGGAAGGCAGTTTTGCCAATACGACGGTCGGGTCGCTGGGGGCATCTACGTTATCGTCGGATGTCGGGGCGTTTTCACCGGATTCGAATTTGAGCATTCGCGGCGAAAATTTCTTTAAAGGCACGGCAACAACATCACAAGCGGGGCGCAGCGGTGGTCAACATGATTCCGGTGATGCGGTTAGTGTCGATAATTCGACGCAAAGCGATACAACGCAAAATATTACCAATACAACGATCGATAATTCGGTGCATCTGGGTGATGACATCACGGAAATTATCGAAGGCGACATTGTTGAAGAGGTCGTAAACACGATTACCAACGAAATTCACGACGTGACTGAAACGATCAGCACGACGGTGAATAATGTTACGGAAATTATCAATGATATTTTGCTGGATACAGGTATTACGACGATTGTGAATAATGTCACAGAGGTCGTCAATCATGTGACCGACAGCGTAACAAATATTGTCGATCATTTGATTGACGGTACGTTATCACTTGATCTGGATGCCGATATCTTGGAAACGCTTACCGGTGATGTCGGCATTGTTATCGAGGATAGCGTTGCCGGCAATATTGATATTGGTGCAACGACAGAAAATCTTTCCTCGATTGTGAATGATCTGACAGGGCTGAGTATTTCGTCATTGTCGATATTGGATTCCAATATCGGGTTTGATTTGCTGAGCGGTGAAAATATTGATGACGGCAATGATATATCGATTGCCGGACTTGCAACGCCGGATATTGATCTGGACATTATCGAGGATATCGTTGGCGATATTGATATATCGCTGGATTTACCAACAGAATTACTGGATGGCGAGATATTGGTCGATACGGTGCAGGAGACGGTCGGTAGCCTGAGCGACCTCGATATTCCCGATGTGGACGATGTGATTGAAACATTAGGTGATGAAGGCGTTGACGGCGCAGTTGAGGCTGTGATCGGCGATACTGTTCTGGGGGATGATTTTGATATTGATGTTGATGACATTCTCGGCGGTCTTGGACTTGGCGATGGCGGTGATGACCCGGATGCAGGCGCAGAGCCTGTCAGTGATATCGCTGATCCGTTGACCGAAGGGACAGGCGATGTTGTTGACGGCTTAACGGGCGGCGCAACTGACGAGATTACCGATACGGTGACGGATATTGTCGATGACATATCGGATGTGGGCGATCATATCGTGGATGGCCTCGTCGGCGATGTGTTCGGACAGGACAATGATGAGGGTACGGATAGTGATCTGGTTGCCGGTCTGGATACCGATATTGTGGACACAGATATTATTGATGGTGCCGTGGATGTGATCCTTGATCCGGTCGAAGATTTGATCGGTGATGTCGATCTTGAAGCGGTCGGCGGTCTTGATTTATTTGGCGACAATGAAACAGACAACAATGACGGTGATACAGATATCACGGTCAATGCAGATGCTGACCTTGTCGATGGGGATATTGCAGAGGCGCTGTCGGATATCCCGCTGGACCCTGTCGAAGAGATTGTCGGTGATGTTGATATTGATGCGGGGGCCGCTGCCGATTTATTGGATGACGTTGCCGATTCCGTTGTGAATGACGGTGAAGGCGGCACGGGCGAAGAGACAATTTTATCTGAAACCGGTGATGCGCTTGGTGATTTGGTGGAAGACCTTCTCGACGTTGACGACGACGGCGCGCTGAATGATGTGCTTGGTTTGTTGGGTGATACGGACGAAACGGCAACACAGAGTGACGGCACGGACACGCCGTCGGCAGGAATAGATGCAGATGACGATATCGGCAGCTGGACGGAAACAACGGTTGGTGATGGCGGGTTGTTCGATGATGTCGTCGATGGCATTGGCGGTGGTGACAGTGATGCATTGCCCGATCCGCTGGGAACGGTCGGTGAAGGACTTGGAATCCTCGATACGGATTCGAATGCCGGTAGTGACGGCGGTCTGTTTGGGGGAGGGCTATTCGGATAAGATGTTTTCAACGGGGGTGGAGCACAAATGTCGGGATGATATCCTGAAGCCGGATGGCTATCGGCAAAGCGTATATGCGCTATTACTGTGTACGCTGGCGATTAATCTCTTATCACTTGCCTTGCCGGTGATGACGTTACAGGTTTATGACCGTATTTTGCCAAATCCGGGCACGGGCACGTTGCCTGTTCTGGTCACTGGTGTGTGTGTTGCAATCTTTCTTGAAGTGTTGTTGCGGCTTTCCCGTTCCTATGTGATCGGTCGCGCCGGCGCCGCTTATGAACATCGCATGGCGTGCCGTGCGATGGAAAAGATACTGGGTGCAGACCTTACGAAAATGGGATCATACGGTATCGGCGGTCATTTGCACCGGATGAGCGCGGTCGGAAAATTGCGTGATTTTTACAACGGGTATGCGTTGGTGGTGCTGGCCGAACTTGCGTTCGTGCCGTTATTTTTCGCTCTGATTATTTATATCGGACGATGGTTGGCGGTGGTGCCGGCGGCAATTCTTTGTTTGTTTATTCTGGTATCATTATGGAAGGGATATCGCATACGGTGCGCGTTAAAAGATAGGGAAGACGCGGATGACAAGCGGTTCGATTTCCTGATTGAATCATTGGAAGGCGTGCATACGATCAAGGCGTTTGCGCTAGAGAAATTCTTTGAACGGCGGTATGAAGCGCTGGAAGAACAGTCGACGGCTGAAAATTATACGGTGACACAAGAAACGGCGGGGACATTCAATATTGGTGCAATTTTCTCGCATATCATGGTGGCCGCTGTCATCAGCGCGGGGGCTTGGTTTGTATTGGCGCATATGTTGACGACAGGGGAGCTGATTGCCGTGCTGTTACTATCGGGGCGTATGATGCAGCCGATCCAGAAGGCGCTTGTTCTCTGGGCGCGTTATCAGGATTATGCCTTAGCCAGAAAAAACGCCGAAGAGCTTTTTACAACACCACAACAGATTGTTAAAGCGCGGAACACAGATGGTGTCCCGATGCCCGACGGGCGGTTGCGGATGGAGAATGTATCGTTCCGGTATCAGGATGATGATACGCCGATTTTAAGACAGGTTGATCTGGACATCAAACGCGGTGACACGGTGCTTGTCTCCGGTGAACATGGTGCAGGAAAAACAACATTGTTGAATGTGATTGCCGGGATTTATCCGGTTGAGCAGGGGGATATGCGTGTTGACGGGCAACATGTCGGGAGTTACATGCCCGAAGCGCTTGTTTACCATGTCGGTTATATTCGCAGTTTACCGCTGATTTTTCGCGGGACAATCCGCGATAATATTACATGTTTCGGGCAAACGAACGAACGGCAAGCACGGGAAGTTGCTGCGCTCTTGGATGTTGACCGTGATGTGGCAAAACTGCCGGGCGGGTTTGATACATTCCTGAGCGGGAATAACACGGATTCTATTCCGCCGGGATTAAAACAGCGTATCGCAATTGTGCGTGTTCTGGCGACAAAACCACGCCTGATCCTGTTTGATAATGCGGATCGCTCTCTGGATAAAGATGGCTATGCCATGATCTATAGCTTGCTGGCACGCCTGAAAGGTAAGGCCAGCCTGATCCTGATTTCCGATGACAAAAATATTTGCGGTTTGGCGGATTGGCATTATGTGCTGGAAAATGGCGCGCTTGTGAAGGCCGAGCATGCTGTTAGTCGCGGTAATGTGCGTCCATACAGGGAGTTACGGTTATGAGTGCGGATGCGGGGGTAAATAATATGAAAGCAATGCAAATCGAAAGCGGTGTCTTTGAACGGTTTGTCGATAGTCAGCCGATTTTGAACATGCTTGATTTGCTGGTGCGCACCGGACGGGATCATTTCCGCGAGGACGGCGTGTGGGAAGTCTGTTTATGTGCGTTGGTTCTCGGGATTGAACCGCATTGTAAGGTGCAACGTATTCTGGAGGCTTTGCCGTACCACCACAATGAAATGGACGATGTGGATGTCCTGAATACGATGGCGCATCTGGGATATCATTGTCGCAAAGCCAGTGCAGGGCTTGATGATGTTGATGAACGGTTGTTGCCGGGTTTGTTTGTGCCTGCCGAGGGTGAACCATGCATTATTTTGGGGCGTGATTCACGCGGCCATCTGCAATTTTATGATCCTTTGTCAAAATTGGTCAGCAATGTGCCGCCGTCTTTTGATCAGGACGGACAGGTCTGGTTCTTCCAAAAATATGACGAGAATCGTCAGGTGACATCAAAATTCATGCGCAATGGAAGCGGCGTAAGCTGGTTCCGTGCATTGATGGGGCGTTTTAAAGGTACGTTCGCGCAAATCCTGACGGCCGGATTTATATTGAATATGATTGCGCTCGCAACGCCGCTTTTCATTATGTTGGTGTATGACCGCGTGATTGCGGCCGGGTCGATTGAAACTCTGCCGATGTTGGCGTGTGGCGCGTTGATTGCGATCGGGTTTGAATGGAAGTTGCGGCATATTCGTTCGGCCGGATTATCGTGGCTTGCGGGGCGTATGGATAATATTGTCGGGAACAAGATTTTTGCCCATCTGGTTGGATTGTCTCCCGACTTGATTGAGCACGCATCTGTTGCGGCGCAAATTGCGCGGATCAAAACATTCGAATCTGTGCGGGACTTTTTCAGCGGATCGGTCTTTCTGTCCGTTCTGGAAGCACCGTTTGTGTTCTTGTCTGTGCTGGCGGTTGCGTTTATCGCGGGCAGTCTTGTCTTTGTGCCTTTATTTATGGTGTTGGGCTACATTGCGCTGTTTGTTTTTATTCGTCACAAGGTTAAAACAGCGATCCGTTTGGCCGCTAAAGCCAGTTCGGCGCGCCAGCAATTCACGATTGAGACCTTTGAGAAACTCGAAGGGATTCGCGGTCACGGTCTTGGCAAAAAATGGCAGGAAAAATTCCGCCATCTGTCAGGCCGGGAAATGATGACGCATTTTGATCTTGGCTGGCTAGGTATGGTGGCCGAGACTTGCGCGCATGCTTTGACGGTCATTGCGGCGGTTGCCACAGTCGGGTTCGGTACACATTTGATTTGGGCCGGAACGATGAGTACGGGCGCATTGGTCGCCACAATGATTTTGGTCTGGCGGATTCTGACGCCGTTTTATTCGCTCTGTACGATGATCCCGCGTCTGGAACAGCTGCGTAATTCGATTGTGCAGGTGAATGATTTGATGGAAATTGACACTGAAGCCGAGGAAGCCAAAAGCTTTTCACGCTTACCGACCCTAAAAGGAGCCGTATCGTTTCATAATGTCTCGTTCCGGTATGATGAAGATGCCGATAATGTCTTTCATGATTTATCGTTTGATGCGCAGGCCGGGGATATTGTCGCCCTGACCGGCAGTAACGGCACAGGTAAAGCGACGATTTTGAAATTGGTGAAATCTTTGCACCGCGCGACAAACGGAATGGTGCGTATTGACGGGTTTGATGTACGGCAACTTGATGCGCCTTATTTGCGGCGGCAAATTGCATATGTCCCAAAGCATCCGCATTTCTTTCGTGGCAGCGTGATTGAGAATGTGCGTATGTCCAACCCGCTGGCCAGTGCAGATGATGTCGAAAAAGCATTATTGCTTGCCGATGCATGGGACGATGTTCACAAGATGCAGGCCGGACTTGATACGGTGATTGGCTCGCACGGTGCAGTCAAACTTACATCGAGTCTGGCAACCCGCCTGTCATTGGCGCGGGCTTATTTGCATCCGGCTTCTATTCTCTTGATCGATGAATTGCCCAACACATTATTGTCCGATACGGCAGGACAGAATCTGAAAGATTATTTGGTGCGGGTCAAAGGCAAACGGACGGTTTTGCTGTGTACATACCGGCAGGATTTTATGGCGTTGGCCGATACAATTGTATGGCTGCGCGGTCTGTCATCGCCGGAAACCGGACCACGGGATACCATGTTAAAAACCATTCAGGCAGGAGGTCTTGCAGCATGATACAGGAGACCGGAAAATCAAACAGCAGACGGCGCGAAAAACAAACGCGTTATTTGTCACAGGCGATCCAGTTAGAAGAAGCTGTGAACCCGCATATTATTCGCGCAACCATGACAATGGTATCGCTGGCGATTTTTGTCTTTCTTGTCTGGGCCGGATTCACAAATATCAACGAAGTGGCGCGCACATCGGGCGAGGTTGTGCCGCAAGGCTATCAACAAACGGTACAACATCTGGAAGGCGGTATGGTGAAACAAATCCATGTGCAGGAAGGTGAGGTTGTAGAGCATGGGCAGGTGCTGATCTCGATGAATGAGGTCGGCATCAAGGAAGATATGGAGCGCGCCCGTAGCAGGCAATTGTCACTGGCAATGCAGGCCGAACGACTGCGCGCCTTTGTCGAGGAACGGGAGCCCGATTTCACTGTGTTTACACAGGCCGATCCGGCCATGATTGCCGACCAGAAATCATTTTTCACCGGTATGCAAGCTGCACGGGCCAAAGAAAAACGCATCATACAGGACCAGATATCGCAGAAAACACAGATGCTGTCATCATTGCGTAGCGATTTGAGCACAGCCCGCAAAAATCTCGGCATTGTGCAAGATATGCATGAGCGGCGCAGTTTGCTGAATGAAAAGGGTTATGTGTCCGATATGCGAATTCTGGAAGAAGAAAGACGTTTGAATGAAATTCGCGGGAATATCAATAATCTCAATAATCAGATCCTGATTGCTAAAGGCGAGATCAAAGAGTTCAGAGGCCGTCTTGATTCACTGACGGCAACGCACAGGGATGATGCGAATGAGCGGCTCGATCAGGTGTTGGCCGAAAAGGCGCAAAACACAGAAGTGATCGACAAGCTTGAAGAGCGCATCGGGCGCTTGCAAATCCGCGCGCCATCGCACGGTTTTGTGAAAGGGGTAGCGGTCAATACGGTCGGTGCTGTTGTGCAGCCGGGCCAGACGTTGATGGAGATTGTGCCGCTGGACAAAGATCTGGAGGTGCAGGTGAAAATATCGCCGAAAGATATCGGGCATTTACGGATCGGGCAGCCCGTACAGGTCAAATTCAGTACATTCGATTTCTCGCGGTATGGTTCGGTGCAAGGACGGCTTGCGCAGATATCGGCGACCACGTTCGCGGATGATAAAGGCGGGCGTTATTATCAGGGGCGTATTTTACTGGATCAAAATCATGTCGGGAGCAATCCGGATAATCGTGTGATGCCGGGCATGACGGTTATGGCCGATGTGATTACGGGAAAAAAGACAATCTTACAATATTTGCTGAAGCCTATTCACACATCAATCAGAACGGCATTTTCGGAAAGGTAGGGGGTCATGATGACGGGGTATAATACAGGGTATAATACAGGGCATAAACATAAAATTGATTATTCGTTGCTGGATAAAGATGATCCTGTGCGCGTGCTGGCGGTGGAAGATGATGCGCTGGCAATGAAGTTTCTGGAAAAACAGATCGCGTTTTTGGGGCATGAAATACTCAAGGCAGAAAACGGGCGGGCTTCGCTTGCGGTGCTGGAGGATAATGCGGACGGCATTGATGTGGTGTTGATGGATCGGGAAATGCCGGTTATGGACGGGCTGGAAGCCGTGCGGCGGATCAAGGACAATCCGCGGTTGCGCAATATTCCGGTCATTATGGTGACGTGTGCGGATTCGGCGCAAGAAATGCAGGAAGGGCTGGATGCCGGTGTTTTTTATTATCTGACCAAACCCGTCAAAGCCGATATGTTGCGGTCTGTTCTGGCTGCGGCTGTGCGAGAGGCACGGCAGTCCCGCATATTGGCCGAAGAACTGGGCAAGCACCGCACCAGTTTTAATTTGATTGAAACCTGCAAATTCAATTTCCGGACATTGGCCGAAGCGGAAAGCCTTGCCGCATTTATGGCGAATTGCTTTCCCGATCCGGCGCGCGTTGTGTCCGGTCTGGGCGAGTTACTGATTAATGCGGTCGAGCACGGCAATCTGGGGATCGGATATGAGAAGAAAACCGCCTTGATTGATGCGGGTACATGGCGCGCGGAAATTGAGCGCATGCAGAATTTGCCCAAATATGCCGCGACCTATGCCGTGGCGACAATCGCACACAGAAAAGACGGTGTGTATGTGGTGATTGAAGATCAGGGTGACGGGTTTGCGTGGCGTAATTTTATGACGATTGATCCGGCGCGTGCCGGTGATAATCACGGGCGCGGCATTGCACAGGCGAATGCCACCAGTTTCGACAAGTTAACCTATAACGATATCGGCAATCAGGCAGTGGCCTGCGTCGGGTATAACAAACAGCTGGAGTGGTGAAATCGTGTGTATGAAAACGAAATTCGGTGAGATTGTAAAGGAGTGGCCCGCCCACGTCCTGATCCTTTTTATCGGTATCTCGTTGTCGTTTGGTGTCGCGTGGATGGTGCATTTGTCACAGACAGAACGCACGCACGAAAATTTTGAACATCTGGCCAGCAAAGATATGGCGCTGGTGAATAACCAGATTCGGGCGCATGAAGGCATGCTTTATAATCTGGGCAGTTTTTATTTGTCATCACAGAAAGTAACGCGGAATGAGTTCGCAAACTTTACAGAGAACGCGCTGGACACACATAAAAGTATCGATGCCATTGGCTGGATCGGGTTTGATCCGCAGGAAAAGCAATATAGATTTTCACATATTCAGCCGGATGATAACCGGCAACTCGAAGATCAGATCGTGCCGGTCAACGGGGTATTTTACAATATGATCGGAGATACGCTTGCCAGTGGTGAAATAACACATTTTCTGCGCACCTTGCAGGATGTCAGCTTCCACGATATTCATCCGGCAAGTGCGCATGATGCGGGTTATCACTTGATTATTCTTCATCCTGTGTATGAACAGGAGGGCGGGCTGGATCGTGTTTTGAAAGGTGTCGCCTATAGTATCCTGGATTACGATGTGCTGGTGCAGGAAACCTTTGACGGTCAGCGATCGCGTGGGTTTTTGAATTACGCAATCGAATATCGCAGTAGTACGACGGCAGACCACGCATCGGATGCCGGCGGTTTTCTGGTTTATGGCAACATCGATGATATCAAGAATGCGCCGTACCTGTATGCGCAGATCAAAGAGCTAAGCCGTTTGAAACTGGTATGGTATTTTGCGCCGACGCAAAAATTCGTGACGCAATATGACACCAACAATAATACGATCATCATTTTCGCTGTTTTATGTGCTTTAACAATGGCGATGCTTTTTCTGCGGCAGATGGCTGTGAATGTTGATGCGTTAAAAACGGCGCGGGAACAGGCCGAGGAAGCCAATCGTCTGAAATCAGAGTTTTTGGCCACGATGAGTCATGAAATCCGCACGCCGATGAACGGGATTCAAGGGATGGCGGAACTTATTCTCAGTTCGAAATCATGGGAGCAAGCCGAAGAACATGCGCGCACGGTTCTGCATTCCAGTGAAATGTTATTGCGGATCATTGATGATATCTTAGACTTCTCGAAAATAGAGGCCGGTCGTCTGGAGCTTGAGCCAATGGCGATTGACATGCTGGAAATTGCCGATGAAATCGCAGAGCTTTATGCCGTGAAGGCCCGTGAGAAAGCGATCGAACTGGTGGTGCGTTATGTGCCCGGCAGTGAACAGTTTGTGTTTGCCGATCCGGTGCGCGTGCGCCAGATCCTGAGTAATCTGGTGGATAATGCGATCAAATTCACCGAAAGCGGTCATGTTGCATTGACGATCACGGAAGATAAAGAGGCAAATCTGGATAACGACCATGTCGCGTTGCAATTTTGCGTGATTGATACGGGAATCGGTTTATCGCAAAAAGCGCAGGCGCGTATCTTTGATAAATTCTCGCAGGCCGATGGATCGACCACGCGCAAATATGGCGGAACGGGTCTGGGGTTGTCAATTTGTAAAAGTCTGATTGATATGATGGGCGGTGATATCAGTGTGCAGAGCAAGGAAGGGAAGGGCACAACATTCTGTTTTACGGTGCCGTTCAAACGCAATACCGAACAGGTTTATGAATTGCCGCGGCCACCTGTTTTGGAAGATTTACGTCTTTTGATTGTCGATGATTTGCCGATCATACGGCAGATTGTATCCGAACAGTTGAATATGGCAGGCATGCGGTGTGATGTGGCCGGAAATGTGCGCGCGGCGCTGGAAATGATGCGCGATGCCAATATGAAAAACGATCCCTATAAAATGGTGATCATCGATTATTTAATGCCGGATATGAATGGCGAAATGCTGGCGCTGGCCATCAAAGATTATGACGATTTTCAGAACACATGTCTTGTGATGTTGACCGCAGCCGGTAATCCGATCAGTGATGAGTCGTTTTCTGCGAAGGGATTTTCCGCTTATATCGCCAAGCCTGTACGCAGTAAGGCGTTGGTGGAAACGCTGGCGATTGTTTGGGGAGAATATGAGGCGGGCAATCGTGACAGTCTTATTCGTGTCGATACGCGTAGTCTTGGCGGGGATGCCGACGGAGAACGGGACTTTATGTTGCCGGATGCCCGTATCCTGATTGCCGAAGATAATCTGGTCAATCAGACATTTATTCGCAAAACACTTGAAGAAATGGATGCAAAATCAACGATTGCATCGAACGGACAGGAAGCGTTGGATGCTGTACGCAAAGAACGCTTTGATTTGATTCTCATGGATTGCCTGATGCCGGTGATGGATGGATTCGAAGCAACGCGCAAGATTTGTGACATGAAAGAAAAAGGCGATGTCAGAGAAAACTTGCCGATCGTTGCGCTGACGGCAAATGCCATGAAAGGGGACCGTGAGCGTTGCCTGGACGCCGGCATGGATTTGTATTTGACAAAACCGGTGCGCAAAAAAGCATTAAAAGATGTTGTGTTTCGTCTGATCCGCGGCGATGCGCCTGGTGATGCCGAGAGTAAGGTTGTTCATTTACAGCAGGACGAGAGAAATACGGTCACACCGCTACATGATATTCTGGACGAAGATGCGGTGAAAGAGGCGCATGATACATTACAGGACGAATATGACGAGATGCTGGATATTTATATAAGCAGTAGCAAAGAGCATATCGAGAATATCGGGCGGGCGCTGGAGGAAAAGGATATCGAGGCGGCCATTCGTCCGGCCCATACGCTCAAATCGGCCAGTCGCCAGATGGGGGCAAGTGCGTTGTCCGTCGTGGCACAGGATATCGAATATACGGCCAAAGCCATTCAAAACGGTGACACGGCCAAAGACGAAGGCATTCAGGATCTTTTACAATTTATCGAAAAAGCAGAGCAGCTCTATGCGCAAACATGTGATGCCTTAGAGCGTTTGGCGGCGTAGTGATGCGGTGGGAGGATAAAAAATAAACAAACAAAGAAGGGGATAAGGATGATTGTTATTGCAAAAAACGCGGAAGAAAAATTGCTACGAACGTTACGGGCTGAACGGGAAGGTATGTCATCGCAACGATGTTTTTACATTGCGTTCTCGAAATCGAAACGACCGCAAAAAGAGCTGTTTGAGAAATTCTTGCAGGCACTTCAGGATTTGCCTGAAACCTATATGGCGCAGGTTTATATTTGCCAAGACCGTGATGTTTTCATTTTGTTGAGCGGTTTTATGTTACGGCAATTTTTTGATTTTCTGGAGAAGTTTTCAGCGGCACTGAATATGCCCGAGCTTGAAACACTTGGTCACGTGTTCGAGATCGGTGTGCATTACGTACAACTAGAAACATTATGTCAGGACAAAATATCGAGAATTGCATGGGAACAGAGTCAGATTCGTGAAAAAGAACGAAAAGAAAATGCCGAAAAAATGGCATTTGAAACGCTGGAACAGCTGGATGCGGAACGCGTTGCAACTGTGTCGGTGCGGCGGAATGACCGCCGTGAACCGGTGGTGCTGGTCGTGGATGATGACCAACTTGTCTGTACGTTGGCGGGCAATGTGTTACGGGAAGATTATCAGGTCGTGCTGGCCAGAGACGGCAAAAATGCTCTATGCGCTTTTGTCGATGAAGCGCCCGATATTGTTTTTCTTGATATTATGATGCCCGATATCAGCGGATATGAGGTGCTGGAAAGTTTATTCCAGATCGACCCTGACGCTTATGTCATCATGTTCAGCGGTCGGAAAAATCAGGAAAATATGATGCGTGCCTTTGAAATCGGCGCGCAGGGGTTTCTTGGGAAACCGTTTACCCGCGAAAGGCTGTATCATCATGTCGGCAAATCGCCTTTCGTGCAAAGCAAAATAAAAGGCGATACGAAAGGCGGACGCATGCCGGCCCGGTAACAGTCTCATGCGTTGTGCCGCGCGGCGGCGCGTGTGCGCATTCTGATTTTGAAACAAGAGAACGGACAATAGGGATGATCACTGATTTCTGGACATTCGGATATGTGTTGGTGTGCGGTTTGATGGCCGTGGTAATCATCAGGCATCAATGGCAGTCGCGCAAGTTCACAAATGCGCAGGCCATGTTACGGCAGGCAAAACGCGAGGCACATGATCTTGCGCAATTATCACTGCATAATCCTCACCCGCTTCTGCAAATTTCGATCGACCGAGAGTTGATCTTTGCCAATCCGGCAGCGTTGCAATCATTT
This sequence comes from Alphaproteobacteria bacterium, assembly GCA_030750865.1. Lineage (GTDB taxonomy): Bacteria > Pseudomonadota > Alphaproteobacteria > Micavibrionales > Micavibrionaceae > JASMHE01. Next base: position 100,323 of record JASMHE010000013.1, read on the forward strand.
CCGGGGATACAGCAAGAAATGATGACACATGCTGTGTTATCAGGCTTGCAAAATGTGATGGTGCAGGATGCGCAAACAACGGTGCGGGAGGTTGTGTTCGAAGATTGCGTGTATCATCAAACAATCACGCCGGCACAGGTTAACGGCGATGATGCGTTTATTATTTATTGTTATGACATCACGGCCCGCAAGGCGTATGAGCGTGCCTTGCAGGACAGTCGCCGCGCCGCCGAACAAGCGCGGCAGGCGGCCGAGAAAGCCAATCAGGCGCGCGGTGATTTTCTGGCAAATATGAGCCATGAATTGCGCACGCCGATGAACGGTATTATCGGTTTGTCGGATATGCTGGCGCAGGCACAGTTGAAAGCAGAGCATCATGAAATGATTGATGCCGTGAATAGCTCTGCGCGGAATTTGCTTATTTTGCTGAATGATATTCTGGACTTCTCGAAAATTGAAGCGGGCGAGCTGACAATGGAATCCATTCCGTTTGATTTGCACAAAACCATCCGTCAGGTTGAACGTCTGCAGCGCCCGGTCGCGGTTCGCAAAGGGATCGCGTTGCACGCGGTCATCGATCATGATGTGCCGTCTGCGATTGTCGGTGATCCGTCACGCTTGCAGCAAATCTTGAATAACCTGATCAGCAATGCACTGAAATTTACAGCAGATGGTGAGGTGACATTATCGGTCGATACCGCGTCGTGTAAACAACCGGACCACGTTTTTGTGCGGATCGCGGTGACGGATACGGGGATGGGGATTCCGCAAGATAAGCAGGATACGATTTTCACCAAATTCCAGCAGGCTGACAGCTCTACGGCGCGTAAATATGGCGGCACAGGGCTTGGACTTGCCATTACCAAAGACCTTGTCGCATTGATGCGCGGGGATATTACGTTACAAAGCGAAGAAGGTGTCGGTACGACGTTCACCGTCAGTTTCCCTGCGCAAATCGCCGATGTGTCTCATGGTAATGAAACGCATGCGCAAGACGCACATGATCGGCCATTTGGCGGCGGCGTGAATAAGGCGGCCCGCATTCTGATTGTCGATGATCATCCGATTAATTTACTGTATATGCGGAAAACATTGCAGGCATTCGGTTTCACAGATTTCGACGAAGCGGAAAGCGGGCCGCGCGCGTTGGATTTGTTTGCCGCGCGTCCGTACGATGTGATCTTTCTGGATTGCCAAATGCCCGAGATGAGCGGCTTTGACGTTGCGCGTAAAATACGAGACATCGAAACGGCAGAACATGAGCCGGTGATTATCGCGGTGACGGCCGATGCGATGAAAGGCGCTGAAGAAAAATGTATGGCGGCCGGAATGGATGATTATATCGGAAAGCCCGTTGATCATGACAAGATCCGTGTGGTGTTGGAACGCTGGTTGCCGGAAGATATGACGGTTTTTTTGCGTGCGGTCGATACAGATAATCAGGATGCGCGCATCACGCCGCAAGAAGAGTTGCAAGAAGATAAGACGCCGGCCGTTTTTGACTGGAGCAGAGTGCGCGAATTTACGACAGGGGACGGAATGTCGGAACAAGAGCTTCTGCATATTTTTATTGATAATCTGGAGCAAGACGTTGATGCGTTGATCCATAGTTTTCAAACAGGAGATGATGAACAATGGGATGCGATGGCGCACAAATTATACGGCTCTTGTTCGCATATCGGGGCTTATGCACTGGCAGCGGCCTGCGATAATGCGCAGGCCTTGTCATCTGCCCCGCCTGAAACGGATCAGGCCGCGGAAATGAAGCACGCGCACGACGCCATTTTATATCACTTTGATCGGTTACAGGATGTCCTGAAAGACAAAATGGCGGCTTGATGTATGTTGAGAGATATTGATTTTTTGCTTTATTATCATGATTTTGTGCTACGATGTAACCTGTCTTTTACATCAGGCGAATAGGTGCGGGTGAATGACAATGCAAGTGAATGATGAATAGGAGTGTAAGTCGTGACGGAACGCAACGGAAAAGAATTTGGTCTTATATCCCGGTTGAACCATTGGGGCGTTGCCGCCATTTTTATCGGCATGCTTTGTTTCGGGTTTTATCTGGAATTCGGCGATCTCGCCCGTGAAGTCAAAGGGCCGTTGTGGGGCGTGCATAAATCCATCGGCACGCTGTTTCTGATTTTCGCTGTGTGGCGTGTCGGATGGCGCATCTTTCAAGGGTTTCCGCAAGAGGTTGCCGTGATGCCGTTATGGCAGCGTTTTACGGCGAAGATCACGCACTGGCTTTTGTTGCTTGCGGTGCTGTTAATGCCGTTGTCCGGTGTGCTCATGAATATTTATGGCGGACGGTCGATACATGTCTTCGATTGGTTTGTCATTCCATCACAAGGAAAGAACGAGATGGTCGCGGGGATAGCGCATACTGTGCACGAGGTCGCCCCTTATGCGATTAGTGCGATCATTTTACTGCATATCGCTGCGGCTGTGAAACATCATATCATCGATAAAGATGCAACATTGAAACGTATGATTGTTCAAACCGGCAAGTGAAGCTGCTGGTGTTTTTGTGATGATCGTCAGAACTTATACGCCACGCTGACAGCGCCGAACAGATCTGCATTTTCCTGTGTTTTAAAGGCTTTGGTGCGATGAACAAGCGTATAGCTCAGCCGTGTCCGGCCGTAGGTAAATGCAAGGCCGATATTGGAATCCCTGACAAAAATTTTCTTATCAACACTGTGACTATCCGTAAAAGTGTTGCCGTCCAGAAAGATGTTCTGGGCGACAGCGCGTCCTTCGACACCGCCAAAGACATACCAGTCCCAGCCATTTTCCGGTGTTTCGAAATAGCCTGTCCCCGGGATAGATGGCCGCACGCGCTGTGGCGTGTCGCTCCATTGTGCGGGGCTGATGCGTAAATTCAAACCCGTATTGGCATAGGTGTAAATGTTCCCCAGACTTGCCCCGATATATGGCGTTGCCGAAAAGGTTAATCCGGCGGTTTCGTAACTGACGGTCTGCGGCCAGCGGCGCTGCCATGACAGAATTAGGCCGGGTTCGTTTTTAAGCTGGTTAGACCAGCCCTTTGGCGTGGGGCTGTCGCTGAGATGTTTGTGCACGGCTTTTTGGACTTGTTCCCCGAGAGCGAGCGGCCCGACAATGCCGATGGTGGCTTCCAGCTCGTCGATATGGTTGTCGGTGACGGTGGCCATACCGATCGAGCTATATAAAAAAGCGGCCCACGGTCTGTCATCCGGTTGTTGTTCGCGGTGCTTGATATCATCCGGCGTGTAAAGATTTTGGCCGATGGAATAAAAAACGCTGGATGTGTCGTTGATCGAGAATGTCGGCACTTGATTTGCGATATGGTGTGCGAATTCGGGGAAGGCGGCATTCACGTCAAAATAACTCAGCCGGATGCCGTTTGTGTAATTACGGTCTGTGCCGCCGCCGAACAAATCATTTTCAACCGCAAGGGTGATGAATTTGTCATCTTTATGGTTTTTGACCTGTTTCTGCAGGTTATATTCCAGCGTTTGTGTCTTGTCTTGTGTTTGCGCGTGCTCTTGTGCATGCGCGTATGTCGGCACACAAAGCAGGAGCAAAAGTGCGGGTAGGGCTGTTATTTTTATCGTTCTTTTTGTCTGTGTAAAATGTAGCATGCTGTTCTGTTATTCTCTTTATCGTGTCGGTGCCTTGTGCCGGACAGATATGTTGGTTCAGGTGTATAATATTATGACGGCAACCGGAATAAGAATACCGGATATAATGCCCATAAGGCTCATGCCCAGTGCGGCAAATGCGCCTGCTTTTTCGCTATGTTGCAAGGCGCGCGCTACGCCGAGGCCGTGGCATGTGACGCCAAGTGCAAGACCGATGGCTTTGTCATCTTTGATGCGCACAAGTTTAAAAAGTGTTGTCGCAATCAGCGTGCCGATAATACCTGTGGTGAACAGGAAAAAGACTGCCAGCGACGTATCGGCATTGATCTTTTCGGCGATACCGATTGCAATCGGCGTGGTCGTTGATTTCGGCATGATGGCCAGACGAATATCGTCCCCTGCACCCATGAGTCCGGCGAGGTAATAGGCCACGCCGGCGGCAATGATGCTGCAGGCAATCACCGTGCACAGCAATGCCGGAGCCGAGCGTTTGATTGTTTCGAATTGATGATAGAGCGGAATGGCAAGCGCCACGGTTGCCGGTCCGAGCAATGCATGGATCAGATTGACGTTCTGCAGATAGTCGGCGTAGGGAATGTCTGTGGCAATCAGGTAAATGACAACCATGAATATCGCCATGACCACAGGGTTTAACAGCGGGTGGCCGCCCATTTTCTTTTGAAACCATTGCGCGGCCAGAAAGCTGCCGATCGTGACGATCATGGCTGTTGCGGGGTGATATAAGATGTCATGCAGGAACATCATTTTTTATCCTCCGCATCATTGTACAGCCACGTAAATAACAGGGCACATGATAGTAGTGTCAGGACCGTGCTGCCGACAGAAGCGACAAGAATAACATCCCATTCTGCCGCAATCAGGCCGATATACATGCTGATCCCCGCGCCGGCGGGCACAAAGAGCAGACCGATATATTTCAACAGGCCGCCGCCCGCGACCTCAAGATCATCAGGGACGCTGCCGCGGATCAACAGGCCTGCGAACATGATAATCATGCCCATGACAGGACCGGGGACCGGAAGATGCAGGCCTTCGGCGAGGATGTCGCCGCCCAGCAAGCATAAAAATAATAGCAAGATGCCGCGTAGCAAAGTTATTCTCCTTTATTGCGGTTAAGCTAATATATATTCATGCGGTTGCAAATGTTTAAAAAGATAAACTGGCCATTATTTCAATGTAACGGCTACGGAAGGGGTGTTTGCGGCTTATAAAACGCGTTATAATACGCCGCGATGAAAGAGAGCGATATGTTGAAAATCAATGAAAACCGTTTACTGCAAAATATCACCGAACTGTCCTTGATCGGCAAAGACCCCGAAGGCGGTATTACGCGCCCTGCGTTTTCGCCGCCCGATATGATGGCGCGTGAATGGCTGATTGACCGCATACAGAAAGCAGGACTGCAGTGTGATGTTGACGGGGCGGGGAATATTTTCGCAACTGTGATTCCCGCAGATGCCGCCGCAGCAGATAAGCCTGCGGTGATGTGCGGGTCCCACATTGATACGGTGCCAAATGGCGGCGCACTGGATGGCGCGCTTGGCGTTTTGACGGGGCTGGAAGCATTGCAGGTTATCAAAGAAGAAAAGGTTGCGCTGGCACGGCCGTTGAAAATGGTGGCCTTTTCTGATGAAGAAGGACGATTTGGTGAAATGATCGGATCACGGGCTTTTTCAGGGCAGCTTGACCCCGATCATCTAACATCATTGTCTGATGTCCACGGCGTGTTACTCGCAGATGCAATGCGTGATAGCGGGTATAATATCAATGACGTTGCAAGCGCAAAGGCATCGGCCGATGCGTATGAGGCGTTTGTTGAATTGCATATTGAACAAGGCCCTGTTCTGGAACGTAAGGGCATATCGGTTGGTGTTGTGGATGCGATTGTCGGGCTTTTTAAATGGCAGATTGATTTATACGGACAGGCCAATCATGCGGGAACAACGCCCATGAATATGCGCCGTGATGCGTTTTATGGTGGCGTCAAATTTGCCGATAAAGTGCGTGATCTTGTGAAAGAACATGGCGGCGCGGACACGGTCGCAACCATCGGCAAGTTTAACCTGTATCCCGGCGCGCCGAATGTGGTACCGGGCCATTGCCGTTTTTTCATAGAGGCACGTGACCGGAACAAAGACACGCTGGATCATTTGAAGCGTGTGTTTAAAGATCATTTGAAACGGTGCGCAGAGGATGAACATCTGACATATGATGTGACGGTGCTGGAAGATATGACGCCTGTGCAGTGCGATCCGCAGATTATGGATGTGATTGAATCCTGCGCGGCAGAGGCGGATGTCTCGTCATTACGGATGTTTTCCGGCGCGGCACATGATGCGCAAAATATGGCCGCACTTGCAAAGGTCGGCATGATTTTTGTGCCGAGTATCGGCGGCATCAGTCACAATCCGTCCGAATGCACAGAGGATGATGATATCGTCGCGGGCGCAACGGTCATGGCGAATACATTGGCACGGCTTGTGTCATGATCTTTGAAAGAAAAACTGTATCTGTTTGATATTTTTTCGTTCTTTCCCTTTATTTTAGAGGCGACCAAACTAGCTTTATACGTTATATTGTCACCGTAAGTGTGTCTTTTAATCGATAAAGGTGTGGGCTTTTGCATTCATTCTATAGATTTCCGTCGGTTGTCTTGAGCGTCTTTTGTTTGTCGTCCTGTTCTTTGTACGGCGATTATTTCAGCGCAGCCCCCGATGATCCTGCGCAGGGAAAACGCTATGCGGCCGTTGCCGATGTGGCTGACCGGCAGGATCATGATGCGTTATCGCCGTGGGGTGATACGCCCTGGTGGCATGTGTTCGAACGGCCTGATCTGGATCGTTTGATCGTGTCGGCCTATGACGGAAACCAGACGGTTGCGCAGGCTGTGGCGCGTTTAAAACAGGCGCAAGCTGTTGCGAAACAAACCGGATCGGATCGATTTCCTGAGGTGTCCGCCACAGCGGATGCGGGCAAAAGCTGGGAAGAAAGTGATGCGCAGCGCGGCACGGCATCGGCGGGTGTAAGTTTGTCATGGGAAATTGACTTTTTTAACCGTATTGGCGCAGCGACAGAGGCAGATCGATTGTTGGCAGAGGCCCGCGCCGAAGATGTCGAGAGTTTAAAATTATTTCTGAGTGCGGATATCGCATCGGCTTATTTCGGGGCAGCGTCGGCGCGTCGCCGCCTTGCGCTTTTGAATGATCAGGTGACACTGGATAATGATTTGCTTGATTTGCTGGAATTACGGCTTGAAAACGGGATCGGAACGTCCGTGGATGTCTTGCAACAAAAAAGCCAGTTAGCCGACAGCAAAACATTAATTCCGCTGGCTGAGGCAGATTTACGGGTCTTTGAAAACCAGCTCGATGTTCTGGTTGGTGAAATGCCTGACGGTGTTGATCGTGTCGCGGCGGATGAAGATTTACGTTTTGTACAAACATTACCGCATGTCGGGGTGCCGTCGGATTTATTATTGCACCGTCCTGATTTGCGGGCGCAACTGCGCGTGTTGCAGGCGGCGGATGCGGATATCCGTGCGGCCATTGCCGATCGTCTGCCGCGTATTATGCTGGACGGATCATATTTATATTCTGATGCGGCATCTTATACCGGACCGCTCGGTACAATTGTCGGAAACTTTGTGCAGCCTTTGCTGGACTGGGGAAAACGGCGCGCAGCAGTGACAGAGAACAAAGCAATTTACGAAGAAGAACTGGCACGTTTCACGCAAACCTATCTGGAAGCTGTGCGCGATGTTGAAAACGCACTCTATCAGGAACGCCGCCAGCGTGAATATCTCGCACGTCTGGAAGAGCGCCGTGATATTCTGGAAGAAACCGTGTCGGAAACCGATGCGCGCTATAAACAGGGGATTGATGATTATCTGCCCGTCATTAACGCCTTACAGGAATTGCGCGAGGTGGAACGGCGTTTGATTACAGAACAGCGGGCCTTAGTTGATTACCGTATTGACCTGTACCGCGCGGTCGGTGGCAACATTGATGCGCAGGATGTGACAATAAAAAAGGATGCAACGCATGAAAAGACAAATGGATAATATCAGGAAATTTGCAGGTACAGCGGTGCTCGGCATCGGGATGGGGCTTGGACTTTCTGTGTTGAGCATACAAGCGGTGCAGGCACAATCGTCCGGTGCGGCGATGCCGCCGACCCCTGTTATTGTATCGGCTGTTGAACAAAAGCCTATTGTTGAAGAAGTGGAAGCACTTGGCACGTTGCGGGCCAACGAAAGTGTTGATCTGACATCAACTGTGACCGAACTTGTCACGGATGTGCTGTTCCAAGATGGTCAGCGTGTTTCCAAAGGGGATGTTCTGGTGAAGATGGATGCGGCCGAAGAAGAAGCCGAGCTGGCCGAAGAGCAATCTTTATTGGAAGAGGCAAAGCGTCAGGTTGACCGGATCGAACCGCTGGCGGCCAAAGGGGCAGCGTCGGAGTCTATTCTGGATGAACGCCGCAGAGAAGTTGAAACGGCCAATGCACGGATCAAAGCGATCCGTTCCCGTATTAGTAAGCGGCAAATCACCGCGCCGTTTGATGGGGTTGTCGGGTTGCGGAATGTCAGTACCGGCGCGCTTGCCCAGCCGAGTACATTGATGACAACGATTGATGATGACCGTGTGATGAAACTCGACTTTTCTGTGCCGTCTGTTTTCCTGAGTGTTCTGGAACCCGGTGCGAAAATTCTGGCGCAGACAAAGGCCTATCCGGCGGAAACGTTTGAAGGCACGCTTGTCAGTGTTGATAGCCGGATTGATCCGATCACGCGGGCAGTGCTGGTGCGGGCGTTGATTGAGAATCCGGATCGCCGTCTGAAACCGGGGCTGTTGATGCGGGTTGTCTTGCAGAAAAAGCCGCGTGAGACACTGGTCATTCCCGAAGAAGCCGTGATCCCGAGTGGGTCGCAATATCATGTGCTGGTTGTTCAGGATACCGAAAACGGGCAGACAGTTGCCAAGAAAAAAGTAGAGCTTGGCGTGCGCCGTCAGGGTGAGGTCGAGGTTCTGTCCGGTGTCGAACCCGGTGATTTGGTGGTCACGCACGGCACAATGCGTGCCATTCCGGGCAAGGCTGTATCCGTGACAGCCGAAGAGGACGGCAACCAGACCTTAGAAGAGATGATGGGAGGGGACGACAAATGATCCTGTCCGATATCTCGGTTAAGCGTCCTGTTTTTGCCTCGGTTCTGTCATTATTATTGATTGCCTTCGGGCTTGTGTCTTTCGACCGTTTGCCGCTGCGTGAATATCCCGATATCGATCCGCCGATTGTCACGGTCGAGGTGGAATATCCCGGCGCGCCTGCCAATATTGTCGAAACGCGCATTACCGAAGTGATCGAAGATCGTATTTCGGGCATTGAGGGCATTGAATATATCGAGTCGTCTTCCGAAGATGGCGAGTCGAATGTCACAATCGAATTTTCCATTAACCGCGATATTGATTCCGCAGCCAATGATGTGCGTGACCGCATTTCAGGGGTGCGTGACAATCTGCCCGAAGAAGCCGAACCGCCGGAAGTCCAGAAAGTGGACAGCGGTGATGATGTGATTATCTGGCAGAATCTGGTCAGTGACCGCATGACTGTGCCGGAGCTGACCGATTATGCCGAACGGTATCTGGTGGACCAATATTCAACACTGGATGGGGTGGCGCGCGTGCGGGCCGGTGGCGGCTTGAGCTACGCGATGCGGATATGGCTTGATCGTCAGGAAATGGCCGCGCGGCAGATCAGTGTCAGCGATATTGAAAGCGCGTTGCGATCTGAAAATATCGAATTACCGGCGGGCAGTCTGGAATCCGAAGAGCGCATGTTCAAAGCCCGTGTCGAACGAAATTTCAAAGAGCCGGAGGATTTTGCAGGCCTTGTTCTGGCGCAAGGTGATGACGGTTATCTGGTGCGACTTGGTGATATTGCCCGCGTTGAACTGGGGTTGGTGGAAGACCGTACCTTTTTCCGCGGCAATGGCATTCCGATGGTCGGTATCGGTGTGATCAAACAATCAACGGCTAACACGATCGAGGTTGCGCGCGGCGTCAAAGAATTAACAAAACGGTTGAATGATAATTTGCCCGAAGGGATGTCAATCAAACAAAGTTATGATGCATCTGTCTTTATCGAAGCCGCCATCCATGAAGTGTACCAGACATTATTTATCGCGATCGGCTGTGTTGTGGCGGTGATTTATCTGTTCTTGGGCAGTTTCCGTGCCATGTTGATACCGGCGGTGACGGTACCAGTATCATTGATCGGCAGTTTCATCGTGATTTATGCGCTGGGCTTTTCGATCAATTTGCTGACCTTGCTTGCGCTTGTGCTGGCCATCGGTTTGGTGGTGGACGATGCGATCGTGATGCTGGAAAATATCGTGCGGCGGATTCAGGAGAAAAACGAAACGCCGCTTGTTGCCGCATATCGCGGAGCAAGACAGGTCGGCTTTGCCGTGATTGCCACAACGCTTGTGCTGATTTCGGTGTTTGTGCCGATTACATTTTTGCGCGGTGACATCGGCCGCCTGTTTACGGAATTTGCATTGACGATGGCGGCCACGGTGGTTTTTTCATCGTTGGTCGCGTTGACATTATCGCCGATGATGGCATCCAAAATCCTGCGCAAAGAAAAAGAAGAAGATCATAACAGATTTGTGAAAGCAACGGATGCGATGCTTGGTAAAACGCGCCAGCTTTATGTGGCAGCCGTGGAAAAAACGATCGGTCATCCGTTCATTGTGATGATTATATTTGCCGTGATGGTTGCTGCGACGGCGTTTGTTTATCAACAAGTGCCGCAGGAATTTACGCCGGAAGAAGATCGCGGGGCGTTTTACGTGTTTGTGAACGGGCCGGAAGGTGCCACATATGAATATATCGAAGAATATATGACGGCAATCGAAGCAGACCTGATGCACTATGTGAATAATGGCGAGATCAACAGGCTTCTGGTGCGTGCCCCGCGCGGATTCGGTAATATCGAGAATTTCAATGGCGGCATGGTCATTGCCATTTTGAATGAATGGGACAAACGGCGTCCGGCTTCGGATATCATGAACGAGATTCGCGGCAAGCTGGCGAAATATCCCGGCGTGCGGGCCTTCCCTGTGATGCGGCAGGGGCTTGGCGGCGGCACCGGTAAACCCGTGCAGTTCGTACTGGGCGGTGCGACATACGAACAGCTGGCCAAATGGCGTGATATCCTGCTGGAGAAAATTGCCGCTGATAATCCTGGCGTCGAAGGCATCGATACAGATTACAAAGAAACACGGCCGCAGATTGACTTTAATGTTGATTATGACCGTGCGGCAACGCTTGGCGTCACGATCGAAGAAATCGGCCGCACGTTGGAAACAATGATGGGCGGACGGCCTGTTACGACATTTCTGGATGGCGGCGAAGAATATGACGTGATCGTCGAAGGGGAGCGAACCACACAGCGTTCGTTCGATGATATTCGGAATATTTATGTGCGGTCCGAACGCACGCAATCGTTGATCCCGTTATCAAATCTGGTTGATATTACCGAATACGGATCGGCGCAGACTTTGTCACGGTATAACCGTGTGCGGGCGATTACATTCGAAGGCAATCTGGCTGAAGGATATCGTCTGGGTGATGCGCTGGATTATTTGCGCGATATGGTACGCACGCATCTGCCTGATGAAGCGGTGATTGATTATAAAGGGCAAAGCCGTGATTTTATTCAATCGGGCGACTCGATCATTTTTGTGTTTATTCTCGGGATTGTGGTGGTGTTCCTTGTGCTTGCCGCACAGTTCGAAAGCTATATCCATCCGCTTGTGATTATGCTGACCGTGCCGCTGGCGATGGGGGGCGGGCTTCTTGGTTTGTATCTGACGGGTGCATCGCTGAATATTTATTCGCAGATCGGATTGATCATTCTGATCGGCCTTTCGGCCAAGAACGGGATCCTGATTGTTGAATTTGCCAACCAGTTACGCGATGAAGGGATGGCGTTTAACCGTGCCTTGATCGAAGCTTCGACAGTGCGGTTCCGTCCGATTATTATGACGGGGCTCACGACTATCGCGGGGGCGGTGCCGCTCGTGCTGGCCAGTGGCGCAGGGGCCGAGACGCGTTTTGTCATTGGTGTTGTGATTTTGTTCGGGGTGCTGGCCGCGACAATCTTTACACTTTTTATTGTGCCGGCCGCTTATGGTCTGATTGCCCGTAAAACAGGTTCAGCCGGTGATACGGCCCGCAGATTGGAAGATGAGCAAGACATGCGACAAGATGAGGTCTGATAATTCGCCATTTCTTTCCGGCGATGGTTGCGATAGTCTTGTCTGGAATAGTTATTATGATTTAAGGAGATTAAAATATGGACGAGACACACGAAAGAACAGACAAGACATGGAGTCTTCTTCGTTTTGATACGATGCTGATGCCAAAAATTATCACAGGGATTTACTGGCTGTCTCTTGCCGGGATTTTGGTATCTGCTGTCGGTATCATTTTTCAGGGCGCTTTTTTGTACGGTCTGGGCGTGTTTGTCTTTGGTACATTTATGGCCCGTCTGTGGTGTGAATTTGTGATCGTGATTTTCAAAATTAACGAGAATATCCAGAAAATCGCCGATAAGTCCTGATTATGGATATGGTAACGGTTTGAAGAAGACGGGGCGTGTAGCGCTCCGTTTTTTTGTTATGGGTGTCTTCTGATGCGCAGGTGTATAGACGCGGAAAATGAGGCGGAAAATGAAATGACCGCATCGTTTTTTGATTGCGAACGATCATGAATCATTGCATTGTGATTGCATGATGACTGAAAATATTCTGAATACACCTTTGACACAAAACCATATTGATGACGGTGCAAAAATGGCCCCGTTTGCCGGATATAACATGCCGCTTTATTATGCGGACGGCGCGCTGAAAGAACATCTCTGGGTGCGCGATCATGCCGGTCTGTTTGATGTATCGCACATGGGGCAGGTTATCATATCGGGCGAGAAGGCGATGGATCTGTTTCATTATATTACCCCGACACCGTTTGAAAAAGCGCCGCATGGCCGCGCGAAATATACCGTTTTGTTGAACGAAGACGGCGGCATTATTGATGATATGATCGTGACCAAGATGCATGAAACATGTTTTTTTGTTGTTGTGAATGCCGGACGTAAGCATATTGATATTCCGTACATGGAAAAACACTTGCCCGAAGGATGCCGTCTGGATGTGTTGGATGATCGTGCCTTGATTGCATTGCAAGGACCGGCGGCGCAAGAGGTTTTGAAACAGACGCTGGATATTGATGCATCGGATCATCCTTATATGTTTTTCAAAACGATCGGTGATGCGCCCGTTGATGAAAAATTGTATATCAGCCGTTTGGGCTATACGGGGGAAGACGGGTTTGAAATCAGCGTGCCGCAAGATCAGGCCGCTGCACTGTGGACCAAGATACTCTCGCATGACGAGGCCAAACCAATCGGCCTTGCCGCACGTGACAGTCTGCGCCTTGAAATGGGGTATCCGCTTTACGGGCATGATCTGGATGAAAAGACATCCCCTGTCGAAGCCGCGCTTTCATGGGTGGTATCGAAAAAACGCGACGGGTATCTGGGCTATGACCGGATACAAAAACAGTTACAGGACGGACCGGACCGTGTGCGTGTCGGCATTAAAATTACGGATCGCGGTATTGCGCGCGAAGGGGCCGAGATACAAAGCGAAGACGGAACGGTGATCGGTACGCTGACGAGTGGCGGACATTCACCGTCTTTATCATCGGCCATCGGGCAGGGATACGTGAAGCCTGCATTCGCGGCTGAAGGCACGAAGGTCAATGTCATTGTGCGCGGCAAACCGCTTGCCGCAGAAGTGTCGGGCCTGTCCTTTATTCAAGCCAAAACGGTGTCTGCCAAACTCGCGGCTTAGCATTTAAATTTCTTCTGTTTGTTTGTATGATCTTCGGTTCGCCGCCGTATCAGGGTCTGTCCTGCGGCGTTTTGATTTTGCGTTGCGGGTCAAGATTGTGCGACTTGTCGCTGTCCGGATGGATGCACAACATATTGGTTGTTCTGAAATTGCCCAGCACATTATCAAGACGGTTTGCGTAATTGTCGGGGTTGAATAACATCGGACGATCCCACCACGCATCATAGCCGCAATCCAGAATAAAAGAGACCAGCTCTTCGGATTTGTCTTCACGGTCATTTTCGACATATAAAACAGGCTTGAATGTTGTGATAATATTTTTCGCCCCTTGCAGCACGTCGATTTCCATGCCTTCGACATCAATTTTGATGAAGTCCAGACGGTCACCGTTGAAATGATCGTCTAGCTTGAGAACAGGAATATTCTGCCATGCGGCGGCGTCCCCGAGGCGTTTATTTTCTTCTTCCATTTTCTCAAGGCTGATACTGCCGTAATTATAATCGCGGCTATAATTGATATGCGGGATGTTGATTTCGCCGTCCTGTGCGCCGCATCCGGCGTTGAATGTTTTGACGTTCATCAGCGCGTTCAGGCTGATATTCGCGCAAAGATTTTGAAAAACCGCCGGTTGCGGTTCATAAGCCCAGACCGCACCGCCGATCCCGACCTGTTTTGCAAAGGACACGGTGTGCCCGCCGATATTTGCACCCACATCAATGACCACATCGTTTGTGTGCGTAAAGCGTTTGAAGACCTGCCATTGGCGTTCTGAAAATTCACCATATTCAATCAGGGCGCGGCCGATAAAGCGGTCGTGCGGATTGGCAAGAAACAGGCCGTGCCGGCCACGGACCAGCGTATAAAGTTCTGTTTCAAGTATGATCTCATAGCTCATGCTTTCAAAATTACTTGATATCGCGGTGCTTTATAAGTGTTTTGTTGATTTACGCACAAAATTCCGTTGATGAAGCGTTGCAAATTTGTTCGCCGATATTGCGGGCGCGAGCGACTCGTTGTAATGTGTCAAAAATCAGTTGAACCACAATAGAAAAGCGCAGTGCTTGGCAAAACGGAAGGGCCAAACGCCGCAAAAGCGATCAAAAGCAATCAGGAGAGTAATGATGGCGGATACCAAATATACAAAAGACCATGAAGTCGTTCATATCGAGGACGGGAATGTCGCCGTGCTGGGGATTACCGCCTATGCACAAGATGCACTGGGCGATCTGGTTTTTGTCGAATTGCCGGAGGTCGGCGCGTCTTTTGAAAAAGGGGACGAGTTTGCGGTTGTGGAATCTGTGAAAACCGCGGCCGAGGTTTATACACCTGTGTCCGGTGAAATTGTCGAAATCAACGACCGCCTGAATGATGAGCCCGAAGCCATCAAGATTTCATTGGAAGAAGGCTGGATCGCGAAAATCCGCATGACGGATGATAGTGAGCTGGACGCCTTGATGGACGAAGCGGCTTATAACGAATATCTGGAAACACTGGATTAATCTATCTATTAGAAAAGGAGTAGCGGCGATGCGCTATCTATCCCGCAGTAAAACCGACAGACAAGCCATGCTTGATGCGATTGGCTGTGGGTCGGTCGATGATCTGTTTGCCGATGTGCCAAAGCAGGCGTTTGTCGATGGCAAGGTTGATTTGCCAGATCATGCCGGTGAGCTTGAGGTCGAACGCGATTTAACGGCACTTGCGGGCCAGAATATGTCTGCGGCTGATGCGCCGTTCTTCTTGGGGGCTGGATGTTATCACCACCATATTCCGTCAACGGTCGATTATATTATCCAGCGTAGTGAATATCTGACGGCCTATACACCGTATCAGCCCGAAATTGCGCAAGGGACACTGACGGCGATCTTTGAATTCCAAACATATATTGCACTGCTGACGGGGCAGGATATTGCCAATGCCTCGCTTTATGACGGGGCTACGGCTATGACCGAAGCGGCCTTGATGGCCCAGCGTGTTACAAAGCGCCGGAATGTCTTACTGGCCAATGATATTCATCCCGAATATGTCGATGTGCTGACCAGTTATATGAAGAATTACGACGATGTCACAGTGCGCGGACAAGATGATGCGCTGGATGAAACCGTCGCCTGTGTGATTGTACAAAGTCCTGATTTCTTTGGGTGTCCTGCGAAACATGATGCGTGGCGCAAGAAATGTGACGAGGTTGGCGCGCTGCTGGTCGTGGTTGTGACAGAGATTTTGTCACTTGGTTTGCTGTCCGCGCCGGTGCAAGCCGATATTGTCTGCGGCGAGGCGCAATCAATCGGTCTGCCGATGAGCTTCGGCGGCCCGCATCTGGGCTTTTTCGCAACCTCGCAGAAATATCTACGTCAGATTCCGGGGCGTTTATGCGGTGAAACGGTTGATCAGGATGGCAAGCGCAGCTTTGTGCTGACGCTGAACACACGGGAACAGCATATCCGCCGTGAAAAAGCGACATCAAATATTTGTACCAATCAGGGGTTATGTGCGCTGGCCTTCACGGTGCATATGAGCTTGCTCGGTGAAGACGGGTTCAAGCAACTCGCGCGGTTAAATCACGAAGCGGCCTGCCGTTTTGTGGATGCGGTTGCGGCGATTGATGGTGTTGAGGTGTTGAACGAGCATTTCTTTAACGAGGTGACATTGCAGCTGCCCGTGCCATCCAAAGACATCGTCAAAGAAATGGCGGCACAAGGTGTGATTGCCGGACTTGCCGCGGACGGCAACAAGCTGGTTTGCGCGGTGACGGAAATGGTGACGGATCGGGATATCGAGGTGTTCTGTAATACGTTGCAGTCACTGATCAAAGGATAAGGATATAAAAATGGGTGCGGAGCTTCATATGATGCAGGATGCGAAAGACAACCAGATGGAAGACAGTCAGACAGAAGATAGCCAAACAGGGCCGGTGCTGAATAACGGAACGCGGGCGCTGCGTTACGAAGAACAGCTGCTGTGGGAACGCGAATTTCACGATACGCCTGGTGTTGATTTGCCGGAACCACAGGGCATGCCATTGCGGACGGGGGATGCCCTGCGTGAGGATGTCGGTTTGCCGCAAGTCTCCGAGCCGGAGGTATTGCGTCATTTCGTGCGGCTTTCAACATTGAACTATTCCATTGATCACGGCTTTTTCCCGCTGGGATCGTGCACGATGAAACATAATCCGCGCGTGAATGAAAAGCTGGCGCGCTTGCCCGGTTTTGCCCATATCCATCCGATGCAGGAAGAAAGCACGGTGCAGGGGGCTTTGGAACTTATGTATCGCCTGCAACATTATCTGGCGGAATTAACAGCATTGCCCGGCGTGTGTCTGACACCGGCGGCCGGTGCGCATGGTGAACTGGCTGGGATGATGACGATCCGCCGTGCTCATGAAGCGGCAGGCGAGAATGAAACACGGAAGATCGTGCTTATTCCGGATTCGGCGCATGGGACAAACCCTGCAACAGCCGTAATCTGCGGGTATAAAGTGCGGACAATCCCGACCAAAGAAACGGGCCGTCTGACACAGGCCGCGTTTGAGGAGGCGCTGTATAAAACGGACCCTGACGGCAAAGACGTGGCCGGTATGATGGTGACAAACCCGAATACATGCGGCTTGTTTGAAAGTGATATTGTCGGGATTGCCGATGCATTACATGCGGCTGGCGGGTATTTTTATTGTGATGGTGCGAACTTTAACGCGCTGGTCGGTAAGGTGCGTCCGGGCGATTTTGGTGTTGATGTTATGCATATCAATTTGCACAAAACATTTTCAACACCGCATGGCGGTGGTGGCCCCGGCAGCGGTCCGATTTGTGTTACAGAGGCGCTGGAACCGTATCTGCCGATCCCTGTCGTGGAACAGGATATTAACGGCGCATATTTTCTGGCCCGTGAAAAATCACGTCCTGAAACATTGGGTAAATTGCGCGGTTTTGTCGGCCAGTTCGGCATGCATGTGCGGGCGCTGGCTTATATGTTGTCACACGGCGCGGACGGTTTGAAAGAAGTGTCTGAAAATGCCGTACTGAACGCGAATTATATTCTGAGCCAGTTGAAAGACGATTATCACGTGCCGTATGACGGGCCGTGCATGCATGAATGCATGGTGACGGACAAGTTGCAAAAAGGCGAAACCAAAGACGATGATGTCACCACGCTGGATATTGCCAAAGCGCTGGTCGAATATGGGTATCACCCGATGACAACATATTTCCCGCTTGTTTTGCCGGGGACCATGCTGATCGAGCCGACCGAAACAGAAACCAAAGGCACGCTGGATAAATTTATTACGGTGATGATGCACATCGCATCCGAAGTGCGTGCGGGCAACCGTGACCAATTTCATCATTATCCGCAAAGTGCGCCGCGCCGCCGTCTTGATGAAGTCAAAGCGGCACGCCATCCCGTGTTGCGCTGGTCGTCCGATCAAGCGTGATGTCTCTTATGGAGTGGGGCCTTTGAAAGGTGCATTCGTTGTGTGCTGATGCTGGGATGAAAGCTTTTGTTGTAAGCCGGAGAGAATTGCTTGCCCTGTTTCTGTGACCGAGCATAGCCCTGTGTCAATGTGGATGTCATATGGTGGATGATCTTCTTGTTCAAAGAGCGCTTGGTGTTGTGCTTCTGCTTGCCCGTTTTTACGGTCTTCGCGTTTTTCTTCCCGTGCACGTAATTGTTCTGGCGAAGAGCTAAGCAGAACTGTGAAGGGCGTATAAGGCGCATAAGATGTCAGTAAGCGCTGCCATGTATCTGTTGGAACGCAGACGACATCAAGAATGAGGTTTTCTCCATGGCTGAGTCTGTCGCAGGTGTGATCGAGAAAGCGCTGGACGAGATCTTTGTTTTGGTCGTCGGAAATGGTTTTATCTGCGGGCAGCATGTCTAAGAAAGAATCCCACGACACATGTACGAAGTTGTACGGCGCATTATCGGCTATATATGTCGCGGCAGAGCTTTTGCCTGCGCATGATGTGCCATTAATGATGAGAAGTTTTGCTGCCACGGGTCAATTGTCCATCGTATCTCGATTGCGTCATGCGGTAGTGTAGGGGTGTTCTTATTATATGTCAAATATATTAATGCCCGAATTTATCGTACAGGCCGAGAATAACTTCCAGCACAATCAGCAGGGTAATGTACCATTCCACGTGATATGTGCGGCGTTCCTGCAGCAGGCTGAGCATTGTTTCGGCTGTTTGGTGGACCAGTTCAAGCTTGTCTTTCAAAGCGGTGTGGCGTTCTTCGATTTCATATTCATCTTCGATACGCACATAAAGTGGTTCATAGTTCGGCTTTTCCCAGAGAAGTTCAGGCTTGCCTGCGATTTCGACCTGTCCGACCATTTTGCGCTGGATGGATAAGGTCATGCCGTTATGTTTTAACAGCTTGCGGGCGTGACGGCCTTTGGGCCAGCCGCCTTTTTTCATATCGGTGGCCAGCACTTCGATCTGATCGAAGGTTGCGCCGATCTCATGTTCATAGTGGGTAAGCACAGCACTTTTTGCCAGCACTTCGGCGATCAGCTGGATATAGTCCAGATTCCATTCCTTGATCCGGATATATTCGGGGTGGACGCTTTCTGCCTTGTCCGGCGCGGCGAAGGCAATGCCGTCTTCGTAGTCGGGATGATCGAACGGCATGTAAACATGTTCAGCGATATCCTGCAGGAAGTTTGTTTCTTCGGCATCGCTCAGGCCGAACATCACGACAACGCCGTAACGGAACAAAACGGCATACCCATTTTGCCCGGCTTTGATGACAAAGGGGGATTCTGTCAGGCGCGTTGCGCGTTCAAAAGCTTTTAGGTTGATACGCTGGCCGATAAAGGCCGCGCGGCAATTGATGTCTGTATTGTCA
Organism: Alphaproteobacteria bacterium; assembly: GCA_030750865.1. GTDB lineage: Bacteria > Pseudomonadota > Alphaproteobacteria > Micavibrionales > Micavibrionaceae > JASMHE01. Next base: position 119,736 of record JASMHE010000013.1, read on the forward strand.
TTGAATAATGTCATGATATTTTATTTACGCCTGCTCTATATTTTATGCAAGTGATATATTGCGTGCCATGTTTTGGAATATCATTTGAATATTAGGGGGTAAGAATAAAAATTTTTCTAGCCAAAGGTGCTTTTTTATTATAGTAAGATACACATATTACTTCCCGTCATTGTTGGTTCTTTTGAAAAGCGGCGCAAGCCACGATACGAACCTTTGGTAAAAATGGCAGGAAAAGAACATTTGTGAAGAGGTAAAAATGGCTAAAGCATCGCCGATGGAATTTGTCCGTAACGTCAAAACAGAGATGAAAAAAGTGACGTGGCCGTCCCGTCAGGAAACGACGGTCAGCACGATTGCTGTTTTTGTAATGGTCATTCTGGCATCATTGTTTTTGTTTTTTGCAGACCAGATTATCGCCTGGGCCATTCACTTGATTTTGGGATTGGGCGCTTAAGGCGGGGTATGGTGAACCCGCACATAAATTGAATTGATTTACGATATAGTAAAAGAGGAAAGAAAAATGGCACATCGTTGGTACGTACTTCATGTATATTCGGGCTTTGAAAACAAGGTTGCCGAGGCAATCCGTGAAAAAGCACGCAAGCAAGGGTTGGAAGCACAGGTCGAGGATATTATGGTCCCGACCGAAGAAGTTGTTGAAGTCAAACGCGGCCAGCGCGTGCAGGCCGAACGTAAATTCTTCCCCGGTTACGTGCTGGCGAAGATGGATCTGAATGACCAGCTTTGGCACCTTGTGAAAGATACACCGAAAGTCACAGGCTTTCTGGGTGCAACGAAACCTGTGCCGATCAGCGAAAAAGAAGCAGAGAAGCTGATTCAGCAGATTCAGGAAGGGATCGAACGTCCACGTCCGAGTGTTGTTTACGATATTGGCGAGGAAGTCAAAGTGACGGACGGTCCGTTTGCATCGTTTAACGGTATTGTTGAAGAAGTTGATGAAGACAAAGCAAAGCTGAAAGTCTCTGTGTCGATCTTTGGTCGTGCAACGCCTGTCGAACTGGAATACAGCCAGGTCGAGAAGATATAAAAAGCTTGCAATTTGATTATGGCAGCGTTAAGTTGCCCCGGATTTCGGGCTGTGGCCTGAAAAATGCGTGGGAGGTGTTCTTGTAAACCCCTGATATCAGGGTGCCATCAAGAGCCGGACCACGGAACTCTAAAACCATAAGCTATTTATGTAAGGAGATTTACAATGGCAAAGAAAGTTTCGGGTTTTATTAACCTGATTATCCCTGCGGGTAGTGCGAACCCGTCTCCGCCGGTTGGTCCTGCTTTGGGTCAGCAAGGCGTAAACATCATGGAATTCTGTAAAGCGTTTAACGCGGAAACGGAACAGGCCGGTAAAGGCGTTCCGATTCCTGTGACGATTACGGTTTACGAAGACCGCTCATTCACGTTCGAAACAAGAACACCTCCTGCGAGTTACTTCCTGAAAAAAGCTGCGAAGCTTGAAAAGGCTGCAAGTAACCCGTCACGCGAAGTTGCCGGTACGGTAACGATGAAGCAAGTACGCGAAATCGCAGAAGAAAAAATGAAAGACTTGAATGCGAACGACATTGATGCGGCTGCAAAAATTATTGCAGGTTCAGCGCGTTCAATGGGCATTGAAGTGGTTGGAGGTTAATCATGGCAAAAGTAACAAAGATTTCAAAAAAGCACGCTGAAAAGATCGATCGATCAAAAGTGTATGGTGTTGATGAAGCTGTGAAGCTTTTGAAGGACTTGGCCAAAGACCGCAAATTTGCCGAAACATTCGAAATTGCGATGAATCTTGGTATTGATCCGAAGCACGCCGATCAGGCGCTGCGCGGTATGATTGAATTGCCGCACGGTACAGGGTCTTCTGTGCGCGTTGCTGTTTTCGCCCGTGACGAAAAAGCGGAAGAAGCGAAAAAAGCCGGTGCGGATATCGTTGGTGCGGAAGATCTGGCTGATAAAATTCAGGCCGGTGAGATGGACTTTGAACGTTGCATCGCCACACCTGATATGATGCCTGTTGTTGGCCGTCTTGGTAAGGTGCTTGGCCCGAAAGGCCTGATGCCGAACCCGAAACTGGGTACGGTTACACCGGATGTTGCCAAAGCTGTTGCGTCTGCGAAAGCCGGTGCGATTGAATATCGCGCGGAAAAAGAAGGTATCGTTCACGCCGGTGTTGCGAAATCTGATATGACAGATGAAAAGATCGTCGAGAACATCGTGGCCTTTATTTCTGAAATTCAGCGCAACCGCCCGTCAGGTACAAAAGGAACATATGTTCTGAAGATGACACTGACGACAACAATGGGCCCAGGCCTGAAATTGTCTTTGGACTCGATCGAAGAGAAAAAAGCAGCGTAAAGCGACGATAGTTATAGATTTAAAAAGCGGGCCTGATATTGTCGGGCCCGTTTTTATATGCGGTTTGTTTTTGACGGTTTTGCGGAGACGTAAAAAAGATTCAAAAATATGTTGACGTTCTGTCAGCGGTGCGCTAAAACACGCGCACGATTACGCAGCCTTTATTGGTTGCCCTGTCCAAGACTACAGGTTTTTCGGAATGGTCCGGAGGGTAAATCCTGTATAGATAGGAAAATGCATTTTAAGCGGCATGACGATTGTGTCGATCATTTTTTCATTTTCCCCTATTCATGTCTTGGTCTGGTCCGGTAAAGCCGGATCGCTTTACATTTTGTATTTTTATTTTAAGGAGAAATGCGATGCCATTGACACGCGCGCAAAAAGAAGAGCAGGTTAAATTCTTGAATGAACGTTTCGCAAATGACGAGATCGTCATTGTGACACAAAACGAAGGTTTGACTGTTTCTGAAGTAACAGAACTTCGTGCAAAGCTGCGCGAGCAAGGCGCAAGCTTCAAAGTGCCGAAAAACACGCTTGCGAAAAGAGCGCTCGAAGGCACACAGTATGAGCAAATCTCAGATATGTTTACAGGCCCGGTTGGTATTGCAACAGGCGAAGATCCGGTTGCGGCTGCGAAAGCTGCACAAGAGTTCTGCAAGGGTCATAAGAAGTTCGTAATTGTCGGTGGCGCGATGGGCAACGTAAAGCTTGACCCTGCGGCTGTTGAACAATTGTCGAAGCTGCCGTCTCTGGACGAGCTTCGTGCGAAATTGGTTGGCTTGATCCAGGCACCAGCAACAAAAGTTGCGACTGTCGTTCAGGCACCAGTGACCAAAGTGGCACGCGTATTTGCCGCTTATGGTGAAAAAGGAGAGTAATTCGGTTTCACCGGTGGGCGGTAAATTGAATTTAAAGTCGATAGCTGGAAACAGCTTTTAAAAATGATCAAAAGTAAAAAGGAGAAAAACTATGGCTGCTGATCTAGAGAAAATTGCGGAAGACCTTTCAAGCTTGACAGTTCTTGAAGCTGCAGAGCTTGCAACACTTCTGGAAGACAAATGGGGCGTATCTGCTGCTGCAGCTGCACCTGTTGCTGTTGCTGCTGCTGGCGGCGCTGCTGACGGTGGTGCTGCTGAAGAGAAAGACGAATTTGACGTCGTTCTTGCTGCTGCTGGCGGAAACAAAATCGCCGTGATTAAAGAAGTGCGCGCAATTACAGGTCTTGGCTTGAAAGAAGCCAAAGAGCTGGTTGAAGGTGCACCGAAGCCTCTGAAAGAAGGCGTTAAGAAAGAAGAAGCTGAAGAGCTGAAGAAGAAGCTTGAAGAAGCCGGCGCATCTGTCGAGCTGAAATAAGCACTCTTTCTAAGAGATTGTGTCTCGGGCAAACGAAGGGTTCCTTCGTCGCCCGAGATTCGTCTATATGGGATTTTTCTCATAAAAAGGCTTGACAAGAAGGGGCGCGATGCGCCATATATCACTCGCAATTGCACCCGGGATGATTTTGAGTAATAGAAATTCGACATAGTTTTTATTAATTTTTTCGCCGCTTGACCTTTGACGAGAAGGTTTAAAGTGGCTGTATTTGTTTGTAATTTAATATTCTGCTCTTGCTGTAAAGTGACGTTTTAAACGGTCCGCATTATACAAGGTCAGAATCAACCAGCGTCAGAAGGTACGGATATGACTGCATCTAAAAAGACTTCAGAAACACCAGTGAAAAAACAACCAGCGAATGATGTCGGCAGCTTTACAGGCAGAAAGCGTGTGCGCCGTAATTTCGGTAGTATCAACGAAGTTGCCGATATGCCGAACCTGATCGAGGTTCAGCGTCGTTCTTATGAGCTTTTCTTGCAGTCTGACGTCCCTGCGGACGAGCGCAAGATGATGGGCTTGCACGAAGTCTTTACATCGGTCTTCCCGATCAAGGATTTCTCTGATCGCGCCGAGATCGACTACGTGAAGTACGAACTTGAAGCACCGAAATATGACGAAGAAGAATGCCGTCAGCGCGACATGACATATGCCGCGCCGTTGCGTGTTACATTGCGTCTGTCTGTGTTCGATGTGGACGAAGATTCCGGTCTGCGTTCAATCCGCGATATTAAAGAACAAGATGTTTACATGGTTGATATGCCACTCATGACAGATGAGGGCACGTTCCTTGTAAATGGTACACCGCGTGTGATTGTTTCACAGATGCACCGTTCACCGGGTGTCTTCTTCGATCATGATGGCGGTAAAACACATGCCTCCGGTAAGTATCTCTTCTCATCCCGTATCATTCCTTACCGTGGTTCATGGCTTGATTTTGAGTTCGACGCGAAAGACCACCTTAATGTGCGTATTGACCGTCGTCGTAAATTGCCGGTCACAACATTCCTGCGTGCTCTTGATAGTGCGGAAACAGCAGAATACCGTGCGAAATGTGAAGAGAATGACGAGGAAATCGATCCGCTGATGATTCAGGGGATGTCCAATGAGGAAATCCTGGCGACATTCTATGGCCAAACGATTTACAGCAAAGATAAAAAAGGCTGGAAATGTTCCTTTGATGCAGAGCGCTTCCGTGGCGTGAAGCTTGGGTATGATCTGGTTGATGCCAAAACAGGCAAAGCTGTTCTGGAAGCCGGTAAGAAAGTCACACCGCGCAAAGCCAAGAAATTGGCCGAAGACGGTCTGAAAGATATTCTTGTCAGTGAAGAGCAGTTGATCGGCTCTTATCTTGCGATTGACGTCTTTGATAATGAAACAGGTCAGGTTCTGCTTGAAGCAGGTCATGAGCTGACAAAAGACGATCTTGAAACACTTGAAGAGAAAAATGTGAAAGAACTGCCATTGCTGGCGATTGATCACATCAATATCGGTCCGTACATCCGTAACACATTGACAATCGATAAATGTGATACACGCGAAGAAGCGCTGATCGATATTTACCGTGTGATGCGTCCGGGTGAGCCGCCGACCGTTGAATCGGCTGAAGCCCTGTTTGAATCACTGTTCTTCGATCCTGAGCGTTACGACCTGTCTTCTGTTGGTCGTGTGAAAATGAACGCGCGTCTTGATCTGGATGCAGATGACCAAATGCGTATTTTGCGCCGCGAAGACATTCTTGCCATCATCAAATATCTGCATGGCTTGAAAGACGGTATTGGCGACGTTGACGATATCGATAACCTCGGTAACCGTCGTGTGCGTTCTGTCGGTGAATTGATGGAAAACCAGATCCGTGTCGGTTTGCTGCGTATGGAACGTGCAATCCGTGAACGTATGTCTTCTGTCGATATCGACACATACATGCCGCACGATTTGATTAACGCAAAACCGGCTGCGGCTGCTGTGCGTGAATTCTTCGGATCATCACAGTTGTCACAGTTTATGGACCAGACAAACCCATTGTCTGAAATTACACATAAACGCCGTTTGTCGGCGCTTGGTCCGGGTGGTTTGACACGTGAACGTGCCGGTTTCGAGGTACGTGACGTTCACCCGACACACTATGGTCGTATTTGTCCGATTGAAACACCGGAAGGACCGAACATTGGTCTGATTAACTCACTGGCGACATTTGCGCGTGTGAACCAGTACGGCTTTATCGAAAGCCCGTACCGCCGCGTTGTTGATGGTAAGGTGACAGACGAAGTTGTTTACATGTCCGCGATGGAAGAAGCCCGCTACACAGTGGCGCAGGCGAACGCCGAGCTTGATAAAGCAGGCAAGTTTGAAGCCGAGTTGGTTTCATGTCGTGCGGCCGGTGAAAACTTGATGGCGACGCCGGATCAGATTGAGTTCATGGACGTGTCTCCGAAACAGATTGTGTCTGTGGCATCTGCGTTGATCCCGTTCCTTGAGAACGACGATGCGAACCGTGCCTTGATGGGGTCTAACATGATGCGTCAGGCTGTGCCGCTTGTGCGTGCGTCTGCACCGCTTGTCGGAACAGGGATGGAAACAACGGTTGCCCGTGACTCCGGTGCGGCTGTGACGGCCCGTCGTACAGGTGTTGTCACGAAGGTTGATGCCACACGTATCGTTATTCAGGCGACCGGCGAGTTGAGCCCGGATGAGCCTGTCGTTGACATCTACAAAATGCATAAATTCCAGCGTTCCAACCAGAACACATGTATTACACAGCGTCCTCTGGTGAAGGTCGGTGATGAAATCACACAAGGTGATATCATCGCAGACGGCCCGTCAACAGAGCTTGGTGAACTGGCGCTTGGTAAGAACGTTCTGGTCGGCTTCATGCCGTGGAACGGTTATAACTTCGAGGATTCGATCCTTCTGTCCGAACGTATCGTGCGTGATGATGTTTATACATCTATTCACATCGAGGAATTCGAGGTGATGGCACGTGATACGAAGCTGGGCACGGAAGAGATTACACGCGATATTCCGAACGTTGGTGAAGAAGCGCTGCGTCACTTGGACGAGGCAGGCATTGTTCACATCGGTGCGGAAATCAATCCTGGTGATATTCTGGTCGGTAAGGTGACGCCGAAAGGTGAAAGCCCGATGACACCGGAAGAAAAATTGCTGCGTGCGATCTTTGGCGAAAAAGCCGCCGATGTGAAGGATACATCATTGCGCATGCCTCCGGGTGCCGTTGGTACGGTCGTTGAGGTTCGCGTCTTTAACCGTCGCGGCGTTGATAAAGATGCGCGTGCGATGTCGATCGAACAAGCAGAGATCGAACGTCTTGCGAAAGACCGTGATGATGAGCGTTCAATTCTGGAAGATGGTTTCTATAGCCACTTGGGGTCACAGCTTGAAGGACAAAAATATGCGTCCGGTCCGAAAGAACTGAAAATCAAGAAAGGCGATGTTATTACAAAAGCCGATCTTGAATCAGTAAAACGCGGCCTGTGGCGTCAGATTGCTATTCAGGATGAAGATCGTATGGCTGAAATCGAAGCCAGCACGGCGACATTCGAAGATGGTATCGAAAGCATCAAGCACCGTTTCGAAACAAAAGTCGAAAAACTGCAACGCGGTGACGAACTTATGCCGGGCGTGATGAAGATGGTTAAAGTCTTCGTTGCTGTGAAGCGTAAGATGCAACCGGGTGATAAAATGGCCGGTCGTCACGGTAACAAAGGTGTTGTTTCAAAGATTATGCCTGCGGAAGACATGCCATATCTCGAAGACGGTACACCGCTTGATATCGTGTTGAACCCGCTGGGTGTTCCATCGCGTATGAATGTCGGTCAGATTCTCGAAACCCATCTGGGTTGGGCGTCTGCCGCACTTGGTAAAGAGATCGGTGATCTGGTGGATAAGGTTCAGGAAATCGAAACACCGAAAGCGCCTGATCTGAAACCGCTGAAAGAGAAGCTGGAACGTGTCTATGGCGAGCGTGAATATAAAGAGCGCGTTGCCAAACTGGATGACCAGCAAGTCGTCGAGATGGCAAATAACCTGCGTCTTGGTGTGCCAATGGCAACACCGGTCTTTGACGGTGCGGTTGAAGAAGACATCAATACGCTTCTGCAGGAAGCCGGTCTTGAGAAAACAGGTCAGATGACATTGATCGATGGTCGTACGGGCGAGAAATTCCACCGTCCGGTGACAGTGGGTTACAAATACTTGCTGAAACTGCACCACTTGGTCGATGACAAGATCCACGCTCGTTCAATCGGTCCATACTCTCTGGTTACGCAGCAGCCGCTTGGTGGTAAAGCCCAGTTCGGTGGTCAGCGTTTCGGTGAGATGGAAGTCTGGGCCTTGCAGGCATACGGTGCGGCGCACAGCTTGCAGGAAATCCTGACTGTGAAGTCCGATGACGTGGCCGGTCGTTCGAAAGTCTATGAAGCGATTGTTCGCGGCGAAGATAATTTCGAAATCGGTATCCCTGAATCCTTCAACGTTCTGGTGAAAGAACTTCGTGCTCTCGGCCTGAATGTCGATATGAAGGAAAGCGGAAAATAAGGCGATAACTTGACAGGTCTCGGGCCGCCCCGGGACTTTTCTGAACGAATATATGATATAACGCGTAGAAGATAATTAGGAGCGCAGTGAGATGAATGAATTGATGCAACTTTTTGGACAGCCAACAGGCCCGCAGAGCTTTGACTCGATCCGTATTGCGATTGCAAGCCCGGAGCAGATCATGTCCTGGTCTTATGGCGAGGTGAAAAAGCCTGAAACAATCAATTACCGTACATTCAAGCCGGAAAAAGACGGCCTGTTCTGCGCGCGTATCTTTGGCCCGATCAAGGATTATGAATGTCTTTGCGGCAAATATAAGCGCATGAAATATAAAGGGATCATCTGTGAAAAATGTGGCGTTGAGGTTACATTGACAAAAGTGCGCCGTGAGCGCATGGGCCATATTGATCTGGCTGCGCCTGTCGCACATATCTGGTTCCTGAAATCACTGCCGTCCCGTATCGGTCTGATGATGGACATGACATTGAAGGAGCTTGAAAAGGTTCTTTACTTCGAAAGTTACATCGTGATCGAACCGGGCATGACGTCATTGAAGCCATTCCAGCTTCTGACCGAAGAAGAATATATCGATGCGCAGGATGAATTTGGCGAAGAAACATTCCGTGCCGGTATCGGTGCTGAAGCGTTGAAAGAAATTCTGAGCGCGGTTGATCTTGAAAAAGAACGTGACAAGGTTGAAGAAGACCTGAGCGAAACAACATCCGAAGCGAAGCGTAAAAAACTTGTGAAGCGCCTGAAACTTCTGGAAGCGTTTATCGGGTCCGGTACACGTCCTGAATGGATGATCCTTGACGCCGTGCCTGTTCTGCCGCCGGAATTGCGTCCGCTTGTGCCACTTGATGGCGGCCGTTTTGCGACTTCGGACCTGAACGATTTGTACCGCCGCGTTATTAACCGTAACAACCGTTTGAAACGTTTGATCGAACTGCGCGCACCGGACATTATTGTCCGTAACGAAAAGCGTATGTTACAGGAAGCTGTTGATGCGCTGTTTGATAACGGTCGTCGCGGTCGTGTGATTACCGGCGCGAACAAGCGTCCTTTGAAATCATTGTCCGACATGCTGAAAGGCAAGCAAGGCCGCTTCCGTCAGAACCTGCTTGGTAAGCGTGTTGACTATTCCGGCCGTTCGGTGATTGTTGTCGGTCCGGAATTGAAATTGCATCAATGTGGTCTGCCGAAGAAAATGGCGCTAGAGCTGTTTAAGCCGTTCATTTACCACAAGCTTGAGCTATACGGTATGGCGACAACCGTGAAAGCCGCGAAGAAGATGGTCGAAAAAGAACGTCCTGAAGTCTGGGATATTCTTGAAGAAGTCATTCGCGAACATCCGGTCATGTTGAACCGTGCGCCAACACTGCACCGTCTTGGTATTCAGGCGTTTGAACCTGTCCTGATCGAAGGGAAGGCAATTCAGCTTCACCCACTGGTCTGTACAGCCTTTAACGCTGACTTTGACGGTGACCAAATGGCTGTGCACGTACCGCTGTCGATTGAATCACAGCTGGAATCACGTGTTCTGATGATGTCAACGAACAACATTCTGTCCCCTGCGAGTGGTAAGCCGATTATCGTGCCATCACAGGATATCATTCTGGGTCTGTATTACATGTCGATCGCGCTTGACGGCGAAAAAGGCGAAGGCATGGTTTTCCGTGGTCCGGGTGAGATCCAGCACGCGCTGACAGAAGGCGTTATTTCTTTGCACGCGAAAATCAAATGTCGTTATCACGGCGTTGATGCGGAAGGCAATCCGACAAAACAAATCGTGGAATCAACACCGGGCCGTATGTTGCTGTCCGAATTGTTCCCGCGTCATCCGGAAGTGCCGTTCGATCTGATCAACCGCGTTCTGACGAAGAAAGAGATCACAAACCTGATCGATATCGTTTACCGCTATTGTGGTCAGAAAGAGACAGTGATCTTCTGTGACCGCATGATGAAACTCGGTTTCCGTCAGGCATGTATCTCCGGTATTTCTATCGGTAAAGACGATCTGGTTATTCCGGGCGACAAAGAAAACCTTGTCGGCGAAGCCCAGGAACGCGTCATGGAATTCGAACAGCAATATATGGATGGTCTGATTACAAAAGGCGAGAAGTACAACAAAGTTGTCGATATCTGGTCGAAATGTACGGACGATGTCGCTGATGCCATGATGAAAGGCATCTCTGATGTGTCTGCCGGTAATCTGAACTCTGTTTACATGATGGCACACTCCGGTGCGCGTGGTTCTGCAGCCCAGATTCGCCAGCTTGCCGGTATGCGTGGTCTGATGGCCAAGCCATCTGGCGAGATTATCGAAACACCGATTATTTCGAACTTTAAAGAAGGTTTGACAGTGCTTGAGTACTTTAACTCGACACACGGTGCACGTAAGGGTCTTGCGGATACGGCGCTGAAAACAGCGAACTCCGGTTACCTGACACGTCGTCTTGTTGACGTTGCGCAGGATGCTGTGGTCGTTGAAGAGGATTGCGGTACGGACAATGGCATTACATTGCGCCCTGTGATGAACGGTGCTGATGTTGCCGTCTCTCTTGCCGAGCGCATCCTCGGTCGTACAGCGGCTTACGATATTGAAAGCCCGGTTGATGGCAGCGTGATCGTGAAGAAAGGCGATATTATTGATGAGGTGACTTCCGAGAAAATCGAAGAGTCCGGTATTGATGAGCTTTACGTCCGTTCACCACTGACATGTGAAACGAAGAACGGTATCTGTGCGAACTGTTACGGTCGTGACCTTGCACGCGGTACACGCGTGAATATCGGGGAAGCAACCGGTGTTATGGCCGCTCAATCAATCGGTGAGCCGGGTACACAGCTGACAATGCGTACATTCCACATTGGTGGTGCGGCGCAGCGTGGCGCGGAAAAATCATCGATCGAGGCACCTGTGGCCGGTACAATCGAGATCCGCAACAAGAACGTCGTTCAGAACTCCGAAGGCGTTGCGATTGTCATGAGCCGGAACACGGAAGTCGTTGTGAAAGACGGCAAAGGTAACGAGAAAATGACAAGCCGCTTGCCATACGGTTCACGTCTGATGACCGATGACAAGAAGAAAGTGAAGGCCGGTGATAAGCTTGCCGAATGGGACCCATACACAATTCCGATTATCACGGAAAAAGACGGTGTTGCGCAGTTCTTCGATCTGGTTGAAGGCGTGTCTGTCACAGATCAGGTTGACGAAGCAACAGGTATTTCATCGAAAGTGGTGATTGACTGGCGTTCACAGCCGAAGGGTGGCGAACTGAAACCGCGTATCTCTTTGACTGATGCGAAAGGCAAAGTGATTACACTGCCGAACGGTATGCCTGCGAACTACTATATGTCCACGGATGCGATTTTGTCTGTCGATAACGGACAAGAGGTTAAAGCCGGTGACATTATCGCACGTATCCCGCGCGAAACATCAGGTACACGCGATATTACAGGTGGTCTGCCACGTGTTGCCGAATTGTTCGAAGCACGTCGTCCGAAAGACTTTGCCGTGATTTCCGGTATTGATGGTCAGGTTGAATTCGGCAAGGACTATAAGTCCAAGCGCCGTATCATCGTGAAGCCGATCGAAAGTGAAGGCGAAGCAGAAGAATATCTGATTCCAAAAGGCCGTCACTTGGCGGTTCATGAAGGGGACTTCGTCCGTAAGGGTGATCCGCTTCTGGATGGTGCGCTTGTGCCTCACGATATTCTGGACATCATGGGTGTCGAAGCCCTCGCGGATTATCTCGTGAACGAAATTCAGGACGTTTACCGCCTGCAAGGTGTGAAGATCAACGATAAGCACATCGAAGTGATCGCACGTCAGATGTTGCAGAAAGTTGAAATTCTGAAGCCGGGCGATACGACATTCCTGGTTGGCGAACAAGTTGACCGTGAAGAGTTCGCGAAAGAAAACCAGAAATATATCGAACGCGGCAAATTGCCTGCTGAAGGTAAGCCGGTCTTGCAAGGTATTACAAAAGCAAGCTTGCAGACACGTTCGTTTATCTCTGCGGCCTCGTTCCAGGAAACAACGCGTGTCCTGACAGAAGCGGCTGTAAACGGCAAGGAAGACCAATTGATCGGCTTGAAAGAGAACGTGATCGTTGGTCGCTTAATCCCGGCCGGTACAGGGGCTTATGTGAATCAGGCGCGCCGCATTGCTGCAGATCGTGATCGCGAGGCGATTGCCGCACAGCAATCCGACGAAGCGCTGGCACATGATGCGCTTGATGACGTTGCTGTTGATGATGTTGCAGAAACATCCGAAGATGGTGACGGCAAGGAAGCCGCAATCGGTTAAGCGTTAAAAAGCGACTATGAATTTTGGAAAGCCCGTTTATAATAAGCGGGCTTTTCTTTATCAGGAGGATCAGGATATGGATATCAAAGCAAATTTGGCGGCTCTGGGATACGCTCTTCCGGCAGCGGCGGCGCCGGCGGCGAATTATGTGCCTTATGTGGTCGCTGGAAACATGTTGTATATTTCCGGTCAGATTCCCTTTTTAAACGGCGAGAAGATGCATTTCGGGACGCTGGGCGATGATTATACCATTGAACAAGGACAAGAGGCTGCACGGGCGTGTGCGTTGAATATTCTGGCGCAGGTCGGGACCGCAGTCGATGGTGACTGGTCGCGTGTCCGGCAGTGCGTGAAACTTGGCGGTTTTGTGGCGTCTACGGCTGATTTTACAGACCATCCGGCTGTGATTAACGGCGCATCCGACCTGCTGGCCGATGTGCTGGGCGAGAAGGGAAAACATGCCCGTTTTGCGGTCGGCGTGCCGAATCTGCCATTCGGGGTTGCCGTGGAAATTGATGCTGTTTTCGACATCGATTCTGTCTGATGATGCAGGTGGATTTTACAGGTCTTGCGTGATCTGTTTACCGGTGCGATATAGACGATATGACATTCTGCGGGAAGCGGCACATATACTGCATTAGCGCGGTTTCATTGAGGCCGTCAGAAAAAAATCATTTTTTATAAAAAACTTTCTTGACGCATCTTGGGGATAACTGTATAGTCCGCCCCGTTCATGTATGGATGGGCTGGCTGTAGGCCGTTGTCTTTTTTACTGAGAGAACGCTCTAGACGCAGTCCGACACTTTTAGCGAAGTGTCTGATAAAGTAAGCAAGGCTTACAGTTGGTGGCGTTACAGAAACCCGCAAAGACACCGGACCCTCTCCGGTATCATGAAAGGGTTTCAAGCGAGGAAGATCCACCCCATCCCCCGAACACATAATTATGGGTGTCCATAGGACACATTTTGAAATTTGAAACGTTTTAAACAGAAGAAGGGCTTAGTATGCCAACAGTACAACAGTTGATTCGTAATCCGCGCAAACGCGTGATTAAACGGAAAAAGAACCGCGCACTGAAACAGTGCCCGCAACGTCGTGGCGTTTGTACACGCGTTTATACAACAACACCGAAGAAGCCGAACTCGGCGCTTCGTAAGGTCGCGAAGGTGCGTCTGACAACTGGTCTGGAAGTTATTTGTTATATCCCTGGTGAGGGTCACAACCTGCAAGAGCACTCTGTTGTGCTTGTACGTGGCGGCCGTGTTAAAGACTTGCCGGGTGTTCGTTATACAGTTGTGCGTGGTGCGCTCGATACACAAGGTGTTAAAGATCGTAAGCAATCACGTTCACGTTACGGCGCGAAGCGTCCTAAGTAATTTTGAGGAGTTAAGGTATGTCACGTAGACACAGAGCAGAAAAAAGAGAAATTCTTCCTGACGCCAGATATGGCGATTTGGTGCTTTCAAAACTTGTTAACGCCATCATGTATGACGGAAACAAGTCAAAATCAGAAAAAATCGTATATGGTGCGATGGACATCATTCGTTTTAAGGGTAAAGTGCCAAGCGACGAAGCGTTGGTTGAGTATGTGAAAGAGGCTCTGAATAAAGTGAAGCCGCAGCTCGAGGTGAAATCTCGCCGTGTTGGTGGTGCGACATACCAGGTTCCTATGGAAGTAAAGCCTGAGCGTGCGCAAGCTTTGGCAATTCGCTGGATCATTGAAAAAGCACGCGGCCGTTCTGAAAATACAATGACAGAGCGTCTTGGTGGCGAATTGATGGATGCGCACAATGAAACAGGCGGCGCAATCAAAAAGAGAGATGATACCCACAAGATGGCCGAAGCAAACCGTGCTTTCGCGCACTTCCGTTGGTAATCATCAGGTAATAGAGAAAAGTTTTAGAGTAGAGGAAATTAAATATGGCTCGCGAATATCCAATTGAACGTTATCGTAACTTCGGCATCATGGCGCACATTGATGCTGGTAAGACGACAACAACAGAGCGCATTCTGTTTTATTCCGGTAAGTCTCACAAAATTGGTGAGGTGCACGATGGTGCAGCGACTATGGACTGGATGGAACAAGAGCAAGAGCGCGGCATCACAATTACATCTGCTGCGACAACAACGTTCTGGAACGGCCTTGAAGGTGGTAACTATGGTGGCGAACGTTTCCGTTTGAACATCATCGACACACCCGGCCACGTTGACTTCACAATTGAAGTTGAGCGTTCATTGCGTGTTCTTGACGGCGCGATCGCTGTTTTCGATGCGAACGCGGGTGTTGAGCCGCAAACTGAAACAGTTTGGCGTCAGGCTGATAAATACCGCGTTCCACGCATGTGCTTCGTGAACAAAATGGATAAAATCGGTGCGGACTTCTACAACACAGTTGACATGATCGTTGATCGTCTCGGTGCTGTGCCTTGTGTAATCCAGTTGCCGATCGGTGCGGAAAGCGATTACGCTGGTCATATCGACCTTGTGAAGATGCAGGCCGTTGTTTGGGATGGTGAGCAACTGGGTGCAACATATTCTTATGGTGACATTCCTGCTGATCTTGCGGATAAAGCAGCGGAATACCGCGAGAAGCTGGTTGAGCTGGCTGTTGAACAAGATGATGATGCAATGGAAGCGTATCTTGAAGGCAACGAGCCTGATGAGAAAACATTGCGTGCTTGTATCCGTAAAGGCACAATTTCAGGTGCATTCGTTCCTGTGATGTGTGGTACGGCGTTCAAGAACAAAGGTGTTCAGCCAATGCTTGATGCGGTTGTTGAATATCTTCCTGCGCCGACAGATATTGGCGCTGTGCAGGGGGTTAAGATCGATAACCCTGAAGAAAAAGATTCACGCGAAGCATCTGATGATGCGCCGTTCTCTGCGCTGGCGTTCAAGATCATGAACGACCCATTTGTGGGAACATTGACATTTGCGCGTATTTATTCCGGCGTACTTGAGTCCGGTTCTTACGTCCAGAACACAATCAAAGACAAGCGCGAGCGTGTCGGTCGTATGCTTTTGATGCACTCAAACAATCGTGAAGAAATCAAAGAAGCGCACGCAGGTGATATTGTCGCGATTGTTGGTCTGAAAGACACAACAACAGGTGATACACTTTGTGATCAGCAAACACCGATTATTCTGGACCGCATGGAATTCCCTGCGCCGGTTATCGAGATTGCTGTTGAGCCAAAAACGAAGGCTGACCAGGAGAAAATGTCTCAGGCGCTTCAGCGTTTGGCTGCGGAAGATCCGTCATTCAGCGTTTCTGTTGACCACGAATCCGGTCAGACAATCATTAAAGGGCAAGGCGAATTGCACCTTGATATCATCGTTGACCGTATGAAGCGTGAATTTAAAGTTGAAGCGAACATTGGTGCGCCTCAGGTTGCTTACCGTGAAACAATTTCAAAATCTTGTGAAATTGACTACACACACAAAAAGCAATCAGGTGGTTCTGGTCAGTTCGCGCGCATGGTTGCGACATTTGAACCAAATGAAGCCGGTGCCGGTTACGAATTTGAAAGCAAGATCGTTGGTGGTGCGATTCCGAAGGAATACATCCCGGGTGTTGAAAAAGGTATCGAGCAAGCGAAAGAAACAGGTATCATTGCCGGTTTCCCTGTTGTTGACTTCAAGGTGACGTTGACAGACGGTGCATTCCACGATGTTGACTCCTCTGTGATGGCGTTTGAGATCGCTGCAAAAGCAGCTTTCCGTGACGCGATGCAGAAGGGTGGCGCTGTTCTTCTTGAGCCGATGATGAAAGTCGAAGTTGTAACACCTGAAGAATATATGGGTGATATCATCGGTGATTTGAACGCACGTCGCGGTCAGGTCAGCGGTATGACAGATCGCAGTAACGTAAAGCTGGTTACAGCGATGGTTCCACTTGCGAGCATGTTCGGTTACATCAACAACTTGCGTTCAATGTCACAAGGACGTGCACAATACACAATGGCGTTTGACCATTATGATCGTGTTCCACAGGCTGTGGCTGATGAAGTAAAAGAAAAAATGGGTGCTTAATAAAAGCGCTGTAAAAAACAGAATTTTGTTATTCGAAGGAGAATGAAAAATGAGTAAGGAAAAGTTTGAGCGGAACAAGCCGCACGCGAATATCGGAACAGTTGGTCACGTTGACCACGGTAAGACGACGTTGACAGCGGCGATCACGAAATATTTTGGTGATTTCCAGGACTACGCGATGATTGATAA
>JASMHE010000014.1 GCA_030750865.1 Alphaproteobacteria bacterium
TCCCTCTCCCGCTACCATTATTTCTAATTTCCCTTATATATCAGGTTCCTT
Source organism: Alphaproteobacteria bacterium (assembly GCA_030750865.1). Taxonomy (GTDB): domain Bacteria; phylum Pseudomonadota; class Alphaproteobacteria; order Micavibrionales; family Micavibrionaceae; genus JASMHE01. The sequence goes on from JASMHE010000014.1 coordinate 52, forward strand.
AGACCATAGACCACACGGTGCAACCGCAAGGTGCGACCCGCAATGTATAATTCACCCTATTTAGTACAGCCCAATGAACTTACCAAGCAACATCGGGCAACAATAGACTCGTCAGGTTGAAATGCTTCGCGCACAATCACGCTGCAACTACGGCGTGCGCGGTTTGCTGGCAGGGACGGGGATGCGTGACACAGGCTGTGCCTGAAGTGTTTCTGTTGATTTGCCTGCCGTTAACGCAGCAAAAGACGGATATCCCACCGCCACAGCCTGCAGTGATTTGACATTAAACTCACTTTTAATCGGCACAATGACAGCCACACCCAATTTAACGCCGCCATCGGGCTTTTGGCGTTTTGACGAGTTTATCAAACATATCGTTTCCCCGTTGGCATCAGGGCCGAATACGGCGTGGGTTAATGTCAGTTCTTCGTCAGGTGTAACCGGCGCATCCACACGCATGACAGGCTCGGCTGTATCAACGTCATATCCGACGACACGGTGTGTATCCAGATTGGATACCGCCACCAGCTTGCGGCCATCGACTTCAACGATATGTGCACCATCCGGACGCCCGCCTTGAAAATCATCGTTTGCTTTATCTAAAAACAATTCCGCGTTTTCAAGCGTATCGGTCGCCGCATTATACGTTGCGCGCCACATACGCGGATTGTGATTTTTATCTGTTTCGGCATAAAACACCACATTCTTGCCGTTTTCAGTATAACCGCAGAGCGCATTGCTCGTGACATGATTGTCCCAAATTGCCTTTAACCCCAGCGTCTTCGGATCAACGATATATGTGACACTCGGCTTTTCATCGGCCGCCACTTTCGTGCGATCCACCGGGATGCAGCCAATGGCAATACGGCTGGACCCATCCGCCAGCGGGAATACATTCATATCATTCGGACGCATTTTGTGCTTACTGCTTTGATCTGTGCCAATATCGCTGATTTTCGCCAGCGCGCTTTTGGCTGGATCAAAGGCAAATAAACCGTCTTCGGCATTCACAATCAATGTGCCGTCTTCGTTAATGACAAGGCCGCCGACCATGCCTTTGCCCAGATGCCATTTTTGATCGGCCCCTGTGTGCGGGTTATATTGATGAACATCGCCATATTCGATATCGACGAAGTAATAATTCCCATCAAAGGGGTTATACATCGGCGTTTCACCCGTCGAAATATCTTTGGTAATGAAAACAGCCTGATCTGTTTGGCCTATATTCCCCAATTTTGTCGTCATGGCGTATCCCTTTTTGCCCTACTCATCCCTGTCATTTCAGCCGTCATTTTCGTGATTCTTTGTATCATTTATGCGGACAACGGAGTCTCCGTTATAAATATGTAAACTCTGCACGTCAAGCGGATTCTCACCCTTGCCAGGTCCGGCAAGGACAATGTCATGACAAAAACAATGAGGCAGGCCATGACCGTATCGTCAATCAATCCCCATAAGAAGACGAATAAGATACGCAAGCGTCCCGACACTGAGCAGCCCACCGACCCACAAACCGATAAACCACGCCCATTCGCGCTGTTTATGCGTGAGCGTAACGGCAATACGCTGTCGCAATTTTCTAATAATGGGAATGCTCATCACTTTTTCCCCGGAAGATATAATAGCTATAAGCCGTATATATCAAGATAATCGGCAGGAACACGAGCGCCCCGACCAGAAGCAGTGACTGCGATGTTGAGGCCGCCGCCGCATCCCAGACGGTAAAAGAAAACGGCACGATCCACGGAAATAAACTGATACCGATTCCCAGATAGGCGAGAAAAAACAAAGCAATCGACAAAAGGAAAGGTCTGCATTCACGCGCACTATGCAGATCACGCCACAGCATTATGAAGGCAATCGCTGTACAAAGCGGTATCGGTAGCAAAAAGAAAATATTCGGGACACTGAACCACAAATCGCTGATACGCGGATCAATAAACGGCATACTAATACTGACAATCACCATGCCAATAAACACAAAAAACACAACATAGCGTGCGGCTTTCCTAGCCCAATCCTGCGTCTGCTTGTCCGTTTTCATGATAAGCCACGTGGCACCAAGCAGTGCATAACCGAAAATAACAGCAATCCCCGTGACGACAGCAAAGCCGTTGGCCCAGTCGAGCGCCCCGCCTGCGAAACTACGACCTTCAACTGTGACCCCTTGCACAAAATTACCCAATATCATGCCCTGCATAAATGCCGCCAACAAAGAGCCCCCATGAAATGCAATATCCCAATATCTGCGGTCACGGCCATCTGTTTTAAAACGAAATTCAAACGCCACGCCACGGAAAATAAGACCGATCAACATCAAGATGACGGGCATATATAAAGCAGGCATCAAAACCGCATACGCAACAGGGAACGCAGCAAATAAGCCACCACCACCGAGAACAAGCCATGTTTCATTTCCATCCCAGAACGGCGCGATCGAGTTCATAATTTTGTTCCGGCATTGATCAGATGGCGCAAACGGGAACAAAATGCCGCACCCCAAATCAAAGCCATCAAGAAACACATACAAAAAGACCGCTGTCGCAATCAGTCCGCCCCAGATCAAAGGCAAGTCAATCCACGTTGAGAAATCAAACATCTAAGAATCCTTTGTCGTTAATTTTTTGGTTACGCTGGCCTCCATCGTGTGCCCGTAATAGGCGCCCTTATCCTTTTTCACGCTCGGCCCCTTACCAATCAATTTCAAGATATAATAAGATCCCGCGCCAAAAATAAGCGTATAGACAATGATGAACAAAATCAGGCTGATCGCCACCTGTTCTGCGGCAACAGGTGAAATGCTTTCCGACGTACGGATAACACCATACGCCGTATAAGGTTGCCGCCCGATTTCTGTGACAAACCATCCGGCCAGCAACGCAATGAAACCGCTTGGCGTCATCGCCATACACCAGAGCTGAAACAATCGCGATGTAAATAAACGTTTCCTGAAGAACAAAACCGCCGCGCAAACACCGGTCAAGATCATAGCCATCCCCAGCCCGACCATCACACGGAAGGACCAGAACACCCAGATGACAGGCGGGCGGTCCTCTTTGGCCACATCTTTCAAGCCCGGAATTTCACCGTCTGCCTGCCCCGTCAAAACCCAACTTGCGCCGTTTGGCACCTTCACACCATAATCGGTTGTCTCCGTTTCTTCATTCGGAATACCGAAAAGATATAACGGTTTATTTCCGCCACGCTCCCAGTTTCCCTCCATTGCCGCAACCTTCACAGGCTGGTAATGCATTGTATTTTCACCATGTGCATGACCGATTAACAATTGCACGGGCGCTACAAATACAGCCATCATCATCGCCATCGCAAACATGATTCTGGCATGCTTTTGATGACGGCCCCGCCACAGATAATAAGCCGACACCCCGCCAACGACAAACGCCGTTGTCAAATACGCCGCAACAACCATATGGAAAAAACGGTATGGGAAGGACGGATTAAAAATAATTTCAATCCAGTTTGTCGGATATAACAGGCCGTCATCACCAATTTCGAACCCTTGCGGTGTTTGCATCCAGCTATTGGCAGACAATATCCAGAACGCGGATATCAAGGTGCCTACCGCAACAATCACTGTGGACACGAAATGCATCTTCTTACTGACACGCCCCCAGCCAAACAACATGATCCCCAGAAAGGAAGCTTCGAGAAAGAAAGCCGTCAGCACTTCATACCCCAGCAACGGACCGATCACATTGCCCGTCTTGTCGGAAAAAACAGACCAGTTTGTGCCAAATTGATAAGACATGACCACACCGGATACAACACCCATCCCGAAACACACGGCAAAAATTTTGACCCACATGCGGTAAATATCTTCGTACCGTTTTTCACCGGTTTTCAGATACAGCCCCTCTATGACAGCCAGCCAACTTGCAAGCCCAATCGTAAATGCCGGAAAAACAATGTGAAAAGAAATCGTAAAGGCAAATTGTATACGGGCCAGTAAAACGGCATCAAGCTCAAGTCCCAACATATCAGACATGTCCTTTGTTTTGATATTTCTTATAAAAGATACAAGCAGAAGCGCGTCTGTCAATCAAGCAGAATAGGATAAGAAGTGATGCAAACGATTCAACACGAAACAAAAGCACGCCTCCACACGATCTCTGACGCACCACACCACGCAGTCAGTATAAAACACACCGGTTTCGATGTATCGCCTCAGCCGAAACAACTTGACGGTTATGAAAAATATTTTTATAACTACGTACATAGCATAAAAAGAACAATAAAACGGGGAACATTATGACTCATCAAGATCGCGTGAATCTTAGCCGTGAACACGGCCTGACACAGATTGCCCCGGAAATCGATTTCACCGGAAAAAATGTGGTCCTGACAGGCGGCGCGGCCGGTATCGGCGGCGCACTGGCCGAAGCCTATCATGCTTTCGGCGCAAATGTGATCGTTATTGATGTGCAGGACGAAAAACTAAAAGCGCTGGAAGATAAGCTGGGCAATGAACGTATCACGGGGATCGCCTTTGACTTAAGAACATTATCCAAAGCAAAATACGCAAAACTGACACGCCAGATCAAACACGCCGCAGGCAATGACACAATCGATGTCTATGCCATTAATGCAGGTGTTATCAAATTATTCGACGGGCCGGACGCCAAACATATTGCGACAACACCCATTCAGGAAATGGACAGCCTGTTTGCCATTAATGTGCGATCGCATGTGACCCTTTATCAGCAACTTTTACCGATGATGAAACACTCTGATGCCGGACGCATCATGCTGACCTCTTCCCCGATTGTCGGCCGCAAAGACCCTGCGTCAGCCAATTATGCATGGACGAAAAAAGCGCTCGAAGATTATGTCGCGATGTTCCAACAGGAACTGGCCACCCTTGATGGTGCAGAACATATTCAGGTCGCCGGTTATGTGCCGCCACCCGTGCAAGCGTGGCTGCGGGCGCACTGGAAAAACGAACCACTTTACGCAAATGCCATGCCCGAAGATGTTGTCGAATTGCCGTTACGCCTTTCCGCATCTGCCATGCGCGCCGATTATAACGGCAAGATGTTTACATTCGTCGATAAACGCACACGTAACATCACACCCGCAGATGGCGGCGAAAAATATGATGCCAATGCCCGCACGGAAAACGGATTCGATCTGGGTATCCGTGTGCGCGACCTCGGCGAAGGCGGCGGCACGGCAGGCGAAGATTTTGAAACAAGCTACGACACATGGAATTCACGGTTGTTACTGGGCAAAGACCCCGTACCACCGCTTGATGAAAATATCCGTATCCGCGAAGCACTTGCACCGCCCCAATTTATAAAAAAAGCCATGAACGGCCCAAGCTGAAAACGCAAGAATAACACCCCCTTAAACAAGGGACTGAAACAGGAAACATCATATGTCTGATTTTTTAACATGGATCAATCAAGTCGGGTTACGCAATATCATCTGGATGACGGATATTGATGAAACGCTCGTCGAAAAAGCCGCAGACCCCGGCGCTCTGAACGCCCCCACAGGGCTTGAAGATGATTGCCGCGATCTGGACACACTAACCGGCGGCCGCTTTTACATCATTACGGGACGGGAGCTTCCTTATATTGACCAGCTCTTTCCGCAAAAAACACTCAAGGCATCATGCGAATATCACAACATCATGCGATTTGATAAGGATGCCGCGCCACAGGAAATCAACCCGAAACCGGATTGGTCACTTATTGATAATGACCTGCAAAGCCTGACGGCCCGTTTTAACGGCATGGTGTTACGGATCAAACCTTTCATGCGCTCACTACACTATATCGGCGCCGATACCGTGCGTAACGATCCGGCGGTCAAAAATGACGTGCAAAATGAACTGGAACAGCTTTTAGACCGTTACGAAGCCTCCACAGGGCAGCCTCTGACCATCATTGACGGCGGCAAAGTATTCGATATGGGACCGGGCGGCCTTGATAAAGGCAATGCAGTCAAAGAAATCATCAACATTTGCAATGATAATGCCCTCATCCCGATTTATTTCGGTGACAGTCCGGGCGACTTACCGGCCGCAACAATTGTGCAACAGCTGGGCGGCAAATTTATCGCTGTCGGCGATGATGATCGCGTCACGAAAAGTGCGGATTTCCATTTCAAAGACCCGCAGGAATATCGCGATGTCTTGCAACAGATTTTGCAAGATAACGGCCTGACCAGCGCGCAGACACCGACAGCCGCGCCAAAGCCCTGACCCGCAGCTCCTCCATATCGACAACAGGAAATCTTCGCTAAAAACGGCTAGGGCGAACGCCTACAGAGCCTTCACATACCCGTCAACACTGATGGACTGGCCGGACGTATTCTTTGCCGCGCCCGAACACAGGAACAACGCCTGCAACGCGACATCTTCGGCGGTGACCATACGCTCCAGCGCGGCCATGCCCTTATATTTGCGTGACATTTCATCAAAAGAGACACCTTCTTTGTCTGCGCGGGCCTGTATAACATTATCAATGCGCGGGCCTTCAACAATACCCGGCAAAATGGCGTTAACGCGGATATTGTCACACCCGAGTTCTGCGGCCAGACTTTCGGTCAAACCGCGAATAGCCCACTTCGTCGCCGCATACGGCGTCCGGTTTGCATAGCCAAGCCGCCCTGCAATCGACGCAATGCAAATGATGCTGCCGCCGCCTGCCGCACGTAATAACGGCACAGCCCGCCGCGCACAATAATATTGCCCGTTCAGGTTGATATCAACCGTGCTGCGCCAATGATCGGGATCAATCTCGTCAATACCGCCGGTCGGCCCTGCGATGCCTGCATTATTGACCAGCACATCCAGACCCCCGAACGCCGTTTCAATGTCATCAAACATGGCGTCAACCTGATCCTGCCGCGATACATCACACACAGAAGCCTGCCAGTCAGGATGATCTGCCAAGCATGATTTCACAGCGTCTTCAGACACATCGCAAACATAAATACGCGCGCCCGCTTTATCGAATGTTTCGGCAATGGCGCGGCCAATTCCCGCAGCTCCGGCCGATACAAATACGCGCAATCCTTCCGGTACGTTAAAATCAAACATAATCGTCTTTCCTTATTTCTTTGTATATTTCAAATGGTGTTTCAAAAATATGCCGGGCGCAACGGCCCGGCGATAATGAGATGGTAACGACCCTAAGCGGCCTTTTTCTGACAAGTTGACAGATCGACCTTATCCGCCCCCTTCAAGGACAGAATGTCGCGCGCTTCATCCGGCGTTGCAATCTCAAACGACAGCCCTTCCAGAACCGTGCGAATTTTACGCACTTGCTGTGCATTTGTTTCGGCCAGTTGGCCCGGACCAAGCCACAAGGAATCTTCCAGACCGACACGCACATTGGCACCCATTGTTGCGCCCATTGTCGCCAGTTTCATTTGATGACTGCCTGCACCCAGAATAGACCAGTGATAATCATCACCGAACAAACGGTCTGCCGTGCGCTTCATATGAATCAGGTCTTCTTCATGACCGCCAATGCCGCCAAAAATCCCGAACACGGATTGAATAAAGAATGGCGGCTTCACAAGCCCTGCATCGACAAAATATTTCAGGTTATAAAGATGTCCGACATCATAACATTCAAATTCAAAACGTGTGCCGTTTTCCAGGCCCATTTTCATGATCGCTTCGATATCTTCGAATGTATTGCGGAAGATAATCGCCTTATTACTCAGATGTGTGCGTTCCCACTCATATTCCAAATCATCTTCGTAACGGTTCAACATCGGGAACAGACCGAAATTGATTGTGCCCATATTCAGGGATGCCAGCTCTGGCTTGAATGTCGCAGCCGGTTTCATGCGTTCTTCGACTGTCATTTGCGGTGCGCCGCCTGTGGTAATGTTAATGACGGCATCAGTTGCATCGGCAACCTGCGGCAAAAAGCGCGTAAACATCTCCGGATCCTGTGTCGGGCGACCATCTTCCGGATCACGGGCATGCAAATGCAATACCGCCGCCCCTTCATTGGCTGCGGCAATTGCGGCTTCTGCGATTTCATCCGGTGTCACAGGCAAATATTGCGACATTGACGGCGTATGAATCGCCCCTGTCGGCGCACATGTAATGATAACTTTTCTGGATTTCGCCATAGCGTTCTTCCTTTCGATGTTCTCCACTGTCTTTTATTGTTGTTATTTGTGCCCGCCAATATTCCATAAAAACCTTAGCCTCACAAGTGGAATCATTGCTGCATAACAGCCAAACCCCATCCTTTACAGCCTTACAAAAGTGCGTATAGTAAAAGGATACACGCGCATATTAAAGGACGGATCACATGACCAATATTTATCCTTACAACAATATCTGGCCAAAACTGGATCAAAGCGTTTTCGTTGCGCCCGATGCATTTATTTCGGGTGATGTCGAAATGGGAAAAGGCTCAAGCGTTTGGCCATTTTGTTCATTGCGCGGCGATGAAAAAGAAATCCGCATCGGCGAATATACCAATATTCAGGACAATACTGTTGTCCACGTCACAGGGACATTACAGGGCACATATATTGGTGATCACGTCACAATCGGGCATGGCTGTATCATTCATGCCTGCACCATCGGAAATTTATGTCTGATCGGCATGGGCGCCATTATTCTGGACGGCGCAACGGTCGAAGACAAGGCAATGGTTGCCGCAGGTGCGACGGTCACCCCCGGAAAGACAGTACCATCGGGTGAATTATGGGCCGGAAGCCCGGCGAAATTCATGCGCAAATTAACCGATAAAGACATGGAATATCTGGAATATTCGGCACAAAACTACGTCAATCGTTCCAAAGAATATTTTGCCGCCGGACTTGGGCAACATATTCTCTTCGAAGCGGAATGAAATAACACACATCTATCCCTGACGGACACGCCCCGCAAAACACGAACACGCCCCGCGAAAACGCCTGTTTTCTGCGAAAAAACCCGTCATTTTACGTCCTTCTTAGCCGCACCACACCAAATTCCATAAAATTTTAAATAAATCGGGCAAAATTAACCTTTTTTAACCTTTATCGTTCATAATGAGGGGGAAATTAGGAATTTATAAGAAAATGAGCTACGGAACAGACCATAATATCGGCGAGAACATCGGTTCAGACATCAGTTTGGACATCGGTGAAGAATCGCTCTCGGAACGCAGAGTTCCGGGACGTTCCGGCATGACTCGCAAAGACCTGAAAGGGATGGAGCAAGGCATCGCCGATATGTTCTTGTTTTTTGCACAAGCCCTTGCCGTTTCAGGGCAGGAAAATATAGAGCTCACCGAGCTACTCATGGATATTTTAGGCTTTGACGATCCGTCGCAGATGGATGGCTGGGTACAGGATATGCAGCAAAATGGCTGGGAGTGGAGCGACGATCACGATTTCAGCAATTTTGATTTTGATGGCGCATCGGCCATGAACGGCAGCCTGCTTGATCTGATCTCTGAACATGAATCAGGCGGCAGCTATACCATTATTTACGGCGGCAGACATGTCGATCTGACAGAAATGACCGTCGATGAAGTTCTGCGCTTTCAGGAAGCGACAGTTGCAAGCGGATCACCGTCATCAGCGGTCGGACGATACCAAATTATTCACAAAACACTTGATGGCTTAAAGGACGAAATGGGCCTGCGCGGTGACGAACCGTTTGATGAAGCCATGCAAGACCGCATGGCCACCGTCTTGTTAAACCGCCGCGGATATGACGATTATCTGAGCGGTGAAATCGGTGATGCGGAATTCATGAGAAACCTGTCTCAGGAATGGGCATCCCTGCCCAAAGATATGGGCGGACGCAGCTATTACGCAGGGGACGGCCTCAACAAAGCGCTGACATCTCCCGAAGCGGTGCTGGCGGCCATGCGTGGCGAACGCGATGCAGCACGGTCAAGCCTATCCGGTCAGGATGGCGAAAGCATGACCGCCTCTGTTGATTTACAACAAGAATACAGCGCCGCCACAGCGGCAACCGAGCCGCTTGATGTACCCGGACGGAACGGTCAGGATATTACACAGCCCGATCCGGATCAGCGCCCTGAATATGCAGGTCTTGCCCTGTCGTAAATATCATGAAAAGGCACACTGAATAAGCAGGCTGAACAAACAGAGCGATCCGGCCAAATACTTTATCCCATTTTTTGATGAAAATAATCTGCAACAAGTTTACGTGACTCGCGGCTGGTGCGGTGTTGCAATCCGGCGACGACGCTGGTTTGTAATGTCCCCAGATAACGTTCTAAGGCCATGCGCATTTTTTCATATCGCTCGACTGGAAATTCTTCGTCATCATCGCCATAGATATAATAGGTTTCGGGCTTGCTTTGCAGGGCCGTATCCTGCGGGAAGAACGGCGCGCTATGCCCGACAAGGGCGCCAAGCTCGGTTGTCCGCGACAACCCTGTGTACATCGCAACTGCGCCGCCCTGCGAAAACCCCATCAAACCGATATTCCGATCATCAAGACCATAATAATCACGATGTTCATCAATAAATTCGTTTAACGCTGTTGCGATTTCATCCATCCACGCCTGATATTGCGTCAAATCGGCCGAAGCGATTGAAAACCACTGACGCCGCAACGATTGATCAACATCATCATTGCGCAGCACAACGGGCACACGCAGAACAAATTCACTGTCTTCTTGTATCTGCTCCAGTTCCTCCGGTCCTTCCGGTGCGATAATCAATGCACCGGGCAATTTTTTCGAAATTTCTTCGGCCACCTTTTCCATGAAAACGGCACTGCGGCCATAACCATGTAACAAAAAGATAATCTGATCAGGCTGTCCGTCGGTCTTCCCGAAACTCAGATAATTGAACATACCGGCACAAGACACCACTTTGTCTTGACGGGATACGTCATCATCGCGGGCATGCACGCCGTCGCCATCTGCAACTGTATTCTGCGCCGATGCTTGAAATATCCGCGCGAACGGGATAAACAGTTTCTTGAAATCAAAATTAAACAAGACCAGAACCTCCCGGAATCTTTTTTATGGATATTTTTAACAGTCTGATCAATTACCCAAGTAAAGCACGCGACACGGTTCTTGTCATTGGAAATTTTGATGGTGTACATCGCGGCCACCGCGAAATATTCGAAACGGCACGCAAGCTTGCCGACCAAAACGGGAAGAAACTGGCCGTACTGACGTTCGAGCCGCACCCGCGCCGTTTGTTCCGCGCCGATGACCCGCCTTTTCGCATTACACCGGAACATGTAAAAAACAGATTACTGGAATCCTGCGAGATCGACCATTTGATTACGCTTGATTTTAACTGGGATTTTGCCAGCCAAAGCGCCGATGACTTTATTCAAACCATTTTGAAACAGGCGCTACAGCCCTTTCACATCATGATCGGCTATGACTTTCATTTCGGGCAACTCCGCAAAGGCAACGCCCAGAGCCTGATTGATGCCGGATTTGACGTGACGGTCATTGACCAGATTACAGCGGATAACGGTGATGTCTATTCCTCGTCCAATATCCGCACAGCCCTGCGGCATGGTGATATTGCAAAAGCCAACACACTGCTGGGCTGGGACTGGGAAATAGAAGGTATCGTCGTGCAAGGCGACCAGCGCGGCCGGGAAATCGGATATCCGACAGCAAATGTGCATCTGGATGAAACCCTGCATCCGGCCTATGGCATTTATGCCACCTATGTGCAAGTGGAAGGCGAAGAGATATGGCGGCCGTCCGCGACCAATATCGGTATTCGGCCCATGTTCGAGGTCGAGATCGGACAGGTCGAAAGCTATATTTTCGACTTTGATCGCGATATTTACGGCAAGTCCTTACGGATCAAACCCGTTCAACGTCTGCGCGGCGAAGCAAAGTTCGACTCGCTGGAGGCCTTGATCACACAAATCGAACAGGATTGCGACCAAGCCCGCAAAATTCTGGCATAACCCCGATAAACAGGGTTGATTTTTACCCCCCGGCTTGGCACATTGACGCTATGCAAAACAACATACGCACACGCATTATTATTCGAATTACGTAGCCGGTTCTTCTTTTGATAAGAATCGGCCTGTTCTTGTAACGCAAAACATAATTGTAATTCCCCCTTTGAAAACCGGATAAAAACCATGAGCACGAATTTAGACAACGCGGAAGAGCGCGCAAAACTCTATAAAGAAACCGTATTTCTTCCGACAACAGATTTCCCGATGCGTGGCGGCTTGCCGCAAAAAGAACCCGACATCCTGAAAAAATGGCAGGATATGGATCTGTACGGCAAGATGCGCGATAAAAATGCAGACAAACCAAAATGGATTTTGCATGACGGCCCGCCCTATGCAAACGGCAATATCCATATGGGCCACGCGTTGAACAAAATCCTGAAAGATGTCGTCATTAAAAACTGGAAAATGATGGGCTACAGCACCCCTTACGTGCCAGGGTGGGATTGTCACGGTCTGCCGATCGAATGGAAGATCGAAGAACAATACCGCAAGGCCGGCAAAGACAAGGACGAGGTCGATATTCTGGCCTTCCGCGATGAATGCCGCAAATTCGCAAAAGACTGGGTTGATACGCAAAGCGCACAATTTCAACGCCTCGGCGTAACCGGCGACTGGGATAACCCGTATCTGACCATGACAAACCGCGCCGAAGGCAAAATCGTGCGTGAGATCCATAAATTCGCGCTGAACGGCCTGTTATATAAAGGGGCAAAACCGGTCATGTGGTCTGTGGTTGAAAAAACAGCCCTCGCCGAAGCCGAAGTGGAATATCAGGATCATAAATCCGTCACGGTCTGGGTGCGCTTTCCGGTCGCAAAGACAGACAATGCGGCCCTTGAAGGTGCGGATATTGTGATTTGGACAACAACGCCGTGGACACTGCCGTCCAACCGTGCCGTGGCCTTCGGCAAGGATCTGGAATATGGCGTGTATGAAGTCACCGCCACCAGTGAAGGTGCCAAAGTCGAACAAGGCGCAAAAATTGCGCTTGCAACATCACTCGCTGACGGCGTGAAAGAACAGGCAAAAATTGAAGAGTGGACCTGCATTGCGACCTTTAAAGGATCAGAAGTCGCCGGAACAGTCTGCCATCACCCGCTACATGATCAGGGATATGATTTCGATGTCCCTGCCCTTGAAGGTGATTTCGTCACGGCAGATGCCGGTACGGGATTTGTGCATGTGGCCCCCGGTCACGGTGAAGACGACTTTTATCTTGGGGTCGCCAACGGTATCGAGGTCACAGACAATGTCACAGATGATGGTAAATTCCGTCCGCATGTGCCGTTATTTGCAGGCATGGAAGTGTACACGCAAGACGGCGCGCTCGGCGGCGGAAATTTTGCCGTTCTCAAAGCGCTTGCCGAAGCAGGAAAGCTGTTATCGAAAGGGTCTGTGCGACACGAATACCCGCATAGCTGGCGTTCCAAAGCCCCTGTGATCTTCCGTACAACACCGCAATGGTTTATCGCGATGGACGAAACGGCCAATGACAGCAATGCAACATTGCGTGAAACGGCCCTAAAAGCCATAAAAGACACAGGCTGGGTTCCGGCCAAAGGGGAAACCCGCATTGCATCCATGATCGCAAACCGTCCTGACTGGTGTATTTCACGCCAGCGCGCATGGGGCGTACCGATTGCATTATTCGTTCATAAAGACACAGGCGAAATGCTGGTCGATAACGATGTGTTTGCCCGCGTCGGCGAAGCCTTCGAAGAAGAAGGTGCGGATTGCTGGTGGCATGAAGGCGCGGCACAGCGCTTTCTGGGCGATCAATACGATGCGGCTGATTATAATCAGGTTTTTGACATCGTTGATGTCTGGTTTGAATCCGGTTCAACCCATGCGTTCGTGATCGGTGATGATGTGACATGGCCAGACCACAAAGGCATCGAACAAATTGATCTATATCTTGAAGGATCGGACCAGCATCGCGGCTGGTTCCACTCATCCTTGCTTGAAAGTTGCGGCACAAAAGGCCGCGCGCCCTATGAAAACGTGCTGACACACGGATTTGTACTGGATGAAAAAGGTTACAAAATGTCCAAATCAATGGGCAATGTAGTCGATCCGTTGAAGATGATGGAACAATATGGCGCTGATATTCTGCGCCTGTGGGTCATGACATCGGATTATGCCGAAGATATCCGCATCGGGAAGAACACGTTGAAAAATACGGGCGACCTGTATCGCCGTATTCGCAACACATTGCGATTCTTGCTGGGCGCGCTTGACGGTTTCACCAAAGCCGAATCCGTTGAATTTTCAGATGATGCCTCATCTTTGCCGAAGCTGGAACAATTTATGCTTCACCGCCTGCATGAAATGGATGGAAAAGTACGTAGCCACATCGAAAACTATGACTTTGCCAAGCTGGCGAAACTCTTACATGATTTTTGTAACGAAGATTTGTCCGCCTTCTATTTCGACATCCGCAAAGATTGTTTGTATTGCGATGCACCCGACAGCGAAAAACGCCGCGCGTGCCGCACCGTCATGGCCGTGATCTTTAACGGTCTGACCGCATGGCTTGCACCGATCCTGTCTTTCACGGCAGAAGAAGCATGGGGCCACCGCCCACAGGATGTGTTCGAAGATGTCGATTCCGTGCACCTGCGCGATTTTCCGACTATACCGGACGCATGGCAGAATGACGCACTGGCCGAGCAATGGGACGTTATTCGTGGTATTCGTAAAAAAGTTCTGGAGGCGATCGAGCCCTTGCGCGCCAGCAAAGAGCTTGGCTCTTCGCTGGAAGCAAAGCCCGTTATCACACTGCCCGCAGCACACGCGGCATTGCTGAATGATACGGAACTGGCTGAAATCTGCATCACCTCACAAGCCGAAATCAAAACAGGCGATGACGATGCGGTCACCATCGAAAAAGCAACCGGCGCGAAATGCGAACGCTGCTGGCAGGTCTTGCCGGATGTCAATACCGACAATACCTATCCGGGTGTCTGTGCGCGATGCGCCGAAGCTGTTTCATCCCACAAGGGAGATTTGAAGGCCGCCTGATTGACAAAGGGCGTCCCTCTTCTAAGGACCAACCATGACAGACACACAGATACGATACCGTCCTGTTGTTTTGACCGTTCTGCTGGTTCTGATCGCCGATCAGATTTCCAAGTGGAGTATTCTTGGTATCTTACGGGAAAACGGGCCGATTGATGTGTTGCCGTTTTTCAATCTCGTGCTTGTTTATAATAAAGGCGTCAGTTTCGGCCTGTTTAATCACATGGATATGCGCTTTGGCCTGATCGGATTTGCGCTGTTAATGACCGTCTTTCTGGTCATCTGGCTTATCAAAGAAGAAAATCACCGCACACGGATTGCTCTTGCGGCCGTCATTGCGGGCGCGATCGGCAATGTCATCGACCGGATTTTCCACGGTGCTGTGATTGATTTCCTCGATTTTCATGCCTTTGGCTGGCATTATCCGGCATTCAATATTGCCGATAGTTCCATCGTCTTAGGCATTGCATATTTACTCTTCGATAGTTTATTCTTAGAGCACCGAAAAAAAGAGAATCATGCGCAAACGCGCGATAATGACAAATGAAGACGACGAATAAGTAACAACCGGAATGGATAGTATGATGAGACGATCATCCGTAACACATGTTTTGATGGCTACCGCCTGCCTTGCAGTGCTGGCAGGATGCAGTAACGCGAAGCAGAAACTGGGATTGACACATAAAGCGCCTGATGAATTTACGGTCGTCAAACGCGCACCGCTGGAAATGCCGCCTGATTATTATCTGCGCCCGCCGCAACCCGGCGCAGAACGCCCGCAGGAAGCATCGGAAACCGATAAATCACGCGAATATGTCTTCGGCGAAACACGTCACGTCAACACAGCCGACCAGTCTGCCAGCGACATCCTGTTGCAACAGGCCGGTGCAGACAACGCCCATGACAATATTCGCACCATCGTTGATGAAGAAACGGCCCAAATGCCGATCGCAGAAAAATCTGTGGCGAAGAAATTATTTGGCGGCAAAAGTGACAAGCCGTCTGCCTCTGTCGTTGATCCGTCAGCCGAAGCCGAACGCATTCGCCAGAACAAGGAGGCCGGTGCGCCTGTCACAGAAGGCAACACCCCGACAATAACGGATGAATAAGAACAACATATTTCATCATCGCCATATTCTTTGTGTCATTCTGATCGGCATTACGCTGTCTTGCGCGCCTTACACCGCAGCGCACGCCACCGAACAAGCAACACAGAACGCTCCGGCACAGAAACAGGAAAACGCCGCGTTTAAACCGCTATTCAACGCGGAAAGCATGACACTGGATAACGGCATGCAGGTCATTGCCATTCCAAACCACCGTATTCCCGTTGTTACCCATATGGTCTGGTACAAAACAGGCGGCGCGGATGAACAGCGCGGCAAAACAGGCGTGGCGCATCTGCTGGAACATATGATGTTCAAAGGATCGGAAAATGTGCCGCCGGGCGAATTTTCAAAAATCATCAAAACAATGGGCGGGAATGATAACGCCTTTACATCACTTGATTACACGGCCTATTTTCAATCTGTCAGCACAGATCATCTTAAAGATGTCATGACAATGGAAGCAGACCGCATGCGCGGCCTGTTACTGCCGGAAAATCACGTCCTGTCCGAACGCGATGTTGTGATCGAAGAACGCAGACAAGTCACAGAAAATGATGCGCAAGCCCATTTTGCCGAACACTTAAACGCGGTCCTTTTTCTGAACCACCGTTACGGACGCCCCGTCATCGGCTGGATGCAGGAAATTGAAAATATCGACAGGAACGATCTGCAAACATTTCATGACACCTATTATGCACCGAATAACGCCATCCTGATCGTCAGCGGTGATATTACGCTCGACACATTAAAGCCACTGGCCGAAGAGATTTACGGCACACTGCCACGCAAAGACATTCCGCCGCGCACATGGCGCGCCGTGCCGGATATGGTCGGCACGGTCAATATGGTCCATCATGACGCGCGCGTGCGGCAAACCTCTGCGCTGCACATGATGCGCGCACCGTCTTTCCGTCAGGACCGCACAGCGGCACTTGCCCTGCAACTGATTGAAAATATTCTCAGCGATGGTGCGGCCTCCCGCCTGTACAAGAAACTTGTCGTTGAGAACAAAATGGCTTCCAGCGTTTCGTTTAGTTATAGCGGCGCCTATTGGAGTAACGGCCGCATCTGGTTTGCCGCCACGCCGCTTGATGGCGTTGATCCGGCAGGCATCATCGCAGCCTATCGCGAAGAACTCCTGAACGTTGTCGATGGCGACATAACCGACACCGAATTGCAAGACGCCAAAACCCGCTTGATCGACCGCGCCGTGTTTGCACGTGATAGCCTCAGCGGCCCGGCCATGATTGTCGGCCGCGCCCTTGTCACCGGATCAACGCTCGACGATGTTGAATATTGGGCGCGGGATTTAAACGCCATTACACAAGACGATATCCGGAAAGCCGCGCAGAATTACCTTGACCCGCGCACGCACGCTGGTATCACAGGTTTTCTGTATCCTGAAGACAGCGTGAACGAGGACGCGCCTGAACACATCACTGAAAAATCTTCTCAACAGGCTACTGAGCAGGTCATCGAACAGGTCACCGAACAGGCCACAAAACAGGAAGAGGAACAATAAATGTCTCGTCACCTCTCCGGCTTCCATATTGTTGCGGTCCTTATTCTCGGCCTGTTGATCCTGACTGGCTGCGACAATAAGGAGCAAGAAGAATCGCCTGCCGTCACACAGACCCATGAAGGTATTCTGGATATTCAAATCATTGAAACGCAGTCCGGTATAAAAGCATGGCTTGTCGAAGACCACAGCGTGCCATTGATCTCGATGCATTTTGCGTTTCGGGGCGCCGGTGCGGCGCTCGACCCGATGGGTAAACAGGGGCTCACACAGCTTGCCTCAAATACATTTGACGAAGGCGCAGGCGACTATGATGCCGAAACCTTCCAAAAAACATTGACCGACAATTCAATTTCGCTTCGGTTCGTATCGCAGAGAGACTATTTCGGCGGCACACTCAAAACCCTGACCCGCAAAAAAGATCTGGGCTTCCATCTTCTCAATCAAGCGCTATTGCATCCGCGCTTTGATGCCGCGCCGCTGGAACGCATGCGTAATGCCAATATCGCACGCTTGAAACACGCGCTCTCCGATCCTGATTGGATTGCCGCACGCTTTATCAATGATATCGCCTATGAAGGTCACCCCTATGCCATGAATAGCGGCGGTACACTGGAAACACTAAAGAATATCACGGCGGCCGACCTGCATAAATTTGCGCAAACACGCCTGTCGCGTGACAATTTGATGATCGGCATCGTTGGTGACCTGAATGAAAGCGAAGCCAAAGACCTGATCGACAGTACATTTGGTGATCTGCCGGAAACATCCGATCTGCCGAAAACCGCAAAACTGGCTTTGCAAAACAAAGGCACAACAACGCTGCATGAAATGGATATTCCGCAATCCGTTTTGCGTATGGTCCTGCCAGCCCCTGCAAAAGACGACCCGCATTATTTTTCCGCGCAAGTCATGAATTATATTCTGGGCGGCGGCGGGTTCGGATCGCGACTGATGGAAGAAATTCGTGAAAAACGCGGCCTGACATATGGCATTTACAGCTATCTATTTCACATGAACAAGATTGATACACTCGTCCTATCCACATCGACAAAGACCGAAAGTACGGCAGAAATGCTGTCCGTGATCCGGCAGGAAATCAAACATTTCAAAGACAACGGCCCGACCGAAAAGGAACTGGACGATGCCAAATCCTATATTGTCGGTTCAATGCCTTTGGGCCTGACATCAACAGACAAGATCTCGTCTCTTTTACTCAGCCTGCAGATTCAAGGCTTGCCCGTGGATTACCTTGATCAGGCCGCCACCGGCATAGGGCAGGTCACCACCGAAGATGTGACAAATGCCGCACGCACATGGTTGAACGAAGATGATTTCATTACCATGATTGTCGGCAATCCCGATCAGGAAACCTTGCAAATTGACACAGTACGGGAGGATATCCCTAATGCTGACTGATAGCCCTGCATGGAAAAATCTTGAGACACTTTATCAGGATACCAAACACACCCATCTGTCAGATTTTTATACAATGGCAGATGACCGCAATGCTGATTTTTCAATCACCCATGACGGTCTGACACTCAATTACGCAAAGACCCATATCGACCATGCGATACGTAACGCGCTGATTGATCTGGCCACACAACAAGGCGTGGAAGACTGGCGCGATAAAATGTTTGCGGGTGACAAAATAAATAACACGGAGGACCGCGCCGTTCTGCATGTCGCCCTGCGCGCGCAAAATGATGAAACATATACTGTGAACGGACGAAATGTTGTGCCGGATGTGCATGACACGCTGGACCGTATGGAACGTTTTGTAAATGCAGTTCACAACGGTGACTGGACAGGGTATCGCGGCAAGAAAATCAAGCGCGTTATCAATGTCGGTATCGGCGGGTCCGATCTGGGACCGGCAATGGTCACGCAGGCTCTGCAGCCCTATCACCACGAAGGCATCGAAACCTATTTCGTATCCAATATTGATGCGGCCGATCTGACCGCCGCCCTGCATGGCGCAGACGCAGACACCACATTATTCCTGATTGCCTCAAAGACATTCACGACACAAGAGACAATGGAAAATGCGCGCTCGGCCAAACAGTGGTTTTTGTCTCAGGAGGATGCAACGGCCGATGACATCAGCAAACATTTTATTGCACTGTCAACGAACGAAGACGCTGTAACGGCGTTTGGCATTCCGGCCGATAATATGTTCCCGTTTGCCGATTGGGTCGGGGGCCGCTTCAGTCTCTGGTCGTCGATCGGTTTATCCATCGCCCTGTCAATCGGGTTCAAAAATTTCCGCGCTCTGCTTGGCGGCGCGCACAGCATGGATCACCATTTCAAATCCGCGCCCCTGCAAGATAATATGCCCGTTATGCTGGCCCTGATCGGTGTCTGGCACAGGAATTTCCGCAATTACGGCTCGCTCGCCATCTTGCCATACAGTCAATATCTGAAGCGTTTTCCGGCCTTTTTGCAACAGCTCGATATGGAATCAAACGGCAAGTCCGTAAACCGCGACGAACAAAAGATCACCTATGGCACATCCCCTGTTCTGTTCGGGGAGCCCGGCACCAACGGACAGCATGCCTTTTACCAGATGCTGCATCAGGGCACAGATATTGTCCCGTGTGACTTCATTGCCGCGCTATCACCAATCCCGCATTACGAAGATCACCATCACAAACTGCTGGCGAATATGTTCGCGCAGACGACAGCCCTGATGGATGGACGGCAGACACCGGATCCCCCCTGCAGACATTTTGACGGTAACAGACCCAGCAACCTGCTGCTTTGCGACGCGCTATCACCCCATCATCTGGGCATGTTGATTGCACTCTATGAGCATAAAATCTTTGTACAAGGCATTATCTGGGAACTGAACAGCTTTGATCAGTGGGGCGTTGAGCTTGGCAAATCACTGACAAAATCTTTGTTGGAGAAAATAGCACTTGGAAAAAAATCCAAACATGATATCTCTGTCGAAGATTACCTTTAGACAGGTGTTTATTTGTTTCTTCTTATATAAATTTTAATGGATTTATATATAAAATCAATAGATTAGGCCTACAGACCGAATCAAGACCCGAAAGGACATTTTACGTTGACCGACAGCGATAAAACAGCTGATAACGCAGGCACATCTGCACAGGACGATGCACTGGAAAAAGTGACCCAGCAGCAGCTTGACGTTTTGCTCGCAAAGCATAAGAAATATCTGAACGGTGTGACGGGCGGCCTTCGAATCACATTAAAGTTCAAGGACTTATCCAATCTTGATTTTCGCAAAATGGACCTCAGCCAAGCCGATTTCACCGGATCGATCCTCAAGGACGCGAAACTGAATAACTGTAATTTCACGACCGTTTCCTTTTTTGCGTGTGATATGCGAAACGCAGATTTATCAAACAGTAACTTTTCACGGGCCGATTTCCGTGGCGCTTACGTGGCCGGTGCAAATCTGTCAGGGGCAGATCTGGCGTCTGCCGATTTGCGGCAAGGCAAAGTCCTCAAGAAAAATGATGCCGGCATTCTGGATGACATCAAATCCGGTAAGTCCGACAAGCGCGATAACCAGAAAACGATTTTCTCAGGCGCACGGATGGATAAAACAAATCTGTCCGGCGTGCAGGCAGGCGGCGCGGACTTCTCCGATGCCGACTTGTCCGGCGTGAATATTCAAGAAGCCAACATGAAAGATGTCAATCTGGAGGGTGCAAACCTTGCCAAAGCCGATATGACAGGCACGGATTTATCCGGTGCGAATCTGCAATCATCGATCATGACAGGCACAAAACTGGCCCGCGTCGAAACACGCGGCGCAAACATTGAAGCCGCCATCATGATGGAAGCTCCTGCCAAAACATTACAAGATATGGATCAGTCCGTGATGGATGTCCTGAAAGACCATATGGATTGGGTCACAACGGCAGGCAAAAAAGGCAAACAACTCGACCTGAGTAATTTTGATTTGCGCAATGTAAATAAGCTGAACCAATATCCGTTAACAGCCATTCGCGCCATCAAGACCAACTTCATGAACCAGAATCTGGAAAAAGGCAGCATGCAAAGTGCTGTGCTGGATCAATCGGATTTCCGCAGCAGTAATATGAAAGAAATCGATTTACGCGGCGCATCGCTGAAAGAGGCCATTCTCACCCGCGCCGATCTGACAGGCGCAAACCTGTCTGCCCTTGTGTTCAAAAACGCCGACGGATCAAAACGTTTGAAACCTGCGCAGCTCAGCGGCGCGAAAATGCGTTATGTTGTGTTTCAGGATGCGAATCTTGCCTATGCAAACTTAAAGGGCGCCGACCTGTCCTTTGCTGTTTTCATCAACTGCAATCTGAAAAATGCCGACCTGACGGACGCGAAGCTTGATAATGCGGATTTCCGCGATGCTATTCTGGACAACACAAAGATCGACCCGCAATATCGCGAACAGACGAAAAGCTAGATCCGGAGACGTCATTCTGTCCACAATCTAATCCTGCCCGAACACGGCTTCTATGGAGCGGCTGCGGCAAAAACGTTTAATATAGCGTTATGCGGATAAGACATTTACCAGATAATCTGATCAATCAGATCGCAGCCGGCGAAGTCATCGAACGGCCTGCCGCCGCCGTGAAGGAGCTTGTCGAAAACGCCCTTGATGCCGGCGCAACGCAAATTGACATTGAAATCCGCAATGGCGGGAAAAGCCTGATCCGCATTCAGGATAACGGCTATGGGATGAACCATGACGAGTTGATCGCCGCCCTTGACCGTCACGCAACATCAAAATTACCGACCGAAGATTTGATGAAAATCGACCACTTGGGTTTTCGCGGCGAAGCCTTGCCATCTATCGGCGCGGTCAGCCGTATGCTGATCAAATCACGCGCCGCAAGCGAAGATGGCATTCTGTCGGATGATGCATGGGAAATCAGCATTGAAGGCGGCAAGAAATCGGAACCGTCCCCGTCGAATCAGCCAGCCGGAACGTGCATTGAAATCAAAGACCTGTTTTACGCCACCCCTGCCCGCCTGAAGTTCCTGAACTCCGACCGTGCGGAATATGGCGCGGTCAAAGATATCATCACGCGTCTTGCAATGGCCTTTCCGCATGTCAGCTTTACCCTGACACATGACGGCAAAAAATCACTGAACTTGCCCGCAACACAGAAAGACTTCCTCGAACAACGTGAAGAACGCCTTGCCGCCATTATGGGGCGCGATTTCAGCGATAACAGCATTCCGATTGATGCCGAACGCGAAGGCGTGAAACTGACGGGGCACATCAGTCTGCCGACTCTCAATCGGGGTAATGCCCAATGCCAGTATTTCTTCGTCAATGGCCGTCCGGTAAAAGACAAAGTCTTACTCGGCGCTACACGCGGCGCTTATGCGGATTTGCTGGCTTCCAACCGCTACCCTTATATTGCCCTGTTTATTACGATTGATCCGGCCTATGTCGATGTGAACGTGCATCCCGCCAAAAGCGAGGTCCGCTTTCGGGATTCCGGGCTTGTGCGCGGTCTGATCGTCAGCAGCCTGCGGCACGCCCTGCATCAAAACGGGCAACAAACATCCACAACCATATCCGATCAGGCGCTTGGCTCTTTCACACAGCAGCCGTCCGGCGCGCCCCATTTGCCAATGCACCGTTCCGGCCATTCTTTTGCATCCGGTCCGTCTTACCGGCAATCAACGCACAGCAGCCACGCAGACCGCGCAATGGCCGAACATGTCTATAACGCCTATGACCCCGCGATGGGACACGCGGTATCACCGCCACATGCGCAGTCCGCGCTGCATCATACGACCTCTGCCCCCTCCGCACGCTATGAACAGGACGATCATGACCTGCATCAGGCAGCGCAGGCCGAAACCTTCCCCCTCGGCGCCGCACGAGCACAGCTTCATGAGAATTATATCATTGCCCAGACCGAAGATGGCCTGATTGTCGTCGATCAACATGCCGCCCATGAACGTCTTGTTTACGAAAAATTCAAAACACAGATCAGTGAACAGAACATTGAAAAACAAGGCTTGCTGACCCCAGAAATTGTTACCCTGAACGATATTGATGCCGGCGCCCTCCTCGAACAGCGTGACCTTCTTTCCAAATACGGGCTGGATATTGAACCGTTCGGCCCTGACTCGATTGCCATTCACGCTGTCCCCGCCTTAATCGGACAAAAGACAGACTTCCAGAAACTGGTGCGGGATATTATTGATACGATTGATGAAAAAGATGCAGGCGCGGAACTTGAAAACAAGCTGCACGAAAAACTATCCAGCATGGCATGTCACGGTTCAGTCCGATCCGGCAGACGCCTGAACCGCGATGAAATGAACGCCCTGTTACGTCAGATGGAGCAAACACCCCATAGCGGTCAGTGCAATCACGGACGGCCGACATGGATTAAACTCAGCCTGAAAGATATTGAAAAACTCTTCGGGCGCAGCTAGCTAACTCGATAACAGAATTTTCGATGCCGCTTGCAGTTCACGCTGCATCGCTGTTTGCTTTTTCTCCAAATGCGGGTCTTTGCCGTATTTTTCGGCATCGTAAAGCGTATCTTTGTGAATTTCTTCAACATAGGCAGCATGGAATAACGTATCGGGATCGATCTCTTTCTGCACGAACAAAAACGCCAGCAATAGTGATCCGCTCAGCGATGTCAGAACCTGCAAAACTGTAAACCGGACATCATCCAGTTTTGCAATTTCTGTCTGCATAAACGCATGCACGGTATCCTCTTGCTTGATGGCTGCGATGCTTGTTGTTGTATTTATATTCTGATCGTATCGTTTTAAATATATATCCAGTAACGGATCCCACGCATCACACTGTTTTCGCGCAATATCTTCGGGGTTGGTTGTGCGATAACACAGCAAGTCTGTATCCAGATAACGCATTACCTGCGCTGTAATATCTGCGCGCTCCTCGGCAGATGTATCACAACATGTCGATAAAAACTGCGTAAACGGCATTTCATCCGGCCGGATTTCCTCGGGCTGATCAGCCCACTCCTGCACAACGTGATCGGCGACGGCTTTATTGGGGGCGCGCAGAATATTCTTTTTCGATGTCTTGACGGGCTGCCCATCCAGATGAATTTCATAGCCGCCATCGGCATGTGCGCATGATGTTACAACCTGGTAAAACCGCTTCATTGTTTCCCTGCGTCCTCTGTTGCCATCTGTTCATCTGCTGGCGGCGCGATAAATTCGTGACACGGGTGCTTGTCATCAACACCAAGATCGGTCAGTGAAACCGCGAGAAAGGCCGGATTAATCATACCAACAGCAAGGCCACCAATCTTTTTAATCAGCGACATTGATGAAATAGAAATTTCAGGCGTTGATAGCGCACCGGAAATATTCACCGCAGGAGCGACATCCAGGAACGTGGTGGATTTAGCCTTTGGCTCGACTGTAATTTTCAGTTTCCGGTCAACAAAATCAACATCACCTTCACCGATCACCGTAATGCGTTTTGTATCCATAAAGAGCGGTGAAGCAACCCCGACACCGTTTTCAATATCGAAGTTCGCAATCACGCAATTCAAGCTCATTTCCGATGAGGGATCAAAACTCGGCAACAGCGCGTTCAACAGACCGCCGCCCCAAATATCCAGGGCACGGCCGGGCATCTGCCCCTGTCCGGCCACCAACGAGATATAACCGTCCAGATTACGGGCTAATGCATCATAGGTTGCACCCGTCGCCCCGAGCTTGACCTTCACATCCGCAAGGGCCTTCCCTTCACCGGACTGGTGAATCATATTCTGTAATTTCGCATAATTCATTTTGCTGATATCGGCGCGGATATCCAGTTCGGACTCCTCTTTATTGCCGTGCGGCTTTAACGTTGCCGACAAACGGATTTTGCCTTCGGCCAGCGTGCCAGTTGCCTGATCGATGACATAGCCATCCGGCGTAATCGATAACGGCAACACCATAGAGCCAACCGGCTCTCCGCCCATCAGTAAGTGTTCTACAATCACATCCACAAAGATGTTTTGTTCTGCGTAAACAATCGCACCACCTTTATCTGCGGCTTCCTCATCTGCCGGTAAATAACGCCCGATCTTTTCGGCAAATCCGGTCAGAATAGAAATATCTGCAGGCGACAGTTTTTCAAAAACAATTTCACCTTGCTTGCCTTCGCTTTCATCCAGCGCCAGACGTGCATGCATTTTGCTTTCGCCAAAATTCATCACAACGTCCAAATCACGGCCGAGGAACCTGTTCACCAATTCGATCTCTGCCGTCAGCGGAATGACTTCATCCGCATCAGATATATCCTGAATGGAAACTGTTGTGCCATGATCATGTTGCTGTGCATTAGCCGTCACGCGCATTTCGCCCAGACTGAACTGTAACGGAATATCATCCCCTGCATAATAAACCGCATGACCATTCGATAATGCTTTTTTCGCAATGCCCGCCGACAGGGCCAGCACATGCCCATTCCACGTACCGTCCACTTTGAATGTGCTTGGCTGCCCCTCGGGGTCTTCGATTCTGGCCGACGCAATACGCACATCACCATTGCGGGTGATAAAATCGGACAGATACGCATCTTCCAAAACCAGTTCCCGCACTTTGAAGTCGGAAAAGAACATCCGCCAAAAACTCGTGGCAAACTTGAATGTACCGACATGCCCCTCGACTTTTTCCGGGTCTTCGCGTGAAGACAGCACGACATCAGCAATATCAACGCGAATTGTCGGAAAGAAATGTACGGCATTGAATTCACCAATTTCGGCTTCCGTGCGCGTCGATGAAGAAATCTGTTTTTCGATGACCTCTTTCAACCAGTCAGACGACCCGCCCAGATTGCCCCAGACAACCAGACTAAGCCCGAACAAAAAGGCCAGAACAAAAAAGATTTTCAACGTGCCACCAATAAAACGGCGCAATCGGCTTTTCTGTTTTTTCGGTTTGTCATCTTCAAAAAATAGAACCATTCTTTTATCTTTCCGCTTGCTGTTTATAACGTTAACGACCGCCATCCGAAAATGGATCGTCCTGCATATCCGGATCAAAATTAAAGGATGTCCAGCTTTTCTTCAGATCGTCCGGTAACGGCGCCGTCACATCAATGACTTTATTTTTCTTACCAGGCAAAGGCAAAATCAAGCGGCGCGCATGCAGATGCAACCGCCGCGCCATTTCCACACCCTCGGCCGCATTATCGCCATGATACCGTTTATCCCCGACAATCGGGCTTTCCAGTATTTCTGCCGCATGTACGCGGATTTGATGCGTGCGCCCCGTACGCGGCCAAAACGCCACAAACGCATAATGATCTGCAGCTTTATCTATGACCTTGAATTCAGTCAGCGCATATTTCCCGTCATCTTCATCAACGGTCATTTTATCCCACGCGGCCCCTTGTCCGATCGGCGCCCGTATCACGCCATCACGATCTTCGGGTGTTGGCGACACCAACGCCCAGTAAATCTTTTTCACATCACGCTGCTGGAACATCTTGCCCAGCTTGCGAATGGTGTCCGGCACGCGCGCAACAACCATCAACCCCGATGTTTCTTTATCAAGGCGGTGAATTAGTTTCGGCGCTAAATCTTTTTTACCGGCAAGCGCAGGCAACAAGCGGTCAACATGCTGATCGACATTTTCACCGCCCTGCGATGCGATGTCGGCAGGCTTGTTTAACACAACAATGTCGCCGTCATCATATAAAACCCATGACCGGATCATCTCTTTTTCGGCCGCTGTCAGCGGTTTTTTCTGTTTTTTCTTCGGCGCATTCTCGAACGGCGGAATACGGACATCCTGCCCTTCGCTGATGCGGGTATCCGGTTTCACACGTTTACCGTCAACACGAATTTGCCCGGTACGGATCAGCTTCTGCGCCAATACGAACGGCATCCGTTTTTTCAGCCAGCGGTCAAGACGCTGACCGTCCGCATCTGCCGGCACGTGAATATGTTCAACATCTGTCTGTGTCATGAATACACCGTCCTGACGAACCACATACCGCAAAAAAGCGCGCCGATTGATACAAGCACCGATAACAGCACATAGACAAAGGCAGACACCAGCGCCCCACGCTCGATCAATGTGACCGTATCCAGCGAAAAGGTCGAAAAGGTTGTAAACGCACCGAGAAACCCAATCGTCATGAAGGCTTTATACTGTTGTGGCACATCCCAGAACAGGGCAAAAGAGGAAATCAATATCCCCATGATCAACGAACCCAGAATATTGGCGCATAATGTGCCGTACGGAAAACCGTGTCCGGCCACCATCGTGACCAGATGTCCCAGTCCGTAACGCCCTAAGGCGCCTAAAGCGCCACCGGCGGCGATGTAAATTGAAAGCGGCATATAACCCATCTTTTTGTTGTAATTTCAGTGCGTAATAAACCATATATACACACAATAGTGAAGAAATGTTTTTAACGCTTCTTTGACTCGCGTAGCTTCTGCCAGTAACTCAGGCGCTTGTTAATTTCACGCTCGAAACCACGATCCGGCGGATCATAAAATTGCGGGCGTTCCATCTCGTCCGGAAAGTAATTTTGCCCCGAAAACGCATGATCGGCATCATGGTCATATTCATACCCGTCACCATATCCGATATCTTTCATCAGATTTGTCGGCGCGTTCAGAATATATTTCGGCGGCATCAGCGATCCTGTTTGCGCCGAGGCACGCCGCGATGCTTTGTACGCCGTATAAACCGCATTTGATTTCGGGGCTGTTGCCAGATAAACGACCGCCTGCGCCAACGCAAGCTCCCCTTCCGGCGATCCAAGACGTTCAAAGCTCTGCCAGGCCGACATGCAAAGCGGCAAAGCCTGCGGGTCGGCATTGCCGATATCTTCGCTAGCCATACGCACAAGGCGGCGGGCAATAAAATGCGGATCTTCACCGCCATCCAGCATACGTCCCATCCAATACAATGCCGCATCAGGATCACTACCACGGACCGATTTATGCAGCGCACTGATTAGATTGTAATGGGCTTCTTCGCCCTTATCATACAGCGGCACGCGCTTTTGCAGAACGGACTGGAGCGCGTCAAGATGCAGCGGATCATCCGCTTCGCCTGCGAAATCATAAATCCGCTCGACCAGTGACAGGAAATAGCGCCCGTCACCATCAGCCATCGCATATAAATGCCGCATCGCTTCTTCATCAACCGGCAACGCCCGTCCCATATAATCTTCGGCTCGTCGCAACAGTTTTTCCATCGCCGTTTCGTCCAGCCGGTTTAACACCAACACCTGCGCCCGCGACATCAAAGCGGCATTCAGCTCGAAAGACGGGTTTTCTGTCGTGGCCCCGATCAGCGTGATCGTACCATCCTCGACCACAGGCAAAAACGCATCTTGTTGCGATTTATTGAAACGGTGGATCTCGTCAACAAATAACAGTGTGCCCTGCCCGTTTTGCTTCCGCATTCTGGCCTGATCGAACGCGGCGCGCAGCTCCTTTACACCGGAAAAAATCGCCGAAAGCTGTTCAAAGTGCAAATCTGTATAAGACGACAGGATGCGGGCCAGTGTCGTTTTTCCCGTGCCGGGCGGGCCCCATAAAATCAATGACGGAATATGCCCCCGTTCAATCATACGGGTTAACGGCTTACCTTCACCGATCAGGTGATCCTGCCCGACTATTTCGTCAATCGCCGCAGGGCGCAATCGGTCCGCAAGCGGACGGTTTTCATCCTGACCGCCGGACTCTGTTGTTGATGTTTCAAAAAAATTATTCTGTGTCATTAGCGGATCACAATGTTGTGTGTTTGACCGCCGCGCTCGATCACGATTTGCCATGCGCCCGCGCGGCCGGTGTTTTTCAAAAATTTGGCCAGTTGTTTTGTCGAGGCAATCTCCTGCCCGTTGACTTGCAGGATACGATCACCTTGCGCAAATAAACGCACCGCACGCGTGCCGGAATCAACATCGGCGACAACAACCCCGTCATTTTCGGTATTTGGCAGCGGAATGCCCAATTCGGTCGCAACCGCCGGATTAAGATTCATGGCATGCACGCCGCTGAACGGGTTATAGCCTTTTAAAAGGCGTGTATCGCGGCTCGGCACATCCGGCGGTGCCATCGCCAGAATATCATATTCCTTTTCGCGCCCATCACGCAGCACCGTAAAACGGGCTTTCTGCCCCAGTGGAACCGTTGCCATACGAAACTTCAGTGCGGCCGGTTCCTTGACAAGACGTCCATCCATCGCCGTAATCAGATCTCCCGCTTTTAATCCGGCTTTTGCCGCCGGACTTTGCGCATGCAGCGCGGCCACCAGAACGCCGTGCGGCGTACTCAGCCCCAAGCTTTGTGCGATATCGGAGGTCACCCCCTGTCCGGTCATACCGAGCCAGGGGCGCACAACGGCTTTATCCCCCACCTGTCCGCTTTCATAGGCCGCAACGACCGTTGCCAGCATTTCAGACGGCACGGCAAAGCCAAGCCCCAGCGATCCGCCGGACCGCGAGAAAATCGCCGTATTGATACCGACAACGCCGCCATCCATTGCCACAAGCGGCCCGCCCGAATTACCGGGGTTAATGGCGGCATCTGTCTGGATAAAGAAATTAAAATCATTGATGTTCAACGATGCCCGCCCCTGCGCCGACACGATACCGGACGTCACTGTCTGCCCGACACCAAACGGATTGCCGATTGCCAGAACAAGGTCACCGACCTCCAATCCTTCGGACGGCCTCAGCTCGACAAACGGGAATGTTTCATCGTCCGCAGTGATCTTTAAAAGCGCCAGATCGGACGGCTCATCCACCAGCACCTTTTCTGCCTCGAACTCGCGCCCATCCAAAAGCGCCACGGTAATTTCCGTTGCATCCTTGACCACATGCGCATTCGATACAATCAGCCCGTCTTCTTTGATAATCACACCCGACCCCAACGCGCTTTCAACACGGTTGCGGGTCATGCCGCCAAATGAACGGCCGAAAAACTGGCGAAAGAACGGATCATTTGCAAATGGATGGACATTCCGCGCAACAACGCGCTTGGTATAGATATTAACCACAGATGGCGCGACTTTCTTGACAAGCGGCGAAAATGACAGCTTGATCTGCGCTTCTGATTGCGGCACAGCCGTTTGTTGCGCAAATCCACCCGCAGGCACGCACAATAACATGGCTGTCAGCACTATGATTAAGCTGTTTCTCATGGCATTGATATTAGTGCACACACACAGAATCGACAAGGTCGAAACAAGTTGTTTTCTTCATAAAAGATATTTGCTAGCTTTTAGAAAATAACGGACGCATAAAGACAGGAAAACACATGGCAGACATTACGATATACGGCATCAAGAACTGCAACACGATGAAAAAAGCATTTACGTGGTTTGACGACAACGGAATCGCATATGATTTTCACGATTATAAGAAAAAAGGTGCCGATATGACGGTCATTGAGCAGGCCGTAACAGAGCATGGATGGGAAAAGGTCATTAACCGCAAAGGCATGACATGGCGCCAATTGCCCGATGATGTTAAAAACGACATGGATGAAGCCGCCGCCCTTGAACTGGCCAATCAAAAAACATCCGTCATTAAACGTCCGCTCATCACCTATCGCGGAAAAATCATTCTCGGTTTTGACGAAACACAATACACGGACACATTCCTGTAAAACCGTTTCCCTGCCAACACTTAGCGCCCCGCTACACGACACTGACACTCAAGACTGGCGCCAGAACACATCAGGCGAATACACCAGAACGCAGATAACAAAAAAGCAGACAATAAAAAAAGCGGCCCTCATTGCGCAGAGAGGCCGCTTTTTAATTCTTATATGCGGGCGTGATCGATTAACCGGCCGCTTGTTGCGTACCAGGGAACCCATCAGGCATTGTGACGTCTTCTGCAACGCTCTGCAATGGGCCGCTATCCTGACCTTTTGCAGTCTCGTCACGATCAACAAGCTCAATAACAGCCATTGGCGCGTTATCACCATAACGGAACCCGGCCTTCAGCACGCGTGTATAACCACCATCGCGGTCTTTGTAACGCTCTGCAAGTGCGCCAAAGATTTTTGCAACTTGCTCTTCATCACGCATACGTGACACAGCAAGACGGCGATCTGACAAACGGCCTTTTTTACCCATTGTGATCAGTTTTTCGACATATGGACGAAGTTCTTTTGCCTTTGGCAAAGTTGTCACAATCTGTTCGTGCTTTACGAGTGATGCAGCCATATTTGCAAGCATCGCTCTGCGGTGTGATCCAGCACGTCCCAATTTACGTTGTTTAATACCATGTTTCATTTTCTCTACTCCTGATGAAAACAGATGTTTTCTTTGCCTTAGAACGGCTCCTCAATTTTGCGTGCCAGTTCCTCGATATTTTCCGGTGGCCAACCTTCGACCTGCATACCAAGATGCAGACCCATTGTTGACAGGACTTCCTTGATTTCATTGAGTGACTTACGACCGAAGTTCGGTGTACGCAGCATGTCGCTCTCTGATTTCTGAACCAGATCACCAATGTAAACAATGTTGTCGTTCTTCAGGCAGTTTGCAGAACGGACAGACAATTCAAGCTCTTCAACCTTACGCAGAAGGTTTTTGTTGAATGGCAGTGTCTCTTCTTCTTTCTGCTCTTGCTGCTCTTTCGGCTCATCAAAGTTGATGAAGACCTGCAACTGGTCCTGCAGAATACGTGATGCATACGCAACCGCATCTTCAGGTGTGACAACACCGTTTGTTTCGATGCTCAATGTCAGCTTGTCATAGTCAGTAATCTGACCGACACGTGTATCTTCTACTTCGTAAGACACTTTGCGAACAGGTGAGAACACACTGTCAACAGGGATCAGACCAACCGGGCATTCTTCCGGACGGTTCTGCGATGCAGGGCAGTACCCCTTACCTGTGTTCACAGTCATTTCCATGTTGAACTTCGCACCTTTATCAAGTGTACAAATCACCAGATCGGGATTCATGATCTCGATATCGGCCCCGGCTTCGATCATGCCGGCTGTCACTTCACAAGGTCCTTCTGCGTTCAAACGCATTTTCTTCGGGCCTTCAACGTGCATGCGCACGGCAATCGCCTTCACGTTCAACACGATGTCTGTTACATCTTCGCGAACCCCTTCAATGGAAGAGAATTCATGCAACACACCGTCGATCTGGATGGCTGTCACAGCAGCCCCCTGAATTGAAGACAGAAGAATGCGACGCAGCGCGTTCCCCAATGTCAGACCAAAACCACGTTCCAACGGCTCCGCAACAATCTTGCCGACTGTCTCAGCGTTGTTACCGTGATCAATGTCAACCTTTGATGGTTTAATAAGCTCTTGCCAGTTTTTATGTATCAAGGTTCTATCCTCTTCTTTCAAATTAGTTATGACGTCATCTATGTTTGCGTTTTAAGAAAAGATCGTCCGGCAATGATCGTCACCATAGCCGGATGCATATATTATACGCGGCGTCTTTTTCTTGGGCGGCAGCCATTATGCGGAATTGGCGTAATATCAACGATTGATTTAATCGTGTAGCCAATAGATTGAAGACCGCGAAGCGCGCTTTCGCGTCCTGAACCAGGACCTTTAACGCGAACATCAAGTTCTTTCATACCGTAGTCTTGTGCCTTGCGGCCTGCATCTTCGGCAGCGATCTGTGCTGCAAAAGGTGTTGACTTACGTGAGCCCTTGAAACCTTGTGACCCTGCAGACGACCATGCAACGGCGTTGCCTTGTGCATCTGTAATTGTGATCAGCGTGTTATTGAATGTTGAATTCACGTGAGCAATGCCCGCGGTGATATTCTTTTTGACTTTTTTCTTTGCTTTTACTGGACGTGCCATGATGTAGCTCCTTTATTCCTTCCTACCGGTTATCTTATTTCTTCTTACCGGCGATCGGCTTGGCAGGACCTTTACGTGTCCGTGCGTTGTTCTGTGTGTTCTGACCGCGAACAGGCAAGCCCATACGGTGACGAAGACCACGATAAGCCTTCATGTCCATCAGACGCTTGATGTTCATTGAAATTTCACGACGAAGTTCACCTTCGATTGTGTACTTGTCTGTGTCGATTTCTTTACGGATTGCGTTCAGTTCATCTTCTGTCAGATCGTTCATACGACGTGCGCGATCAATTTTCAGATCGTCACAAATCTGACGAGCAGATGTTCTACCAAGACCATGAATATAAGTCAGCGCGATTGTAACACGCTTGTTGTCAGGGACGTTAACCCCAGCAATACGAGCCATTTAATTTTCCTTTCGATCGTAAGCCGAACCGAATCCCTTAATTGCCACTACACAATTACTCAATAGGCCAGTTCGTAAACCGTTTATAATTGACTTATATGTCCGTAAGCCTTAGTTTCTAAGTTATTCGGACAAATATAAGCCCTCTCTTTCTTCAGAGATGCGCGCATTATATGGATTACCCCTATATAGTCAATAAAAAAATGCAAAAAGGATTGAAATATCATGGCTTACGGTGAAATTTATGCAGAAACCCTTCAAGAGTGGCTCGAACAGGAGGATGTACACCTGATTGATGTCCGCGAGGACGAAGAGTATCAAGAGGCCTGCATCACCGGCGCACATCTACATCCGCTCAGCCGTTTTGCCCCTGATCAAATCATTGAATCCCTGCCAAAAGACAAAAAGATCGTCATTCATTGCAAGGCGGGCGGACGCTCCGCACAGGCCTGCCAGATTTTGTCTGCACACGCCCCCGATCTGGAGTATTACAATCTTGAAGGCGGCATTCTGGACTGGATCGCAACAGGACACCCTGTCAAATCCGGCAAAGACTGAAAAACGGTCTGCGCACCCCGACCTTTCACGTGAGATACCGCCTTAAAGTGCCCCCTCAAAGCTTCGTCTTAAAACGTCATCTTAAAGCTTTAGGCCACCCCAGATATTCGGCGCGGGCCAGATATGTTCCGCAACAGGGCGAGCCGCATAGTCACCATCATCTTTCAGTGCCTGTATGTCCTGCAGCACCGCATCAATCTGACCATACACCTGATCGATCGTATCTGATCCCTTCACATGTTCGGTCAGCCCCTGCTCATCGAAAAATTCAACGGCCTCCCATGTCTGCTCCCAGAAAATATCGACACGTTTGCGGGCCACAGCCTCGTCCAGATCATCTGTGCGTGGCGTTTGACCATTGGCCAGCGCCTCCTGCGCACGATTAATCTGGCGACGCACCAGCTCTTCGGTTTCCTCCGCCGTGAAATCAAGGCAGATCACCGCATCCAGTATCCGGTGTTTGTCATCCAGCATCATTTCCAGAAAAACAGCCTGATCCAGCGTACGCGGATATCCGTCCAGCAAAATATCTGCCTGCTCGCCATGTTCGGCATAAATATCGTCAATCCATTTTGGCAGTTTGTCATTAATCAGTTCATCCGGCACGAGCGCACCCGGATTGGCCGCCGTAAACGCAGCAATACGCGCGTTGAATGCGGGGTCTTCGTCCATCTCCTGTTTTATTTTGCCGCTAATCGACAACACCTGAAAACCATACCCGTCAACAAGGCGGCGCGCTTGCGTTCCTTTTCCACTGGCTGGCGGTCCGATCAATGAAATAATCATACGAAAAGGATGACTTGATCCGGCGTTGAAATCAAGATCAAATAACAAAAATGCGGGTTTCGTAGGATAAGTGCCTGACTTACCGGCTTAAGCTTACTGATTGAGGCTTACTGAGAACTTACGACACTGTCTTCGCCTCGTCAATCACGGCATCAATCGCGGCCTCTACCGCGTCGATTGCCTGCATACCATCAACCGTGCGCAGCATGTCTTTATCCGCAAAAAACGGAATAATCGGTGCTGTTTGCTCACGGAAGGTTGCAAGACGGTGACGCAATGTTTCCGCATTATCGTCGCTGCGAACTTCCTGCCCGGCAGCTTTCATTTCGGCAATACGGTTTTCAAGACGGCCGACAAGCGCTTCTTCATCAACCTTCAATTCAATGACGGCATCAATGCGCTGCCCTTTGTCGGACAACATGTTCTCAAGCGCTTCGGCTTGCGCAACAGTACGCGGGAAACCATCGAAGATCACACCGTTCTGGCAGTCATCCTGTTCCGTGCGTGACGAAATCATACCGATAATAATGTCATCAGAAACCAGATCACCGCGATCAATAATCTGTTTTGCCTGCACGCCAAGATCTGTTCCGGCGGCAATTTCAGCACGAAGCATATCACCTGTTGAGAGCTGTTTCAGACCGTATTTGTCTTCCAGCTTCTTTGCCTGCGTTCCCTTACCTGCGCCCGGCGGGCCCAACAAAATGATATTCATCAGCGTTTCCTTCTTATCTTGGATTTCTTGATCAGTCCTTCATACTGGTGCGCAATCATATGGGAATGGATTTGCGCAACGGTATCCAATGTCACCGTCACAACAATCAACAAACTCGTCCCACCAAAATAGAACGGAATACTGTAACGGGAAATCAGCAGTTCCGGCAGCAAACAGATAAAGATCAGATACAGCGCGCCAACGGCTGTGATGCGTGTCAGCACCGTATCAAGATAATCTGCTGTCGGTTGCCCCGGACGAATACCGGGAACAAAACCGCCATATTTTTTCAGCATTTCTGCATTTTCTTCCGGGTTAAACACAACCGCTGTATAGAAGAAACAGAAGAACGCAATCAAGCCACCATACAAGAACATGTACAAAGGCTGACCATGTTGCAGAAGACGGGCAATTGTTGAGGTAACCTCACCGCCATCAGCGCCGCTGAAACCGACAATCGTCAATGGAAGCAGCAACAGAGAAGACGCAAAAATCGGCGGAATCACACCGGATGTATTCAGCTTCAGCGGAATAAAGTTCTGCTCACCGCCCATCATCTGGTTGCCCATCTGACGTTTCGGATATTGCACAACCACGCGGCGTTGTGCCCGTTCAATAAATACGATAAAGGCAATAACGCCAATAACCATTGCGAAAATCAACAGAAGTTCAATCAGGTTGAATTGTCCCTGACGGCCCAGTTCCAGCATACTGGCAACCGCGCGCGGCAGTTCAGCCACAATGCCGGCAAAGATGATCAGGGAAATACCGTTCCCGATACCGCGCTGTGTAATTTGTTCACCCAGCCACATAAGGAAGACCGTACCGCCGACAATCGTAATCACTGTTGAAATGCGGAAGAACAGGCCCGGATTAATCACAGCAGATCCATCTGCGCCCTGCATGCTTTCAAGACCGACAGCCAGACCATACGCCTGAATCGCAGCCAAGAAGACAGTCAGATAACGTGTATATTGGTTAATCTTTGTACGGCCGACTTCGCCTTCTTTTTTCATCTCCTCCAGCTTCGGTGACATAGACGTCGCAAGCTGCATAATGATGGAGGCCGAGATGTACGGCATAATGTTCAGCGCAAAAATGGTCATACGCTGCAACGCACCGCCGGAGAACATGTTGAACATATCCAGAATACCGCCGCCTTTTTGCGTGAAAATCTGGTTCCAGATCGCAGGATCAATCCCCGGTACCGGAATATATGTCCCGAGGCGATACACCAAAAGCGCGCCCAAAACGAACATGATTCTCTTCTTCAGACCAGTGGCTTTTGCAAGCGCACCCCAATTTGCGTTCTTTGCCAATTGTTCAACGGCAGATACCATCTTTTTACTCCATGATTAATGAATGCATTACACTACAAAAATTGAATGAAAATAAAAAGCCCCCAAAGGGATGAAAATGCACTTTTTACGGAGAAAAATGCACCCTATTCAATCGTTTCATTCCAGAGGATGCGCCGCGACGCATACCGACACGAAAAAGCCCGCTACAAAGAGCGGGCTTTTGAATTCTATAAGCAGAAATGCCTTACTTCTTTTTAGATGCTTTGGCTTTCTTTTCAGCGCGTTTCTTCGGCGCACCTTTTTTCGCTTTTGCTGTCGCTTTTCCTTTCTTCGCAGCCGCTTTTTCCGCTGCATCTTCAGGAACAACAACTTCAACACTGCCGCCTGCTTTTTCGATTTGTTCTTTTGCAGGACCGGATACACCGGCGATTTTCAGTGTGACTTTGGCTTTCAGCTCACCGCCGCCGATAACGCGAACGCCATCAGGCTTGCGACGTGCAACTTTTGCAGCCATCAATGTTTCACAATCCAGTGTCTTCTTCGGATCGATTGCCTTTGAATCAATGGCTTCCTGCAGACGGCCCAATGTCAGCTCTGCATATTTCTTGCCAAAGATGTTGTTAAAGCCACGTTTTGGCAAACGACGGTACAATGGCATTTGACCACCCTCAAAGCCTTTGATCGCAACGCCTGTACGTGATTTTTGACCTTTTTGACCTTTACCGGATGTTTTGCCTTTACCAGAACCGATACCGCGACCAACGCGTGTGCGCTCTTTAACGGATCCTTCTTGTGGTTTCAATTCATTCAGTTTCATTGCTCTATTCCTTATTCATTCATGTATTGGATTGTTCGACGATCCCTTACGCGACGTCTTCAACCTTCACCAAGTGAGAGACCTTGTTAATCATGCCGCGAACAGACGGTGTATCTTCAAGTTCACGTGTTTTGTGCATTTTATTCAGGCCAAGACCGATCAATGTCTTGCGCTGCCATGCCTTACGGCCTGCAGGGCTACCGATCTGTGTCACTTTTACCGTTTTACCGGCAGGCTTTTTCGCAGCAGCTTTCTTCGGTGCAGCGGCTTTCTTGGCCGGTGCTTCTTTCTTTGCTGCTGTTGTCTTTGCAGCAGGCTTTTTTGCGGCTGTTTTCTTCGCCGGTGCTTTTTTCGCTGTTGTTTTCTTTTCTTCAGCCATCGATCTTACTCCTTATCAGGCTTTAACCTTATTCTTCCGTAGCCGCAGCCGGCGCATCACTTGGATCCGTATCACGACCTGCAACAATATCACTCACTTTTTTGCCGCGACGCGCTGCAATCTGGCGTGGGCTCTGCATGTTTTTCATCGCATCAAATGTTGCGTTCACCATGCTGAATGAGTTGTTTGACCCAATCGCCTTCGCGACAACATCCTGTACGCCAAGTGCTTCGAAAATCGCACGGAGCGGACCACCTGCGATGATCCCCGTACCAGCCGGAGCCGCACGCAAGAAGACGCGACCGGCGCCATCACGACCATGCACATCATGGTGCAGTGTGCGTGCTTCGCGCAGTGGAACGCGGATCATGTTGCGTTTTGCCTGTTCTGTTGCTTTGCGCACAGCTTCAGGAACTTCACGTGCTTTACCGATGCCGAAACCGACGCGGCCTTTGCCGTCACCGACCACCATCAGCGCAGAGAATGCAAAGCGGCGACCACCTTTGATCACTTTTGCCACGCGGTTGATACCAACCAAACGCTCAATGAATTCTTGTTCTTGTTTTTCTGCAGGACGAGCCATAATTTAATCCTTCTCTTTAATGCCTTAAAATTGAAGTCCGCCTTCACGGGCTCCCTCAGCCAATGCTTTCACACGGCCATGATAACGATATTGTCCACGGTCAAACTGTACAAGCTCGACACCTGCTTTCTTTGCACGTGCGGCAACCAGTTTGCCAACTTTCTGAGCAGCATCCACATCCCAGCCTTTTTTCAATTTCAGCTCGGGATCTTTTGAAGATGCAGACGCAAGCGTCACACCTTTCACATCGTCAATGATCTGCGCATAAATCTGTTTGTTTGAACGTGCCACGGACAAACGCGGACGTACTTCGCGTACGGCGTTTTGCTCGATGTTCACACGGCGCAGCTTATTGCGTGTGCGATATGTACGGCGTTCACTTGAATTCAATTTAACTGACATCGGTCTAATCCTTATTTACAGTCTTGTCTTAATTATTTCTTCTTACCTTCTTTACGCAGGATGTATTCATCCTTGTAACGAACACCCTTGCCTTTATAAGGCTCCGGCGGACGATAGCTACGGATCTCGGCAGAAACCTGTCCGACAACCTGCTTATCGATACCTTCGATCTTCACCTGTGTGTTCTGCTCGACAGTAATCGTAATGCCTTGCGGAATCGGGTAGCGTACCTCATGTGAAAAGCCAAGTGACAACACAAGGTCTTGTCCTTGTACATTTGCACGGTAACCAACACCGACGATTTCAAGTTCTTTTACAAAACCGTCATTCACACCGGTCATAAGGTTGCGCAGCTGTGCCCATGATGTACCCCACTGGGCCAGAACATCTTGTGACTTTTTCGTTGGGTCAACTTTCAACAGTTTGCCTTCTTCACCATCAAGCAAAGCAACAGTCACCTGTGGGTGAACGCTATATGACATTTCACCTTTCGGGCCTTTTGCTTTCACATCTTGTCCGTTCACTTCAACAGTAACTGCTGATGGAACCGGAACCGGGTTTCTCGCCAATCGTGACATTTTCTTCGTCCTTCTCTACTTTGTTTTCTACGTCAACGCTTCTTAGAAGACCTGACACAGAACTTCACCACCAACATTTTGCGAACGCGCCGCGTAATCAGGCATAACGCCTTTCGGTGTTGAAATAACTGTTACACCAAGACCGTTATATGTCTTCGGCAGATCATTGGCGCCATGATAAACGCGCAGACCCGGCTTCGACACGCGATCCAACATCTGGATCACAGGTTGGCCCTGATCATATTTAAGTTCAATACGCAGCTCTTTTTTGTTGTTCTCTGTATCAACAACAGAATAGCCACGGATATAACCTTCACTCTTAAGAACCTCAAGAACACTGGCCTTCAGCTTTGACGCCGGGCAGTTAATTACGCTCTTTGTTGCTCTCTGGCCGTTTTTAATACGCGCCAGCATATCTCCTAAAGGATCACTCATTGTCATTGTTCTTGTCTCCTTACCAGCTAGACTTGGTTACACCCGGCAGTTCGCCACGTGATGCAAGTTCACGAAGTAACACTCTGGACAGTTTGAATTTCCCGTGGAAACCACGTGGACGTCCAGTAAGCGCACAACGGTTACGAATACGGTTCTCTGCAGAGTTGCGTGGCAATTCCGCAAGCTTCAATGTTGCCTGGAAGCGCTCTTCCATTGGCAGCTCTTTGTTATAAATAGTTGCTTTCAAAGATGCACGCTTCTTAGAAAGGCTTTTTGCCATTCTGCGACGCTTCTCGTTTCTTTGTACTGCACTGACTTTCGCCATTTTTATCTCACTTCTTGTTTATGTGTTCATGTATTTAAAGTTCAAATTACCTTAGCTCTGGAACGGCAGATCAAACCCGCGAAGCAACTCTTTTGCTTCTTCGTCTGTCTTCGCCGTTGTACAGATCACGATATCCAAGCCACGGATCTGGTCGACTTTGTCGTACTCGATCTCAGGGAAGATAATGTGTTCTTTAACGCCCATCGCATAGTTACCGCGTCCATCAAAGCTTTTGCCCTTAATACCACGGAAGTCACGAACGCGCGGCA
The DNA here is from genome assembly GCA_030750865.1 of Alphaproteobacteria bacterium. Classification (GTDB taxonomy): domain Bacteria; phylum Pseudomonadota; class Alphaproteobacteria; order Micavibrionales; family Micavibrionaceae; genus JASMHE01. The sequence goes on from JASMHE010000014.1 coordinate 40,995, forward strand.
ACGCGATTGTTACCAGACGGTCCAGAAATTCATACATACGCTCACGGCGCAATGTGACTTTCACACCGATTGCCTGCTCTTCACGAATTTTGAATGATGCGTTTGACATGCGCGCTTTTGTGACAACAGGCTTTTGACCTGCGATCAATGTCATGTCTTCAACAGCACCGTCAATCAGACCACGGTTGGCAGCAGCTTCGCCGACACCCATGTTCAGGACGATCTTTTCCAGTTTCGGAATCTGATTGTCATTCGTGTAGCCATACTTTTCTTTCAAAGCGGCTTTCAAATTATTTTCATACTTCTCTTTAAAACGCGGTTGCATAGCTTTTTTCCTTATTCATACAATCCAGTTTATTCTACAGTCTCGCCAGACTTCTTCGCAAAGCGAACCTTTTTACCATCTTTCAAGGTTTTGTACCCGACGCGCGTTGCTTGTCCTTCTTTCGGATCAAGCAAGGCAATGTTTGATACATGAATCGGTTTTTCAACCTTATTCAAACCACCTTGCGGGTTCACTTGTGTTGGCTTTTGGTGTTTTGTTACAACATTCACACCTTGTACCAGCACACGGCTTTCCGCAGGAAGAACCTGAAGAACTTCGCCTTTTGCACCCTTGTCTTTACCTGCGATCACAATAACCTGATCGCCCTTTTTGATTTTTACTTTTTGTTTCGCAGCCATCTTATAGTACCTCCGGAGCCAAAGAGATGATCTTCATGAAACCTTCCTGACGCAATTCACGCGTAACAGGTCCGAAAACACGAGTTCCGATCGGCTCTTTTTGTTTGTTCACCAATACAACAGCATTGGTATCAAAACGGATTTCTTCACCATTATGGCGCTTCAATCCTTTTTTGGTTCTTACGATCACAGCTGTATACACGCCGCCTTTTTTCACGCGGCCACGTGGAATAGCATCTTTCACAGACACAACAATCGTGTCACCAATTCTCGCAAAACGGCGTTTGGAACCACCCAGCACTTTGATGCACTGGACTTGCTTCGCACCGCTGTTATCCGCGACATCAAGTCTTGATTCTACCTGTATCATGTCTTACGCGTCCTTCTTCGTTTCAGACTTCTTTGCAGTCGTCTTCTTTGCAGTTGTTTTCTTCGCAGCAGGTTTCTTCTCTGCCGCTTTTTTCTCGGTTGTCTTCTTTGCTGCCGGTTTCTTTGCCGCAGGATTTTTCGCCGGCGCTGCTTTTTTCTCTTCGGTCTTCTTCGCAGCAGGCTTTTTCTTTGCGGCCTCTTTCTTCGGCTCTGTCGCAGACGCAGCAGCACCATCTGTGATCACACGCCAGCTTTTACGCTTGGAAATCGGTGAACACTCTTCGATGCGAACGCGGTCACCAACTTTTACGTTGTTCGTTTCATCATGCGCAGCAAACTTATCTGTCTGCTTCACATACTTCTTGTACACAGGGTGCTTGTAACGACGTTCAACAAGAACAGTTACAGTCTTGTCCATTTTGTCGCTAACGACATTTCCTTCCAATATACGGCGTGGCATCTTGCTAACTCCTATTATCTTTTCTTATGCAGCCTTGTCGCTTTTCTTCGACTTGGCAGTTGTTTTCTTCGCCGGTGCTTTCTTGGCTGTCGCTTTTGCATCAGCACCATCTTTCATTTCAGCAAGCACTGTTTTCACACGCGCAACATCGCGACGAACGCTTTTCAGTTGTGCCGTATTACTGAGTTGGCCCTGAGACAACTGGAAGCGCAGGTTAAACTGCTCTTTTTTCAGACCCAGAAGTTCTTTTTTCAACTCATCGACAGATTTTGCTCTTAAATCTTCAGCTTTCATTTTTCTTCTCCTTACGCGATGTCTTTATTAACCGCCAACACGCGCAACAAATTTTGTTTTAACCGGCAACTTCGCCGCAGCAAGTGAAAGGGCTTCACGGGCCACCGGCTCTGTTACACCATCAAGTTCAAACAGGATACGACCTGGTTTCACACGGCAAGCCCAATGATCGACAGACCCCTTACCTTTACCCTGACGAACCTCGAGGGGCTTCTTTGTTACAGGAACATCAGGAAAAATGCGAATAAAAACTTTACCCTGACGTTTCATGTGACGTGTCATGGCACGACGAGCCGCCTCAATCTGGCGTGCAGTCACACGCTCAGGCTGCAAGGCCTTCAAGCCGAACTGACCAAAGTTCAACGCTGTTCCGCCTTTGGCGTTACCGTGAATACGGCCCTTATGCTGCTTTCTAAATTTTGTTTTCTTTGGACTTAACATCGTCTTTCACTCTTTTTTTAGAATTAACTTTTAAACCTATCGCTTACTTCGAACGGTTCCCCGCCGGAGCGCCACCTGTTTGTGCATCCTGTACACGCTTATCACGTGCCATCGGATCATGCTCCAAAATATCGCCTTTGTAGATCCAGATCTTCACACCGATAATACCGTATGTTGTCAGTGCTTCGGCTGTACCGTAATCCAGATCGGCACGCAATGTATGCAGCGGCACGCGGCCTTCGCGATACCATTCCGTACGCGCAATATCAGCACCGCCCAAACGGCCGGATACGGCGATACGAACACCTTCCGCACCGAAACGCTGTGCAGATTGAACCGCACGCTTCATTGCGCGGCGGAAAGAGACACGACGCTCAAGCTGCTGTGCAACGCCTTCGGCTGCAAGCTGTGCGTCAAGCTCAGGCTTACGGATCTCGATAATGTTCAGAGAAACCGGCCCGCCCGCACGACGTGACAAGTCTGTGCGCAATGTTTCGATATCAGCACCTTTTTTACCGATGATGACACCAGGACGTGCTGTATAGATGCTGATTGTTGTGTTCTGCGCAGCGCGCTCAATGACAACCTTGCTGATACCAGCGGCTTTCAGGCGATCTTTGATGTAGTCACGCAGTTTCAAATCAGCGATCAGCTTATCTGCATAGTCTCTATCAGAGAACCAACGGGAGTCCCATGTTCTGTTGATACCGACGCGTAATCCGATTGGGTTAACTTTCTGTCCCATAATAACTCCTTATTCCTCTTTCTCGCGCACAACGATTGTCAGGCGGCTAAAAAACTTCTCAATTCCCGCTGCACGGCCACGCGCACGTGCCTTAAAGCGACGCATCACAATTGACTTTCCGACCGTTGCTTCCGCAACGTAAAGGCGGTCAACATCCAAACCGTGGTTGTTCTCTGCGTTTGCAACAGCAGATTGCAGAACCTTCTTCACCTCGTTCGAAACGCGGCGACGGTTAAATTCCAGATCAACAAGGGCCTTGTCAGCTTTCTGACCACGGATTGTTTCCGCAACCAGGTTCAGCTTGCTCGGGCTTGTACGAATATACTTCGCATAAGCACGTGCTTCATTCGCAGCCTGTTTCTTTTTATTCGCAGCTTGTCCCATCTTTCATGCTCCTATTTCTTGGCTTTCTTATCACCGTGACCGGAGTAAGTGCGTGTTGGGGCAAATTCACCAAGCTTGTGACCGATCATCTGGTCTGTCACAAGAACAGGAATGAATTTCTTTCCGTTATGTACACCAAATGTCAAACCGACAAATTGAGGCAGAATCGTTGAACGGCGTGACCATGTTTTGATCACTTCTTTCTTACCGCTCTGCAACACACCTTCAACCTTCTTCAGAAGATGGCGGTCTACAAATGGTCCTTTCCAAACACTACGTGCCATATGTTTAACTCCTTAAACGTCCTAAATTATTTCTTCTTTTTGCTCTTACGACGACGAAGAATATACTTGTCTGTCGCTTTATTCTTACGTGTTTTGTAACCTTTTGTCGGTTTACCCCAGGGTGTTACCGGATGGCGACCACCTGATGTACGGCCTTCACCACCACCGTGTGGGTGATCGATCGGGTTCATAACAACACCACGAACATGTGGGCGTTTACCAAGCCAACGATTACGACCGGCTTTACCCTTGTTTGTGTTCATGTTGTCCGGGTTTGAAACCGCACCAACTGTTGCCATGCATTCCTGACGGACCAAACGAAGTTCGCCTGATGTCAGTTTAATTTGCGCATAACCCTGGTCACGACCAACAAGCTGCGCATATGTACCAGCTGCACGGCAAAGCTGTCCACCTTTACCTGGCTTCATTTCAATATTGTGAACAATTGTACCGACAGGCATGTTCTTCAGGAACATCGCGTTGCCCGGCTTCACGTCAGCTTTTTCAGCAGCAACAACTTTGTCACCGGCTTGCAAACGTTGCGGCGCAAGGATGTAACGCTTCTCGCCACCTTCAAATGTTACAAGCGCAATATATGCCGTACGGTTCGGATCATATTCCAAACGCTCGACTGTGCCTTCAACACCGAAGTTCTGACGCTTCCAGTCAATGATACGGTATTTCTGTTTGTGTCCACCACCACGGTGACGTGATGTCACGCGGCCTTTATTGTTACGGCCACCCGATTTCGTCTTACCTTCAACAAGACCTTTTTCAGGCTTGCCTTTCCAGATATCACTGCGCTCAACTGTAACCAGCTGGCGACGTCCGGGAGATGTTGGGTTATATGTTTTCAAAGCCATTGCTTTTGCCTTTCAACTCTCTTTTTAAATTCTTCTCTTATACACCAGTTCCGATATCAATTGTTTGACCGTCTTCCAACGTCACAATTGCTTTTTTGAAGTCGCTACGACGGCCCATAATGCCGCGTGTGCGCTTGTTTTTACCTTTGCGGATCAGTGTGTTCACGCCTGTAACTGTTACACCGAAAAGAACTTCAACAGCTTCTTTTACTTGTGGTTTTGTCGCAGACATAGGCACAACGAATGTAACCTGACCGTGTTCAGATCCCATCATAGACTTTTCAGTCACAACAGGCTTACGGATAACGTCATACATCCAGGGCTGTGCTTCAGCTTTCTTTGTTGTCTTCTTCGCAGCCATTTCCTTATCCTTTCAACTTTTCTGTCAGGTCGTTCACGGCCTGTTTTGTCAGAACCAATGTGTCACGACGCAGAATGTCATAAACGTTTGCACCGTTTGATGATGTCACATCAATACGTGGCAAGTTTGCTGTTGCACGTGCAAAGTTCACGTCAACATCTTCGCCGCCAACAATCACAGCAGACTCAACGCCCAGTTTCTTCAGCGCATCAGCCATTGCTTTTGTTTTGTGTGATTTTGCAACCGCATCATCAAGAACAATCAATTTGCCTTCACTGCCCTTTGATGACAAAGCCATCTTCAGCGCAAGCTTACGGATTTTCTTTGGCAATTCGAATGAATGATCACGTACAACCGGACCAAACACTGTTCCGCCACCACGATCCTGAGGACGCTTTAGGTCACCAGCACGGGCACGGCCTGTGCCTTTTTGTGCCCACGGTTTTTTACCTGTACCGGCAATCTCACCGCGCTGCTTTGTTTTGTGCGCACCTGTGCGACGTTTTGCAAGCTGGTAGTTTACCATGCGATGCAGAATATCGGCACGAACCTCAACACCGAAAACCGACTTATCCAGTGTCAGCTCGCCAGCGTCTTTATTTTCCAATGTCTTCACAGCAACTTTCATCGTTACTCACCTTTTTTTTCTTCGTTAGCAGCATCATCTGCAGCCGGTGCTTCGGAAGCAGCATCATCTGCTTTTGCTTCTTCTGCCTTTTCTTCTACCGGGGCGTCTGTTTCTGCTTTTGTTTCTTCTACTGCATCTTCTGCAACATCATCCTGCTCAGCAGCGGGCGTCTGTTCTGTGCGAAGACCTGCTGGCAATGGGGCTTCTTCAGGAAGCGCCTTTTTCACAGCATCTTTCACAAGAACCCAAGCTGACTTACTGCCAGGGACCGCACCTTTGACAAGGATCAGGTTTTCTTCTTCGTCAACAGCAACAACTTGCAAGCTTTGTACAGTTGTTGTCGCATCACCAAGATGACCGGCCATTTTCTTACCTTTGAAAACTTTACCCGGATCCTGACACTGACCTGTCGAACCGTGTGAACGGTGCGAAATCGAAACACCGTGTGTTGCTTCCAGACCGCCAAAGTTGTGACGCTTCATCGCACCGGCAAAACCTTTACCGATTGATGTGCCCTGAACATCAACGAACTGACCAGGAACAAAGTGGTTTGAACCAAGCTCTGCGCCAACCTCAAGAACGTTATCCTGCGCAACACGGAATTCAGCCATTTTCTTCTTTGGCTCGACTTTCGACTTTGCGAAATGTCCGCGCATTGCTTTTGATGTTCTCTTTGCTTTCGCTGCACCGGCACCAAGTTGAACAGCAACATAGCCATCCTTCTCTTCTGTGCGCACGGCCACAACCTGGCAATTATCAATCTTCAGCACTGTCACCGGAACGTGACGGCCGTCTTCATCAAAGACCCGTGTCATTCCTTCTTTACGTGCAATAATGCCTGTTCTCATCTTTCTATTCCTCAACTTCGCTTAACAATTATGCAGCAATCACTTGATCCATAATCTTGATTTCAACATCCACACCAGCCGGAAGGTCGAGCTTCATCAACGCATCAATTGTCTGCGGTGTTGGCTCAACAACATCCATCAATCTTTTGTGTGTACGAACTTCGAACTGCTCCATCGAATTCTTGTTCACGTGCGGGCTACGGTTCACCGAAAATTTCTCGGTACGTGTCGGCAACGGAACAGGACCGCGAACGCTCGCACCTGTACGCTTTGCTGTGTTCACGATTTCCGCTGTTGACGTATCCAAGACACGGTGATCAAAAGCTTTCAATCGAATTCTGATGCTTTGGGTATCCATAGCTTTGTCCTTACCTTTTCAAACAATTACTCGATAATTTTTCCGACGACGCCGGCACCGACTGTACGGCCACCTTCACGGATCGCAAAACGAAGACCTTCGTCCATCGCGATCGGCGCAATCAGTTCAACTTCAAAGTTCGCGTTGTCGCCAGGCATAACCATCT